>NZ_FQZF01000002.1:0-320517 GCF_900141905.1 Muricoccus roseus | reverse complement strand
TTGCGGGCGATGCCACGGCGCGACAGCTCGGCGGCCACCGCCTCGGCCCGGCGCATGGAGAGGCGCTGGTTGTACTGCGGGGTGCCCGAGCGGTCGGCATGGCCCGCCACCTCGATGCGGGTCGTGCCGGTCGACGTCACGGCCTGGGCGGCCTCGGCGATGATCTGGCGGGCGCGGTCCGTCAGGTCAGCGCGGTCGAAGTCGAAGAACACGAGGTAGGTGCGGGCCGGAGCCGGAGCCGCGGCCGGAGCCGGGGCAGCGACGGCGACCGGAGCGGGGCGCGGCGCGTTGAAGGCGTAGCGCAGGCCGACCAGCACGGAGTGGTTGTAGTTGTCGACCTCAACCTTGCCGCGCGTCACCGTGGAGGTGCCGCCAGCAACCTGAGCCGCCGTACGGGTGGTGTAGGTGGCGTTCAGGTCCGGCGAGAGCGTGCCGAGGAAGCGGTACTCGGCGGTCAGGGCCAGGCCCGGGACGCCGAGGTTGAAGGCCACGCCGGCGATGCCCTGGTAGGCGAACTGGCCGTCGGTGTCGTCGATCGTCAGGCGACGATCGCCACCGGCGACGTAGTTGACGCCGGACACGCCGTCATACTCGTGCCACACATAGCCGACGCCACCGCCGACATACGGCATCACGGGCACGCCCGGGATGGCGAAGTCGAACAGCACGTTGCCCATGGCGCCGTAGCTACGGGCGCGGCCCTGCTGGAAGCGCGGGGTGGTGCCGCCGTAGCGGAAGTCGGACACGTCGTTGTCGCGGTAGTTACCCTCGACCTCGAGGCGCAGACCGTTGCCGAAGCCGTAGCCGAGGCTGCCGACGCCGACCCAGCCATGCTCGAAGGAGGTGTTGGTACGGCCGCCGTTACCAACCGCAGCGCCCGCGGCGCCCGTCAGGGGGGCCTTCGAGTCCTGCAGCCAGTTCACGCCGGCGCCGGCGGCGATGTAGAGGCCGGTGACAGGCTGGGCCTGCGCGGCGAGCGGCAGCGACAGGATCGTCGCGGCCAGAAGGGCCTTCTTCAGGCTCATGATGTGAACTCCCGATCCACCAGGGGCGCGCTGCGCGGGCTCCGGGAGATCCCCGATTCCGGCGCGGCGTTCACTGTATCTATCACTGGCAGGGGGCCGGCGCATCGTGCCGCGCCGTGTGGCGACAGGGTTTCGGGGCGCTGTGGCGGATGCGCCACAGCACCCCCTGGCATTTCGGTCACAGATGGTTGAGCAGGTCGCGGTCGGGCGTCGTGGAAAGCGAACCGAGGGGAAAAAGCCGGGTAGCGTGCCCCATCTTGCGGCCCGGGCGGGCCTCCGCCTTGCCATAGAGATGGATGGAGGTGGTGGGATCGGCGGCGAGGCCGGGCCAGCGCGCCATGCCCTCGGGCCCGATGAGGTTCCGCATCACCGCATCCGCGTGCCGGGTGGTGGGGCCGAGGGGCAGCCCGGCCACGGCCCGCGCATGCTGGTCGAACTGGCTGGCCTGGCAGGCATCGATGGTCCAATGGCCGGAATTATGCGGCCGGGGCGCGATCTCGTTGCCGAGCAGCGTGCCGTCGGGGAGGAGGAAGAGCTCGACCGCGAGCACGCCGACCAGCTCCAGCGCTTCCGCAACCGCCGCGGCGTGGCGCCGGGCCGCGGCAGCGGCCTCGGGCGGCAGGCGCGCGGGGGCGAAGGAGAGGTCCAGGATGTGGTGGGCGTGCCGGTTCTCCACCGCGTCATAGGTCGCGGTGGTGCCGTCCACGGCGCGGGCGGCGACCGCCGAGATCTCGGCCGCGAAGGGAACGAAGGCCTCCGCGATCAGCGGGTGGGGGGAGAGGCGGGCGAGGGCGGCCTCCGCCTCATCGGCCGTGCGCACCACCGCCTGGCCGCGGCCGTCATAGCCGAGGCGCGTGGTCTTAAGCACGGCGGGGAGGCCGACCTTCCCCAGGGCGGCGGGAAGATCGGCGGCCGAATGCACCGGGGCCCAGGGCGCGACGGGGACGCCGGCCTTCTCCAGGAAGGCCTTCTCCAGCAGCCGGTCCTGGCAGATGGACAGGGCGCGGGTGCCCGGCCGGCAGGGGACGAGGGCGGCCAGGCGGTCCAGCGTGGCCGCGGGGACATTCTCGAATTCGAAGGTCACCACATCCACCGAGCGGGCGAAGCGGCCGAGCGCCTCCTCGTCCTCATAGGGGGCGATGGTGCTCGTCGCGACGACCTGTGTACCGGGCTCGTCCGCGGTGGGGGAGTAGACATGGCAGCGGTAGCCCAGCCGCGCCGCGGCCAGCGCCGTCATGCGGCCGAGCTGGCCGCCGCCGAGGATGCCGATGGTCGAGCCCGGGGGGAGGGGGCCGGGATCGTTGGCCGTGCCGCTCACTCCGGGGTCTCCGCCACGCCCTCGCTCTGGGCCACGCGATGCGCGTCCAGGCGCTCGGCCAGGGCGGGGTCGGAGAGGGCGAGGATGGCGGCGGCCATGAGGGCGGCGTTCACCGCGCCGGCGCGTCCAATGGCCAGCGTGCCCACCGGGATGCCCGCCGGCATCTGCACGATGGAGAGGAGGGAGTCCTGGCCCTTGAGGGCATGGCTCTCGACCGGGACGCCGAGGACGGGCAGGCGGGTCATGCTCGCGGTCATGCCTGGCAGGTGAGCCGCGCCACCCGCGCCGGCGATGATGACCTTCAGCCCGCGCGCGACCGCGCGCTCGGCATAGTCCACCATGCGGCGGGGGGTGCGGTGGGCCGAGACGACGCGGCATTCATGCGGGACATCCAGCCCCTGCAGCATCTCCGAGGCATGGCGCATCGTCTCCCAGTCGGAGCGCGAGCCCATGATGATGCCGACGAGGGGGGCGGAGCCGCCCAGGGTCTCACTCATGCGATGATATCCGGCACCAGGCGGCTCTCCAGCCAGGCGATCTCGTCCTTCAGCTTCAGCTTGCGCTTCTTCAGGCGCTGGAGCTGGAGCTGGTCGTGGCGGCTGTCCTCGAGACGCGCGATGACGGTGTCGAGGTCCCGGTGCTCGCTCCGCAGCTCGTGGAGGCGGCGCAGGAGGCTGTCGCGTTCGGCCAGCATGATCCCCCGGATGGGTCGGGAAGCCCCTCTCCGGCGGGCGGCGGGGCGGGTTGATAAGGGCGTGAGAAGGGTCGCGCCCAGGCTGGTCCTTGCCATATCATCTCCTGCGCGGTGGTGACAGGCCGCCACGCAAGACCGAGTCGTACGAAACGCTAGGGAAGAGGATCACGCGTATGCTGAACCCGCACCGGCTGCAGTCGCTCAAGGACCGTCATCAGGCACTGGACCTGCGTATCCTTCAGGAGGACGCCCGACCCATGCCGGACAGTCTCGAACTGGCTCGCCTGAAGCGGGAAAAGCTGCGGCTCAAGGAAGAGATGGAGCGCTTCGAGGCGCAACGCAGCCGGCCGCAGTGAACCGATTGCGTTCCCGGTAAAGGAAAGGGCGGGCCCCGGCGGGGCCCGCCCTTTCTGCTGGAAGGCTTTCGCCGCGCCGCCTGGCCTCAGGCCGCGTCGTCCTCGACCACCGTCGGGGCGGGCTCGGCGCCGATGGAGATGATGAGGGCGTTCAGGTCCGACTGGCTGCACAGGCCGAGGATCACAGGGTCGCGCGGCTTGATGTTGGCCGAGTTCCAGTGGCTGCGGTCGCGCACCTTGGCGATGGTCTCCTTGGTGGTGCCGAGGAGCTTCGCCACCTGGGCGTCGGTCAGCTGCGGGTAGTTGCGGAGCAGCCAGGCGATGCCGTCCGGCCGGTCGTTGCGCTTGGCCACGGGGGTGTAGCGCGCGCCCTTGCCGCGGACCTTGGGCTGGGGGAGGTGGCTTTCCATCATCACCAGCCGGGCGCTCGGGTCCGCCTCGCAGCGGGCGATCTCCTCACGGGTGAGCTGGGCATTGGCCACCGGGTCGTAGCCGACGATTCCCTGGGCCACCTCGCCATCGGCGATAGCCTGGACCTCGAGCGGGTGCATGCCGACGAAGTCCGCCACCTGATCGAAGGTGAGGGAGGTCTTGTCGATCAGCCACACGGCGGTGGCCTTGGGCATCAGGGGCGTGGGCATGGCGAGAACCTCATGGCGACCAAGGGGGGCGACCAAGGGGGCGACCCTCGAAGCGCGGTCGTCGGGAGCCGGCGGGCCCCCTGGGCTGTTGCGTGCGGATATAGAGAGGGGGATGGGGGCGGTCAAAGCCGGAAGGAGATCGTGATGATGTTCGAGGAAGAGGAAAGGCGCCGGCCGGGCTCCGGGTTCACCCCGGCAGCGCTGGCCGAATGGTCCGAAGAGGCACTGCGGGACTACATCGCCACACTCCGGGCCGAAATCGAGCGGGCGGAGGCGGCCATCGCGGCCCGGGGTGCCCAGCGGGCGGCGGCGGAGGCCTTCTTCCGCAAGCCCTGACAAGGAAAAGGCCGGCGGATCGCTCCGCCGGCCCCTGTTCCTGCGATTCCCCGGAAGGGGAGAGCAAGCCCTGGCGGTCAAGCTGCCTGCGTCTGGCCTTCCTGGGTGTTCGCCGCCTCGACGCGGCCCTCAATGGCGGGCTGCTGCGGGCGGCCGCCGGCGATCGCGATGCGGCGGGGCTTCAGGGCCTCGGGCACTTCGCGCTTCAGGGCGACATGGAGAAGGCCGTTCTCGAGGCTGGCGCCCTCCACGCGGATATGGTCCGCGAGGACGAAGCGGCGCTCGAAGGCGCGGCCGGCGATCCCGCGATGCAGGAAACGGCTGTCATCGGAAGGCTGCGGGGCCTTGCCGGAGACGAGGAGCACGTTGTCCTGGGCGGTGATCTCGATGTCGTCCTGGCCGAAGCCGGCCACCGCCATGGTCAGCGTGTAGGCGTCATCCGCCGTGCGCTCGATGTTGTAGGGCGGGTAGGACGGGGCATCGGCCGCGCGGGCCGTGTCCATCAGCCGGGCCAGCCGGTCGAAGCCGATGGCGGTGCGAAACAGGGGAGAGAGGTCGAGAGCGTTCACGAGAAACCTCCTGCGAGAGCAAGGTTTGATCGGTGGGCGTGGCAAGGTTCCCCGGTGGGAGCACCCCCGATTGGGCCGTGCATCCGGTTCGCCTCACATCCGCGGCCCCATCCGGGCGCCGCCGACAGGCCAGAAATGGGAAAAGGGCCCCGGCGCTTCAAGCGCCGAGGCCCCTTCCGATATGCATCAGATGCAATCCCGCCTTGCGCGGGATGCGGATCAGCCCTTGCGGGCGCCGATGCCGGCGAACTTCTTGTTGAACTTCGCGATCTGCCCGCCCGTGTCGACGATGCGCTGCACGCCGGTCCAGGCCGGGTGGGACTTGGGGTCGATGTCCAGGCGCAGCGTGTCACCGTCCTTACCCATGCAGGAGCGGGTCTTGTAGGTGGTGCCGTCGGTCATGATGACCGTGATCTCGTGGTAGTCGGGGTGGATGTCGGACTTCATCGGGCGGGTTCCATAAGCGTGTGGCGCCGCCGATGCCGACCGGAAGCGCGAAGTGCGCGCCTTTAGCGGAGGGGGGCGCCCGGAGCAAGCATTCTGGGCAAGCATCCCGGGCAAGCATTCCGACCAGGTGCTGCGCCCTAGCGCGCCGGTTCGGGCCAGAGCCAGAGGACCGGCAGGATCAGGGCTGCGAGCCAGAGGGCCATGATGAGGGCCGCGCCCGCCCGGCTGACCGGGCGTTCCGCCGCGACCCGGGCGGTGGCGCGGTGCTCCTCCATGACAGCCGGCGGGATCATGCGGATGGCCAGGGCGATGGCGAGGGGGAGGAGGATGACCTCGTCCAGATAGCCGAGGACGGGGATGAAGTCGGGGATGAGGTCGATGGGGCTGAGGGCGTAGGCGGCGATCGCCAGGGCCAAGGCCTTGGCACGCCAGGGCGTGCGCGGGTCGCGTGCCACGAGGAAGAGGGCATGGACGTCGCGCCGGAGTGCCCGGGCCCAGTCCTTGATCCGTCCCAGCACGGCCGCCTCCCCCTCGTCGTGCCGCGGCGCCGCGGTCCCGGGCCGGAGATTGACCAGCCACAGATTGACCAGCCACAGATTGACCGGCCACGCCGTGCTTTCCAGACTGCCGGGCGAACGTCCAGGGACAGGGAATCATGCGCCTTCAGGGCAAAGTCGCGCTCGTCACGGGGGCGGCCTCGGGCTTCGGCGAGGGGATCGCGCGAGCCTATGCCGCGCAGGGCGCGAAGGTGGCGGTGGCCGACCTGAACCTGGACGGTGCCAGGCGCGTGGCCGGGGAGATCGGCGGCGTGGCGCTGGGCGGGGATGTCTCCCGCGCCGCGGATGTGGCCGCGATGGTGGAGGGCACGGTCTCGGCCTTCGGCGGGCTGGACGTGGTGGTGAACAATGCCGGCTGGACCTACCGGAACCAGCCCTCCCTCGACGTGTCGGAGGAGGAGTTCGACAAGGTTTTCGCCATTAACGTGAAGTCACTCTTCCTGATGGCGAAGTCGGCCTTTCCGGCGCTGCTGGCGCGCGGCGGGGGGAGCTTCATCACCATCTCCTCCACCGCCGGGCTGCGGCCCCGGCCCGGGCTGACCTGGTACAACGGCACAAAGGGGGCGGCGAATGTCTTCACCCAGTCGCTCGCCCAGGAATGGGCGAAGGACAATGTGCGCGTGAACGCCATCTGCCCGGTGATGGGGGTCACGGGGCTGACCTCGGCCTTCATGGGGGTGGAGGACACGCCGGAGAACCGGCAGCGATTCCTGGCCACCATCCCGATCGGGCGCCTCTCCACCCCGGCGGATATCGCCAATGCCTGCGTCTGGCTGGCGGAGGATTCCTCCTCCTTCATCACCGGCATCCTGCTGCCGGTGGATGGCGGGCGGACGGCCTGAGGCAGGGGAGGCGGGAGCGCTGCCTGCCGGTGGTGCCCGCGCCGGGCGAAGCCGCTGGCCGGATCACCGGCGCCCTTCGTCGCCTTCCACGCAGAACGCCTCGAGCGCCTCCGCGAGCTTTCGCACGCCCCGGTCGATGGCCTGCTCGTCGAGGCTGGCATATCCCATGACCAGCCCGGCCGTTTCGGGCGGCGCGATGTCCGGGGCAGGCGCGTAGAGTGGGCCGATGGGGTAGACGCCGATCCCCGCCGCAAGGGCCCTGGCCACCAGCGCGTCCTCCCGCGCCCGGGGCACCCGATTCAGCCAGGCGACGACGTGCAGCCCGGCATCGGCGCCGACCACCGTCACCGCATCGCCCAGCCTGGCCGAGAGTGCCGCGAGCAGGGCGGCGCGCCGTTCGCCATTCCGGCGGCGGGCGCGGCGGACATGCCGCTCATAGGCGCCGCCCTCGATCAGGCCCGCCAGGGCCTCCTGCTCCAGGCTGGGCGTCTGCCTGTCGGCCAGCCGCTTCGCCTTGGCGAAGGTCGAGGACAGGGCCGGCGGCACGACGAGATAGCCGAGGCGCAGGGTGGGCGAGAGGGTCTTCGAGACCGTGCCGAGATAGATGACCCGCGCGGCCTGATCGAGCGCCTGCAGCGGAGGGACCGGGGCGATGTCGAAGCGGTACTCGCTGTCGTAGTCGTCCTCGATGACATAGGCGCCCCCGTGCCGCGCCCAGGCCAGCAGCTCCCTGCGGCGCGCCGCGGACATGACGCTGCCCAGCGGGAATTGGTGGGACGGGGTCACATAGGCCAGCCGCGCCAGGGGCAGGCCGTCGGTCCGCATGCCTTCCTCGTCCACGGGGACCGGCACGATCTCGGCCCCGGCGGCGAGGAGGACCTGGCGCGCGAGGTTGTAGCCCGGGTCCTCCATCACGGCCCGCTCACCGGGGTCGATGAGCAGGCGCGCACAGAGGTCCAGCCCCTGCTGCGAGCCGTTGACGACGATGATCTGCCCGGCATCGCAACGCAGCCCGCGCGCCCGCCAAAGATAGCCCTGAAGGGCCGCGCGGAGCCCGGAGGAGCCGCTTGGCTCCTCGTAGCGGAGCCGCGCCTTGCGGCGCAGCAGGGCGGCGCCGGCTGCCTTCCTCCAGGCCAGCATGGGGAAGTCCCCGGCGGCGAGGTCCCCGTAGCGGAAGTCGGCCAGCAGCGGGCCGGTGTCCGGCGTGGGAGGAAGAACGAACTCCCTCAGGCGCTGCCCATGGGCGGAGAGGCGGTCGGGGCACGCGGCCGGCCCAGTCTGGTCAGGCCTCCCGGCCGCGGGGGGCAGTCCCCTTGCCACCTGCGTCGGGGCGCCCTGCCGTGTCTCCAGGTATCCTTCCGCGATCAGCTGCTCATAAGCCGCCGTCACCGTCGTCCGCGAAACGCCCCATTCCACCGCCAACGACCGGGTGGAGGGCAGCCGCGCGCCGGGAGCCAGCAGGCCGGATGCGATCTGGCCCTTGATCGTCTCGCCAATCCGGTGGGTGATCCGCCTGCGCGGGACGTCGTCCGATGCCATGGCGGCAAACTGGTCCGGAGATTTGGTCGGAAACTGGACGTTCCTTCTGGGCCAGCTCCGGGACAAGGTCCAGGGCAGCCGAGGAGACGCGCCGATGTATGTCCCGCCCGCCTTCCGCGAGGACGACCTGCCGAGCCTACATGCCGTGATACGCGAGGCGCGTCTGGCGAACCTCGTCACCGCCACGGAAGGGGGGCTGGTCGCCACGCCGCTCCCGCTCTTCCTTGCGCCGGAGGAGGGGCCCCATGGCACTCTCTATGGCCATCTGGCGCGGGTGAACCCGCAATGGAAGCTGTCGCCGGCAGGCGATGCCATGGCCCTGTTCATGGGGCCGGAGGCCTATGTCAGCCCCTCCTGGTATCCGTCCAAGCAGGAGCACGGGAAGGTGGTGCCCACCTGGAACTACGTCGCCGTCCATGCCTATGGCCCGGCCGAGTTCTTCGAGGATGCGGACCGCCTGCTCGAGGTCGTCAGCCGCCTGACGCGCGTGCATGAGAGCGCCCGCGCCGAACCCTGGGCCGTGACGGATGCGCCGGACGCCTTCATCCGCGCGCAGCTCCGGGGAATCGTGGGCCTGCGGATGCCGATCACGCGGATCGATGGCAAGCGGAAGATGAGCCAGAACCGGAGCGCCGAGGACCGCGCCGGCGTGGCGGCCGGCCTCTCCTCCAGCAATCGCGCCTCCGATCGCGCCGTGGCCGCGCTGATCCCGGGCTGACCGGAGGGGGAGGGAACATGCCGGACATCGCGCAACTGGCGTTGTACTTCGCCGCGGCCCTGCTGCTCGCCATCACGCCCGGGCCGGGCATCTTCTATGTCGCGGCTCGCACGCTGGCGGGCGGGCGGGCGGGCCGAAGGCGTGGCCTCCAGCTTCGGTACGGGGCTCGGCGGAATGGTCCATGTCCTCGCCGGCGGCCTGGGCGTTTCCGCCATCGTGCTGGCCAGCGCGGAACTGTTCACCGCGCTCAAGCTGATCGGCTCTGCCTATCTCATCTGGATCGGCTTCCGCACCGTGCAATCCGCGCGCCGGGATGCTGCCCTGGCCCTGGGTGGCGGGCTCGCTGAGCCGCCGGTCGGGCCCAGGCGGGCCTTTCGGGAGGGCGTGCTGGTCGAGGCACTGAACCCGAAGACAGCGGCCTTCTTCCTGGCCTTCGTGCCGCAGTTCGTCGACCCGGCCCGGGGCGAGGTGGCCCTGCAATTCGTGGTGCTCGGCACCGTGTCGGTCGCGCTCAACACGCTGGCCGACACCGTCGTCGCCTTCGCGGCCGGCGGTATCCGGGAGGGGGCCGCGGCGCGCCCCGCCTTGGTCCGCCGCATCCGGGAGGCCTCGGGGGCCGCGATGGTCGCGCTCGGCATCGGCCTCGCGCTGGCGAAGCGGCCCGCCACCTGACGATGCCGGCCGGGGAAGGCGTGCATGCGGAGGCGAGGCTTCATGGCGTCGCACGGGGGCCCGGCTTTTCTGGGCTTCCTGTTGAGGGCTCCGCCCTCGCCCGCCAAGGGCCTGAGGCCCTTGGAACCCCGTCTGACTGCCGTGGATACCCTGATCGAAGGGATCTCTGGTTGTGAGGGTGCCCGTCCTGCCTTTGCAGCCGCCTGAGGTCTTAGACCTCAGGCGCACCGTCAGCCGAGTGATTCCAAACTTCTAAAAGAAGATGATGGTGAGGGGTCCGGGGAGAGGAAGAATTCCTTCTTCCTCTCCCCGGGACAGACCCACAGCCCAGAACCAAAAGCCATCAGGAAAGGGGCGCCGCGATGAAGGCGGCGGCCTCGTCCAGGGCCTGCCGCGCCTCGGGCACTGGCAGGCAGATCCAGACATGGAACAGGCCGTCATATTCGCGGAAGAGAAGGTTAGCCCCTGCTTCCTCCGCCGTCTCCCGCAGGCGGCGCGCATCGGCGTTCAGCATGTCCCGCGTGCCAGTGAAGACGATCATCGGCGGCAGCCCGGCCAGTGAGCCGTAGAGCGGGCTCACGCGCGGATCGTCGGGCGGCAGGTCGCGCGCATACCACTGTCCCGCCAGCCGCGCCGCGGGCGAGGCGAGCATCGGGTCTCGGTGCTCGATCTCCAGAAGGCGCGGATGGTCGGTGGCGACATCTAGCCAGGGCGAGAACATCACCAGCCCCGCAGGAAGGGCTTCCCCCGCATCGCGGATGATCTGCGCCAAGGCCAATGCCATGCCGCCGCCGGCGGAATCACCAGCGACCGTGATGTTCTCCGCCCCGTACCGCGCGGCCAGCGCGGTGAAGAGCGGGTGCACCATCCCCAGCGTGTCCCGCGCTTCGTACCGTGGGGCGAGCGGATAGAGCGGAATGGTCACGGTCGCCCCGGTGCGCGCCACCAGCGCATCCACCACGCGCCAATGCACATGCAGCAGGTCGAACACATAGGCGCCACCATGCAGGTAGAGGATGTGGTGACGGGTGGCGCCTTGGCGCGGTGCCACGGTGAACACGCCATACCCGCCGAAGCTCTCGCGCGTGATCAGCAGCCGCCTTTCCCGCGCCCGGCCGGGCTGGGCGGGCCCGCGGGCCTGGATGGCACGCACCTTGTCCGGAAAGCGGCGCGTGTTGCGCGCGTGGTCCTTCATGCGGGTGGCGCGGATCAGCGCCATCATCATCCAGGCGCGCAGACTGGGCACACGGTCACTCCGTTATCGGGCCATCAGAGCCCGGCGAAGAGCTCCGTCGAGAGGTAACGTTCGGCAAAGCTGGCGGCGATGCCGACCACCAGCTTCCCCTCCATCTCCGGCTCGCGCGCCACCTGCAGCGCCGCGTGCAGCACGGCGCCGGAGGAGAGGCCGATCGGGATGCCTTCCTCGCGCGCGCAGCGGCGGGCGGCGGCCAGCGCCTCGCGCTCGGAGACGCGCATAACGGCGTCCATCCGCTCCAGTTCCAGCACCTTCGGGCGGAAGCCCGCGCCGATGCCCTGGATGTCATGCGGCCCCGCCTCGTCACCCGACAGAACGGCCGATTCGGCAGGCTCCACGGCGACAATCCGCAGCCCCGGCCGCCGTGGCTTCAGCGCGCGAGCGATGCCGGTCAGCGTGCCGCCGGTGCCGACGCCGCCCACCACCGCATCCACCTCCCCGCCCGTATCCGCCCAGATCTCCTCGGCCGTCGTGCGCTCATGGATGGCGGGATTGGCGGGGTTGTCGAACTGCCGGGGCATCCACGCGCCGGGGGTGGAGGCGATGATCGCCTCCGCCCGCTCGATCGCCCCGGCCATGCCGCGCTTGGCCGGCGTCAGCACCAGCTCGGCGCCCAGCAGGGCCATCATCTTGCGGCGCTCCTCGCTGGCGCCGTCCGGCATCACCACAATCAGCCGGTACCCCTTGGCCGCGGCCACGAAGGCGAGCGCGATGCCGGTATTGCCGGATGTCGGCTCGACCAGCGTGGATTCCCCGGGGCGGATGAGGCCGGCACGCTCGGCCTCCTCCACCATGGCGAGGCCGATGCGGTCCTTCACCGAGGCCAGCGGATTGAAGAATTCCAGCTTCAGCGCGAGCCGCGCCGCCAGCCCTTCCGATGCCTCAAGCCGGGGCAGGCGGACCAGCGGGGTGGCTCCGACCGCGTCGAGCACGCTGCCATAGAGGCGGCCACGGGGAGGGTTAGCGGGGGCTTCGGATGGGGCGGCCATGCCCGGGGTTATCACGCCGCGGCGGGGTGGCGTCCATCGCCGATCCCACGCCGGACGAAAGGATCATCCCCTATAAAGCACAAAAAACGATCGTTCCATTTCGTTGACCACAGAGGTTTCCACGCCCGATCATGGGGCATGTCCAACCGCCCCACACGGAGCCTCCCGATGGTGCCGGCAATCCGAATGGCCGGGCGCTGTCGGCGCTGACCGCCCTGCCCTCGCCTTCCCTCCCCCCCTTTCCAGGCCAGCCGGCCAGGAGACGGATGCCATGACCCGCACCGCCAATGTCTTCCGCGCCCTTCTCGCGCGCCTCTTCCCCCGCACCCACACCCCGCCGCGCCAATCCGACATCGAGCGGGCGCTGCTGCGCGCGCTGGGAGGGCTCTGACCGTGCTCGCCTCTCGCCCCATCAGCGTGGATGGCCGCTTCGTCGGCGTGGCCGTGGCGCGCGAGACGGATTGGCTCTTCCTGGCCACCGATCCCGTGCTGGAGGATCTGGAGGGAGCGGCCTTCCCGAACCCCGCCGAGGCGACCCGCGTGGCACGGCTGATGCTCATGCGCGGCCAGGGCCGGCTGGCCGCGTGATCCAGGACTGGATCAGCCCCTCCCTGCGCGCCCTCCTCGTTCTCGGCGGCGCGCTTCTGCCGGCAAGGCTGGTGGCGGGCTGAGGGGCCCGCCTACCGCCCCAGCCCTACCACATGGTTTCCTTCGCGCGGGCCGCCCAGCTGGAGTCATAGGGCTCTCCGCCCACCGTTCCGGCGCTGAGCGAGGCCAGGATGCGGCCCGGCGTCGGCAGGCTGCCCGGCGCCACCTGCGCCGACTCCTCCCAGAGCCGCGCGCGGATCACGGCGCGGGCGCATTGGAAATACACCGTCTCCACCGTGACCACGATGACGCTGCGCGGCGCCTTGCCCTCCACCACGAAGCTCTCCAGCAGCGCGGGATCCACCGAGACCTGCGCGTGCCCGTTCACGCGGAGCGCATTGCCATGGCCGGGGATGAGGAACATGAGCGCCACCCGCGGGTCCCGCACGATGTTGCGCAGGCTGTCCACCCGGTTGTTGCCGCGCCGGTCCGGCATCAGCAGCGTCCGCTCACCCGCCACGCGCACGAGCTCGCCCACCCGGTCGCCACGCGGCGAGCAGTCCAGCCCCTCCGGCCCGCTGGTGGCCAGGGCGGCGAAGGGCGAGGCATCGATCATCGCCCGGTACTCGGGCGTGATGGCGGGCACCTCCTTCACCGTGGAGGCGTCGCCCGGCACGCCATACAGCGCCTCGAGCGCCTCGATGCTGTCGATGATCGGGGACATGTCCCATCCTTCCGCACGTGGCGGGCCGGAAGCTAGCGCCGCACCGGCGCATGGCGAAGCCGGACAGGTTGCCGGCCTGTCCGCTCCTATTCCCGTTCCGCTGCGCCGCGCGGAACCGTAACCTGCCGCCATGCAGGATCTCCACGGCGTCTTCCCCTATCTCGTCTCGCCCGTCGGCCCGGATGGCGCCGTGCTGGACCAGGTGCTGGCGCGGCTTTGCGAGCACCTGATCGCCGCCGGGGTGCATGGCCTCACCCCGCTCGGCAGCACGGGGGAGTTCGCCTACCTCACCCCCGCCCAGCGCCGCCGCATCATCCAGGTGGTGGTGGAGGCGGCGGCTGGTCGCGTGCCGGTGGTGGCCGGCATCGCCGCCACGACCACGGCCGAGGCGGTGCGCCAGGCGAAGGAGGCGGCCGCGCTCGGCGCCGACGGGATCCTCGCCATCCTCGAAGCCTATTTCCCCGTGCCCGAGGCGGGGGTGGTCGCCTATTTCACCGCCGTGGCCGATGCCACCGACCGTCCGGTGGTGCTCTACACCAACCCGCAATTCCAGCGCTCGGACCTCTCCCTGCCGGCGCTCGCCGCCCTCTCGAAGCACCCTCGCATCGGCTATGTGAAGGACGCCTCCACCAATACGGGCCGCCTTCTCTCGATCATGGACCGCACCGAGGGGCGGATGCGCGTCTTCGCCGCCTCGGCCCATATCCCGGCCGCCGTGATGCTGATTGGCGGGGTGGGCTGGATGGCCGGGCCGGCCTGCGCCATCCCGCGCCAGAGTGTGCGGCTCTACGAGCTGTGCCGCGCCGGGGATTGGACGGCGGCGATGGCGCTGCAACGGCGCCTCTGGCGCATCAACGAGCTCTTCGCCCGCCATGCGTTGGCGGCCTGCATCAAGGGTGCCCTGGAAATCCAGGGCTTCCCCGTGGGCGTTCCGCTCCCGCCGCAGCCGGCCCTTTCGCCCGAAGGGCGGGACGAGGTGGAAAAGGCCCTTGCCGCGCTGGATATCCACGCGGGGAATGCGTAAATCCCCGCCATGCAGCCCCATCTCCGCCTTCTCCGCCAGGATCGCGCGCTGACCGCCGTCTCCGTCCTCCTGGACGTCGCCTTCCATGCCGGACGCGGCTCGGAAGGGCCCGTGGCGGGCGGGGCCGAGGTCGCGGAACGGCTGGGCGCTGCGCGCCGGGGAATCGAGCCGGTTTTCCAGGCTCTCTCCCGCGCCGGGCTGCTGGAAGGAGTGCGCGGCCCCCGGGGCGGCTACCGGCTGGGCCGTCGCCCCCGCGACATCCGGCTCTCCGAGGTGGTGGCCGCCGTCGCCGAGGGAACGGATGGTGGGAGCGACCTGTCCGGCCCGCTCCAGGCGGCAGTCGTCGCGCCGCTCTGGGCCGAGCTGGAATCTGCGCTGCGCGAGAGGCTGGAGGCGCTGACGCTGGAGGACCTGCTGCGCCGGGCACAGGCTGCCGGCCTGCAACGCCCAGCCTCCGAGCCGCTGAACTTCGTGATCTAGCCAACCATCGCGCGGAGCATTCCGCGCGCGGCCGCCCGGCCCGTGGCGAAGCAGGCCGTCAGCAGATGGCCGCCTGTCGGCGCCTCCCAGTCCAGCATTTCGCCGGCGGCGAAGACGCCGGGCAGGCGGCGAAACGCGTAATGCTCGTCCAGCTCCTCCAGCCGGATTCCGCCGGCGGAGGAAATCGCCCGTTCGAGCCCGGCGACGCCGGTCACGCGGAGCTTCAGCCCCTTGATGGCCGTCTCCGGCGGCGCCTCGCCCTCCCGCAGCAAGCCAATGACCGCGGGCGGCAGGGCGAGATGACGGCGGAGATGGTTGGACAGGGACTGGCCGCGCCGGGGCGCCGCGACGCGGCGGGCCACCTCATCCGCGGTCATGTCCGGGCGCAGGTCGAGCGTGACCACCGCCTCGCCTTCTGCCGCCACCGCATCGCGGATCGCGGCCGAGAGCGCATAGACCGCCCCGCCCTCCAAACCGGCCGCGGTGATCACCGCCTCGCCCCGCACGGTCCGGCCGCCAAAGGAGAGGGCGATCCGCTTCAGAGGGGTCCCGGCGAACCGGTCCCGCAGATGCGCGGACCAGGGGATCAGGATTCCGGAATTCGCCGGCGCGAAGGGCGCCAGGGCCACGCCGCGCGCGGCGAGGAGCGGCGCCCAGCCACCATCCGAGCCGAGACGCGGCCAGGAGGCACCCCCCAGCGCCAGCAGAGTGGCATCCGGCCGCAGCACCAGCGGCTCCGGGTCCGGGCGGTTGAACAGCAACCCTCCCGCCGCGTCCCATCCCGCCCAGGCATGGCGGGAGAGGAGCGTCACCTTGCGCTCCCCCAGCCGGGCGAGCCAAGCGCGGAGCAGCGGCGCGGCCTTCATGGCCCGGGGGAAAACCCGCCCGCTGCTGCCCGCGAAGGTCTCCTGCCCCAGCCCCCCGCACCAGGTGCGGATGGCCTCGGGCGGAAAGGCGCGCACGGCCGGCTCCAGCCGGGCGCGGGCGGCACCGTAACGGGAGAGGAAGAGGTCGAGAGGCTCGGTATGGGTGAGGTTGAGCCCTCCGCGCCCTGCCATGAGCAGTTTGCGCGCGGGGCTGGGCATGCGGTCCAGCACCGTGACCGCGACGCCCGCTTCCGAAAGCACTTCCGCCGCGGCCAGCCCGGCCGGGCCGGCGCCGATGATCGCGGCCTTCATGTCCGGATATGAAAAGGGCCGCCCGGGGGGCGGCCCTGATCCCTCGTCAGCCCGCTCAGCCCTCGCGCTCGGCGAGGAGCATCTTGATCTCGCCGATCGCCTGGGCTGGGTTCAGCCCCTTCGGGCAGGTCCGGGCGCAGTTCATGATGGTGTGGCAGCGATAGAGGCGGAACGGATCCTGGAGCTGGTCCAGCCGCTCGCCCGTGTACTCGTCGCGGCTGTCGGCGATCCAGCGATAGGCCTGGAGCAGCACGGCCGGGCCGAGATAGCGGTCGCCGTTCCACCAGTAGGAGGGGCAGGCCGTGGAGCAGCAGAAGCACAGGATGCACTCCCACAGCCCGTCGAGCTTGGCGCGTTCCTCCTTGGACTGGCGGCGCTCCTCATCCGGCGGGGCGGAGGTGTCGGCCTTCAGCCAGGGCTCGATGGAGCGGAGCTGGGCGTAGATCTGCGAGAGATCCGGCACCAGGTCCTTCACCACGGGCATATGCGGCAGCGGGTTGATCCGCACCTCGCCCTGCACGTCCTCGATCGGCTTGAGGCAGGCGAGGGTGTTCAGCCCGTCGATGTTCATCGAGCAGGAGCCGCAGATGCCCTCGCGGCAGGAGCGCCGGAAGGTGAGGGTCGTGTCCACCTCGTTCTTGATCTTGATGAGCGCGTCCAGGACCATCGGGCCGCACTTGTCGAGATCGACCTCGTAGGTGTCCATCCGCGGGTTCTCACCGGAGTCCGGATCGAAGCGGTAGATCTTGAAGGAGCGCACGTTCTTGGCGCCCGGCTCGGCCTTGTAGACCTGGCCGGGCTGGACCGTGCTGTTCTTCGGGAGGGTGAAGGTCGCCATGGGTCTGTTGTCCCGCCTTCCTTAGTAGACGCGCGCCTTGGGCGGGAAGACCTGAACCTCGTTGGTGAGGGTCCGCATCTTCACGTCACGATAGTCGAGCTTGACCTGGTACTTGTCGTCGACCCAGGCCAGGGTGTGCTTCATCCAGTTCTGGTCGTCGCGCTCGGGGTAGTCCTCATGCGCATGCGCGCCGCGGGACTCGTGCCGGGCCTCGGCGCCCACCACCGTGGTCAGCGCATTGCCGATCAGGTTGTCCAGCTCCATGGCTTCCACCAGGTCGCTGTTCCAGATCAGGCTGCGGTCGGCGATGCGGATGTCGCTGTAGCCCTGGGCCACCACCGCCATCTTCTCCACGCCCTCCTTCAGCAGCTCGGAGGTGCGGAACACGGCGGCATGGGCCTGCATGGTGCGCTGCATGCTCAGGCGCAGCTCGGCCACGGGCGTGCCGCCCTTGGCGTAGCGCACGCGGTCCAGCCGGGCGAGCGCGTTCTCGCCCGCGCCCTCCGGCAGCGGCGCCTGGGTGGCGCCGGGCTTGATCGTGTCCTTCGCCCGCAGCGCGGCGGCGCGGCCGAACACCACGAGGTCGAGCAGCGAGTTGGTGCCGAGGCGGTTGGCGCCATGCACGGAGACGCAGGCCGCCTCGCCCACGGCCATCAGGCCGGGGACGGTCGCGTCCTGGTCGGTCGCGGTCGGGCGCAGCACCTCGCAATGAATGTTCGTGGGGATGCCGCCCATGTTGTAGTGGACGGTCGGGAGCATCGGGATCGGCTCCTTCGTCACGTCCACCCCGGCGAAGATCTTCGCGGTCTCGGAAATGCCGGGCAGGCGCTCATGCAGCAGGTCCGCGCCCAGATGCTCCAGATGCAGGTGGATGTGGTCCTTGTGCGGGCCGACGCCACGGCCCTCACGGATCTCCATCGACATCGCGCGGGAGACGACGTCGCGGGACGCCAGGTCCTTCGCCGTCGGCGCATAGCGCTCCATGAAGCGCTCGCCCTCGGAATTGGTGAGGTAGCCACCCTCGCCGCGCGCGCCCTCGGTGACGAGGCAGCCGGAGCCGTAGATGCCGGTGGGGTGGAACTGCACGAACTCGTTGTCCTGCAGGGGCAGGCCAGCGCGCAGCACCATGCCGCCGCCATCGCCCGTGCAGGTATGGGCAGAGGTGCAGGAGAAATAGGCGCGGCCATAGCCGCCCGTCGCCATCACCGTGGTCTGCGCGCGGAAGCGGTGGATCGTGCCGTCTTCCAGGTTCCAGGCCATCACGCCGCGGCAGGCGCCTTCCTCGTCCATGATGAGGTCGAGGGCGATGTATTCGACGAAGAACTCGCAGTTATGCTTCAGCGACTGCTGGTACAGCGTGTGCAGGATCGCGTGGCCCGTGCGGTCGGCCGCGGCGCAGGCGCGCATGGCCGGCGTCTTGCCGTAATGCTGCATGTGGCCGCCGAAGGGGCGCTGGTAGATCTTGCCGTCCTCCGTGCGGGAGAAGGGCACGCCGAAATGCTCCAGCTCGATGATCGCCGGCACGGCCTCGCGGCACATGTATTCGATCGCGTCCTGGTCACCCAGCCAGTCCGACCCCTTCACGGTGTCGTACATGTGCCAGCGCCAGTCGTCCTCGCCCATGTTGCCGAGCGCGGCGCCGACGCCGCCCTGGGCGGCCACGGTGTGGGAGCGGGTGGGGAACACCTTGGTGATGCAGGCGGTCTTCAGCCCCGCGGCACCCATGCCGAAGGTGGCGCGGAGGCCCGCGCCGCCGGCGCCCACCACCACCACGTCATAGGTGTGGTCCACAATGCGATAGGCGCCGCCGTTGATCCCGGGGCGCGGAGGCTGGCTGATGGCGTTCATCGCGGGCTCTCGTCGGTCCTGGCGCCGTTCGCGGCGCGTGTTCTGTCGCCCATCGGGGCGTCGAAGTCGTCAGCCATCAGAGGACTGAAGCATGCCCAGGGATGGCGTGGCGGCCGGGCGCCGAAGCACCCGGCCTGTACATGGGAAGCCTTTGCGCGACCGGAAGGGACAGGCCGCGCCGGGCGCATCAGACCGCCAGCCGGATGACGGACAGCACCGCCAGCAGGCCCAGCAGGGTCAGCACCGCCTTGATGGCCAGGTTAATCGCCATCACGCTGCGGTCGGGGCGGATATAGTCCTCCACCACCACCTGCAGGCCGGAGGCCGTGTGGTAGAACCCGACCGAGATGAGCACGATGAGCAGCACGGCGTTGAAGGGCCGGGCGATCCACTCGGCCATCACCTCCCAGGGGGAACCCGCCCGGGCGGCGATGGAGAAGGCGAACCACAGGGTCAGCGGCAGCAGCCCGATGGAGGTCGCCCGCTGCATCCACCAGTGATGCGTGCCGTTCTTGGCCGAGCCGAAGCCGCGGACGCGCGCCAGCGGCGTCTCAAGGCGCTTCAGGTTCTCGCTCATGCCCCGATCCCCCTCACGACGCCCAGGCGATGATGGCGACGATCCATGTCAGGATCGTCATCACGCCCGTGCCGATGATGACCATCCAGCCCGTGCGATAGGTGGTCGGGATGTCGTAGCCGTAGCCATAGTCCCACATCAGGTGCCGGATGCCGGCGAGCGTGTGGTACCAGGCGGCGACCGTGATCCCGAACAGCAGGATCACGCCGAAGAAGCTGCCCATGAACCACTGCATGCGGGCATAGGCCTCGGGCCCCGCGGCCGTGGCGGCCAGGAACCAGACGAGGAAGATCAAACCCACCGCCCAGGCAGAACCTGTGATGCGGTGCATGATGGAAAGCGCGCTCGTCATCTGCAGCATGTCGTAGACCTGCAGATGCGGAGAGAGCGGCCGGCGGATGATCGTGCCGTCCGTGCGGCGGCCGATCATGACGGCTTCGCGCGCGTCGTTGGAATGGGCCATGCGGCGTCCTGCAATCTCGCCGGCCGCGTGACAGGTCCGCGAACGGCTGGGGCGCTTTTATGGTGCGCCACGGCAAAGCGTCAATTCCACGAAATCAACGTGTTGCGACGGGCTCGCAACTAGCCCTCTGCCCTGGCGCTTCCTTTCGCCGGAAAAGGAGCCGTTCCGGCCCCTTATCCGCCGCGCAGGGCGCCCCGCCGCAGCAGCTCCTCGGCGATCTGCACCGCGTTCAGGGCCCCGCCCTTGCGCAGATTATCGCCCGCGCACCACAGCGCGATTCCATTCGGCACGGTGGAATCGGCCCGCAGCCTGGACACGAAGACCGGATCCTCGCCCACCGTCTCCAGCGGGGTCACATATCCGCCATCGTCGCGCCGATCGAGCAGGGTCAGGCCGGGTGCGTCCCGGATCGCCTCCCGCGCCTCCTTCTCCTGCACCGGCCGGTCGAAGGCCGCATGGATCGAGAGTGCCTGGCCGATGAAGACCGGCACCCGCACGCAGGTGGCCGCGACTGCCACGCCACCCAGGAGGCGGGAGGCGTCCTCGGCAATGGCCTCTTCCTCATCCGTCAGCCCGCCTTCCCCGAAGGCACCGACATGGGGGATCAGGTTGAAGGCGATCGGCTTGGTGAACTGTTCCGGCGTGGCCGTGTCGTTCACGAACACCCCCCGGGTCTGGCTGAACAGCTCGTCCATCGCGTCCTTCCCGGCTCCCGAGACCGGCTGGAGCGAGGTCGCGACCACCCGGACCAGCCCGCCCAGGGCCTGGAGGGGATGCAGCGCCATGGCCATCAGGATGGCTCCCGCGACCGGGGAGGCGACGATTCGCGGATTCGTGGCCAGGGCGCCCGGATTCACCTCGGGCACCACCACGGGCGCGTCCGGGTCCACCATGCCTGTCGTGTCCACGACCACGCAGCCCGCCGCAGCCGCCTTGCGAGCCAGGGTCACGGGCGCGGGCGTGCCGGGCGCGAGGAAGAGCAGGTCCGTCGCGGCCCAGTCATGCCGCTCCACCGCCTCGACGGCGAGGTTCCGCTCCCCATAGGACAGGGAACCGCCGACCGCCCGTCCCGAAGCGAGGGCGCAGAGCTCCGAGGCGGGGAATTCCCGCTCCGCGAGGGTCTTGATGATCTCGCGCCCGATCTGCCCCGTGGCGCCTGCAACCGCGATCCGATGAGCCATTCAGAAAACCCCTCCCGCCGCCACCCTCTGCCGGGAATGGCGGCCGGGAATGCGGGGCCGCAGATAGGGTGGGGCGCCCCGGTTCCGCAAGGCGGGGCGCCCCGAAGCCTCAGGCGGCGCGCACCGCCCGGAGGAAGCCGGCCGACTTCTCCCGTAGGATGGTCGTCTGGCTCTGCAGTGCCTCGGTGGCGGCCAGCATGCTGCCGGCGGCGCTCCCCGTCTCCTCCGCGGCGGCCCGGACGCCGGCGATGGCCTGGTTCACCGTATCCGTGCCCCCCGCCACCTGGGCGGCGCTGCGGGCGATCTCCCGCGTCGTCGCCCCCTGCTCCTCCACCGCCGCGGCGATGGCGGTCGCGATCCCGCTCGTGCGCTCCACCGTCTCGCCGATGCCCCGGATGGCCTCCACCGCGCCGGAGGTCGCCGCCTGCATCTGCTGGATCTGGGCGGAGATCTCCTCGGTGGCCTTGGCGGTCTGGGCGGCCAGCGTCTTCACCTCGCTCGCCACCACCGCGAAGCCCCGCCCGGCCTCGCCGGCACGCGCCGCCTCAATGGTCGCGTTCAGCGCCAGCAGGTTCGTCTGGCCCGCGATATCGCCGATCAGCCGCACCACATCGCCGATCCGGGTGGCGCTGTCCGACAGGCCCCGCACGGTGCCGTCGGTGGCCCGCGCCTCGGAAACCGCCTGGGCGGCCACCTCGGCGGCCTCGGCCACGCGGCGGGTGATCTCGGTGATGCTGGCGGCCATCTCCTCGGCGGCGGCGGCCACGGCGCCGACCTCGCCGCTGGCGCGTGCGGCGGCATCGGCCACCTGGGCGGCCTCGCGGCCGGAGCGCTCGGCCGTGTCATGCACCCCGCCGGCGGCGCGGCGGAGCGACTCGACCTCTCCGGCCAGGTTCTCCACCACCGCACCAACCTCGGCCTCGAAGGTATCGGCCAGGCGCGCCTCCTCGGTGGCCAGGCGCCAGGTCAGCATCGGACCGGCATAGGCGCCGCGCCCATCGGTGATGGCGCTCGCCTGCAGGTCCACCACCTCCGCGCCCATGCGCAGACGGGCCCGGTGTGGCAGGGCCACGGCATCGGCGAGGGTGGCGCGCAACCCGGCCAGCCCCTCCAGCGGAAGCTCCTCCAACGTCTTCCCCACCACCGGCTCGGTCAATCCCAGCCGGGCCAGCACCTCAGCCATTTCGGTGTTCACATGGGTGATCCGCAGCGCCGGGTCGGCGGCCATGAGGCCCAGCGGCATCTGCTCGATCATCTGAGCCTGGGCGAAGGCGCGGCCCACCGTGCCCCGCAGCTCCTCCAACGCGGCCGCGATCCGGCCGGTCTCGTCCCGATGGGCCTGGTCGCGCGCCTCGGCGGGGTCGCCGGGCGAGGTGTCGCCCGAGGCGATCGCGCGCACCCGGTTCGCGGCCCGGCGCAGCGGCGCCCCGATGGCGCGGGCGCTGGCCCAGGACGAGAAGAGAAGGATCAGAGCGACCGCAGCGCCGATCCAGAGGGTGAAGACCTCCACATCCTTCAGCGCGGAGTCCATGGCGCCGCGCCGCTCGGCGGCATCGTCCCGCAGCAGCCGGGTTGCCTCGCCGAAGGCAGCCTGCAGCGCCTTCGCGGCGCCCTCCGCCTCCTCGGCACGGATCTTCGCCAACTCCGTCAGGACGTTGAGGATGGTCTCGGCGGCCTCGGCCAGGCCGCCGGCCAGCGTTCCGGCGCGCGCCACGTCCTCCTTCAGCCGGTCCGAGACGGGATAGGACTGCACGCCCCGCAGATGCACCCGCTGCTGGGCCAGCGCCCGGCGCACCCGGCGTGCCTGGGCGTCCTCCCCGGTGACGAGATAGCGCTGCACGGCCAGGCGCGATTCATTCACCGCGTTGCTGAAGGCCATGACGCGGCTACGGACCTCCTCCACCTGGCTGCGGTCGGGCACCTCGAATTCCAGCGCCCCCAGCACGGCTTCCATCGCCTGGTCGAAATCCGCCGTCAGGCGGTAGAGCCGGTCGTCGCGCGCGGCGATCATCCGGCCACGGGCATCCAGCATGCGGCCGATCGCCGCCTCATAGGCCAGGGCGGCCGGGCTGGCCGCCTGCAGGGCGGCATGGGCGCCCGGGAGGGTCACGGCCCTCTCGCCGCGTTCCGCCAGTTCGCGCGCCCCGGCCAGCGCCTCCCGCGCGCCCTTCGCCGCGGCCTCCGCCGCCGGCATCGACTGGGCATTGCCCAGATCGGCCGCCGCCGCCGGCGCCTGCGCGGCGCGGGCGCCGGCCCGCTCGACGAGCGCGAGCACGTCGGCGGCGCTACGCAGGCTGGCCTGCTGCTTTTCCACTTCCCGCACCTCAAACCACACGAGCCCGACCAGCCCGCCGAGAAGGGAAAGTGTGAGCCCGGCGCTTGCGCCGAGCTTTCGGGCAACGGAGAGGTTCTGGAACGCGCGCATGGCTTCGGACGGCTCCTATTGTCTGACCGAGCCTCTATGAGCCGCTGCAAACCCTAACCGGAGGATAAGCCACCCTCCCCTCCGGCCGCCGCTTGCGAAAATGTGAGCGCGGGCGCAGATCGCGCGCGTGCTGCACCTCATCAAGCTTGCCGTCGGACCCAAGGATGTCGCGGCGATGGAACGCGGGCAGGCGCAGCGCGCCCATGCCCCCGGCGGGCTGCGCCACGTCACCCGCATGGCACCCAAGCGCGCTCCGGAAATCCTGGAGGGCGGATCCCTCTACTGGGTGGTGGCGGGGGTGCTGCGCGTGCGCCAGCGCATCCTCGCGATCGAGCCGGTGAAGCGCGCGGACGGGACCGCGGCCACCGCCCTCATCCTCGAGCCGGGGCTGGTGCCCGTGCATCCGCGCCCCGTGAAGCCGTTCCAGGGCTGGCGCTACCTCGAGGCCGAGAAGGCGCCGGCCGACCTCGCCGACGGCGAGGTGGCCGCCGAGGGGATCGACGAGCTTCCGCCGAAGATGCGGCGCGCCCTCTCGGATCTCGGCCTGCTCTAGCCGCCCTTCCCGCCCGTGACCTCCGGCCCGGCTCATGCTACGGGCGCCGCACCCATGGCACCCTTCCGATGCTCCGGCGGCTGACGCGCCACCCCCGCTTCCTCGCGGCCGCGGCCTGGCTGCTGGGGCTCTATATCGCCCTCGTCCACCGCACCACGCGATGGACGCTGGCGGGCGATGGCGCCATCGCGGCGCTGCGGGAGAAGCCCGGGCCCGTCATCCTCTCCTTCTGGCATGAGCGGATCGCCCTCGGCCCGCGCCCCTGGATTGGGATGCAGCGGCTGGTGCCGGCGCTCCGCCCCAAGCGGCCCCAGGTCCTCGTCTCCCAGCACCGGGACGGCGTGTTCATTGGGGAGGTGGTGGCCCGCTTCGACCTCGATATGATCTATGGCTCGACCTCCAAGGGGGGCAGCCAGGCGCTGCGGACGATGCTGAAGATCCTGCGGAAGGACGGGGTGGTGGCCATCACGCCCGACGGGCCGCGCGGGCCGCGCCGGGTGGCCGCCGCCGGGGTGGGCCAGCTGGCCGCCGTCTCGGGCGCGCCGGTCCTTCCCTACGCGGCGGCGACAACCCGCTCCTTCCGCCTGCGCTCCTGGGACCGGATGGTCATTCCCCTGCCCTTCTCGCGCGGGGTGATCGTGCTGCATCCCCCCTTCGTCGTGCCGCCCCATGCCGCCGAGGCCGGGCGTGCCGCGGTGGAAGCCGCGCTGACCGAGGTTTGCGACACCGCCGATGCCTGGGCCGAGGCCCGCCGCGCCGGGCGCGACGGGGCGGCCGAGCTGGCCGCCGCGCAGGCCCTCGGCCGCCGCGCCCCGCCCTCCTTCCCGCCGGCGGCGGCCCAGGAAGGCGCCCCCGCTCCGCGCGGGGACGTGGCATGACCGCCGCGGCGGCCCCTCGCGCTTGAGCGCCGTCGCCGCCCCGGGCGGCTGGCGTGGCAGCCTGCCGCTTCTGGCCTGGCGCGCCGCGACCAGCCTGGCCGCACCGCTCCTGCCCCTCTGGCTCGCCCGCCGCGCCCGGCGCGGCAAGGAGGACCCGGCACGGCTGCGCGAGCGCCGCGGCGAGGGCGCGGACCGCCCGGCCGGCCCGCTGCTCTGGCTGCACGGCGCGAGCGTCGGGGAGAGCCAGTCCGCACTGCCCTTGATCGAGGCCCTGGCCGCATCCCGCCCGGCGCTACGCTTCCTGGTCACCACCGGCACGGTCACGGCGGCCCGGCTGCTGGCGGAGCGCCTTCCGCCGGCCCTCGCCGGCCGCGTGCAGCACCGCTACGCCCCGCTGGACGTGCCGGCGCATGTGGCGCGCTTCCTCGAGGGATGGCGGCCGGATGCGGCGGTGTTCATCGAAAGCGAGATCTGGCCCAACCTCATCCTCGGCGCCGCCGCGCGGGGCGTGCCCCTCGCGCTCGTCAATGCCCGCCTCTCCGCCGGCTCCGCCCAGGGGTGGGGGCGGGCACCGGCGGTCGCGCGGCGCCTGTTCGGCGCCTTCCGGCTGGTGATCGCGCAGACCGAGACCGATGCCGAAAGGCTGCGGGCCCTGGGGGCGGAATCGGCCCGCGCCTGGGGCAACCTCAAATTCGCCGCCCGGCCCCTGCCCGCCCGGGAGGACACACTGGCGGCACTGCGGGCCGCCATCGGCGCAAGGCCGGTGCTGCTGGCCGCCAGCACCCATCCCGGGGAGGAGACGCAGATCGCCGAGGCCCATGGGCTGCTGGCGCGGCGCCTGCCCGACCTCCTGACCATCATCGCTCCGCGCCATCCGGAACGCGGGCCGGCCCTGGCGCGGGACCTCGCTTCCTATCGCCTGGCCCTGCGCTCCGCCGGCGCCCTGCCCGGGCCGGAGACCGAGATCTACGTCGCGGACACGCTCGGCGAACTCGGCCTGCTCTATCGCGTCGCCGGGGCGGCGCTCGTCGGCGGCTCCCTCGTGCCCCATGGCGGGCAGAACCCGCTGGAAGCCGCCCGGCTGGGCTGCCCCATCCTGCTCGGCCCCCACACGGCCAATTTCACCGTCATCGCGGACCGCATGCTGGCGGCCGGGGCCGCGCTGCGGGTGGCGGATTCCGCCGCGCTGGCCGAGGCCGCTCACCTCGTGCTAACCGGGACGGACCGGGCCCGGTCCATGACGACGGCCGCCGCCCGGATCGCGGCGGATGCCGGAGCCCTGCCGGAACGGATGGCCGCCGCGATCGAGTCTCTCCTGCCCACCCCCTCAGGGGCTGGCGCGGGACCAGGATAAGGACGCCAGACGGCACCATGCGTGCCCCCGATTTCTGGACCGGGGATGGCAGCGGAATCGCGCCCATCCTTCTCTCCCCCATCGCCGCCCTCTACGCCTCGGCCACCGCGCGTCGCGTGGCCAAGCCCGGCTGGCACGCGCCGGTGCCGGTGATCTGCTGCGGCAATGCGACGGCCGGCGGGGCGGGCAAGACGACGCTCGCGCTCGACATCGCGCGCCGCCTGGCGAACCGCGGCGTGGCCGTGCATTTCCTGACCCGCGGCTATGGCGGCAAGCTGCGCGGGCCCGTGCGCGTGGAACCCGGCAAGCACGACAGCACGGCGGTGGGCGACGAGGCCCTGCTTCTCGCCTCCGAGCACCCGACCTGGGTCGCGGGGGACCGCGCCGCCGGCGCCCGCGCCGCGGTGGAGGCGGGCGCGCAGGCGATCGTGATGGATGACGGGCTCCAGAACCCGACGCTGGAGAAGGACCTCTCCTTCCTCACCATCGACGGCACCTACGGCTTCGGGAATGGCCGCGTGATCCCGGCCGGACCCCTGCGGGAACCGGTGCGCGCCGCCGCCGCGCGGGCGCAGGCGGCGGTGCTGATCGGGGAGGACGAGTGCGGCGCCCTCGCGCATCTGCCGCCGGGCCAGCCCGTGCTGCGGGCCCGCATGGTGCCGGGGCCGGAGGCGCGCGGCCTCGCCGGCCAGGCGGTCTTCGCCTTCTGCGGCATCGCAAACCCGCGCAAGTTCTTCACCACCCTGTCGGAGTCGGGCGCCATCATCGCGGGGCGCGCCTCCTATGCCGACCACTACCCCTATGATGCCGGCGACCTGCGGGAACTGATGGCCGAGGCGGACCGGCTGCGCGCCATCCCCGTGACCACCCGCAAGGATTTTGTCCGCATCCCCCCGGCCTTCCGCGCGCGGGTGACGGTGGTGACGGTGGGCCTGGCCTGGGACGAGCCGGCGATGCTGGAGGCGATGCTGGATCCCCTGGCCGGGCGCGTACCCGTTCCGGCCTGACCGGCGGCGCAATCGAGAATGCCTCCCGATTGCGTTTAAGCGCCTGATTTCGTTCTCCTTTCGCTGGCGCTCCGGAGGCGTTACGAGGGGGCATGAAGCGTTTCGAGGACCTGACCGAAGCCGAGACCCTCGCTCTGGCCATCGCCAATGAGGAGGAGGACTCGCGCATCTACGCGACCTTCGCCATGCGCCTGCGCCATGACTTCCCGGCCACGGCCGCGATCTTCGACGGCATGGCCTCCGAAGAGGATGGGCATCGCCGCTCCCTTCTTTCGCTCTATGAGAAGAAGTTCGGCCGGGAGCTACCGCTCATCACGCGCCAGGACGTGCGCGGCTTCCTCAAGCGCAACCCGGTCTGGCTGGCGGAGGAACTGCGAATCGAGCAGGTGCGCCGGCAGGCGGCGCTGATGGAGCTGGAGGCGGGCGAGTTCTACACCCGCGCGGCCGAGCGGGCGCGGGACACGGAGGTGCGGCGCCTTCTGGGCGACCTCGCCCTCGTCGAGCGAAAGCACGAGGCCGTCGCCGAGCGGCTGGAGCAGACGCATCTCACCGAATCCGCGCGCTCCGGCGAGGACGCGACCGCCCGGCGCCTGCTGGTGCTGCAAGTGGTGCAGCCCGCGCTCGCCGGGCTGATCGACGGCTCCGTCTCCACCCTCGCGCCCATCTTCGCGGCGGCCTTCGCCACGCAGAACACGCATGAGACCTTCCTCGTCGGCCTGGCCGCCTCCGTCGGCGCGGGCATCTCCATGGGCCTGACCGAGGCCATGTCGGATGACGGGGCCATCACCGGGCGCGGGCGCCCCTGGATCCGCGGCCTGGCCTGCGGGCTGGCCACCGCCATCGGCGGGCTTGGCCACGCCCTGCCCTACCTCATCCCTGACTTCTGGACTGCCACCAGCGTCGCCGCGGCGGTGGTGGTGGTGGAACTCATCGTCATCGCCTGGATCCGCTGGCGCTACATGGAGACGCCCTTCACCGGGGCGCTCATCCAGATCGTGCTGGGCGGCCTGCTCGTGCTCCTGGCGGGGATCTTCATCGGCAGCGGGTGATGCTGCCTTGGAGAGGGTTCCGCCCTCGCCCGCCAAGGGCCTGAGGCCCTTGGAACTCCATCGGACTGCCGTGGAGCCCCCCGGATCAGTGGGGACTCTGGTTGAGGGCGCCTTCCTGCCTTTGCAATCGCCTCGGGTCATCGGCCCGAGGCGCATCGTCAGCCCCGCGATTCCAAACGTCTAGAAGAAGATGATGGTGAGGGGTCCGGGGAGAGGAAGAATTCCTTCTTCCTCTCCCCGGGGCAGACCCACGGTTCAGAACAATGGCAACGCATGCACCTCATTTTGCGCACGCGATGAAACCGGCCACGCTGCGCCGCGATATCCGGCCATGCGCCGGCTGATGCCTCTCCTCGTCCTCCTTCTTCTCGCCGCCTGCGCGACCGACAGCACCTCGCCATCCCCGCCCCGCCGCGCCGAGGCGCCAACGCTAGGCCCGGCTGGCCCGAGCGGCGCGCGGCTGGTGGCCGAGGCCGAGCGGGAGTGGCGGGCCTGGGGACGGATCGCGGTGGAGGGCTGGCCCTTCGCGCTCGACCGCACGCCGGATGCGACGCCCGAGCTGTTCGAGCGGCTGATGGGCTATTGGGCCGCCACCCCGGAGGGGCCGGAGGTGATCACGGCGCACCGGCATTTCCGCGACACGATCACCGCGCCCATGACAGAGACCGCTTCCCTGGATCCCGTCTCGGGCCTGCCCTTCGAGGTGATGCCGGCCAATGTCGCCATCTCCTCCTTCAACCACCCCGCCTGGTCCGCGGCCTTCATCAGCTATTCCATGGCTGCGGCGGGGGTGCCCCGGTCGGATTTCGATCCGTCGGCCAGCCATGCCCTCTATGTCGACCGGCTGATCGCGAATGCCATGACCGATCCGGCGGGCGCCGCCTTCATCCCCCACAACCCCTCCGACCATGCGGTGCGCCCGGGCGACCTCGTCTGCGCCGACCGGTCTTCCAGCCCGCTGCCGGACTGGCAGTCCCGCCTCATGGAATCGGGCCGCTTCCGGCCCATGCATTGCGACATCGTGGTGCGCGCGGGCGGCGGCACGATCGACATGATTGGCGGCAACGTGCTGGACGTGGTGCTGCGCCGGCGCATCCCGACCGACGCGCAGGGCCATGTCCTGCCCCCGCCCCTCGAGCGGCCGCCCTTCTTCGTGGTGTTCGAGAACCGGCGTTGAGCGTCAGGCCGTCCTGATCACTGGGACTGGGCCGCCAGGGCCGCCCGGAAACGCAGGAGGGCGATGGCGAGCATGATGGCCCCCACGGCCGTGACCGCGACGAATTGTGGCCAGACGATATCGAGCCCGGCACCGCGATAGAGGATGGCCTGGGCGAAGTTCACGAAATGCGAGGATGGCACCAGGGACATCACGAGCTGCAATGGCCTTGGCATGCTCTCGAAGGGTGTGCTGCCGCCGGAGAGCAGGTTCATCGGCAGCACCACGAGGATGAAGAGCAGCCCGAGCTGCGGCATGGACCTCGCCAGCGTGCCGAGCAGCAGCCCAACCGCCGTCGCGAAGAAGAGATAGAGCGTGACACCGCACAGGAAAAGCGGGATGGAGCCCGCGATCGGCACGCCGAGCAGCCGGTGCACGACGAACCAAAGAGAGAGGCCGGTGGCCACGGTGATGACGAGGCCGTTCGCCCAGACCTTAGCCATGGCGATCTCGAAGGGCGTGACGGGAAGGACGAGCAGGTGGTCGAGCGTCCCATGCTCGCGCTCCCGCACCACGGCCGCGCCCGAGAGCAGCACGGCCAGCAGCGTGATGTTGTTCAGGATGGCCATCACGCCGGTGAACCAGGAGGTCGTCAGGTTTGGGTTGAAGGCGACGCGGATCTGAAGCTCCACCGCCGGCTCCGCCTCCCGCCCGAGAAAGGTGGCGATCTCGCGCGCGACGATCTCCTGGATGTAGGAGGCGCCGATCCCGGCCTGCATCATCGCGGTCGCGTCGATATTCAGCTGGATCACGGGTTGCCGGCCCGCGACGAGGTCCGCCTCGAAATCGGGGGGGATATCGAGGACGAAGGTGTTGCGCCCCGTATCCATCCGGCGGTCCACCTCTGCGAGCGGGATGATCTGCGGGCGCTGGAAGAAGGGCGGCAGGAAAGCCTGGGCAAAGCGGCCGGAGAGGGCCGAGCGGTCCTCGTCCACGATGGCGATCGAGGCGCTGCGCAACTCGTGCGAAACGCCGGTCGCCTGGGAATAGACGGTGAAGGAGAAGGAGTAGATCACGAAGCCCAGCAGGAACACATCCGCCGCCAGGCTCCGCAGCTCCTTCAGCCCCAGCCAGAGGATGTTCCGGAGCTTCTGCACGCCCCTCACCGCTCCTGCTTGCGCAGGGCCAGCACGCTCAGCAGCGTGAGCACCGGCACGAAGGCCGCGAGGGCGAGCAGCGACGGGACGAGGTCCGCCATCCCCAGCGCCTTGGTGAAGGTGCCGGCGCTGATTGCCATGAAATAGGTGGAGGGAAACAGCGCGCCCACCGTCGCGCCCGTTCCCGAGAGCGCCGAGACCGGGATGATCATGCCCGAGAACTGGGTCGCGGGGACCATGGTGAGGATGGCCGTCCCGAACAGCGCCGCGATCTGGGTCGAGGTGAAGGCGGAGACGAGCAGCCCGATCCCGGTCGTCGCCATGACATAGAGGAGTGCCCCCAGGGCGAGCGTCAGGAAGCTTCCCTTCAGCGGCACGCCGAACAGCAGGATGGCGGCCGCCACCAGCGCGAGGAAGTTGAGCATCGCCAGGACGACATAGGGGATCTGCTTGCCGACCAGGAACTCCACCCGCCGGGTGGGCGTGACGTAGAGATTGGTGATCGAGCCCAGCTCCTTCTCCCGCACCACGGCCAGCGCCATGAGGATGGCGGGAATGATGACGAGGAGCAGCATGATCACGCCCGGCACCATGGCGTAGAGGCTGCGGAAATCCTGATTGTAGCGGAAGCGCGTCTCGATCGAGGCCGCCGCTGGCGCTGCCCCGCCCAGCCGCGTGGCCTGCTCGGCGAGGAAGGACTCGTGCACGCCCTGCACATAGCCCTTCACGGTTTCGGCGCGGAAGGTCATCGCGCCATCGATCCAGGCCGCGACCTCGGTCCGGTGCCCGCTCACCAGTTCGCGCCCGAAGCGCGGCGGTATCTCCAGCACGACGCTCAGCCGGCCGGCGCGCAGACGTTCCTCGAGCTCCGCCTCGCTCGCGATCGGGGGCTGCCCGACGAAGTAGCGGCTCGCCTCGAAGGCCTGGATATAGGCCCGGCTCTCCGGCGTCCGGTCGCGGTCGAAGGCGGCGAAGCTCAGGCCTTCCACATCCATCGTGATGCCATAGCCGAAGATCAGCATCAGCAACGCCGTGCCCAGCAGGGCGAAAGCCAGGCGGATGCGGTCCCGCAGCAGTTCCAGCGTCTCCCGATGCGCCTGGGCCGCCAGGCGGCGCAGGGCGAGCGGCGGCCAGGCGCCCCGGGGAGCCAGCCCCGTCCCGGCTGGCATCGGCGGGATCACCTCGGCAGTGTCCGCCGCCTCGTCGGTCGCGTCCGAGAGATAGCCGACGAAGGCTTCCTCCAGCGTCACCGCGCCCCGCGCCTGGATCAGTTCCTGGGGCGATCCCGAGGCCAGCACCCGGCCCGCATGCATCAGCGAGATGCGGTCGCAGCGCATCGCCTCGTTCATGAAATGGGTGGAGACGAAAATGGTCACGCCCTCGCGCCGCGCGAGATCCCCCAGCAGCTCCCAAAATTGGTCCCGCGCCACCGGGTCCACCCCGGAGGTCGGCTCGTCCAGGATGAGCATCTCCGGCTCGTGCAGCACCGCGACGGCGAGGGAGAGCCGCTGGCGAATGCCGAGCGGCAGCCCCCCCGAAACAGCCCCGCTCTGCGCCTCCAGCCCGAACCGCGCCTCCAGCGCCGTGATCCGTGCGCGTGCGGCGGCGCGGGGCAGCCCAAAGAGCCGCGCATGCAGCTCGAGATTCTCGCGCACCGTCAGCTCGCCATAGAGGGCGAAGCCCTGCGACATGTAGCCCACGCGGCGGCGCGTCTCGACGTCGCCGGCGCGCACGGGCTGGCCGAAGAGCCGCGCCTCGCCCTCGCTCGCCGGCAGCAGGCCGGTGAGCATCTTCATCGTCGTCGTCTTGCCGCAGCCATTCGAGCCGAGGAAGCCGAAGATCTCGCCCCGCCCGACCGTGAGGCTGACATGGTCCACCGCCGTGAAGTCGCCGAAGTGGCGCGTCAGGCCACGTGCCTCGATGGTGGGGATCCTGGTCGCATCCTCCTCGCGCGGCGGGATGACGACCTTGCGGTGCCCGGCCCGGCGGCTTTCGGGCAGAAGGGCGATGAACGCGTCCTCCAGCGTCTCGCCGCCGGTGTCGCGCAGCAGGGCCTCCGGCGTTCCGGTGGCGAGCAGCTGGCCGGCATCCATGATGGCCAGCCAGTCGAACGCGTTGGCCTCCTCCATCACGGAGGTGGCGACAAGAACGCTGAGCTCAGGGCGGCGCTGCCGCATCCGGTTCACCAGCTGCCAGAACTGCCGGCGGGAGAGCGGGTCCACCCCGGTCGTCGGCTCGTCAAGGATCAGCAGGTCCGGGTCGTGGATCAGCGCGCAGCACAGGCCGAGCTTCTGGCGCATCCCGCCGGAAAGCTTGCGCGCCGCCCGGTCCGGGAAGGGCGCGAGGCCCGTGCTCCGCAGCAGGTCCTCGATCCGCGCCGCGCGCTCGGCCCGGCCCAGGCCGAAGAGCCGCCCGAAGAAGTCGATGTTCTCCCGCACGCTGAGGTCGGGATAGAGGTTCTTGCCCAGCCCCTGGGGCATGTAGGCGATGCGGGCGCACACCGCTTCCCGGTGGCGGCGGTCGCCCATGTCGCCACCCAGCACCTGGACCTGCCCGGCCTGGATGCGCCGTGCCCCCGCCACCAGGGAGAGCAGCGTGGACTTGCCCGCCCCGTCCGGCCCCACCAGCCCGACGAGCTGGCCCTTCGGGAGGTCGAGCGTCAGCGCCTCCAGCGCCAGGACGCGGCCATAGCGCTGGGTGACGCCGGCCAGCGAGGCGATGCCGGGCCCGGCGGGCATCAGCGCCGGTCCGGCGTGGCCTGCAGCCAGGAGGGCCAGGCCGTCCCAGGGTCCAGCCGCACATAGCCGGTGCCCGGCAGGCCGGTGCGGACCTGTTCGGCATGGGCGCGGAGAAGCTCGGGGTCGATACGGAGCTTCACCCGGAACATCAGGCGCTCGCGCTCGGAGCGCGTCTCGACGGTCTTGGGCGTGAATTGCGCCCGGGGGGCCAGGAAGGAGACCCGGGCGGGGATGACCACGCCCGGGAGCGCATCCAGCACGATCCGCCCTTCCGCATCCGGCGCCACGCGCCCGGCCTGCTCGGTCGGCAGGAAGATGGACATGGAGACGTCGGTGACGTCCAGAAGGGTCAGCACGCGGCCGCCGGCCCCGAGCACCTCGCCCGCCTGGGCCAGCCTGTACTGCACCCGCCCGTCCCGCGGCGCGGTCAGCACGCTGTCCGCCAGCTCCGCATCCAGCCGCTCGATGGCGGCCCGCGCGGCCTCGATGGCCTGCTCGGCCTCGGCGACCTGCGCTTGGGCGGTGTTGAGCGCCGCGGCCGCGCTGTCCCGCGCGCTCGTCCGCTGGTCCATGGCCTGCCGGGTGGCATAGCCGCTCTGCAGCAGGCTGCGCGTGCGCTCGAACTCGGACTGGGCCAACTGCAACTGGCTCTGCTGCTGGGCGGCGGCGGCACGGCGGGCGGCCAGCGTGCTCTGCGCCTGGCGCATCTGGGCCTGCGCCTGGCGTCGCGCCGCCTCCAGCTCCCGCGTATCCATCCGGGCGAGGACCTGGCCGGAGCGGACCATGTCCCCCTCCTCCGCCAGCACGGCCTCCAGCCGCCCGGCGGTCTTGGTGGCCACATCCACCGTCTCCGCCTCGACTCGGCCGTTGCCGGAGGCGATACCGGGCGGAAGCTGGACCTGCTGCCCCTGCCACCAGTGCCAGGCTGCACCGCCCCCTGCTCCGAGGAGCAGGAGCAGGACCAGCAGGATGGTGATCCGCCGCCCCTTGCTCCGGCGTGGCCCGCCCTGCCCGGCCGGCACGGCGACAACGGGCCGCTCGGCCACAGGCACGGGAAGTCCGCCCTTGCCGCGCTCCACTGTTTCGGTGCTGTCCTCGCCGGCCACGGGCACATCGATCTCCAAATCGCCGCCGTTTGTCAGCCCATGGCCAGGGGCCGCCAGCGGGTGCGGTCCCCATGCTGCTCACCAGGCCCCGGCATGTCGCTGATATGGATCAACGGCATGCCTCAGGGCCCGCTGGATCAGCGGAGATAGGCCTCGCTCGCATAGCGTCGCATCATGCGCTGGCTGTGGAAGCGCGAACCGATGCGGGCGATCGCGGCCTTCATCAGGCGGGTCCAGCCGGGGCGGTCATGGTGCCACAGGGGCAGGACCACGTCTTCCAGTTTCGCATAGAGATCCGCGGCGTGCTCCTCCGGCCGGCTGCCATCGCCGCCGATTGCCCAGCCGGTCACGCCCTCTTCCCAGGCCTCGATCCACCAGCCATCCAGCACGCTGAGCTGAGGCACGCCGTTGAGCGCCGCCTTCATGCCGCTGGTGCCGGAGGCCTCCAGCGGCGGCATGGGCGTGTTGAGCCAGAGATCCGCCCCTGCAACCATGATCTTCGCGAGCCCCATCTCGTAGTTCGGGAGAAAGGCGACCGGGACGCTGTCGGCCATCGCCCGCGCCTGCGCGTGCAGCTCCCGGATCAGCGCCTTGCCGCCCTCGTCCCGCGGATGCGCCTTGCCCGCCAGCACGACCTGGAACGGCAGCGCCGCGGCGATGCGGCGCAGGCGGTCGGGGTCGGTGAAGAGGAGGTCCGGCCGTTTGTAGCCCGTCATGCGCCGGGAGAAGACAATGATCGGATGGTCTTGCCGGAGCGTGACGCCGCAGCGGTGCTGCACCTCATCGATGAGCGCGGCCTTCGCCTCCTCATGCGCCTGCCAGATGGCGTCGTCCGGCAACCGGTCCATGCGGGAGAGCACATCCGGGTCGTGCGCCCACTCGGGGGTGACGGATTGGAACAGCCTGGCGAAAGGCGGGGAGGTCCAGGTCGGCACATGGACGCCATTGGTCACGGCGCGGATGCGATAGCCCGGAAACATGCCCCGCGCGGTCTGCGCGTGCCGCGCCGCCACGCCATTCACCCAGCCGCTGAGGTTCAGCGCCAGCCGCGTCATGTTCAGCTCATCCGGCCCTGCGACCAGGCGAAGCTGCTCGATCTCGAAGAAATCGCCGAGCAGTCGGGCGACAAGATCGTAGGAGAAGCGGTCGTGGCCTGCCTCCACCGGCGTATGGGTGGTGAAGACGCAGGCCGCGCGCACGGGGTCCGGATCGTAGCGCAGGGGGCCGGCGGCGGGCCGGTCGTCGCCTATCCTGTGCCGCGCCAGCAGGGACAGAGGGGCCAGCGCCGCATGCCCCTCATTCAGGTGCCAGGTGCGGATCTCGAAGCCCAGCGCCCGCAGCATCCGCTCGCCGCCAATGCCGAGGACGGCCTCCTGCTTCAGGCGCAGCACCTCATCCCCGCCATAGAGGCGGTCCGTGATGCCCCGGTCCCCCGGCGCGTTCTCCTCCAGCCGGGTGTCGAGCAGGATGACCGGCGCGGAACCGCCATGCGGGCAGGTATGGAGGTACAGCCAGGGGCGGATCCAGACCGGCCGCCCTTCGATGCGGACCGCCACGGCGGCGTCGAGGGCCGTCGCATGACGCTCGGGCGACCAGGGATCGGGGGCGTCGATCTGGCCTCCATCCGCGCCGATGAACTGGCGCAGATAGCCGTCCCTGCTGGCCAAGGTGACGAAGACCATCGGCAGCTCGAGGTCGGCGCAGGAACGCACGGTGTCGCCGGCCAGCACGCCGAGCCCGCCGGAATAGGTCGGGATGTCCGGCCTCAGCGCGATCTCCATCGAGAGATAGGCGATGCGCGTGGGTCCGAGGAAGGGATCGAGCAGGGACAAGGTCGGCCCTCAACGTGAGACGAGAACGAGAGTGGAGCGCGGGATCAGCACCGGATCACGCGGGGCGGGGCGCTCCGCGCCCGGATCTGCCGCATCGGCCGGCGGCGCTGCCGCGGTGTCGATCGCGATCCGCCATGGCCCGGCAGGTGGCTCGGGCAGAGGGAACTGCGCGCTGGTGCTGCGGGAGGCGTTGAAGAGGAGGCAGAGCGCGCCTGGCATACCCTCGCCCACACGGATAATGCAGCCGAGCGCGTTGCGCGGCCCGTGCCAATCCGGCGGCGCGCCATCTGGACCGAACCAGACGACCTCCGCCTCGGTGTAGAAGCGCTCCGCCGAGAGCACGGGATGGGCGCGACGCAGGGCGGCCAGCCGGCGGACGAAGCGGAGGACATCCGCATGCCGCTTCGCATCCTCCCAATCATACCAGGAGACCTCATTGTCCTGGCACCAAGGATTCGTGTTGCCCTGCTGCGTGCGACGGAACTCGTCGCCGCCGAGCAGCATCGGCGTCCCGCGCGAGACCATGAGAGTGGTGAGAAGGTTGCGGACCTGCCTGCCCCGCACGGCCTCAATGGCGGTGTCCCGCGTCGGTCCCTCGGTGCCGTTGTTCTCGCCCCAGCTCTCTACCGGCAGGCCCGGCTCGGCATTCGCCTCGTTATGCGGACGCGCATAGGAGACGAGGTCGTTGAGCGTCGGCCCGTCATGGCAGGCGACGAAGTTGATGCTGCGGAGAGGCCCCAGGGAGCCGCGCCCGCGGCCGCCATAGAGGTCCTCGCTGCCGCAGAGGCGCGTGGCGAAAGCGCCGCCCATGCCCGGGTCGTCCCGCCAGAAGCGGCGCACATCGTCACGGTAGTGCGCGTTCCATTCGGCCCAGCGGTCGCCTGGAAAGCGGCCCAGCTGGAAGGCACCGGCGGCATCCCACGCCTCGGCGATCAGCTTCGTGCCACGCAGCACGGGATCCTCCGCGATCTGGTGCAGCAGCGGCGCATTGGCCATCAGCGCCCCGTCCTCGCCGCGCCCGAGCACGGCGGCCAGGTCGAAGCGGAACCCGTCCACATGCATCTCCGTCACCCAGTAGCGAAGGCAGTCGATCAGCATGGCGCGGACGACGGGGTGGTTGCAGTTCAGCGTGTTGCCGCAGCCCGTGTAATCGGCATAGCGGCCCTCTGGCCCGAGGATATAGTAGATCGCGTTGTCGAGGCCGCGGAACGAGAAGGTGGCGCCGTTCTCGCCCCCCTCGCCCGTGTGGTTGAACACGATATCCAGAATGACCTCGATGCCCGCGCGGTGCAGCTCACGCACCATCGTCTTGAACTCGGTGACCGCTGCCGTCTTGAACTCGGTGACCGCTGCCCCCGGGGCGCCGCTGCCGTAGAGGGAGCGCGGCGCGAACAGCGCGATCGGGTCATAGCCCCAGTAGTTCCGCAGCGGCGGAGTGGCGGAGGCACCGGCATGGCCGGGCGGCAGGGCGTCCGCCACCTCCTGCACCGGCATCAGCTCCACCGCGGTGACGCCGAGCGCCTGCAGATAGGGGATCATCTCGGCGACGCCGAGGAAGCGCCCGCCATGGAGCACGCCCGAGCCATGGCCGATGGTGAAGCCGCGCACATGCGTCTCGTAGATGAGCGTCTCTCGCCAGGGATGGCGGGGCGGACGGTCGCCGGCCCAGTCGAAGCGGTGCTCGAGCAGCAGGCATCGCGCCTCGCCCGCCAGGGGCGGGCCGAGAATGGCGGTGGCATAGGGGTCGAGCAGCAGGTCGTGCGGGTCGAAGCGATGTCCCTTCTCAGGCGCCCATGGCCCCTCTGCCCGTAGCGCGTAGGAACATCCGCGAAGCGCGCCGACGAGGCGCAGGTGCCAGACATCGCCGGTACGGTGGCGCCTGGGATCGAGAGGGAAGCTTCCCAGCATCGCCCCGGAGGCGTCAAAAAGCAGGACCGAAAGGCGCGTCGCGTGGCGGCTGACGACGGCGATGTTGAAGCCATCGGCCGTTTCGGACGGACCAAGCGGGAGGGGCGAGCCCTCCTCCACGGAGAAGTCCTGCTGCATCGGTCTCCTGTCCACCGTATCCGCGAGGTGGAGCGTGCCGCCACCGGGGCCATCCTGCATCCTGGCGCCAGACCGGCCCCTGATCCAGGTCATCCCCGCGGCAGGGGCCAGCGCCCCGAACGGCCTCAGCTCAGATATCGTGCTCCCAGATGCTCCATGAAGGCGGAGGGGTCGAGCGGGCGGCCCGTGGCGGCCTTCATCAGATCCTGGAAGCCGAGCAGAGAACCACGGTTGTGCACCGAGACGCGCAGCCAGTTCACCAGCGGCGCGAAATCCCCCTGCCCCAGCGCCTCGTCCAGCCCCGGCAGGGCCGCACGGGCCGCCTGCATCAGCTGCGCGGCCGCCATGGCGCCGAGGGTGTAGGAGGGGAAGTAGCCGAAGGCGCCATCATGCCAGTGGATGTCCTGCATGCAACCCCGGCGATCGTCGGGCGGCGTGATGCCGAGCAGGCGCTGCATTCCCTCCGCCCAGGCCCCGGGCAGCTCCGCCACGCGCAGCTCGCCGCCGATCAGCGCCCGTTCCAGCCGGAAGCGCAGGATGACATGGGCGGGATAGGTGATCTCGTCCGCTTCCACGCGAATGAAGCCGCGCTCCACCTTGCGCCAGAGCCGACCGAGATTCGCGCCGGAATAGGCGGCGGGGTCACCGCCGAAGGCGGCGTGCAGCTCCGGCCCGAGCCAGGACAGGAAGGCGTCGGACCGGCTTGCCTGCATCTCGATGATCAGGCTCTGGGACTCATGCGCCGCCATCCCCGCCGCCTCGCCCACGGGTTGGCGGGCATAGGCCTCGGGAAGACCGCGTTCATACAGCGCGTGGCCGGTCTCGTGCAGGATGCCGAGCATGGCCTGGCCGAAGGAATCGGCCGTGTAGCGGGTGGTGATCCGCACATCCGTCGGCGTGCCGCCGCAGAAGGGGTGCGCGCTTTCGTCCAGCCTTGCATGCTCGTAGTCCAGCCCGGCCCGCTCGGAGAGGCGGCGGCCCAGGGCGCGCTGCACCTCTACCGGGAACGGACCCTGGGGCTCTACGGGCACGGTGCGGCTCGCCTGGATTGCCTCCGCGCGCGGCAGCGCATCGGCCAGGAAGGCCTCATAGGCCGCGAAGATCGGCTCGACATCCGCCACGCCGATTCCGGGCTGGTAGGTGTCCATCAGCGCGTCATAGGGGGAGAGGCCGGTCGCCGCCCCCAGGGCCGCGGCGGTTTCGCGCTGAAGGCTCACCACCTCCTCCAGCCAGGGGCGCACGGCCGCGAAATCGGCACGCGGGCGGGCCTCGCGCCACACCTTCTCGCAGGCGGAATTGGCCCGGGCCGTGGCCTCCACCAGGGCGGGCGGGAGCGCGGTGGCGCGGAGATGCGCGCGGCGCATCAGGGCGAGATTCGCCTCGTCCCAGGCGCCCTCCGCCCTGGCAGCGGCGAGGTCCTCCGCCACTTCCGGCGCCACCAGCATGCCATGGGCCACGCCCGCCAGCACGGCCAGCTGCTCCCCGCGCGCCGCGCCGCCACCGGGCGGCATCATGGCGGAGGCATCCCAGCCCAGCATGGCCGAGGCCTCGTGGATGGTGGCGATGCGGGCGAAGCGGTCCTTCAGGCGGGCATAGGCCGTGGTGTCAGCGTTGCTCACGGATCTTCCTTCCGGATGGCCCAGGCGATCAGCACGGCCATGAGCGAGAAGGCCAGCCCGTACCAGGTGATCGCATAGCCGAGATGGGAGTTGGTCGGCCGCGGCAGGGTGGTGGCCGGCTGCGGCAGGGCGTCGCGCGGCTGGCCCGGCTCGGCCAGGGCGACCAGCAGCTCCGGCATGGTGCCGGGCAGGCCGAGCGCGGTGCCGATGGCGCGGGCATCGGCGGTGAAGAAGCGGCGCCCGGCGGTGTCGTCCGTGGCCGCGAACATGTCCCTCTCATGCGGCGGAGAGAGATAGCCGGTCACGCTCACCTCCCCCTCCGGCCGGGCGATGGGGGCGTTGCGCCGCTCGGACGGGACCCAGCCCCGGTCCACGAGGACGGGCGGCAGCCCCGCCGCCTCCAAAGGGGTGACGAGGCGGGCGCCGAGCAGCCCGTTCCGCACCTCCGCCCCCAGCACCGCCTCCAGGTCATGGCGGAAGCGCCCTGTCACCCGGACCTTGGTAAAGGGCTGCGGCGGGACGGTCAGCGGCACGGGCGGGGCAGCCTCGGACGCCGCGATCTGGGCCAGAAGGTCGGTCTTCCAGTGCAGCCGGCGCACCTGCCATGTGCCCAGGGCCAGCAGGACGGCGAGGATGGGGATGGAGACCAGGACGGCCGGGAGGATTCGCCGCCAGCGGGAGGTCATGTGGAAGAGCCCTTCCTATGCGGGGCGGAACTGCGCCTCAGGAGCGCCAGCCCCAACGACGAACCCCGCCCGGCGGGCCGGACGGGGTTCGGTTGGTGAGCCCTGGAGAGGTCAGTGGTGGGCGATCTCGCCCGCGCCCCAGAGATAGATGCAGACGAAGAGGAAGAGCCAAACCACGTCCACGAAGTGCCAGTACCAGGCCGCCGCCTCAAAGCCGAAATGCCGGCGCGGGGTGAAGTCGCCCCGGATGGCACGGAAGAGGCAGACAGCCAGGAAGATGGTGCCGACGATCACGTGGAAGCCGTGGAAGCCGGTGGCCAGGAAGAAGGTGGAGGGATAGATCCCGCCGCCGCTGAAGGCGAAGGGGGCCTCCGCATACTCGACTGCCTGGAGAAAGGTGAAAAACATGCCGAGCACGACGGTCAGGGTCAGGCCCTGGATCATGCCCTTGCGGTCATTCTCGATCAGCGCGTGATGCGCCCAGGTCACCGTGCAGCCCGAGAGCAGCAGGATCATGGTGTTCAGGAAGGGCAGGCCGAAGGGGTCGAAGGTCAGGATGCCCTTCGGCGGCCAGATCGCGGTCTCGGCGCCGGCGACGTGCTCGGGGTAGAGGGCGAAGTGGAAGTAGGCCCAGAAGAAGGCGACGAAGAACATCACCTCGGAGGCGATGAACAGCGCCATGCCGTAGCGCAGGCCGATGCGGACGATCGGGGTATGGAGCCCCGGCGTCTTGGCCTCGCGGATCACGTCGCGCCACCAGAAGAACATGGAGGCAAGCACGCCGAGCAGGCCAAGGCCCAACACCCAGTGGATGTTGTAATGGGCGAACATGATGATGCCGAGCAGCAGGCACCCGGCCGAGAAGGACGCGACCATCGGCCAGGGGGACGGATCCACCAGATGGTACGGGTGCTTGTTCGGCGGCGGCGGCTCGGTCGGGTCGAGCGAGATGTCGGCCGTGGTGGTGTCGAGGGAAGCCATCGCGCGTCCTGGTGATGCGGGGCTGGGCCCCGTGGAGTCTCGGCCCATCAATCCCGCAAACGGATGCGGGGATCAAGGGTTCGGCGGGCGGAACCGCGTCCTTACCGCGTCACGCTCCCGCGCCCGACATGCGGGCCGGCGCTGGCGAGCACGCCCGCCTTCTCCGCATCGGCCAGGGTGCGGAAGAAGGTGTAGTTCAGCGTGATGGTCCGGATGTCCCGGGTGTTGGGGTCCTGCGCCATGGCCGGATCGACCCAGAAGCTCACCGGCATCTCCACGGACTGGCCGGGCTGCAGGGTCTGCGCGTCGAAGCAGAAGCAGGCGGTCTTGTGGAAATACTTGCCCACCACCTCGGGGGTGACGTTGTAGGTCGCCACGCCCTCGACCGGGACGGCGGCCGGGTTGGCGGCGCGGTAGAAGGCGAGGCCCTGCTCGCCCAGATGCACGGGCATGGCGTTCTGGGCCGCCTCGAACCGCCAGGGCAGCGAGGGATGGGTGGTCGCGGCGAAGCGGACGGTGACCTGCCGCTCCACGGCGCCGGGGGCAGCCGGGCCGCCGGTCTGCACCGTGCCGTTATAACCGGTCATCCGGCAGAACATGTCGTAGAGCGGCACGGCGGCGAAGGAGAGGCCAACCATGCCGGCGACCGTGCCGAAGGCGGCAAAGCCCACGCGGCGATTGCGGCGGGCGAGAGCGTCCTGACGGTCCATCGTCCCCTTCTTCCTCAACCCAGCGAGGAGGTGATCTTGGCCACGGTGATGAAATAGAAAAGGACCACCAGGGCGATCAGCACCACGATCATGGCGATGTTGCGCACGCGGCGGCGGCGGATGAAGGCCGCCTCCTCTTCCTTGGTCATGAGTGCCGTCTCCATCAGCTGATCACCCCGGCAAGGCGCAGCCAATGATCGAGTGCCAGGGCGCCGAAGAGACCGGCGAGATGCAGCAGGGAGAAGCGGAAGGCGGCCCGCGCGGCCTTGTCCCCCTCCAGGCTCACCCCGGCGGCGTCCTGCTTCTCCCGCAGCACGCGCCAGGCATGCAGCAGGAAGCCCGCGCCCAGGGAGAGCGCCACCGCCCCATAAACCCAGCCAGCCAGGCCCAGCAAGGTGGGCAGCAGGCCCAGCGGGGCGAGGATGAGGGTGTAGAGCATGATCTGGCGCCGCGTCTCCCGCGCACCCGAGACCACCGGCAGCATCGGGACGCCCGCCCGCTGGTAGTCGTCATGCGCCCAGAGGCTCAGTGACCAGAAATGCGGGGGCGTCCAGACGAAGACGATGGCGAAGAGGATGAGCGGCAGCGCATCCACCCCGCCCGTCACCGCGGCCCAGCCGATCACGGGGGGAAAGGCGCCCGCCGCGCCACCGATGACGATGTTCTGCGGCGTGCGGCGCTTCAGCCACATGGTGTAGACGAAAACGTAGAAGAGGATGGACCCGGCCAGCCAGGCGCCCGCGACGGGGTTGGTGGCCAGCCCCATCAGCATCACGGAAAGGGCGGAGAGGAAGACCCCGAAGGCCAGGGCGGCCTCCGGCGCGATGCGGCCGGCGGGAATGGGGCGGCGCAGGGTGCGGCGCATCACCGCGTCAATATCGCGGTCGTACCACATGTTGATGCAGCCCGCCGCACCGGCGCCGAGCGCGATGCAGAGGATCGCGACCGCGCCCAGGAAGGGGTGGATGCGCCCCGGCGCCACCAGCATGCCGACAAGGCCGGTGAAGACCACCAGGGTCATGACTCGGGGCTTGAGGAGCGCGACCCAGTCGCGCAGCTCCGACCAGTCGGCAGAAACGTCGAGGGGGGCCGTGGCCCCCCTCTCAATCAGGTCACTCATGGTGACGCTACATATCGCCCCGCGGCATCGGACCGCAACGGGGAAGCGGCACGGATCAGCGGATCCGGGGCAGCTCGTCGAAGGTGTGGAAGGGCGGCGGGGAAGCCACCTGCCACTCCAGCGTCGTCGCGCCCTCGCCCCAGGGGTTCGCGGCAGCGGCCCGCTTCTTCAGGAAGAGGTCGGCCACGACATAGATGAAGAAGAGGAAGGAGATGCCGGAGATGTACGCGCCCATGGAGGCAACCACGTTCCAGCCCGTAAACGCATCCGGATAGTCCGGATAGCGGCGGGGCATGCCCTGCGCACCCAGGAAGTGCATGGGGAAGAAGGTCAGGTTCACGCCCACGAAGGTGAGCCAGAAATGGATCTTCCCGAGCAGTTCCGAGTACTGGTAGCCGCTCATCTTGCCGATCCAGTAGTAGAAGCCGGCATAGATCCCGAAGACGGCACCCAGCGACAGCACGTAGTGGAAGTGCGCGATGACGTAATAGGTGTTGTGCAGGATCACATCGACGCCGGCATTGGCGAGCTTCACGCCCGTGACGCCGCCGACGGTGAAGAGGAAGACGAAGCCGATGGCGAAGAGCATCGGCGTCTTGAACTCCAGCGACCCGCCCCACATCGTTGCGATCCAGGAGAAGATCTTGATGCCCGTGGGGACGGCGATGATCATCGTCGCAGCCATGAAGTAGGCCCGCGTGTCCACCGAGATGCCGGAGGTGAACATGTGGTGCGCCCAGACCACGAAGCCCACCACGCCGATCGCGACCATGGCGTAGGCCATGCCGAGATAGCCGAAGATCGGCTTGCGGCTGAAGGTGGACAGGACGTGGGAGACGATGCCGAAGGCCGGCAGGATCATGATGTAGACTTCGGGGTGGCCGAAGAACCAGAACAGGTGCTGGAACAGCACCGGGTCGCCGCCGCCCTCGGGCTTGAAGAAGGCCGTGCCGAAGTTGCGGTCCGTGATCAGCATGGTGATCGCGCCGCCGAGGACGGGCACGGAGAGCAGCAGCAGGAAGGCGGTGACGAGCATCGCCCAGACGAAGAGCGGCATCTTGTGCAGCGTCATGCCCGGGGCGCGCATGTTGAAGATGGTGGTGATGAAGTTGGCGGCGCCGAGGATGGAGGAGGCGCCGGCCAGGTGCAGGCCGAACAGGGCCATGTCGAGGCCCGGGCCGCCCTGGTACTGGCTGTCGGCCAGCGGCGGGTAGAGCGTCCAGCCCGTGCCGGCACCGCCGACGAAGAGGCTGGCAACCGTCAGGCCCAGGGCCGGGACCAGCAGCCAGAAGGAGATGTTGTTCAGGCGCGGGAAGGCCATGTCCGGCGCGCCGATCATGATCGGCACGAACCAGTTGCCGAAGCCGCCGATCAAGGCGGGCATGACCACGTAGAAGACCATCAGCACGCCATGGGCGGTGACGGCCACGTTCCACATCTGTCCGTCGGCGAAGAACTGCATGCCGGGCGCCTGCAGCTCCAGGCGCATCAGCATGGACAGGCCGATGCCGACGAAGGCCGCCAGCACCGCGAAGATGATGTAGAGGCTGCCGATGTCCTTGTGATTGGTCGAGAAGAACCAGCGCGCCACGAAACCGGGGGCGTGGTTGTGGTCGTCGTGACCGTGATGGCTGTCGTGCGCAGCGTGCGCCATGGTGTTCTTCCTGTCAGGCCGCCTTAACGGCGGACCTCCGCAGAGGAATCGGTGATACTGGCGACCTCGGTGGTCCGGTCACGCTCCGGCCAGCCGGGGCCCTGGCCCTCGGCGAAGCGGGTGCGGGCCTGGGCCACCCAGGTGTCGAATTCGGCGCGCGGCACGGCGCGGACCGCGATGGGCATGAACCAGTGGTTCTGGCCGCAGATCTGGTTGCACTGCCCGTAGAAGACGCCTTCCCGGTCGGCGCGCATCCAGGTCTCCATGGTGCGGCCGGGGATGGTATACTTCTGCACGCCCAGGCTGGGCACGAAGAAGCTGTGGATCACGTCGTGCCCGGTGGTCATCACCCGGATGGTGGCGCCGACGGGCACGACCAGCGGGTTGTCCACCGACAGGTTCCGGATCTGGCCCGGCTTCAGGTCCGCCTCGGCGACGGGATAGCTGTCGAAGGAGAAGTTGCCGTTATCCGGGTAGGTGTAGTGCCAGTACCACTGGCGCCCCTGCACGTTGATCGTCAGGTCGGCATCGCGCGCCCGGTCCTCGTAATAGATGAGGCGGAAGGACGGGATGGCGATGACCAGCAGGATCAGCACCGGCACCACGGTCCAGGCGATCTCGAGCATGGTGTGGTGGCTCGTGCGGGACGGCACGGGGTTGCGGCGGGCGTCGTAGCGCCAGATCACCCAGGCCAGCAGCGCCGCCACGAAGATGACGATGCCGATGATGATGTAGAGGACGAGGTCGTTGAAGTCATGGATGGCGACCTTCAGCGGCCCGAAAGCCTCCTGCAGGCCCATCGCCCAATTCGTGGGGGCCCCGATGGCCTCGCCCGTGGGGGTGGGCGGGGGCGACTGCGCCAGCGCGGCACCCCCCGTCACCATGCCACCCAGGGCCAGAGCCAGGGCTGTCGAGAGAATCCGCCGCATTCCGCCGTCCTGATCCGGTGTTCCACCCGGGCGCACCGCACGCCGGGCGGCCACGCGCCGCTCCAAATTCCTCCGCCCGGCGCGAACGCGCCGGCCGGTTTCCGCCCCCGCGCAGTGGCGGTGCGGAACGCAACCGGACACTAATCACGCGGCGACGCCCCGCACAAGATTGGGGCGCATGACGGGCCGTAAAGTGCGGCGGGTACTTGTGATTTACTTGCGAGCGCCTCTCAATTGGAGGCCACCACCTCGCCTTCCGCCTCGCCCTCCGCCACATGGTCCACCATGTCTGTCAGCATGGAGCGGATGTGCTCGTCCATCACGGCATAGAAGACCTGCCGCCCCCGCCGGTCCGCCTGGAGCAGCCGGGCGGCGCGGAGCAGCCGGAGATGGTGGGACACGAGGCTGCCGGAGATTCCGATCCGCTCGGCCATCTCGCCGACCGAGGCCGGGGCGTCCAGGCAGGCCAGGATGATGCTGAGGCGCGTGGGATCGCTCATCAGCCGGAACATCTCGGCCAGCTCCACCACCTGGTCCTCGCCGATCCTACCCCGCACCACTCACCTCGCGCTTGTCGCGCCCGAGTCTCGGGGCAGCGGGCCGCTCTGTCCAGCGTGCTCTTCGGTCCGGCGCGCACTCGACCCGGCAGGGACTGGTCAGGCCGCGACGGCACGCAGCCCGGCCCGAGCGGGGCGGCGCCAGGGCGAATCCCGCTCCGTCCAGGCCGCACCACGCCGCGCCAGCCCTCCGGAAGACCATCGCTCCATCGCCCATTGGGCACGGCCCGAGAGGGCGACGGGCGGCACCGGCCCGCCCAGCAGCCGCTCGAACACACCCGCCCTGCGGGTGACGAGGTCTGCCCCGTCCCGCAAGGCGCAGAGAAGATCATAGGCCCAGCGCGGCGAGACCGGCTGCCCGCGGTCGGCGATCAGAACGGGCGCGCCCGGGGCACCGAGCGCCGTGGCCCAGGCGCCCGCCCGCCGGATGGCCAGCACGGCGTCGCCCGGCCCCGCCTCCACCCGCAGCGGGAAGGGGTAGTCCGGCGCCGTGGCCTCGGCGATGGAGAGGGCCTCGGGATCGGCGGCGAGGATCAGCACGGCCAGCGCGCCCGGAGCCGCCGGGAGCCCTCCGGCGGTCCGAGACGCTGCCAGGGAGGACAGCACCGACTTCAGGGAACGGACATGCCCGGGCGGCACGGGCACCACCACCACCGCGGCCGGCGGGTGCGCCGGCGGCGCCACATCCCCCGTGCGGCGCGCCGGCTGCGCAGGGAGGGCCGCCCCCCAGGGAAGGATTGGGGGGGGAAGGACAGGTGCGGAATCGCGCTCGGGGGCCAGGATGTCCATCCCGGAAGGAAAGGCCGCTGCGCGTTGCGTTCCGGTTAACGTACAGGTGTTGCGCGGACCTCTTCCCCTCCGGGGCGCGCGGCGCCATCTCGCGGCGATGCGTCGACGCCATCTTCTCTCCAGCCTTGCCCTGCTGACCCCTGCCCTCCTGGCCCCCGGGGGCCCTGCCCTCGCCCAGGCCGCCCTCTCCGCGCGGGACCGGGCGGATCTCCAGCGGGTCGAGGCCTATCTCAACGGCCTGACCACCTTGCGGGCCCGCTTCATCCAGATCGCCCAGAACGGCGCCACGGCGCAGGGCACCGCCCTCATCTGGCGGCCGGGCCGGATGCGCTTCGACTACGACCCGCCCGAGCCGCTGATGCTGATCGCGAATAACGGCCAGTTCTTGCATTACGACAAGGAGCTGCGGCAGCCCTCCATCGTGCCGGTGGGGTCCACGCCGCTCGGCATCCTGCTCCGGGACAGGATCACCCTCTCCGGCGATGTCACCGTCACCGGACTGCAGCGGGAGCAGGGGCTCCTGCGGGTTACCCTCTTCCGGACGAGCAGTCCCGGCGAGGGCCGCCTGACCCTCGTCTTCGCCAACGACCCGCTGGAACTGCGCCAGTGGCTGGTGGTGGATGGCCAGGGCCGCACCACCCGCGTCACCCTCTCGGCGATCGAGACCGGGGTGCGGCTGGACCGCGCGAGCTTCGACTTCAACGACCCTCGCTTCCTCCGCGGACCGGTCGACAACAACTAACCCCGGTTTCCGTCAGGGCGGCCCTGCCCCGCCGAATCGGCGCGCCGTCCGGACGTCTTCTGCCTTGAAGGTGCCATGGTGCGGCTGCAACATAGGCGTCCATGCGGCCCCTGATCGGTATCTCCTGCTGCGTGAAGCCCTTCGGCCCCTCCGGGATGCCGAACCACGCGGCGTCGGACCACTATGTTCGCGTCGTGCTCGGCCCGGTGGGCGGCATGCCGGTGCTCCTCCCCGCCGCCGGCGAGGAGGTGTCCCGCGAACTCCTCTCCCGCCTCGATGGCCTGCTCCTGACGGGCAGCCGCTCCAATGTGTGCCCGGTCTATTACGACGGCCCGAACCATGCCGAGGGGACCCCGGAGGACCAGGCGCGGGACTCGACCACCCTCCCCCTGATCCGCGCCGCGGTCGCCGCCGGCGTGCCTCTTCTCGCGATCTGCCGCGGCTTCCAGGAGCTGAACGTTGCCCTGGGCGGCTCGCTCGACCAGCGTATCCAGGACATGGAGGGGCGGATGGATCACTCCACGCCCTCGGACCAGACGATTGCCCGGGTGCGGACCGGCAAGGCTCATCCCGTGCGGGTGGCCGCCGGTAGCGGCCTGGCCCAGCTCTGGTCAGGGCTGGACTACGACCCGGCCGCCGTTCCCGTAAATTCCCTTCACAACCAGGGCGTGGCCCGCGCGGCCCCGCGGCTGAGGCCCGAGGCCTGGGCCCCGGACGGAACGATCGAGGCCGCGAGCATTGATGCCGCCGCCGGCTTCGCCCTCGGTGTGCAATGGCATCCGGAATATGATTGGGAGCGAGACGACCTGTCACGGCGCATTTTCGACCGTTTTGGGGAGGCCGCGAGGGAGTTCGCCCAGCGGCGCTCCCCTGAGGAGACGATGCGGCTGTCCGTCGCCGCCGAATAGGACGCAGGGCTACCGGGGTGCGAAGCCACGCCCGCGGGTGCTTTCGCGCGACTCTCACACGCCTGTGATCGCCAAATCGCCTCTCGGCTTTGCATTTCGCCTGTGGATATGGGTAATGTTTCTCTGCCGGTCGTTAAGACCGGCGGTGTCCCGGTATCCCCTGCCGGCTCACCCGACCTGAGACTACTCCGATCGGAACAGCGTACCGGCGCCCGGTGACCCCCCTCACCGGGCGCCTCCTTTTTTGGCCCGGCATAGTGGGAACCGCGGCTGCGCGCATCGGTTGCAGCAGCCCGCCTCTTGTCCGGTGCCGTGGCATCCCAGCCGCTATCCGCGCCACCGGGACCGCCCTATATCCTTCGGCCGTTCCCGGAACCGGATCGGATCGTCCCATGGCCGACTACGTCATCGCCCCGCCGCCCGTCACCGCCCTGCCCGTGCGCGGCGGCGGCCTCTTCCCCGTGCGGCGTATCTTCTGCGTGGGCCGCAACTACGCCGAGCATGCGCGCGAGATGGGCAGCGACCCCGACCGCGAGCCGCCCTTCTACTTCACCAAGCCCGCCGACGCGGTGGTGATCAATGGCGCCGACATGCCATACCCCACCGAGACCAAGGAGCTGCACCACGAGATGGAGCTCGTCGTCGCCGTCGGAGTCGGCGGTAGCGACATCGCCGAGGCGGACGCGCTGAACCATGTCTGGGGCTATTGCGCCGGCCTCGACATGACCCGCCGTGACCTGCAGAACGCCGCGAAGAAGACCGGCCGCCCCTGGGACATGGGCAAGGGCTTCGACCATTCCGCCCCGATGGGCGAGCTGGTGCCGGCCGGCGAGGTGAATCCGGGCCAGGGCCTGATCGAGCTGAAGGTGAACGGCCAGGTCCGCCAGACCTCCGACCTTTCGAAGATGATCTGGTCCGTGCCGGAGGTGATCGCCAACCTCTCCCGCCTCGTGCGCCTCGCCCCGGGTGACCTGATCATGACCGGCACGCCCGAGAACGTGGCCGCCGTGCAGAAGGGCGACCTGCTGGAGGGCATGGTCGAAGGCGTGGGCACCGTCACGGTGCGGGTGGTTTGATCCGGCCGATGGCCGAGACGAAGCCGGGGGCCACGCCGCTGCGCGTGGCCACCTGGAACATCAACTCCGTCCGCCTGCGCGCGCCGCTCCTCCGCCAGTTGATGGAGGAGCTGAACCCGGACGTCCTGTGCCTGCAGGAGACGAAGACGCCGGACGAGCACTTCCCGCATGAGGCGGCGGAGGCGCTGGGCTTCACCCACCGGATCATCACGGGGATGAAGGGGTATAACGGCGTCGCCGTCCTCTCCCGCCTGCCCCTCGCCCGTTTGCCCGACGGGAAGGACTGGTGCGGCAAGGGGGACTGCCGCCATCTCGGCGTCGCGGTGGATCTGCCGGGTGGCCCCTTGGAGGTGCACAATTTCTACGTGCCCGCCGGCGGCGATGTGCCGGACGCGGCGGTGAACCCGAAATTCGCCCATAAGCTGGATTTCGTGGCCGAGGTCACGGATTGGACGGCCGGGCGCGGTCCCGCCCGCCGCTCTGTGCTGGTGGGCGACCTCAACATCGCGCCGCTTGAGCACGATGTGTGGAGCCACAAGCAGATGGTCGGCATCGTCTCCCACACCCCCGTGGAGGTGGAGGCGATGACGCGCTGGCAGGCGGCGGGCGACTGGTACGACGCGCTCCGCCACTTCGTGCCGGCGGACCAGAAGCTCTACACATGGTGGTCCTACCGCGCGAAGGACTGGCGCGCCTCGGATCGCGGCCGGCGGCTGGACCATATGTGGGTGAGCCAGGACCTCGCCGGCTCACTGCGCCGCCACGCCGTGCTGAAGGATGCGCGGGACTGGGTGCAGACCAGCGACCATGTGCCGGTGATGCTGGAACTGGCGGTCTAGCAGCCCCTCGGGGAGCGACCTTTCCCTGCGCCGGGGAGCCCGGCGCGGGGGGTGTTTGGGGAGAGGGCTAAGCCTCTCCCCAGAAGGATTCGCCTCAGGCCGTGCGGTCGGCCATGGCCGGCTTCTCATTGGCCAGCGCCGCCTGGGCCGCCGCCAGCCGCGCGACCGGCACGCGGTAGGGCGAGCAGGAGACGTAATCCAGCCCGACCGTCTCGCAGAACCCGATCGAGGCCGGGTCGCCGCCATGCTCGCCGCAGATGCCGAGCTTGAGGCCCGGTTTCGTCGCCCGCCCCTTCTCCGCCGCGATCTTCACCAGCGCGCCCACGCCGTCCACGTCGATGGAGACGAAGGGGTCCTTCGGCAGGATGCCCTTCTCGACATAGAAGGGCAGGAACTTGCCGGCATCGTCGCGCGACAGGCCGAAGGTGGTCTGCGTCAGGTCGTTGGTGCCGAAGGAGAAGAAGTCGGCCGTCTCGGCGATGCGGTCGGCCGTGAGGCAGGCGCGGGGCAGCTCGATCATGGTGCCGACCAGGTATTCGATGGTGACGCCGGCCTCGGCGAACACCTCCTTGGCGACCTTGTCGATCTGCGCGTGGCTGATCTCCAGCTCCTTCTTCGTGGCAACCAGCGGGATCATGATCTCGGGCACCGGGGCCTTGCCGGCTTCCTTCGCCACGATCACCGCCGCCTCGAAGATGGCGCGGGCCTGCATCTCCGCGATCTCGGGATAGGTCATCGCCAGGCGGCAGCCGCGATGGCCGAGCATGGGATTCGCTTCCGAGAGGTCGGCGGCGCGGCGCTTCATGGTCGCGAGATCGGCACCCAGGCTCTCCGCCACCTCGGCCAGCTCCTCCTCCTTGTGGGGAAGGAACTCGTGCAGCGGTGGGTCGAGCAGGCGGATCGTGACGGGCAGGCCCGCCATGATGCGGAACAGCTCCACGAAGTCGTCGCGCTGGAAAGGCAGCAGCTTGGCCAGCGCGTCGCGGCGGCCGCCTTCCGTCTCGCTCATGATCATCTGCCGCACGGCCGAGATGCGCGAGGGGTCGAAGAACATGTGCTCGGTGCGGCAGAGGCCGATGCCCTCCGCGCCGAACTTGCGGGCGGTGTCGGCATCCAGCGGCGTCTCGGCATTCGCGCGCACCTTCAGGCGGCGTACCTCGTCGGCCCAGCTCATCAGCGTCTCGAAATCGCCGGAGAGCTTCGGCTCCACCATGGCCACGGTGCCGGAGAAGACCTCGCCGGTCGCGCCATCCAGCGTAATGGTCTCGCCCGCCTGCACCTGCACGCCGCCAGCGGCGAGGATTTGGGAGGCGTAGTCCACCACGATGCCGCCGGCACCGGCCACGCAGGGCCGGCCCATGCCGCGCGCCACCACCGCCGCGTGGCTGGTCATGCCGCCGCGCGTGGTGAGGATGCCGCGGGCCGCGTGCATGCCGTGGATGTCCTCGGGCGAGGTCTCGATGCGGACGAGGATGACCGCCTCGCCCTTGGCCGCGCGTGCCTCGGCCTCATCCGCCGAGAACACCACCACGCCGCTGGCCGCGCCCGGCGAGGCCGGCAGGCCGCGGGAGAGCAGCTTGCGCGGCGCGTTCGGGTCCAACGTCGGGTGCAGCAGCTGGTCGAGCGAGCCCGGATTCACCCGGCGCACGGCCTCGGTGCGGTCGATCAGCCCCTCATTCGCCATGTCCACGGCGATTTTGAGCGAGGCCGCCGCGGTCCGCTTCCCGTTGCGGGTCTGCAGCATGTAGAGCTTGTTGCGCTGGACCGTGAACTCGATGTCCTGCATGTCCGCATAGTGCTTCTCGAGCGTGGCGCGCACCTGCACCAGCTCGGCATAGGCAGCGGGCATCGCCGCCTCCATGCTGCGTTCGCCGGGCTTGGCGCGGGCCTCGCTCATCGGCTGCGGCGTGCGGATGCCGGCCACCACATCCTCGCCCTGGGCGTTGATGAGGTATTCGCCGTAGAAGACGTTCTCGCCGGTGGACGGGTCGCGCGTGAAGCAGACGCCGGTCGCGCAGTCGTCGCCCATATTGCCGAAGACCATGGCCTGGACGTTCACGGCCGTGCCCCAGTCGGCGGGGATGTCGTGCAGCCGGCGATAGGTGATGGCGCGCTGGTTCATCCAGGAGCCGAACACCGCGCCGATCGCGCCCCAGAGCTGCGCCCAGGGGTCCATCGGGAAGTCGGCGCCCGTGACCTCGCGCACCATGTCCTTGTACTGCGCGGCCACGCGCTGCCAGTCCTCGGGGGTGAGATGCGTGTCCTCATGCACCCCGCGGTCGAGCTTCGCCTCCTCGATGATCTCCTCGAAGCGGTGATGATCCACGCCGAGCACCACGGAGCCGTACATCTGGATGAAGCGGCGATAGCTGTCCCAGGCGAAGCGCGCATCGCCCGAAGCCTTCTCCAGCCCCTTCACCGTCTCGTCGTTCAGGCCGAGGTTGAGGACCGTGTCCATCATGCCGGGCATGGAGACGCGGGCACCGGAGCGGACGGAAACGAGCAGCGGATTCGCCGCATCGCCGAACCTTGCCCCGACCGCCTCCTCCACCCGGGCGAGCGCGGCCTTCACCTGGCCGTCCAGGTCCTCGGGATAGGTGCCGCCCTTCTCGGTGAAGTAGGTGCAGACCTCGGTGGTGATGGTGAAGCCGGGCGGCACGGGCAGGCCGATGGAGGCCATCTCCGCCAGGTTGGCACCCTTGCCACCCAGCAGGTTCCGCATGTCGGCCCGGCCATCATTGCGGCCAGCCCCGAAGCCATAGACCCAGCTTGTCATGACCTGTTCCCTCAAGCCTCGATGCGCGCGATGTCGGCGACTTCGTCCATGGCGCCGCGCAGCAACGCCAGCAAGCCTAGCCGGTTCCCGCGCAACTCCCTATCCGGGTCGTTGACCGTCACCCGGTCGAAGAAGGCATCGACCGGGCTGCGGAGCGGAGCAAGGGCCGCCATGGCGCCCGCGAAGTCCTCGCGGGACAGGGCTGCGCGGACAGCCGGGCGGGCGGCTTCCAGCGCCGCCGCCAGGGCCTTCTCCTCCGCTGCGCGGAGGAGGTTCGGCTCGATCGCGGGCGCGTAGCTCCGCCCGTCCTTCTTTTCCTCGATTCTCAGGATGTTGGCGGCGCGGCGATAGGCCGCCACCAGGTCCGTCCCCTCGTGGGTGGAGAGGAAGTCGCGCAGCGCATCAGCACGGGCGAGCAGGCGGTTCAGGTCGTCATCGCCCGAGGTGCCGAAGGCGGCGGCCACGAGATCGTGACGCAGCCCCTCGGCCCGCATCTGCACGCGCAGGCGCTCGGCGAGGAACTCCACCACCCCCTGCGCGAAGGCGGCCACCATCGGCGGGTGGGCCGATTCGGCGGGCGGCTTCCAGCCGGCATTCATGCGCTCGGCCGCCACCGCCATGCCGAATTCCGGCGAGGCGGTCGTGCCCTGGGCCATGGGATAGCCGAAGAAGGCCTCGGCCACCGCATCGGCGAGCGAAAGGCGCAGCCCGTTCTCGCGGATGATACGGATGACGCCGAGCGCGGCGCGGCGCAGCGCATAGGGATCGCCCGAGCCGGTCGGGCGCTCATCGGCCGCGAAGAAGCCGGCAAGCTGGTCCAGCTTGTCCGCCAGTGCCACGGCGATCGCGACGGGCTCGGAGGGCACGGCATCGCCCGGGCCGAGCGGGCGGTAATGCGCGCCGATGGCCTCGGCCACGCGCAGATCCTCCCCGCCATGCAGGGCGTAGTAGCGGCCCATCACCCCTTGCAGCTCCGGGAACTCGCCGACCATGCCGGAGGCGAGATCGGCCTTGGCCAGACGCGCGGCGCGGCCCGCGAGATCCGGCTCGGCGCCGACCTTGGGCGCGATATGGCGCGCCAGACGCTCCAGCCGCCGCACGCGGTCGCCCTGGGTGCCCAGCCGGGCGTGGAACACCACGGAATCGAGCTTCGGCAGGAAGGATTCCAGGCTCTGCTTGCGGTCCAGGTCCCAGAAGAAGCGCGCGTCGGAAAGCCGGGCGCGCAGCACGCGCTCATTGCCGCCGACGATGGCGGCGCCGCCATCCACCGCCGCGATATTGGCCACCAGCGCGAAGCGTGCCGCCGCCCGGCCGTCCGGGTGGCGCAGGGCGAAGTAGCGCTGGTTCACGCGCATGGTCGTCCGCATCAGCTCGGGCGGAAGATCCATGAAGTCTTCGTCGATCCGGCCCAGCAGCGGCACGGGCCATTCCACCAGCCCGGCCACCTCGGCCAGCAGCCCGCGGTCCGGCACCACCTCCAGCCCTTCCGCGGCCGCGAGCTCGGCGATGCCGGCCTCGATCATCCGCTCCCGCTCGGCGGCATCGGGGATGACCGAACGCTCGCGCAGCCCGGCCTCGTAGGCGGCGGCGGAGGCGACGCTGAAGGCGCCGGGGGACTGGATGCGATGCCCCTCCGTCACATCGGCGGAGCGCAGCCCATGCGCGTCATCCGCCGCATCGGCCAGGGCGAAGGGCACCACCACCCCGTCCAGCAGGCAGAGGATGCGCTGCATCGGCCGCACCCAGATCAGCTCCGAGGTTCCCCAGCGCATGGATTTCGGCCAGGGGAAGCGCCGGATCAGCGCCGGGATCGCCTCGGCCAGCACATCGGCGGTGGAGCGCGCCGGGTTCTCCAGCCGCAGCAGGAAGGAGGCGCCGGACTTCTCGGCGCGGGCGATGATGGTTAGCCCTTCCGCCTGATAGACCGGCTCCTCCGCCGGCCCCGTCGCGCCACGCATGGCGGCCACGGCGGCCTCCGGCAGGGAGAACTTGCGGGCGAAGCCGCCCAGCGCGGCCTCGGGGGCGCCCAGGCGGGGGCCCTTCTCCTCGCGCTCGCTCGCGGGCGTCGCGGCGGGCAGCTCGGCGATGAGGGCGATGCGGCGCGGGCCATGAAGCGTGCGCAGGCCCGTCATCCCCAGCCCGGCGGGCTTCAGCGCCTCGCCCAGAAGCCGCGCGAGATCCTCGGCGGCGCGGGCCTGCATGCGGGCCGGGATTTCCTCGGAGAGGATTTCGAGAAGGAGCTCGGGCATCAGGCCGTCTCCCCCGCCAGCCAGCCTTCGCAGCACCGTTTCGCCAGGGCGCGGACGCGGCCGATATAGGCGGCCCGCTCCGTCACGCTGATCGCGCCGCGCGCATCCAGCAGGTTGAAGCTGTGGCTGGCCTTGATGCACTGGTCATAGGCGGGCAGCGCAAGATTCGCGTCGCAAAGGGCGTTGCACTCCTCCTCCGCCTCGGCGAAGTGGCGGAACAGCGCGGGGATGTTCGCGTGCTCGAAGGAATAGGCGCTGAACTCGCGCTCGTTCCGCAGGAACACGTCGCCATAGGTCAGGCCAGCCGAATTGAAGGCCAGGTCGTACACGTTCTCCACGCCCTGGATGTACATGGCCAGGCGCTCGAGACCATAGGTCAGCTCGCAGGACGGCACCGCGCAGGGAATGCCGCCGACCTGCTGGAAATAGGTGAACTGCGTCACCTCCATCCCGTCGCACCATACCTCCCAGCCCAGGCCCCAGGCGCCCAGCGTCGGGCTCTCCCAGTCATCCTCCACGAAGCGGATGTCATGGAGCATCGGGTCGATGCCGATGGCCCGGTAGCTCTCGATCAGCAGGGACTGCGGATCGGGCGGGCTCGGCTTCATGATGACCTGGTACTGGTAGTAGGCGCCCAAGCGATTGGGGTTCTTGCCGTAGCGGCCATCGGTCGGGCGACGGCTGGGCTGGACATAGGCGGCCCGCCAGGGCTTGGGGCCCAGCGCGCGCAGCGTGGTGGCCGGATGGAAGGTGCCTGCCCCCATTTCCATGTCATAGGGCTGCAGGATGGCGCAGCCCTGCCTGGACCAGAAGGCGTGGAGCGCCAGGATCATGTCCTGGAACGGGAGGGGCGTGGTGCTCATGGCGCGGCCGGTATAGGGCGGCAGGGGCCCGCGAGGAAGGCGGCCGGGCGCGGGAGCGCCTCAGTCCCGCACCCGCAGCAGCCGCATCGCATTGGCCGTCACCAGCACCGTCGCCCCGGTATCCGCGAGGATGGCGGGCCACAGCCCGGTCACGCCGAGGATCGTCGTCACCAGGAACACCGCCTTGAGGCCCAGGGCGATGGTGATGTTCTGGCGGATGTTCCCCATGGTCCGGCGCGAAAGGGCGACCATGCGGGAGAGGTCCATCACCCGCCCGTGCAGCACGGCTGCATCCGCCGTCTCCAGCGCCACATCCGTGCCGCCGCCCATCGCGATGCCGATATCGGCGGCGGCCAGCGCCGGGGCGTCATTGATGCCGTCCCCCACCTTGGCCACGCGCCGCCCCTGGCCCTGCATCTCCCGCACGATCCGCTGCTTGTCCTGCGGCAGCAGCTCCGCATGGACGGGCAGGCCCAGCGCCTCGCCGATCCCGGCCGCCGTGGGCCGGTTGTCGCCGGTCAGCATCACCGGGCGCACGCCCGCGGCCTTCAGCGCGTCAAGCCCCGCCTTCGCATCAGCGCGCGGCTCGTCGCGCATGGCGATGATCCCGGCCAGCCGATTCTCCACGAGGAGGACGGAGACGGACTTGCCCTCGCCGTTCAGCGCGCCGATGCGTGCGGTCCATTCCGGCGGGATGGCGGTTCGCTCGGCCGCCGCGGCGGGTGAGCCCAGGAAGAGTCCCTCCCCCGCCACCTGGCCGCTCACGCCCTTGCCGCCGAGGGCGACGGCCCCGGTGGCCGAGGGCACTTCCACGCCTTCCGCCGCCGCCCGGGCAAGGATGGCGAGGGCGAGCGGATGGCTCGACCCCGTCTCAAGCGAGGCGGCGCGCGAGAGGAGCGCGCGGGCATCCCCCTCCACGGGCAGCAGGTCGGTCACGCGCGGGCGCCCCTCGGTCAGGGTGCCGGTCTTATCGAGCGCGATGGAGTCGATCCGCCCCAGCCCCTCCAGCACCGCGCCGCCCTTCATTAGCAGCCCCCGCCGCGCCCCGGCGGAAAGCCCGGCCGCGATGGCGGCCGGGGTGGAGATCACCAGCGCGCAGGGGCAGCCGATCAGGAGGATGGCGAGGCCCTTATAGACCCATTCGCCCCAGGACCCGCCCAGGAGCAGAGGGGGCAGCACGGCCACCAGCGCGCCCACCGCCAGCACGGCCGGGGTGTAATAGCGGGAGAATCGGTCGATGAAGCGCTCGGTCGGGGCCTTGCTCTCCTGCGCCTCCTCCACCAGCCGCACCACGCGGGCGATGGTGTTGTCCTCGGCGGCGGCGGTGACGCGCAGGCGGAGCACGCCGTCGCCATTCACGGTGCCGGCGAAGACCGCTTCCCCCCGCCCCTTCCGCCGGGGCGTGCTCTCCCCCGTGACGGGCGCCTCGTCGATCGCGCTCTCGCCCTCCAGGATCTCGCCATCGGCCGCGATCCGGTCGCCAGGGCGGATGAGGATGGTGCTGCCCACGGCGAGGGTGGCGGCCTGCACCTCGGTGGTGCGTCCCTCGTGCTCGAGCAGGGCCGTGGCGGGCACGAGCCCGGTCAGGGCCTGGATGCTGGCCCTGGCCCGCCCGGCGGCAACGCCTTCCAGCAGCTCCCCGATGAGGAAGAGCAGCACGACAGTCGCCGCCTCCTCGGTGGCGCCGATGATGGTGGCGCCCACGGCGGCGATCACCATGAGCATCTCGATGGAGAAGGGGGTGCCGAGCCGAGCCGAGACGAAGGCGCGGCGGGCGATCGGCACCAGCCCGACCAGCATGGCGGCGGTGAAGGCCCAGTGCCCCAGGGTCGGCTGCAGCTGCCCCAGCAGATAGGCAGCGCCGAGTGCGAGGCCGCAGGCAATGGTCAGCATGCCGCGCGGGCTGCGCCACCAGGGGCCTGTGCTCGAACCGTGGTCGTGGGCATGGCCATGCAGGCCGCCGGCCCCGGCCCCCTCCCGGCTCGTGGCGTGCCCATGGTGGTGCCCATCGCCATGGTCGTGTGCCGCATGGTCGTGATGGTCATGCGCGCAGCAGGCCGGGGCGGCCGGCGGCGTCGGCGCATTGCGCGGAGCCAGCGGAGTGGCCGTGTAACCGCCCAGCGCGCCAAGCTGCCGCAGCACCGCGTCCCCGACATCCGGGGAGGCTTGATGGCGCACCGTCATCGTGCCGGCGGCAACCGAAACCGAGACATCCTCCACCCCCGGCACGCGCTTCACCGCATTGGAGATGCGCGTCGCGCAGCCGGCGCAATCCATGCCCTCCACGCGGTAGCGGGTGGTGCTCTGGGCCTCGGACATCGCGGGTGCCTTTGCTGTCATGGCCCCCGTCCCTACATCCTCCAGCGACTAGAGGATCAAGCGGGGAATTTCACCATGGAGCTGCCGATCGGGGGCCTCTCCCGCCTCACGGGCGTGAAGGTGCCCACCATCCGTTACTATGAGACCGTGGGCCTCCTGCCCGAGGCGCCGCGCACCGGGAGCAACCGGCGCCTCTATGGGCAGGAAGCGGTGCGCCGCCTGCGATTCATCCGCCATGCGCGGGACCTCGGCTTCGAGGTGGAGGTCATCCGCCAGCTCCTCGCCATGGCCGACCAGCCGGAACGCCCCTGCGCCGAGGTGGATGGCATCGCCCGGGCCCATCTGGCCGAGATCGACGACCGCATCGCCCGGCTGACCGCCCTGCGCGGGGAGATCAGCCGGATGACCGAATGCGGGGCACATGGAAAGGTCGGCGACTGCCGCGTGATCCAGGTGCTGGCCGACCATGGCCTCTGCGGCCATGCGCATCACTGAAGCGCCGGCGCCTCAGCGCACCGGCAGTTCGGCCGGCATGTTGTCCAGCAGGCGCACATCGCCCAGCCCGGCGGCGGCCAGCAGCCGCGCCTGGCCCGTGGCGCCGGCCGGCCAGGGGCGCAGGGTCTCGGGCTCTACCAGCGCGAGGTAATCCGGGGTGAAGCCAGCCTGGCGCAGGCGGCCGGTGGACTCCGCCAGCACGGTCCCGGGCTCCGCCCCCGCCTCCATGGCGGCGATGGCCGCGCGCATCTCCCGCGCGAGCATGGGCGCCAGCGCACGCTGGGCCGGGGCCAGCCGCGCGTTCCGCGAGGAAAAGGCAAGCCCATCCTCCTCCCGCACCGTCGGAAGGCCGATGACGCGGAGCGGCAGGTCCAGGTCCGCCACCATGCGGCGGACCACCTGCAGCTGCTGCCAGTCCTTCTCCCCGAACACCGCGACGTCGGCGCCAGTCTGGTGGAACAGCTTCGCGCAGACGGTCGCCACGCCACGGAAATGGCCCGGGCGCGCGGTGCCCTCGAAGCCCTTCGAAGGCCCGTCCACCTCGATCACCGTCGCGGCGCCGGGCGGGTACATGACCTCCACCGGCGGCAGCCAGACGAGGTCGCAACCCGCCCCGCGCAGCTTCTCCAGGTCACCGGCCTCATCCCGTGGGTAACGGGCCAGGTCCTCATTGGGTCCGAACTGCAGCGGGTTGACGAAGATCGAGACGGCGACGCCCCCCGCCTGCCGGCGAGCCTCCCGCACCAGCTCCAGGTGGCCCCGGTGCAGCGCGCCCATGGTGGGGACGAAACCCAGCCCCCGCCCGCCCGCGCGCAGGCCAGCGGTGGCCTCCCGCAATGCCGCCAGATCGCGGACCACCCGCATGCGCTGCTCCCCCTCGCCATAGGGGCGCAGGCATGGCCGAGCCGCCGGGAGGGAGCAAGGCCGCGGGGCGGAAGGGGTGCGTCAGGCGCCTTGCGGACCCTGGTTCCCCGCATGGCCCTCGGGGTCGTTCGACTCCCGCACGGGCTGCCCGGGCTCGTAGTCCAGCTGGTTCCCGGTCTTGGAGGTCTGGTTGCTCAGCGGGTTCCCGGTCTGGGCGGTCTGGTTGATCATGGGGTCGCGGGGCTTGGGTTCGCCCCCCTTCTTCTCGGTGGTCATCTGCGCCTCCATTCAGGTCATGGGCGGGCCTGCCCGCCCGGCGAGTCCAACGCCGGGACGAGTGCTCCGTTGGCCCATCAGAGGCCGATCCGGTTCCAGGCCGCGCGCGCTTCCACGGCCGTCAGCGCCCCGTCCACCACCGCCGCCGGGTCGAGGGACACACCGGAGAGCAGCCGCCAGGGCAGGCGTGGGCGGCGCGCCCCAAGGGGGATGATGCGTGCCTTCTCCCCGAAACGCCGGGTCACCTCGCCCCGCAGGTCGCCCAGCCCATCCACCAGGCCGAGTTCCAGGGCGCGCCGGCCGGTCCAGAAGCGGCCGGTGAAAAGCGGCTCGGCATTCGGCCGCAGGCGGCTACCCCGGCGCGATTCGACCCATCCGATGAACTCGCGGTGCAGCCCCTCCATCAGCGCGCGCAGCCGCTCCTGCTGGGCGGGGTCGGCGGGGCGGAACGGGTCCAGGAAGGACTTGTCCTCCCCCGCCGTGACGAGGCGGCGCTCGATGCCGAGCCGCGCGATCGCCTCCTCGAAGCCAAAGCCGGCGGAGATGACGCCGATGGAGCCGATGATGCTGGTCGGGTCCGCGATGATCTCGTCCGCCGCGCAGGCCAGCCAGTAGCCGCCCGAGGCCGCCGCATCCTCCACGCAGGCGATGACGGGCACCTTCTTCTTCTCCGCCAGCTGGCGGATGCGCGCGGCGATGAGCGAGGATTGCGCCGGCGACCCGCCGGGCGAATTGATCGCCAGCATGACCCCCGCGAGGCGCTTGAGGCCGAAGGCACGCTCCAGCACGGGATCCAGCGCGGCGGCGGCGAGGGTCGGGCCGGCGAGGCCGTTGGCGCGCGGGGCGATCACCCCCTGCAGGCGAACGACGGCGACACGGGGAGTGCGGTCGAGGAAGGGCAGGTTCATCCCGCACAGGTCGCGCGCCGCCCCGCCGGTTCAAGGCCGCCGGTTCAAGGCCCGCCAGTTCAAGGCCCGCCAGTTCAAGGCATGGGCGGGCGGAACCTGCCCCAATGATGCCGCTTGCATGACAGGTCCGATCGCGCGAATTCCCGTGCATGACCGTGACGAAGCGCGATCTCCTCGCCCTGCTGGCCGTGGCCGCCGCCATCGGGCTGATGGTGGCCTACCGGCACCTTCAGGTGGAGCCGCGTGAAATGGGCGCGCTCTGCCTCGACCTCGCCGAGGCGCCCTTCGCCTGCCAGCCGCGCGCCGTGCTGCTCTGGCTGCAGCACTGGCAGCTCTGGGGCGCGGGGGCGCTGGCGCTGGGCGTATGGGCCTTCATCGGCGCGCCCTTCGCCATCCGGGCCGCGGCCGTGGCGCTGGGCGTCATCGCGGTGCTGAACTTCAACGCCACCTGGGGGATGATCGGCGCCGCGCTGGGCGGCTGGGCCTGGGTGGAGGCGAATGCCCGCCAGGCCACCGCCGCCGCCCGGGCCTGATGGCTCTCGCCCCGCGCGACACCGCCTGGCGGGCGGTGGAAGGCGGGCTGGAACTGCGGGTGAAGGCGCAGCCCCGGGCCCGGCGGCCGGGGCTTCAGGGCCTGGTCGCCGCGGCGGACGGCCCGCGGATCAAGGTGGCGGTGAACGAGGCGCCGGAGGACGGGCGCGCCAACCGCGCGATCTGCGCGCTGCTGGCTGAGGAGCTGGACCTGCCGCCATCGCGGCTTTCCGTCACGGCCGGTGCCGCATCCCGCGAGAAGACGGTTTTGGTGGGAGGCGACGCCGCAGCGCTGGCGGCGAGGCTTATGGCGCGGCTCTCATGACAGAGAAGCGCCGGCCCGCATCCCTTTTAGGGATGACAGGCCGGCGCTCCCTGCCCCTGGTGGATCGTCCGAGGCGGAGTCGGTAACGCCTCAGGCGGCCATACGGTTGACCTTGCTCTCGGCGAGCATGGTCAGCTTCTTGTCGGTCGCCTTCTCCTCCGCGAGGTTCTCCTCGAGCACCGAGGCGCAGTCGGCGCGGCCGAGCTGGCGGGCGAAGGCGACGAGGGTGCCGTAACGGGTGATCTCGTAATGCTCCACCGCCTGGGCGGCGGCGAGCATGGCGGCGTCCAGCACCTCTGGGTCGCCCACATCGCCCATGATCTCCTCGGCCTCCTCGAGGATGCCGTCCATGGCGGCGCAGGTGACGCCCTTCACGGGTTGGCCATGCATCTGGAACACCTTTTCCAGCCGCGTGATCTGGTTCTTCGTCTCCTGCAGGTGCAGCTCGAAGCCCTGCTTCAGCTGCGGATCGGTCGCCTTGTCGATCATCTTCGGCAGGGCCTTCGTGATCCGGTTCTCGGCGTAATAGATGTCCTGCAGGGTGTGGACGAACAGGTCGTCGAGCGTCTTGATGGGCTTGGAGAAGAGGGCCATGGCGGTCTGCCTTCTGCGAGGGTTTTGAGGGTGTCGCGGGGGATGGCCGGCCGTGCGCAGCCGGGCATGGAACGCCACGGGGCCAGACTCCGTTGCGCCGGGAATGCCCGCGCGCGGCGTTGACGCCCCTCTGCCCCGCCGCTACCGCCTCCGGCCATGGTGGATGCGGACAGGACGACCCTCAGGGCCGATGTGCTGGTGATGGGCGGCGGCATGGCCGGCACGGTGGCCGCCATCGCCGCCGCGCGCGCCGGGGCGGACACGCTGCTGGTGGAGCGGCTGGGCTTTCTCGGCGGCGCGGCCACGGCGGCCGCGGTGGGCCAGTTCGTCGGATGGGAGACACGCTCGGGCCGCCGCACCGTGGGCGGCATCGCCGAGGAGATCGTGGAGCGCCTGCGCGCGATCGGCGGAAGCGACGGGCACACCCATTTCACCATGTCCACAGGGCACCGGATGGACCGGGTCTGCTACGATCCGGAGCTGCTGAAGCCCGTGCTGGATGCCATGGCCGGCGAAGCCGGCGTGCGCCTGCTTTTCCACGCCGCCCTGCTGGATGTGGAGCGCGACGGCCCCGCCATCGCGGCCGTGCAGGTCCTCACCAAGGCGGGGCCCTGGCGCGTGGAGGCGAAGGCCGTCATCGACGCCTCGGGCGATCTCGACCTGCTCGCGCGCGCGGGGGCCGGCTTCCTCGAACTGGCGGAGGGCCAATCCATGCAGCCCGCCACGGCCATGTTCCGCTTCGGCCCGATGGATCTGGAGGCCTTCGAGGCCATCCCGGGGCCCGAGCTCGCCGCGCTCGCCCGCCAGGGGGTGGAGGAAGGCCGCCTGGCCCGCGCCGCCCTGCATGCCAGCCGCATCGAGGGCACGCGCGATGCCTGGTTCAACATCAGCCGCGTGGCCTTCGACGCGACCGACCCGCTCGCCCTTTCCGCCGCCGAGGTGGAGGGGCGCCGGCAGGCCCTGGCCGCCGCCGCCTTCCTGGCCGAGCGCGTTCCGGGCTGCGCGGGCGGGCGGCTGGTGGCCACCGCCCCCGTGATCGGGGTGCGGGAGAGCCGCCGGGTCGCCGGGCGGCACCTGCTGACCGAGGCGGAGCTGCATGCCGGCACGCCCTTCCCAGACCGGATCGCCTGGGGCGCCTATCCCATGGACATCCACCCGCCCAAGGGCGCCGGGCTGCATTTCGAGGAGTTCGGCGCGGACCATGCCTATGCCATTCCCTTCGGCAGCCTCGTGCCGCAGGGCCTTGGCAACGTGCTGGTCGCCGGGCGGGGCATCTCGGCAACCCACAAGGCCCATGCGGCCATCCGCGTGATGCCGATCGTCATGGCCATCGGCCAAGCCGCCGGGCTGGCGGCCGCCCAGGCCGTGCAGGGCAACGCCCCGGTGGCGGAGGCCGATGTCGCGCGGCTGCAGGCGCGGCTGCGGGCCGACGGCGCCATCCTGCCCTGAGCCCCTGCTGAATGACGGACAAGAACGGAGGAATCCCCCCATGCGCCTGACGCGCCGCACGGCCCTGGCCCTGGCCCTGAGCTGGGGCGCCGCCCTGGCCACCCGCCCCGCCCTGGCCGCCGAATGGCCGAACCGCCCCGTGCGGATCATCGTCCCCTTCGCGGCGGGCGGCCCCGCCGACGGTCTCGCGCGGATGCTGGGCGAGGTTTTCGCGCCCAAGCTCGGCCAGCCCGTGGTGGTCGAAAACCGCGCCGGCGCGGGCGGCATCATCGGCACCGCCGCGGCAGCGGGCGCGAATGACGGCCATACCCTGCTCTTCGGCAGCATCAGCATGACCATCGTGCCGCATCTGCAGCCGAACCCGGTCGGCTATGACGTGGTGCGCGACTTCGTGCCCCTCGGGCTGGTGGCCTCCACCCCCTTCCTCGCCGTGGTGCCGGCCGCCTCGCCCATCCGGGACGTGGCGGGGCTGGTGGCGGCGGCCAAGGCGCGGCGCGGGGCGCTGACCTCCGCCAATTCTGGCTACGGCACCCTGTCCCACCTCACCGCCGAGCTGTTCAACGAGCGCACGGGCGTGGAGATCGAGAGCGTCGTCTATCGCGGCGAGGGCGTGCTGATGCCCGATCTGCTCGGCGGCAATGTGGGCATGGGCTTCCTCACCCTCTCCTCCGTCCTCCCGCATATCCGCGCCGGCAAGCTGCGCGCCCTGGCGGTGGCGGGCGCCGAGCGCCTGGCGGAGCTGCCCGAGGTGCCCACCTTCGCGGAGGCCGGGATCCAGGGCATGGAGGTGGATGGCTGGCAGGCGATGCTGGCCCCCCGCGGCACCCCGCCGGAGGGGGTGGAGCGCATGGCCACGCTGCTGGCCGAGGCAATGGCCGACCCGGCCATCCGCCAGCGCATCGCCGGCTTCGGCGCCCTGCCCGCGACGCGGGACCGCGCCGCCTTCGCCGCTATGTTCCCCGAGGAGTTCCGCCGCTGGGGCGAGGTGGTCAAGGCACGGGGCCTGCGGGCGGAATAAGCCGCCCCTGCCCGCCCTCCTCCGCCCCAAGGCGGAGGATCCAGCGGCGGAAGGCGGCGAAGCCCGGCTCCTCCCGCCGCCGGGGATGGTAGACGAGGGTCCAGGGCCGGCCCTTGGGCACGCTGAGGGCGAAGGGCGCGACCAGCCGCCCCGCCCGGAGGTCGTCGTCGATATAGGGGCGAAGGCCCAGCGCGATGCCGATTCCGTCCACCGCCGCCTGCAGCGCCTGGCCGTAGAACTCGAAGACCGGCCCGGCCGGACGCAGCCGCTCCAGCCCGGCCTCGGCGAGCCAGCGTGGCCAGTCCTCCGGCGCATGGGCCACGCGGATCAGCCTCGCGGAGTCGATCTCTCCCGGACCGGCCAGCCCGGCGGCCATGGCGGGCGCGCAGACGGGCAGCAGGTCGGCCGAGAAGAGCGGCTCGCTGACGAGGCCCGGCGGGTGGCGGTCGCCCAGCTCGATGCCGCAGCTCCACCCGTCGGAAAAAGGCGCGGCGGCCCCCCCCGTGGTGATCCGCACCTCCAGCCCCGGCGCCTCACGCTGCAACAGGGCGAGCCGGGGGATGAGCCAGCGGATGGCGAAGGTGGGGCCCACTCCCACCGTGACGATATGTCCTTCTCCCCGCCCCGTCACATCGGCGGTGAGCTGGGCGAGTGCATCCAGCAAGGGGGTGAGCCCCGCCTGATAGAGCCGCCCGGAGGAGGTGAGCTGAAGGCGGTTCGCCGCGCGCTCGAAGAGCGCGACGCCCAGGCGCTGCTCCAGCAGGTGGACGAGACGGCTGACCGCGGCGGGGGTGACGTTCAGCTCCCGCGCGGCGCCCGCGAAGCCGCCGTTGCGCGCCGCCGCCTCGAAGGCCCGCACGCCGTTGAGGGATGGCAGGCGCCGCATTGTCACCCCAAGGAAAACTTGGCCTGAGACGGAGATAACGGCGTTTGCGCCGGCGGTTCAATGCGCCGAAACAGGCGGCATGGAACCCGCACGCCCCGAGGCCCCCGCATGACCGCGATGATGATGCTGGGCCTGACCGCGCTGATGGTGGCCACCGCCCTGCTCTCTGGCGTGTTCGGCATGGCGGGCGGGCTCGTCCTCATCGGCGTGCTGCTGGCGCTGCTGCCCGTGGCGGATGCGATGGTGCTGCATGCGGTGACGCAGATGGCATCCAATGGCTGGCGCGCGGCGCTGTGGTGGCGCTACGTGCGGCTGCGGCCGATGGCGAACTACCTGCTGGGCGCGCTGGTGGCCGTGCTGGTGCTCGGCCTGCTCAACTACGTCCCCTCCCGCCCCGTGGCACTGCTGATGCTGGGCACGACGCCCTTCCTCGTCCGCCTCCTGCCCACGCGCTTCAAGCCGGATCCGGAGCGGCTGGCGCATGGGCTGCTCTATGGCGCCGCCTGCATGGCGCTGATGATCCTCACCGGCGTCTCCGGCCCGCTGATGGACAGCTTCTTCCTCGGCGGCAGGCTGGAGCGGCGGGAGATCGTGGCGACCAAGGCGGCCTGCCAGATCTTCAGCCATGCCGGGAAGCTTCTCTATTTCGGCGGTCTGGTGAGCGCGGCGGGGTCGCTGGACCCGGTGCTGGCCGCGCTCGCCGTGGGCGCCTCGATCCTCGGCACCACCCTCGCCAAGCCGCTGCTCGAGATGCTCTCGGACACGCAGTACCGCGCCTGGGCGACGCGGATCATCACCGTCATCGCGCTCTACTACATCGCCCAGGGCGCCTGGGAGATGTTCCGCGCATGAGCCCGATCGTCGCGCCGCTGGTGCTGGACCTCGTGGAATGGGTGGCCCGCCGGCCCCGTTCCTATGCCGAGGTGATGGAGGCCTGGCGCACCTCCTGCCCCCGGCTCGACGTGTGGGAGGAGGCCGTGGATCAGGGCCTGCTCATCCGCACTGAGCCCGTGCGGGTGACGCCGCAGGGGCTCCGCCTCCTTTCCGAAGCGGGGCGCGCGGTCACGCTGCCCGGCTGAAAGGCCGCACCCGCAGCAGCGCAGGAAGGGCGAGGCCGATGGCGCAGGCGCTCCAGCCCAGCGCCTGGATGTTGTGCGGCCCCTCATTCACCGCGCTGGCAATCGCGCAGGCCGCCAGCACACCGCCCGCCAGCCATTCCGCCCAGCCGCCGCCCTTGCGCGGCAGGTCGCCCAGCAGGGCGCGCGCGATCACGGCCACCAGCGGCACGGCGAAGGTGGGGAACGGGAAGTCGCGATAGCGCGGATCGAAGAGCAGCATCAGCTGCAGGACCGCCGCGGTGGCGATGAAGAGGAAGAGCAGGTCCTCGAAGGCGAAGGCGCGCCAGTCCCGCCAGCGGAAACGGCCGCGGAAGATGGAGCGGATGTTCGCGCTCGCCTGGGCGCCGTTGCGCGCGGGCTCGACGCGCTCCCCGGAGAGGCGGGCGCCGGCGCGGCGCAGCAGCAGGGCGGCCAGCAGGATCTGCCCCGCGAGGTTGACCACGAAAGCGAGCTTCAGATGCTCGTCGAAGGCATAGGGCCAGCCGCCGCACCACGCATGGGCCAGCGCGTTGCCGAGCGCGGCCGAGAGCAGGGCGAGCTTCCAGCCGGCCGCGCGGGGCCAGGCGCGGGCCGTGGCGGCGAAGAGGCCGAGGCCGATGACGAGCGCGGCGCCGGCATACCAGGCCCACCAGGGATTCTCCCGCACGGGGCCGGAGAGATCGAATTTGGGCTGGCGGTCGGCGGTCCAGAGGCCCCAGGCCGCACCCACCGTGCCCTCGTTCCGGTACTTCCAGACCTGGTCGAAGGCCTCGATCAGGTTGTAGTCGAATCCCTCCTCCCGGCTGAGTTGGATGAACTGGCGCAGGAACACCGCCTGGTCCACGCGGGAGGGAACGGCGCCTTCGCGCCAGCGGCCGGCACTGGGCCAGCCGATTTCGCCGATGGCGATGGGCTTGTCCGGGAACATCGCCTTGATGCGGCGATACACGTCCCGCACATGCGCCATGGCGACATCGACGCCCAGCGGCTCATCCTCCCAATAGGGCAGGATGTGAATGGTCACGATGTCCACATGGCGCGCGAGCTCCGGGAACTGAGCCCAGAACTCCCAGACATCGGCATAGGTCACGGGCTGGCGCACGGCGGCCTTCACGCGGTCGATCTGGCGGGCCAGCTCCTCCACCGGCAGGTCGCGCCGCAACAGCACCTCGTTGCCGACCACCACGCGCTCCACCACATCCGGGTGGCGGTTGGCGGTCGCGATCAGGGCGGCGATCTCGCGGTCGTTCTGGCGGAGGTCGCGGCCGAGCCAGGCACCCTTCCACATCCGCACGCCGTGGCGGCCGGCAAGCTCGGCCGTCTCGTAATCCCCCTCGATGCTGGCATAGCTGCGGATGGCGCGGACCCGCGGGGCGATGAGGCGGATGTCCTCCTCCACCTGCGCCGCGGTGGGGAAGCTGTCGCGCAGCGGGCTCTGCCCCTCGCGGAAGGGGGCGAAGGAGACGCTGTTGAACCGCTCCGCCACCATCGGCACGTCGCCGGCCTGCTGGCGGTTGGGCACCCACCACGCCAGGATCGTCACGAGCGCGCCGAGGAGGAGCGCGGGGGCGGTCAGGGAGCGGGGTGCGGGCATGGTGCGACGGGTGTAGCGGCCGAGCGCGGCTCACGAAAGGCGGAGCAGCCGCGTTCATGCCCCAATTGCCGCGGCAGCCTCGGCCATTGGCGTCAGGGCACCGCCGCCCCAACTGCCTGGGCTGGTATCGGGAGAGATGAGATGGGCCGGGACGGGCTGAGCGACGACCAGGTGCGGGACCTCTTGCTGCGGACCCGGCGGATCGCGGTGGTGGGGGCGTCGGACAAGCCGGGCCGTCCTTCCAACGGCGTCTTCGGCTTCCTCCTGGCCCGCGGCTACCACGCCATTCCCGTGAATCCCGCCCTCAATGGCCGGGCGGTGCATGGCGCGCCGGGCGTCGCCTCGCTGGAGGAGGCCGGGCCGCTGGACATGGTGGACGTGTTCCGCCGGAGCGAGGAGGCAGGCCCGGTGGTGGACGAGGCGATTCGCCTCGGCGCGAAGTCGGTCTGGCTGCAGCTTGGCATCTGGGATGATGCGGCGGCGGAGCGGGCGCGGGCGGCCGGAGTGGCCATCGCGATGGATCGCTGCCCCGTCATCGAATGGGGGCGGCTGGGCCTTCCTGGACGGGTGCCCGCCTGAGCCCCCACATTAACATCTTGAAAGATTCCGGCCCACGGGCCATCTCGCCGCCGTCGCGGGCCTCCGCCCGCTACAAGGAGCATTCGAGGGACATGACCGAGGAAGAGCGCCGCATCATCACCGGCTATGTGGAGCGCGTCGCAGGCGTCGCGCAGCAGCCGGCCGCGACCTCCACCGGCCCCTGGGGCGCGCGCAGCGTTCCCAGCACCCAGTCGGCGCCGAACCTGCCCCCGGTGGACCCGGAGGCCGACCGGCTGATCAACGACCTGTTCGCCCGCTACCCCGAGGCGCGCTACCGGATCACCCAGACCGCCTTCGTCCAGGAAGCGGCGCTGGTGCAGGCCCAGAACCGCATCCAGGAGCTGGAGTGGCAGCTGGAGAACACGCAGAACCAGGTGCAGGCGAACCAGCAGTCCCGCGGCGGGCTGTTCGGCGGCATGTTCGGCGGTGGCGGCAACCGGCAGGTGCCCTACACGCCCCGCCCGCAGCCGATCCAGCCGCCCATGGGCGCGATGAACCCGGCAATGATGCAACAGCAGGGCCGCGGCTCGGGCTTCCTCGGCACCGCGCTGACCACCGCGGCGGGCGTCGCGGGCGGCATGGTGCTCGGCAATGCGCTGATGGGCATGTTCTCGGGCGGCGCGGCGCAGGCCGCCACCGCGGCCTCGGATGCCGTTTCCGGTGCCACCGGCGCCTTCGGGGAGCAGGCGGTGAACACCCCGGCCTCCTCGCCTTGGACCGACCCGGCGGGCGCGGGCAACGACGCCTCCCCGGTTTCGGATCAGGGCGGCTGGAGCGGCAATGATGCCGCCGGCTATGACGATGCCGGTGGCTTCGATGATGCCGGCGGCTTCGACGAGGATATCTGAACCATCGGCAGGGCTCATGGATCCGGCACTTAGCTTGCCGGATCCTCATTGACCTCATGGGGGCGCGGGCTCAGCCTGCGCCCCCATGCGCGTTCCGGACCTCGATCTCGACCTTCTCCGCTGCTTCGTGCAGGTGGCGGAACGCGGCGGCTTCACGGCAGCCGCCCCCGCTCTCGGCCTCACGCAATCCGCCATTTCTCTGAAGATCCGGCGGCTGGAGGAGCTTCTCGGCAAGCGCATGCTGGAGCGCACCAGCCGGAGCGTCGCTCTCACGCCGCAGGGCGAAACCTTGCTCGCCTATGCCCGGCGCATGCTTGCCCTGAACGAGGAGGCGGTGCAGCGCCTGGTCGCCCCGCCTGTCACGGGCCGGCTGCGGCTGGGGGTCGCCGACCATTTCGTGCCGCGCAACCTGGCCCCCCTCCTCGCCCGCTTCGCCCGATCCCATCCCGGCATCCGCCTGGAGGTGGAGGTCGGGCGGTCGCACGATCTCCGGCGGGCGATGGAGGCCGGCTCGCTGGACCTTGTCCTCGGCAAGCGGCGGGACGGGGAGAGCGAGGGCAGCATCCTGTGGACGGAACCAGTGATCTGGGCTGCCGCACCGGGCTGGGTCGTCCCGGAGGGCCGCCCCCTGCCCCTCGCCATGCTCCCGGCCGGCTGCATGTTCCGTGACCGGGCGCTCGCGGCCCTCGCCCGTGCCGGGCTGGGCTTCGAGATCACCTACACCTCGCCCAGCCTGCTCGGCGTGGCCGCCGCCGCCCAGGCGGGGCTGGGGGCCACGGTGATCGGCGCCTCCGGCCTGCCGGAAGGGTTGGCGCCGCTGGCGGGCCTGCCGCCGCTCGGCACCGCGGAAATGGCGGTGTTCGGGGACCTGGCCGGGCTGGCACCGCTCGCCGAGCCCCTGGTGCAGGCCATCCGCGAGACCGTGGCGCAGCCTGCGCTGGTGGCCTGAGGCCGAATCACGCCGCGCGGCGGGCTGTGAAAGCTGCGATTGACCGTCCCGGGAGCGGGGAGCAGTTTCCGCCTCATGCAGAACGAGAACGTCCCGGCCGATGCGGCGCCCGATCGCGACTGGCGCATTATCGGGCTCATCGGCACGGGCCATTTCCTCTCGCATTTCTACATGCTCTGCCTGGCCCCCCTCTTCCCGATCTGGCGGGAGGAGTTCGGCGTCTCCTATGCCGTGCTCGGCCTTTCGGTGGCATTGATGAGCGCGGTGACGGCCCTGCTGCAGACGCCGGTGGGCTTCCTCGTCGACCGTCACGGGGCGCGGCCCTACCTGCTCGGCGGCACGCTGATCATGGCGCTCTCCATCTCGGCCATGGCGCTGGCGCCGAGCTACTGGGTGATCCTCGGGCTCGCGGTGCTGTCCGGCATCGGCAATTCGGTGATCCACCCGGCCGACTACGCCATCCTCGGCAGCAGCATCGGCGAGAAGCGCATGGGCCGGGCGTTTGCCATGCACACCTTCACGGGAAATCTCGGCTTCGCCGCCGCGCCGCTCGTGCTTGGGATGATGGTGCAGACGCTGGGCATCGGCTGGCGGCCTACGCTGCTGGCCCTCGGGCTGCTCGGCCTGCCGGTGGTGGCGGCCATCATGCTGCAGTCCCGCATCCTGAAGGACCAGGCGCGTCCGAAGAAGAGCGGGGCACCGGTCGGGCGGCAGGTGCTGTTCTCGCGCACCATGCTGATGTTCTTCGCCTTCTTCCTGCTGTCCTCCATGGCGGGGGTGGGAGTGCAGTCCTTCCTCATCGCGACGCTGGATCGGCTCTGGGGCACGCCGCTGGCCATCGCCTCCCTCGCCCTCACCGGTTACGTGGTCGGGGCGACGAGCGGCGTGCTCATCGGCGGATGGTATGCGGACCGCTACAGCCGGCACTTCACCTTCGTGACCGGCCTGACGGCGCTTTCGATCGTCCTATTCCTCGCCATGGGGCTGCTGCCCCTGCCGGATGTGGTGCTGCCGGTCGTGGCGCTGGTCGCGGGCGCAGCGCTCGGTGCGTCGCGCACGCCGCGGGACGTGATGGTGAAGAACGCCGCGCCTCCCGGGGAGATCGGGAAGGTGTTCGGCTTCATCTCCTCCGGCCTGCCGCTGGGCGGCGCCATCACCCCCGTGCCGTTCGGCCTGATGCTGGACAACGGCATGCCCTGGCTGGTCCTGCCGACGGTTGCGCTGCTGTTGCTCGCCTCCCTGTTCTGCGCCGGCACGGCGCGGGGTGAGGCGCTGCGGCAGGCGCGGGCCGCCTCCCCCTCCCCGCTCCCCGCCGAATAGGCGTGATGGCCGCGCCCTTCGACCTGGCGCTGGAGGCGCTGGGCTGGGCCGGCACCGCCGCCTTCGCCACCGCCGGCGCGCTGGCGGCCGCGCGCAAGCGGATGGACCCCGTGGGCTTCCTGCTGGTGGCGGGAGTGACCGCCTTCGGGGGCGGCACCCTGCGCGACCTGCTGCTGGGCCTGCCTGTGGGCTGGCTGGCCCGGCCCGACCTGGCGGCGCTGGCCGCGCTCTGCGCCCTGCTCGTCTTCTTCTTGGCACCGCGAATCGAGCGGCGGGTCGCCCTTCTCCTCTGGGCCGATGCGGCGGGGCTGGCGGTTTTCGCCGTGCTGGGGGCGGAGCTGGCCGCGCGGGCCGGGATGGCGCCCTGGGTTTCGGTGATGATGGGCGTGATGACGGCGAGCTTCGGGGGGCTGATCCGCGACATCATCTGTGGCGAAATCCCGCTGATCCTGCGCCGGGAGATCTATGCCACCGCCGCGGCGGCAGGGGCGGGAACCTTCCTGGCGCTGGAGGCGGCCGGAGCAGGGCGGATCATCGCCGTGAGCGCCGGCGCGCTGGTGGCCTTCGGCACCCGCGCGGCCGCGCTGGGGGGTGGCTGGTCCCTTCCCGCCTATGGGGGCCAGGCGGCGCGCGGCGCGGCGGACCCGGAACCGGGACGCGACGCGCCGCCTGGCGCCTAGCACCACTCCGGCGCGAGCACCGGCACGAGGCGACGCGCCTCCTGCGGCAGGATGCTGCGCCATTCGTCCCGCAACAGGCCGTAGACCGCGACATCTTCCCGCCGCCCGGCGAGGAAGAAGGCGGATCGCAGCACCCCTTCCCGCGTGAAGCGGAGCCGGTCGTAGAGGGCGATGGCGGGCAGGTTCGAGCAGAGCACGGAGAGCCCGACGCGCTGCAGGTCGAGGCCGTCGAAAGCATAGTCCAGGATAAGTGAGGTCGCGGCGAAGCCGAGCCCGGCGCCGCGGTCCGCCTCCTCCGCGACATAGAGGCCCAGCATGGCGCTGCGCTGCACCCAGTCGACCGTGTGGAGCTGCACCAGCCCCTTGAGCGTGTCCTGATGCCGGATGGCGAAGGCCACGCGGGTGCGGAGATTCTGCTCCGCGAGGCCCCGCACCCAGCCGGCCGTCGTCTCCTCGGCCACCGGGCCACGAAAGCCCATGGTGAGGTCGCGCAAGGCGGGGTCGTTCTGCCAGGCATTGAGGCGGGGCACGTCCTCCGCCCCCACTGGCGTGAGTGATATGGCGGCCCAGTCCACGGCCATCAGCCCCGCCCTCCCTCGCAGATCAGGAAGATGCTGGCGCAGAGCTCCGGATACTGCATCCCGAGCTCGTAACAGCCCTCCACATAGGCTTCGGAGATGATGCCGGCCTTCAGCGCGGCGTCGAACTGGTAGTTCGCCAGCGCCTTGAAGATCAGGCCGCCGCGATGGATCGCCCGCAGGCCGACCTCGCGGGCCACCCTCTCCAGCGTGTCGAAGGAGAAGGTGTTTTGGTGGCCGTTGGCCCGCTCGGCCTCCGTGACCGCGGCGTTGTGGGTGATGAGGCCCATCTTCACGGCGATCTGCCGCGAGGGCGCCTGGGCGTTCGGGACGAGGACGAAGAGCCGCCCGCCGGGCGCGAGCCAGCGCCGGATCCTCGCCATCACGCCCACCGGGTCGTCCAGATGCTCCAGCGTGTTGATCAGGAAGATGGCGTCGAAGACCTCCTCCGTCTCGAGCGTCTCGAAGGTGGAGCAGATGAAGCGGGCGCGGCCGCCGAGCCTGTCGCGCGCGGCCTCCACCAGGCTCGGCGCGGCCTCCACCACCGTGAGGTCGTCATACCGGCCCGCGAGCCATTCGGTGGATTCGCCGAGATAGCAACCCAGCTCCAGCGCGCGGCCCGCCGGAAGGAAGGGCGCGAAGGCCTGCATCATGTAATGCCGGAGGATTCCGTCGAAATCGTAGTTGTAGCGGCGGCCGCCGAACTCGCCGGCCTCGCGTTCGAAGTCGCGTGCGACGGCGTTCATCCCTGGTCTCCCTTGTAGAGACGCAATGCGCGCGGGCGGTAGAATTCCTCATAGGAGGTGGGCACCATCGCGTTGTAGCCGAGCAGCTGCCGCATCTCGGGCGAAAGGCGCCGCCCGTAATCCGGCCCGAGGAATCGGGGATAATCCATCTGCTGCTTGATGAAGGCGCGGCTGAAGCTCAGCGTCAGAGCGGCGCGCGGCGTGCCGGAGCGGTTCTCGCCGGCGGCGTGCCAGAGATTGCTGTCGAACAGCACGATGCTGCCGGCCGGGCCGGTCAGGCGCTCGGCGCCGTCCCGGAACAGTGCTTCTGGCGGCGGTTGCGGGCAGCGTTGGGAGCCGGACAGGACATAGGTGGCGCCATTCTCCAGCGTGAAGGGATCCACCATGACGAGCATGTTCAGCATCAGCCGGAAGTCACCGCCATGGGTGCGCACGTCCCGGTGGATGGCGTGGACATAGCTCGTCGCGCCCGGGTCCACGCAGACGGGGTTGAAGGCGTGCAGGATGAAAGGCGCGCCGCCGAAGTAGTGGCCCACCTCCTCGGCGAGCCAGCGGCCCGCGAGGAATTCGTCGAGGGCGGGATACTGGCCGAGGGCGTGGTGGGACGTGCCATCCGGCGCGGCGGTGGCCCCGAGGGCGACCTGTCGCTGTCCGCAATCCTCGATGCTCCGGAGCACCGCCTCCCGGATGGGGCCGAGTTGCGCCGCGGGCACGACATTCCTGAACAGGACCCATCCCTTGGTCCGCATCAGCCAGTCGAACTCCTCCAGGCCGGGCTTGGCATGGTCAGTCATGGGCGTGGTTCCGGAGCTGCACGAGAAGGGCGGGGCCCGCGCGGAAGGTGGCGGCGATGCGCCCCGCCTCACGCGCGACGAAGCTGTCCGCGGCGCGGCGCGGGCCGTCGCCGAAGGCCCATTCGTAGTCGTCGAAGATGATCCACCCGCCGGGACGGAGGCGCGGCACCCAGGCCGCGATGTCGCGTTCCACCTCCTCATGGGCGTGGTTGCCGTCGATATGCAGGACGGCGATGCGGCCGCTGTAGCGCGTGGTACCGAAGGCGGCGGTCGTCACCTCCAGGCCGGGCGCATAGGCGCACGCGGCGGTGGAACGGGCGCGGAGATAGTTCAGCCTGCCGCCGGCCAGGGGCGAGAGGTTGATCTCGAAGATGCGGAGCGCCTCCTCCGTGTCTAGCCGCGCGCTGGTGCTGTCCAGCAGCGCATTCCCCTGCGGCATGGCCGCGCTTTCCCAGGGATCGACGCAGAGCACCGGGCCGATGCCCCAGCGCCGGGCCAGCAGCACGAGCAGCGCCGCGGAGCGCCCCCACCAGGAGCCGATCTCGACGATGTCCCCTTCCGGCGCGTGGCGCATCACCTCCATCAGCGCCAGCATCTTCTCCTCCCCGCACATGCCGGGGATGGTGCCGGTGAGCCGGACCAGGCCGAGGCGTTCGAGCGGGGTGAGCGGCGCCCGTGCCGCGCCGGGCGGGGCGATGCAGGGCAGCGACGCCACCCGTTCGCGCAGGGCGCGATAGGCACGCTCCTCATCCTGCGGGAAGCGGCCGGCCGCCAGCGCCGTACCGGGCGCGATCTGGCCGAGCCGTTCCTCGAGATGGCGGTGGATGACAAAGTGCGGCGTGTAGACCGAGCGCACGCCCCGCCGCCGGATCAGCCCGGCCAGGGCGGTGTCGAAGCCGTCCCCGGTGACGAAGGGGAGGTATTCCCATTCCGGATAGAAGCCGCGGGCCGGATCATCCTCGATCGAGGAGGCGCCGATCACGGAGGCGCCGCGGGCCTCCGCGCGTTCGCGGAACGCAAGGGCATCCGGCATGCCCCCCGGAAAGACAAGGGTACGGTCGGGTTCGGGAGTCATCGGGTGGCCTACGTTTTGTGGCGCCCGAACCCTCCGCCCGTTCTCCCTAAAGTGCCGTTAACGGCTGGCCCGCGCCTCCGGGCGCGAAGGCGCCCTCCGAGCCAACATTTCACAGTCCCGCAATACCATACTCACCCCGCCGTCACGCAGCCCTCCTAAGCCCGCGCAACCGGTCAGGAAGCCCGGAGCGCACCCTCGGCGGCTCCCCGACCCGGCCACGCAGGAAGCGGGAAGGGTCCATCCATGGCGAGCTTCAACACGCTGGACGGGCAGCCCCCCATCGTCGTGTCCCATCGCGGTGCGAGCGCCGTGCGCCCGGAGCACACGATCGAAGCCTATCGCGTCGCCATCGAGATGGGCTCGAAATTCATAGAGCCGGACCTGGTCACTACCCGCGATGGCGTGCTGGTGGCCCGGCACGAGCACACGCTGGCGCAGAGCACCGACATCGCCGAACACCCGGAGTTCGCCGACCGGGAATGGGTGATCGAGAACTTCACCCTGGCCGAGCTGAAGACGCTGCGTGCCGTGGAGCGCACGGGCAACCGGCGCCCGGAAAGCGCCGCCTATGATGGCCAGTTCGAGATCGCGACGCTGGACGAGATCCTGGCGCTGGTGAAGCAGCACGAGGCGGAGACGGGCGAGAAGATCGCGATCGTGCCGGAGCTGAAGGACACGGGCGTGCTGATGGCCAAGGGCTACGACACGCCGCAGATGCTGGTGGATACTCTGCTCGCCCACGGCTTCACGGAGCCCGAGCGCGTCCTCCTCAGCTCCGGCGACCTCAAGATACTCAAGGTTCTGCACGACCGGATCCTGCCCGCGGCCGGCATCGACCTGATGCTGCTGCTGGTGGGCAACACGGCGACGCCCGAGGGCCTGGCGGAGATTGCGCGGTATGCCGACATCGTGGCGCCGAATCTCTCGGCGATCCTGCCGCGGGTGGAGCTGTCCAGCCCGGTGGATGGGAATGGCGACGGCCGGGCACAGATTCACACCCAGCTCACCGGCGAGGTGACGGACCTCATCGCCAATGCGCATGCGCAGGGCTTGAAGGTCATTCCCTACACCGTCCGTGCCGAGGAGAACTCGCTGAGCCTCAATGCGGATGGCACCGTCCAGACGGCCACGGATGCGATCCGCCACCTCATCGAGGCTGGCGCGGACGGGTTCTTCACCGACCACACCGATCTCGGGGTGAAGGTGGTGGAGGAATACGGCCCCGGGGAAGGCGCGCCGGGCGTCGTCCGGCTGGATGGCACCGAGACGGCGGATTTCCTCCAGGGCGGCCAGGGGCGAGACGACATCTTCGGCCATGCGGGCGACGACACACTGCGCGGGCAGGACGGGGATGACCGGCTCTCGGGTGGCGAAGGCGACGACCGGCTGCTCGGCGGCGAGGGGCATGACAGCATGGCCGGCGGCCTGGGCAATGACGGCTATGAGGTGGACGCGGCCGGCGATCTGGTCGTGGAACTGGCGGATGAAGGCTATGACCGCGTCACCGCGCGGATCGACTACATGCTGGGCGCGAATGTCGAGAAGCTGATCCTTGCCGGCGAGGCGGTATCGGGCGCCGGCAACGCGCTGGACAACCGCATTATCGGCAGCGGGCTGGCGAACATCCTGTCAGGCGGGGGTGGCAAGGATACGCTGCTGGGCGAAGGTGGTGACGACCTGCTGATGGGCGGTACAGGTTCCAACCGCCTGTTCGGCGGTGATGGCGCGGATCGCTTCCGCTTCGATGCGCTGGGCGAGGGCAACCTCTCCCGCGTCATGGATTTCACGAAGGGCGAAGACCGGATCGAACTGGATGGCGCCGTGTTCACGGCAGTGGCAGGCGGCGCGCTCGCGGCGGACAACTCAGGCGTCGGCACGAGCGCCAACACGGCGGCGCAGTACCTGCTCTACGATCCCACCTCCGGCACGCTGCTCTACGACCGTGACGGCTCGGGCGGGGAGGATGCGATCCGGATCGGTTCCGTCACGGCGGGCACGGATCTCTCCGCGGCGGATATCTGGGTGGTCTGACCGCGCAGGCGGCTCGTCGCTCTCACAGCTCCGTGGAGGAGGCATGGTAGCGCCGATGACCGTTGAAGGCGTGGCCGTTCAGGCCCTGCCCGTTCAGCCCGTAGCCGTTCAGGGGCGTGCCGTCCTGGTGCCCAGAGGGAGCGGCCGGGGCCTCGTCCACTCGCATTGGCAGCGCCGCTGGGCCGGGCTTGGCGAAGGACTTCTCACCCGGGCGGCGCTGCATGGACCAGTTCGCCTGGATCCGGACCTCTGGGTTCGGCACCGTCCAGCAAGCGCCGTCGGCGTTCAGGAACACCACCCACATGAGGTGGGATTCCGGCCCGTAGTCGATCATGAAATGCGCCAGCCCGGCGCCTCGGCTGGTCTCCATGGGCAGGGGCGGGTCGAGCTGCAGGATCACGCGGAACAAATGGGGCCCCCGCGGCGCCAGTTGCCGCCGGCGCCGCAAATCTATTCCCATCCGTCACGACTTGACGTTTGCGAGCTTCGACAGGGTCCGGCCGGCAAGCCGTTTTCGTCAGACCGGCCCGATCCCCAGCATCTCCGCATAACGGGGCGTCGCCTTCAGGCCGGTCCCGGTGAGGATGACGACCACACGCTCCCCCGGCCGGATGCTGCCGGCCGCCGCCAGCTTGCCCAGTGCCGCCACGGCCTGGGCGCAGGTTGGCTCCACATAGATGCCCTGGCGCGCAAGGCTGAGGGAGGCGGCGGCGATCTCCGCCTCCTCCAGCAGCACGCCTCCGCCGCCGCTGCGGCGCAGCGCGCCGAGCACCTCGGCCGGACGGATCGGCTGGGCGATGGCCGTGCCCTCGGCCATCGTCGGGCGGGGCGGCAGCGGGGGAAGGCCCAGGGCTTCCCGCGCGATCGGGCCGCAATGCGCGGGCTGGGCGGCATAGAGCCGCGGCAGGCGGGCGATCTGGCCGGCACGCAGCAGCTCGCCGAAGCCGATATCGCAGCCCAGCACGTTTGACCCGGCGCCGCAGGGGATCACCACCGCATCCGGCGCCTCGAAGCCGAGATCCTCCCAGAGCTCATAGGCGAGCGTCTTGGTGCCCTGGAGGAAGAAGGGATGCCAGTTGTGGCTGGCGTAGAAGAAGCCGGAAGCGGGGTCGTTGCCCTGGCGCAGCGCCTCGTCGGCACAGTCCTGCCGGCTGCCGGGCGTTAGCTGGATCTCGGCACCGGCCGCGCGGGACTGCACCGTCTTGGCCGGGGAGGTGCTCTCCGGCACCAGGATCCGGGCCCGCATCCCGCCCGCTGCCGCATAGGTCGCGATCGCGGCACCTCCGTTGCCGGAGGAATCCTCCAGCACCGCCGTGATCCCCTGCTCCCGCAGGAGGGACAGCATCACCGCGGCGCCGCGGTCCTTGAAGGAGCCGGTGGGCATCAGCCATTCGCATTTCAGCAGCGCCTCAAAGCCATCCAGGCGCCGGGGAAGAAGCGGCGTGCGCCCCTCTCCCATCGCGATCGGCTGGCGGGGGAGGAAGGGCAGCGCGGCGGCGTAGCGCCAGAGGCCGGGCGCGGTGGGCTCGATCTCGCCGCGGGTGATTCCGGGCAGGTCGGTCAGGAGGAGCGGCTGGCCGTCACCTCCACGCCAGCGAGGCGCCTCCAGCGGCCAGGTCTGTCCGCTGCGCGGGTCGAGATAGGCGGTCACGTCGGCTCCTTCCTGGCAGGGGGCGGCAACCTGTCTTGCCGCCGGGCGCGCCGCAAGGGATACCCTCCGCATGACCGATCACACCGATGCCGAGGCCGTCGCCACCCTCGCCGCCGATCTTGTCCGCATCGACAGCCGCTCCTTCGTCTCGAACCTCCCCATCGCCGAGCGGGTGGAAACGGAGCTGTCCGGCTTCGAGGTCGAGCGCCTGGATTTTAACGACGCGGCGGGCGTGCCCAAGCGGGCCATCGTCGCGCATCGCGGCGGCCCCGGGGGCCTCGCCCTCTCGGGCCATCTGGACACGGTGCCGGATACGGGCTGGCAGGAGGATCCCTTCTCCGCCAGGATCGACGGGCAGGGCCTGATGCACGGCCTGGGCACCGCCGACATGAAGGGACCGGTCGCGGCCTGCATCGTGGCGGCGAAGGGCCTGCCGGCGGACATTCCGGTCACGCTTCTCATCACCACCGACGAGGAGACGACCAAGGCGGGCGCCGCGCTGATCGTGGAGAGGTCGGAGCTGGCGAGACGGGCCGCGCTGCGGGGCATCGTGGTGGCGGAGCCGACGCGGCTTGCCCCCGTGCGCGGCCACCGCGGCACGGTGAATTTCGAGGCCGTGGCATCCGGCGTGCAGGCGCATTCCTCCACCGGCCTCGGCGTGAACGCCAATCTCGCGCTGATCCCCTTCCTGGCCGAGATGCGGGCGCTGCACGACCGGCTGCGCACCGAAGCGGCCTGGCGCGACGACGGCTATGAGCCGACCTTCCCCGACCTGAACATCGTCATCGACAACCACGGCACCGCGATCAATGTCACGGTGGCCCGCGCCACGGCGCGCATGAAGTTCCGCTACTCCCGCCGGCTGGACCCGGCCCCGGTGATCCGGGCGGTGGAAGAGGCGGCGGCGCGGGCGGGGCTCGCCCTGCGCTACAACGTGGATGGCTCTCCGCCGGAACTGCCCGCCGAGCATCCGCTGGTGGTCGCGGCCGTGGCGGCGACGGGGCAGCCCGCGCGCACGGTTCCCTTCGGCACGGATGCGACGCGGCTCAATGCCCTGGCACCCTGCCTGGTGCTGGGCCCCGGCGATATCGCGGTCGCCCATTCGCCGCGGGAGCATGTCCCCGTGGCGGAGCTGGCCGCCGCCGTGCCACTCTTCCGGCGCCTGCTGCGCGAGGGAACAGGGCTCCGCTGAGCCCCCAGCCCCAGGGCACGACCCGCAATCACCTATGTTAAATACCTGATATTTATTGCTGTTTCTGCGGTTTCTCGCCTGTCACGCTCAACCCTTCCACATTCCGTGACGTTCGGGCTTCGGCTTCGAGCGATCCATCGGGTGGCGAAGCCGGCATGATGGAGGCCGCAGCATGATCGATCGTCGCGCATTGGGTGTCATTCTGGCTGGGGCAGGCCTTGCGGGCTGCACCGCCACCGCGCAGCCCCCGGGCATGGTGCCGCCCGTTCCGCAGGGTTCCATCGGCGCCGCGCCGTCCCGCCTGCGTCTTCAGGCGATCCAGGGCGGCGCCTTCCTGATGCAGACCGCGCAGCTCGGCGCCACCAAGGCCCAGCGCGCCGATCTCCGCCGCTTCGCCCCCTTCGAGGTGAGCGAGCAGCAAGGGCTGGTGCAGGCCTTCGGGCTTCTCGGCGAGGCCGTTCCTCCCCCGCCCCCGCCGGCGGAGAAGGCTGCGATGCTTCAGCAGCTGCAGGCCGCGAGCGGCATGCAGTTCGACCAGCTCTTCGTTGCCGCGCAGGTGCAGGGCCATCAGGAGGCGCTGACGACCTATCTGGCGATGGCCGAGGACTCCGCGGCGCCCGCCGCCGATCGCGCGATCGCCCTGCTGGCGGTGGACCGCATCCGCGAGCACCTCACCTATCTGCAGGCGAGCACGCAGGGGCGGCGGCTGCGCCGCTGAGGCGCGGCGCTCTCCTCAGCCTCGGTTCCCGCCAGGCTCCCAGAGAGGGTCCTGGCCCATATTGAGGCTGCGGGCGAGCACGAAGAGGTGGTCTGAGAGGCGGTTGAGGTAGCGCAGCGCGTCGCCATTCACCGCCTCCGCCGCCGCGAGCGCGGCCACCGCCCGCTCCGCCCGCCGGGCGAGCGTGCGGGCCAGATGCGCATGGGCGGCGGCCGGCGTGCCGCCCGGCAGCACGAAGGAGCGCAGGGGCGGGAGGTCGGCGTTCATGGCCCCCAGCTCCCGCTCCAGCCGCGCGCATTGCGCCGCGGTGACGCGGAGCCCCCCCTCCTCTCCCGGGACGGAGAGGTCCGCGCCGAGGTCGAACAGGTCGTTCTGGATGCGGGCGAGCATCGCATCCTCCTCCTGCGCCGTATGGAGGCGCAGCAGGCCGATCCCGGTATTCGCCTCGTCCACCGCGCCCAGCGCCTCGATCCGCAGCGCATGCTTGGGCACCCGCGTGCCATCGCCGAGCGAGGTCTGCCCGGTATCGCCGCCGCGGGTGGTGATGACGTCCAGCTTGACCATGGATGCGCCGCCCTAGTTGAGGTTGAAGACCACGCGATAGTCCCGGCTGCCCCAGACGGGCACGCCGTCCCGCAGCGCGGGGACGAACCGGCAGCGGCGCACGCCGCGCCGGGCCGCTTCGTCCAGCGCGAAGGAGCCGCTGGGCTGCACGATCCGCGCATCCACCACCCGCCCATCGTCGGAGACGCGGAGGCGGAACACAACGGCGCCCGTGACGCCGCGCTGTCGTTCGGATTCCGGATAACCGATCACGTCCTCGCAGCCGGGCTGCGGGGCACCGACGGCACGGCTTTCCCCGGGTGCGCCCGCCATGCCAGCGCCCAGACGGATGGCGCCGGGCGCGACCGGAACCTCGACCGTCCGCATCGGGGCGCCCGCCGCCGAGGGGGGCGGCGCCGGATTGGCGGAGGGGGCTGGCGGCGGGGGAGTGGGCGCGGGGCGAGCGGGGATGGGCGGAGGCGGCGGCGGAGGGAGCGGCAAGGGGTGCGCGGCCGGCGCAGGGCTTGGCGCCGGCGGGGCGGCCGGTGCGGCGGGTGCGGGCGCTGGAACCTGGGGCGGTGCAGCCTGCTCGGCCGGAGGGACAGCAGGCGCCGCTTCGGCCGCGGGCGCCTCGGGCGGGGGCGCTTCGGGCGGGGGCGCTTCGGGGGCGGCCGGGGCCGGGGCGGCGGCTTCTGCGGGCGGGGCGGGCTCGGAAGGCGCCGTGGTGGTGGCCGCCGCATCCTCCGGGGCGGGAGGCGGCGCGACGAGATCCGGGGAGAGCGTCGGTGCCCCCTCCCCCGCCCCGATCGGGCCTTCCCAGACCAGGGGCGTCCCCTCCACCACCCGTGGCTCGGGCAGGCGGCGGGGGTCGAGATCGAGCAGGATGGCCGCAAAGACCGCCGCGTGCAGCAGGGCCGCCGCCCCCAGCGCCCAGCGCCGCCGCCGCACCCGGCGCGCGCGCGGGCGCCAGGCCGGCGCGGCGACGGGCGCGAAGGCCCAGCCCCCCTCGACGGCGTGGCTGCTCAAGGGCGGCGGATCACAGCACCAGCACCCCGCTGTGCTTCGCCTTGCCCTCGGGCTCCACATGGATGGTGATCACCGCGTTGCCGAGGGCGGATTTCAGCGCCGTCTCGATGCGGTCGCAGATGTCATGCGCCTCGGAAACCGCCATGGCGCCGGGAACGACGAGGTGGAACTCGACGAAGGTGATGCGGCCCGCGCGCCGGGTGCGGAGGTCATGCGCCTCGATCGCCCCGGCGGCCTCGGCCGAGACGAGGGTGCGGATGGTGGAAAGGTCGTCGGGCCCCACCGCCTCGTCCATCAGCCCGCCCACGCTTTCCCGCAGCAGGCGCCAGCCGGAGAAGAGGATCATCACCGCCGTGAGCCCGGCCAGCAGCGGGTCGAGCCAGAGCAAGCCGGTGAGCGCGACGAGCCCGACGCCGATGATGACCCCGGCGGAGGTGACCACATCTGACATGAGGTAGTGCGAATCCGCCACGAGCGCCGGCGAGCCGAGCCGCCGGCCCCGCCTGCCCAGGATGGTGGCCCAGGTTCCGTTGATGACCGTGGCGGCGGCCGAAAGGGCGAGGCCGATGACCGGCTGCTCCGGCACCTTGGGGCGCCACCAGGCCTGGTAGGCTTCCTGCAGGATCATGGAAGCTGCGACGAGGATCAGCGTGCCTTCCAGCACCGCCGAGAAATACTCGACCTTGGCATGGCCATAGGGATGGTTCTCATCCGCCGGCAGGGCCGAATAGCGAACGGCGGCCAGCGCGGCCGAGGCGGCGGCGACATTCACCACCGTCTCCAGCATGTCGGCGAACAGGGCCGTGCTGCCGGTCAGCCACCATGCCGCCCCCTTCAGGGCGAGCACGGAGAGGCCGACGCCGAGGCTGGTCCAGGCGGTGCGTTCGGTCGGGCTCATGGGGTCGGGCTCATCCGCCCCGACATAGCCCGCCCGGCCCTAGACCGAGAAGTACTTCGCGCGCGGGTGGTGCAGCACGATCGCGGAGGTGGATTGCTCAGGATGCAATTGCCATTCGTCCGAGATCGAGACCCCGATGCGGTCCGCCTTCAGCAGGCGCAGCAACGGCTCCTGATCCTCCAGCTTCGGGCAGGCGGGGTAGCCGAAGGAGTAGCGGCCGCCCCGGTAGCCCTGGGAGAGCATCTTCTCCATGTCCCGCGCGTCCTCGCCGGCGAAGCCCCATTCGGCGCGGATGCGCTTGTGCACGTATTCGGCCATGCCCTCCGCCATCTCGACCGAGAGGCCGTGGAGGTAGAGGTAGTCCTGGTAGCGGTTCTCCTCGAACCACTCGCGCGCCATGTCGCTGGCCTTCTGGCCGACGGTGACGACCTGCAGGCCGATGACGTCGCGCTTCTCCGGGCCGTCATCCACGTCGCGCACGAAGTCGGCGATGCAGTCGCCGTCCTCCCTGGGCTGGCGCGGCAGGGTGAAACGGGTGGCTTCCGTCACGCCGTCCTCCTCGAAGAGGATGAGGTCGTTCCCCTGCCCCGCGCATTTCCAGTAACCGTAGATGGCCTGGGGCTTGAGGATGTCGCGCTCCTCGGTGATCTGCAGCATGCGCCGCAGCACCGGGCGAAGCTCCTGCTTCGCCCAGCCGAGGAAGTCGTCCAGCGAGCGGCCCTGCTTCCGGAAGCCCCACTGGAATTGGTAGAGGCTGCGTTCGTTGATGAAGGGCACGATCGCCTTGGGCGGGGCCTCCACCACCTTCGCCCCCCAGAAGGGCGGCGTGGGGACGGGCTCCTCCGCGGTCAGGCGCTGGCGCCGGTTCCGGGCATAGCCGATCTCGACGGGCGCGAAGCCACGCGCATCGGCGGTGCCGAGGGTGCGCCGCTCGTTCTTCCCCTTGCCGGCACGCTTGGTCTGCAGGGCGGCGAGATAGTCGTCGAAGCCGTTGCCCATCACCTTGTCCATCAGGTGCAGGCCATCGAAGGCATCCCGCGCATAGGCCACCCGGCCGGAGGCATAGGCGCGGACGCAATCATCCTCGACATAGTTGCGCGTCAGCGCCGCGCCACCGAGCATGACCGGGATATCGACGCCCTGGCGGGACATCTCCTCCAGGTTCTCGCGCATCACCACGGTGGACTTCACCAGCAGGCCGGACATGCCGATGGCATGCGCCTTGTGCTCGCGCGCCGCGGTGACGATGTCCTGCAGCGGCACCTTGATGCCGAGGTTGACGACCTTGTAGCCGTTGTTGGTCAGGATGATGTCGACGAGGTTCTTGCCGATGTCATGCACGTCGCCCTTCACCGTGCCGAGGACGATCGTGCCCTTCTCCTGCCCCTCGATGCGCTCCATATGCGGCTCGAGATAGGCGACGGCGGCCTTCATCGTCTCCGCGCTCTGCAGCACGAAGGGAAGCTGCATCTTGCCGGCGCCGAAGAGCTCGCCGACGACCTTCATGCCGTCCAGCAGGATGTCGTTGATGATGGAGAGCGGGGTGATGCCCCTGGCCAGCGCATCGGCCAGCTCGTCATCCAGCCCCTTGCGGTCGCCATCGACGATGCGGTCCTTCAACCGGCCCTCCACCGTCTCGGCCTTGGCGCGCTTGGCGGTATCGGCGGCCTTACGGCCAGCGAAGAGCTCCAGCAGCGCCTGGAGCGGGTCGTAGCCCTCCGTCCGGCGGTCGAAGATCAGGTCCTCGGCCACCTTCACCTCCTCAGGGGGGATGAGGTGGAGCGGCTTGATCTTGGAGACATGGACGATTGCGCCCGTCATTCCGGCCTTCACGGCGTGGTCCAGGAACACGCTGTTCAGCACATGGCGTGCTGCCGGGTTGAGGCCGAAGGAGATGTTCGACAGGCCGAGGATAATCTGGATGTCCGGGAACTCGTCCCGGATCATCTTGATGCCCTCCAGGGTCCAAAGGCCGAGCTTGCGGTCGTCCTCATTGCCGGTGGCAATGGTGAAGGTGAGCGGGTCGATCATCAGGTCGCTCTGCGGCAACCCGTATTTGTTGCAGGCGAAGTCCACCAGCCGGCGGGCGATGCGCAGCTTGTCCTCGGCCGTCTTCGCCATGCCCACCTCATCAATGGTGAGCGCGATGACGGCGGCGCCGAATTTCTTCGCCAGGATCAGGCGGTCCTTCGCATGGCCCTCGCCATCCTCGAAGTTGATCGAGTTGATGATGGGCTTGCCGCCATGCAGCTTCAGCGCGGCCTCGATCACCGGGGTCTCGGTGGAGTCGATCACCAAGGGGGCGTTCACCGAGGAGGTGAAGCGCGTGACCACCTCGTTCATCTCGGCCATCTCGTCGCGGCCGACGAAGGCAGTGCAGATGTCCAGCGAGTTGGAGCCCTCGCCCACCTGCTCACGGCCGATGGCAACGCAGCCGTCCCAGTCATGCGCGGCCTGCCGCTCGCGCCAGGCCTTGGAGCCATTGGCGTTGCAGCGCTCCCCGATAGAGAAATAGGCATTCTCCTGACGCAGCGCGGTGGCGCCGTACAGCGAGGCGACGGAGGGAACCCAGACCGGCTTGCGCGCCACCGGGGCCGGGCGCAGCGCGCTGCCCGCCAGCTTGCGCAGCATCGCGTCCAGCGCGGTGATATGCGGGATGGAGGTGCCGCAGCAGCCGCCGATGAGGTTCAGCCCGTCCTCGGTGACGAAGCGCTCCATCCAGCTTGCCATCTCCTCGGCGCCGAGGGGGTAGTGCGTCTTGCCGTCCACCAGCTCCGGCAGGCCGGCATTGGGCTGGCAGGAGATCAGGCCGCGCCAGTTGCGCGACAGCCAGCGGACATGCTCGGCCATCTCCTGCGGCCCGGTGGCGCAGTTCAGGCCGATCAGCGGCACGTCCAGCGCGTCGATCACGGTCGCCGCCGCAGCGATGTCCGGGCCGACCAGCAGCGTGCCGGTCGTCTCGACCGTCACCTGCACGAAGATGGGGATGTCGCTCCCGGCCTCGGCGATGGCGCGCTTGGCCGCGTTGACCGCCGCCTTGATGAAAAGCGTGTCCTGGTTCGTCTCGGTCAGCAGCGCATCCGCCCCGCCCGCGATCAGGCCGCGGCACTGCTCGTGCAGGGCGGCTTCCAGCCGGTCGTATTCGATATGGCCGAGGCTCGGCAGCTTCGTGCCGGGGCCGATATCGCCGATCACCCAGCGCGGGCGCCCGTCGGCGAAGGTCTCCGCGGCCTCGCGCGCCAGCTCCACCGAGAGCTTGTTGATCTCGAAGGCGCGGTCGCCCAGCTCGAACTCCTCGAGCGTGACCGGGGAGCCGCCGAAGCTGTTGGTCAGCACGGCGTCCGACCCGGCCTCGTAGTAGCCTCGGTGGATTTCGCGCACGAGGTCGGGGCGGGAGAGGTTCAGCACCTCCGTGCAGTTCTCCTTGCCCCAGTAGTCGCGCTCGACATCCAGGGTCAGGGCCTGCACGCGGCTGCCCATGCCGCCGTCGCAAAGCAGAACGCGGTCGCGCAAGGCGTCGAGCAGATGCGGTCGGGACATGGAGTTTGCTCTTCTCAGGCAGGCTGCACGGCGGTCGCGCGATGCGCGGACCACAGGCGGACATTCAGGTTCACATCGGGCGGGCCGGGGATTTCCACCGGCGAGGAAAGGGCACAGCCGGCCTCGCCCAGCCAGCCGGCCATCTGGCCATCATCGAAGCCCGGCCAGCGATGGGCATGGCGCTCCATCAGCTCGGCCCGGCCATGGGGCGCCAGATCCACCACCAGCAGCACGCCCTCGGGCGAGAGAACGCGCGCGGCCTCCGCCAGGGCGGCGGCGGGATCCTCGGCATAATGCAGCACCATCTGCAGGGTGACGGCGTCGAAGCCGCCATCCGGAAAGGGCAGCCGGTACATGTCGGCCTGGCGCACGGCGCAGCGCGGGGCCAGGCCGCGCTCGGCCAGGCGGCCGCGGGCGAGGGCCAGCATGTCGCGGCTGGCATCCACGCCCAGCGCGGCGTCGCAGCGGTCGGCCACGAGTTCCAGGAGCTGGCCGGTGCCGGCCCCGATATCCAGCAGATGCCCGACACGCCTGGGCAGCGCGGCCAGCACAGCCGCCTCGATGGCGGCGCCGGGGAGGCCCAGGGCCCGCATCTCGTCCCAATCGGCCCCGGCATCGCGGAAGGCATCGGAGGCCGCGCGCACCCGCTCCGCGCTCAGCCGGGCCGCAAGGCGACGATCAGCGGCCAGGAGCGGGTCGTCCTCGGGCAGGCGGGCGAGGATGGCGCGGGCGAGGTCAGCCCGGGCGGCGAGGGAGAAGTAGACGTTCGATCCCTCCGGCATCCGCTCCAGCAGGCCGGCTTCCACCAGCAGCTTCAGGTGGCGGGACAGCCGCGGCTGGGACTGGCCGAGGGCGGCGCAAAGGTCGGTGACGCAGAGCGCACCGCGGGCGCACAGCGCGAGCAGCCGCAGCCGGGTTGGCTCGGCGGCGGCGCGAAGCTGGGCCAGGGTCTCTTCCATGGCCTTGCACATGACATAACGATATCTTTATGTCTATCGGAAAGGAGCATCCGCGCCATGCCCGTCTTTGCCGATGGCCGTATCCCCGTCTCCGTCGTGGCGGATGAAGCGGGGCTGCGGGCGAGCCTCGCGGCGCGCCCCGGGGCGGCCCTGCTGGCCGAAGCCGCGCCGGCCACCCTCCCGCCCGGGGTCGTCGCCACGGCCGGGTTCGACCCGGCGGCGCCCCACCCCGTCGCGTGCACCTGCTGCGTGGGCCGCAGCCCCTTGGCCCAGGCGCTGGATGCCCTGTTCCTTGCCCGGGTCAAGGGGCAGGCGAAGTGGTTCACCCGTGTCGTGGCACTTCTTCCCGCCGAGGAGGCCCGGATAGCTCTTGACGAGGCCCTGCGGGGCGATTCGGTGGTGGCCAGCCGTTACCGACCCGATGTCGCCCCGCCGGAGGGCTGACCGTAAGGTTGCGGCCCCTTGGGGGGCATGCTGCATTTCGTTCCAGGCAGGATCCAACCTGCCCAATCCGGGAGGAATGAATGAAGCGACGCCCCTTCATGGCGGCCGCGCTTGGCTCGGCGGCCCTGCTTGGCGCCCGGGCCGCGAAGGCCCAGTCCTGGCCCAGCCGGCCCGTCCGTCTCATCGTGCCCTTCGCAGCGGGCGGCGCGACCGACATCCTCGCCCGTGCGCTGGCCAACCGCTTCCAGTCCGAATGGCCGCAGCCCGTGGTGGTGGAGAACCGGACGGGCGCGGGCGGCACGATCGGCACGGAGGTCGTCGCCAAGGCGGGGCCGGACGGGCATGTGCTGCTGCTCGGCACCAGCGCCACGCAGGCCATCACCCCGCATCTCTACCCCAACCTCGCCTATGACACGGTGCGGGACTTCGCCCCCGTCTCGCTCGTCGCCACCGTGCCCATGGTGCTGGTGGTGCATCCCTCTATCCCCGCGCGGGATGTGCCGGCCCTCGTGCAATACGCGAAGACACGGCCGGGCGAGCTGACCTTCGCCTCTTCCGGCCAGGGGGCGATCACCCATCTCGCGGCAGAGCTCTTCGCCGCGAAGGCGGGTATCCGGCTCACCCATGTTCCCTATCGCGGCAGCGCGCCCGCGATCGCGGACCTGCTGGCGGGACGGGTGCTGATGATGGTGGACCATGCCCCCACCGTGCTGCCGCATATCCGCAGCGGCGGGCTGGTGGCGCTCGGCACCGCCGGGCCGGAGCGGACCGCGATGCTGCCGGACCTGCCCACCCTCGCCTCCGCCGTGCCAGGGGCCGAGGTCACCTCCTGGTTCGGCCTGCTCGCGCCGGCCGGCACGCCCGCCCCGGTGGTCTCGACGGTGAACGAGGCTGTCCGCCGCGCCCTGACCGACGCCGAGGTGGTGGCCCGGCTGCGCGAGCAGGGCGCCGATGCCACGGCCAACGCGCCCGAGGCCTTCGCCGCCTTCATTGCCGAGGACCGGGCGCGCTGGGGCGAGGTCGTCCGCGGCGCGGGGGTGACCGCCGGATAGGGGCGGGCCGGCGCGCCGCCGCCCCTTACCCGGGCGGCGGGCGTCAGCCGCCCGCGCGGGTCGGCGCCGGCACGAAAGGAACCGGCACCATGAGCTTGTTCTCCTGCTTCTCGAGGTAGCCCGCCTCGGCGCTCATCTCGAGATAGGCGATCCATTCCGGATCGGCCTGCATGGCGGCGCGGCGGCGCGCGCGGTCGGCCGCATCCTCGTACATCCAGACATGAACGTAGCTGTTCACGTCGCCGGTCTCGGTGGTGAGATAGGCGAAGGGCATGCCGAGATGGCGCGTCTGCGCCGCCCAGCCATGCTTCTCGTACAGGGCGAGGTGCTTCTTCAGCGTGCCCGGCCGGCAGGTATAGGTTCGATGATCCAGTAGCATTCCCGTGCGCTCTCCCATGGCTGCCGGGACTCCTGGAGTTCCCCGGTCAGGCCCGCGAGAGGAGCCCATATCGGCGCGGCACGGTCAACGCGCGCCGCCGCTCACTCGGGGACGGTACGGTCCCCTTCGCCCAGGGCCTTCTGCATGTAGACGACATCCACCCAGCGCCCGAACTTCAGCCCGACGGCCTTGGTCAGCCCCACCTGCCGGAAGCCGAGCGAGAGGTGCAGGCCGATCGACCCGACGTTCTCCGAATCGCCGATCACCGCCATCATCTGCCGGAAGCCGGCGGCCTCGGCACGGTCCAGGAGTTCCGCTACGAGGGCCTTGCCCACGCCCTGGCCCCGCACGTCATCGCGGACATAGATCGAATCCTCCACCGTGTGCCGGTAGGCTGAGCGCGGGTGGAAGTTGTTGTAGTAGCCATAGCCGAGGATCCGCCCGTCCTCCTCCACCACCAGCCAGGCATGGCCGGCCGCCTGGATACGGCCGATGCGCGCGGCCATCTCCGCGGCTGGGGGTGGCTCCTCTTCGAAGGTGCCGGTGCCGTGCAGCACGTGATGGGCGTAGATCGCCGCGATGGCGGGGGCGTCGTCGGGGGTGGCATCGCGGATGGGCATGGGGAATGCCTAGAGCAGAACCCGTCGGCGGGGAATCACCCCGCCGCAGGGAAATCGGCGCTGTGTCACAGCGGCAATCCCATCCGCTCGGCCACCTGCTCGGCGAGGGCCAGCAACGCCCGGTCCCGCCCGGGCGCGGCGACCAGGGACAGGCCGACCGGCGCGTCCTCCACCGTCGCGGCGGGGATGCTCACCTCGCAGAGCCCGCCCATGCCGGCGATGGCGGTGACGCCGAGCGTCACCTCCCGCACCCAGAGCTGCTCGGCCGCGGATGCGCCGAGCTTCGGCGCGATCAGGGGCGAGGTCGGGTAGATGAGCACGGCGCCGCCGCCCAGCAGCCCCATCAGGCGCTGCCGGAAATGCTGGCGGAAGGCACGGCCCGCGCGGGCCTTGGCGGGGTCCATGGCGCGGGCCATGGCGAATCGCTCGCCCACGCCGGGGCCGAATTGCGGGTTCGTCTCGGCCACCCAGGCGCCGAGCGTCGCCCAGGCCTCCTCGGACTGCACGGCCCGGAAATGCTCGTAGAGCTCGAGCAGGGTCTCGGGCACGAGGGAGAGCTGGAGCGCCGGGCCCAGCACCTTCTCCACGGCCTCCATGGCGGGAATCAGCGCCGCCGCGACCGCCGGCTGCGCGTTCATCCAGGCCTCCTGCACCCGGATGACCGGGCCGAGCGGAGCCTCGCCGCCCTCGGGCAGCAGCACCTCCCCCGCCAGGCGCAGGACGGAGGCGCGGGCCGCGAACCAGCCCGCGGTATCATAGGAAGGCGCGAGCGGCCGCGCGCCGACGAGGGAGACCGAGCCCCAGGAGGGCCGGATGCCGTAGATGCCGCAATAGGACGCCGGGATCCGCACGGAGCCGCCGGTATCCGAACCCAGGGCGATATCTGCCTCCCCCCGCGCCACCACGGAGGCGCTTCCGCAGGAGGAGCCGCCGGGGAAGCGGTCCGGGACCGCCGGATTGACCGGGGTCCCGTACCAGACATTCTCGCCGGTCAGCCCGAAGGCCAGCTCCACGGTCTTGGTCTTGCCGAGGAAGCGCGCCCCGGCCTCCGCGAGGGCGAGGACGGCTGGCGCGGTGGCCACGGCAGCCGGATGGGTGCGCGCCCAATCCGGGTTGCCGTAGGTCGTGGGATGGCCGGCCACGTCGTACAGATCCTTGGCCGCGAAGGTGAGCCCGGCCAGAGGGCCGCCCGATGCCGGGGGAAGCGACGCCCGCCCGCCCGGCATGAAGCCACTGCCACGATCCTCGTCCGTCATCCGTCCACACCGTACCGTGATGCTGCGGATGCTGCGGCACCGCCACCGTCCTGTCCACCGCTGCCCGGCCCCGGGCATTCCAGAACGTGGGCCGGGCAGCGGCAGGCCGTTCAGCGGGCCCGAAGGAATTCCGGCACGCGGAGCAGGATCAGCTCGTTGTCGTCCGCGCGGGTAAGATGGCGTCCGGCGCTGAAGGGCAGGTTGTTGTCATTGCCGACAATGATGTGGTCGGCATCCACCATCGCCACGTTCTCGATGGTGAAGAAGGGAAAGGTGAAGCGGTCCCGCGGCGCATCGGGGCCGACATCGCCGCGCTGGCGGGCCACCCCCTCCGGATCCCGGATGGCCATCAGATCGATATGGCCGATCTTGCGGACGAACCCCTCGCCATCGACATCGCCGAGATCCACGAGGGAGATGCGCTTCACCCGGGCGGGCGCATGGAAGCAGGCCGGGGGCTGCTGGCCCGGGGCGCAGGCGCGAGCCGGATCGCCCTCGGCGTCGTCGCGCTCGATCACCAGCGCGCGGCGGTCGTCGATCATGTTGAAGTCGCCGATCGCGGTCGCCCCCTCGGCGAGGCGGAGGCGCATGTTGCGGCCGGTCCAGGCGGCGCGCGCCGTGTCGAACTCCAGGATGCGGAGGAAGGCGCCCTCGGGCTGACCCTGCGGCGTCAGCAGCGGCTTCTCCAGCAGGGCATAGAGGCGGCTACCGTCGGGGCTGGCCGCCATGCCCTCATACCCGCCGCTGCGCTGGGACTCGAACGCCACCCCCGAGGCGGGGCTGGCGGGGATGGAGAGATCGGGGTGGTCGGGGCTGCGGATGGCACGGCCATCCACCACCGTCTCCACGACGCGCTGCACCCGGCCCTCGGCATCCACCTGGATAAGGAAGGGGCCGAACTCGTCGCCGATCCAGAACCCGCCGGCGATCGGCTGGATGCTCTCGATATCGAAGTCGCTGCCGGTGAGGTAGCGGCGCTCCGTTCCCTCATGGGCGATGCGGAAGGGCACGCGGCGCTCGGGATCCGAGAGGAAGATCGTGCGTTCCACCGTCACCTGCCCCGTGCGGAAGTCTGGGCGGATCTTGTGGACCATGAGCAGCGCGTCAGGGCTGTTCCGCTTGTTGCCGAAGCCGTTGTCGGTCAGCACCCAATAGGCGCCGGGTTCCCCGGAGACCGGCTTGATGCCGGAGAAGCCCTGCAGGGCCTGGCCCTGGAAGGGGAAGTTGAGGCCGGTCGGGCGGCCATTCGGGGCGGGGCCGGTGGTGCCGGGAATGCTGCCGACCGCATCCACCCGCCGGTTCCCCGGGCCGGCGAACTTGCCCGCCACCCAGGCATCGGCCGGCGCATCCGCGGGAGGCTGCACCAGTGTGTTGGCGGGCAGGATGGCATGGCCCTCGAGCACCGCCTCGAAGCGCTGGTCGGCCCGGGCCGGCGAGGCGGCGGACAGGGACAGAAAGGCGGCCGTGGCCAGAAGAAGGACGCGCATGTGGTCGGTAGCTCCCCCGAAGTCGGGCGGGGGGTTACGCGCCGCCGGTTGCGGCCGCTTGACGGAAAGGTGACGAAGGCGTTGCGGCCGTGGCCGCTCAGCCCGCGACCCAGGGCAGCGGCGGATGCTGGGCACGCGCCAGCGACGCCCGGGGGTGCCCCCCGGCATCCCAGTTGGACTCGTCCAACCAGGCCGCGATCGCGCCGCGCCGCGCCGGCCACTCATCGGCCAGGATGGAGAACTGGGCCGTGTCCCGCAGCCGGCCCTTGATCACCTTGATGGCCCGCAGCGTGCCTTCGTAGCGAAAGCCCAGCCGTGCGGCCGCATCGCGGGAGGGCTGGTTCAGTGCATGGCACTTCCAGACCAGTCGGCGGTAGCCCAGCTCGTCCATGGCGTAGCGCATGAGCTGGAACATGGCCTCGGTGGCGGCCCGGCTGCGCTGGAGCCGGGGGGAGAACCAGATATGCCCGATCTCGATGGCCGAATCGGCCGGGAAGATCTCCATGAGGGTCAGCCAGCCATCGGCGGTGCCGGTCGCCTTCTGCCGGACCGCCCAGGCCATCGGGTCGTGCTGGGCCGCGAAGCCCGCGACATGGCGGCGCATGGCCGCCTCATCCGCGAAGGGACCATAGCCGAGATAGGCCCATCCCGCCTCCGCGCCCGGCGCCTGGGCGGCCTGCCACAGCTCGGCGGCATGGCGGATGGCCAGGGGCTCCAGGTCCATGCTGGCGCCGTGCAGGGGGATGCGGGCCGGCAGGGGCCGGGGGGTGGGGTCGACTTCAGGACCCAGGGGCGGGGCGTTCGGCGGCGAATCGGACATAGACCGATGCTGCCGGGGCGGGGCACCCTCCTCAAGCCGTGCGTTCCGCCGCATTGCACAAGCGGCCCGGCCACCCCATACCGTCCGGCCATGCCGACCGCCGATCCCACCACCCCCGCCCAGCCGAGCGCGGACCCCAAGCGTCCCGCCATGTCCGCCTTCCTGAACGAGACGGTGCTGGAGGTCCGCCACTGGACCGACCGGCTCTTCTCCTTCCGCTGCACGCGGGACCCCGGTTTCCGCTTCCAGGCCGGGCAGTTCGCGATGATCGGCCTGATGGTCGATGGCAAGCCGCTGATGCGGGCCTATTCCGTGGCGTCCCCCCCCTGGGAGGAGACGCTGGAATTCCTCTCCATCAAGGTGCAGGACGGCCCTCTCACCTCCCGCCTGCAGAACATCCAGCCCGGCGACACGGTGCTGATCAACCGCAAGCCCGTGGGCACGCTGCTGCTCGACAACCTGCTGGCGGGCAAGCGGCTGTGGTTCCTCTCCACCGGCACCGGCCTCGCGCCCTTCATGTCCCTCATCCGCGAGCCCGAAGCCTATGACCGCTTCGAGAAGGTCATCGTGACCCATACGGTGCGCGAGGTGGAGGAGCTGGCCTATCGCGAATACATCACGAAGGAGCTGCCGCAGAACGAGTTCCTCGGCGAGATGGTGCGGGAGAAGCTGGTCTATTACCCCAGCGTGACGCGCGAGGAGTTCCCGAACCGGGGCCGCATCACCGAGTTGATGGACAGCGGCCGGATCTATGCCGATCTCAACTTCCCGCCCCTCTCGCCCGAGCATGACCGCGTGATGCTCTGCGGCTCTCCGGAGATGCTGGCGGACACGCGCGCGCGGCTCGAGGCCCTCGGCATGAAGGAGGGCAGCGCGCATGAGCCCGGGCATTTCGTGGTCGAGAAGGCCTTCGTCGAGAAGTAGCCGGCCGGGCCGGGCCAAGGAGCCGGCCGCGCCCATTCGCGCGGCCGGCGAGTTCGCCACGAAGATATTGCGGCCCCGTTAGAATCCGGGCAGGCTTCCGCGCAAGCGCATCCGGCAGAGATGCGCCACGAGGGAAGGTTCGATGTCCGAGAAACAAAAGGCGGGCCGTCGCGGCCTGTTGCGCGCCGCTGCGGTCGGCGCCACCGGTGCCGCCGTGCTGGCGACGCCCAGCGTCAGCCGCGCCCAGACCACCACGCTCCGCTTCCAATCCACCTGGCCGCAGCGCGACATCTTCCATGAGTTCGCGCAGGACTACGTCGAGCGGGTGAACCGCATGGCGGGCGGGCGGCTGCGGGTGGAGCTGCTGGCCGCCGGCGCCGTGGTGGGCGCCTTCCAGGTGCTGGATGCGGTGCATGCGGGCACGCTGGATGGCGGGCACGGCGTCGCGGCCTACTGGTTCGGCAAGAACAAGGCCTTCTCGCTCTTCGGCACGACCCCGCCCTGGTTCGGCGATGCGAACCAGTTGCTCGGCTGGTTCTACCACGGCGGCGGCGAGGCGATGTACAAGGAGCTGCTGCACGACATCCTGAAGGTGAATGTCGTCGGCTTCCTTTCCGGCCCGATGCCCACCCAGCCCTTCGGCTGGTTCAAGCAGCCGATCGAGCGCCCCGAGCAGATCCGCGGGCTGAAGTACCGCACCGTGGGCCTGGCCGCCGACCTGCTGGCCGAGATGGGCGCGGCGGTCGTCTCCCTTCCCGGCGGCGAGATCGTGCCGGCGCTGGAGCGTGGCGTGATCGACGGGGCGGAGTTCAACAACCCCTCCTCCGACCGCGTGCTCGGCTTCCCCGACGTGGCCAAGACCTACATGATCCAGAGCTACCACCAGCGGGTGGAGAGCTTCGAGATCCTGTTCAACCGGCAGAAGTACGAAGGGCTGCCGGCCGAGCTGCAGGCCATCATCCGCCACTCGGCGGAAGCGGCCTCGGCCGACATGTCCTGGAAGCTGCAAGACCGGTACTCGAAGGACCTGCTGGAGATGACGCAGCGGCAGGGCGTGCAGGCACGCCCCCTGCCCCGCGCCGTGCTGGATGCGCAGCTGGCCGCCTGGAACAAGGTGATCGAGCGGCTGGAGGGCGACAACTCCAACCCCGCCAATGGCCCCTTCTTCAAGAAGATCTGCGACAGCCAGCGGGACTGGTGCCGCCGCGTGGGCAACTTCTTCCTGCGCTACGAGGCCAGCCAGGTCGTCTCCTACAACCACTTCTTCGCCAGCCGCTGACCGGAAGCCGGCGGGGCCCCGCGCCCCGCCGGCCATCCACCGCACGCAAGGGAGCAGCATGCAGCGGATCCTTCTGGGTATCGACCGGCTCTCGACCCTGGTCGGGCAGGCTTTCGCCTGGTGCATCGTGGCCCTGACCGCCGTCGTTACCTATGAGGTCGTCGCCCGCTATGCTTTCCGTGCCCCGACCACCTGGGGCTACGACGTCACCTACATGCTCTATGGCGCGCTGTTCATGATGGCGGGCGCCTATGCGCTCTCGCGCAACGGGCATGTTCGCGGCGACTTCCTGTACCGCATGCTGTCGCCGCGCCGGCAGGCCTGGCTCGACCTCGTGCTCTACATCCTGTTCTTCTTCCCCGCGATCTTCGCCTTCATGATCTCCGGCTGGCATTTCTTCCAGGAGAGCCTGGCGCAGAACGAGCGGTCCATGTTCTCGCCGAGCGGCCCAGTGATCTGGCCCTTCAAACTCCTCATCCCGCTCGTGGGCGTCCTGCTGCTGTTGCAGGGGCTGGTGGAGGCGGTGCGCTGCATCCACTGCATCCGCAACGGCGCATGGCCCCAGCGCCTTTCGGACGTGGAGGAGATGGACCAGCTCATCCTGGCCCAGGCGGAGGCGCTCGGGGCCGAGGCCCTGGCCGCCCGGATCGCGAGCGGCGCCGCCCCCGAGCTACCGCCGCCCGCGGAGGCCGTGCCGCACGAGCGCAGCGGCGACCAGCAGGACGGCCGGTGACGCAACTCCACCCGATCGAGGCCTCGCACAGGCATGAGTGACCCCGCCCTCGGCCTGACGATGCTCGGGCTGTTCCTGTTCTTCATCCTGCTGGGCTTCCCGATCGCCTTCACGCTGATGGCGATGGGGCTGTTCTTCGGCTACCTGGGCATGGGGGACCGGATCTTCGACCTCTTGGTCCAGCGCACCTATGCGGTGATGGCCAATGACGTTCTCATCTCCGTGCCGCTCTTCGTGTTCATGGGATATGTGATCGAACGGGCGAGCATCCTCGACCGATTGTTCCGATCCCTGCAGATGGCATCGGGGAACATCCCGGGCAGCCTCGCCGTCGCCACGCTGGCCACCTGCGCGCTGTTTGCCACCGCCACCGGCATCGTGGGCGCCGTGGTCACGCTGATGGGGCTGCTCGCCTTTCCCGCCATGCTGAAGGCGGGATATGACGTGCGGCTGGCCGCCGGCGTCACCTGCGCGGGCGGATGCCTCGGCATCCTCATCCCGCCCTCGATCATGCTCATCCTCTACGGCGCCACCGCGGGCGTCTCGGTGGTGCAGCTCTATGCCGCCGCCTTCATCCCCGGGGTGACGCTGGCGGTCTGCTACATGCTCTACGTCATCATCCTAGCGATGCTGAAGCCGCAGGTGGCGCCGCCCCTGCCGCCAGAGGAGCGCAACATTCCCTTCTGGCGGGTCGCCTGGGCGCTCGTCACATCCTTCGTGCCACTGGCGCTCCTCATCGCCTCCGTGCTCGGCGCCATCCTGTTCGGTCTCGCCACGCCCAGCGAGGCGGCCGCGATGGGCAGCCTGGGCGCCGTCATCCTCGCCATCGTCTATCGCGCCTTCACCTGGACGAAGCTGAAGGAGAGCGTGTTCCTAACGGCCCGCACCTCCGCCATGGTGTGCTGGCTCTTTGTCGGCTCCTACGTCTTCTCCTCCGTCTTCGGCTATCTCGGCGGGCAGTCCCTGGTCGAGGAGTTCGTCAAGTCGCTCCCGCTGAACTCCTTCACCTTCATGATCCTGGCGCAGGCCATCATCTTCGTGCTCGGCTGGCCGCTGGAATGGACGGAGATCATCGTCATCTTCGTGCCCATCTTCCTGCCGCTGCTGGACGACTTCGGCGTCTCTCCCCTCTTCTTCGGGGTGATGATCGCGCTGAACCTCCAGACCTCATTCCTTTCCCCGCCGGTGGCCATGGCGACCTTCTATCTCAAGGGCGTGGCGCCGAAGCACGTTCGGCTGGAGGACATCTTCGCCGGCGTGATGCCCTTCATCTACATCGTGGTAGCCACCATGGTGGTGATGTATTTCGTGCCGGAGCTGGTGACCTGGCTGCCCGAGGCGCTCTATGGAGGGGAGAGCGCCGGGGATCCCAGTGGGACCATGGAGGCGCCGCCCAGCGGCGGCTTCACCGAGGAGGAGACGATGCGCGAGTGACGCGCGCCGCCCGTGCTGCCGGCTGGATCGCGGAGGCGATCGCGACCGGCAATCCCCTGGCCGCGCTACCGGCCGAGATCGCCCCGCGCGGCCGCGCGGAAGGGGAACGCGTGGCCTTCGCTGCGCTGGAGGCTCTCGGCATTTCCCCTTGCGGCGTGCGGATGGCCGATGGGCTTGTGGGGCCGATGGTGGAGGGACGGCTGCTGCCCGATGGCGCCACCGCCGCCCCCCTGCGGCATCCGGTGGCGACCGCGGCGCTGATCGGGGTCCTGGCCGAGGCGTTGCAGCCGGATGACGATGTGAGGCCGCGCATCGCCGCGCTGCATGTCGCGCTGGACATCGCGGACCACCGCTTCACCGAGGCACCGCTCGCCCTCGGCCTGCGCGTCGCCGACCTCGCCGGGCTGGGCTTCGTCGTGGCGGGGCCGCCCATCGCCTCCCTGCCGGAGCGGGTGCTGATCGGCGGGGTGGAGGTCGGGCCGCGGGATGCGTTCGCGCCCGTGGCCGTGGCGGCGCGGCGCCTCGGCGGCCTGCCCGCCGGCGCGCTGCTCGTCGCGGCCGGCCTTTCGCCTCCCCTCGTCCCGTCGGATGGCACGATCCGTGCCGATTTCGGAATGCTTGGCACGCTCTCGGTGCGCCTCGGCTGAAACGGTGCGCGGCGCTGCAACGCAGCATGCGGGAAAGCTTTCGATTCCGTCAGCTTTCTCCCTAGCGATACGCCGCGGCATCGTTTTACGCTCACCGCGACGAGTCTGCGCGACGGCTCGTCCCCGGGGAGGCCGGCACCGGCCGCCCGAGGCAACCGAGGTCCGGGCAGCGTCGCGCCCCGGGGGGATTCAGGACCAAGCCCAAAGATGAGCACCACCTATTCAGCAAGCGCCGCGGCGGACAAGAACCGTCCGATGAGCCGGGAGGAGAGGAAGGTCATCCTCGGCTCCTCGCTCGGCACCGTTTTCGAGTGGTATGACTTCTACCTCTACGGCAGCCTCGCGGCGCTGATCGGCACGCATTTCTTCAGCCAGTACCCCGAGGGCACGCGCAACATCTTCGCGCTTCTCACCTTCGCGGCCGGCTTCCTCGTGCGCCCCTTCGGCGCCCTTGTCTTCGGCCGGATCGGCGACCTGGTGGGACGGAAATACACCTTCCTCGTCACCATCGTCATCATGGGCGCCTCCACCTTCATCGTCGGCCTTCTGCCGGGATCGGAGAGCATCGGCATCCTCGCGCCCATCCTGCTCATCGTACTGCGCTGCCTACAGGGCCTGGCGCTGGGCGGCGAGTATGGTGGCGCCGCGACCTATGTGGCGGAGCACGCGCCGAACGGGCGCCGCGGCTTCTACACCTCCTTCATCCAGATCACCGCGACGGCAGGCCTGTTCCTCTCGCTGCTGGTCATCCTCGGCACCCGCACGGCGGTTGGCGAGGCGGATTTCGCGGCCTGGGGCTGGCGCATCCCCTTCCTGCTCTCGATCGTGCTGCTCGGCATCTCGGTCTGGATCCGCTCCACGCTGAATGAGAGCCCGGCCTTCCAGAAGATGAAGGAAGAGGGCACCCATTCGAAGGCGCCGCTGTCGGAGGCCTTCGGCCAGTGGCGGAACGCCAAGTGGGCGCTGCTCGCGCTGCTCGGCCTGACCATGGGCCAGGCGGTGGTCTGGTACACTGGCCAGTTCTACGCGCTGTTCTTCCTTGGCTCGATCCTGAAGGTGGACGGGGCGACGACGAACCTGCTGATCGCCTGGTCGCTGCTGCTCGGCTCGGGCTTCTTCGTCTTCTTCGGCTGGCTGTCGGACAAGATCGGCCGCAAGCCGATCATCCTCGGCGGTTGCCTCCTGGCCGCGCTCACCTACTTCCCGCTGTTCAAGCTGCTGACGGCGGAGGCGAACCCGGCGCTGCACCAGGCGCAGCAGACCATCCCGGTCCAGGTGCTGACCGATCCCTCCACCTGTTCCTTCCAGTTCAACCCGGTGGGCACGGCACGCTTCACCCAGCCCTGCGACATCGCCAAGGCCGCGCTGGCCCGGGCTTCGGTGCAGTACTCGGTGGAAGCGCTGCCGCCCGGCACCTCAACGGCGGAGACGTCCATCCGCATCGCGGGCGGCGCGCCGATCCGGGCGACGGATCCGACCTTCCAGCAGCAGCTCACGGCGGGGCTGTCCTCCGCGGGCTATCCGCTGGCCTCCAACTCGAGCGTGGTGAAGATGTCGGGGCCCTTCGATATCTTCCGAGAGCAGCCGGCGGTGCTGATCGGCGTGCTCACCCTGCTCGTGATCTACGTGACCATGGTTTACGGCCCGATCGCGGCGGCGCTCGTGGAGCTCTTCCCCACGCGCATCCGCTACACCTCGATGTCGCTGCCCTATCATATCGGCAACGGCTGGTTCGGCGGGCTGCTGCCGGCGACCTCGCTGGCAATGGTGGCCCAGACCGGCGACATCTATTACGGCCTCTGGTACCCGATCGTGATCGCTCTCGCCACGGTGGTGATCGGCGCGATCTTCATCCCCGAGACGAAGAACCGCGACATCTTCGAGGCTGAAGAATCGGGAACCAACGCGCGGGCCTGACCGCCGCGCTTGTCAGAACCGGGGGCGCCGGGAGAAATCCCGGCGCTCTCTTTCTTTCACCCCCGCCGCTGCACCTCCCTCTTGCATGGCCCTGGCCGCACGGCTCAACCTCTCCGGAAAGTGGGAGGAACGACATGCCGGATGGCGCCAGCGGGATGGCCGCACCCGTCCTGGTCCGTGAGGACCGGGGCGCCGTTGCCACACTCACCCTCAACCGCCCCGCGGCCCGGAACGGGCTGTCCCTCGCCCTGCTCGACGCGCTGAGCGCGGCGCTGCGCGACATCGCGACCAATTCTGGCCTGCGCTGCGTCGTGATCCAGGCCGAGGGCCCCGTCTTCTGCGCCGGCCACGACCTGAAGGAGATCACCGCGCACTTCGCCGATGCGGATGGCGGCCATGCGTTCTTCGCGGATTCCATGGCGCGTTGCGCCGCGGTGATGCAGGCCATCCCCGCCGTGCCCCAGCCGGTGATCGCGGCGGTGCAGGGCATGGCCACTGCCGCCGGCTGCCAGCTGGCCGCGGCCTGCGACATGGTCCTGGCGGCCGAGGAGGCGCGCTTCTGCACGCCGGGGGTGGAGATCGGGCTGTTCTGCTCCACCCCCGCCGTCGCCCTCTCGCGCGCCGTGCCGCGCAAGGCCGCGATGGAGATGCTGCTGACGGCCGAGCCGATCGATGCCGCGGAGGCGCGGCGGATCGGGTTGGTGAACCGGATCCTCCCGGGTGCCTCGCTGCGAGCGGAGGCGGCGGCGCTCGCGGCCCGCATCGCTGGCCGCTCGGCCCTGGCCGTGCAGCTCGGCAAGCGGAACTTCCACCGCCAGGCCGGGCTGCCGCTGGCCGAAGCCTATGAGGTGGCGGCCGCGGCCATGGTGGAGAACCTGCTGGCCGAGGACGCGGCCGAAGGCATCGGCGCGTTCCTCGGGAAGCGTGCGCCGGAATGGAGGCATCGCTGATGGACACCAACCCACCCGTCTCCACCGACCTGGCCTCCGCGAAGCAGGCCTATGACGCCCTGCCCCGCACGGGCGCCAATCACCGCGCGCTGACGCCGCTGCTGTTCGTGGAGCGCGCGGCTGCGGTCTTCCCCGACCGCACCGCCGTCATCCATGGCGCGCAACGCTTCACCTGGCGCGAGCACCGGGACCGCTGCGTGCGCCTCGCCTCCGCCCTTGCTGCGCGAGGCATCGGGCGCGGCGACACGGTGGCGGCGCTGCTGCCGAACACCCCGGCCATGATCGAATGCCATAACGGCGTGCCCATGACGGGCGCTGTGCTGAACACGATCAACATTCGCCTGGATGCGGATACCGTGGCCTATATCCTCGATCACGGCGAGGCACGCGCCGTCGTGGTGGACCGCGAATTCGCGCCGCTTCTGGAGCGCGCGCTGGAGATCGCCACCTCCAGGCCTCTGGTCATCGAGGTGAACGATCCCGAGGCGCCTTCCGCCAATACGCTGGGCGGGGAGGATTACGACGCCTTCGTCGCCGGCGGCGACCCCGCCTATCCCTGGCAGCCCCCGGCCGATGAATGGGACGCGATCGCGCTGAACTACACCTCCGGCACCACCGGCCGCCCCAAGGGCGTGGTGTACCACCATCGTGGGGCTCATCTCGGCGCGCTCGGCAATGTGCTGGCCTGCGGCATCCCCCCGGCGCCGACCTATCTCTGGACGCTGCCGATGTTCCATTGCAACGGCTGGTGCTTCCCCTGGACCGTGGCGGCCGTGGCCGGCACCCATGTCTGCCTCCGCGCCGTGCGCGGGCCCGTGATGTGGGAGCTGATCCAGGCCCATGGGGTGACGCATCTGTGCGGCGCGCCCATCGTGCTACAGACGCTGGTGAACGACCCGAACCGCGTGCCCGGCAGCGGCCTCGTCTTCGCCACCGCCGGCGCCGCGCCGCCCGAGGCGGTGCTGGCCGCCGCCGATGCCGCGGGGGTCACGGTGCGCCACATCTACGGCCTGACCGAATGCTACGGCCCCTCGGTGGTGAACGAGTGGCATCCCGAGCACGACGCCCTGCCCGCGCCGGAGCGTGCGGCGCTGATGGCCCGCCAGGGCGTGCGCTACGTCACGCTGGAGGCTTTCGACGTGCTGGATGCGAACGACCAGCCCGTGCCCGCAGACGGGACGACGATGGGCGAGGTGGCCATGCGCGGCAACACGGTGATGAAGGGCTATTTGAAGGACCCGGCGGCGACGGAGAAGGCGTTTGCGGGCGGCTGGTTCCGCACCGGCGACCTCGGGGTGAAGCACCGGGACGGCTATGTGCAGCTGAAGGACCGGGCGAAGGACATCATCATTTCCGGCGGCGAGAACATCTCCTCCATCGAGGTCGAGGATGCGCTCTACAAGCATCCGGCCGTGGCGGTGGCCGCCGTGGTGGCCGCGCCGGACGAGAAGTGGGGCGAGGTGCCCTGGGCCTTCGTGGAGCTGAAGCCGGACGCGGATGTGACGGAGGCCGAGCTGATCGCGCATGCCCGCGCCCGGCTGGCGGGCTTCAAGGTGCCGAAGCGCGTGATCTTCCAGGAGGTCCCGAAGACCTCCACCGGCAAGCTGCAGAAGGTGCCCCTGCGCAAGGCGGTGAAGGAAGGCCTGGTCACGGGATAGAGCCCCGCCCGGCTTGGGGGGCACCGACAAGTCGGCGACCTGATCGTCTTGCGGCGCGCCCGGCCGCGCCGCATGACAACTGCATGACAGAGATCCGCGACAGCCGGCCGGAAGACGTGCCTGCCATCACCCGCATCTACGCCCATTGGGTGGAGCATGGCCGAGCCTCCTTCGAGCTGACCCCGCCCGGCGAGGCGGAGATGGCGGGGCGGCGCGACGCGGTGCTGGCGGGTGGCTACCCGCATCTGGTGGCCGTGGACGAGGACGGCGCGTTGCTAGGCTATGCCTATGCGTCGGCCTACCGCCCCCGCCCGGCCTACCGGCACACGGTGGAGAACTCGGTCTATGTCGCGCCCGGCGGCACCCAGTCCGGCATCGGCCGCGCCCTGCTGGAGGCGCTGATCGCGCGCTGCGAGGCCGCAGATTTCCGCCTGATGGTCGCGGTGATCGGGGATTCGGCCAACGCCCCCTCCATTCGCCTGCACGAGAAGCTGGGCTTCCGCCATGCCGGGGTGATCCCCTCCATCGGCTTCAAGCACGAGCGCTGGCTCGACACGGTGCTGATGACCCGCCCGCTCGGCCCCGGCGACACCACCCCGCCAACCCGGCCGTGACCGCCGCGGAGGCCGCCCGGGCCGATCGCGACACACGGAATGCCTCCCTCACCCTCGCCCTCACCCTGCCTGGCGACGTGGTGCTCTATCTTATACTCCCGCTGCATGCGGCCGTGTTCGGCGTATCCCTGCCGGAGGCGGGCATCCTCCTGGCGGCCAACCGGCTGGTCCGGATCGCGGGCTATGGCTGGGTGGCGCGCTTCTATGCCGAACGGGGGCCACGCGCCGCCTGCATGCTGGCCGCCGCCGCCTCGGTCGTCGCCACCACCGGCTACGCCCTGCTCTCCGGCCTCTGGGCACTGCTCGTCGCGCGTCTGGTCTGGGGACTGGCCTTCGCGGCCATGAACATCGCGGTCCAGGCGCTCCCCACGGCGATCCAGGAGGGCGCGGCGCGGCGCAGCGGCTGGTCCCGCTCCATCGTGGCGGCCGGTCCCATGCTGGGGCTGGCCGGCGGGGCGCTGCTGGCCGAATGGGCGGGGCCGCGCGTGGTCTTCCTGCTGCTCGGCGCCGTCTCGGTGCCCGCCATCCTCTTCGCCGCCCGCCTGCCCGCCGTGCCGGAGGGGCAGGCCAAGGGCGGGCCACGCTTCTCCCTGCCACGCGCCTTCGATCTCTGGGCCTTCACCTTTGGGCTCACCATGGATGGGCTCTTCATCATCGGGCTCTCGGTGCTCGCGGCGGCCACCCTGCCCGAAGGCGCCACCCTCGCCGCCGGCGCTGCCCTCGCACTGCGCTACGCGGCCGAGATCCTCCTCTCCCCGGCCGGTGGCTGGCTGGCGGGGCGGCTGGGCGCGCGGCGGGCGCTGGTGGGGCTTTCCCTCGCCACCGCCTGCGGGCTGCTGCTGCTCGGCGTGGGGGGCGTGCTGCTCTGGGCGGGCGCCCTGGGCACGGTCCTGCTGCGGGCCATCATCCAGCCCCTGCCCGGCCCGGTGGTCGCGGCCGAGAACCCGGGGGCCGGGCGCGTCCCGGCCCTGGCCCGCCAGGCCACCTGGCGGGACATCGGTGCCGGCGCCGGGCCGCTGCTGGCGGGCTTCCTGCTGCCCGTCGCCCCGGCCCTGATGATCTATGGCGGCGCCGCGGCGATGCTGGCCGTGGCCAGCCTGGCCATCCGGCGCCCGCATCGGGGCGCGGGATGAACCTCGGACGGGCGACCGCGTTCTCCGCTGGATCACCAGGGGATTAACACAGGTCATGCCCGACCAGGCCGTCGCGCCACCCGTGGCCGGACACGGCGCCAGCAAGCTCACCAGCGTCGTCGTCGATGCCTACAATGCGGAGCTGCGCGACAAGGAGGGGTTCATCGGCGACCGCGCGAGCAAGCGCGCCTTCCGCGCCATCCTGGATGAATGGCGGGAACGCCTTCACAAGCTGGGTGACGAGGACCCGCTGGGGGATATGGAGACCGACGAGGTTTCCAACCGCCGCCTGGAGAAGCTCCTGCATGACGAGCGGCCCGAGGCCGCCGCCCTGATCCACGGGGTGGTGGAGGAGTTCGCCCAGGAGCTGTGCGGCGTCACGCGCCGCTTCCTCCGCCTCAAGGGTTGGAAGGACACGCAGCGGATCGCGGTGGGCGGCGGGATGAGCGGCAGCCGCGTAGGCAAGCTGGCGATCGGCCGGGCCTCGCTACTGCTGAAGGCCGACGGCCAGGGGGTGGAGCTGGTCCCCATCACCCACGAGCCTGACGAGGCCGCGCTGATCGGCGCCGCGCATCTGGCGCCGAGCTGGATCTTCGCAGGGCATGACAGCCTGCTGGCCGTGGATATCGGCGGCACCAACATCCGAGCGGGGTTGGTGGAGCTGAACCTGAAGAAGGCACGCGACCTCTCGGAGGCGAGGGTGGTCGGGCTGGAAGTCTGGCGCCATTCGGCGGACGAGCCGACCCGGGAGGAGGCGGTGGAACGGCTCGGCACCATGCTGCGCGGCATGGTCGCGCTGGCCGAGGCGAAGAAGCGGGCGCTTGCCCCCTTCATCGGCATCGGCTGCCCCGGGATCATCGAGGAGGACGGGTCGATCGACCGGGGCGGCCAGAATCTTCCGGGCAACTGGGAGAGCAGCCGTTTCAACCTCCCCCGCGCCATCGCCGGAGCGGTGCCGGAGATCGGTGGCCACGGCACGGTGGTGCTGATGCACAACGACGCGGTGCTGCAGGGGCTGAGCGAAATCCCCAACATGCAGGACGTGGAGCGCTGGGGGGTGCTGACCATCGGCACCGGGCTTGGGAATGCGCGGTTCACGAACCGGCGGGGGGATTAGGTCGGGGGTTGCCCTCGACCCGCCAAGGGCCTGAGGCCCTTGGAACCCCGTCTGACTGCCGTGGATACCCCGGATCGAAGGGGTCTCGGGTTGAACGGGATTGAACCTGCGCTTGCAGTCACCTCGGGTGATGGACCCGAGGCGCACCGTCAGCCTCGTGATTCCAGACTTCTAAAAGAAGACGATGGTGAGGGGTCCGGGGAGAGAAAGAATTCCTTCTTCCTCTCCCTGGGACAGACCGCCAGGCCGAAGCCTCAAACCCCAACCGGCGCCCTCCAGGGCACGGGAAGCGTGTCACCCGCGATGTAGAGGGGATGGCCTGGCTGGCCGTCCGCCGTCACCTTCAGGGCCAGCGGCTTGGCGCCCGCCTTTGCCAGGATAAGGGCCAGATCGGCCGCGCGGCGGCGTAGGGGTTTCGGCGGCAGGCCCCAGGCCACGATCACGCGCTCGGCTCGGGCGGCCCAGTCGGCGATGGCTTCGTCATTGCCGGGCCCGACAGGGTCCTCGCATTCGAGCAGCATGCTGGGCTTCGTCGCGCGCAGGGCGAAGGCGTTCAGCACCACCATGGCGCCGTATCCCCAGCGGCGGGTGAAGTCGCGGGCGCGGCGGACGGTGGGGTCGTCCACCCTCTCATCCGCGGTGCTGGGGTTCATCATGATCCAGGCGCAGACGCCGGGGGAGCCGAAGGGCAGGCCGTCCCAGCGGCGTTCCAGCACCGTGCGGTAGCGGCCATCGGCGGAGAACTCGGCGCGGCTGACGACCTCGGCGCCGATCTTCAGGCGCACCTTGCCGCCGGGGTCGTGCAGGTCCTGCGGGCGGGCCATGGCCGGTGGCTCAGCGGGCGTTGGCGCTGGCCTCGGAGCGTGTCGCGCCGACCCGGCTGGCCAGCGCCGCAGCCATGAACTCGTCCAGGTCGCCATCAAGAACCGCGGCCGGGTTCCCCTTCTCCACGCCGGTGCGGAGGTCCTTCACCATCTGATAGGGCTGCAGGACGTAGGAGCGGATCTGGTGGCCCCAGCCGATATCGGTCTTCCCCGCCTCGGTGGCGGCGGAGACGGCCTCGCGCTTCTGCAGCTCCAGCTCGTAAAGGCGCGCGCGCAGCATATCCATGGCGATGGCGCGGTTGCGGTGCTGCGACCGGTCCTGGGTGGAGGCCACCACGATGCCGGTGGGGATATGGGTGAAGCGGACGCCCGATTCGGTCTTGTTCACATGCTGGCCGCCGGCGCCGGAGGCGCGGAAGGTGTCGGTGCGCAGGTCGGCGGGGTTGATGTCCACCTGAATCTTGTCGTCGATGACGGGGTAGACATAGACCGAGGCGAAGCTCGTCTGCCGCTTGTCGTTGCCGCCGAAGGGCGAGATGCGGACGAGGCGGTGCACGCCCATCTCGGTCTTCAGCCAGCCATAGGCATTCGGGCCGCTCACCTGGATGGTGGCGGACTTGATCCCGGCCTCGTCACCCTCGCTCTGCTCGGTGATCGTGACCTTGTAGCCATGCGCCTCGGCCCAGCGCGTGTACATGCGGAGCATCATCTCCGCCCAGTCCTGCGCATCCGTGCCGCCCGCGCCGGAGTTCACCTCGACATAGGCGTCGTTGGCGTCCGCCTCGCCCGAGAGAAGGCTTTCGATCTCGCGGCGCTTGGCCTCGGCGGCCAGGCGGTGGAGATCGGCGACGGCGGCATCGGCCGTGGCGGCATCGTCCTCCGCCTCGGCCAGCTCGATCAGGTCCAGCGCGTCCTGCACCTCCTGCTCCAGCTTCTTCACGCCGTCGATCTGGTCGGAAAGCCGCGTGCGCTCGCGCATCAGCTTCTGCGCGTTGGCGGCATCGTTCCAGAGGTCCGGGTCCTCCGCGCGGGCATTCAGCTCGTGCAGCCGCACCACGGCGGCATCCCAGTCCAGGTGGCGGCGCAGCAGGGCGACGCTGTCGGCAATCTGGGCCTTCAGGCCCTCGGCATCGGCACGCATGGGTCAGCAGGTCCAGTCGGATCGTCGCGGCGGCGAGCCGCGCGGAGACCGTTTCGGCGGCGGGCCGCGCCGGGAGCCGCGGAAGCGCCGATCCGATCCCCTTGGAAGTGAAATGGGCGTCCCCTTCAGATGGGAAGCCCGGGGCGGACCTAGTAGAGCCCGCCCAGGCTGCTGTCCACGGCCGAAGCCGTGGCGCCGCCGCCCCCACCACCACCGCCGCCACCACCGCCCGAGGCCTCGTAGCCCCCCATGGGCGGACGGGCCGCGTTCTCCGTGCCGGGCTTGAAGGGCTCGAGGATAGACTGGCCGTTGCTGGTGGAAACCCGGACCAGCGCCACGCCCGGCGGGGCGCGGAATGGCACGGGCGGGCTGTCCTGCAGGGCCGCTGCCACCACCTCGTTGAAGATCGGCGCCGCGTTGCCGCCGCCGGTCTCGCCCTCGCCCAGGCTGTGGGGGTCGTCGAAACCCACCCAGACGGCGACCACGATGTCCGGCGTGAAGCCGACGAACCAGTTGTCGAAATAGTCGTTGGTCGTGCCGGTCTTGCCGGCGACGGGGCGGTTCAGCCCCTTGGCCGCGGCCACGCCCGTGCCACGCTGGGTCACGCCCTGCAGAAGCGAGACCATCTGATAGGCCGCGATCGGGTCCACGACCTGGCGCCGGGCATCGGCCAGCCGCGGCGGGCCGGCGGCGGCATCGGCGTCACAGCCCTCGCAGCGCCGAGCCTCATTGCGCCACACGATATGGCCGAAGCGGTCCTGCACGCTGTCGATCAGGGAGGGTTCCACGAACTTGCCGCCGTTGACGAAGGCGGCATAGCCGGCGGCCATCCGCATCACGGTCGTCTCCCCGGCGCCGAGGGCCATGGAGAGGACGCGGGGCATGTTCGGGATGACGCCGAACCGCCGGGCGGTCTCCGCCACCTTGTCGATGCCGATCTCCTGCGCCAGCCGCACCGTCACCTGGTTCAGCGACTTCTCGATGGCGGTGCGCATGGTCACCCAGCCATTGGAGTTGCCGCTGTAATTGCCGGGGCGCCAGACGCCCTGGGGCGTCATCATCTCGAAGGGCGCGTCGAGCAGCTGCTGGTTGGGCGGGATGCCCTGCTCCAGCGCCGTCACATAGACGAAGGGCTTGAAGGAGGAGCCGGGCTGCCGCATCGCCTGGGTCGCGCGGTTGAACCAGGACTTGTCGAAGTTGAAACCGCCGGACATGGCCAGCACGCGGCCCGTCGAGGGGTCCAGCGCGACGACCGCGCCTTCCACCTGCGGGATCTGGCGCAGCGCCAGCCGCTCGCCGCGCGCGGGGGTGCGGCCCTGGGCGGCCGCGGCCGGCAGGGTTTCCACCATCACCACATCGCCGGGGCTGAGCGCATCCTGCATCCGGCGCATCGCCGGGCCGAGCCGCCCATCACGCGAGACGCGGGACCAGGGGATGTCCTCCATGGCCAGCCGGCCCTCGCGTGGCTGCGCTGGGACGCGCGGGTTGGGCCTCTCGGCCCAGCCGAGCCGGGCCTCGCGCGCGCCCACCTCCAGCACCACGGCCAGGCGCCATTCCGGCAGCATGCCGGGAACGCGCTGCACGCCCTCGAGCGCAGGCATCCATTCGGCCGCGGCGGCGGAGACCTTCGTCACCGGCCCGCGCCAGCCGCCACGGCGCCGGTCATAGGCCATGAGGTGGTTGCGCAGGGAGGTTTCAGTCGTCGCCTGCAGCTTCGGGTCCATGGAGGTGCGGACGACGAGCCCGCCCATGGTGGTCTGTTCCGGCCCGAAGCGGGTGTTCAGCTCTCGCCGCACCTCCTCGGTGAAGTACTGGCCCACCGCCACCATGTCCGGCCGGGCCCGGCCGCGATACTGGATCGGCTCCTGCTTGGCGGCCTCGGCTTCCTCGCGCGTGACGGCGCGGTCCTCGACCATGCGGTCCAGCACCCAGTCGCGCCGCTCCTTGGCGCGCTCGGGGTAGCGGGCCGGGTTGTAGTTGTTCGGCGCCTTGGGCAGCACGGCCAGGAAGGCCATCTCGCCCAAGGTCAGCTCGTCCAGCCCCTTGTTGAAGTAGTTCTGCGCGGCGGCGGCCACGCCATAGGCCTGGGCGCCCAGGAAAATCTCGTTCAGATAAATCTCGAGGATGCGCTCCTTGCTCATCGCGCTCTCGAGCCGCTGGGCGAGGATGGCCTCGCGCACCTTTCGCATGATGGTGCGGTCGGCGCCCACCAGCATGTTCTTGGCTACCTGCTGGGTGATGGTGGAGGCGCCGCCGGCCCGCCGGCCCGTGCCCATCTGCTCCAGATTGGTGATGGCCGCGCGCAGGATGCCGATGGGGTCAACCCCGTGGTGATCCCAGAAGCGCTGGTCCTCGGCCGAGACGAAGGCCTGCTGCAGCCGCTTCGGAATGGCCCCGATCGGCACGAAGACGCGGCGCTCCAGCGCCAGCTCGGCCATCAGCCGGCTGTCGGCTGCGAAGATGCGCGAGAGCTGGGGCGGCTGGTAGTCTGCCAGCCAGGCATGGTCCGGCAGGTCGGCGGTGGCGTTCCGCCACAGCCCATAGCCGGCAATCCCGCCCACCACTACGCCGACCATGCCCACGCCGAGAACAAAGCCCACGGTGCGGCGCAGCCAGATGGCACGGCGCGGACGCGGCTTGCCAGTACCCGGCGGCGGCACCGGGGGGATATCCATCGAATCCGTCGGCTCCACGGGTGCAGCCCCGTCCCGGGGGCGACGCTCGCCCACCAGCGGACGTTCGGCGCGGAGATCTCTCGATGCCATCCTGTTCCTCACGGCCACCCGGCGGGGGTGGCCCTTAACATGCATTTATCAACTGGCGAGGCACGGGGGCGAATGACAGGCCCGTGCCCTGGCCTCGGAGTTTTCTAGGGAGGTGATCCTTAACATTGCCGGCGGCGTGCTCGCCTTGCCGGTGTATCGCCCCACCCCCGTGCGAAAGTCGGGTCGGTAACCCGGCCCCTGCCGAACCGGTTTCGGACGGCCGCCGTTCCGTCCCGCGGTCCTGCCCGGGTGTGGCCGAGATGCCATGCCCAACCACCCCGCGCCTTTTTTGCTACCCCACTGAGGCCACTCCGAGGCCCGGCCGCTCCAGGTAGTCCTCCACAGCTGCCGAGAGCGCCGTGGCAACCACCGCCCGGTGCTGGGGCTGCTTCAGCTGGGCCTCGTCCTGACGGTTCGAGAGGAAGCCGATCTCGACGAGCATGGAGGGGATATCGGGCGATTTCAGGACGGCGAAGGCTGCCTGGCGATGCGTGTTGGGCAGCAGCGGCACGCGCGGACGCAGCGCGCCGACCGTCATGTTGGCCAGCCGCACGGAGCCCTGCCGCGTCTCCTGCCGAACGAGGCTGAGGAGGATCCGCTGCACATCGGGCGGCACGGGCGGCAGATTGAGCCCGCCCGCCGAATCGGCGGCATTCTCACGCCGGGCCAGGGCGGCGGACAGGGCGTCGGAGGCGGTTTCCGAGAGGGTATAGACACTGGCCCCGCGAGCCCCGGGCGCCGAATCCGCATGGATCGAGACGAAAAGAGTGGCCCGCTGGCGGCGCGCGAAGTCCACCCGGCTCGCCAGGGGGACGAAGACATCTCGGCTGCGGGTCATGAGGACCCGGCAGCGCCCGCCCGCCTCGAGCCGCCGCTTCATCTCCTGGGCGGCGGCGAGGACGATGCGCTTCTCCTGCGTGCCCGTGGCCCCGATCGCGCCCGGGTCCTTGCCGCCATGGCCGGGGTCCAGCACCACCACCGGGCGGGCGCCGCCCTGCCCCTGGGCGATGGGGCGGCTAGGGCCCGCCAGCCGGGCGAAGGCCGCTGCCGGGCCGGGCCGGATCGACAGGACGAGCGCCCCCCCCTCCTGGCCGACCCCCGGCGCCGCGACAGGACCGGTGAGGTCGATGGTGAGGCGCCGGGCCCGTGGGTCCCAGCGCAGCGTGCGCACGGGAGCGATGCCGGAGAGCAGGCGCGGCCCCTCCCATCCGTGGCGCGGCAGGCTGAGCACCAGGCGCTGCGGCCGGGCATCGGCGCTCAATCGCCAGGGGCCGGTGGCGGCACCGGGCAGCACCAGGCGCACGCCATTTCCGTCGGCCCGCAGGCTCGCGCCATCGGCGGCGGCCGGGCGTGGCGCGACCAAGGCGGCCAGGGCCGCGGCCAGCAGGCCCCGGCGCGGCAAGTTCGTTCTCATCCCCTCACGTCCCCCCTCAAGGTCGTCAGGCATCCCCTTGGTCTACATCGTAGCACCGGGATTGCGGTTGAAGCTTGTCTGAAGCGTGACGGAGGGAAACAGGACCCCAGGAGCCCCTTTCCGGCCGCTTCAGGCCAAGGTGTGGCACGGGGCACACAGCGCCTTGCCCCTCGGCACCCCCCTCAGTATGGTGGATTGCCCCGGCGGCACGCCGCCGGTGGAGGGTTTTCGGGTGCGGCCGACCACGGAACGGCCGCCAGTCCAGTGAGACTTGTCCAGCCAGCTTGGACGCCCGGCCCCGTCACGCCCCGAAAAGGGCCGCCGCCAGCGCCGGTCTCCGGCCGGCGCGCCGGCCCGGCACACGGGGCAGCGGGTTACCAGCCTTCCCCGGCGCGCGCCATGCGGCGCGGCAGGGCCAAGCGTCCCATGCGTGGGACTGATGGACCGCAACGCGCCCGTCGCCGGCCCGCCCGCGCGCGCCGCCATCCCCGGATGGAGGGGCGCCGCCCAAGGGGTCGCGCACGGCACGCCGAAACCACTGGGCACGTCTCGTGCCCGCGAACAGCACACAGGGGGGCCCCCGGGCCGCCCGCCACGGGAGAAAGGACGGATGACGGCGATGCTTCGCTCTGCCCCGCACCGCGCTTCTCCCGCTCCGCCAACCCTCACCGCCGCCGGCCGCCCAGTGCCCCGCGCGGCGCGGAGTTCCGCCTTCCATGACCAAGCGCATGCTGATCGATGCATCCCACCCCGAAGAGACGCGGGTGGTGGTGCTGGACGGCAACCGTCTTGAGGATTTCGATCTCGAGACCCAGAACCGCCGCCCGCTGAAGGGCAATATCTATCTCGCGAAGATCGTCCGCGTGGAGCCAAGCCTCCAGGCCGCCTTCGTCGAGTATGGCGGCAACCGCCACGGCTTCCTCGCCTTCGGCGAGATCCACCCGGACTACTACCAGATCCCCGTCGCCGACCGTCAGCGCCTGCTGGAGATGCAGGCCCAGGAGGAGGACGAGGAGGATCCCGAGGACGAGATCGAGACCGCGGCCGAGCGCCTGGCCCCGGAAGACGATGCCGACCTGATCGGCCGCGATGAGGCGAGGAGCGCTTCCGGAACGGCCGGCGCCTCCGAGGAGCCCTCTGCCCCGCGGCCCGGCGAAACCGTGGATGAATCCGGCGCCACCGCCGACACTACCGCCGAGCCGACCAGCACCCCGGGCACCGACGAGCCCGCGGGCACCGCCCCCGATGGCGAGACGGCCGGCGGCGAGGATGGCGCCCCCACGGCTCCCTCCAACGCACGCGCCCAGCCCATGACCATGCATGTGGACCGCGTGAGCGAGGGCGACCCGGTGGCCGCGGCGAAGGACGCCGCCGAAGAGGATTCCGAGGAAGACGGCGACGTCGAGACGGTCAGCGAATCCACCCTCCCGCCCGAGACGATCGGCGGCGAGGACCGGAATGGCGACGAGGGCGGGGACGAGGAGCGCCGCGAGCGCCGCATCCCCTCCAAGTTCCTGCGCCACTACAAGATCCAGGAGGTGATCCGCCGCCGGCAGATCATCCTCGTCCAGGTCGTGAAGGAGGAGCGCGGCAACAAGGGCGCGGCCCTCACCACCTATATCTCCCTGCCCGGCCGCTTCTCCGTGCTGATGCCGAACTCGCCCAAGGGCGGCGGCGTCTCCCGCAAGATCACCTCCGCCACCGACCGCAAGCGCCTGCGCGAGGTGATCGACGAGCTGAGCCTGCCGCGTGGCATGAGCATGATCGTCCGCACCGCCGGCGCGCAGCGGCCCAAGCCCGAGATCCGGCGGGACGGCGAATACCTGCTGCGCCTCTGGGACGACATCCGCGAGCGCACGCTCTCCTCGACCGCGCCCGCGCTGGTCTATGAGGAGGCGGACCTCCTCAAGCGTGCCATCCGCGACAACTTCGCGAAGGACATCGAGGAAATCCAGATCGAGGGCGACGAGGCCTTCCGTCAGGCCCGCGAGTTCACGCGGATGCTGATGCCGCAGAACGAGCGCAAGATTAAGCTCTACCGCGAGCCCGGCATGCCGCTCTTCGCCCGCGCGGGCGTCGAGCAGCAGCTGGACGCGATGATGTCGCCCACCGTGCAGCTCCGCTCGGGCGGCTACATCGTCATCAACCAGACCGAGGCGCTGGTCTCCATCGACGTGAACTCGGGCCGCGCCACGCGCGACCGGCATATCGAGGACACGGCGCTCCGCACCAATCTCGAGGCCGCGGACGAGATCGCCCGCCAGCTGCGCCTGCGCGACCTGGCCGGCCTCGTCGTCATCGACTTCATCGACATGGAGAGCAGCCGCCACGACGGCATGGTGGAGCGCCGCCTGAAGGAGGCGCTGCGCCATGACCGCGCGCGCATCCAGGTCGGCCGCATCTCCCATTTCGGCCTGCTGGAGATGTCCCGCCAGCGGCTGCGCCCGAGCCTGACGGAGCACTCCTTCGTCACCTGCCCGCATTGCCAGGGCCTGGGCATCGTGCGCTCCGAGGAGAGCTCGGCCCTGCATGTGCTGCGCGCCATCGAGGAGGAGGGCGCCAAGCGCCGCGCCGCCGAGATCGTCGTGCGGTGCTCGCCCTCGGTCGCGATGCACATCCTCAACCGCAAGCGCGAGCGCCTGGCCGCGGCGGAGCGCCGCCACGACATGTGCGTGATCTTCGAGCCGGATGCGGAGATGACCGCGGCGCAGAACCGGATCGAGCGCACGCGGCCGCAGACCCAGCCCGCCCCCTCCACCACGGCGCCCGCGCTGCGGATGGATTACGCGCCCGAGCCGGTCTTCATCACCGGCGGCGGCGGCGATGACGAGGAGGAGCCCGTCACGGCCGAGGAGGCCGAGGAGGGCAGCGGCGCCGCTACCGAGGCGCGCAACGGCGAGGGCGCGGGCGAGCGTGGCCGCCGCCGCCGCCGCCGCCGCCGTGGCGGACGCCGCGAGGACGGCACCGCGAATGAGGGCGCCGAATCCGCCTCCGGCGAGGAGGGTTCCGACGAGGAAGGCTCCGAGGGCGAAAGCACCGAGGTCGCGGCGGAGGAGGCCGTGTCCGCTTCCCGGGCCGAGGCCACGGAGGCCGAGGCGCCCCGCCCCGCCGGGGAGCGGCCCGAGGGCGACGCCCGTCGCCGCCGCAGCCGCCGCGGGGGCGGCCGCTTCCGCCGTGAGGCCGAGGGCGAGGCGCCGCGCGCCGAGGGCGAGGAGGCCCCGCGCTATGCCGGCCCGACCCCGGCCGATCCCTTCGCCGGGACCTATGACGCGCTGATGGACGCGATGGACGCGGTGGAGGAGGCGGCCACGGCCGATGCCGCGCCGCGCGCCGTGCGCGAGATCCCCATCTCCGCCGCCCCGGCCGAGGCGCCTGTCGCAGCGCCCGAGGCTGCGGCGGCCGAGGAAGCCCGGCCGGAGGAGACCCCGGCCGAGGCCGCCGCGCCAGCGCAGCCGGAGCCGGCCCCCGCGCCGGAGCCAGTCGCCCAGGCTCCGGCCGAGGTTCGGGCCGAGCCTCCGGCCGAGGTGCCCGCCGCGGCCCCCGCGCCGGATGCCGAGCCCGAGCGTGCCGAGCCCGTGGTCGGCACCGTCGTGCAGCCCGTGCTGCTCGGCACCGAGGACTCCTCGGCGGCCCCGGCGAAGAAGGGCTGGTGGCGTCGCTGACGTGATGGACGGCATTTTCGCGCCGCTACGCGCAGGGGCGCTGACCCTGCGCGCCCTGCGGCCGGAGGATGCGGCCCAGCTCCATCGGCTCGTGAACGACTGGGAGGTGGCGCGCATGCTGGCGCGCGTCCCCTTCCCCTATCCGCGCGAGCTGGCGGATGAGTGGATCGCCTCCACCCGCGCCCAGATCGAGGCCGGTACCGCCTGGCACCTCGCCATCATGCGGGAGGATGCGCTGGTGGGCTGCGTCGGCCTGACCACCACCCGGGACGCGCCGCGCCATGCCGAGCTGGGGTACTGGGTCGGCCGGCGCCACTGGGGCCAGGGAATCGGGCCCGAGGCGGCCGGGCGGCTGGCCCGCTGGGCGCTGGCCAATCTCGATCTCGACGTGATCCACGCCTCGGTGCTGGAGGAGAACAAGCGCTCCGCCGCCGTCCTGGCGCGCATCGGCTTCGTCCCGGACGGCATGGCGGAGCAGGACTTCACCGCCCGCAACGCGCGCCTGCCCGTGCGCCGCTTCCGCGCGGGCCGGGCCGAGCTCTCCGCCCCCGCCGGGCAGCCCGCGCCCGAGGCCGCGCCGCAGGCCGGCCCGGCCGCCGCGCCCGGCGCGAACCTGCTGCTGGTGGCCGCCTGCGCCCTGATCGATTCCGACGGCCGCGTGCTCCTCGCCCGCCGCCCCGAGGGCAAGCCCATGGCCGGGCTCTGGGAGTTTCCCGGCGGCAAGCTGGCCCCCGGGGAGACGCCCGAGGAGGCGCTGATCCGGGAGTTGAAGGAGGAGCTGGGCATCGATGTCTCCGCCGCCTGCCTCGCGCCCTTCGCCTTTGCCTCCCACCCGCTGGAGGGGCGGCACCTGCTGATGCCGCTCTATCTCTGCCGCCGCTGGGCCGGCACGGTGGAAGGACGGGAGGGCCAGGCCCTGGCCTGGGTCCGCCCCGGCAAACTGGGGGATTACGCGATGCCACCGGCCGACAAGCCGCTGGTAGCGCTGCTGCGGGACTTCCTCTGAGGCCTGGCCGCGCCGGCCCCTGCCCCGGCCCCGCCCCCCGGGAAGGCTTGACGCCACGGTGGAACACGCGACCCTGCGTCGCCTCCCGCAAGAGAAACGCCATGACGAATCCCACGGCCGCCCTGCTCATCATCGGGAATGAGGTGCTTTCGGGCCGCACCCAGGACGCGAACCTGAAGTTCATCGCCACCCGCCTGGGGGAGCTGGGCATTCCCCTGCGCGAGGTGCGCGTCATCCCGGATGTGCCGGAGACGATCATCGGCACGGTGAACGAGGTGCGGGCCAGGTTCACCTATGTCTTCACCACGGGCGGTATCGGCCCGACGCATGACGACATCACCAGCGAATGCGTCGCCCGGGCCTTCGGCGTGCCCTGGGAGGTGCATGAGGAATCGCGCAGGATTATGGAGGCCGACTATTCCCGCCGGAACCCGCCGGTGGAGATGAATGCGGCACGGCTGCGCATGGCCACCCTTCCCCGCGGGGCAAGGCCGATCCTCTGCTCCGAGACCTCGGCGCCCGGCTTCGTCATGGGCAATGTGCATGTCATGGCCGGCGTGCCGCGGATCATGCGCAGCATGTTCGAGGTGGTGGCGCCAACGCTCGAGGGCGGCACCCCGGTGAAGTCCCGCGCGCTGCACGCGCATGGGCTGCTGGAAGGGCAGATCGCCGCCGCGCTCTCGGCGGTGCAGGAGCGGTTCCCGATGCTCGATATCGGCTCCTACCCCTATTACCGCGAGGGCGGGAACGGCGTGGCGCTGGTGGCCAAGGGCACGGATGAGGCCGTGCTGGAGGCGGCGGCGGCCGAGATCGCGGCCCTGATCCGGGCCGACGGCAAGGAGCCGATCATGGGCGAGCCGGCGGCAGCCTAGGCGCCGTCCCGCCGCGCCAGCCGCACCGCCACATGCCCGCGCATCACGCGCGGGCTGGGCATCACAAGCATGCAGTCGTCATGCGGCGTGCGGACCTCCGCTTCGCCGTCCCGCGCGATCAGCGTGCCGGCGCGCGGGATCACCGTCCCGCCCCGGAAGGGCTCGGCGAAGGTGAATTGCCGCGACGCGGCCGCGACGGCGCGTGTCACCGTCCAGCACTCGCCGGGCGGGGCCGGCGGTGCGGGCTCCGCCAGTCCGAGGGCGCGCAGGAAGCCGGTGGCACAGGCTTCGGCCATCGCCTCGGTCCCGGGCTCCCAGTGCAGGCCGGCTTCGGCCAGCAGGGCAAGGCGCGGGCTTTCGGGCGCCGCGAAACAGGGGTGGTCGATCAGGCGCGGTCCCTCGGGATGGTCGCCATCCAGCACCACCGCCGCGCCGGCCCCCATGGCCAGCGCCAGATCCCGCGCGGCCGGCTTGCGTCCCGCCAGGACCAGCGGCTCGGAGGGCCAGAGCATGGAATGCAAGTCCAGCAGCGCATCCGCCGCCTCCACCGCCGGGCGCAGCGCGCGGGCACGGCGCAGCTCCAGGCTGTCGCGCTTCCCCTCCAGGAACGCCGGGCTCCAGAGCCGGTTAAGGTCCTCGTCGACATAGCGGGAAAGGGTCGGATCCTCCGGGTCGAAGCGGGCGAAGGCGTCGAGATTGGCGAAGACGAGGCTGAGCGTGCCGCGCCGGGGCCTGAGCCCTGCCCGCAGCCAGCGCGCGAGCACGGAGGCCGCGGCGAACTCGTTTCCATGCATCAGCGCGACGATGACGGCATGCGGCCCCGCCAGGCCGGATTCGAAGCGCCAGACGCCGGGGATGCCCGTGTTGCCGCGCGCCGCATCGGAGAGATCCGGCACCGGAATCCGAACGGGAAACTCGCTAGCCATGCCCTGGCGCCGCCCATCCGGCGGCAGCCGGGGCGGGATGATACGCGCCCCTGGACAGACGGCACCTCGCCATTCACGGCCTCCCGCCGCCACTCTATAGGCTGGCCGTCCGGCGGCAATCCGGGGCCCCGGAGGAGATCAGCTTGGACCTGCGCGCGCATTTCTCCCGCTTCCTCTCGGCGGAGCCGGGCCGGCTGCACTTCGCCGCGCACAGCCACCATCCCTGGCCCGACGTGACGCGGGAGGCGCAGCTCCGCGCCTGGGACGAGGCGGCGCGGTTGCAGGACGACAAGTGGGAGGCCGTGCTGGGCCCGGTGCTGCAGGCCTGCCGCGCGCATGTGGCGCGCCACCTGAAGCTGCCCGATCCCTCCACCCTGGCCTGCGCGCCGAACACCCATGACTTCGTGCGCAGGATCCTCAGCGCCATGCCGCTCGGCCGCCCCGCGCGCGTGCTGACGACGGATGGCGAGTTCCACTCCTTCGCCCGCCAGGCCGCGCGGCTGGAGGAGGAGGGGTTGCTCGCGCTGACGCGCATCCCTTCCGAGCCCGGCGGCGACTGCGTGCCGCGCCTGGTGGAGGCCGCGGGCCAGGGCTTCGACCTGATTTGGGTGAGCGAGGTCTTCTTCCACTCCGGCTACGCGCTGGAGGGGTTGGAGGCACTGGCCGAGGCGGCGGGCGAGGCGGTGCTGGTGATCGACGGCTACCACGCCTTCATGGCGCGGCCGGTTGATCTCTCGCGCCTCGCGCACCGCGCCTTCTACACGGCGGGGGGATACAAATACGCCATGGCGGGCGAGGGCTGCTGCTTCCTGCATTGCCCGCCCGGCTGGCTGCCGCGCCCGCGCGACACGGGCTGGTTCGCCGCCTTCGGTGCGCTGGCCGCGAGCGACGGAAAGGTCGGCTACGCGCCGGATGGCCGCCGCTTCCTCGGCGCCACCTTCGATCCCTCCGGCCTCTACCGGCTGGAAGCGGCGATGCGATGGCTGGACGGGCTCGGGATCGGCGTCGAGCGGATCCATGCCCATGCCCACGCGCTGCAGGCTCGGTTCTGCGCGGGGCTGGCCGGAACGGGGCTCGACCCGGCCCGGCTGGCCGTGCCGCTCTCAGAACCCCGCCGCGGCAACTTCCTCGCCTTCGACCTCGATGATGCGGAAGCCTGGCAGGCGCGGCTGGCGGAGGCGCGGATCGTCACGGACCGGCGCGGACGTCGCCTGCGCTTCGGCTTCGGCCCCTACCAGACGGATGAAGAGGTGGATTCGTCGTTGGACCGGGTCCGCCGCCTCGGTGCGACATAGGACGCGGCCACGCGCCATTGCGAGGGTCCCGCCATGCTCCAGCTCTTCGCCGCCACCATCCTCTACGGCCAGATCCTCGTGGGCCTGCCCTCCGCGAGCCATGTGGGCCTGCTCTGGGGCGAGGCCGAGGTGGCCCAGGGCTTCGCCTGGGACCCGGAGGTCGTCGCCTTCGGCATGCCCGACCATGACGGCACCTGCCTCATCGCCGTGGAGACGGGGCGGGAGGCGCCCTTCAGCCCCGACGCGGATGCGCTCTGGGCGGTCGCGGTGCCCTTCACGGCGACGGAGCCCCTCGTGGCGGTCGGCACGGTGCTGGAGCCGCGGCAGGTTCCGATCCGGCCCGGGCCCTACCAGCTGGTCTTCCAGGCGCGGCCGGGAGCCCAGGGTCATGCCTACCGGCTGGAGGTCATCTTCGTGCGAGGCGGCTCAAGCGGCTTTTCCGTGCTGAAGCAGGGCGAGCTGGACAGCTCAACGGTGTTGAGCCCCAGGGCGCGCCGGAGCTGATCGCCTCAGGCTGCGAAGCCCTCCAGCGGAATGGGAGAAGCCCGGCCGGCCAGGAGATCCGTCACCACCCGCGCGGAGCCCATCGCCAGGGTGAAGCCCAGCGCGCCATGGCCGATGTTCAGGTGCAGGTTCGGCAGGCCCGGCACGGGGCCGAGGATGGGCAGGCCCGTCGGCGTGGCGGGGCGCAGGCCGGCCCAGGGGTTCAGCACCGTCCAGTCCGCCGCATCGGGGAAGGCTTCCCGCGCCTGGCGCACCAGCAGGTCGAGGCGGGAGAGGTCGAAGCCCGTGTCGTAGCCGACGAGGTCGGCCATGCCGGCGACGCGCAGCCCCTGGCCAAGGCGGGCATAGACGACCTTCTTCGCGAAATCCGTCACGCTGATCCGGGGCGCGGCACCATCCGCTAGGATGGGCAGGGTGAGGCTGTAGCCCTTCAGCGGATAGACCGGCGGGCGCAGCCCCAGCGGCGCCAGCAGCCGCGTGCTGCCCGCCCCCATGGCCATGACGATCGCATCCGCCTCCAGCACCCCCGCGCCGGTCTGCACCCCGATCACCCGGCCACCCACCGCGAGGATCTGGCGCACCTCCGTGCCAAAGCGGAAGCGCACGCCGAGATTGCCGGTGCGCATCGCCGCCTCCAGCCCCGCGCAGAACAGGCGGCATTCCGCCGCATCCTCCCCGCGCGTCAGGATGCCGCCGACGAGGCGATGCGCGATCCCGGCCAGGGAGGGCTCGGCCGCGAGGCATTCCTCGCGCGAAAGCGCCTCCTGCTCGCTGCCCAGGCTGCGCTGGTAGTCCACCAGCCGGCGCGCCGCTTCATAGGCCGCCGGGTCGGAATGCACGACCAGCTTGCCGGCATGGCGGAAGGCGCAGTCGATCCCCTCCTCCGTGATGGCCGCCCGGGTCAGGTCGCGCGAGAGGAAGGAGAGGAGCAGCAGCCGCCGCGTGGTCTGGTCCGCCGTGGAGGCGTTGCAGGCCGCGAGGAACCGCGCGCCCCAGGCCCATTGGGCGGGGTCCAGGCGCGGGCGGAAGCGGATGGGGCTGTCCCGGTCCAGCAGCCAGCCCGGCAGCTTGCCCACCACCCCCGGCCCGGCGAGCGGGGCGACGTAGGAATAGGAGAGCTGCCCGCCATTCGCGTGGCTGCTCTCCAGAGCGACGCCGCTGCGGCGCTCCAGCACCGTCACCGCATGGCCATCGCGGGCGAGGAGATAGGCGGCGGCCAGCCCGGTCACGCCGGCGCCGAGAACGAGGACCTTCATGCCGGCATCATCGCGCGCCGAATCGCGGCCCGGCTACAGGCGGCCGCGCACGGTCCATAGTTCGGGAAAGAAGCGGCGCTCCAGCGCGCGGCGGAGATAGGCGACGCCGGCCGACCCGCCAGTGCCCATGCGCGCGCCGATCACGCGCTCCACCGTGGTCACATGGCGGAAGCGCCATTGCTGGAAGGCATCCTCCATGTCCACCAGCTCCTCGGCCAGTTCATAGAGGTCGAAATGCTCCTGGCTGTGGCGGTAGACCTGCTCCCAGGCCGCGACCACGCCCTCATCCTCCGCATGCGGCTTCGACGGGTCGCGCCACAGCACCGCCTCTGGCACGGAAATGCCACGACGGGCCAGCAGGCGCAGGGATTCCTGGTAGAGCGAGGGGGCGTCGAAGGCGGCGCGCAGCCGGGCAGTGAGTGCCGCGTCATGGGCGTGGGGCTTCAGCATGAACTCGTCCCGCGCGCCGAGCAGGATTTCCATCAGCCGGTACTGCCAGGACTGGAAGCCGGAGGACTGGCCCAGCACCTCGCGGAAGGAGAGATAGTCGGCCGGGGTCATGGTGGAGAGCACGTCCCAGGCTTCCACCAGCTGGCGCTGGATGCGCGAGACGCGCGCCATGCCCTTGAAGGCCGGGCGCAGGTCATCGGCCCGCACGCAATCCGTCGCCACCTCCAGCTCCCGAATGATGAGCTTCATCCAGAGTTCCTGGACATGGTGGATGATGATGAAGAGCAGCTCGTCATGCTTGTCCGAGAGCGGCTGCTGGGCGGAGAGCAGCGTCTCCAGCTGCAGATAGCCGCCATAGGACATGGTGCGGGAGAAGTCGGTCGCGAGGCCGCGCCCCTCCTCCCGCGCGTGCTCCGGCGCGTCCCGCGGCGCCTCAGCCACGGCGGCGCGCTTCGGCAACCAGCCGCTCCAGCTCGGGCAGTTCCACGGCGCCCGGCACCAGCGTGTCGCCGATCACCAGGGCGGGCGTGCCCTCCAACTGGAGGCGCTCGGCGAGGGCGATATTCGCCTGGATGCGGGTCTGGATCGCGGGGTCGTCCATGTCCCGGCGCAGGCGCGGCCAGTCGATGCCGGCGCGCTGGGCCTCGGCCTGGATCACCTGCTCGGTCGGCTCCGTCCGCAGCCGCAGCAGCGCATCGTAGAGCGGCTCGTACTTGCCCTGCTTCTGCGCGGCGAGAAGGGCGCGGCTGGCGAGCACGCTGTTTGGGCCCAGGATGGGCAGGTCCTTCATCACCACGCGGATGTTGCGGTCCCGCTGGAGGAGCGCCTGCATGTTGGGGTGGAGCGCCTTGCAATAGGTGCAGCGCGCATCGAAGAACTCGACGATGGTGACGTCGCCGCGCGGATTGCCCTTCACCGGATCCCGCGCATCGTTGAACAGCGCGTCGCGGCTGGCGGCCAGGGCGTCGCGCCGGGCATTCTGCTGCGCCGTCCGCTGCGCCTCCTGCATGGCGGCCACGGCGTCGCGCAGGATCGAGGGATCGGTCTTCAGGGCCTCGCGCAGGATGGAAACGATCTCCTCCCGCTGCTCGGGCGAGAAGCCGGCGCGGGTCTCTGTCCCCTGGGCCAGGGCCATGCCGCCGCCCAGCACCAGGGCGACCCCAGCCATCAGGATTCGCTTCATCGATTGTTCCTGTCCCTCCGCCGCAGCTCGTCTTCCGCGCGGCGCTCGTCGGAGGTGAGGTTATCACGCCGGACCGCGTTCCGCAGGTCCGTGGCGCGGAGCCGGGCGGGGCCGGGGGGCAGGCCCCTCTCTGCCCGGGCGGCGCGGAAGCGGGCCTCGGCGGTGTTGCCCTGGGCCATGGCCTGCTCGGCCAGGGCCAGCTCGGCATTGGGCAGGTCGTCTAGCCGGGCATAGGCGGTGGCAAGCTGTCCCCAGGTGAAGCCGTTCTCCCGGTCCTGCCGGGCGGCCGCCTGCAACTCGGCCACCGCGCGCCGGACCGAGGCGGTGTCGCCGCCGCCCTCCATCAGGGCGCGCCCATAGGCGGCGCGGATCAGCGGCTCGTTCGGGGCCAGGCGCGTGGCGGCGGCGAGCGGCGCGATCGCCTCGGCCGGGCGCCCGCCCTCGAAGAGGATCTGGCCCTTGAACTCCAGCAGATAGGGGTTGGAGGGCTGCTCCCGGATGACGGGCTCGAGGATCTCGATCGCGGCATCGGTGCGGCCCGAGCGGTACTGGGCGATGGAGCGGGCATAGCGTCCCGGGGCGCTGTCGTCGTTCAGGTAGCGGCGCCAACTGGCGACGGGCGCATCGACGAAGCCGTTCAGCTTCGCCCGCACCATGGCGAAGCGCGTCTCCAGCGCGGCCGGGATGCCGCCGGAGGTCGCGCGGCCGCGCGCCATCTGCTCACGCACGAATTCCAGCCGGTCGCGCGAGAGCGGATGGGTGCGGAAATAGGGGTCCTGCCGACCGACCGCGAGCAGCTCCTGGTCCAGCAGGCGGCGCAGCAGGCGCTCCAGCCCCTGGCTCGACCAGCCCAGGCGTTCCAGCAAGACGAGTCCCGCCTGATCGGCCGACTGCTCCTGGGTGCGGGTGAAGGCGAAGAAGGCCCCCATGGCGCTGGTCTGGCCGCCCATGATGATGCCCATCGCGGCATCCGAGGAGCGGGCCGCCACCCCCGCCCCGGCGCCGAGCAGCATCGCCGCGACCGAGCGCAGCATGGCCAGGCGCATCTCCTCCGGCAGGCGGGCGAGATGGCCGCCGGCGATATGCCCGACTTCATGCGCGATCACCCCCGCCAGCTCCCCTGCGGATTCGGCCTGCTGGATGAGCCCGGTATGGAGGTAGAGGCGGTTTCCCTGGGCCACGAAGGCGTTGATGGCCCGGTCCTGCACGAGGGTCAGCTCGACCAGCCGCCGGTCCACGCCGGCCGCCGCCAGCAAGGGGTCCAGGAAGGCGCGGATGAGGGATTCCGTTTCCGCGTCGCGGATCAGGGAGACCGGGCCGCGCCCGCCCTGGGCCCCTCCCCCTTGCGCCCCTGCCGTACCCGGTGCCAGGAACGCGGCCATGAGCAGCACGGCGGCAGGGATGGTCCACGAGGTGGCACGGAACCAGATGGCGAGCGCGAGCGGCTTTCGCATGGGCGGCACCCTATTCCGGACGGCGCCCCGCGGGCCAGCCATGGCGGCGATGGCCCTGTCCCTCGCGGCGCTGGCCGGCTGCTCCACTGTGGAGCGGGTGGGCAATGTGCTCGGCGGCGGCTCCTCCGCCCCGGCGGGCCAGCCGGGCCATGTGAGGGGCTTCCTCGGCAATGTGGTGGCCGAGGACCCCCGCGCGGCGCAGATCGCCCGGGACATCCTCTCGGCCGGCGGCTCGGCGGCGGATGCGGCGGCGGCGGCGGGCTTCACCCTGGCCGTCACGCTTCCCTCCCGTGCCGGGCTGGGCGGCGGCGGGGCCTGCCTCGCCTATGACCCGCGCCGGAACGAGCTCGAATCCTTCCTGTTCCAGCCCGGGGCCCGCACCGGCATCCCGGCCGGGGCGGACCGGCCGGCGGCGGTGCCCATGATGGCGCGCGGCCTCTTCACCCTGCATGCCCGCCAGGGGCGCCTGCCCTTCGAGCAGATCCTCGCCCCGGCCGAGCAGCTGGCGCGCGTCGGCACCCCGGTCTCCCGCGCCCTGGCGGCGGATTTCGCGGCCGTCTCCGGCCCGCTTCTGGCCGACCCGGTCAGCCGGGCCGTTTTCGCGCCCGGCGGGGCGCCCATCGGCGAAGGGACCTCCCTTACCCAGCTCGAACTGGCCAGCACCCTGGCCGCGCTCCGCAGCACGGGGGTGGGCGATTTCCACCAGGGCGGGCTGGCCCGGCGGGTGGAGGAGGCCAGCGCGGCCGCTGGCGGCTTCCTCACCGTCGCCGAGATGCGCGCGGCCGTGCCGCAGGCGGCCCCGCCCGTCCAGGAGCGGCTGGGCTCCGATCTCATCTCCGTGCTGCCGGCCTCGGCCGATGGCGGCGCGACGCTGGCCGCCTTCCGCGCCGCGGCCTCCGGCCAGCCCGCCCCGGTCGTGGGCGGCAGCTTCGGCGCCAGCACCGCCCTGGTGGTGCAGGACCGCGATGGCGGGGCGGTCGCCTGCGCCTTCACCATGAACAACCTGTTCGGCACCGGCCGCATGGTGTCGGGCATGGGCTTCCTGCTGGCGCCCGCCCCCGGGCTGGGCAGCGTGCAGGCGCCGCCGCTCGGGGCGATCCTCGTCACCAGCCCCGGGGCGAAGGCCATGCGCTATGCCGGGGCCGGTTCGGGCCAGGGCGCGGCGCCGGCGGCGGCCGGCGGGCCGGCCGGGTTGCATTTCGGCCGGCGGGTGCCCCTTGCCCAGGCCGTGGCGACCGGCGCGCCGGAGCCCGGACGCGGGGTCGCGATCTCCTGCCAGGGCGGCATCAGCGCCTCCTCCTGCACCGCCGCGGCCGATCCGCGCGGCTTCGGGCTGGCGACCGGGAACAACTGACTTGTCCGGTCCGAAGCCTGGGCTTCAGCTGGGGCTGAAGGTGGGGCGGGGTGCCCATGCCCCCGCCTTCCTGGTGATGGATGTGATCGCGGCCGCCAATGCGCGCGCGGCCGGCATTGCCCCGGGGGAGCCCGGTATCCTGCGGATGGAGGTGGGCCAGCCCGGCACGGGCGCCCCGCGCGGCGCCGCCGAGGCCGCGGCCCGCGCCCTTCGGGACGGGCACCCGATGGGCTATACCGAGGCCTTCGGACTGCGCAGCCTGCGGGAGCGGATCTCGCGCCGCTACGCCGAGCATTACGACACGGCGGTTCCGGCCGAGCGCATCGCGGTCACGGTCGGGGCGTCGGGCGCCTTTCCCCTCGCCTTCCTCGCCGCCTTCGACACGGGGGACCGGGTGGCCATGGCCGCCCCCTACTACCCGCCCTATGCCAATATTCTGACGGCGCTGGGCATGGTGCCGCAGCTCCTGCCCTGCGACGCCTCCACCCGCTTCCAGCCGACGGTCGCGATGCTCGAGGCGCTGGACCCGCGCCCCGCCGGGGTGATCGTGGCGAGCCCCTGCAACCCGGCGGGCACCATGCTGACGCCGGAGGAGCTGGGCGCCATCGCCCGCTGGTGCCATGACCATGGCGTGCGGCTGATCTCAGACGAGATCTATCACGGCCTGTCCTACGACATGCCGGAGGCGACCGCCGCGGCGCATTCCCCCAGCGCCATCGTGGTGAACAGCTTCAGCAAGTATTTCTCGATGACCGGCTGGCGGATCGGCTGGCTGGTGCTGCCGGAGGATCTGGTCCGCCCCGTCGAGCGGCTGGCCCAGAACATGTTCATCTCCGCCCCGCATGTCGCCCAGATCGCGGCCGAGGCGGCGATGGACTGCACCGAGGAGCTGGAGGCGAACCGCGCCGCCTACCGCCGCTCCCGCGACCTCCTGCTGCGGGGCCTCCCGGAGGCCGGGTTCGACCAGATCGCGGCGGCGGATGGCGCCTTCTACATCTGGGCCGATGTCGGGCACCTGACCAATGACAGCCCGGGCTTCTGCTCCCGCATGCTGGCGGAGGCCGGGATCGCGGCCACGCCCGGCGTCGATTTCGACCCCGAACGGGGCGCCCGCTTCCTGCGTTTCAGCTATTGCGGGCCCGAGGCCGACATGGCCGAGGCTCCGGGCCGGCTGCGCCGCTGGCTTCAGGGCTGACCCCTCTCACAGAGAACTTCCATGGATCGCCGTTCGCTTCTCGCCCTGCCGGCCCTGGCCGCGCTGGGCCGCCCCGCCCTGGCCCAGCAGCGCCCCACCCGACTGATCGTCCCCTTCCCGGCCGGCGGCGCCACCGATGCGGTCTCGCGCCTCTTCGCGCCCCTGCTGGCCCAGCGGCTCGGCACCACCGTGGTGGTGGAGAACCGCCCCGGGGCCGGCGGCGTGCCGGCGGCCGAGGTGGTGGTGCGCGCGCCGGCGGATGGGCTGGTGCTGCTTCTCGCCACCTCCTCCATCCACTCCACCGCTCCCGCGACCGGGGCGAGCCTGCCGTATGACGTGGAGAAGGACTTTACGCCGCTCGCGCTGATCGGCGCCTCACCCTCGCTCGTGCTCGTTTCCACCACCGTGCCGGTAAACGACCTGCGCGGCCTCATCGCCTGGGCCAGGGCGCGGCGGGGGCAGGTGAATTACGGCTCCTCCGGCGTTGCCACCACGCCGCATCTGAACGGTGCGTTGCTGGATAGCCTGGCCGAGCTGGGCATGGTGCATGTGCCCTATCGCGGCACCGGTGCTGTTTATGCCGAGTTGCGGCGGGGCGACGTGCACGTGCTGCTCGACGTGCCGGCGACGGCCACAACCCATATCCAGGCTGGCACGGTCAAAGCCCTGGCGGTGACCTCCGCGCAGGAAACGCCGCTGGCCCCGGGCGTGCCGACCGCCGAGGCGGCGGGCCTTCCCGGCTTGGTCTCCGAGACCTGGTTCGGCATCTTCGGCCCGGCCCAGATGCCGGCGCCCGTGGTGCAGCGGATCACCGAGGCTTCGCAGGCCGTAATGGCGGACCCCGAGCTGCGGGCCCGCCTGCTGGGCCTGGGGGTCGATCCCCGCACGGGGGATGGGCAGGCCCTGGCGGAGGCGGCGCGCTCGGAGCGGGAGCGCTGGACCGAGCTGGTGCGTCGGTTGAACATCCGCACCGCGGAATAGGCGCCCCGCAGGATAGAATGTCGGAATATTTCGCATTGGAAAGGGCGCTGGGGCCGCGTATCGCTAATCTCGGGCGGTGCTCCCGGCCTCCTGTCCAGCCGGCCTGAAGCCCCCCTAGGGAGCGGCCGGATGCTCGATTTCACCCGCGCGCTGACAGTTCCAAGCGCCCTCCGCTATCTCGCCTGGCGGGCGGGTGGGGGCCGGGCCGCCGTTCCACTTCGGGCGCGCTGCGGCGCGCGCTTCGAAATCCGCCCCAACGGACTTGGGCGCCTCGGCAACAACGATTACGGCGTTGCCTATGAGATCTTCTCGCTCGACCTCTACCGGGTTGCGCTGGAGGGGGTGAAGCGGGACGAGGTTCGCCTTGTCGTGGATCTCGGCGCCAATGTCGGCCTGTCCGCCCTCTGGTTCCTGAACCAGTTCCCAGCCTGCCGCGTGCTGGCCTTCGAGCCGCATCCGAGCCATGCCGCCCAGGCCCGGCGGAACTGGGCGCTGGGCGGGGTGGCGGAGCGGGTCGAGCTGGTCGAGGCGGGAGCGGGAACGCGGACGCGCATGGCCGTGCTGAGCGATCGCGGCTCGGGGTCCACCGTCGCGGCGGAAGGGGATGGGCTCAGCATCGAGATCCGGGATGCCTTTCCCCATCTCACCGGCCGGCCCATCGACCTGATGAAGATCGACATGGAAGGCGGGGAGTACGAATTGCTGGCCGATCCGCGCTTCGCCGGGCTCGATGTCCGGGCAATCGTCATGGAGTGGCATGCGCGGGGTGAACAGGGCCTCGCTTGGTGCCTGCAGCGCCTGAATGCGCTCGGGTATGTCGCGGAGCCTTATGCGACCGGGCCGGACAATGGGATGATCTGGGCGCGCAGGGCCTGAACCCACGTATGACGTCCAGGGCCCGCTTCTCCGACCGGACGAGGCTCCACATGCCTTCCTGCCAGTGCTGGATGAGCCAATCAGAGATGTCGAACGCACAACCGCCGGTTGATTCTTCCGTTCACAGAACGCCATGCTTCAGAGAAACAGGCATCGCGGGGCACTTCAGCAGCCGTCGCGTGCAGGGGTGACGGGGCGGGGCGATGAGCGATCTTCCGGCATGGCTGCGAGCTTCTGACCGCGCCGAGGTCGAGAAGCGCATGTACGGCCGGAAGCGGCGCCGCCGGACGGCCGCCCTGGGAAATTTCCTCGGGTCCCTGAGCCTCCGCCGCATCCTCGCCCGCGGAAAGTTCGTGCTTGTGCTGGCCGTGATCGCCTTAGGGACCGTATCCTCAGTGGCCGATCTTGTCCTGAGCCCCTGGCCGCTGGCGGTTACCATCAAGCACTACCGCGCCCGGAGAAACTGCGATGCGGCCCGCGCGGTCGGCCTGGCTCCCGCCCGGAGGGGCGCCCCTGGCTATTGGGAACACCTGGATGCCGATGAGGACGGGATTTCATGCGAGCCCTGGGGACGTAACCGCCGCTACTAGGCGGCACGGGGCGGCGGAAGGGCCCGGTCACGTATGACCAGGCCCGCCTCTCCTATGACCGATAGGAGCCGTTGATATCGATGTAGCCGTGGGTCAGGTCGCAGGTCCAAACCGTGGCCTCGCCCTTTCCGAGCCCGATATCGACCTCGATGTCGATCTCGCGCCCCTTCATGTGCTCGACCACGGGCGTTTCGTCATAGCCCTCGACGACTCCGCCTTCCCTGGCCATCCAGGTGCCGCCGATGGCGACGGAGAGGCGGTCCCGGTCGGCGGGCTCCCCGGCCTTGCCGACGGCCATGACGATGCGGCCCCAATTGGCGTCCTCGCCGGCGATCGCGGTCTTCACCAGCGGCGAATTCGCGATGGCCATGCCGATGCGCTTGGCGGAACTGTCAGAGACGGCACCCTTCACCGCCACCTTCACCAGCTTCTGGGCGCCCTCGCCATCCCGCACCACCTGGAGCGCGAGGTCCAGCAGCAGGGCATCCAGCTGGGCCTGGAAATCCGCCAGCGCGGATCCAGACAGGGCGGAGACCTTGTCATGCCCGGCCTGTCCGGTCGCGAAGAGCAGCACCGTGTCCGAGGTGGAGGTGTCGCTGTCCACCGTGGTGCGATTGAAGCTCGCCTCCACGCCCTGGCGCAGGCAGGACTGCAGCGCGGCAGCCGGGATGGCGGCGTCCGTCGCCACGAAGCACAGCATGGTCGCCATATCAGGCGCGACCATGCCGCTACCCTTGGCGATGCCGAGGATCGTCACCTCCGTGCCGTGGATGGCCGCCTTGCGCATCGCGGCCTTGGGAAAGGTGTCGGTGGTCATGATGCCGCGCGCGGCATCGGCCCAGCCATTCTCCTTCAGCGCGCCGTGCAGGGCGGGCAGCGCCGCGGTCAGCTTCTCATGCGGCAGCACCTGGCCGATCACGCCCGTGCTGGCCAGGAACACCTCGGTGGGCGTGGAGCCGACGAGCGCGGCGGCGGCAGCGGCGGTCGCCTCCACCGTCTCCACCCCGGCGCGGCCGGTGAACACATTCGCGTTGCCGGCATTCACGACCAGCGCGCGGGCCGCCTCGCCCTTCAAGGCGGTGCGGCACCAATCCACCGGGGCACCGGGGCACTTGTTGCTGGTGAAGACGCCCGCGACCGTGGTGCCGGGGGCGAACTCCATCATCATCACGTCCGGGCGGCCCTGGTAGCGCAGCCCGGCGGCGGCGACGCCGAGGCGCACGCCCTTCACCGGCGGCAGGGGCGGCAGCTCCACCTTCAGGGGGGAGACGGGCAGGTCCTTGGCCATGTGGCGCCTCCTTTCCGCTTAGCGCCGCTGGGCCGGGGTGGGGGTGGGGCTGGCCGCCGGCGGCTGGGCGGTGGGCGACGGGGGGGAGGCGCCGTCGAGCAGGCTGGGCGGGCGCTGGGGCGAGCCGTCCAGGTTGAAGCGTTCCACCCGCGCCGCGCTGCGGATGCGCTCCACGGCGGCGTTCACCGTCTCCTCGAAGGCGGCCTGGCGCAGAGCCTCCTGGCTGTCCTCGAAGCTCGCGGCCGCGGCGGTGCGGCGCCCCTCCACCTTGATGACATGCCAGCCGAAGGGGGTCTGGATCGGGTTCTCGCTGATCTGGCCGGGCTGGAGGGCGAAGGCGGCCTCGGCGAATTCGGGGATCATGTCGGACTTCTTGAAGAAGCCAAGATCGCCGCCCTGCTGCGCGCCGGGGCCGGTGGAACGGCGCCGGGCCACCTCGGCGAAGTCGGTGCCGGGGCGGCGGACCTCCTCGAGCGCCTCGCGCGCCGCGGCTTCGGTGGGGACGAGGATGTGGCGGGCATGCACCTCCTCTTCCCCCCGGCGGTTCGCAGAATCGCGGTCATAGCGCTGGCGCAGGGCCTGCTCGGTCAGGGCCGGGCCCACCTCGCGGCGGAGGATGGCCTGCTGCAGCTCCTGGTCGGTGGCGCGGGCGATGCGGCGCTGCACCTCCGGATCGTTCTGCAGCCCCTCGGCGCGCGCGCGGGCGACCAGGGCCTTCTGGGCCACCAGCTGGTCCACGATCAGGGGGTAGAGCATGGCGGGCGGGGCGTTCTTCAGCTCGTCCGGCAGCTCGTTCGCGGCATCGCGCACGTCCGAGAGGCGGATCTCCTGGCCATCCACCCGGGCCACCACAGGGTCCGCCGGCTGGGGGTTGGCGGCTGGGGCGTTGGCAGCCGGGGTGTTGGAAGCCGGGGGGCTGGCAGCCGGGGCGTTGGCGGCCGGGGCGCTGGCTGGCGGCGCGGCGGGCCGCTGGGCCGGGCTCGGGGCGGGGACCTGGGCGAAGGCGAGCCCGCCGGAGAGGACGGCCGGGATCAGGGCGGTGGAGAGGAGAAGGCGACGCATCTGGGGTCAAAGCCTCGGCGGAAGGGGGCGCAACATGGCGGACGGGTCGTTCCGTCACAAGGCGCCCCTGGGGCGCGCCGCCCATCACAACCCGGCGTCCCGGCCGCCGGAGCGTGCCCTTTCGTTGACCGACCGGCCCCCCTTCCCTATCTCTCCCCCTCGCACACAGGGCTCGTGCGCCCCCCTCCTGCCGGCCGCGCCGCGGTCCTTCGGTGGCGGCCCCCCTGGCGTTGCCCGGAGACCGCCTGCCCCGATGTTCGCCCGCCTCGCCCGCGCCATCCTCGGCACCTCGAATGACCGCGCCCTCAAGGCCTACCGGTCGCGGGTGCCGGCCATCAACGCGCTGGAACCCCAGATGGCCGCCCTCTCCGACGAGGCGCTGAAGGCCAAGACCCCTGAGTTCCGGCAACGCCTCGCCAATGGTGAGGCGCTGGACAACCTATTGCCCGAAGCTTTCGCGGTGTGCCGGGAGGCCTCCAAGCGCGTGCTGGGCATGCGGCACTTCGACGTGCAGCTCATCGGCGGCATGGTCCTGCATGAGGGCCGCATCGCGGAGATGAAGACCGGCGAGGGCAAGACCCTCGTCGCGACGCTGCCCGCCTATCTCAACGGCCTGACGGGCAAGGGCGTGCACCTGGTGACGGTGAACGACTACCTCGCCAGCCGCGACGCCGAGGAGATGGGCCGCCTCTACAACTGGCTGGGCCTGACGGTGGACACGATCGTCTACGGCAAGACGGACCAGCAGCGCCGCGACGCCTATGCCTGCGACATCACCTACGGCACGAACAACGAGTTCGGCTTCGATTACCTGCGCGACAACATGAAGTACCGGCTGGACGAGATGGTCCAGCGGCCTTTCAGCTATGCGATCGTGGACGAGGTGGACAGCATCCTCATCGACGAGGCGCGCACCCCGCTCATCATCTCCGGCCCGACCGACGACACCTCGGACCTCTACAACCGCGTGAACGCGGTGGTGCGCCTGATCGCGCAGGAGGCCGAGAACTTCGAGAAGGACGAGAAGAACAAGACCGTCTCGCTGACGGAGGCGGGCAACGAGGCGGTCTCGGCCGCGCTCACCGAGGTGGGGCTGCTGGAGGAAGGCGACCTCTACGACTTCCACAACGTCACGCTGGTGCACCATGTGAACCAGAGCCTGCGCGCCCACACCCTCTTCTCGCGCGACGTGGACTACATCGTCTCGCGCGACGGCAAGATCGTCATCATCGACGAGTTCACTGGCCGCATGATGGAGGGCCGTCGCTATTCCGACGGGCTGCACCAGGCGCTGGAGGCCAAGGAGGGCGTCGAGGTTCAGCCCGAGAACCAGACGCTGGCCTCCATCACCTTCCAGAACTACTTCCGCCTCTATCCCAAGCTCTCCGGCATGACCGGCACGGCCTCCACCGAGGCCGACGAGTTCGCCGAGATCTATAAGCTGGAAGTGGTGGAGATTCCCACCAACCTGCCGGTGGCGCGCGCCGATTCCGACGACGAGGTCTACCGGACCGCGCGCGAGAAATACGATGCGGTGGCGAACCTCATCCAGGAATGCCGCGAGCGTGGCCAGCCCTGCCTCGTCGGCACGACCAGCATCGAGAAGTCGGAGCTGATCTCCGACCTGCTCAAGAAGAAGGGCGTGCCGCACCAGGTGCTGAATGCCCGCTACCATGAGCAGGAAGCGGCGATCATCTCCCAGGCCGGGCGCCCGGGCGCCGTGACCATCGCGACCAACATGGCCGGCCGCGGCACCGACATCAAACTGGGCGGCAATGCCGAGATGCTGGCCCGCGCCACCTTCCCCGGCGAGCCGGACGGCCCCGAATTCGAGGCACGCCTCGCCGAGATCCGGCGTGAGGTGGAAGGCAGTGCGGCGCGCGTGAAGGAGGCCGGCGGCCTCTTCGTGATCGGCACGGAGCGGCATGAGAGCCGCCGCATCGACAACCAGCTGCGTGGCCGCTCCGGCCGCCAGGGCGACCCGGGCGCGTCGCGCTTCTTCCTCAGCCTGGAAGACGACCTGATGCGCATCTTCGGCAGCGACCGCATGGGCGGGATGCTGGAGAAGCTGGGGCTGAAGGAGGGGGAGGCGATCATCCACCCCTGGATCAACAAGGCCCTGGAGAAGGCGCAGAAGAAGGTCGAGGCGCGCAACTTCGACACGCGCAAGAACCTGCTGAAATACGACGACGTGATGAACGACCAGCGCAAGGAGGTCTATGCCCAGCGCAAGTCCTTCATGCAGGCGCAGGACGTTCAGGAGACCGTCGCGGAGATGCGCCGCGAGGTGATCGACGACATGGTCGCCGCGGCCATTCCCGAGAACGCCTATCCCGAGCAATGGGACGTGGAGGGCCTGCAATCCCGGGTGATGGAGATCCTCGGCCTCGACCTGCCTGTGGTGGAGTGGAGCCGCGAGGAGGGCATCGACGAGACCCAGATCCGCGAGCGCATCCTGGAGGCGGCGGAGACCTCCTATGCCGCCCGCGCCGCCAATATCGGCATCGAGCGCATGCGCGAGGTGGAGAAGTCCCTCCTCCTCATGGTCTTCGACAAGGTGTGGAAGGACCATCTCCTCTCGCTGGACCATCTGCGCCAGGGCATCGGGCTCCGCGCCTATGGCCAGCGGGACCCGCTGAACGAGTACAAGTCCGAGGCGTTCAACCTGTTCAACGCCATGCTGGGCGAGATGCGCGAGGAGACCACGCGCTGGCTCATGCAGGTGAATCTGGGCCCGGATGCGCCCATGCCGAGCCCGGAGCCCGTCAGCATCCTGGATGCCCGCCATCCCGCTCCCGATTCCGGCGATCCGCTGCTCGGCTATGACGCGGCGCTGGGCGAGTATGGCAACGCCGCCCCGCTGGCCGCCGCCCGGGTGGCGGAGGGGGTCGATCCCCATGATCCCTCCACCTGGGACCGCACCCCGCGCAACGCGCCCTGCCCCTGCGGTTCTGGCAAGAAGTACAAGCACTGCCACGGGCGGGCGTGAAGGCCGCCCGGGCTGCAACCATCGCCCGTTCCGGAACGATAACAAGACCCACGCCGATCCGGTGTGGATTTGACGCCCCGAGCCGCGTTGGGCATGAATTTGCGGCCAGATTCGGACGATCATGACCAAAGCAAAGATTGAGATCGAGGCATCTCCGGAGGAAACGAAAGGCCAGCTTTCCCTCGCTCTGACGGTACGGGCCCCGGCCGAGTGGGCCGATCGGCACGTTGCGCTGCGCCTGGGCAACCAGGAGCTGGGCTGGCTGCCGATGGCGGAGGGGAGCCGGGGACGGGCGACGCTGAACGTCACGGCGCTGCATGACCTGCAGGACTATGACATCCATCTCACCGATGAATCCGGCGCCGATCTCGCCGATGCCGCGGAGTGGGTCCTCCGGGGAGAGTTCTTCGAGGCGCTGAGCATCTCGCCCGCGAACTTCCTCGACCGGGTGCAGCTGCATCATTCCCGCTTCCGCTCCCGCCACCTGCTGGAGCTCGCGGCCCACTCCTTCTACCTCCACCACCCCGAAGCCGAGTTCGTGCTCCGGGCCGCCGCGCTCACCATCCTGAGCCATCGCTATCTGGAGAAGCCGGCGGAATCGCTCGACGCCGTGGAAACGACGCGGGTCGCATGGCTGCTCGCCGAGGCCGGGCCGGTCACGGCTGAAGGCGCGGCGCTCGTGAAGGCTGCGGAGGATGCCGGCACGAAGGTGGACTGGCGGCATGTCCGCTGGACCGTCTCCCTCGCCACGGTGGCCGCCCATCTCTCGCTCTATGACGAGTCCTATGAGCAGGCGCTCTTCTTCTTCGAGCTGGCGACACGCCACACCCATCTCGTCCACTATGCCAAGGTCTCGGCGCTGAACCTCGTGATCTGCGCCTTCGCCGAGGGGCTGCTGGCCCATATGCTCGGCCGGACGGACCAGGCCCGCGCCGCGCTGACCCGCGGGGTGGAGGCGGTGAAGCCGATCGTGCAGGCCCAGAACCTAATGGAGAACGTCTGGGTGCTGGGCGACCTGCAGAACGTCCTGCGCGCCTCGCGGCAGTGCTACATCGCGCTCATTCGCCTGGGGCTGAAGGAGTCGCGGGTCTCTCCGCCGGTGATCGACGAGAACATGCAGATCGAGCTGGGGGAGGTGCGCAGCCCGCTGCAGAAGATCGTGCTGTCCGAGCGGGTGCCGGCCCTGGCCGCGCATCTTGTCCGCCACGGCGGGAACTAGGCTGGGTCATCCGGGGAGTGGCCGCGGCTACTTCCCGGACCAATGGACGAAGCGCTTCTCGATGACGAGAAACAGCAGGTTCAGCGCGTAGCCCAGGGCGCCGGCCACGAAGATGGCGCCATACATCAGCCCGCTCTCGAACAGCATCTGGGCATTGATCACGCGCTGCCCGATGCCGTCGGTGGAGCCGATGAACATCTCCGCCACCACCACGATGACCAGGGCGAGCGAGACGCCCTGGCGCATGCCCACCAAGATCTGCGGCAGGGCTTCCCAGACCAGCACGTCGGTCAGGAGACGCATCGGTCCAGCCCCCATCACCTTCGCGGCCAGCACGCGGGTGCGTCGGGCGTTCATCACCCCATAGGCGGCGTTGAACAGGATCACGAGAGCGGCCCCGAAGGCGGCCACCGCAATCTTCGTCGCCTCCCCCGTGCCGAAGAGCACGAGGAAAAGAGGGAAGAGGGCAGAGGCGGGGGTGGAGCGGAAGAAGTCCACCACGAACTCGACGGCGCGGTAGAGCCTCTCCCGCGCACCGAGCGCCACGCCCAGTGGCACGCCGATCGCGGAGGCAATGGCGAAGGAGAGGAGGGTGCGCCAGACCGTGCGCATCAGGTCCTGCGCCAGCGTACCGGTGGCGAAGGCCGCCCAGGTGTCGCGCGCCGTCTCCGCCGGTGAGGGCAGCAGCACGGGATCGGCGACGCGGAGCAGCACCGCCACCTGCCAGAACGCGATGAATCCCGCGGCGCCGAGTAGCGGCGGAAGCAGCCCCCGCATCACGCCGCCTCCGGCCGGGCGCGGACAGAGGCGGTGAAGACATCCAGGCAGCGCTTCTTGATGGCGACAAACTCCGGCGAGGAGAGCGTGGCCGCGTCTCGCGGCCAGGCCAGCGGCACCGGCACGTCGTCCACGATGCGCGCGGGACGGCGGGTGAGCATCAGCACGCGGTCCGCCAGGGCGATCGATTCCTCGAGGTCGTGGGAGACGAGCATGGCGGTGATGCGGTTCTCCTTCAGCACGCGGCCGAGCAGCTCCCGCAGGGATAGCGTCGTCTCGTAGTCCAGGGCGGAGAAGGGCTCGTCCAGGAAGAGCACCTCCGGCTCCACCGCCAGGGCCCGCATGACGGAAACGAGCTGCTGCTGGCCGCCTGACATCTCGTAAGGGTAGCGGTTGAGGTCGAAGCGCACCTGGAAGGCGGAGCTTAGCGCCTCCAGCCGCTGCTCGATCCGGGCGCGGGGCTGGCCCATGAGCTTCAGGGGATAGCGGATGTTATCGGCGGCGCGGCGCCAGGGCAGCAGCGCCTCGCGGTAGTTCTGGAAGACATAGCCGATGCGGGCCTCCCGCACCGTCCGGCCGTCGAACAACACCGATCCCGCATCGGCCTCCAGCAGCCCCGCCATCATGTTGATGAGGGTGGATTTGCCGCAGCCATTCGGGCCGAAGACGGAGAGGATGTCGCCACGGCGGAGGTCGAGATTCAGCCCGTCATGCACGGGCTGGCCCCGATAGGCCTTGGAGAGTCCGCGGACGGAGACCGCAGCCTCTCTTGGGGAGATGCTGCTCAAGGCCATTCCGCTCAAAGCGGCCGCAGGAAGGATTTCACGTCGATCGCGCTGCGCACGACGCCCTGCGCCACCGCAAGGTCCACGAACTTTTGGAAGTCCGCGATGTCCTGCGGCGCCATGTCCTTCACCATCGGGAAGTTCACCAGGGGAATGGCGGGCGCCAGCTCGGCCGAGGTGTTCATGAAGGGCACCAGCAGCTCGCGCACGGAGGCGTCGCTTCGGATGGTTGCGCAGGCCCTCGCCCATGCGGCCGCGAAGCGCTGCGCCACCTGCGGCTTCTCCTGCAGGAACTTGCCGGTCAGGGCGGCGCCGGCGGCCCAGGCCTGGGCGTCGGGGCGGCCGATGAGGTGGGTGGCGATCACCCCGGCCTCGAGCCGGCGCGCGGCGCCCTGCCGCTCGGCGATCGTGGCCTGCGGCTCCAGCGTGTAGGCGGCATCGAAGCTGCCCGCGGCGAGGGCCCCGACATGGACGCCCATCTGCTGTTCCGTCAGCGTGTAGTCCCGGCCTTCCTGCAGCCCGACGGAGGCGAGGACCGCGCGGGCGGCGGACATATTGGCGGGGCCGGGCGCGGAGAGGATGCGGGCGCCCTTCAGTTCCTTCAGGCTGCTGGCCGCCCATCCCGGGCGGACGACGAACTGCTCCATCTGGTAACGCGCGCTCTGGCCGTTCAGCGCGATGTAGACGGCGGTGTTGGCCCGGCGCGAATTGATGTTCGCGCCCTCGAGCGTGACGAGGTTCGAGGCCCCGTCCACATCGCCGGACACCATGGCCTGCACGATCAGCGGCGCGGCCTGCAAGGGCACGGCCTCCGCCGCGATCCCGGCCTCGGCGAAGAAGCCGCGTTCGCGCGCGACATAGAAGGGCAGCGCAGAGGAGACGTTGAACACCGCGACCTTTACCGTATCGGCGGCGAAGGCGGCGTGGGCCAGGAAAGGCGTGGCGAGGGTGGTGCCGAGGAGGCTGCGACGGTTCATGGCGGCGGCCCTTCAGGAGAGCTTCGGATAGGTGGCGGGATCGAAGAAGGAGGCGCCGGCGACGTAGCGGCGGCCATCGGACATGTCCGGCGGCGGGCCGGCCTCGGTGCTGCCCTCGAAGGTCAGCTCCAGCTGCACGCCGGAGGGGTCGTAGACGAAGAGCTGCCAAAGGCTGGTGCCGGGGACGAGGAACTCGCGCCAGTCCAGCCCGGCCTCGCGAAAGCGGGCGATGAAGCCGTGATAGCCCCGGCAGGCGAGCGAGACATGGTCGATGGCGGCCGTGCCCCGCGGGGCCACGCCTTCCGGCCCGAGCGCGGGGCCGCCGGCATAGATGTGCATGAGCGCCTGGCCGCCGGGCAGCGGCACGGCCAGCCAGGCGCCGGGATAGCCGAAATCAGGGCGGCGGGCATCGGCCAGCCCCATGACCCCCTTGTAGAAGCGAAGGGTGGCCGCGAGGTCGCTGGTCTTGATCGCGACATGGAACAGGCCGGCGACGAACGGCGTATCCTGGGGGTCTGGCATTCCGGACGGCTTCTTCTGGATCGGCCCTCCTCTGGGCAATCCATGTGCCATAGGATCGCCCCGTGGCGTGGCCGTCCTCGCCCGTTTGCTGGTCACGCGCGGCCCGGGTTGGCGCGATCCTGGGCAGGCTGGCGCGCTCAGCCGCCCAGGAAGGCGAAGCCCATGGTGCGGGCGTGGTAGTGCAGCCCGCCATCCTGCACGATGAGGAAGCGCGCCCCGACGGCGCCGCCATTGTGGTGCGAATGCGCCTCCCCCGGTGGGGTGACGAGGGTGGAGCCGGTGGTCCAGGGGCAGCGCTGCCCGCCGACCATGGAGTGGCAGTTCTCCCCGCGCAGGGCGAGGGTGATGGCCGCGGAGTTGTGCCGGTGCGGCGGCTGGTCCTTCCCCGGCGAAAGGGTGTTCAGGGAGAGGGTCAGCGTCGGCGTGATGTTCCGCGCGGCCTCGAACCGGTCGGAAGAGAAGATCAGGGCGAGGCCGGAGGTGTTCGGGTTGGTGGTGGTCGTCGCCAGCAACGCGAGTTGCCGCTCGATCTCCGCCGCGGGGTAATGCACGGCTTCGACTGGCGCCGGCCCCGGCAGCGCGCCGTCCAGCGCCAGCATCGGTTCGTTCGTGACAATCCAGAGCAGGGCGTCGGCGGTGGCGCGCAGGCTGAGCGGCCGGTCGCCGGGGAGCAGGACAATGTCACCCGGGCCCCAGGCAAAGCCATCCGGCCCCTCCACCTCCCCTTCCCCGTGCAGCACATGGGCGATGAGGCCAGTGGCCCGCAGGGCGAGGCCGAGTGCCTCGCCCGCGCGGATCCGGGCATAGCGCGCCAGCATGAGCGGGGTCGTGGCTGGGAAGGGGCAGCCCATGGCGGCGGACTGGTCGCAGGCATGGAGGCCCGTGGGGGCATCCGGCGCATCCGCCGCTGCCAGCACCGCGGCGAAACCGGCGGCGGGCACGGGCGGCAGCTTGATGTTGAAGGCGTTGCCCGAGTTGAAGAAGCGCGCCCGGGCGGCGGCGGCGCTGCGCGGCGCTTCGGGAAGCTGCACGGGCAGCTCGGCCATGTCGATCATGCGGCGGTCTCCTCTTCCAGGACGAGGCTGGCCGCCACCTCGGCAAGCACGGCGGCGCCTGCGGCCACATGGGCGGGTTCGGCCCATTCGTGCTCCGCATGGCTCACGCCACCGCGGCAGGGGATGAAGATCATGGCGGAGGGGCAGAGCGGCGCCATGTGACGGGCATCGTGCCCCGCTGCGGAGAGGATGGGCATGGCCGGGTGGCCCAGCGCCTCGGCGCCGGCGGCGATCCGGGCGCGAAGATCCGGATCGAATTCGTTGGAGGGCGCATCCACCAGCACCTTCACCTGCACCGTGCAGGGCGGGGCGTGGGCTTCCGCCAGCGCCTCCAGCCGGGTACCGAAGGCGTCCAGCGCGGCATTCTCCGGGTGGCGCAGGTCGATACGGAAGGTCACGCGCGACGGCACGACGGAAGGCGCGTTGGGCTCCACGCGCGCCATGCCGATGGTGAACTTCACGGCGGGGTCGGCGGCCCCTACCTCCCGGAACATGGCATTGGCCATGCGGGCGAAGGCGGCCAGGGCGTCGCGGCGGTCGGCCATGTCGAGCGTGCCCGCATGGCCCTCCGCGCCCTCCACCGCGATTTCATAGGTCTTCTTGCCCTGGATTCCCGTGACGATGCCGATGGGCGTGCCGCGCTGCTCCAGCAGCGGTCCCTGCTCGATATGCGGCTCCAGGTAGAAGCCGATGGGAAAGCCGAGGGGACGGCAGGGGAGATGCGGAAAGGCCGCCTGCAGCGTGGCCAGTGCCTCGGCGACGGTGGTGCCAGCCGCGTCGCGGGCCGCCAGGACCTCCTCCAGCGCACGGACGCCGGCGAAGGCTTCCGAGCCCATCATGCCCGGGGCGAAGCGGCTGCCTTCCTCATTCATCCAGGCCACCACCACCACGTCCCGCTCGGGGGTAGCGTCCAGGCTTTCGGCGGCTTCCAGCGCGGCGAGCACGCCGAAGGCGCCGTCGAACTTTCCGCCCGTCGGCTGGGTGTCGATATGGCTGCCCATCATCAGAGGCGGCAGGCCGCGGTCGCGCCCGGGCAGAACGAGGAAGAGGTTCCCCGCCGGATCGGTGGAGGCCTGCATGCCCGCCGCCTCGGCCCAGCCGATCAGGAGGCGCCAGGCCTCGATCTCGCCCGCGCTCAGCGCCTGGCGGTTCACGCCGCCCGCCGGCGTGGCGCCAATTTCGGCCAGGGCCATGAGGCGGGCCCAGAGGCGATCGGCGTCGATGCGGGGCATCGCACGGGTCACTTCGTCTTCATCACCTGGCCCGGCAGGGCGCGTGGGTCACGCGGCTTCCAGGCGCCGGCCTCCACCTGGACGAAGAACTCGGCCAGGAGGGCGTTGAAGGCGGCGGGCTCCTCCAGATTCAGCGTGTGGCCGGTCTTGGGGAGGACGGAGAGGCCGCTGGCCGGAATGGTCTTCTTCAGGAAAATGCCGGGCTGCAGGCAGTGGTCGTCCTCGTCGCCCACCACCACCAGGGTGGGTACCATCATCCGCTTCAGCTCCTCCTCCAGGTCCCAGAAGGAGGGGCGGCGGGCCTGGACGCCGCGCATGGTATTGGCGGCGCCGGTATCAGAATGCGTGGCCAGGCGCTGCACGAACTCCTGCCAGCCACGCGGGTCCTTGTTCTGGAACTGCACGCGGGAAGCGCCGGAGCCGTAGACGGGCGCGAAGGCCTTGGCCCCCAGAGTCTGGAACTGGTCCGCCACCTCGCGCGAGACGCCGCGGAAATACTCCTCATGCTCCTTCTCGCAGCCATAGCCTGCACCGGCCACGGTGAGCGACAGGGCGCGATCGGGGTGGTGGATGCCGAAATGGACGGTGCAGAAGCCGCCCATGGAGAGGCCCACGATATGGGCCTTCGCGATCCCCAGCCCGTCGAGCACCGCCACCGCATCGGCCACCGCGAGGGCCTGGGAGTATGCCTCCACATCACCCGGCACGTCGGAGGGCGGGTATCCGCGCGCAGCGTAGGTGATGCAGCGGTAGCGGCGCGTGAAGAACCGCATCTGCGGCTCCCAGCTCTCATGGTTGCCGCCAAACTCGTGAATGAAGAGGATGGGGATCCCCTCCCCCACCTCCTCGTAGTGGAGGCCGATCCCGTCGGGGGTGGTGATGCGGGGCATGGCAGTGCTCCTCAGAACTGCGGCGGCAGGTCGTTCATCGTGCGCGCCTCTTCCGCGATGGCGGGGAAGGCATCGCGGAGGCGCTCAGCCCATTCGGTGGGCACGGAGGTGCTGACCTTGATGAAGCGGTCCCCGAAGCGCGCGGTGTGATAGGTGCCCTGGCGGATCATGATGCCGCGGCGGCGCGCGGCCTCCACCAGCGCCTCCGGCCGCAGCCCGGCCGCGCCGGTTTCGATTACCAGGAAGTTGCCGTGACTGGGCCAGACCGGGAGGGTGAGGCCGATGGCCTCGGCGGCCTCTCGGATCATCGCCTTGTTGGCCGTGTCGATCCGGCGCACCTCCTCCATCCATTCGGCCTTCACCGAAAGCCCGGCCAGCGCCGCGCGCTGCGCAATGACGCTGGCGCCGAGCACGCTGGTCGCCTGGGCCGCGAATTCGTCGAACAGCGCGCGCGGCGTGACCAGCGCGCCGATCCGCATGCCCGCGAGGCCGAGCCATTTGGAGAAGGAGAGCGATACGACCGAGTGTTCCGGCGCGACGCGCAGCGCGGGGTGATGGCCCTCGGCGAAGTCGCGATAGGTGCAGTCATGCACCAGCAGCGCGCCGCAGCTCTTGGCGATGGCGGCAAAGGCCGCGATCTCCTCGGCGGTGTAGCGGATGCCGAGGGGGTTGTTCGGATCGACGAGGTAGATGACGGCGGTGCGCGCATCGACCGCCGCGGCCAGCGCCTCGGGCGTCAGCTTGTAGTCGCAGGCCGGGTCGTAGATCGGGATCTCGATCACCTCGGCACCCGCCTGGCGGGCGAAGAGGCAGGGCCATTTCCAGGTGGGGTCGGTGGTGACGAAGGTGGTGCCGGGCTTGCAGCGGGCGCGGCAGACCAGGGCCAGGGCATTCACCCCGCCCTCCGTCACCAGCGCCTCCGCCCCCTCCACGCCCAGATCCGCCACGATGGCGGCCCGCAGCGCCTCGAAGCCGAGCGGCGGGCCATAGGCGTTGAACTCGCCGCCCTCGATCGCCTGGATCATGGCAGCGCGCACCGCCGGATGCGCCGGGATGTGGTTGGTGTTCTGGCCCATCCAGGCCAGGTCCGGCGTGGCGGTCAGCTCGTCGAAGTAGCGGTTGCGGATGAGGGCGTCCGACATGCTCAGATCACCGAACCGCGGGCCGCGATGCCGCCATCGATGGTGACGACCGTGCCGGTGATGTAGGCCGCGCGCGGAGAGGCCATGAAGGCCACGAGATCGGCGCATTCCCGGGCGGTGGCCGGGCGCTTGCCCGGATACTTGTCGAACAGCTCCTCCCAGCGGCTCTCGTCGCCCAGCATGTCGATGGCCTTGGTGCGCATGATCTTCAGCATGCGGTCGGTGGCAACGGGGCCGGGGTTGATGCCGACGACGCGGATGCCGTCATCCAGGCTGCGGCCGCCGATGGCCTTGGAGAAGGACATGAGGGCGGCATTGCCGGTGGAGCCGGCGAAATATGAGGCGTCCCAGTTCTCGCCGGAATTGCCGATCACGTTGATGACCACGCCGCCGCCCGTCGCCTTCATGCGAGGATAGTAGAGGCGGGTGAGGGTGATGTAACCGAACACCTTCAGGTCGAAGCCGCGGCGGATGGCCTCGTCCGTCACCTTGGCCAGATTGCCGGAGGGGATGTCGCCGGCGTTGTTCACCAGGATGTCCACATCGCCCACGGCCTCGGCCAGGGCCTCCATGGCCGGGGTGCTGCCGAGATCGGCGGCATGGATAGTGACGCGTACCCCATGTTCGGCCCGAAGACGGGCGGCGGCTTCCTCCATGGCGGCGCCGTTCCGGGCGGCCAGGTGCAGGTGGCACCCCTCGGCGGCGAGCACCTCGGCGCAGGCGAGGCCGATCCCCTTCGAGGCGCCGGTGATCAGGGCAGTTTTATCGGTCAGGTCGAGCTGCAAGGGGTTGCTCCAGGCGTTCGGTATGCAATCCGCAGCAAATTGCATACCAAACCACGACCTCACTCGAAGGCGGCGATGAAATCCAGCAGGTTGTCCCCCAGCAGGGTCAGGTGGGCCCGCATGGCGGCATGGGCCCGTTCGGGGTCGCGGCCGATGATCGCCTCCATCACCTCTTCATGCTCCCGGATCGTATCTTCCACCCGGTTCGGCATCCGCGTGACCCGGCGGCGATAGGCAGCCACGCGGTTGCGGAGCTTGCGCGTCTCCTCGGCCAGGAAGGCGTTGCACGAGGCTTCGTAGATGGCCTCGTGGAACTCCTGGTTCACGTCATAGAAGCGGTCGGGCCCCTCCCCCGCACTCGCTTGAAGGCGCGCATGCAAGGCGCGGAGGCGCTCGATCCCCCGTGGCGCGATGCGGCGTGCGGCGAGGCGAGCGCAGAGACCTTCCAGCTCCCCCATCACCTGGAACATCTCGATTAGCGTGTGCACGCCGATGCTGCGAACAAGCGCCCCTTGCCGCCCGCGCAGTTCCACCAGACGGTCCGCGGCCAGGAGGCGGAAGGCTTCGCGGACCGGCGTGCGGGAGACCCCGAAGCGCTGGGCGATCTCCTGCTCGTCCAGCCGGCTGCCGGGTTCCAGCGCCCCATCCGCTATTTCGGCCTCCAACCGGCGGTGGAGGGCGCTGGCCAGGGTGTCCCCCTCGGCCAGGGGCAGGGCTGCCTGCTCAAACCCTGTGCTGAACCCTGCCCCTTGTGCTGAGGAACTGGTCATCTGTGCACATGAACTCCGTCTTCGTATGCAACGTCGCACACCGCGTGCCGCGTTCCCGGCCCCAGGGGCCCATCACCCGGCACGCTGGCATGGGGGTTGCTGGGCAGGAACTGAGACGCGGCATCTGCATGCCGGAAGCAGACTTCATTATACATGGATGGACCGAGCCGCGTGACCCTGCCCCCTTCCGCCGCAACGCCCCTGCTGGAGCTTCAGGGCATCAGCAAGACCTTCGGGTCCGTGCAGGCCGTGCGCGACCTGTCGCTGAGCGTCGAGGAGGGGGAGTTCGTCACCGTTGTCGGGCCCAGCGGCTGCGGCAAGAGCACCCTGTTCAACATGGTGGCGGGGCTCGACGAGCCCGACCCGGGGGGTATCCTCCGTTTCAAAGGCCGCGGCTGCCATGCGCATGAGCTGCTCGGCCGCGTTTCCTTCATGCCGCAACGGGACCTGCTGCTGCCCTGGCGGAACGTGGTGGACAACGCGATCCTCGCCAATGAGATCGAGGGCGCCAACCGCGCGGAGGCCCGCGCCAAGGCGCTTCGCATGCTCCCCGAATTTGGCCTGACTGGCTTCGAGAAGCAGTATCCCCACCAGCTCTCGGGCGGCATGCGCCAGCGCGTGGCGTTGATGCGCACCTTCCTGTTCGAGCGCGATCTGATGCTGCTGGACGAGCCCTTCGGCGCGCTAGATGCGCTGACGCGCACGCTGATGCAGCGCTGGCTGCTCGATGTGTGGCAGCGCCACCGCCGTACCATCCTCTTCATCACCCATGACGTGGACGAGGCCATCTTCCTGGGCGACCGCGTGCTGGTGATGAGCGCCCGCCCCGGCCATGTGAAGCACGCGCGCCGCGTGGACCTGCCCCGCCCGCGCGCCGCCGAGCTGGTCACCTCCCCCGAATTCACGGCGCTGAAACGCGAGATCCTCGAGGCCATCGAGGAAGAGAGCATGAAGTCCTTCGTCGCCAGCAACGGCGCGGTGGCCGCATGAACGCGACCCCGGCCACGGAGGAGGAGGCGCGGATCGCGCTCGCCGCCGTCTACCGCCTCGTCGCGAGGCTCGGCCTGGACGACCTGATCTACAACCACGTCTCCATGCGCGTCCCGGGGACGGAGGATCAGTTCCTCATCAACCCCTACGGCCTGCTCTTCGAGGAGATGACCGCCTCCTCCCTCGTGAAGATCGACACGGAGGGACGCAAGCTCTGCAACTCGCCGCATGAGGTGAACCTCGCGGCCTTCATCATCCACGCCGCCATCCATAAGGCGCGGCATGACGCGATCTGCGTTCTTCACACCCATTCCGATGCCAGCCTCGCCATCTCCGGCCAGGAGGCCGGCCTGCTGCCGCTGAGCCAGTTCGCCATGCGCTTCTACGACCGCCAGGCCTTCCACGACTATGAGGGCGTGGCGATCGACACGGACGAACAGGCGCGCCTCGTGCGGGACCTGGGCGAGCACCGGGTGATGCTGATGCGCAACCACGGGCTGCTCACCACCGGCCGGACCCCGGCCGAAGCCTTCATGCTGCTCTACTACTTCGAGAGGGCCGCGAAGGTGCAGCTCTCGATGCAGGCGGCCGCGGCCGCCGGGGCATGCCTCGTCATCCCGCCGCATGAGGTCTGCGAGAAGGCCGCGCGCCAGTTCTGGGAGAACCAGGGCGACATCCTCGTCCCGGGCGAGCGTGAGTGGCCCGCCTTCATCCGCCAGCTCGACCGCACGGATCCGTCCTACCGCCACTGAGAAGCGGCCTTCAGCGTCAACCCGAACCGGAGACCAGACCCATGCAGAGGCGTCACCTTCTCGCTGCCACCGGCGCGGCGGCCGTGCTCCCCGCCCTTGGCCTGCGCGCGCAGGGCACCACCAAGGCGACGCTCCGCCTGAAGTGGCTGCCCCAGACCCAGTTCGCCGGCTTCTACCTCGCCAAGGCGCGCGGCTATTACGAGGCCGAGGGGATCGACCTCACCATCAACCCCGGCGGCCCCAACCTGCTAACCGAGAATCTGGTTGCCACGGGCGCCGACACCTTCGGCCTCTCGGGCGGCACGGACAGCGTCTTCGCGGCACGCGAGAAGAACCTGCCGGTCGTCTGCGTCGGCGTGTCCCACCAGCAGACCCCCTTCTTCTTCGTCACCCGCGCGGATGGCCCCATCCGCTCCCTGCAGGACTTCAAGGGCAAGACCATCACCACCTGGTTCACCGGCGCGAATTACGTGCTGCTGGGCATGCTGGCCAAGGCCGGGCTGAGGCCGGGCGACTTCACCATGCAGCCGCAGCAGGTCTCGGTGACGCCCTTCGTCGACGGGCAGATCGATGTGGTGACGGCCACCAAGTACAACGAGTTCTACACGCTGATGACCCGCATGGGCCGCGACAAGCTGCGCACCTTCGTGGCCGAGGACCAGGGCATCACCTTCCCGCGCGACACGCTGATCGTGAGCGAGACCACGGCGCGGCAGAAGCCGGAGATGGTGAAGGGCTTCCTCCGCGCCTCTATCAAGGGCTGGCGCGAGGCGCTGCGCGACCAGAAGGCAGGCGTGGACGCCGTGATGGCTGTCGCGCCCACGCTGAACCGCGACCACCAGGAGTTCATGCTCGTGGAGGCTGGCAAGCTGATGACGGCCGGCGCCGCCGCGCAGCAGGGCCTGTTCTGGATCGACAACGGCGCCATCAGGTCCGCCCATGACTTCCTGCGCGAGCATGAGGTGATCAAGACGCCAGTGGACCTGGCCGCGGCCTATGATGGCAGCTTCCTGAACTCCATCGCCGTGGCGGACCGCCTGGCCTGATGACCACGCGCGCCCGTTTCCTGCCGCCCTGGCTCATGACGGGCGCGCGCTTCATCCTGGGCCTGGCCCTGGCCGCAATGCTGTGGGAGGCCGCCGTCCTCCTCCTCGGCATCCGGCCCCATATCCTGCCGCGGCTGAGCACCATCCTCTCCGCCATCGCGGCGACGCCGGGCGCCTATTGGTCCGGCTTCCTGCGCACGCTGGCCGAGACGCTGATCGGCTTCGCGGCGGGCGGCATCGTCGGCGTGCTGAACGGCGTGCTGTTCTTCCGCGCGCCCGCGCTGCGGGACCTGCTCTTCCCCATCTTCGTCGTGTCCCAGACCATTCCGGTCATCGCCTTCGGCGCCCTGGTGGTGCTGTGGTTCGGGAACACGATGCTCGCGAAGGCGGTGATCGCCTTCTATCTCACCTTCTTCCCGGTGACGGTGAACACGTTGCTCGGCCTGCAATCGGTGGACCCGCGGCACACGGCCCTGCTGCGGAGCTTCGGCGCCTCCGGCCGGCAGCAGCTGTTGCGCCTGCAGCTTCCCATGGCCCTGCCGCAGATCTTCGTGGCACTGCGCCTCGCCGCCTCGCTCAGCTTGGTCGGCGCCATCGTGGGCGAGTGGTTCGGCGACACCACCGGGCTGGGCGTGCTGCTGCTCCAGGCGATGTACAACGAGAATGTCGTGGGCCTCTGGGCGGCCATTCTCTGCGCCGCCGTGCTCGGCACGGGCTTCTATGGGCTCGTGGCCCTGGCGGAACGGCGCATCCTCTTCTGGGGGGCGGAGCAGTGAATCGCGGTGCGCTGCGCGGCGCGCTCGGCGTCGCGCTGCTTCTCATCCTGTGGGAGGGCCTGGCCAGGGGCCTCGCCCTTCCCTCCTACACCCTGCCTTCGGTCAGCGAGATCCTGCTCTCCGCCTGGACCACCCGGCAGGCGCTGCTGACGGCGGCCTGGTTCACCCTGGCGGAGGCGCTCGCCGGCTATGCCATCGGCTGCGTCGTTGGAATCGGCATCGCCCTCCTGCTCTCCCTGCTGCCCCCGGTGCGGCGCGGGGTGATGCCGGTGATGATGGCCATCAACTCCGTCCCGGTCGCGGCCTGGTCCCCGCTCCTGCTGCTCTGGCTCGGCGTCGGGATGGCCTCGAAGATCGCCGCGGTGGCGCTGGCCGTGGGCTTCACCGTCTTCCTCAGCGCGCTCGCGGGGCTGGATCGCGTGGACCGGCGCGCGGCGGATCTGATGCGCAGCTTCGGGGCCGGGCCGCTTTCCATCCTCTGGCGGCTGCGCCTGCCCACCGCCCTGCCGCTGATCGCCGCTGGCATGCGCGTCTCCACGGTGCGCAGCCTGATCGTCGCCATCGTGACGGAGATGCTCGGCGCCTATGGCGGGCTGGGCTGGATCATCTACCAGGCCGTGGTGCAGATCGACTTCGTGGCGGTCTGGTCGGCCATCCTCGTCGCCTCCGCCCTCAGCCTCGCCTTCTTCGGGCTGGTCGGCGTCATCGAACGCCGCGTGATCTTCTGGAGATCATCATGAGCCGCCAGATGCATCTTGGCCTGTTCCTGCTGGGAACGGGCAGCCATGTCGCGGGCTGGCGCATGCCCGGGGCGATCGACAGCTTCCAGGATATCGACGCCATGATCCGCGTCGCGCAGATCGCCGAGCGCGGATTGCTCGACATGATCTTCATGGGGGACAACCTCTATGGCGACCCGGCCGCGCATCCCTCCTACACCGTGCGGTTCGAGCCGCTGACGCTGCTCTCCGCCCTGGCGATGCACACGCGCCATATCGGCCTCGGCGCCACGGTCTCCACGACCTACAGCGACCCCTTCACCACCGCCCGGGCCTTCGCCTCGCTCGACCACATCAGCAAGGGGCGGGCGGCCTGGAACGCGGTCACCGGCTCATCCCCGCAGGCCGCCCCGAATTTCGGACGGCTGCACCCCAATCATGCCGAGCGCTACGCGATCGCGGGCGAGTTCGTGGATGTGGTGAAGGGACTATGGGATGGCTGGGCGGATGACGCCATCGAGGCCGACCGCGCGACCGGCCGCTACATCGACCCCGCGAAGGTGCGGAGCCTCGACCATGAGGGCACGCATTTCAGCGTGAAGGGCCCGCTGAATATCGGTCGCGCACCGCAGGGCCATCCGGTTATCCTCCAGGCCGGCGGCTCGGAGCCGGGCCAGGCATTGGCGGCGCGAACCGCCGATGTCGTCTTCTCCGTCGTGCAGGACCTCGCGGAGGCCAAGGCGCAGTATGAGGCGCTGAAGGCGCGGCTGCCGGCCCTTGGACGCCGGCCGGAGGAGGTGACGGTGCTGCCCGGCGTCATGCCCGTGGTGGGCCGGACTTCGGAAGAGGCCTTCGCGAAGCTCGCCCAGCTGATGGGCTTCGTGGACGCGACCAACGCCCTCGCCCTGCTCTCCGACCGCTTCGGCACCGATATGTCAGCCTATGACCTGGACGGCCCTGTTCCGGACCTTCCCATCCCCGACACCTATCACAGCTTCGCCCGTGTGATGCTGAACAAGGCCCGGCGCGAGGGGATGCGGCTGCGGGACGCCTACAACCTCATGGCCGCGGCCCGGGGCCATTGGGTGCTCTGCGGCTCCGCGGAGGAGGTGGCGGACACGCTGGAGGAGTGGTTCCGCGGCGGCGCCGCGGACGGCTTCAACATCATGCCGTCCCACCTGGCCGAGGGGCTGGAGGACTTCGTGGAGCTTGTCGTGCCGATCCTGCAGCGGCGCGGCCTGTTCCGCACTGCCTATGCCGGCACCACCCTGCGGGAAAACCTCGGCCTGGCCCGCCCGCCGCGCCGGGAGGCATGATCGGGCATTCCGAAGCGGCCCGCCTATTGCTTACTCTCCATCCCCATTGCCCGCCCGGGTCTCCGGGCCCCGCGGGCCGTAAGCGCAAGGGATGAAGACAGTGCTTCGCAGAACCGCTCTCCGCCTCGCGGCCCTGGCCGCCCTTGCCCTGCCCTTCCCGGCGGGCGCACAGGAAGCGCCCTGGCCCAACCGGCCGATCACCATCATGGGCGGCTTTCCCAACGGCTCCGGCGTGGACATCTACGCCCGCAAGCTGGCCGAGCCCCTCTCCCGCGTCCTCGGCGTGCCGGTCGTGGTGGACAACCGCACGGGCGCGGGCGGCAACATCGCCTCCGAATACGTGGCGCGGGCGCGGCCGGATGGTTACACCTTCCTGCTCGGCACGGCCGGCACGCATGCGATCAACGCGACACTCTACAGCAGCCTGCCCTTCGACCCGCTGCGCGACGTAACCCATATCGCGCTGCTGGGGGACGTGCCGAACGTGCTGCTGGTTAGTCCGCAGCACTCGCCGAACCTGCGAAGCTGCGCGGACCTGATCTCGGCGGCCAGGGCCCGGCCGGGGCAGCTCAACTACGCCTCCACGGGGAATGGCGCCTCCACCCACCTGGCCGGGGTGCAGTTCGCCATGGCCGCCGGGATCGACGTGCTGCACATCCCGTATCGTGGCCAGGGCCCGGCCATGCTCTCCCTCCTGAGTGGAGAGACGGCCTTCTTCTTCAACCAGAGCGGGCCCAGCATCGGTCCCTCGCGCCAGGGCCAGGTGCGGGCGCTGGCGGTCAGCACCCGGCAGCGGCTCGGCGCCCTCCCCGATGTGCCGACCGTGGAGGAAGCCTGCGGCCTGCAGGGCTTCGAGAGCACCACCTGGTATGGGCTGCTGGCTCCGCCGCATCTGCCCGCGCCAATCCAGGAGCGCATGGCGCGGGAGGTGGCCCGCATCATCACCGAGCCGGATTTCGTCGCCTGGCTGACGGAGAACCAGGGGATCACGCCACCCGCCGACCCAGGCCCCGCCGCTTTCCGCCAGGTGCATGAGCGCGACATCGCCCGCTGGGCTGATGTGGTGCGGCGCTCCGGCGCAAGGGTGGACTGAGGAGGGGATGGCTCGCCGTCCGCGGACGGCGAGCCCGTCGGTCAGCTGGCCTTGAGGCCGAGGCGGCGGATCATCGCGCCGTCCTCCTCATACTGCTTGCGCGCCGCCGCCGTGTATTCGGCGCTGCCGAGGAAGGCCGGCGCCATGTCATAGCGTTCCAGCACCGCGACATGGGCGGGGTCCTGCGTCGCCTCGCGGAAGCCCTCCTCCAGGATGCGCACCACCGCCGGATCCATCCCGGCAGGCCCGGCGATGCCATAGGGCGAGGTGGAGACGATATCGATCCCCAGTTCCTTCAGCGTGGGCGCATCGGGGAAGCGCTTCGCGCGCTCAGCACCCCAGGTGCAGAGCAGGCGAAGCTGCCCCGCCGCGACCAGCTCGGACCAGCCGCTGGTCTCGGCCGAGACCTGGGTCGTGCCGGCTAGGGTGGACTGCAGGTTCTCCGAGGCGCTGCGATAGGGCACCTGAACCCATTCGATGCCCTGGGCCGCCGCGACCTGCTCCATGGTGATGTGCAGCGAGGTGCCCGAGCCGGGCGTGCCATAGGTGACCTTGCCCGGATTGGCCTTGGCGTAAGTGAGCAGCTCCTGGAAGGTCCGCCAGGGCGCATCCGCCTTCACCACCACCCCGAAGAGATAGCCGGTGAGCTGCGCGATATAGGTGAAGTCCTTCATCGGATCAAAGGGCGGGCGCGCCACCATCTGCGGGTAGCGGAACACCGAGATCGGCATCTGCGTGAGGGTGTAGCCATCCGGCCGCGTACCGCCGGCGACGAGCTGCGCGCCCAGGATGCCGCCCGCACCGGAGCGGTTCTCGATCACCACGGGCTGGCCGAGCTTGCGGGAGAGCGCATCGCCCAGCGCGCGCATCAGGATGTCGGTGGAACCGCCCGCACCCCAGGGCACGATGAGCCGGATCGGTCGGTCGGGGTAGCGCCCCTGGGCGAGGGAAGGCCTTGCCAGCGCGGCACCCAGGCCGAGGCCGAGCGCGCCACGGCGGCCGATGGGGGGAAGCTGCATCAATCGTCTCCTCACGTCCTGGCCCTTCGGCCTGTTCTGATTGGCGCGGGGAAGCAGGCGGTCAGACCTCTTCCACCAGCCCGCCTGTCTCCATCACCGCGCGCAGGTGATGGTCGGTGTCGCCAAAGAGCACGTCGTTCGAGGTCAGGCGCTTGAAATAATGCCCGGCCTTGTACTCCCAGGTCATCGCGATGCCGCCATGCAGCTGCACCGCCTCCTGCCCGACGAGCCGGCCGGAGCGGTTGACCTGCGCCTTGGCCGCCGCAATGGCGGGCCGGCGTTCGCCCGGGTCGGCCTCCTCCGCCATCATCGCGGCATACATGGCCATGGAGCGCGCCTGCTCCACCGCGACCAGCATGTCGGCCGCGCGGTGCTGAAGCGCCTGGAAGGTTCCGATCGCGACGCCGAACTGCTGGCGCGTCTTCAGATAGTCCACCGTGACACGCTGCAACTCCTCCATCGCCCCGAGGCTGTCGGCGCAGAGCGCGGCGAGGGCCACATCCACCACATGGCTCGCCAGCTTCAGCCCGCCATCCACCTCGCCCAGCACGCGCCCGGCCGGGACGCGCACGCCGTCGAGCGCGATCTCGGCCACGCGGGAGCCGTCCTGCGCCGGCATGCCGCGCCGCGTGACTCCCTGGGCATCTCCATCCACGAGGAAGAGGGTGATGCCGTTCTCGTCCCGGCGGGAACCGGCGGTGCGGGCGGTGACCACCAGGAGCCCCGCCTCGTCGCCGCCCAGCACGACGCCCTTGCGCCCATCCAGCACATAGTCCCCGCCGTCACGCCGCGCCGTGGTGGCGACATCGTGCAGGTCGTAGCGGGACTGCCGCTCGAGCTGCGCGAAGGCGAGCTTGAGCGAGCCGTCTGCGATCTGCGGGATGAACTCCTGCCTTTGGGCCTCCGTGCCGCCTAGCCGCAGGAAGCCGCCCCCCAGCACGACGGTGGAGAGATAGGGCTCGACGATCAGCCCCCGGCCGATCGCCTCCATCACGATCATCGTCTCCACCGGCCCGCCGCCGATGCCGCCCTCCTCCTCGGAGAAGGGCAGCGCCAAGAGACCGAGCTCCGCGAAGCCGGCCCATAGGCTGGGGGCCGCCGCATGGGCGGCAGGGTCGCGCGCATGGTCCGCCACGAAGCGGTCGATGCTTTCCTTGAGGAGCCGCTGCTCCTCCGTCAGGTCGAAATCCACGCCTCGTTTCCCCTCAGAGACCCAGGAAGGCCTTGGCGATGATGTTGCGCTGGATCTCGTTCGAACCGCCGTAGATCGAGACCTTGCGGTAGTTGAAGTAGAGCGGCGCGGCGGCGTCCGCCCATTCCGGCGAGACGGCCGGCTCGTTCCAGCCCTCCGGCTGCTCATGGTCGGGCGCGGGTAGCGCATAGGGGCCGGCGACCTCCAGCAGCAGCTCGGTCGTGGCCTGCTGCAGCTCCGATCCCTTGATCTTCAGGATGGAGGAGGCGGGGTCGGGCTTGTCCGCGTCGCGGTGGCGCTGGTTGGCCACCACGCGCATCTGGGTGATCTCGAGCGCCTTCAGACCCACCTCGATCTCGGCCACGCGGCGGCGGAAATCGGTGTCCTCCCACAGGGTGCGGCCGCCCGCCTCCGTCTCGCGCGCCAGGCGCTTGGCACGGGCCAGGCGCTGCTTGGAAAGGCCGATGCGCGCGATGCCCGTACGCTCGTTCGCCAGGAGGAACTTGGCGTAGTCCCACCCCTTGTTCTCCTCGCCCACCAGGTTCTCGGCGGGCACCTCGACCTCGTCGAAGAAGACCTCGTTCACCTCATGCGCGCCGTCGATGGTGACGACGGGGCGGACGGTGATGCCGGGGGTCTTCATGTCGATGAGGAGGAAGGAGATGCCGCGCTGCTTCTTCGCCTCCTTGTCCGTGCGGACAAGGCAGAAGATCCAGTCGGCATGCTGGCCCAGCGTCGTCCAGGCCTTCTGGCCGGAGACGACGTATTTGCCGTCCCGCTTCTCCGCGGTGGTGCGGAGCGAGGCGAGGTCGGAGCCGGCGCCGGGCTCGGAGAAACCCTGGCACCACCAGATGTCGAGATTGGCGGTGGCGGGAAGGAACTTCCGCTTCTGCTCCTCATTGCCGAAGGCGGCGATGACCGGCCCGACCATGAACACGTTGAACTGCAGCGGCAGCGGAACCGCCGCGCGCTGCATCTCCTCCGTGAAGATGTAGCGCTGGACCGGCGTCCAATCCTTCCCGCCCCAGGCCACAGGCCAGTTGGGCGTGGCGAGCCCGGCGGCATTCAGGATGCGCTGGGAGGTGACGATATCCTCCTTGTCGAGATGGCGCCCCTCCGCGACCTTGCGGCGGATTTCGGCGGGCACCTTTTCCCGGAAGAAGCGGCGGAGATCGTCGCGGAACGCGATCTCCTCGGGGGTGAAGCGGAGTTCCATCGCGGGCTCCTCAGACGATCTCGATCAGGCCGGCGGCACCCTGGCCGCCCGCGACGCACATGGTGACAACGGCGTATTTGGCCTTGCGGCGGCGGCCTTCCAGCACGGCATGGCCGACCAGCCGCGCGCCGCTCATGCCGAAGGGGTGGCCGATGGAGATGGCGCCGCCATTGACGTTCACCTTCGCGGGGTCGATGCCCAGCTTGTCCCGGCAATAGATGGACTGGGAGGCGAAGGCCTCGTTCAGCTCCCACAGGTCGATGTCGTCCACCGACAGCCCATGGCGCTGGAGGAGGCGGGGCACGGCGAAGACCGGGCCGATGCCCATCTCCTCCGGCTCGCAGCCGGCGGTGGCGTAGCCGCGGAAGATGGCGAGCGGGGCGATGCCGCGGCGGGCGGCTTCATCCGAGGACATCAGCACCGAGGCGCTGGCACCGTCCGAGAGCTGGCTCGCATTGCCGGCGGTGATGAACTTGCCCTCGCGCACGGGCTTGAGCTTTGCCAGGCCCTCGATCGAGGTGTCGGGGCGGTTGCCCTCGTCCTTGGAGAGGGTGACGGTCTCCTCGCGCGTTTCACCGCTGGCCTTGTCGGTCACCTTCATCACGGCGGTGATGGGGACGATCTCGCCATCGAAGCGCTGGGCCTGCTGCGCGGCGGCGGTGCGGCGCTGGCTTTCCAGGGAGAAGGCGTCCTGCGCCTCGCGGGAGATGCCGTAGCGCTCGGCGACGAGATCGGCGGTGTCGATCATCGTGTCGTAGATGCTGGGCTTGTTCGCCTCCAGCCAGGCGTTGCGGTAGTGGTTGCGGTTCACCGTGGGCTGGACGAGGGAAATGGATTCCACCCCGCCGGCGATGGTGACGGGCACCTTGTCCACGATGATGCGCTTGGCGGCATGGGCGATGGCTTCCAGGCCGGAGGCGCAGAAGCGGCTGACGGTCACCCCGGCCGAGGTGACGGGCAGGCCGGCGCGAAGGGCGCCGTGGCGGGCGACGTTGCCGCCGGTCGCGCCTTCGGGATAGCCGCAGCCGAAGATCACCTCTTCCACATCGGTCGGCTGGATGCCGGCGCGCTCCATCACGGCGGCGATGGTGTGGGCGGTCATGTCCGCGCCATGGGTGTTGTTCAGCGCGCCGCGATGCGCCTTGCCGATGGGCGTGCGGGCGGTGGCGACGATAACGGCATCGGTCATGGGTTGGAACCTTCCTCTCTGGACGCAGCGCGGGCGCGCTCCTCGGCGACCAGGGTGCTGGCCAGCAGCTTGCCGGCGGGGGAACGGGGAAGAGAGTCGCGCAATTCCAGCGCGGCGGGCATCTCGTGCCGGCCGACCCGGTCGCGCAGGAAGGCCTTCAGGCCGTCCAGCGTCAGCTCCGGCGCGCCCGGGCGCAGCGTGACGAAGGCTTTCGCCGACTGGCCCCGATAGGGGTCGGGGATGCCGATGACGATCACCTCGGTCACGTCCGGATGCTCGTAGATCGCGCTTTCGATGGCCGCCGGATACACGTTGAAGCCGCCGGAAATGATCATGTTCTTCCGCCGGTCCATGAGGAAGAACATGCCGTCCGCCTCCATGCGGCCGATGTCGCCGGTCAGGAACCAACCGTCGCGGAAGGCGGCCGCCGTCTCGGCGGGCTGGTTCCAGTACCCCGCGAAGATGCTGGGGCCGCGGATCGCGATCTCCCCGGTCTCGCCCGGCGGCAAGGGTTGGTACGGGTCTTCCATCGAGACGATCCGCAGATCCACGCCCGGCAGGGGAAGGCCGATGATGCCGGGGCGCGGTACCGCGGCGATGGGCACGCGGGTGCCGGCGGGGCCGGTTTCCGTCATGCCCCAGCCGATGCGCAGTCTCTGCCCGAGCAGCATCTCCACCCGCGCCGCCACGTCGAAGGGCAGCGGCGCGCCGCCGGAGATGCAGGCCCGGAGGGAGGAGAGATCATGCCCGGCAGCGCCCGGATGGTTCAGCAGCGCGATCCAGATGGTCGGCACGCCGGAGAGCACGGTGACGCGCCGGGTCTCGATGTCGCGCAGGGTCGTCTCGGCGTCGAAGCGCGGCCGGAGCAGGATTTCGTTGCCATCCGCCAGGTGCCGCAGCAGCACGGTGGTCAGCGCATAGATGTGGAAGAGCGGCAGCACGGCGAGCACGCGCTGCTCGCCCGGAACCAGCACGCCGCCGTCATGCCAGTGCTGATAGATGCTGACGGCGGAGGTCAGGTTGCGATGCGTCAGCATGGCGCCCTTGGGCATGCCCGTGGTGCCGCCCGTGTATTGCAGGAGGGCGACATCCTCCGGCGAGACCTCCGGCCAGGCGGCCGGCGGGTCGGCGGCGATAGAGGAGAGCGGGACGAGGCGCGGATCGGTCTCAGCCGTCTCGCCTCCCCAGGCGGAATCCTCGCCGAGCAGCACGCGATCCACCGCACCCGTGTCGAGCAGCTCGAGCGCGGCGGGCAGCAGCCCCGGCAGGTCGGTGGTGATGACGAGGCGCGCGCCGCTGTCGGCGAGCTTGTGATGCAGGACCCGCTTCGCATCCAGCGGGCTGAGATGCACCACGCGCGCGCCCAGCCGCACCAGCGCCAGGAAACAGACGGGATGCCAGGGCGTGTTCGGCAGCAGCAGCCCGACGGCCTGGCCGGGGGTCACCCCCTGGGCCAGCAGCCCGGCGGCGATCCGGTCCACCGACACGCCGAGCCCGGCATAGGTGACGACACGCCCGCGATACTCGAGGGCCGGCCGGGTGGACCAGCGCGCCACCGCACGGTCGAGCAGCCCGCCGAGGGTGCCGGCTTCCAGGGGTGCGTCCCAGCGGCAATCCCGCGGATAGGACGCCACCCAGGGCCGGAGGTTCCCGGCCTCGCTGCTTCCGATCGTCGGTGCCGCCGTGACCGGCCGCATGTCGTCTCTCCCATCGGCTTGCTTCCAATTTCCGCAATGCGGAAATATGTTCTGCCGTCTTGCCCCTGATATCCGACAGGGGCGGAAGGCGGTCAAGCCGGGACTGGCGGAGGGAAGCATGCGCAAGCGGGCCAGCACGGCATCGGCCGAGGAGCCGGGCGAGGACCGGCAATTCGTGGCGGCCATCGCGCGGGGCTTCGATATCCTGCACGCCTTCCGGGCCGAGGACCCCATCCTGGGCAACCAGGAACTGGCCGAGCGCACCGGCCTGCCGCGCGCCACTGTTTCGCGCCTGACCCATACGCTGACACGCCTCGGCTACCTGACCTACCTGCCCCGCTTCGGGAAATACCAGCTCGGCCTCGCCGCCGTGCCGCTCGGCCAGCTCGCCCTGGCCAATATGGGCGTCCGCCGCATGGCCGCGCCGCTGATGCGCCAGTTGGCGGAGGAGACGAACGCCTCCGTCTCCCTCGGCAAGCGGGACGGGCTCGCGATGCTGTATGTCGAGCATGTCTCCCCCCGCACCGCGGTGGCGCTGCAGCTCGAGATCGGGTCGCGTGTTCCGCTCTGCGTCACGGCCATGGGGAGGGCCTATTACGCCGCCGCGCCGGAGGAGGAGCGCGCCGCCCTGGAGGCGGAGCTGGAAGAGCGGCATGGCGGGGACTGGCCCCGCATCCGGGAGGGGCTCAACGAGGCGCTGAGAATGCTTCCCCGGCTGGGATTCACAGTCTCCCCCGGCGACTGGAACCCGACGGTCCACGCCGCGGGCGCCGCCGTGATGCTGCCCGGAGGCGAGGTGATGGCGCTCAACTGCGGAGCGCCCGCCTTCATGCTCGACCGCGAGAGGCTGACCGGGGAGATCGGCCCGCGCCTCGCAGCCGTTGCACGCCGGCTGGAGTCTCTCGCTGGCGGGACCGTTCGCGCTGCGTGAGACAGAACAAGCCCGGGATGAAGATGGGCAAAGCGTCATCCGGACAAGAGGGGTGTGAAGGTTGAAGTCCGGCCTCCGCCCCCCCACTTGCCCAAGGTCAGTCTCGTCAGGTCCGGCCTGCTCTCCCTGCTCCTCGTCGAGCGCCGAGCCCGGTGTCCGTCTATCGTCGAAGCTTGATCCATTCCGCGCTGTTGCGGAGTGGCACACTCATTTCCGAACGGAACACCATCATGGCCATTGGCACCGTCAAGTGGTTCAACGCGTCCAAGGGTTACGGCTTCATCCAGCCCGAGGACGGCTCCAAGGACGTTTTCCTCCACATTTCCGACGTGCAGCGCTCCGGCCTGCAGGAGCCGCGTGAGGGCGACCGCCTGGAGTATGAGCTGCAGCGCGGCCAGCAGGGCAAGCTCTCGGCCGGCAATCTGAAGGCGGCCTGACCGGTTCGCCGGGCGGGGAAGCCAGGCTCTCCCGCCCGGCCCTCTCCTGTCGGAGCGGCCGCGTCTCGCGTCCCCTGACCAGGCCCGCGGCCCGACACCAAGCGAGGAACCATCATGGCACGTCACAGCTACGAAGTTGGCCAGAGCATCGAGCTCGTGGCCGGAATCCTCACCCCCCCTGGGGTGACGGGACATTACACCGTTGTCCGCCTGCTTCCGAACGACGCTGCCGACCGCGAGTACCGCGTTCGCAGCGATCGCGACGGGCATGAGCGGGTCGTGCGGGAGAGCCAGATGCGCCAGGGCCCCTATGCCGCCCTGGGCAAGAACGGCCCCGCCATCAGCTAGGGCGAATGCCCGCAGGCTGGCATTCCGCCGCCTTCGACACCGTGCCCCAGCTGCCACCTGCCTTTCAGAGGCCCAAGGGCCGCTTGAAATCACGAGGACCACCGTGTCGCACAGCAAGACCAAAGCCGAAGCCGCCAGCCCGGTCGATGCGGCGGCGCTCGAAGAGACCATCGCCTATCTGGCCAAGCGCCATCGCGTGTCGCAGGCGATCGTGCGGGAGATCGCGCGGAAGCTCGGCTCCGGCGAGCGCACCGCGATCGAGCGCGAGATCGCGCGTGGCAAGGCGCGTCGCTGACCGCCGCCTGAACCGGCAAGGCGGCCGCATCGCGTAACCGAGGCGCGAGTGGCCACCCTGCCCGCCGACATCCGGCATCGGCGTGCCGATGCCGCTGTCCATGTCGTTGGACTGCTCGCCGTACTGGCGGCCTGCCTGCTTCTGGCCTCCCGTGCGGCCCATCGGCCCGAACCGCTCGCGGCCGCAGCCTTCGGGCTCTATGCGCTGGGCCTGGTGGCAAGCTTCACCTGCTCCGCCGCCTATAACATGGCCACCCCCGGGCCACGGCGCGCGCTTCTCCGCCGCCTCGACCACGCGGCCATCTTCCTCCTCATCGCCGGCACCTACACCCCCATCATGGCGCTGGCCGTGGGGGGCTGGACCGGCTTTGCCCTTCTTCTCTTCGTCTGGACGGGCGCGCTGCTGGGCGGCGCGATCAAGCTGGCCGCGCCGGCGCGCTTCGAACGGGTCGCGATCGCCGCCTATCTGCTTCTGGGCTGGGTCGGAGTCATTGCCCTCATGCCGCTGCTCCGCGCCCTGTCCTCATGGCAACTCGGGCTGCTTCTGCTGGGCGGGCTGATCTACAGCCTGGGCGTGATCGCCCACGTCTCCAAGACGCTGCCCTACAACATTGCCATCTGGCATGCGCTCGTCCTCGTCGCGGCCGGCTGCCAGTATGTGGTCGTGCTCAGCCTCGCCCCGGGGTAAGGTCGGGCCGAACCTCGCGGCCGTAGATCCGGTCCAGGACCTCCGCCACGGTGACCAGAGCCGCGGCGGAAGGATCGAATCGCTCGCAGGAGGCCAGGCGCATCGCCCAGTCCGCGGCGGCACGCCCACCCCATTCGTCTGGCGGAACGGCGAGCACCTCACGCGCCGTGCCCTGGAAACGCTCCGCCGTGAAATCGTAGAAGGACCCGTTCTGGTTCCGCAGCGCGGCCCCGCCCTGCGTGCCGTGGAACTCGGCCGCGATCACCGCATCCTGTCCGGCATGAAGGTTCCAGGAACAGGCGAGGCGCAGCACGGCGCCTCCCTGGAGTTCGATCGTCGCGACCGCATAGTCCTCGACGCGATCGGTGCGGCCAGCCAGCGGCTCCCCGCCCGAGAAGAGCTGGCCCGAAACCCCGGCCACAGCCGGGAAGTCGAGCGCCCAGAGCGCCAGGTCCACGAGATGCACGCCAAGATCCATCACGCAGCCGCCGCCGGACAGGGCGGGATCCCGGAACCACGGCTTGTCCGGCCCATAGGCGTTGTGGAAGACGAGATCGGCCGCGTAGATCCGGCCCAGCTCCCCCTCCGCCATCGCCTGCCGGATGCGCCGCATGCCCTCGGTGAAGCGGTAGGACAGGTCCACCCCGAGGAGTCGGTCCGCCCTGCGCGCCGCATCGACGGCATCGCGCACCTCGACGGCGGTGCGCCCGAGTGGCTTTTGGCAGAAGACGGCAGCGCCGGCCTGAAGGGCCTGGATCGTCTGCGCCGCATGCAGCGCACTCGGGGTCGCGATCACCACCCCGTCCAGGCCCAGGCCGAGCATCTCCTCCAGCCCGCCGACCTGCTTCGCCTCCGGGGCGAGGCGCTGTGCCTCGGCCCTCATCTCCGGTGAGGGATCGGCGATGGCCGCGGCCTCCACCGCCCCCGTCGCCAGGATCGCCTGCATCCGGTGCCGGCCGATCCAGCCGACGCCGAGGAAGCCGATGCACGGGCGGGTCACGGGAAGCGCACCAGCGCCTTGAGGAATCCATCCGGCCGGTCGCGCGTGGCATCCAGCGCCTCGCCCAGGCGGTCCAGCGCGAACTCATGCGTCATCAGCGGCTTCGGATCGAAGCGACCAGCCGCCACCGCTTCCACCGCCTCCCGGATGCCCTGCATGTAGACCCGGGGGTCGCGCTCATGCGCGTTGATCACGTCCAGGCCGCGCCAGTTCCACAGCCACATGTTCACCTGCCGCGGTCCGTCCTGGTGATAGCCGGCGACGATCAGGCGGCCGCGCTCCTTACAAAGCTCCGCCGCAAGGTCGAGCGGCCATTGCTTGCCGACGGCCTCGATCACCACGTCGCAGAACCGGCCATCCGTCAGTTCCTTCACGCGGGCGATGATGCCGTTGTGGTCCTCCATCGGGATGGTCTCAGCCGCGCCCATGCTGCGGGCGAGATCCAGCGAGAAGGGCCGGCGGGAAATGGCGATCACCCGCGCGCCCGCCTCCGTCGCCAGCCGCGTGAGGATGGCGCCGAGGAAGCCGATGCCGATGATGGCGACCATCTGCCCCGCCTCGATCCCGCTGCGCCGGAAGATGTTCATCGCGCAGCCCAGCGGCTCGCCCGGGAAGGGCTGCCCAGCCAGGGAATCTGGCAGCCGCACCACGTTCTCCGCCTCGGCGAGGTCGTATTCGGCATAGCCGCGATAGGTGAGCGCCGCGACGCGATCCCCGATGGAGAGGCCATCCACCCCCTCCCCCAGCGCATCCACCACGCCCCAGGCCTCATGGCCGAGATCGCCGGGCTGGGTCGGGAAGGTCATCCAGTCCGGGCCGGCCCAGGGGGTGAGGTTGGAGGCGCAGACGCCGCATCCCTCCAGCCGCAGCCGCACCTGCCCGGGGCCGGGCTCCGGAAGCGCCACGTCCCGGATCTCGACCTGCCCCGCCCCCGTGAGGACCGCGGCGCGCATGTTCTCCGGCGCTTGCATCGCACCCATTTTCTCAATTCCCAATCGATAAGCCGCCGGTGGCCCAAGGCCACCAGCGGCTTCCCGCCCCGTCCTCGCCAGCCCTCAGGCCGCGATGGTGGCCTTCGCCGGCGCATAGCGCCGGATCATGGAGGCGCAGAACTCCGCGAACTCCTCCGGCACCTGCGGCGGGCTGGTGTGATGCGGCGCGATGCCGCGATGCTCCGGCGTGAAGCAGAAGGTCACGGTGACGTCGAAATCCGCCAGCGCCTCCATCTGCCGGTCGAACCAGTCCAGCGCATTCGGCCGGAAGCTGTCCGCCCAGGAGAGGCCGGTGCGCAGATAGGTGACGCCGAGCCGCTTCATCCACTCCACTGCCTCGTAGAGGCGATGGTCCTCGTAATGGAACCATTGGCACAGGCCCATATGCGGCGTGTGCTTCGCGAAATGCTCAAGCGAAGGCTTGGGCGAGCCGTCCTCGCGTAGAAGGCCCATGTAGAAGTGCCGGTAGTAGGAGGAGCCCTCCGCCTCGCGGTGGCGCGTGGTCGCGCCCCAGGCCTGCGGCAGGTCATACAGGCTGTACCAATGGATGCGCGGCGCCTTGCCGATGAGCAGTTCAGCGGTGCGGTCCACGCCCCAGGCTTGCACCTCCTCCGCACCGAAGGTGGAGATCCCGACCTCGGTCACCCAGATCGGCTTGTCCGTGACGGCACGGATCTCGTCGATCTTCGCGGGCCACTCGTCGATCTTCCACAGGTTCCAATCCAGCGGAAAGCCGTGCACGGCCACCACATCGATTTCCTCCATCACGCCCCTGCCCGTGAGGTTCTCGATGAAGGAGGGATCGATGGGAGAGATACCGCCGAGCACGCGCGGCAGGTTGGGGTTCACCTCCCGGATGGCCCGGCCGGCGAGCTTCGCCGTCTCTCCAAACATGGCCCAGCCTGGATCGATCTCCGGGTCCCAATGGGACTTGTTGTTGGGCTCGTTCCAGATCATCGCGGCTTCGATCATGCGCGCGGCTCCCCAGCAGGACGGGCGGCGGGATAGGCGGCGCCGGCGCCCCAGGGGGCCTCCACGCGCCGGCACAGATAGACCTCCTGCTCCGGGTGCTCGATCACGGTGAAGCCCGCGGAGCGCAGCATGGCCTCCGCCGCCGCCGCATTCGGCGCCCACCAGTTGGAGGGGTCGTTCGAATAGCGCTTCTCGATGAAGTGCAGCTTCGGCCATTTCGGGTCGTCGAAGACCGCCGTCTCCACGAAGGGATAGTCCTCCGCGGGTTCCATCACCTCCGTCGCGCCGCGCTGCATCGATTGGAAGAGCAGCAGGTCCTTGGCCACATGCTCATGGATCAGGTCCAGCGCGAGCAGCGGATGGCGCAGGTGGTAGAGCACGCCCATGAAGATCACGAGGTCGAAGCGCTCGCCCAGCTCCGCCACGTCATACACGGAGAGGTTACGGAACTCGGCTTCCAGCCCCGTCACCTCCGCGGCCAGGCGCGCCTGGGCGAGGTAGCGGTCGTCGGAATCCACACCCAGCACGCGGGCGGCGCCGCGCCGCTTCATTTCCAGCGAGTAGAAGCCGGCATTGCAGCCGATATCCAGGACCGTCTTGCCCGTCAGGTCCTGCGGGATGACGTGCGAGAAGTGCTTGAACTTGCTGGCAGGGTAATTCCAGAGGAAGTGGTTCGGCGCGGTCTGCACCCCGCCCAGGTTCAGGTTGTGGAACCACTCGCCCAGCGCTTCCACGCGCTGGCGAATCTCATCCTTCGAAAGCACCGCCGAACCACTCATCCCGCCGCTCCTGCAACCTGCCGCTCGGGGCCGAGCCGCCGCACCGCGGCGGCATCGAGGCGCGCAAGCACCTCCATCAATTCATCCGCCCGGTGGGCGCAGCTGTGCCGCGCCCGGATCCGCTCCAGCCCGCTCGCGACCAGGGCGCTGCGCAGGGGCGGATCGTCGCGCAGCGCCTGGAGCTGGCGGGTCATCTCCGCCTCGTCCCGGGCCGTCAGGTAGTCCTCGCCCGGCCGGAACAGCCCCTCGGAATCCTGCCAGGGGGCGGAGACCAGCGGAATGCCGCAGGCCAGCGCCTCGAACACGCGGATCGTCGGAATGCCCGGCAGCACCTCCACATAGAAGCGCCGGGGCACATGCACCGTGGCCACATGCCGGGCGAAAACCTCCGGCGCGCGCGCATTCGGCAGCCAGCCGCGGAAGCGCACTCCGTAGCGGTCCAGCATCGCGCGCGCCTCGTCGGGATACCGCACGCCGTAGATGTCGAGCGGCAGCCCGGCATTGCGCGCCGGCCGCATGAGGAAGCGCTCGAGCTCCTCGCTGCGTTCGCCATCACCCCAGTTGCCGATCCAGACCAGCCCCTCGCGCGGACCTTCCTGCGCAGGGGGATGGAAGAGGCGCGTATCCGCCGCTTCGTGCCAGACGAAGACGCGCTCGCCCCAGCCCCAGCTCCGGTACACGTCCGCCAGGGTAGCGCCGAAGGCGAGAACACCATCATAGCCATCGAGGTCGAAGGTCCGGATCGCCTCCGGGTCGCTCACGGCGCGGTGGTGCGTGTCGTGGAACAGCAGGGTGAAGCGCCCCCCGCGCCGCCGCAGCCGCCCGATCGTCGCCACGAGGGCCGGCTCGTTCCATTCATGCACGATGACGACATCGGCATCCCCGATCGCCGCCTCGGCCTCCTCGACGCCAGCGAAGACGCGGGAGGCGAGTTCCGGGTAGAGGGAGCGATAAGCTTCGAGCCCCGCCTCGCCATGGTCGCGCAGCAGGTTCTCCAGGCTCCAGGCGCCTGCGGGCTCCAGGGCCACGACCTCATGGCCGCGATGCACGAATTCCCGCAGCACGCCGCGGAGGAAATGCGCGTTGCCATGGTTCCAGCAGGAGGCCAGGGAATGGGTGAAATAGACGAGCTTCACGCCGCAGCGCTCCCCTGAAACAGCACGCGGCGATAGACGGCATGCATGGAGGCCGCCATCGCCTCCACCGTGTAGCGCGCGGCCCGGCTGCGGGCTGCGGCGCCGAGCCGCAGCCTCTCCCGCCCATCCGCCGCCAGGCGGGCCATGGCGCTGACCGCGGCCTCCTCGTCATTCGGGGGCACGAAGAGGGCGGCGCCGTCCCACAATTCGCGAAAGGTCGGAATGTCCGACAGGACCAGCGGGCAGCCGGCCTGCGCCGCTTCGGTCACGGCCAGGCCAAAGGGCTCGTAGAGAGCCAGGGACACATAGATCGGCTTGCACCCGAGCCAGCTGGCCAGCGCGGCTTCGTCCAGCACGCCGAGCGTGCGGAGATGGGGCGCGGCCACGCGCGTACCATCCGGGCCGAGAAGGGAGCCGGCCGCGAGCACCGGCAGATCGAGGCGCGATGCGGCACGGTCCAGCGCACCGACATTCTTGCCGGCATCCCACAACCGCCCGGCCGTGAAGGCAAACAGCTCCGGCGCATCGGCGGGCCGTGACACGGCCGGCGGCAGCGGCGCCCGTCCGTTATGGACCGCCACCGGAGGACGTGGCAGCACATAGCGCCGCATCGTCATCTCGCCGAAAGCGTGGCTGGGCACCACCAGCTCGGTGGCGCCCAGGGCCCCTCGGCGCAGCAGATCGGCACGCCATGCGAAATCCTCGGGCAGTGCGCCGCCGCGTACTGCATCCCACCAGGTCGCGGTGCAGGAATGGGAAACCGCGACAAGCGGTACGGGGAACACCCCACCCGCCGCATGGGCGGGGCTGTTGAGGTGCACCAGGTCCACACCTGTCTCACGCGCAAGGGCGGCGAGGCACCGCCCTGCGGCCAGCACCGCATCGGGTCCGTCCGCCAGCCAGTCCAGAGGCAGGCCGGTCCGGTGCAACTGAAGCCCCGGGATCGCTTCCGCCTGGCCGCGCTGCGCCTCCTTCGGGTCCGGCCCGATCACCGCCAGGTCGGTCGCAACCCCATGCGCGGCGAGCCCGCCGGCGAGGTCGAGCGCATAGGTCCAGATGCCCCCGGCGGCGTCCGCCGTCATCAGCAGCCGCAACCCCGTGGTCGGGCGGCTCACGCGCTGGCCGGCTCCAACGCGGCCCTCTCCTGGCGGAGCCACTGCGCGAGCGCCGCCACGCCCTCACGCCAGGGGCGGGCGGGGCGCAGCCCCAGCTCACGCGCGGCGCTCGTCGTGTCGGAAACATAGTAGCGCTGGTCGCCCGCCCGCCAATCGGCATAGCGCGTCTCGACCTTGCGGTTCGTGATGTCGCCGATATGCGCGATCAGCTGGCGCAGGCTGATGGCATTCGCCGGCCCGCCACCGAGGTTGAAGGCGCGGCCGGACACGGCGTCGATGCTTCGCCACGCCGCGAGATAGGCCTCCACCGCATCGCCGACATCCAGCACGTCGCGCACCTGGCAACCGTCGCCATAGATGCTGATCGGCTCCCCGCGCAGGGCGCGGAGGACGAAATGGGCCACCCAGCCCTGATCCTCAGTGCCCATCTGCCGCTGGCCGTAGATGCAGCTCATGCGCAGCACCGCGGTGGGCACGCCGAAGGAGCGTCCGAAATCGAGCACATACTGGTCCGCCGCCCCCTTGGAGCAACCATAGGGCGTATGGAAATCGAGCGAGCGGTCCTCCCCGATCCCGCGCGCGCGGATCGTGGGGTCCACCGGGACATAGGCCTCGCCGTCCAGCTGCAGGGCCACATCGGCAAGGTCGCCATACACCTTGTTGGTGCTGGCGAAGACGAGCGGCACCCGCCCGCCCCGTTGGCGCAGCGCGTCCAGCAGGGAGAAGCTTGCGGCCAGGTTGATGTCGAAGTCGGCGCGCGGATCGGTCAGGCTGGTGGTGACCGCCACCTGCGCCGCGAGATGAAAGACCGCCGATGCCTGCTTCGCCGCCGCCGCCAGCGCGGCTCCATCGCGCACATCGGCGATGGTCGCGGAGACCCGGCGCGGATGGCGTCGCTTCAGCCATTCGAGATTCGTCTCGACGCCGGGCCGGGACAGCGCATCATAGACGAGCACGTCATGGCCCTCGGCCGCGAGCCGATCGGCCAGGTTGGAGCCGATGAAGCCGGCGCCCCCTGTCACGAGAATCGGCTGCCGGCCCGTGCTGGGCGGCGCCGGAGGCGTGACCGCGTTCACGCCACCAGCCCCCGGAGCTCCAGCTCGTTCCGAGCCTGGCTCACCCGGTCGCGGGCCTGCTGCCGCGCCACCCATTCGGCCAGCTCGGCCAGGTCAGCCGTGAAGTCGAGATGCCGGGTGCGATAGCCCAACTCGTCCCGCGCCTTGCTGATATCGGGAATGTTGTGGCGGATGTCGCCCGCCCGGGTCTTCCCGGCGATCTCGGGGGCGAGGCCCGTGCGGCCCATGGCATCGGCCAGGTCGGCCGCCACCTCCTGCACCGTGCGGTCCACGCCGCTGCCGATGTTGTAGACGCCACCGGCCGCCTGCGGTCGGTCCAGCGCCAGGAGGAAGGCATTCGCCACATCCTCCACATGCACGAAGTCGCGGCGCTGCAGCCCGTCCTCGAAGATCATCGGCGGCTGGCCGTTCTGGAGCCGGGCCGCAAAGATCGCGAGCACGCCGGTATAGGGGTTCGAGAGGGCCTGCCCCGCGCCATAGACGTTCCAGAGCCGGAGCGCGACGCCCTCCATGCCATAGGTGGGCGCGACGGTGAGGGTGAGACGCTCCTGCACGAACTTGCTGATCGCATAGACGGAGGCCAGGTTCGGCCGCTTCCACTCCGGCGTCGGCACGGGAACCATGGGCCGCCCCTTGGCGTCCAGCGGGTCCCAGGGCGCATCAGGGCCACTGCGCGGGCGCCGCACGGCGTCCTCGACCAGATTTCCGTCGGCGTCCTTGTACAGCCCCTCGCCATAGACGCTCATGGAGGAAGCGACGACGACGCGCTTCACCGGCTGGTCGATCAACTGCTGGAAAAGAACGGCCGTGCCGTGATCATTCACCGAGACGTAGCGGTCGATCGCATACATGCTCTGACCGACGCCGACTTCGGCCGCCAGGTGAACAACCTTGTCGATCCCCTTGAGCGCGCGTGCCACCGCGTCGGCGTCCCGCACGTCGCCGCGCACCACCTCCACCTCGGAGTCCAGGCCGTCCGCGCCGCGATCGGCGTGCACCTGCTCGATGAAGCTGTCGAGCACCCGAACATGATCGCCGCGGTCGAGCAACGCGCGCGATACGTAGCGACCGATGAATCCGGCGCCACCGGTGATCAGGATCGATTCCGCCAAAACCTCGTCCTCCGGCCCATGAACCGCATGCGCGGCAGATTGTGCGGAGCGGTCAGGGACACGACCGACTCCACACCACCGTCGTTCCATGGCGGCGCGGTCAAATCCTTACCTGCTCCGTTCGGTGAGAAGAAGGCATGAGAGGGTAAGAAGAAGGCCAGGAATGCCATCACATTTTCTTGTGACAGCCTCACGACAACCAGCCGTGAACCGCCAGCGATTGATTGGCTCCGGAACACGAAGCTAAGTTGATGCATCGGCTGACGCACGGCCGACACACGGGGAAATAGGAATTTCGATCTCTTGATGCCCGGGTCGCCTCGCCTCCTGGCCGATTGGCCGCGTCTACGCCCCTCGCAGAGCATGCGGGGCTGGCGGAAATGAGTCGCAGCGCCGTGCGGGTCGCCGTGGTCGGAGTGGGCAACTGCGCCTCCTCCTTCGTCCAGGGCATTCATTATTACAAGGATGCCACATCCAACGAGCCAGTCCCCGGGCTGATGAACGTGGAACTGGGCGGCTACCATATCCGCGACATCGAGATCGCCGCCGCCTTCGACGTGAATGCGCGGAAGGTCGGGCGTGACGTCGCGGAGGCGATCCTCGCCGAGCCGAACAACACGCACATCTTCGCGGATGTGCCGCCCACCGGCGTCACCGTGCAGCGGGGCGCGACGCTGGACGGCATCGGCCGCTACATGAGCGCGGAGATCACCGAATCCGACGCGCCGGTCGCCGACGTCGCGGCGATCCTGGAGGAGGCGCGGGCGGATGTGGTCGTGTCCTACCTGCCCGTGGGGTCCCAGAAGGCGACGGAGTTCTATGCGGAGCAGGCGCTGAAGGCGGGCTGCGCCTTCGTGAACTGCATCCCGGTCTTCGTCGCCTCCAACCCCGAATGGCAGCGCCGCTTCGAAGCGCGCGGCGTTCCCATCATCGGGGATGATATCAAGAGCCAGGTCGGAGCCACGATCGTGCACCGGGTCCTGGCCAATCTGTTCAAGGACCGCGGCGTGCGGCTGGACCGCACCTATCAGCTCAACTTCGGCGGGAATGCAGACTTCCTGAACATGCTGGAACGCGAACGGCTGGAGTCCAAGAAGATCTCCAAGACGCAGGCGGTGACCAGCCAGTTCGACATCCCCCTCCCCGCCGAATCCGTGCATGTCGGCCCGAGCGACCACGTGCCCTGGCTGACCGACCGCAAATGGGCGCAGATCCGGCTCGAGGGCACGGGCTTCGGCGGCATGCCGCTGAACGTGGAGCTGAAGCTGGAGGTCTGGGATTCGCCCAACTCGGCGGGCGTGGTCATTGATGCCGTGCGCTGCGCCAAGATCGGGCTCGATCGCGGGATCGGCGGCGCCCTTGTTGGCCCGTCCAGCTACTTCATGAAGTCGCCGCCGCAGCAGTTCGATGACGGCGAGGCGCGCGAGCGCACGCTCAGCTTCGTCGCGGGCGAGGGCTAGGTGCCCGCGTGCCCAGCACCATCTTCCTGCTGCGGCATGCCGCGCATGATCGTGTCGGGAGCATCCTCTGCGGCCGGATGCCCGGCGTGACGCTCGGCGCGACCGGCCATCGGCAGGCGGCCGCGCTGGCGGGGCGCATGGCAGGCGAGGCGATTTCCGCCCTCTACGCCAGCCCGATGGAAAGAGCGCGCGAGACGGCGGCCCCGATGGCCGAGCGGCTCGGCCTTGCTCCGCGCCCTTGCGAGGGCATGACGGAGATCGACTTCGGGGATTGGACAGGGCGCAGCTTCGGATCCCTCGAAGGCGATGCCAGTTGGGCGCGCTGGAACACGGCGCGGGCGACCTCCCGCGTGCCGGGCGGCGAAAGTATGGCCGAAGCCCAGGAACGGGCCGTGGCTGCGGTCGAGCAACTGCACGCGAACCACCCGGAAGGGCGCGTCGCGATCGTCAGCCATGCCGATATCATCAAGGCCGTGCTGGCCCATTATCTCAGGTTGAGTCTCGACGACCTCTTCCGCTTTGACATCGCGCCCGCCTCGGTGAGCGCGCTGGCCTTGTGGGAGGGCGGTGGAAAGGTACTGAGCATGAACGAGACGGTGGCGGCATGAAGATCGCCTTCTACGGGTCGAGCCTCCTGTCCTCCTACTGGAACGGGGCAGCCACTTATTACCGCGGCCTGCTGCGGGACCTGGCCGCGCGCGGCCATCAGGTCACCTTCTACGAGCCGGATGCCTTCGACCGTCAGAAGCACCGCGACATCGAGCCCCCGCCCTGGGCGGAGGTGCGGGTCTACGAGGCCACGGAAGCCGCCATGCGCGCCGTGGTGGCCGAGGCTGCCCGGGCAGATGTGGTGGTGAAGGCGAGCGGCGTCGGCGTGTTCGATGACGCGCTGATCGAGGGCGTGATGCGCGCCGCACGGCCCGAAGCCATCCGGATCTTCTGGGACGTGGATGCGCCCGCCACCCTGGCCGAGATCACCCCGGCCCCGGACCACGCGCTGCGCCGCGCCCTCCCCTCCCTCGACCTCGTGCTGACCTATGGCGGCGGCCCGCCGGTCATCAATGCCTATGAGGGTCTCGGTGCCCGGCGCTGCATTCCGATCTACAACGCCCTCGATCCCGAGACGCACCATCCCGTCCCGGCCGATCCGCGCTTCGCGGGCGACCTGAACTTCCTGGCCAACCGCCTGCCGGACCGCGAGGCGCGGGTGGAGCAGTTCTTCATCGACGCCGCAGCGCGGCTGCCGGACCGCCCCTTCCTCCTCGGCGGCAATGGCTGGCATGACAAGCCGATGCCCGCCAACATCCGCCAGATCGGCCATGTCGGCACCCGTGACCACAACGCCTTCAACACCTCATCCCTCGCGGTGCTGAACGTCGCGCGCGACAGCATGGCCGCCGTCGGCTACTCCCCGGCCACGCGCGTGTTCGAGGCGGCGGGCGCCGGCGCCTGCCTCATCACCGATGCCTGGGTCGGTCTCGACCTCTTCCTCAAGGAGGGCGAGGAGGTGCTCGTCGCGCGCGATGGCGCCGACGTGGCCGAGCATGTCCGGAGCCTCACCCCCGAACGCGCGAGGGCGATCGGCGAGGCGGCCCGCGCCCGGATCCTCGCCGGGCACACCTACAGCCGCCGCGGCGCCGAGGTGGACGCACTGCTGAAGCAGGAAGCCGAGCGCGTGCGCGAGCGGAGCGTCGCGGCATGAACGCCCTCCCGGGCCGGGGCGGCGGGGCGGCGCCGATGCGCGTGGTGGTGCTCGGCCTCAGCCTCTCCTCCTCCTGGGGCAATGGCCATGCGACCACCTTCCGCGCCCTGCTGCGCGCCTTCGCAGCGCGCGGGCACGACATCCTGTTCCTGGAACGGGACGTGCCCTGGTACGCGCAGCACCGCGACCTGCCCTCGCCCGATTTCTGTCGCCTGGAACTCTATCAGGACCTGGCCGCGCTGGAGGGCTGGCGTGGCGCCATCGCCGGGGCCGATGCGGTGATCGTCGGCTCCTACGTGCCAGAAGGCGTCGCGGTCGGGCGGATGGTGCAGAACCTCGCCCGCGGCACCACCGCTTTCTATGACATAGATACGCCCGTGACCCTGGCGAAGCTGGATCGCGGGGACGAGGAATACCTCTCCCCCGCGCTCATCCCGGGCTACGATGTCTATCTCTCCTTCACCGGCGGCCCGACCCTCGAACGGCTGGAACGTCACTTCGGCTCCCCGGCCGCCCGGCAGCTCTATTGCTCGGTGGATGACGGCGCCTACCGCCCGCTCGACCTGCCCTCACGCTGGGACCTGAGCTATCTCGGCACCTACAGCCCCGACCGCCAGCCGACGCTGGAGCGCCTGCTGATCGAGCCCGCGCGCCGCGCCCCGGCGCTACGCTTCGCCGTGGCCGGCCCGCAATACCCGGCCGGGATCAACTGGCCCGCGAATGTCGAGCGGATCGAGCATGTACCACCCGCCGAGCACCCGGCCTTCTATGCGCAGAGCCGCTTCACCCTGAACGTGACCCGCGCGGACATGATCCGCGCCGGCTACAGCCCCAGCGTCCGGCTCTTCGAGGCCGGGGCCTGCGGCGTGCCCATCCTTTCCGACCCGTGGGACGGGATCGAGACGCTGCTGAACCCGGGCGAGGAGATGCTGCTGGCCGATGGCGCGGAGGACGTGCTGCACGCGTTGCGCGACATGCCGGAGGAGCGCCGCCGGGGCATGGGCCGCGCCCTTCGCGCGCGCGTCCTGGGCGAGCACACCGCTGCTCATCGGGCGGCGGAGCTGGAAGGGCATCTGGGCGAGGCGATGGAGCGGAACCGGGCGGCCCGGCCGGCCGAGGCGCAAGTCGCGTCCTAGTTCCGGCCACCCTGGCGCAAGCCGTCCCGTGAAGGCGCTTTTTCCTGGGCGGGGCAGTTCCGCCGAGGCTTCGCCGTGATCGTCTATGGCGACCAGCCCCGACGCGAGGCGCCGGCCGCCAAGCTGGCCGCCCTGGCGGAAGCACTCCGCCAGCTCCAGGGCCTGCCCCCCGGCTTGGCACGCCATGCGGCCCTGGTCGGCGCCCTGATCGAGGCGGGGGAGCTTGCCCAGGGCCTGGCCGATGCCGATTTCGCCGAGTGCGGCCGGGACGCCGCCTCGCCCCGGGCTGACGCCGCCATGGCGCTGCTGGCAACCCTGGCTCGCGGGGTCTGGGACTCCTGGAAATCCGGCTTCGCCGCCCCCCTGCCGCTGCCGCAGGAGAGGATCCGCGCGCTGGAGGCAACCGCCCTCCCCTCCCGGATCGAGAGCAAGCGCGCTGAGGGTTTTGCCTTCTACGCCCTCTATCCCGAAGCCTATGCCGAGGCGGCGCTCGCGCTTCCGGCGAAGGACCCGCTGCGGGTGATCGGCCTGCGCTCGATCGGGACCACCCTGGCCGCGATGGTCGCCGCTGCGCGCGGGGCGCCGGTGCCCCATACGCTGCGTCCGGTGGGGCACCCCTTCCAGCGCGAAGTGGCGGTCGAGGACACGCTGGCCAGCACGATCCTCGCAGGGCCCTGCACGCGATATGCGGTGGTGGATGAAGGGCCGGGCCTCTCCGGCAGCAGCTTCGGGGCCGCCATGGCCTTCCTGCAGGAAGGCGGCGTGCCGCTGGAGCGGATCCACCTTCTTCCCGGCCATGGCGGCGAGCCCGGGCCGCAGGCGCCCCCGCGAGACCGGGCGCGCTGGGCCCAGGTCGCGCGCCATCCCGCCAGCTTCGAGCGGCTCGTGCTGGACACGCCACGAGCGGAGCACCGCCTGGAACGCTGGGCCGCCGCGCTGCTGGGCCCAGCCGTGCAGCCGATGGAGGAAATCTCCGCTGGTGCCTGGCGCGCGCGCCGCTTTCCCGACGCGGCCGAGTGGCCGCCGATCCACCCCTTCCTCGAGCGCCGGAAGTTCCTGTTCCACAGCCGGAGCGGCACCTGGCTGCTGAAATTCGTAGGCCTCGGCGCCACGGGCGAGGCGGCGACGGCGCGGGCGCGGCAACTCCATGCAGCCGGCTTCACGCCGGAGGTGGCGGGCCTGCTGCACGGATTCCTCGCGGAGCGCTGGATGGAGCAGGCGAAGCCGCTGGACCCGGCCAAAGCCGACCGGGCCGCCCTCCTCGCCCACATCCGGCGCTACCTCGCCCTGCGCGCGCGCGAGATGCCTGCCACCGCAGGTACCGGCGCCTCGGCCCAAAGCCTCTGGGCCATGGCGCGCACGAATACGGCCGAGGCCCTGGGGGAAACGGCGGCGGCACGGCTGGAGTTTTGGGAGCCGAAGCTGCCGCAGTTGGAAGCCGGCATGCGACGCTGCTGGACCGACAACCGGATGCATCGCTGGGAATGGCTGGCCCTGCCCGGCGGCAGGCTGCTGAAAGCGGATGCCGTGGACCATGCCGCGGCCCATGACCTCGTCGGCTGCCAGGACATCACCTGGGACGTTGCCGGTGCGGTGGTCGAACTCGGACTGACGGAGGAGGAGGGCCACGGCCTCCTCGCCGCCCTGGGCCGGGAGGCGACGCTGCTGGCCTTCCTGCTCCCCTGCTACCTCGCCTTCCAGCTGGGCTACCACCGCATGGCGGCGGATGCCTTCGGCTGGAACCCGATAGAGGCCGGGAGAGCCAGGGCCGCCGCGGACCGCTACGCCGAGCGCCTGGAGACGGCGCTGATCCGCGCCTGACCCCTTCACCGCGCCGGCAGGCCACCCCCGCCGCGCAGGCGCCGCAGCAGCGCGTCGATGGCCAGCGCCAGGGTCGTCACCGCGATCAGAAGCGTGGAGACGGCGGCGATGGTGGGCTCCACCTCCAGGAGCAGGCTGTTCCAGATCCGCACCGGCAGGGTCTCCGAGCGGAACCCGGCGAGGAAGATGGAGATCACCAACTCATCGAAGGAGGTGAGAAAAGAAAAGAGCGCCGCCGAGACCACGCCGGGCAAGGCAAGGGGCAGCACCACCCGGCGGAACACGCCCCAGCGCGTGCAGCCGAAGACCATGGCCGCCCGTTCCAGCGCGGGATCCACCGTCCGCAGCGCGGATTGAAGGATCACCAGCACCACGGGCAGCGCCACCACCGAATGCGCCACCGCGATCCAGGGCCGCGCGCCCACCAGGCCCAGCCGGGCCGAGAGGAAGTAGATGGCCACCGCGGTGATGACATGCGGCACGATCACCGGGGTCAGCAGCAGGGCCGCGATCACCCGCTTGAACGGGAACTGGCCCCGGACCATTGCATAGGCCGCCAGGAAGCCCAGCATGGTCGAAAGAAACGAGGCCAGCACGCCGATCATCAGCGAATTGGCAATCGCCTGGCGCCAGCGCGGGTCGCCAAGGAAGCGTTCGTACCAGCGGGTGGAGAAACTCTCCGGCGGGAACTTCAGATAGCCGTCGCCGGAGAAGGAGGCGATGGCGACGATCACAATGGGCGCCAGCAGCCCGAAGCAGAGCAGCACCACCAGCGCCCGCAGCAGCGTGGCGCGCAGCACGGGGCCCATCATCGCACCGCCTCCCCGGGTTCCGCGAAGCGGCTGTAGACGGCGTAGAGGGAGAGGGTGACGGCCAGCAGCACCACCGTCATCATCGCCGCAGCGGGCCAGTTCTGCGTCAGCTCCACCTCCCGCTCGATCAGCATGGCCACCATGATGTCCCCAGGGCCGCCCATGAGCGCGGGGGTGATGAAGAAGCCGATCGCGAGGATGAAGGTGATCAGCACCCCGGCGACCACGCCATGCAGGGTCAGCGGCATGAAGACGCGCCGGAACACGGTGGCCGGCGAGGCCCCCATCCCCTCCGCCGCCTGCATCAGCCGCGGATCCACCGCCTTCATCGCGGCATAGAGGGTGAGGACCATGTAGGGCAGCAGCACATAGGTCATCCCGATGATGACGCCGGTGCGGTTGTAGAGAAGGTTCACCGGCTCGCTCACCAGCCCGAGCCCAAGCAGGATCTGGTTGATCAGCCCGTTGCGCCCCAGCAGCACCATCCAGGCATAGGTGCGCACGATCGTGCTGGTGAAATAGGGGAGCACGATGCAGAGGAGGATGGCCGTGAAGGCCGCCCCCCGCGCACGGGAGAGCGCGTAGGAGACGGGATAGCCGATCACCAGGGTCAGCACCGTCACCACCAGCCCGACCCACCCCGTGTTTAGCAGCGCCCCGCCCACCGCGCCGGAGAGGAGCACCGCCTCCGCCTCCTCCATGATCTCCGCCCAGGAGCCGAGCTCCGCGATGGAGGACCAGAGGAACCAGCCGATCGGCACGAGGAAGAGGGCCAGCAGAAGCGCCAGCGAGGGCAGCAGCAGCAGGAAGGCCGCGCGGATCTTCAGCGGCACGGCGTCAGGCCGCCAGCAGCCGGCAATCCTCGGCGCGCCAGTTCAGGCGCACCGGGTCGCCCGGCGCATGCAGGACGGCGCCGGCTCCGTTCGCGGCATCGCAGAGCACCACCGCGCCTTCCGGCACCTCCACGGCATAGCGCACGACATTGCCGAGGAAGGAGGTATGGCGGACCTGGCCGGGCAGCGTGTTCGCCCCCTCTCCAGCCGCCGCGGCGGAAATGGTCACCTTCTCCGGCCGGATGAAGAGCAGCCCTTCGGCCGACGCCAGCGCCCCCGCCCCAGCCTGAAAGCGTGCCCCGCCCGGGCCTGCGACGGCCTGGCCGTCGCGGCGCGCCGGCAACAGGTTCGCCTCGCCCAGGAAGGCGGCCACGAAGCTGGAGTCCGGATTCTCGTAGACCTCGCGCGGCGGTCCCATCTGCGCGATCCGGCCGCGCTCCATGATGGCGATGCGGTCGGACATGGTCAGCGCCTCCTCCTGGTCATGGGTGACGTAGATCACCGTCATCCCCAGGCGGCGGGAAATCTCCTTGATCTCAACCTGCATGTGGTAGCGCAGGTTCTTGTCCAGCGCGCCCAGCGGCTCGTCCATCAGGACGATGCGGGGATGCGCGACGATGGCGCGGGCCAGGGCCACGCGCTGCTGCTGGCCGCCCGAGAGCTGGCGCGCATAGCGCGTCTCGAAGCCCGTCAGCTTCACCATCTCCAACGCCTCCGCCACCCGCGCCGCGATCTCGGCCTTGGGCGCGCGCTTCACCGTCAGCGGAAAGGCGACGTTCTCCGCCACGTTCAGATGCGGGAAGATGGCGTAGTTCTGGAACACCATGCCGAGCCCCCGCCCGCGCGGCGGCACGTGGGTCATATCCTGCCCGCCCAGCATCACGCGCCCCTCATCGGCCATGACGAAGCCGGCGAGCATGGAGAGGGTGGTCGTCTTCCCGCTGCCCGAAGGGCCGAGCAGGGTGAAGAACTCGCCGGGGGCGATGGCGAGCGAAACGCCCGCCACCACCGTCTCCGTGCCATAGCGCTTGGTCACGCCCTCCAGGGCGACGGAACCCTCCGTCACCGCTGGACCCAACGCGACCAGGTGCGGTTTACGCGGTCCCGGTTGTCCTCCCACCAGACGCTGTTCTGAAAGAAGCCGGTCTGCCGGGAGGTCGGGCTGCCGGGGGCGCGGGCGCGCTCCTCCTCGGTCAGCAGTGGGAAGGCGCGGTTGTTCGTCGGCCCGTAGATCAGATCCTTCGAATACTTCGCCTGCACCTCGGGCTGCAGCATGTAGTCGATGAGGAGCTGCGCGCCCTGCGCGTTCTGCGCGTCCTTGAACACGCCCAGCGCCTGCACCTGGATCATGTGCTCGTTCCAGGTATAGGCGAGCGGGGCCCCACGATCGATCAGCACCTGCAGGCGGCCGTTCCAGATGGACCCGGCGACCACTTCCTTGTCCGACAGCATCTGGGCGGACATCGCGCCCGTATCCCAGAAACGGCGGATCTGCGGACGGATGCGGTCGAGCGACTTCAGCGCGCGGTCCACGTCGATGGGATAGATCCGGTCCTTCGGCACGCCGTCAGCCAGCAGCGCGAATTCGAGATTGGGCGAGCCGGAGGCCATGTCGGCCAGCATGCGCGGCCCCGGGAACTTCCCGGCATCCCAGAACTCGGCCCAGGAATTCGGGGCACCGCCCGCGAAGTGGTCCTTGTTGTAGGCCAGCACGGTGCAATAGACGAAGTTGGCCACGCGGCGCTCGTTGCGGACCTCGGGGATGATGTCCTCGGCCTTGGACCACTTCCACTTGTCATAGGCGATCGGCGCGAGCGCCCCCATGCGCTCAAGGGTGAGGAGCTGGCCGTCACCCGTGTCGATCAGGTCCAGTTCCACGTTGTTGGCGCGGAACATGGCGATCAGCTTGGAGGCGGTGGCCGCGACGGGCCGCACGACGATGCCCGTCTCCCGCGTGAAGGGCTCGTAGACATGGCGGCGCATCACGTCGTCATAGGTGCCGCCGGGCGTGCGGACGATCACCTCGCCGGCCGCGCGCGCGGGGCGCGAGATCAGCGCGGGTGCCGCAAGCGCGGTGCCCAGCAGCAGGCGCCTGTTCAGGCGGATCAGGTCGGTCATGCGTCGCCCCTCTTTTCTGGCAGGAATGGTGTCAGTGGAATCGGGTGATGGCATAGGGAGCCATGTCGATGCGCGGCGTGTCTCCAAGAATCGTGCCGGCTACCAGCCTTCCGCTGGGCGGACCGCCGGTCATGCCGAAATGGCCATGGCCGAAGCAGAGATGCAGGCCAGGATGCGAGGGCACCGGCCCCAGCACCGGAAGACTGTCCGGCGTGGAGGGACGATAGCCCATCCAGAGCCGCGGCTCGCCACCCTGAATCTCGGGGAAGAGCCCGCGAAGCTGGCGGAGAAGCTGCTGCGCGCGCCGCTCGTCCGGCGCCGCATCCAGCCCGGCGATCTCCACGGTGCCCGCGACGCGCAGCCCCTCGGCCATCGGTGTCACCCCGAAATTGCCGGATTTGTAGAGAATGGGGAGCTTCGGGGTGATGCTCGGATCGGGCAGCATCAGGTGGTAGCCACGCTCCGTCTCCAACGGCACGCGGATGCCGAGCGGGTCCAGCAGCAGCCGCGACCAGGCGCCGCCGGCGACCACCACCTGCTCCGCCAGGTGGTTGGCGGTGTTGGTCATCACCATCCAGCCGCCGCCCTCGCGCGGGATCAGCTTCATGGCGCGTTCCGGCAGGATGGTGCCGCCGCCCGCCTGGAACAGCTCGCCCAGGCGGCGAACCGCGCGCGGCGGGCTGATCGTATGGCCATTGCCGGGGATCAGCACGCCGCGCGAGACGTGCCGCGCGATACCGGGGAAGAACTGCCGGATTTCGTCCTGCCCCAGCACCTCCGCCCGGATGCCCAGGCGCTCGCGCAGCCCGCGCTCCAGCGCGGCGCCGGGCGTTTCCTCCGGATCGTCCCAGATCTGCACCTGCCCGCTACGGCGGATGAGCTCGGAATATCCCTCCGCGCCCAGCAGCTCGCGCCAGTCGTCGAAGGCGGGCGTGTGCAGCGCGCGCATGGCGTCCGAGATCGCGTGGACACGCTCCATGCGCCCGGCACGGATCCAGCGGGCGAGCCAAGGTGCTGCCTTGGGCAGGTAGCCCGGGCGCACCACGAGGGGCCCGAGCGGATCCGTCAGCCACCCCGGCACCTTGCGCAGCATCCCCGGGAGCGCGATGGGCACCGCCGTATCGGCACTCAGCAGGCCGGCATTGCCGAAGGAGGCGCCACCGGCCGGCCCGAGCGGGTCGATCACCGTCACCTCGCGCCCGGCACGCAGCAGCGGCAAGGCCGTCGAAAGCCCCGCCACCCCCGCGCCGAGGATGATGACCCGCCCGGCGCCCATCAGCCGAGCTGCGCCGTCGCGATGAGCTCGATCCGCATGCCCGGGGCGAGCAGCTCCTTCACCACCACCGTCGCCCGGCAGGGATAGGGCTCCTGGAAGAACTCGCGATAGACCGCGTTCATCCCGGCCGCATCGCCCGGCTCTACCAGATAGATCTGGCAGAGCATCACATCCGCCAGCGTGCCGCCCGCGGCCTCGATCGCCATCTTGAGGTTCGACAGGGTGCGGCGGGTCTGGGTCTCGATATCACCGGGGATGATGGCACCGGTTTCAGGGTCCTTCGGTACCTGCGCGGTCAGGACAAGGTTGCCCTTCTTCACCGTGCCGTTGATCGGCCCCTTGGACTTGACGATTCCGGTCTCGACGACTTCGAACATGCAAGTTCTTCCTATCGGTTGATCAGCAGCGTGCGCGGCAGATGCGTCAGCAGCTCGGGGCCGGTCTCCGTGATGAGCACGGACTCGCTCAGTGCCGCACCGCCCGCCGAGGCATAGACATGAAAGACCATTCCCGGCTCAAGCCGCCAGGTCGCACCGGGATGGAGGATGCGCGTGAAGTCGCTCGTGCGCGGCCCCGCATCACCGTAGAGGCCAAGAGTGTAGCCGGTGATGTTGTCATAGCTCTCGCGCAGCCCGGCGCGGATCACGCCGTCCCGCAGGATCGCGTCCACATCCTCGGCAAGGGCTCCCGGAATCATGGCGGCGATCTGCCGGTCCTGCAGCTCCGCCAGGATTTCCGTCGCGCGCAGGCGCTCCGGCTCCGGCTCGCCCAGCACCACGCAGCGCATAACGCGGGACGAATAGCCATGGATCCGCGGCGTCAGCTCGATATGCACGACATCACCGGCGGAAAGTGGCTCGTCCCCGAGATGGCCGTGCAGGAAGTCCCAGCCGCGTCCCGCCGTGATCGGTCCTGGCCGGTAGGGATCGCCGCCCATCTCCACGAAGGTCTGCTGCGCGACCTTCGCCGCCTCGCGCTGCGTCCCGCCCGGCACGCAGACCGTCGCCGCGCGCCGCAGCGCCTCGTCCGCGATGGCCGCCGCGCGACGCAGCAGCTCGATCTCGGCCGGCGACTTGATCAGCCGCAGCTCCGCGACCATCGCCCCGATATTCACGAAGCGTGCCCTGGGCAGCGCCCCCTTCAGCGCGGCCATGCGGGCGATGGAGGTGCCGTAGCTGTCGAAATCCAGCCCGATCGTGGCCTCGGCTAGGCCGCGTGCGCGCAGGCTCTCGGCGAGCACGGGGACAGGGTCCTCCCAGTCGCGGAAGGTCGGCACATCCGTGATCCAGCTCCGCTGCCGGCACACGGAGGCATCCAGCGCACGGATGAGGAAGAGGGGTTCCGCCTCCAGCGGAATGACGACGCAGCGCCAACGGTTGGCGGAACTGCCGAAGCCTGAGATCCAGGTCATCGCCTCGATCTCGTCGAACAGCGCGGCATCGACGCCGGAGGCGTGCAGGCGCTCCTTCAGCCGCGCCAGCCGCGTCGCGAATTCCTGCGGCGCGAAATAGGGGTGCTGGCCCATCACGCCGAATCCTTTCGGGGCACGCGCCAGCCATCGAGCCGGTCGCGGAGCTGGTAGGAAAGGCCGACCAGGGGCAGGAACCAGGGGTGCCCGGTGTAGAGGGGCCGTGTCGGGAAGGTGAGGCGCGCGAAGGCGGAGGGCCGGTTTGCGCCGCCAAGCATGGTCTGCGCGACGGCCTGGCCGAGATGGGTCATGGTCACCACGCCGCTGCCGTTGCAAGCCATGGCGAAATGCACACCCTCATGCTCGCCGAGATGCGGCATCATGTCGAAGGCGAAGGCGACATTGCCTTTCCAGGAATGGGTGATCCGCACATCCGCGAGATCCGGGATCAGATCCGTCAGGAAGCGGTGAAGCGTCGCGCCGGACCGCCGCGTATCCGCATTCACGAAGCTCGCGCGCCCACCGAACAGGATGCGCGTGTGGTCGGGCGAGGGACGGAAGTAGTAGAGGACCTTCTTCGTATCACCATACACCCGCAGCTTCGGCAGCACGCGCCGCACGCGCTCCTCGCCGATTGCCTCGGTCGCAATCATATAGCTCGCCACCGGGATGAGCCGCCGGCGATGCCAGGGTGTCGCGCCACCCGTATAGCCATTGGTGGCGATCATCAGCTTCCGCGCGCGCAGGCGCCCCTGACTCGTCTCCAGCACGAAGCCACCATCCGCCTCACGGCGATAGCCGCGCATCTCCACACCACCCCGAAGGGTCGCGCCATGCCGCTCCGCCGCGGCGGCGAGGGAGCGCACATACTTGCCCGGATGCAGGGAGCCGGCGCGCCGCAGCATCATGCCGCCGTAGAACCGCTCGGTCGCGATCTCCTCGGCCACGCGCTCGCGCGGCACGAAGAAGGCCTCCTCCGTGCCGGCGGCGTTGATCATCTCGATCCGGCGCTTCAACACATCCAGCGCGCGCGGGGCATGGGCGCCCACGAAGCGGCCGCAGCGCGCATAGTCGCAGTCCAACCCTTCCCGCGTGACGAAAGCCTCGAAGCTCTCGAAGGCCTGCTCACCCTCCTCCATCAGCTCGGCGACGTATTCCTTGCCGAAGGCCTCGGCGAGGTCGCTCCGCACCTTGCCCAGGCTGCCCGCCCCGCTCAGCGCGCCCCCGTTGCGGGACGATGCCCCCCAGCCGATCGCCTCCCGGTCCAGCACCAGGGCGGGCACCCCGTTGCGGCCCAGCTCGATCGCGGTGGAAAGCCCGGCGATGCCACCGCCGATGATCGCGACCTCCACCTGGTCCGGCAGGGGAAGCACGGGGGGCACCGGTGGCGGCGCGGCATCCCACCAATAGGGGCGCTCGACGAATCCGGGGGCGAAAGGGGCGTCGGTCATGTGGCGAAGAGCCTTGCATCCGTGCCCGCCCCACACCCCATATCAAATCGTCATGGAACCAGGGGGTGACTTATGGCCCGCGCAGATGCCGGGCCACCTCCGCCGTCACCGCCCGCGCCGCGGTGCGGACGCCCTGGATGAGGATCGACCGGCCGAAGCTGTCCGGCGCCTCCTCCGCCCAGAGCAGCCGGTACTCGACCGTGACCGCCGGCTCGAAGGGCCGGAGCACCAGTCCGGCGCCGAGAAAGGGAGCGGCCCCGAAGGCATCCACCACCGTCACCCCGGCCCCGGCGGCCGCCATGGCGGCGGCACCGCTGGTCATCCGGCACTCGGCAATTTCCAGGGGCCGCGCGCCGCTGCCCTCCAGCGCGGCGTCCACCAGCGCCTGGCGCCCCTCCTCCCGCGACAGGGCGATATAGGCCTCGCCGTCCAGGTCTCCGGCGCGGACCACCTCCAGCGCGGCGAGCCGGTGGCCGGCCGTCATGGCGCAGAAGGCCCGGCCCCGGGCGAGCACCGCCGAGCGCACCCCCGGCACCGCCGGCACATTGGTGCTGAGGCCGAGATCGGCCTGACGAGAGGCCACCATGCCCAGCACCCCACCGACGGTGCGGGAATGGATCGCCAGCGCCTCGGGGCGTCGCGCCTCCCGCCAGGCGCGGGCCGCAAGGGGCAGGACGGAGAGGGTGAGGACCGGAATGGAGGCGATCAGCACCCGGCGCGGCGCCCGGCGCCGCAGCCGCTCGGTCAGGGCCGATATCTCGTCGATCCCGATGAAAACCCGCTCCGCTTCCTCATGCAGGGCATGGGCAAGCACGGTCGGCACCAGCCGGCCCCGCACCCGCTCGAACAGGGGGAAGCCCGCCCGCGCCTCTGCCTGGGCCAGCAGCCGGCTGATAGCGGGCTGCGAAACGCCCAGCAGGGCCCCGGCGCCGGTCGCCGTGCCCGTGCGCATGAGGGCGCGCAGCACCTCGAGATGCCGGAATTCGAGCGATCGGGCCGCCATACGCCAGGGTCGCGAGGCCGCCCCGGCGCGTCAAGGCAAGCTCAAACCGGACCATCCGCCAGGATGAAATCGCATCCCCCGTCGATCAACCGCCGGGCTACCTCGGACTGGTTCACCGTCCAGGCCGCGAGGGACACACCGGCCCCTGTCACCTCCTTCGCTTCCACCCGCCCCTGCAGCAGGGCGGTGGCCCGCAGCAGCAGCATCTTCTCCCCGGGCAGCTGGAGAAAGGTGCCGAAATCTCGAAGATCGTTGCGGATCAGCGCCAGCCGGCTCCGGCCGCCCCGCATCTCCGCGACGATTTCCAGCGTCCGCAGCCGGCGGGAGGACCAGACGACCCGGTCCGCCATTCCCGCCTCCTCGGCCAGGGTCAGAATCCGCGCGACCTCCTCAGGGCGGCGGGCGGCCTTCAGCTCGGGCAAGGCGACCATCCCCAGTTCCCGGCACAAGGCGAAATAGGAGGCCAGGCTCGGCACCGGCTCGGCTGGGGCACCGGGCCCGAAGCGGCCGGCCGCGTTCAGCGAGGCGATCTGGGCCGCTGACAGCTCCCTGACCGCACCCTCACCATCCGTCGTGCGGTCCACCGTCGCATCGTGCATCAGGACCGGCACGCCATCGCGCGTAGCCTGAATATCCGTCTCCAGCCCGGCCACGCCCAGGGACGCGGCCCGGCGGAAGGCAGCCAGGGTGTTCTCGGGCGAGAGGGCATTGGGCGCGCCGTTCGTGCCGAAGCCGCGATGCGCAAATATTCGTGAGGGAGGAACCGTGAAGGACTGGCTCGCCGTCGCGGAAGCGGACAGTTCTCGCGAGGAGCCGCCCAAGGCGAGCAGAATCGCGGAACCAAGAAGACTCCTTCTCTCCAACATCGTCATCCCCCTGTCCTGGGCACCGGCGCACATCTTTGTTGCACCGCAATCGGTTTCAGTCTTATGACCGCTGCGTGACAGCGAGGGTGGGTCCATGCCGGGCTTCGAGCGGCGGGTTATCACGTTCGGCACCTATGATCTGTTTCATATAGGCCATCTCCGCATCATCCAGCGCGCGCGCGCGCTCGGCACGAGCCTGACGGTCGGCGTTTCGTCGGACGCACTGAACTTCTCCAAAAAGGGCATAGCCCCGGCGATCTGCCAGGAGGAGCGCATGGCCATCGTCTCCGCGCTCCGGGACGTGGATGAGGTGTTTGTCGAGGAGAGCCTCGAGCTGAAGGCCGATTACCTCCGACACTACCGGGCGGACGTCCTTGTGATGGGCCATGACTGGGCCGGCCGGTTCGACCATTTCCGCGAGATCTGCGAGGTCGTCTATTTGCCGCGGACCGAAGGCGTCTCGAGCACCGCCATCAAGCAGATGCTTGCTCAGCCCGCCTCGATCATCGCCTGACATGGCGTTCGAGCAGCCCAGCGCCGCCGTACTCACGGAAGGCCACGCGACGCCGCGCAAGGCGAGCGTGACGGTCATCGGCGCCGGCGCGTTCGGGACGGCTGTCGGCGTCTCCCTCGCGCGTGGGGGCCATGCGGTCACCCTCTGCTGCCGCACCGAGGAGCAGGCCTCCGCCATCAATGCGGAGGGCGAGAACCGCAACTATTTCCCAGGCCACGCCCTGCCGAACACGGTTTCGGCCACCAGCCGGCTCGAGCCCGCCCTGTCGGCGGATGTGGTCTGCCTAGCTTTCCCCGCAAAGCAGATGGACGACTATGTCGCCCGCTTCGAGCGCGACCTGCCGCCGGATGCTATCGTCATTAACCTCGTGAAGGGGCTGCACGACCAAACCTTCACCTTCGCCGGCCTGTTCGCACAGCGCCTGCCCGGCGTGCGCTACGTCGCCCTGAAGGGCCCCACTTTCGCACGGCCGCTGTTCAACGCCGAATGGTCCGGCCTCACCTGCGGCACCAGTTCGGAATCCGCGCGCCAGGTCGTGCAGGACCTGTTCCGTGGCCTGCCCGTGGACCTCGACCACTGCGCCTCGGCCGAGGCGGTGGACGCGGTCAGTGCGATCAAGAACGTTTATGCGGTGGTGCTCGGCCTGGTCGCCTCCATGGGGCTGACGGAAAACACGACCTTCCTGCTGATCTCCCGGATCGTGAAGGAGATCAGCATCATCCTGCGGCGCCTGGGTTATGACTCCAGCGCCCTGCTCTGCCATTGCGGCCTGGGCGATACGCTGCTGACCGGGCTTTGCGACACCAGCCGCAACCGCACCCTGGGCTTCATGATGGGCAAGGGCATCCCGATCGACCCGAACCGCTCCGGCTTCCTTGCGGAGGGGTCGCGCGCGGTCACGACCCTGCACCGCCGTGCCGGCGGACCCGACACGCCCCTGCTGGAGGCCGTGCAGGAGATCCTTGCCGGCCACGCCCAGCCCATCAGCATCCTCGCCATCCTGGGCGGGCGGGCTTAGCCCACCCCTCTCCCGCCGCAGAACGATCCGGAGTCGAACGCAGCATGAGCTACAAAGCCGGTCTTTCCCGGTCCTCCCGTCTCGAGCTCATCCGCCGCACCCTGCCCGGCCTTGTTCACTTCGATGACAAGCAGCTGATCGTGCCGCTGAACGCCATGGTGAAACGGCTCAAGATCTATCTGCCGGAGGTGCGGGCGCTCACGCTGCGCGGCATCGAGTTGGTGAGCGAGCAGCCGCTGGACCTCACCCGCGCGCGCTTCTCCATGTCACCGCCCGAGAAGTCCTCCTCGACACCCGAAGCCGTTCTCCAGTCCAAGGTCGGCATCGTCACCCAGGAGGTGCCCTTCCCCTTCTGGCAGGTGACCTTCCGCGCCCCGCAGCGCATCGAGGCTGTTGCCATCCGGAACGAGCGCGGCAGCCTCGCCGCTCGCAACCTCGCACTCCGCGTGGAGTATGAGGACGAGACGGGCCTCGGCCGCACCTATGACAACACGGCCCCCGGCCTGCTGCTGCAGCGGGCCGAATCCTTTGCGGAAGCCGGGAAGGCCCTGCGCGAATGGGGCATCCAAGCCGGGCTGGCCGGACCCGCCAAGCGCGCCACCGCTTCCGCGACCGCCTTGTACAAGGCGCTCGGCCAGGGCCTGCGTGACGAAGCACAGCCTGACCTCAGCGAGATGGAAAGCCTCCGGCTCCGCGTGATCCAGGAGATCCTCGCCATTACCGATACCGCGCCGCTGGAGCATCTTCCGGCCTGCCTCGCCAAGGCGGCCCCGCTGCTGGAACAGCTTCTCCACCGCGGCAACGATCGCAACATGCCCACGGGCACGGAGGACGAGACCCGCGCGGTCGCTGTGATCTACGCCGACGAGTTCCTGCGCGAGCAACACGTCTCCAACAGCAAGTTGCGGGAGAATCAGCGCTTCACGCAGACGCAGGAGCGCGTGCGCATCGTCGACGACTACGTATCCTCCACCTACGAGAAGGTCACGGGCGACCTCTCCCTTTCGCCGATCATGATCCGCAGCCACGGCCTCTCGGGCGCCCTGCTGCACCAGCAGTCGGACAAGTATGTGGGCTCCATCCGCGAGATCGAGGGCATCTTCGCCGAGCTGGGCTACGAGTTCGCCATCTGCTACGGCACCTTCCTCGGCGCCTATCGGGACAAGCGCTTCATCCCGCATGACGACGACGTCGACACCGCGCTACTGATGAAGTCGCGCAACCTGCCCGACGCTGTGAAGGAAATGAAGCAGATCGTCGCGACCCTCCAGGCTCGCGGGCTCACGATCAACCTGAATGCCAACGGTTTCATGAAGATGCGCGCACCCAGGGAGCGCAAGCGCATGGACATCTTCCCCCTGATCGACCTCGATGGGGAGCGCGTCCATATGCATATGCAGGGCCTGCGCATGCGGGATGTCCCGCGCGCCGCGGTGCTGCCCTTCGGCCGTATCATGTTCTACGGCCAGGAGTTCAAGTGCCCGGCGCAGCCCGAGTTCTTCCTTCGGGAGCGCTACGGGGAGACCTGGAACATTCCGCTGCGCCAGGTGGGCGCGAAGACGGTGGTGGCCGAACCCCACCGCTCGGAGGCACTTCCGGCCGAAGAGGTCATGGCGCTCGACGCCTGAGCCGAGCGAGCAGCCGACGATGACCTCGGTCCTCCGGAACGACAAGCGCGGGCTCACGCTGCGCCTGGATGCCGAGGCGCGTCGCTGGCTCCAGGAGCGGCGGATCTTCATGGGGCGCGCCGCTCGCCCCTTCCGGGGGGTCAAGCAGGTCTTCATCCCCGCCCGGGCCAAGATCGAGCCCTATGCCTGCTACCCCGACGGCGAGCGCCTCTTCGACATGGGGGCCTTCTCCTATTCCAATACCGGCTTCACGGAGTCCGTTCGGATCGGCCGTTACTGCTCCATCGCCCGTGGGGTGAAAATCCTGCGGCAGCGCCACCCGATCGAATGGGCCACCACCTCCTCCATCACCTATGACTGCGACCCCCGGCGTGGCTACGCCTCCTTTGTCGCCGCGCATCAGGACTTCAATGCGGGCCGTTTCGAGGGTGAGAAGCCGCCCGGCCTGATGGGCCCCGGGCCGACGATCGAACATGACGTCTGGATCGGCGAGGATGCCCGGCTTGCCCGGGGCATTCGCATCGGCACCGGCTCCGTCATCGCGGCCGGCGCGATCGTGACGCGCGACGTGCCGCCCTACAGCATCGTTGGCGGTGTTCCCGCGCGGCTGATCCGCTGGCGCTTCCCCGAGGAGGTGACAGCACGACTGCTCGCCTCGCGCTGGTGGGAGTACGGGCCGGACATCTTCCAGGAGGCCAATTATCGCGACCCCGCGGCCTTCGCGGATGCCGTCTCAGCCATGGACCCGTCACGACGCCTCAAGCTGAAGCCGCTGACGGTGCAAGAGGTCATCGAGCACTTCGGCCCTCCCGTGGAAGATGGCGCTCAGTCCCCAGCGCCGGAGGAAGATGACCTCGACTGATCACCATGCGTGACACCGAGGCACTCTGACAGTATATTGTCACTTCACGGAAAGCTAAGTGGAGGATTTCCATGCATTTCCGAGTTCGCGACAAGGCCATCCAACTCATCCGCACCAGCTATGATGCGGAGAAGAAGCGGGGCTCGGCCAAGGTCGTCGGCAGCGTCTCGCGCCGGTCCATGACCCTGCCGGAGGACATCGCCTCGAAGCTGACCGAGGAGGAGAAGAAGGAGTTCCAGACCTTCCAGACCTCCCAGTCGGAGTTGGCGGTGCTGGAAGCGAAGCTCGCGGCCCACAGCTTCCCCGCGACCGTTCGCAAGATCATGACCTATATCGAGGAGACCCAGGACGAAGAGGAGCGCGAGCTCCTGCGCAGCTATATCGACAGCGCGCTCTTCGACCTGCGCAAGTACAGCAAGCGCACCAAGGCCTGAACGGCAGGCGGGCCGGTGCCTCGCCGCGCCGGCCCGCACGCCTTTCGGAACCTTGCCCTGGCCGGGACGTTCCCTTTCCGCCACTGCGCCAGGAACAGCCGCGCCATGCCGCCCCGCGTCGCCTTCCGCCTCGCCGCCCTGCTCACCGCCAGCAGTCTCGCGGCCTGTGCGCCCGGCCCTGCGGGCCCCTACCAGCAGCAGGCCAACAGCGCGGCCTATGCCTGCCAGCAGGGCATCGCGGAAGCCTGCCAGGACTACCAGGCCCTTGCCCCCGCCGCGAATGCGGAGGCGTATCAGCAGCAGCAGAACGCCCAGGTCGGAACAGCCGTCGCGGCGGGTGTGGTCGGCGCCATTGCGGGGGCGGCCATCGCCAGCAGCGCGCGCAGCGACCGGCGCCATTACCGCGGCCGCGGCTATTATCACCGCCCGCCGCACCGATCGTATCACCGCCACTACTATCGCTGAGCAGCGCCTGAGGCTGCCGCATCAGGCCAAGCCGCTCACCTCTCCGTTGGTTCGGAGCCGCTGCTCTCAGACCAGGCCGGTCCGGCCCATCTCCAGGAACTTCTCGCGGCGGCGGGCCCGCAGCGTCGCGCCGTCCAGCGCGAGGAGCGGGGTGAGGCAGGCCTCAATCCGGTCGCCCACCTTCTCCACCATCCCGGTGGGCTCGCGATGCGCGCCGCCCATCGGTTCGGGCACCACCGTATCCACCAGGTTCAGCTTCTTCAGGTCCTCGGCGGTCAGGCGCAGCGCCTCGGCGGCGGTCGCGGCCTGGCCCGCGTCACGCCACAGGATGCTCGCGCAGCCCTCGGGGCTGATCACGCTGTAGATCGAGTGCTCCAGCATCAGCACGCGGTCCGCCGCCGCGATCGCGATGGCGCCACCGGATCCCCCCTCGCCGATGATCGTGGCGATGAAGGGCACCGGCGCGTCCAGCCCGGCCTCGATGGAGCGGGCAATGGCCTCCGCCTGGCCACGCGCCTCGGCCTCCACGCCCGGGAAAGCGCCGGCCGTGTCCACGAAGGAGAGGATGGGCAGGTTGAAGCGTCCGGCCAGCTCGATCAGCCGGCGGGCCTTACGGTAGCCCTCCGGCCGCGGGCTGCCGAAGTTATGCTTGATGCGGCTTTCGGTATCCGAGCCCTTCTCGATGCCCAGCACCATCACCGGCTGCCCACGGAAGCGCCCGAGCCCGCCCACCATCGCCTGGTCATCGGCGAAGGCGCGGTCGCCCGCCAACGGCGTGAAGTCCTCGATGAGCCCGGCGATATAGGCGAGGCACTTCGGCCGGTCCGGATGGCGCGCCACCTGCGCCTTTTGCCACGGGGTGAGCTTGGCATAGGTGCTCGCCAGCAGCTTCTCAGCCTTGTCGCGCAGCTTGCCGATCTCGTCGGCCACGTCGATGCCGCCCGCATCGGTCGTGCGGCGCAGCTCCTCGATCTGGCCTTCCAGCTCGGCAATCGGCTTCTCGAAATCCAGGAAGTGACGCATCAAGGGGTCCGGTCCGGGGGCGCGGGGGGATTAGCGCAGGGCGGCGCGCCGCGCCAGCCGCCCGCCCGGATCACGGAAATGCGCTGCCACCGGCGCCATGCCAAGCCAGCATTCCGTTCCGGCGCTGGCCCGAACCGCTCTACGCTCCCCCGGTAACCGCCCGGATACACGGACGGAACACCCGGAGGACCGCCATGCCTGCCCTGACCCGGCGCCAATCGCTGCTCGGCGCCAGCCTCGCCGCGCTCAGCCTTCCCCATATCGCCCGCGCCCAGGGTACCTTCCCCGACCGCCCGATCCGCGTCGTCGTCCCCTTCCCCGCCGGCGGCACGACGGACATGCTCGCGCGCCTCTTCGCCCAGCGGATGACGGAGGGGCTGGGCCAGGCCGTCGTGGTCGAGAACCGCGGGGGTGCGGGCGGCTCCGTGGGCGCCGATGTGGTCGCGAAGGCCGCGCCGGACGGGCACACCCTCCTCTTCCACAACCTGACCTTCACCTCCACCACGGCCGCGCTGCAGCTCGCGAACCGCGCCCCGCATGATATCGAGCGGGACTTCGCGCCCGTCTCCCTGGCCGCCAACGGGCCCATGCTGCTGGTCGCGGCATCCGCCGTGCCGGCGCGCGACCTCCGGGAGTTCGTCGCCTATGCCAAGGCGTCCCCCTCGGGCCTGTTCTATGGCTCCACCGGCCCGGGCAGCATCATGAACCTGGCCGGGGAGGTGCTGAAGCGGGACGCGGCCATCAACCTGGAGCATGTGCCCTTTCGCGGCGCCGCGCCGCTCGTGCAGGAATTGGTGGCCGGCCGCATTCAGTTCGGCGGGGATCAGCTTTCCACCGCCCTGCCCCATGTGCGCGGGGGCGCGCTGAAGCCCATGGCCACGCTGGCCGCCCAACGCTCCGCCGCCTTGCCGGACGTGCCCACGGTCCGGGAACAGGGCTTTCCCAATATGGAGTTGCGGGGCTGGAACGGCTTCTTCGCCCCCGCCCGCACGCCGGAGCCCATCATCGCCCGCCTGCAGCGGGAGATCGCGGCCGCGGCCGCCCAGCCGGAGGTGCGGCGGCGCATGGCCGAGGTCGGGGCGGAACCGGTCGGGTCGTCTCCCGCCGAACTGCGCCTCGCCGTCTCGGAACAGATCGCCCAGGTCCGTCCGCTGATCGCCGAGCTGCGCCTTCAGGTAGAATAGGGAGAACCGGGAATGGGCGTGATCGTGGTGACGGGCTCGGGCCGCGGCATCGGCGCCGCCACCGCCAGGCTGGCGGCGCGGCGGGGCCATGCGGTGGTGGTGAACTACGCCGAGCGCGAGGACCGCGCCCGCGCCGTGGTGGAGGAGATCCGCGCCGGCGGCGGCCGCGCGGCGATGGTCCGGGCCGATGTGTCGCGGGAAGAGGAGGTGGAGGCCCTCTTCGCCGAGACCGACCGCGCCTTCGGCCGCCTGACCGGGCTGGTGAACAATGCCGGCATCACCGGCCCGGCGACCCGCACGGAGGGGTACGATGCCGCCACGATCCGCCGCATCCTGGAGGTGAACGTCACCGCCACCTTCCTCTGCACCCAGGCCGCGCTGCGCCGGATGTCCACCCGGCAGGGGGGCGCGGGCGGCGCGATCGTGAACCTCTCCTCCATCGCCGCCACCATTGGCGGGCCTGGACAGTGGACGGCCTATGCCGCCGCGAAGGGGGCGGTGAACAGCCTGACCATCGGCCTGGCCAAGGAGCTGGCGCCCGAGGGCATCCGCGTGAACGCCATCCTCCCCGGGCTGATCGACACCGAGATCCACGCCGCCGCCGGCCTGGGGGACCGCCTGGCCAAGCTGGGGCCCACCATCCCCATGGGCCGGGTCGGCACGGCGGAGGAATGCGCGGAGGCCATTCTCTGGCTGCTCTCCGGCGAGGCGGCCTACCTGACCGGCGCGCTCATTCCGATGACGGGCGGCCGCTGATCCTCACCCCGCGCCGCGTGCGGCGGAGAGCGGGTGGTGCTCCTCCACCAGGGCCCGCAGCCTCTCTTCCAGCACATGGGTGTAGATCTGGGTCGTCGCGATATCGGCATGGCCGAGCAGCACCTGCAGGCTCCGCAGGTCCGCCCCCCGGCCGAGCAGGTGGGAGGCGAAGGAGTGCCGCAGCACATGCGGCGAGACGCGATCGGGGTCGAGGCCCGCCGCCAGCGCCGTCTCGTTCAGCAGGTTGTTGAGCGTTTGCCGCGTCAGATGCCCCGAAGCCCCGCGGGAGGGAAAGAGCCAGCGCGAGCCCTCCTTCCCCTTGCTCGCCTCGCGGGCGGCCAGGGCGGCGGCGCGGGCCCGGGCGCTGATGGGAACCAGCCGCTCCTTCCCGCCCTTGCCCCGGACCACGACCAGGGGCGAATCCTCGCGCAGCGCGGTGGCGGGCAGCTCGATCAGCTCGCTCGCCCGCAGGCCAGAGCAATAGAGAAGCTCGCAGACGGCCACGGCCAGCGGCGCCCGCTTCTCCGCCAGGCGGCCGGCGGCGGCGATCAGCGCCTCCACCTCCTCCTCCTGCAGGGGGCGGGGCAGCAGGGCAGGCTTGCGCGGGCTGTCCAGCGCCTCGGTCGGGTCGTCGGCCCGCACCCCTTCCCGCGCGAGGAAGCGGTGGAACTGGCGGAGGGCGGAAAGCCGGCGGGCCGCCGTACGCGGCGAAAGCCCGGCATCGGTCAGGCCGGAGACATAGCGGCGCAGCGTCTCCGCGCTCATCGCCTCCGGTGCCTCCCCGGCCCGGCGCTGGGCGAAGCCGGCCGCGTCCTCCAGATCGGCGCGATAGGCGGCGAGGGTGTTGCGGGCGGCGCCGCGTTCCGCCGCCAGCATCTCCAGGAAGGCCTCGAGATGCCGGTTCACGCGCCGCGGATCAGAGCCAGGGGGTCAGGGCGAGCGGGTCAGCGGGTGCCGAAGCGCTCATTCGGCAGCACCCGCTCCACGGGTTGCTGCGTCACCCCCGGGGGGAAGGCGCCGACAGCCAGAAGCGCTGCCACGAGGGCCCCGATCAGCAGCAGCACGAGCAGCAGAAGAGGGCGTCGGAACATCAGGCGATCGGCTTCCCATGGCGTCCGGTGTAAAAGCCGGCGGACCGCCCGGACGACGCGGCGGCCGGGCTGTGCTAGCGTCGCGCGCCGTGTCACGCAACCTCGCCGATCCCCTCGTTTCCCAACCGGGCCCTGATGAGGCCCAGAACGGGTTCCCTCCCCTCCCCGCCGCACCGTCGGGGGAAGGCTTCGCCACGCCCTCGGCCGCCCCGCGCCCCGTGCCGCCGGGCCGCAGCATCGTGCTGGTCGGCATGCCCGGCGCCGGGAAATCCGCCATCGGCCGGCGGCTCGCCGCCCGGCTGGGCCTGCCCTTCCTCGATGCTGACACGGAGATCGAGAATGCCGCCGGCATGACGGTGGCCGAGATCTTCGCCCGCTATGGCGAGGCGCATTTCCGCGACGGCGAGCGCCGGGTGATCGCCCGCATCGCCGCCGGCCCGCCCGTGGTGCTGGCCACCGGCGGCGGCGCCTATGTCGATGCCCGCACCCGCCGCGCCCTGCGGGAGGCCGGGGCTGTCACCCTCTGGCTCCGCGCGGATGTTCCCGTGTTGAAGCGCCGCATCGCCGGCCGCAGCAACCGCCCCCTTTTCATCGGACGTGATCCGGAGGAGGTGCTGCGGGGCATGATGCAGGCCCGCTACCCCTTCTATACCGAAGCCGACATCGCCCTCGATTGCGGCGAGGACACGCCGGAGGTCACCACCATCCGCGCGGAGCGCGCGATCGCCGGCTGGCAGCGTCCGGCCCGCCTGCCCGTGGCCCTTTCCGCCAATGCCTATGAGGTGGTGGTGGGCAGCGGCCTGCTGCCCCGCGCGGCCGGCCTGCTCTCGCCGCACCTGCCCTCCCGCCGGGTCGCCATCGTCTCGGACGCCTCCGTGGCCGCGCTGCACCTGCCCGTGTTGCGCGCCGGCCTGCAGGAAGGCGGCTTCGACATCCGCGCCGAGGTGACGGTGCCGCCGGGCGAGGGCTCAAAGCGCCTTTCCATGCTGGAGGAGGTGCTGGAGGGAATCCTCGCCGCCGGCGCCGACCGGAAGACGAGCGTGATCGCCCTGGGCGGCGGCGTGGTGGGCGACCTGGCCGGCTTCGCGGCCGCCGTGGCCCTGCGCGGCATGCCTTTCGTGCAGATCCCCACCACCCTGCTGGCCCAGGTGGACAGCTCGGTCGGCGGCAAGACCGGGGTGAACCTGCGCGCCGGCAAGAACCTGGCCGGCGCCTTCCACCAGCCCCGCATCGTGCTGGCCGATACCGATACCCTGGCCACCCTGCCCGCCCGCGAGCTGCGCGCCGGCTGGGGCGAGGTGGCGAAGCACGGCCTGCTCCAGGGCCCGCTCTGGGAATGGTGCGAGGCCTGCGGCCCCGCCGCCATGGCCGGCGACCCCGAGGCGCTGCGCCATGCCGTGCTGGAATCCTGCCGGCTGAAGTCTGGGGTGGTGGTGGCGGATGAGAGGGAGGAGGCCCCGGAGGGCGGCCGCGCCCTGCTCAATCTCGGCCATACCTTCGCCCACGCGCTCGAGGCCGAGTGCGGCTATGACGGCACGCTTCTCCATGGGGAGGCGGTGGCCGTCGGCCTCGGCCTGGCGGCCAGCCTTTCCGCCCGCCTCGGCCATTGCGCCCAGGAATGGCCGGGCCGGGTGATGGAGCACCTGGCCGCCGTCGGCCTGCCCGCCCGTATCCAGGACCTGCCCCGCGGCTTCTCGGCGGAGGCCCTTCTCGGCCGCATGCGCAAGGACAAGAAGGTGCGCGACGGCGCGATGCGCTTCGTCCTGCTGCGCGGCGCGGGCGAGGCCTTCACCACGGCGGATGTGCCGGCGGAAGCCGTCGAGGCGCTGCTGCGGGACGAGGGCGCGGCCTGACGTCGCCCTGGTCCCCGGGGGCGCCCGGGCCTATCCTGCGCTGCACCATGCCGCTTTCACCCCCTGCCGACCGGGAACCCCTCCACCGGCGCGCCATCACCATGCACGGCTTCCGCCGCGCGGATGGGCTGTTCGACATCGAGGGGCATCTCGAGGACACCAAGACCTATCCCTTCGCCAATCTGGACCGCGGCACCATCCAGCCCGGCGAGGCGCTGCACGGCATGTGGATCCGCCTGACGGTGGATGAGGACCTCGTCATCATGGCCTGCGAGGCCGTGACCGATTCCTCCCCCTACGCGATCTGCCCCCAGGTCGCGCCGAACTTCGCGGCGTTGGAGGGCGTGCGGATCGGCCCCGGCTTCACCCGCGCGGTAAAGGAGCGGGTCGGCGGGGTGCATGGCTGCACGCATCTGCGGGAAATGCTCGCCCAGATGGCCACCGTCGCCTTCCAGACGATCTATCCCGTCCGCCGCAAGCGGGAGATGGACGACCCGAAGGCCGCCGAGGCGGCACGCAACCGGATGATCGGCACCTGCTTCGCCTATGCCCCGGACAGCCCGGTGGTGACCGAGCGCTGGGGCAAGGCCGAACCGGGCTGAACGGACCCTAGAAGGGCCGCCCGAACAGCCGCTTCAGCAGCGACACGCGCCGGCGCGGCATGGCGAGGGCCGGGTCGGGATAGCCCCCCGCAATGCGGGCGGCGGTGTCCCGCACGGGGTCCCGTCCGGCCGGCGCCTGCGCCATGGCCGGCGGCCCGGCCGGTACTGGCTCCCGGCCGCCCGGGGACTCCGGCACCGGCGGTACCGGAACCGGCGGCTCGACCCGGGCGTCGCGCTTCCGCGCCCGTTCCACCCGGGCGAGGCCGTGGGCCGCCCCTTCCGCTCCACCGCTCGCCGAGGCCCGCGCGAAGGCCTCCGCCGCCTCTTCCGTCCGCCCGAGGACAAGCAGCGCATCGCCGAGGGCCAGCGCGCCGTGGAAACCGAGCGGCCGCAAGGCGAGGGCCTGCCTCGCCGCATCCGCCGCGCCCTCGCCATCGCCCTGGCGGAGCCGGGCGATCGAGAGCCCTACCCAGCCCCAATCGCCCTCCGGTGCCAAGCGCGTGGCTTCTTCCAGCACCGTCCGTGCGCGGGACGGCTGGCCTTCCATCAGCAGGAGATGGCCGAGATGGGTCATCAGGGCCGGGGGAGCCTGGCCAGCCTCCATGGCCTGTTCGGCCGCCCGCCGGGATTCCGCCAGGCGCCCGATGCCCGCGAGCTTCAGGCTTCGGTCGAGATGGGCATGCGGGGTGTGGGGCGTGCTGTTGAGAAGCCGTTCGACAAGCGCCTCGGGCGGCTTGGTAACGTCCGGCGGCGCCTGAAGCCGTGTCCAGCTTTCCATCGCCTCGCCGAGCACCCCAACCTCGGTATCCGCATCCAGTCCCCTGGAAAGGGCCTCGTCCAGCAGGACGTTTCCGGCCTTGGCCCGGCCCCGGGTCAGCAGTGCCGCCCCCATGCCGGCGAACCAGAAGGGCGTCTCGTGGCGCCGGGTCCGCATGATGCGCCGGAAGGCCGGCAGGTCGTCCCGCCGCAGCGTGTCCAGCACCTCCGCCAGCACCGCCTGGCCGGTCAGGAGGCGGATGGTCGCATGGAACATGCCCCGCACCGGCACTGGCACCGGGCCGAGGGGAGCGAGGAGGGCGATGTTGCGCGCGTCGAGCGCGTGCAGGGGATCGAAGAGCATCCAGGCCCGCGGCGGCACCTCGCCCGCCGTCACCCGCATCCCGGCATGCAGGGCCGGGTCGTGGCTGATGTGGAAGCGGCCATCCTCCGGCACGTCCTCGGGCGCGATGGAGAACTGGGGGGAGAGCGCCAGCGCGTGGCTGAGGCCGAGCAGGCGCCCGTATTTCAGCACCGCATAGGCGCCCATGCTGTAGCCGTAGCCGAACGCCTCCGGCCCGATCCGCCCCCGCAACCGTTCGGCGGCGGCCCTCATCGAGGCGGCCGGATACCAGTTGGGGCGCTGCGCGACGAAGCCGATCGCCGGCCACCCCATCCGGGCGATCGGGTCGCCCGCCCAGATCCCGTGCTCCGCGGGCCGGCGCGAGTAGCCGCCGAAGGTCACCACGGTCGGGAGGCTGGCGTCGCCCGGGACGGCCCGGACGACGAGCTCCGAATCCTCGTACAGCGTCTCGACCACAGGCCTAGCCCGGACCGATGAGGACACGCCCGGGCTACTCCCCAGGGGCCCGCAGCTCCAGCGCCAGGGCGTGCATGCCCGCGCCGAATTCCTCGGCCAGCGCCGCATGCACGGCGCGGGACCGCGCCAGCCGCGTCATGCCCGCAAAGCCGGGGGCGACGACCCGGATGGCGTAATGCGTCTCCCCGCCCGGCCGTGCGCCGGCATGGCCCGCATGCAGGCCGCTGTCGTCGCGCACCGTCACCTCGGCGCCGGGGAAGGCATGAAGGAGCGTGGCGCGCAGGCGCCCGGCCCGCGTGGTCATATCCGGCGTGTCCATATCAAGAGGCTTTTCCATGTCTTCGAGGCGGGTGTGAAGGGACGTTTCGTGCCTTGCCGGCGCGGGCCGCTACGCTCATAAGGTGCGCACCATGGCCCGACGCGGCGCAGCACCCCTCCGATCCACCGTCCCCCCCGGCAGCTCCACCCGGACCTGCGAGGCTCCAGGCTGCGAGGCCCCCGGCGAGTTCCGGGCGCCTCGCGACCGGTCCCGGCTGCGGGACTACTATCATTTCTGCCTTGAGCATGTCCGCGCCTACAACCAGGCCTGGGATTTCTACCGGGGCATGTCCCCGGAGGAGATCGAGCAGAACCTGCGCGAGGATTCGGGCTGGCAGCGCCCCACCTGGCCTCTTGGACGGCTGGGCGGGCAGGCCCATATCGGCCCCGAAGGCCTGCGGGACCCGCTGGGCCTCTTCGCCGACACCAAGCCCACGCCGAAGAAGACCGCGAAGGAAGCGCCGCCCGAATTGCGCGCCGCCCTCGACGTTCTGGGCCTCGGCTGGCCGATCGACGAGGACGGGCTCCGCGCCCGCTACAAGGACCTCGCCAAGCGCTACCACCCCGATGCCAATGGCGGGGACAAATCCTCCGAGGAGCGGTTGAAAGATATCAACCGAGCCTACAGCCTCATCCGCAAGCGCCTCGCGACGCTTGCCCCGCAGCCGAGCCAGGCGGCCTGACCCCCCGAGAGGCCTGCCGCCTGTCCCCCTCTTCACGGAACCGGACCCGCCCATGAACAAGGTCGCAAGCCTCGCCGAGAGCCGCCCCCAGATCGACATGCCGGATGTGCAGGTCTCCGTCCGCGAGGTCTTCGGCATCGAGAGCGACATGACGGTCCCGGGCTTCTCCGTCCGCGCCGAACACGTGCCGGAGGTGGACCCCACCTATAAGTTCGACCGCGACACGACGCTCGCCATCCTCGCCGGCTTCGCCTTCAACCGCCGCGTGATGGTCCAGGGCTATCACGGCACCGGCAAGTCCACGCATATCGAGCAGGTGGCCGCGCGCCTGAACTGGCCCTGCCTGCGCGTGAACCTAGACAGCCACATCTCCCGCATCGACTTGGTCGGCAAGGACGCCATCGTCCTGAAGGACGGCAAGCAGGTGACCGAGTTCAAGGAAGGCATCCTTCCCTGGGCCCTGCAGCACCCCTGCGCCATGGTGTTCGACGAGTATGACGCGGGCCGCCCGGACGTGATGTTCGTCATCCAGCGCGTGCTGGAGGTCGAGGGCAAGCTGACCCTCCTCGACCAGAACCGCGTCATCCGCCCGCACCCGGCCTTCCGCCTCTTCGCCACCGCCAACACGGTGGGCCTGGGCGACACGACGGGCCTCTATCACGGCACCCAGCAGATCAATCAGGGCCAGATGGACCGCTGGAACATCGTGGCGACCCTGAACTACCTGCCCCATGCGCAGGAGACGCAGATCGTGGCCGCCAAGCTGGGCGTGGCCGAGAACGACGCGAAGGGCCGCAAGCAGATCGAGGCGATGGTCGCGCTCGCCGACCTGACCCGCGCGGGCTTCATCGCCGGCGACATCTCCACGGTCATGTCGCCGCGCACGGTCATCACCTGGGCCGAGAACGCGAAGATCTTCGGCGATGTCGGTTTCGCCTTCCGCCTCTCCTTCCTCAACAAGTGCGACGAGGCGGAGCGGAGCACGGTGGCCGAGTACTACCAGCGCTGCTTTAACGAGGAGATCCCGACGGGTCTCTACGTGAAGCGCTGAGTCGCCATGGCGGCGCGCTTCCTGCTGCATCACGCGCCGAAGTCCCGCTCCGCCGGTAGCCTCTGGCTGCTGGAGGAGGCGGGGGCGGATTACGAGTTGCAGTGGCACAGCATCGAGGCCGCCACGAACAAGGCCGCCGACTACCTGGCGCTCAACCCGGCCGGTAAGCTGCCCGCCCTGGTGGACCGGGGGCCGGAGGGTGACTGGAAAGGCGTGGTGGTGACGGAATCCGCCGCCATCGCCGCCTATGTCGCCGATACCCTGCCCGAGGCACGACTCGCTCCGCCCGTGGGTTCTCCGGCCCGCGCCACCTATGCCTTCTGGATGGCCTACGCGTCGGGCGTGATGGAGCCGGCCATGGCCGACATGGCCTTTCCCCGCGCTGCGCCCGCCCCCACCCGCGCCATAGGCTGGCCGCCCTTCCCGGAGGCCGTGCTGCGGGCCGAGGCTGCGCTCGCCCAGGGCCCCTGGCTGGTGGGGAACCAGTTCACCGCTGCCGACATCCTTCTGGGCGGGCTGCTCGCCTGGGTCGTGGAATGGGGCATGCTCCAGCCCGGCCCGGCCGTCGCCCGCCATCTCGCCGCTATCGAAGCCCGCCCGGCAAGGCAGGCCGCCATTCGCAAGGGAGCCGCCCCCATGGAGAAGCTGGCATGAGCGGCAGCAACAAGGACACCACCCGCCAGGAGGAGTTCAAGCGCGCCACCGCCGGCACGCTGCGCGCCATCGCGCGCTCCACCGATGTGCAGGTCGCCTTCCAGCCGGGCCCCTCCGGCCTCGCCGGCAAGCGCGCCCGCCTGCCGCTGCCCACCCGCGCCCTGCCGCCGGCCGAGATGGCCCGCCTGCGCGGCGCCGCCGATTCGGTGGCCCTGAAGCTGCGCCACCATGACGAGGCGACCCATGCCGCCCGCACCCCCGGCCGCCGCGAGGCGCGGGAGGTGTTCGACGCGCTGGAGCAAGCCCGGGTGGAGGCGGTGGGCGGCCGGCACATGGCGGGCGTGGCCGCCAATCTCCGCGCCCGCCACACCGAGCAGGCGGAGGCGGAGGGCTACGACCGCATGACCCGCAAGGACCAGCTGCCGCTGACCGCGGCGCTGTCCCTGCTGGCACGCGAGAAGCTGACCGGCGAGCCCGTGCCCCCGGCCGCGCAGCGCGTGGTCGATCTCTGGCGCGACACGCTCGGCCCGCGTGCCGATGACGCGCTGGTCGAGATGGCCCGCAACGCCGAAGACCAGGACGCCTTTGGCCGCGCCGCCCGCAGGCTCCTGGCCGCCCTCGACCTCGCCGAGGCCGAGACCGAGGCGGAATCCGAGGAATCCCAGGACCAGGAGGACGAGGGCAGCGAGACCTCCGGCGCCCAGGACAACCAGGGCGAGGGCGAGAGCAAGCCCCAGGAATCCGAAAGCCAGATGGGCGCCCAGCCCGAGCAGACGCAGGGCGAGGCGGGCGAAGAGGAATCAGGCGAGGACGACGAGGATGACGGCGCCGCCGCCGAGGGTGAGGACCGCCCGGGAGGCCCGCAGCAGCGGAAGGAGGTGCCCGTCACGGACGACACCTCCCTCTACCGCGCCTACACCCGCCAGTTCGACGAGGAGGTCTCGGCGGACGACCTCTGCGATGCCGAGGAGCTGGCCCGGCTGCGCCAGCAGCTCGATCAGCAGCTCTCCCATCTCCAGGGCGTCGTCTCCAAGCTCGCCAACCGCCTGCAGCGCCGCCTGCTGGCGCAGCAGCAGCGCGCCTGGGAGTTCGACCTGGAGGAAGGGCTGCTCGACGTGGCCCGCCTCGCCCGCATCGTCGCCTCGCCCACCCATTCGCTGACCTACAAGCGCGAGCGGGAGGCTGATTTCCGCGATACGGTCGTCACGCTGCTGATCGACAATTCCGGCTCCATGCGCGGCCGGCCGATCACGGTGGCCGCCATGTGCTGCGACATCCTCGCCCGCACGCTGGAGCGCTGCGCGGTGAAGGTGGAGATCCTCGGCTTCACCACCCGCGCCTGGAAGGGCGGCCAGAGCCGCGAGCGCTGGGTGCAGGATGGCAAGCCGCGCAATCCCGGCCGGCTGAACGACCTGCGCCACGTCGTCTACAAGGCCGCCGACGCGCCCTGGCGCCGGGCCCGCAAGAATCTGGGCCTGATGCTGCGCGAAGGGCTGCTGAAGGAGAACATCGACGGCGAGGCCCTGGAATGGGCCTACAAGCGCCTCCTCAGCCGCCCGGAGAAGCGCCGCATCCTCATGGTGATCTCGGACGGTGCGCCGGTCGATGACAGCACGCTGTCGGTGAACCCCGGCAACTACCTCGAGCGGCACCTGCGCAAGGTGATCGGCGATATCGAGGGGCGCGACATCGTGGAGCTGATCGCCATCGGCATCGGCCACGACGTCACCCGCTACTACCGCCGCGCCGTGACCATCGTGGATGCCGAGGAGCTGGGCGGCACCATGATGAAGAAGCTCGCCGAGCTGTTCGACGAGGACGCCGCGATGGCCTGGCAGCGCGCGGCGGCTGAGCGGGCGCCGGTCATGGTGTGAGGGGGATGACGTGATCGGGGGAGGCCTAGCCTCCTCATCCGCGCATCCCCGGGCGCCAGGGCTACGGCGCCGCAGCCTCGGGCGGCGCGCCGCCATGGCGGCCCTGCTCGGCGCGACGGCCTGCCAGCGCCCCGGCGGGCCGGTCGGCTTGCCCGAACCCCTGTCGCAGCCGCCCTCTCAGGCCGCCCTGCGGCCGCTCGGCGTCCTCCGCATCGACACCGGCCGCCTGGGTGCCGATGGGCTTTCCGGCCTGCATGTCGCGCCCGACCTCACCCTCACCGCCATCGCGGATCGCGGCCGTTGGGCGCAGGCGCGGCTGGTGCTGTCGGCCGAGGGCACACCGCTGGGGCTGGACGCCCCGCGCTCCGGCCCGCTGCGCGACCCGGTCGGCCGCCCCTTGCCGCGGGACATCGTCAGCGATGCCGAATGCCTGGCGGCGCTGCCGGACGGCTCCTGGCTCATCGGCTTCGAGCGCCTGCACCGGATCTGGCGTTACCGTGGCCTGGATGCGCGGGCCGAGCCGGTGGAGGCCCCGCCGAGCCTGCGCGACGCGCCGGGAAACGGTGCGCTCGAATCCCTCGGCGTCCTGCCGGACGGACGCTGGCTGGCGATCACCGAGAGCCAGCGGCCGGAGGAGGACCGCTCCTCCCGCATGGCCTGGATCGGCCGCCCGGGCCAGTGGCACGGCTTCCCTTACCGCCCCGCCCCGGGCCACGACCCCAGCGACCTCTGTCCCCTGCCCGATGGCGGCGCGCTGGTACTCGAGCGCCGCTTCCACCTGCTGGAGGGCTTTTCCGCCCGGATCGCCCGCCTGCCGCCCCTGCCGCCGCGCCCCGGCCTGCTGGAAGCCCCGACGGTCGCCCGGCTGGAGCGGCCCCTGCCGACCGACAACTGGGAGGGAATCTGCGCCTTCCGCCATGGCGGGCGCGAGTTGGTCGCCGTCATCTCCGACGACAACTCGATGTTCTTCCAAAGCACGCTGCTGATGGTGCTGGGCTGGGATCAGCCGACCAGCTGATCCTCCAGCACCCGGGCACGCGGCAGGGTAAGCCAGGTGCGCGCGCCGATGCCGGGCGCCGCCTCGAGCGTCAGCTCCCCGCCATGGGCACGCATGAGCTCCCGCGCGGCCGATAGCCCGAGCGAGAGGCCCCGCGTGCCCTCCCCGCCCGTCAGGTCGCCTCCGGGCAGCCCGGCCCCTTCATCCTCGATCACCAGGGCCACGGTCTCCGCGGCGCGGACGATGCGCAGGGTGATCCGGTCCCCCGCCCGGGTCTCGCGCGCGGCCCGTGCCAGGGCCTGGGAGAGCACGCGGCCGAGGGCACGGCGGTCGGCCAGCACGGTCAGCGCCTCCGCCTCGGGCGAGACCTGCCAGTGCCGGGCGCCCGCCCCCATGGGCAGGGCCACCGTTTCCACGGCCTCCTTCAGCAAGGGACCGAGGGGAATACGGTTCTCCTTTAGGCTGCGCGCATGGGGCTGGGCGGCGGCCTGGTCGGCCACCTCATCGGCCAGGGCAAGCAGGCGGCGCCCTTCGGATTCGACGCCGGGCGCGATCTCGGGCGGCAGGCGCGTGGCCAGGCCGAGCAGGCCCAGCCCAGGCGCCTCCAGCTCCCGCGCGACGAGGCCGAGCGAGCGGCCCTGGCTGCCGAGCCGCAGCTCGGCCTGGGCCGCGCGGGCTTCCGCCTCCCGGCTGCGTTCGAGCAGGCGCCACGCGACGAAGGCGAGAAAGGCGGCGGCGGCGGCGAGGATGAGGAGCAGGTTCTCCATGCGGCGCAGCCTGACAGCGCGCCCCTGCCGAAAGATGAACGCCCGCTGGGGAGAGGGGTGCCCGGACATAACAACGGCGCGAGGAGTATCTCCTCGCGCCGTCGGAACTCACGCCGGAAGGGCGGAAAGGGGCCTCAGGCGGCCGCCTTCTTCGCCTGCGCCTTCTCGATGCGGCGCTTCAGCACCTTCGCCTCGACCGTCAGGGCGCGGTCCGGGGTGCCGAGGAGGAAGGCGTCGAGGCCGCCATTGTGCTCCACGGTGCGGATGCCGCGGGTGGAGAGGCGCATCTGGATCGAGGTACCCAGCACGTCCGAGAAGAACGAGGACTGCTGGAGGTTCGGCAGGAAGCGCCGGCGGGTCTTGTTGTTGGCGTGGCTGACGTTGTTGCCCGTCAGGACGCCCTTGCCGGTGATGCCGCAGCGGCGGGACATGGTGGAAACCCCTGGGTGGTTCGGCCGCGCGGCCATGCGGAACCGCACGGGGCACGGGTGGTGGTCTGATAGGAAGGGCGGCGTATGGCGGTGCCGGGCCCGCGAGTCAAGCCGGAAGGCCGGATCAGCCGGCGCGCGGAGGCTCCGCGCCCTGCTGGCGCATCTCCTGCAGCTCCCCGCTCTCGACCGAAACCAGGGCGCTCCGCAGGACTCGGGCGATCGCCGGATCCTCCATCGTGCGGGCCATCAGCCCCAGCGCGCCGCCGAGCAGGGCGGAAGCGATGGAGATGGGAGAGATGCCCTGCTCCATCATGTATTCGATCGCCTTGTCGGTGACCGAGCCGGCATGGCTCAGGTCTTCCGGGGCGGCACCTTGCGGGTCCAGGGACATTCCCGGGGCCTCCTTATCAAATGTTAGGTCTAAATGGTCAGGCCGTCGCCGGAGCGGAAGACCCCATGGATGCGGGGCTGTCCAGAGGCGCGGAGGGGGATCCGACCTCCCGCGCCGCCGCGGCCGCCTCGGCGAGCGCCACCGCCTGGGCCTGGCGCCTCCACATGCCCGCATAGATCCCCTCGGCAGCCACCAGCTCGGCATGGGTGCCGCGCTCGGCAATCCGCCCCTCGGCGAGCACGATGATCTCATCCGCCTCCACCACGGTGGAGAGGCGGTGCGCGATGACCAGCGTGGTCCGGCCCCGCGCCACGCCGCGCAGGGCGGACTGGATCTCCTGCTCCGTCCGGGTGTCCAGCGCGCTGGTCGCCTCGTCGAGGATGAGGATGCGGGGGTCCTTCAGGATGGTCCGGGCGATGGCCACGCGCTGCTTCTCGCCGCCGGAGAGCTTCAGCCCGCGCTCTCCCACGCGGGTCTTGTAGCCGTCCGGCAGGCGCATGACGAAATCATGCACCTGGGCCAGCTTCGCGGCCTGGACCACCTCCTCCTCGCTCGCGTCGGGGCGGCCATAGGCGATGTTGTAGGCGATGGTGTCGTTGAACAGCACCGTGTCCTGCGGCACCACGCCGATGGCCGCGCGCACGCTTTCCTGCGTCACCTCGCGCAGGTCGGCACCGTCGATCGTCACCCGCCCGTCCCACACGTCGTAGAAGCGGAACATCAGGCGGGAGATGGTGGACTTGCCTGCCCCGGTGGGGCCGACGATGGCCAGCATCCTGCCGGGCGGCACGTCGAAGGAGATGCCGTGCAGGATCTCCCGGTTCCGGCCGTAGCCGAAATGCACATCCTCGAAGCGCACCGCGCCCGGGCCGGCCGGGAGCGCCGGCGCGCCGGGCTTGTCGGCCACCTCGCGGTGCTCCCGCATGAGGGTGAACATGGCCTCCATGTCCACCAGCCCCTGCTTCATCTCGCGGTAGACGAAGCCGAGGAAGTTCAGGGGCAGGTAGAGCTGGATGAGATAGGTGTTCACCAGCACGAAGTCGCCGACCGTCATCGTTCCCTGCGCGACGCCCTGCGCCGCCATCAGCATCACCGCCGTGAGGCCGATGGCGATGATCGCCGCCTGCCCCATGTTCAGGACGTTCAGCGAGACCTCGGATTGGATGTAGGACGTCTCGTAGCGCGCGAGGGAGGAGTCGTAGCGCCGCTCCTCATGACGTTCATTCCCGAAATACTTGACCGTCTCGTAGTTCAGCAGGCTGTCGATCGCCCGGGTGTTCGCCTCCTGGTCCGTCTCGTTCATCTGGCGCCGGAAGCGCAGGCGCCAATTGGTGAACATCAGGGTGAAGGTGACGTAGAGGGCGATGGTGCCGAGCGTGACCGCCGCGAAGGAGAAGCTGAACATCCGCCACAGGATGGCCGCGACCAGCAGGATCTCGATGATGGTCGGGATGATGTTGAACAGCATGAAGTCGAGGACGAAGTTGATCCCCCGCGTCCCCCGCTCGATCACGCGGGAGAGGCCGCCCGTCTGCCGGTCCAGGTGGAAGCGCAGCGAGAGGGCGTGCAGATGGGTGAAGACCTGCAGCGCGATCCGCCGCCCGGCCCGCGCCTGCACCCGGGTGAACACCGCATCCCGCAGCTCCCCGAAGGCCGAGGAGGCGATTCGCAGCAGGCCGTAGCCGACCACCAGCGCCACCGGCACGACCAGGATGGCGGCCGCGGTGCCGGCGCCCTGCCCGACATGCGGGGTGAGCGCATCCACCGCCCGGGCATAGGCCATGGGAACCAGGATGTTCGCGATCTTCGCCGCGACGAGGAAGAGCAGGGCGATCACCACCCGCACCCGCAGCCCCGTCTCGCCCTTCGGCCAGAGATAGGGCGCGAGGCTGCGCAAGGTGTCGAAGGTGCCACGCGGCGCGGGGCTTTCGGCTTTGGGACTGTTCTGTGCGGAGGGCACGCGGAAACTCCGGAGGCGGGCCGCGCGGCCGGGTGCGGACGGCCTGCTGGGGCCGGCGCCGGGGCGGGTCCGGGAAGGGGGCGCCACCCCGGGACGGGGAGGCCGTTGCCGGAGAGATGGGACCGAACGCCCTCCGGCGCCAGCCATGGTGAAGCATGGCGGGGATGCCCGGCGCCCCGTGGCAGGGCAGGATGAGGGGATGAATCCCTTCGCCCGCCACATCGCCGCCTGCAACAACATCCCCTCCCCCGCCGGGTACCTGCCCTTCCGGATCGGGGAGGAGCAGGTAGGATGGCTGGAGCCGGACGCCGCCCGCGCCCTCACCTTCCTGCCGAAGTCCGTGCATTTCGGGCCCGAGGGCGTCTCCCTCGCCGCCGGAGTTCGGGGAACCGCCCGCCGCACCGCCGCCATGGCCGAGATCGCCCGCACCCTGGCCAAGGCGGGATTCGGCCGCATCAGGGGGGAGGAGTTCGACGTCCGCGCCCATCCGGCCGGCCCGGTGCTCGCCACCGTGGACCGCGGCGTGCTGCCCGCCATGGGCATCATCAGCCAGGGCGTGCATGTGAACGGCCTGGTCCGCCGGCCGGACGGGCTTCACCTCTGGGTTGGCTGGCGCGCCAAGGACAAGGCGGTGGCGCCGGGGCAGATGGACAATGTGGTGGCGGGCGGCATCCCGGCCGGGCTGACGCCGGAACGCTGCCTGGCGAAGGAGGCGGAGGAGGAGGCCTCCCTGCCCGCGGATCTGGCCCTGAAGGCCCGCCCCGTCGGCCGCGTCTCCTACATCATGCGCACGGAGGAGGGCATGCGGCGCGACCTCCTCCACCTCTATGACCTGGAGATGCCCGAGGGGCTGGAGCCCCGCCCCAATGACGACGAGGTGGAGCGCTTCGAGCTCTGGCCGATCGGGCGGGTGCTGGAGGCGGTGCGGGACACGGAGAGCGTGAAGTTCAACGTGAACCTCGTCCTCATCGACCTCTTCCTGCGGGAGGGATTGCTGGAGGACCCCGACGGCTCCCTCCGCGCCGGGCTGGACCAGCTGGTGTGACGGCGATGGAGTTAGACCATCTCGTCCTGATCGCGCCCAGCCTGGCGGAAGGGGTGGCGCATCTGCGCGCGGCCCTCGGGCTGGAGATCCCCTATGGCGGCGCCCACCCCGAGATGGGCACGCACAACCACCTCCTCCGGCTCGGCGAGAGGGTGTTCCTGGAGGTGATCGCGGTGGATCCCGCCGCGCCGGCACCCGCCCATCCCCGCTGGTTCGGGCTGGATGACGCGGCGGCGGTGCGGGCGGAATGGGATGCGGGGCGGCGCCTTCGCGCCTGGGTGGCGCGCAGCACGGCGCTCGATCCGCTGCTGGCCGCCCATGGCGGCCTGCTGGGCCAGGCCATGCGGGTCTCACGCGGGGACCGCCAGTGGCGGTTCGCGGTCCGGCCCGATGGGGCCCTGCCCGCCGACGGCGCGGCGCCCTGCGTGATCGACTGGGGCGAGCGCGGCTGCCCGGCCGCCGCCATGCCGGATCTCGGGGCCCGCCTCGAATCCTTCACGATCGAGCATCCGGACCCGGCCCGGTTACGCGCGTTGCATGCGGCGCTGGGCCTCTCCGCCGGGCCGGAGCTGCGGCAAGGCCCGGCCATCCGTCTCCGGGCCATCATCGGGACCCCGTCGGGGCCGAGGGAGATCGGGTAGGCGCGCGGGAGGCCGTGCGGAGCCCCTGGTGAGGCCCCGGGGAGGCGCCGGCTCAGGCCGCCATATGGGAGGAGGGGCGCAGCCGCTTGAACAGCGCCGGTATCTCCGAAGCCGGGACAGGCGGGCTGAACAGGTAGCCCTGGGCCTCGCTGCACCCCTTTTTCCGCAGGGCGCCAAGCTGCCCGGGCGTCTCTACCCCCTCCGCCGTCACGGAGATGCCGAGCCCGCGCCCCATGCCGGTGATGGCCCGCACGATCGCCTTCGCATCCTCGCGGTCCGGCAGGCCGTGCACGAAGGAGCGGTCGATCTTGATCTTGTCGAAAGGGAAGCGGAGCAGGTAGCCGAGCGAGGAGAAGCCCGTGCCGAAATCGTCCAGGGCGATGCGCACGCCCAGGTCGCGGAGCTGGCGCAGGATGGCCAGATTGGCCTCCTCCTCCCCCAGCAGGACCGATTCCGTGATCTCCAGCTCCAGGCGCTCCGGCATCAGGCCGGAATCGCTCAGGGCCATGGCCACTGCCCGCACCAGGCCGGGTCGGCGGAACTGCACGGGCGAGAGGTTGACGGCCAGGCGAAGGGGAGCCGGCCAGGAGGCGGCCTCCCGGCAGGCCGTGGCAAGCGCCCATTCGCCCATCCCGGTGATGAACCCGCTCTCCTCGGCGACAGGAATGAACTCGGCCGGGGGCACCATGCCCAGGTGCGGATGGCGCCAGCGCATCAGGGCCTCGAAGCAGGTGATCCCGCCCTGTTCCACGCCGATCAGCGGCTGGTAGCGCAGCTCCAGCTCCGCCCGGTCGAGCGCGCCGCGAAGGCCCGCCTTCAGTGCCTGCTTGCGCTGCACCGCCTCGTCCATTTGCCGCTCGAAGAAGCGGAAGACCCCGCGTCCGTCGGCCTTGGCACGGCAGAGGGCGATATCGGCGTTCCGCAGCAGCGCGTCGGGTGTCGTGCCGTCCTCGGGGGAGAGGGCGATGCCCACGCTGCTGCCCGCATGCACCGAGCGGCCGTCGATCTCGTAATCCTCGTTCAGCAGGGCCACGATCCGGCGGGCGAAGGCCTCGGCATCCTCCGGCCCGCGGAGCCCTGTCTGGAGCACGGCGAACTCGTCCCCGCCCGTGCGGGCGACCATGTCGCCCCCCCTCAGGCAACCGCCCAGGCGCTCGGCCGCCAAGCGCAGCAGCGCATCGCCCACCACATGGCCCAGCGTGTCGTTGACGATCTTGAAGCCATCCAGGTCGATGCAGTGCAGGGCCATCCGGCCGCCCTGCTCCGGGGCAGCCATGGCCTGTTCGAGCCGCCGGTGGAACAGCCGGCGGTTCGGCAGCTCCGTCAGCGGATCATGATGGGCAAGATAGGAGATCTGCCGCTCCGCTGCCCGCCGTTCCGTGACGTCGCGGGAGATGGAGAGGAGGCGCGCCACCTCTCCTGAGGCGCCGAGGATGGGGGAGACGATGACATCCCACCATTTGGGCACGCCCTTGAGCGTCGGGCAGAAGCCGGTGAAGCGGCCCGTGCCGCCCGCCAGGGCCGCCGCGATCGCGGGGCCCGCCTCGGCGGCCGTCTCCGCCGGCAGGAGGGACATCCACTCCCGCCCGCGGATCGCCTCAAAGTCATCCACATCCAACAGGGCGAGACCCGCGCCGTTCAGGAAGAGCAGCCGGCCCTCCAGGTCCAGCACCTTCATGCAATCGGTGGTGCTCTCCAGGATGCCGCGGGCGAAGTCCTCGCTCTCGCGCAGCGCCGCCTCGGCTCTCACGCGGTCGGTCACGTCCCAGGCGGTGACCAGCACGCCGGGCCGCCCGCCGAACTCCATCAGGTAGGACACGGCGTGCACCAGGCGCTCGCGCCCGGAGGCATCGAGGTGCCGCCAGGGGCCGGAGACCTTCCGTGCCGACCGGGGCTCCGCGGCGGAGCGGCGGACCGTGTCGCGCTCCTCCGGCGGACGGATATCGAGGATGGACATGCCCAGCAGCGCCTCGCGAGACCAGCCATAGGCCTCCAGCGCCGCCTCGTTCACCTCCAGGAAGCGCAGCGTCTCGCGGTCATAGACCCACATGGGCGCGGGATTGCTGTGGAAGAGCCGCCGGAAGGCCGCCTCGCTCTCGGCCAGCGATGCCTCGACCGCTCGCTCCTCCGTGACGTCGCGGAGGAGAAGGATGAGTTCTCCCCCCTGCCCGTCGAGGGGCTCCACGGACGCAAGGAAAACGCGCCCCGCGCCATCGGGCCCCAGCGCCTCGCCCGCGATCTCGGCGGCGCCGCCGGGTTCTTCCCGCAACGCCTGCCCGATCTGTGCCTGCAGCCCTAGCGCCAGGCCCGGCGCCAGCTCGGAAAGGCTGCGCCCGACGGCGGACGGCCGCCCGATCACCTCGGTGAAGGACCGGTTGACGCGGATCACGCGCAGCGTCCGGTCCATCACGCAGAGCCCGACCTGTGCTGGGCCCTGGGAAGGCGAGGTCGAGCGCCGCATGTCGGCCTGAAGAGCAGTGCCGCCGGCGCGAGGATTCAGCATCGAGCGCGTCATCGCTGCCCCGGAATTCGTACTGCGTTCTGTACTTAGAATTGATTGGCTCCGGTCATGCAACCGCCGATTGCAGAGACAACTCACGCCACGTCGTGCACGCAGCGCGACCCCTCAGACATGCTGCCCGCCATTGATGTGGATCTCCGCCCCGTTCACGTAGGAGGAGGCGGCGGAACACAGGAACAGGATGGTCTCGGCCACCTCCTCCGCGGTGCCGAGCCGGCGCATGGGGATTTGCCGCTCCACGATATCCTCCGTGCCGGGCGAGAGGATCGCGGTGTCGATCTCCCCGGGCGCGATGGCGTTCACCCGCACCCCATGCGCGCCGAATTCATGCGCCAGCTCGCGCGTCAGCGCCGCCAGCGCCGCCTTGGAGCAGGCATAGGCGGCGCCGGCGAAAGGATGCACGCGCGAACCCACGATGGAGGTGACGTTCACGATGCTGCCGCCACCCGACCGCAGTTCGGGGAAGAGCCCGCGCGCCAGGGCGGCGGTGGAGAACAGGTTGACGTTGAACACTGATGTCCAGAGCGCGTGGTCGGAATCCAGCGCGCCGAGCCGCGCGCCCCCCTCGCCCTTGGGCGAGATGCCGGCATTGTTCACCAGCGCGTGGAGCTGCCCCTCGGGCAGGCGCTCGCGCACCTCGCGGATCAGCGCATCCACCTGGGCCGGGTCGGAGAGATCCGCCTGGATATGCCCCCAGCGCGCCCCGGGCCAGCGGCACTCCTCCGAGAAGGGCTGGCGGGAGACGGTCAGGATACGCCAGCCCTCCCCCTGGAAGCGCTTGACGGTGGCGTGGCCGATTCCCCGGCTCGCGCCGGTCAGCAGCATGATGCGCGCGCTCATCGCCGGTGGCTCCGGCGGGCAGGGGCTCGGTCTGGCATGGCATCGCTCCGCTTCGCGCCGTGTCACATGCCGCGAGCCGGCGGGCGGGCGCAAGCCACCGGCATTGCGGCGCAACAGGCGGAGGGCGCGGACGCTCTGCGCTCGGGCAGGCTCGGCCATCCGGATCGGACGCCCCGCATGCCCCACGCCTTCCGCCGCCTCGCCCTGTCCAACCTGGCCGCGCAGGCCTCGGAGCAGCTTGCCCTGGCTGCGGCGCCCCTCCTGGCCGTGCTGGCCCTGGGGGCGGGCGCGGCCGAGACGGGGTGGCTGCAGGCGGCCCAGACCCTGCCCTTCCTGCTGCTCGCCCTGCCCGCGGGCCTGCTGGCCGACCGGGCTTCCCGCATCCGGCTGATGATCGGCGCGGAGGCCCTGCGGGCGGTCGCGCTCCTGGGCATTCTCGCCCTCGCCGCCTCCGGCCGCCTTGGGTTGGGCGGGCTGGCCGCGCTGGGCTTCCTGGGCGCGGCGGGCACGGTGGCGCAGAGCGTCGCGGCCCCCGCCCTCCTGCCGACCCTGGTGCCGCGCGCCGGCCTGGCACGCGCCAATCGCTGGCTGGAGCTGGGGCGCAGCCTCGCCTTCGCCGCCGGGCCGGCGCTGGGCGGGGCGCTGATCGGCTGGCTGGGCGCCGGGCCGGCCTATGGCGCGGCCATCGGGCTCTCCCTCCTCTCGGCGGGGCTGCTGGCCGGTCTGCCGGAACCGGCCCGCGGCGCCGCGCCCCGGCGCCACCCCGGCCAGGAACTTCGGGAGGGCATCGGCTTCGTGCTCTCCCATCCGCTGCTGCGCCCGATCCTGGCGACGGCGGTGGTGTTCAACACGGCCTGGTTCGTCCTGCAGGCCGGCTATGTCGTCCATGCCGTCCACCATCTCGGCCTCTCCGCCGCCGGGGTGGGGGTCACCCTGGGGCTCTACGGGGCCGGGATGGTGGCGGGCGCCCTGGCCGCGCCTCGCCTGGCCGCCTGCTGGAGCCTGGGAACCCTGATCGCGGCGGGGCCGCTCGCGGCCTCCCTGGCCGCCCTGCTCATGCTGGCCACGCTCGCCCTGCCCGCCCCCGCCCTGGCCGCGCTGGCGCTGTTCCTCTTCGGGGCAGGGCCGATCCTGTGGACGATCCACACCACCACGCTCCGCCAGGCGGTCACGCCCGGGGCGATGCTCGGCCGCGTCTCGGCCACGGTGCTGACCGCCACCTTCGGCGCCCGCCCGCTGGGCGCCGCAATCGGGGCGCTGCTGGCGGCGCGCTATGGCGTGGGGGCCTGCCTGCTGGCCGCGGCGCTCGGCTTCGTGGCGCAGCTCGCCATCATTCTCGCCTCCCCCGCGGCGCGGCTGCGCGCCTTGCCCGGGTAGCCGCCGAGGGGGCGACGTGCGGCGGGAAAGGCGGCAAGCTTCGTGCCCCATAAGGAGTCGCCATGCCCAGACCAGCCCGCCGCCTGCCCGCACCGCGCGCCATGATCGTCGCGCCCCAGCCCGAGGCGGTGGAGGCCGGCGAGGCCATCCTGCGCGCCGGCGGCAACGCGCTGGACGCCGTGCTCGCCTGCGCCCTCACTCAGGGCGTGGTAGACCCGATGATGAGCGGCATCGGCGGCCTGGGCGTGCTGCATGTGCTCGACCCCCGCACCGGCGAGCAGGTGATCCTCGACGGCCTCTCCGCCGCCCCGAAGGCCTGCCGCGAGGAGATGTGGGCGGACCGCTACATCGGCGAGTGCCCCGACGGCTTCGGCTACATCGTGCGGGACCATGTGAACGAGATCGGCCACCGCGCCGTCACCACCCCCGGCATCCTGCGCGTGTTCGGCATGGCGCATGAGCACTTCGGCCGCGCGGCGTGGAGCAGCCTCTTCACCCCGGCCATCGGCTTCGCCGAGGAGGGCTGGCTGGTGCGCCCCCATGTGGCGACGATGTTCCACCTGGACGAGAAGGCCTATGGCCGCCTGTCCTACGCCGCGAAACTCGGCTTCACCGAGGACGGCCGGCGCATCTACATGGGGGCGGACGGCGCCCCGAAGCGCCTGGGCCAGACGGTGCGCAACCCGGAACTGGCGGAAACCCTGCGCCTGGTCTCCCGCGAGGGCGCGGAGACCTTCTACACCGGCGAATTGTCGCGCCGGATCGTCGCCGACATGCAGGCGCATGACGGCCTGCTCTCGGCCGAGGACCTCGCGACCTTCATGCCGCAATGGCGCGAGCCGCTGCGCGTGGACTACCGCGGCTACGGCGTCGCCGTTCCGCCGCCGCCGGCCGGCGGCATTGTCATCGCCGAGATGCTGCGCATCCTGGAGGGCTTCGAGCTGACCGCGCTCGGCCACAACGCGCCCGAATACATCCGCGTGGTGGCCGAGGCGATGAAGACCGCGATGCGTGACAAGGACCGCCATATCGGCGACCCCGACTTCATCCCGCCGCCGCTGGATCGGCTGCTTTCCGAGGCCTACGCGCAGCAATGCGCCGCCGGTATCCGGGCGGGCGAGAAGGTCTCGCTGCCGCGCGCCGGCGCGGATTCCAAGCACACCACCACCGTCTCCTGCGTCGATGCCGAGGGCATGGTGGTGACGCTGACCCATACGCTCGGCCTTCCCTCCGGCGTCATTCCGCCGGGCACGGGCTTCATGCTGAACGGCGGCATGAACAACTACGACCCGCGCCCGGGCCGCGCCGGCTCCATCGCGCCGGGCAAGCGCCGCTTCTCCACCATGGCGCCGACCATCCTGTTTGATGGCGACAGGCCCGTGGCCACCCTCGGCGCGCCAGGCGGCGCCTGGATCGGCGTCGCCATCCTGCAGGTGCTGCTGAATGTCATCGACTGGGGGATGACCATGCAGGAAGCCGTGATGGCGCCGCGCTTCTCCAGCACCAGCGACGCCATCGACATCTCCAACCGCATCCCGCGCGCGACGCAGAAGGCGCTGGAGGAGATGGGCTACGAGGTGCGCCGCAACCCCACCAGCTACCCCTTCGCCGCCGTGCACGGTATCACCATGTTCGACGGGCTGATCGAGGGCGGGGCGGACCCGCAGCGTGACGGCTACGCGGCGGGGGTGTGATGCTGCGCCCGTTGAGGGCTCCGCCCTCGCCCGCCAAGGGCCTGAGGCCCTTGGAACCCCGTCTGACTGCCGTGGATACCCCGGATCGAAGGGGTCTCGGGCTGCAGAGCGCTGATTCTGCGTCTGCAGTCGCCTCGGGTCGATGACCCGAGGCGCACCGTCAGCCCCGTGATTCCAAACTCCTAAAAGAAGATGATGGTGAGGGGTCCGGGGAGAGGAAGAATTCCTTCCTCCTCTCCCCGGGACAGACCGAAAGACCAGAACAAAACCACGCCAGTACAACTCGCCTGCAGAAAGGCTCAGGCCAGCCCCCTTCTGAGGCCGCCTAGCGCAGCGTCTCCCGCGTCACATTCCCACTCGGCGCCGCCTGCATCTGCATCGCCCCCGGTTGCTGGGAGGGCATGGCCGCCATCGGCGCCGGCGCGCCGCCCGGGGCGCTGAAGCGCATGAGCATGGCGCGGAGAGGGTCGGCCGCGGGGCTATGCGCCTGCATGTCCACCACCACCTGCCGCGCGGCGACGGGGCGGCCGTAATAGCTGGAGTTGAAATCCGTGCGGCTGGAGAGGAGCGAACCCTCCAGGGAGATGCCGGCATAGAGGCCGCGCGTGCGGGCATAGCTGACGATGTCGGCGCCCACCGCTGTGGTGGTGGCGCCCGCGATGCCGCCGCCGATGGTGGCCAGAGCGACCGAGGCATCGGCGCCGAGCTTGATCTGGCTGTCCATCACCGCGCTCAGGCCTTTGTCGGTGAGGATCATCATCATCACCTGCATGTCCTGGATGCCGATCTGCAGGCCGAAGCTGGCCGAGCCGACGGTGTAGAAGGCCGGTGACGACCAGGAGCCGGCACCATCGCGCGCGGTGAGGACGCAGTCACCGCCCTGTCCGCCGAAGAGGAAGCCGGCGCGGAAGATGCGCGGGCAGATGATGACCGCGCGGGCCTCGCGCAGCATCTGGTTCGCGTCACGCAGCACGTTGGGGTCACCGCTGCTCAGCATCTCCCCAGCGGTGAGGGTGGCCCGGTCCACCAGGGTCTGCGCCTCGTTCTGCTGGGCCAGGACCGCTTGCGGCAGGACACCCAGGGCCATGGTCGCCAGAGCGCCCAACGCGATGATGGTGCGTCGCATGAAGTTCTTCCCCCAACCCCTTGCCCAAACGGGACAATCGGCGGGGAGACTAGCGACTCGATCGTGGCGAGGCCAGGGCGATGGCTCGTCAGCCCTGGGGCGGCTCCTCATTCACCGCCCCGACCCGCCAGTGGCCGTTCTCCCGCTCCAGCCGGGTCAGGGAGAGGTTCTTCACGCTGAACTGAAGGGCCTGGTAGGGCGTGAGGTTACAGGCATGAGCCAGTGCGGCCCGGATCGAGCCACCATGGGCCACGATCACGGCGTCCCCGCCCGCATTCTCATCGGCCACGGCTTCCAGCGTCGGCCCCACGCGGTCCACCACATCAGAAAGGCTTTCGCCGCCCGGCGGGCACTCGTCCGCGCCGTGGTTCCAGAACGGGTGCGGCGGGTCGCGCAGGACGGCGGTGAATTCCTCATGCGTCAGCCCCTGCCATTCGCCCAGGTGCTGCTCCACGAAATGCGGCAGGTCGGTCAGCTCCTGTTCGGGATAGCCCGCGGCGAAGATGGCCATGGCGGTCGCCCGGGTGCGCGCCAGCGGTGTGCAATACCACCGGGAGGCGAGCGGGATGCGCCGCGCGAGCCAGGCATGGGCGGGCCGCTCCCGCCCCAGCGTCTCCTCGCAGAGCGCGACATCCTTCGCCCCATAGGCGGTGAGGCGCGCGGAGGCCTCCACCAGGGCGTGGCGGATGAGGAAGATTCGGGTCGTTTCCGGCATGGGGGCTCTTATCCCGCCGGCGCGGCCCTGCCTATTCCCCGATGCTCAGCAGGGCCCCACGCTCCCGCGCCCGGCGGAACTGGTTCATGAACAGGGCGGCCATGGCGCCCAGCCAGACGAGGTCCAGCGCGAAGGCCCAGCCGAGATGCCCCCAGGCGATGCGCCCCTCCAGCAGGGCCGCGCGCATGCCCTCGAACACATGCGCGGCCGGGGTGAGCAGTGCCAGGGGCTGCAGCCAGGCCGGGAGGACGGAGACGGGGTAGAACACCGCCGCGAAAGGCGTGAGGCCGAACAGCACCGACCAAGCCAGGGCCTCCGCCCCCGCGCCATGGCGCAGGATGAGGCTGGTGACGCCGAGCGCGACCGCCCAGCCCATGATCATCAGCGCGGCGAAGAAGAGCACGACGACCGGCCCCATCGCAAAGAGGCCGAAGCCGTAGAGCAGCCAGGCGAGCCCCACGGCCGGCAACACGCCCGTGAACATTCGGATGGCGCTCATCCCGACCAGCGCTGCCACCAGTTCCCATGGGCGCAGGGGAGAGACGAAGACATGGCCGAGGTTGCGCGACCAGATCTCCTCGAGGAAGGAGATGGCGAAGCCCATCTGGCTGCGCAGCGCCACCTCCCAAAGCAGCACCCCACCGAGCAGTGCGCCGGCGAAAAGGCTGGCAGTGTTTCCCTGCACCCCCGCGACATAGGCCGTGACGAAGCCCCAGACGATCATCTGGAGGACCGGCCAGTACATCAGCTCCAGCACCCGCGGCCAGGAACGGCGGAACAGGGCGAGATGGCGGTACATCATCCCCCAGATGCGCCGGGCGGAGGCGAGGGCGGGGCCGTGGCCGGTGCGCGGCGTGGCGCCGGATCTGTCCCTGCTCATGCCGTGCCGCACCCTTCCTGACCCATGGCCGGAGCATAGGCTGGCAGCCCCGCCCACAGAACCCGGCGGCACCGCCCCTTCCCTGCTCAGGCCCGGGGACGATCGCGTGGCCCGCCGCGGATGCGCGCATAGGGCACGCCCAGCACCTCGGCGCAGATCTGCGCCGGCGCCGTCCCCACCCCTGCCCCTGCGTGGCGGGCGTCCTGTTGGTCAGCCGGAATCTCCGCCCGGCGCCTGACCTCGGCGCCCCCCGAGGCCGGAGCTAGGCGCCTTCTTCCGCCCGCCGGGCCTTCTCCTCTCGCGCGGCCATGGCCGCGGCGTTCTCGTCATACTCCACCCCGTCGAAGCGATAGCGCGCCCGGGCGAAGAGGCCGCCCGAGACATTCTCGATGGGCGTGTCCCGGATCGCCTTCGCGGCGGACTTGCGCTCCTCCGCCCGCTGGGCCGCCGCCTTCTCCTCAGCAGCCTGGCGGGCCTTGGCCTCCTTGGCCGCGCGCCACTCCGCATGTTCCGCCTCGGTCAGCTCGACCCGACGCTGGCAGATCAGCACCACGCCTTCGGCATAGGGTGCCCCGTAGCCGTATCCGGCCCCCCAGGTATTCTGAAACATGCCGTGGTTGTTGATCAGCCCCTCCACATAGGTCCGACTGGAGGTGAGCGGGATGACGCTCTTGATCTCCCATTCGTCGCGGCCGATCTCGGCCAGGAGTGCGTTCATCACCTCGTCGATCTTGTTCCAGTTCGGCTAGTAGGTGGCCCAATGGGCCTGGCCCTTGGAGGACTGCTCCGTGACGACATAGCCCCAGTGGCGTCGGAACCACCGGGTTTCGAAGATATGCGGCATCTGCTGATCCTGGGTCGCGGGCCGATCGCCCGCGCCGCCATCCTACACCGGCCGTCTTTTTCGGAGAGTGAACGGTGCCGCCTCTCCAGGCTGGGGCGGCATGCCGGCCCGGCACGGAAGCTGCCCAGGGCTGGCGGCCCGGCCCGCGAGAAGACAGGACGCGCTTCGCACTAGGAACAGCCCCCTCCCCGCGCTACATCAGCGATGTCCACGTTTCGTTCCTGATCGGGCATCCCTTGGCCAAACCGACCCACCGCTTCGTCTGCCAGTCCTGCGGCACCGTCCACCCGAAATGGCAGGGCAAGTGCGAGGGCTGTGGAGAATGGAATACCCTGGCGGAGGAGGTGGTGGAGGCCCGCGCGCCCGGTCCTTCCAAGACCGCCGTCGGTGGCCGGAAGGTGGAATTCGTGGCGCTGAAGGGCCATTCCGCCCCGCCCGCCCGCACCCGCACCGGCATCGAGGAGCTGGACCGCGTGCTGGGCGGGGGCTTCGTGCCGGGCTCCGTGGTGCTGGTCGGCGGCGACCCCGGCATCGGCAAGTCCACCATCCTCCTCCAGGCGGCGGCCCGTGTGGCCGAATCAGGCAAGCGCACGCTCTACATCTCGGGTGAGGAGGCGATCGAGCAGGTGCGGCTCCGCGCCCTTCGCCTCGGCGTCTCCAGCGCCCCGCTCGGCCTCGCCGCCGCCACCTCGCTCCGCGACATCCTGGCCAGCCTGGAGGAGGAGCGTGACGCCGGGCTGGTGATCATGGACTCCATCCAGACCGTCTGGCTCGACAGCCTCGATTCCGCCCCCGGCACCGTCAGCCAGGTGCGCGCCTGCGCCGCCGAGCTCGGGCGGCTGGCCAAGGCCAAGGGCTTCGCCCTGGTGCTGGTCGGGCACGTGACCAAGGAGGGGACGCTGGCCGGCCCCCGCGTGCTGGAGCACATGGTGGACGCCACCCTCTATTTCGAAGGCGATCGCGGCCACCAATTCCGCATCATGCGCGCCACCAAGAACCGGTTCGGCGCCACCGACGAGATCGGCGTCTTCGAGATGACCGAGGCCGGCCTGGCGGAGGTCACTAACCCCTCCGCCCTCTTCCTCGCGGAGCGCCGGGGCAACGTCTCGGGCTCGGCGGTCTTCGCGGGGCTCGAGGGCACCCGCCCCGTGCTGGTGGAAATCCAGGCCCTGCTCTCACCCTCGGCCGGCGGCAGCCCGCGGCGGCAGGTGGTGGGCTGGGATGCCGGGCGCCTCGCCATGCTGCTCGCGGTCCTGGAAAGCCGCTGCCGCATGACCCTCGGCATGAACGACGTGTACCTGAACATCGCCGGCGGGCTGCGCATCAACGAACCCGCCGCCGATCTGGCCGTGGCCGCGGCCCTGCTCAGCGCCGCGACCGACCGGCCCTGCCCGCCCGACATGGTCTTCTTCGGCGAGGTCGGCCTTTCCGGCGAGATCCGCCAGGTTGCCCAGACCGAGCTTCGCCTGCGCGAGGCCGCGAAGCTCGGCTTCGCGGCCGCCACCCTCCCCCGCCGCGTCGCCCGCGGCGGGCGCGGCCTCTCCGCGCCGGATGGGCTGCGGCTAAGCGAGACCGGCCACCTCGCCGATCTCGTGGCGCCCTTCGCCGCCGGCTCCCGGCCAAGGCCGGAGAAGGGGGCCGGGAAGGAGAAGGCCAGGCCCGAGGAGGTCGAGGCGGAGTGAGGATGGCCCGCCGGCGCACCCGCAGCCGGGTGCCGGAGGGGGCGCCGCCGTGGCGTGGAGGACACCCCATGGCCCAGCAACATGCCTCCCCCGCAGCACCCGGGGTCGCCAAAGCGTGACGCCGCGCCGCAGCATCGCTATATCCGCCGCCCAATGACCTGGGTCGATGCCGTCTTCCTCGCCGTGGTCGCCGTCTCCGGCGCCATCGGCTACATGCGCGGCCTCGTCCGCGAGGTATTGGGCGTTGGCGCCTGGGTGGGCGCCCTGCTCTTCGCCTTCTACATGCTGAACGGCACGCGCGGCCTCTTCGTCGGGCTCTTCCCGGCGGATTGGATGGCCGCCGCGCCCTGGATCGCCGATGTCGCCGCCCTGGCCGCGGTCTTCATCGTCACCCTGATCATCCTGAAGATCATCATCGCGCTGGTGGCCGGGGCAGTGCGGAACTCCGTCCTCGGCGGGGTGGACCGGGCCCTGGGCGTGGTCTTCGGCCTGGGCCGGGGTGTCGTGGTGATCCTGGTTGCCTATATCGCAGCCGGTGCCTTCATCCCGAACATGGAGCTCTGGCCGGCCCCCGTGCGTGAGGCCCGGTTCATGCCCCTGATCGCCGATGGCGCCGCCTGGCTGAACGAACAGCTTCCCGCCCAGTACCGCCCCCGCCTGCCCGATCCGCCCAGCGGCCGGGCCCCCACCGCCGAGGAGCTGTTGCGCCCTCCCGCGCGCAACCGGATCTGACCCCATGACGGAACTGACCACCCACCCGTTCCAGCCCGCGGGCGACGACGCGGACGACGCCTTCCACGAGGAATGCGGCGTCTTCGGCGTGTGGAATGCACCGGATGCGGCGGCGCTCACGGCGCTCGGCCTGCACGCGCTGCAGCACCGGGGCCAGGAGGCCTCGGGCATTGTCTCCCTCGGGGAGAAGGGCTTCCGCAGCCATAAGGGGCTGGGGCTGGTCGGCGACATCTTCGGCGATGCGCGGGTGATGGCCATGCTGCCCGGCCGCGCGGCGGTGGGCCACAACCGCTATGCCACGGCCGGCGAGACGGCGCTGCGCAACGTGCAGCCCCTCTATGCCGATTTCGCCTTCGGCGGTTTCGCCGTGGCGCATAACGGCAATCTCACCAACGCCCTGGCCCTCCGCCATTCCCTGGTGCGCCGCGGCTGCCTCTTCCAGTCCTCCACGGATTCGGAGGTCTTCGTCCACCTCATCGCCATCTCCCTCTACGCGACGGTGCTGGACCGGCTGATCGATGCGCTGAAGCAGGTGGACGGGGCCTATTCCCTCGTCGCCCTGCATGACGGCGCGCTGATCGGCGTGCGGGACCCCCTGGGCGTCCGGCCGCTGGTGCTGGGGCGCCTGGGGGGCGAGGGCAAGTCCTGGGTGCTGGCCAGCGAGACCTGCGCGCTGGACATCGTGGGCGCCGAATTCGTGCGCGACGTCGAGCCGGGCGAGATCGTCATCATCGACCATGACGGCGTGCGCAGCGTGAAGCCCTTCGCCCATACGTCCAGCCGCTTCTGCATCTTCGAATACGTCTATTTCGCCCGCCCCGACTCGGTCGTGGAGGGCACGCCGGTCTACGAGACGCGCAAGCGCATCGGGCTGGAGCTGGCGCGCGAGAGCGGGGTGGATGCCGATGTCGTGGTGCCGGTGCCGGATTCCGGCGTCCCCTCGGCCATGGGCTACGCCACCGAGGCCGGAATCCCCTTCGAGCTCGGCATCATCCGCAACCACTATGTCGGCCGCACCTTCATCGAGCCGACCGACACCATCCGCCACCTGGGCGTGAAGCTGAAGCATTCGGCCAACCGGGCCATGCTCCAGGGCAAGCGGGTGATCCTGGTGGACGATTCGATCGTCCGCGGCACCACCTCGAAGAAGATCGTGGAAATGGTCCGCCAGGCCGGCGCCAAGGAGGTGCATATGCGCATCTCCTCCCCACCGACGACCCATTCCTGCTTCTACGGTATCGACACACCGGAACGGGACAAGCTGCTGGCCGCCAAGCACGACGTGGCCGAGATGGCGCGCATCATCGGGGCGGACAGCTTGGCCTTCATCTCGCTGGACGGCCTCTACCGCGCCCTCGGCCGCAAGGGCCGGGATGCGAAGGACCCGGGCTATTGCGATGCCTGCTTCACGGGGGACTACGCCATTCCGCTGACCGACCTCGAGGGCCATGCGGAGCGCCGCCCCGCCCTGCTGGCGCTGAACGGCGTATGAGCAAGCCGCTTCAGGGCCGCGTCGCCCTCGTCACCGGCGCCTCCCGCGGCATCGGCGCCGCCACCGCCATCGAGCTGGCCCGTCTGGGCGCGCATTGCGTGCTGATCGCCCGCAGCCAGGGCGGGTTGGAGGAGACGGATGACGCCATCCGCGCCCTCGGCGGCAGCGCGACCCTCCTGCCCTTCGACCTCGCGCGGGACGTGGACAAGCTCGACCCGCTCGGCCCCTCCATCGTGGAGCGCTTCGGGCGACTGGACATCCTCGTCCATGCGGCGGGCGCGCTCGGCACCCTCACCCCCGTGGCCCACATCACCCCGCGTGACTGGGCCGAGGTGGTGGCGGTGAACCTCACGGCCGCCTGGCGGCTCATCCGCACCCTGGACCCACCGCTCCGCGCCTCGGATTCCGGCCGCGCCGTGATCCTCACCACGGACCGGGCGCGTGATCCCCGGCCTTATTGGGGCGCCTATGGCGCGACCAAGGCGGGGCTGGAGCACCTGACCGCCACCTGGGCCGCCGAGGTCGGGACCTCGCCCCTGCGGGTGAACCTCTTCGACCCCGGCCCGGTGAACACCCGCCTGCGCGGCACGGCGATGCCGGGCGAGGACCCGATGAGCATCGCTCAGCCGGCCGATGTGGCGCCCCGGATCGCGGCGCTTTGCCGGCCGGAAGAGGCGCGCAGCGGAGAGGTGGTGCGGGCGGCCTGAGCGGGGCGGCCTGAGCGGGCGCCCTACGGCGCCTGCCTGGAGACGAGGATGTTGCGGATCGTGTGGTCCCGCTCCTCGGCCAGCTTGGCATGATCCAGCCGGGTGAGGCGGGAATCGGTTCCGATCTCCCAGAAGGAAAAGCCAAGCCCGTGCAGGAGCCCGACGACCCTCTCGGGCCCGACCCCCTGAGAGGCGAGCATGGCGGGCGCGAATTCCATCATGATCTTCACCTCGGGGGAGCGGGCGAGCAGCGCCTGCATGCCCAGCAAGGCACGCCCCTCGTTGCCCTCCACATCGATCTTGATCACCTCCGCGCGGAGCCCGGGATCGGGGAAGAATCCGTCGATGGTGAGGACCTTGCAGAGCGTGCCGGCCTCCTGAGAGCCGGGCGCGACCATATGCCCGCCGCCCGGCCAGTCATCGCTCATGGCGACCATCGCCTCGCCATCCACATCCCCCACCGCGGCCTCATGCACCGTCAGCCGTTCGGTGAAGCCATTCACGGCGGCGGACCGGCGGACGAGCTGGCATAGGCGCGGGTTCGGATCAAAGGCATGGATCCGGCCGCCCGAGGCCGCTCCCAGGATCGCGTAGACCCCGAAGTTCGTTCCGATATCGAGCACCGTCGCGCCGGGCTTGATCAGGCGCTGGAAGACCGTCGTGTAGGCGGTCTCCCACACGCCATGCACCATGAGATGCGGCGCCACGTCGATTCCACGCGTGTCCACGAAGAGCATGTAATGCCCGTGCAGCAGCGTCAGAGCCGTGTGGTCGCCGAGGTAGTTGGCGTGGGTGTAGTGAATGGGATGGGACCGCTGCGCGAAATAGGCGACGATCTCCTCCATCCGCCGGGAGATGCGATCGAGCCGCTCCTCGGCAACCAGGGCGCGCCGAATCAGGGCATTGTCCATCTCCGCGACCCGGCGCAGGAGCGCCTCATGCGCCTGCGCATCGGCATCGGCGCGGCGGAAGAGGCGTTCGAGAAAGCGAGGCATCGGGGCTCCGGACGGTCTTGCAGCAGCAGGGCGGAATCTAGTCCATGCCGCCGTGACCGGCTCAACCCGCCGGATGGGGCAGGCCGAAACGCCGCGCCCCGCCTGGCCCCTCAGCCCTCCCCTTCGGCGTAGGGGTTCTCGGTGCCGCGCAGGTTGATCCGGACAGGCACGCCCGGCATGTCGAAGGCCTCGCGGAAGGAGTTCACGAGGTAGCGCCGGTAGTCCTCCGGCATCATCTCGGCGCGCGTGCCGAAGATGGCCAGCGTCGGCGGGCGGGCCTTCGGCATGGTGACGTAGCGCAGCTTCAGCCGCTTGCCCTCCACCAGCGGCGGGGCGTGCCGCTCCAGCGCCCTCTCGAACCAGCGGTTCAGCGCCCCGGTCGGGGCGCGGCGGTTCCAGATCTCATAGGCTTCTCGCACCGTGGGCATCAGCCGTTCCACGCCGCGGCCCGTGGCCGCGGAAAGCGGCACGACGAAGACGCCGCGGAGCTGCGCGAGGGAGGCCGTCAACACGTCCTCAAGCCGCCGGCGGGCGGCGTTGCGGTCCTCCACCGCGTCCCATTTGTTGAAGGCGATCACCACGGCACGGCCTTCGCGCTCCGCCAGGCGGGCGATGCGCAGGTCCTGCTCGTCCATGCCCTGCACCGCATCCACCACCAGCACCGCCACCTCGCATTCCTTCAGGGCGGCGATGGTCGCGGCGGTGGACATCTGCTCCAGCGCCTGGGTGATGCGGGCCCGGCGGCGCAGCCCGGCGGTATCCACCAGCCGCACCGGCTTGCCGGTCTCGTCCGTCCATTGCACCGCCACCGAATCGCGGGTCAGGCCCGGCTCGGGACCGGTGATCATCCGCTCCTCGCCCAGCAGGGCGTTCAGGAGGGTGGACTTTCCCGCATTCGGGCGGCCGACGATGGCCAGTCGCAGGGGACGGTTCGGGTCGTCCGCTTCCTCCTCCTCCTCGGGCGGGAGGGGCGGCAGCAATTCGCGGATCTCGTCATGCAGCTCGCCCATGCCGTCGCCATGCTCGGCCGAGACCAGCAAGGGGGCGCCCAGGCCGAGCTCATAGGCCTCCAGCGCGTTGGCGGCGCCCTGGCGGCCCTCCGCCTTGTTGGCCAGCAGCAGCACCGGCTTGCCATGACGCCGCAGCCACTGGGCGAAGGACCGGTCCGAGGGGGTGAGGCCCGCGCGCACATCCACGACGAACAGGACGAGATCGGCCGCCCGCAACGCGGCCTCCGAACTGGCCCGCATGCGCCCAGGGATCGTGTCGGGCGCCGCCTCTTCGAGGCCGGCGGTGTCGATCAGCAACACGTCCCGGCCGGCGATCCGCGCCACCGTTTCCTTGCGATCACGGGTAACGCCGGGCGTGTCGTCCACCAGGGCGATCCGCCGCCCGGCGAGGCGGTTGAAGAGGGTGGACTTGCCCACATTGGGGCGGCCCATGACGGCGATACGGGGAAGCATGGGGCGCAAGAGCACCGCCCGCGCCCGGGGGTCAAGTGAATCAGTCAGGCGCGGCGGCCGGCCGCCGCGCCGGGCGGCCCCTAGCGCAGGGCCACCAGCGTCCCGTCATCGGTGACGAGGTAGACCGCCCCGCCCACCGCGATCGCCGGCAGGGTCACGCCGCCGGGCAGGCGGACGCGGCCGGCGATGCCGCCCTCGGCCGGATCCACCAGGATCGCCTCTCCCAGCGAAGAGGGCACGAGGATGCGCCCGCCGACCACCAGCGGCCCACCGAAACTGGCCGGGTTGCGGCGGCGGTCGCGGGCGGAACGCTCGTCCAGCAGCGTCAGCCAGCGCACGCGCCCATCGGCCCGGCCCATGGCGACGAGTTGGTTCTCAGGCGTGACCACGAAAATCCAGTCCCCGGCCACGGCGGGGGAGCGGGCGCTGCCGACATCGCGCTCCCACAGGCGCCGGCCGGAGCGCAGGTCCACCATCAGCGCCGTGCCGGCCTGGCCGACCGCGATCACCCGGCCATCGCTGATCACCGGAAGCCCGGCCACGCCCGCGAGTTCCGCGAGGCCACCGCGCCGCGCCGCCTGGCCGCCGGCCGAAAGGCTCTCGGTCCAGACCACGCGCCCATCCGTGGCGCGCAGCGCGGCCAGTTCGCCCGAGGGGAAGCCGGCCACCACCGTCTCGCCCTCGATGGCCGGGGCCGGCAGACCCAGCGGCACGGCCGAGACCGGCGTGCCGCGATAGGTCCAGAGTCGGCGGCCGTCCTCGGTGGACAGGGCGATCAGCTGGTTCTCGACGGTCGGCACGAAGATGCGGCCAGCCGAGACGGTGATGCCGCCGCGGGTGGGAGCGGGAACCGGGGCGCGCCAGCGCACCTCGCCCGTGCCGGGGTCCAGGGCGAGCACCTCGGCCATGCCGGTGGCCACGTAGACGACGCCATCCGCCAAGGCGAGGCCGGCGCCGACCGCGCCCACATCGTCCTTCTCCGGGGTGGTCTCCCGGCTCCAGCGGCGGCCGCCGGACTGGGCATCGAAGGCCGAGACGGTGCCATAGGCATCGGCCGCGAAGACCGTGCCATTCGCCAGGACCGGGCCGGCGGTGATGCGGCGGCGATAGGAGGAGCCGGTGCCGATGCTGGCCCGCCAGGCCTCCCGGAGGGACTCGCCGGCCGAGGCATGGCCTGGGTCATGCGCCAGGTTGCCGCCGGCCTGCGGCCATTCGGCCAGGGCGGTGGGCGGGGGCAGCGCCACCGGGCGGCCGGCCAGGGCGGGATCGACCGAGACCTCCCGGTCCGCCTGGATCACGGGCAGGCGCTCGCCGGGCAGCGGCGTCTTGCTCTCGCCGAAGATGCTGTCGATCGTCTCGCAGCCCGCGAGGGCCATGGCCGCGCCACCCAGCAGAAGGGCGCGGCGGGAGGGGTTCGTCATCGCGTCGCGGATCCTCTCAGGCGTTGGGAAGCTGCGCCAGAACGCGCGTGGCACGGTCACGCAGCGCCTGGGGGGCGGCCGAATCGGCGGTCAGCCCCTGCAGAATACGCCGTGCCTCGGCCGCGTTGCCCTGGCGGATGGCGACGAGCGCCTGCAACTCGCGCGCGGAGGCGCGCCAGGGGCTGCCTTCGGCGGCCAGCGGCGTGACCCGCGCGGCGAGCAGCGCCGGGTCCTGGCTGTCCAGCCCGTGCAGCACCCAGTTGAGGCTGGCGAGGTCGCGATAGAGGGGGTCGGCCCCCCGGTCGTTCGAGACGGCGTCCCATTCGGCCAGGGCGCCGGGCAGGTCGCCGGTCTCAGATTTCAGGGCCGCGGCGCGCAGCCGGGCCAGGGTGCGGTAGCCGTCCGGCGCGCGGGTGGCGATGTCGTCGAAGCGGGCGGCGGCGGCCTTCAGGTCGGCGCCCTGCTGCTCCGTCTCCCGGTGGACGACGAGGAACGCATTCGCGGCGGCCTCGGCTTCGCGGGTCTGGTACCAGCGCCAGCCCTGCCACCCGGCCACACCGAGGACGGCCACCAGGGCCAGGGCGGCCGCCGCGCCGCCATAGCGCATCCCGAGCTGCCGGGCGCGCTCGGCGCGCAGATCCTCCTGCACCTCGTCGAAAATATCGGGCAAGCGGGTTCCTTCCCCGTTGATGGGCCCCCTCGGTCAACCCGGGGCCACCGGATGGGCAGTCGGGGCCGGGGTATAGCGGGACCGTCACGAGGCGTTAAGCCCAGGGCGCGTTCCATGCCCCCATGCGGTCCCCGGCCCTCCTCCTCCCGTTCCTCCTGGCGGCCCTCCCGGGCTGCGAGGCGGTGGTGCCGATCGCCGCGGCGAACGGGGTGTCGCTGATGCTCACGGGCCGGGCGGTGCCCGACCTCGTGGTCTCCGGCGTCTCCGGGCGGGACTGCTCCATCGCCTATCTCGATGCCGGGGAGCGGTATTGCCGGGCCGAGCCCGAGCCGGCGCCCGAGCCCCGCTGCACCCGCAGCCTGGGCGCGGTGGATTGCTGGACCGGGCCGGTCCCGGGCACCCCGCCGCCGCGCGACGCCGGCGATGCCAGGCCCGCAGCGCCGGCCCAGCCCTGGCCGGAGCGGTTGATTTAGGCTGCCCGCGTGCCCTCGAATCGCACAGGCTCGCCGCCCGGCGTGCCGATCACCTCGTCCTCCCGCATCACCGCGCGGCCGCGCAGCACGGTCATCACGGGCCAGCCCTGGCACCGCGTGCCGATGAAGGGGCTCCAGCCACAGGGGGAGACGAGCCAATCGGCCTCGATGGCGCGGGTCTTGCCCATGTCCACCACCGTGAAGTCGGCATCATAGCCGGCCGCGATCCGGCCCTTGCCGATGGCGCCATAGACGCGGGCAGGGCCGGCTCCCATCAGCTCCGCCAGGCGGGACAGCGAGAGCCGCCCTTCGGAGACATGGTTCAGCATCAGCGGCACGATGGTCTGCACGCCGGTCAGTCCAGCGGCGGTGGCGGGCCAGGGGCGTTCCTTCGCGGCCTTGGAATGCGGCGCGTGGTCGCTTCCCACCGTATCCACCGTCCCATCCGCCACGGCGGCCCAGGCCGCCTCGTAATGGCGCCGGTCGCGGATCGGCGGGTTCATCACGGCGTAGCCGCCCAGCGCGTCATAGGCATCCGGCGCCCATTGGGTGAGGTGGTTCAGCAGCACCTCCACCGTGCCGACGTCGCGGAAGTCCTTCATGTACTCCAGCTCCTCGGCCGTGGAGACATGGAGGATGTGCGCGGGGCGGTTCGTCTTGCGCGCCAGCGCCATCAGGCGACGCGTGCCGAGGAACGCGCATTCCACGTCGCGCCATTCCGCATGCAGCTTGTGCGGGCCGCCCTGCGCGAACATCGGCTTCCGCGCCTGCAGCCGGTACTCGTCCTCGGAATGGTAGGCGATGCGGCGGCCGCCGTTGCGCATCACGCGCTCCAGCGTCTCGTCATCCTCGATCATCAGGTCCCCGGTGGAGGAGCCGGCGAAGACCTTGATGGCGCAGACATTCGGCTCGCGCTCCAGCGTGCCCAGCTCGCCCACATTGCTGCGCGCGCCGCCGACATACATGCCGACATCGCAATAGGCCGTCTCGCGGATATGCCCGCGTTTCCAGCCCAGCTGCTCCGCGGAGGTGATGGAAGGCTGGGTGTTCGGCATGTCGAACACGGCGGTCAGCCCGCCCAGCACGGCGCCCTTGGTGCCCGTGCCCATGGTCTCCACCGCCGGGTCGCCGGGGTCGCGCAGATGCACATGGGGGTCGATCAGCCCGGGCAGGACATGCAGCCCGGTGCAATCGATCACCTCCCCCGCCTCGGCGGTGCGGAGGTCGCCGATGGTGGCGATCTTTCCGGCGCGGACGGCGACATCGGCCCGGGTCTCGCCCCAGGGCAGCACCACCGTGCCGCCGCGCAGAATCAGGTCGTAGCTCGCCATGGGGCATCTCCGGGCTGAAGGCGTTCCCGTTTGGCGCCCTCTCCGGGGGCGGTCAATCGGGCCGGGCGCCGAAAGGGGCTTGCCAGACCGATGAGACTTAAAGATATCCTTATGCCGCGTCGGTCCCGCGCGAGCGGGTGAAAAGGGAACGCCGTGCGGTCAGGTGCCCAACACCAGGCCAAGTCGGCGGCTGCCCCCGCAACTGTCAGCGGCGAGCCGCGCGCCCATCCGCCCCGAAAGGGGCGGGGCCACTGGGGAAACCCGGGAAGGCAGGGCGTGCGGCAAGGACCCGCGAGCCAGGAGACCTGCCGGCGCGGCAACCCCTTTCAACCGGCGCGGGGTGCGTCCGGTGGAGAAGAACCATGCGCGTCATCCCCTCCGGCGACCCTCCGCCACCCCGTCCGTTCCCGCCCACTCCGCGCCGCTGAACCCCATGACGGACGCTCCGGCGGGCGCCCTTCCCTCTCCCTGCGTGCGGCTCTGCACGCTGAATGGGGACGGGCTGTGCCTCGGCTGCCTTCGCACCATCGACGAGATCGCCGCCTGGCCATCGGCCGATGACGCCGCGCGCCGCGCCATCCTCGCCCGCTGCGCCGAGCGCCGTCTTACCCGAACGGACGACGAATCATGACCGCCACCAATCTCGGCTTTCCCCGCATCGGCCTGAAGCGGGAGCTGAAATCCGCGCTCGAATCCTTCTGGGCCGGAAAGACCCCTGAATCCGACCTGCGTGCCACGGCGAAGATGCTCCGCCAGCGCCATTGGGCGCTGCAACGCGACGCCGGAATCGAACGCGTCCCGGTGAACGACTTCTCCCTCTACGACCATGTGCTGGACACGGCCTGCGCGGTCGGCGCCATCCCCGATGGCTATGGCTGGCAAAAGGGCGGGCCCGTCTCGCTAGAGACCTACTTCACCCTGGCGCGCGGCGAGCGCGGCACGGCGGAAGCCTGCGCCCATGGCCATGCGCATGCCCATCCCGCCAAGGGCGCGCCGGCGCTCGAGATGACGAAGTGGTTCGACACGAACTACCACTATCTCGTCCCCATCCTGCGCCGCGGGCAGGACTTCGCCGCCACGGGCTTCCCGGCGGTGGAGGCCTATGAGGCGGCGACGCGCGCGGGCTTCCCTGCCCGGCCGGTCCTCCTCGGGCCGGTCTCCTTCCTGCTGCTGTCGAAGATGGCGGAGGAAGGGGGCGACGCTCTGGACCTGCTGCCCGGCCTGCTGCCCGTCTATGCCGAGACGCTGAAGCGCCTCGCCGCCGCCGGGGCGCGCTGGGTGCAGATGGACGAGCCCTGCCTGGTGCTGGACCTCAGCGACAAGGCCCGCCGCGCCTTCGCCACCGCCTATGACACGCTGTCCGGCATCGCCGCGCCGCTCTCGCTCATGCTGACCACCTATTTCGGCGGGTTGCGGGAGAACCTGGACCTCGCCCTCGCCCTGCCGGTGCACGGGCTCCATCTCGACCTCGTCCGCGCTCCGGAACAGCTCGCTCCCGCCCTCGCCAAGGCGCCGCCGCGCCTGGCCCTGTCACTGGGCCTCGTGAACGGGCGCAATGTCTGGCGCACCGATCTGCGCGCCGCCTTCGCCCTCCTGCGCGAGGCCGCGAGCGAGCGGCGGGCCGAGACGCTGATGGTGGCCCCCTCCTGCTCCCTGCTGCACAGCCCGATTGACCTGGAGGGTGAGACCGCGCTGGACCCGGAACTGCGGGGATGGATGGCTTTCGCGAGGCAGAAGCTCGAGGAGGTGGCTATTCTCGCCAGGGGCCTGCGCGAGGGCGCCCCTGCTATCGAGGCCGCCCTGGCGGAGAGTGACGCCGCCCAGGAATCGCGCCGCGCCTCGCCGCGCCTGAACGACCCGGCCGTGGCGGCGCGGCTGGCCGCCGGCACCCCGGAGGATGCACGCCGCGCCTCCCCCTTCCCCGCGCGCCAGGCGGCGCAGCGGGCCAGGCTGAACCTGCCCGCCTTCCCCACCACCACCATCGGCTCCTTCCCGCAGACCGCGGAGGTGCGCGCCGCCCGCGCCGCCCGCAAGCGCGGCGAGACGACACAGGAGGAATACGAGGCCTACCTGCGAGCGCAAATCGAGGAATCGGTCCGCTGGCAGGAAGAAGCCGGCATCGACATGCTCGTGCATGGCGAGTTCGAGCGGAACGACATGGTGGAGCACTTCGCGGAATTCCTGGAAGGCTACGCCTTCACGCGGAACGGCTGGGTGCAGTCCTATGGCTCGCGCTGCGTCAAGCCGCCGGTGATCTTCGGCGACGTCTCCCGCCCCGCACCGATGACGGTGCGCTGGAGCGCCTATGCGCAGTCGCTCACCGCGCTTCCGATGAAGGGCATGCTGACGGGGCCGGTGACGATGATGCAATGGGCCTTCGTGCGCGACGACGTGCCCGCCGCCACCGTCCGCCGCCAGCTTGCCTATGCGCTGCGCGACGAGGTGGCGGATCTGGAAGCCGCGGGCATCGCCGCCGTGCAGATCGACGAGCCCGCCATCCGCGAGGGCCTGCCGCTGCGCGCCGCCGACCGCGCGGCCTATCTGCGCGACGCCGTGGAATGCTTCCGCATCGCGGCTAGCGCGGTGCAGGACAGGACGCAGATCCACACCCACATGTGCTACTCGGAGTTCAACGACATCATCGGCTCCATCGCCGACATGGATGCGGATGTCATCTCCATCGAGACCGCGCGGTCCCGCATGGAACTGCTCGAAGCCTTCGCCGAATTCGCCTACCCCAATGAGATCGGGCCGGGCGTGTGGGACATCCACGCCCCGCGCGTGCCGGACGCCGAGGAAATGCGGAACCTGCTGCAAGTGGCGGCACAGCGCATCCCGGCCGAACGGCTCTGGGTGAACCCGGACTGCGGGCTGAAGACCCGTGGCTGGTCGGAGGTGCGACCGGCCATCGCGAATATGGTGGCGGCGGCGCGAAGCCTGCGGGTGCGGGCGGCGGAGTAGCGCCGTCCGAGGGTTCCGCCCTCAACCCGCCAAGGGCCTGAGGCCCTTGGAACCCCGTCTGACTGCCGTGGATACCCCGGATCGATGGGGTCTCTCGTTGCAGGAGGCTGATTCTGCCTTTGCAGTCGCCTCGGGTCGGTGACCCGAGGCGCACCGTCAGCCCCGTGATTCCAAACTCGAAGAAAAAGATGATGGGTCGAAGGCACTGCCTTCGACGGGTCCGGGGAGAGGAAGAATTCCTTCTTCCTCTCCCCGGGACAGCGCCCCCCTCACCAGGTCAGTTCAGCCACCGTGATCCGGTTCTCGGAAAGCGGCCAGGCACGGGCGACGATCCGCTCCTCGTTGAACACGCCCAGCACCGGGCGGCCGGTTTCGGAAGCCGGCAGCCGTGCCACGGCGGTCGCGCCTGCCGCCACGCCGCGCGGCATGTCCGTGGGCTCCTTCCCGTCCAGAAGCACCACGTCGCGCGGGATGCCGAAATAGCCGCGCGGGCGGTTGAACCGGATCACGGCGCCCGCCGCTCGGTCCGCTGCGGCGGGCGGTGCCGCCGGGCGCAGGTTCACGACATCGGAGGAGCGGAGGAAGGGGTTTCGGTAGGAATGGGTGATGGGATGATCCGGCGCCGCCACCACGAATTCCAGCAACCAGTTCGGGCCAACCGTCAGCGGTCCCCATTGCCCGTCCTCGCCCGTGATCTTCGCGTGGATCGGGCCGCCCATGCGCTCGCCGGTGTTCGGGTGCAGGCGGTACACCTCCACCATGGCCCCGGTGACGGGGCGGTTGGTCTGCACGCCGCCGGGCGTGCCGGTCACGCGGCCGTTCAGCACGGGCCGCTCCTCCGGCACCACGTCCAGCCGCTCTGGCTCCCGCCCTGCGATGAAGCGGAACATCTCGCGGAAGGCGCGGGCGGAATAGGCGGTCTCGCGGTGATCCACGCCGGGCAGCACGAGGTTGGTCGCGCCCCGCAGCTCGGGGCTGTCATGGCCAACGCCCGTCGGCGCGCCCGGGCGGCCGGCATAGCGGCCGTCGGGCTGTGCGTAGAGGTCATTGCTGTCCGAGCGCAGCGTCAGGAAGGCGGTGCCCGGCACCACCTGGCTCTCCCCGCCATTCAGCCGGCGGAGCAGGTCGGAACGCGCGTTGAACTCGCGATTCCGGTTCGAATCCCAATCGTAGATTCCGTTGTTCGGCGTGCCGCAGGTCACGGCATGGGACACCTCGGCCCCGCCCCCATGCAGCTGCACATGGTTGCGGATGGGGTATCCGCCGCGCGAGTTGCCCACCAGCGCCACGCGCGCCGCGCCTGTCCGCTGCCGGAGCGCCGCGACCTCCGAAGCCAGCTCGTACCAGGCCTCCTCCGAGGAGGAGCGGAGCGGCTGGGCCACCGCGTCGTCGTCCCGCGCCAAGGGGTTGGTGAAGTCCAGCGCCCGGAGCCGCTCGCGCGGCCAGCCATTGCTCTCGAACCGCCACAGCGTGGTCATCCACAGCGCCGAATGGTCGCCATTGCCATGCACGAAGAGGATCGGGGTCAGGGCGGCCTCCTGGGCGTGGACGGAGCGGGGCAGAAGCGGGGCAAGCGCCATGGCGCCTAGCAGGGCGCGCCGGTTGACCTCCATGGATCGTGCTTCCTCTCTCTTCATTTTCGGAGGAGAGGGTAGCGCGCCCCCGGTGGATGCACAGCCACCGGCGCCTTCACCTTGCGCCGATGAGAGCCTGCCTCCGGTGCCTTCCCGCTATCGGGCGGCCAGCGCCTCGAACACGTCGCCCTGCATGCGCCGCCCCTCCACATGGCGGGCATGCCACAGCGCCCAGAAGAGCAGGTTCCAGGCCGCAAAGCCCTCCCGCTTGCCCGCGGCGGCACGGAACAGCGGCAGGACGCGGTCAGGCCGCACGATTTCCGCCACACCCGGCTGGGCGGCCACCAGCGGCGCCAGCCGCTCCGCCGCCCCCGCGATCCAGGCGCCGACGGGCACGGTGAAGCCCTGCTTCTTCGCGAAGGGATCGGAAGCCGGGAACTCCCGCGCCAGCCACTGCCGCAGCAGCCACTTGCCGCGCCCGTCCCGCACCTTCATCGCGTCCGGCAGGCGCCAGCAGGCGCGGGCCACGCCTTCATCCAGGAAGGGCACGCGGCCTTCGACGCCATGGGCCATCAGGCAGCGGTCGAGCTTCGTCAGCAGGTCGTTGGGCAGCCAGTCGGCGACGTCGAGCGCCTGGGCGGCCTGCAGGCGCGTGCGGCCCGGGGTGGCGGCGGCCGCTTCGGCGGCGGCGATACCGTCGCGCCAGGCGCGCGGCGCCTCGCGCAGCACGTCCAGCCGGTCGAAGGCGCCATGCGCGCGCATGGCCTTGCCCCCCATCCACCAGGGCCGCATGGCGCTGCGGTGCCGGCCATAGCCGGCCAGCAGCTCGTCCCCGCCCTCGCCGGAGAGCACCACCTTCACCTCCTGCCGCGCGCGGCGGGCGAGGAACCAGGTGGGGATGATGGCGTAGTCGGCCGCCGGGTCGTCCATGCAGGCCACGATCTCCGGCAAGTGCCGCCATACCTCGGCCTCGGCCACCGTGATCGTCTCGTGCCGCGCACCCGCCGCCTTCGCGACATGCGCGGCGCGCTCGCGCTCATCCGCCGCGCCTCCCTTCTGGGAGTTGGGGACGTCGAAGCCGGCGGTGTAGGCGAGAACGGGCCGGTCGTTCAGGCGCGCCATCATCGCCAGCACCGCGGCGCTGTCCGTGCCGCCGGAGAGGAACATGCCGTAGGGCACGTCGCTCCGCTGGTGCAGATCCACGCTCTCGCGGAAGGCGGAGCCGAAGCGTTCCAGCGCGGCCTCCTCGGTGATGGGCTCCGGCCCTCCCTCGGGAAGGGCGGGCCGGCGCGCCCGCTCCAGCACGGCGCCCTCGCCCAGCACCACCGCCTCGCCGGGCAGCAGGCGGCGGATGCCCTCGAAGATCGTCTCGGCGCCGGTGGTGAACTGGAGCTGCAGCAGCTCCTCCCGCGCCTCGGCGCGGATGCGGGGCTGGACCAGCCCGGTCGCGAGCAGGGCCGCGGGTTCCGAGGCGAAGGCGACGCCGCCCGGCACGGGCGCCGTGTACAGCGGCTTGATGCCGAAGGGGTCGCGCGCCAGCACCACGCGCCGCGCCGCGCGGTCATGGATCGCGATGGCATACATGCCGCGTAGCGACCGGGTGAAGTCCAACCCGTCGCGCCGCCAGAGATGCAGCGGCGGCTCGCAATCCGACCCGGTGGAGCAGATCAGCGCATTGTCCGTGCGCAGCTCGCGATAGTTGTACACCTCGCCATTGCCGATCAGCGCCGCGGGCCCGGCGAAGAGCGGCTGGTCCCCGCCTTCGAGATCGATGATCGCCAGCCGCGTGTGCGAAAGCGCCACCGGGCCCGACACATGGTGCCCGTGCCCATCCGGCCCCCGATGAGCCAGGGCCCGGGTCATCCGGTCCAGCACCGAGAGATCCGGCGCTCGTCCGGCGCCGAGGGCGATTCCCGCGATCCCGCACATGGCCTAGCGCCCCGTCTTCTGCGGCCGCAATGTCGGCAGCAGCGCGCGCCAGCGCGCCAGCACCGGCCCCTCGGCATGATGCGCCTCGAAGGCCGCCCGCCCCGCCTCCGCCAGCGCGGCCGCGCGGTCCGGATCGGCGATCAGGTCGCCGATCGCATGGGCCAGGGAGGCCGGATCGTCGATGGGCACGATCAGCCCGGATTCGCCGTCCGCGATCAGCTCCTGCGGCCCCGGCGTGGCCGTGGCGATCACGGGCACGCCCGCCGAGAAGGCTTCCAGCACCACATTCCCCAGTGGTTCATGGCGGGAGGAGAGGATGAAGAGATCGCAGCCCGCCAGCAGCGCCCCGGTGTCCTGGCGCCAGCCGAGGAAGGCGACCCGGTCCTGTACCCGCAGCGAATGGGCCAGGCCCTCGAGCGCCGCACGCTCCGGCCCCTCCCCCGCAATGGAGAGATGCGCCTGCGGCACGGCGGCCAGGGCGCGGATGAGCGTGTCGAAGCCCTTGTTCGGATGCAGCCGCCCCATGGCGAGCAGCTTCACGGCGCCCCCGGGCGCGGGCAGTTCCGCCGGCTCCAGGCCGGAGAAATCCGGGGCGAAGTTCGGCAGGTGGTGGACCCGCGCCGCGTCCCAGCCCTGGCCGACGATCCAGCGCACGAGGTCCTTCGTGTTCGCCACCAGGTGGTCGCAGCGGCGATAATAGGAAAGGTCGTAATAGCCGCCAAGCCGCCCCACCAGCACCCAGCTGCCGGGATGGGCGAAGCGCGCGGCGCGGTTCATCCACGCCATGGCCAGGTCCGGCCGGAAGTCGCGCAGCACCTTGTCCAGCCGGGGTGCCGTCAGCACGTCCAGCAGCCCGCCGAAGCCGAGTTCCACCGGCTGCAGCCCGCCCGCCCGGAGCCGCGCGGCGCGCGCGGCATCACGGCGGATCACGGGCAGCACCTCGTCGCCCGCGCCCTGCAGCGCGATGGAGATCCGCTCGAAGAAGGTCTCGGCGCCACCCATCGGGGCGCCGGCCATGATGTTCGCGATCCTCATCCCGGCCGGTGCTTCTCCGGCTCCAGCCGGGCCTTCAGATGGGAGAGAAGGGGGAAGAGTCCGGTGCAGAAGGCGAGCAGCACGCCCCATCCGCCTTCCCGCCAGCCCCCCCTGCCGATGAGCGACTTGAAGAAGCGGCTGACGAAGCGGCGCAGGTTGTCGGGGAGCGAGCCGATCCGGCCCTCGGCCAGCATGTCCGCCGCCTTGGCGCTGGAATAGCGGTCGAGCCGTCGCAGCATGTCGGAGATGTCGCGGTCCAGCGCATGGTGGATGCCATGGGCGGTGATCCGCTCGCCCTCGCTGCCCGTCCAGTCCAGGCCGGGATGGACGCGCTGCGGCCGCCAGCGCTTGGCACCGCGCCGGAACAGGATGGGCTTCAGCGTCGTGCCGAAGCTGCCGGCCCAGCCTCCCAGGATCAGCCGCTGCCCCACATAGTTGTCGATGCGCACGCGATGGAAGGCGTGGGGGGACGAGGCGGTGATGCGGCGGATCTCGGCCCAGAGCGCGGGCGGCACCTGCTCGTCGGCATCCACCTCCAGGATCCAGTCGCCCGTGCAGGCCTCAATCCCGGCATTGCGGCGCTCGCCCTCCAGCGCCCAGCCGCCCTCGAGCAGCCTGTGCGCCTGCGCGCGGGCGATGGCCGCGCTGCCATCCATGCTGCGGTCGAGCACCACCACGATCTCGTCGGCGGGCGCCAGGCTCGCGAGGCAGCCCGGAAGCCGCTCCTCCTCGTTCCGGGCGACGACCAGGGCGGAGATGCGGTTCATGCGGCCACCGGCGCGGGAAGCAGGGCCCGGGCCGCGTCCAGGGCCTCCTCGACCGACAGGCACTCCATCGTCCCGTCCGCGGCCGTCACGGCCCGGGCCGCGAGGCCGACCGGCGCGTATTCCCCGGCTGGGGTGGGGCCGAACAGGCCGAGGGTCGGCGCGCCGGTCGCGGCGGAGAGATGCATCAGCCCGGAATCATTGCCGATGAAGAGCCGCCCGCGCGCGAGGAGCGCCGCGGCCTCGGGCAAGGTCAGCGCCCCCACCAAGTCCAGCGCCTCCGGCAGGGCGGCGACCACGGGAGCGGCCATGGCGCGCTCGGTCTCCCCCGGGCCGCCCAGCAGCACGGGGCGGGCCCCTTCGAGCGGCGCGCCGGGGGCGGTCAGCGCCTGGGCCAAGGCCACGAAGCGCTCCGCCGGCCAAACCTTGCCCGCCCAGTTCGCCGTGGGGCCGAGCAGGAGCAGGGGCCGCCCCACTCCCGGCGCGTCCCCCAGCAGGGCGCTGACGCGTGCGGTGTCCTCCGGCGCGAACCAGGCGACGGGCCGGGGCGGCGGATCCAGCCGCAGCACCCCTGCGATGTGCCCGAGACGGTGGCCCGGCCGCCGCCCGCCCCGCATCACCACGCGCCGCCGCGTGGGCACCAGCCAGCCGAGCGCGGAGCCGCGCAGGTCCACCACCAGGTCCCAGAAGCTCCTCGCCACCTGGGCCCAGAGGTCGAGCCAGTGGAGCGAAAGCGGCCGCTTGGCGACCACGATGGTCCTCTCCCGCCCGGGCATGCGGGCGAAGACGCCCTCCGCCGCCGGGCCGCAGGCGACCGTGATCCGCGCCCCGGGATAGGTGCGCAGCAGGTGGTCCAGCAGGCCGGTGGAGAGCACGGCGTCGCCGATCCGCGTGGAGGTGACGAAGAGGATCCGCATGGGCGGGCGCTGTGTAGCACGGGGAGGGTGGGATAGGGCCACCCACCGGTTTCGCGGGTGCCGCTTGCAGCGGGGCAACGCGCCCCCGATCTCCCCACCATGCCCAGCGCCCCCCTCCCCGATCGCGGCCTTGTCGAGGTCTCCGGCCCTGACCGGGCCAGCTTCCTCCAGGGCCTTGTCTCCAATGACGTGACCGCCCTCGGCACCGGCATGGCCTGGGCGGCCCTGCTCTCCCCCCAGGGCAAGTGGATCAGCGACTTCCTGGCCTTCGACGCGCCGGCGCTCACCCCGGAGGCGATCTTCCTGGATTTGCCGCGGGCCGATGCGCCGATGGTGGTGGAGCGCCTCTCCCGCTTCCGCCTCCGCTCCAAGGTCACCCTCACCGACCGCTCCGGCGAGGTGCCGGTGGGCGCCGTGTGGGGGGAGGAGCCGCCTCTCGCCAGCCTGGCCCGGCAGGATCCGCGGCTGGAGACGGCGGGATGGCGCGTCTACGGCGCCGCGCTGGAAGGCGACCCGGCGGCCTATGATCGCCACCGGCTGGCGCTCGGCCTGCCGGACGGGGTGCGCGACCTGGACCGGGACAAATCCGTGCTGTTGGAAGCCGGCTTCGACGAGCTGCACGGCATTGCCTGGGAGAAGGGCTGCTACATGGGCCAGGAGCTGACCGCCCGCACCCGCTATCGTGGCCTGCTGAAGCGCCGGCTGGTGCCCGTTTCCGTGGAGGGCCCCCTGCCCCCGCGCGACACCCCGGTGACGCGCGATGGCGCCGTGGTCGGCGAGATGCGCTCGGGACAGGAGGGACTCGGCCTGGCCCTGCTGCGAATGGAGGCCGCGCGCGCGCCGGCCCTGACCTGTGGGGAGGCGGTTCTGCGCCCCGTGATCCCGGCCTGGATGCGCCTTCCCGCCGCCGCGGCCTGAGCCCAGCTTGCGGGTGTCTGCTAAACTGCAATAGCGTCTCGGGGTGCCCCACCCCCTGGCCCCGCTCGTGACCGACGACACGCCCTCCCTGGCGGACCGCGCCTATGAGCGGCTGCGGGAGGCGATCGTCGACGGCACCCTGCCGGCGGGCCGCAAGCTTTCCGAGCGCAGCCTGGCCGCCGCCCTGGCCATCTCCGCCCAGCCCATCCGGGAGGCGCTGCGGCGGCTGGAGGGCGAGGGCATGGTCGAGAGCCGCCCGCGCAGCGGCACCTTCGTCGCCGCGCTGGACCGGGCACGGCTGATCGAGATGGGCCGGATCCGCGCGGCGCTGGAGGGCGTGGCGGCCAGCCTCGTCGCCCGGCAATCCTCGCCCGAGGTCCTGGCCGCGCTCCGTGCCCGGCTGGAAGCCATCCGCGCCGCGACCGAGCAGGACGACCCCGAGCGGCTGGCCGAGGCGAATGACGCCTTCCACATCGCGTTGCATGCGATGACCGGCAACGCCCTGCTCGTCCGTACGCTCCGTGCCCTGCAGGCCTATCACCACATCAGCCGCAGCCGCGTGCTGGCTGCGCGCGAGCAGCGCGACCAGGCGCTGGAGGAGCATGCCGCCATCCTCGCCCGTATCGAAGCGGGCGATGGGGAGGGGGCGGAGGCGCTGATGCGCGCCCATACCCTCCGCTCGCTCCAGGTCGCCTTTCCAGAAGCCGAGGCGCCCTGACCCGGTGGCCCCGCACAAGCAATCCGACAACGAGGTGACGACGTGAGCGCAGCCGGCACAGAGAGAACAGGGTTGAGCGGCGTGCTGATCGCCCGGCGCGTGCCGGAGGCGGTGGCCGCACGCGCGCAGCGGGAGTTCGGCGCCATCCTGGCCGATCATGACATGGATGCCGACGAGGCCCTGGCCGTGGTGGCCGAGAAGGGCCTCGCGGCCCTCGTCACCGGGCCGAAGGTGCGCATCACCGCCGCCCATGCGGCGAAGCTGCCGCCGAGCCTGAAGGTGATCGCCAATACCAGCGTGGGCTACGACCACATGGATGCCGCGGCCTGCAAGGCGGCGGGGGTGATCGTCACCAACACGCCGGATGTGCTGACCGATTGCACGGCCGACCTGGCCTTCATGCTGCTGCTGAACGCGTGCCGGCGCGGCCATGAATACGAGGCCATCATGCGCGCCGGCTGGCGCAAGGGCTTCGGCATGCCGGACAATCTGGGGGTGCGACCAAGCGGCAAGACCCTCGGCATCGTCGGCATGGGGCGCATCGGCCAGGCCATGGCGCAGCGGGCGCGCGGCTTCGGCATGACCATCCTCTACCACAACCGCCGGCGCCTTTCCGCCGAGCTGGAGCAGGGCGCGGAATATGTCGCCGACCTGCACGCCATGCTGCCGCGCTGCCAGATCCTGTCCCTGCACCTCCCGGGTGGCGAGGCCGGCACGCTGATGACGCGCGAGACCTTCGGCCTGCTGCCGCGCGGGGCGGTGTTCGTGAACACCGCGCGCGGCTCGCTGGTGGATGAGGATGCGCTGATCGAGGCGCTGAAATCCGGCCAGCTCTTCGCCGCGGGGCTCGACGTCTTCCGGAAGGAGCCGGATTTCGACACGCGGCTGGCCGAGCTGCCGAACGTATTCCTCACCCCCCATGTCGCCAGCGCGACCGTGGAGACGCGGGATGCGATGGGATACAAGGCGCTCGACAATGTCGCCGCCGTTCTGGCCGGGCGGCCGGCGCCGGACCCCGTTTGAACGAAAAAGGCCGGGGAGGCTCCCTCCCCGGCCGGTTCCTCTCAGCCGTAGTGGCGGCGCATCGGCGGGCGGCGCGGGGGCGGCTTCGGGCCCATCACCGCGTCGATCTCGGCCTTCGCCTGGTTCACCAGGTCGATCAGCAGCGTCGATTCCCCCGTGGGCTCCACCAGCCGCGACCGGCCGAGCCGCGCGGGCGGATGCACCACCACGGAACAGGTCCCGTTCCCGCGCTCCTCGATCTCGAGGACGTGCTGGCGGTAGTCACGGGTGGATACAACGGTCAGGCGGGCCATGCGCGTGGCTAACGCAAGATCTACGCCGGCGGAAGCCTTGAATCCGGTTCAGGCCGCGACGCGGTCCACCCGGGGCAGCCCGGCGAAGCGCGTGGCGCTCTCCACTCCCGCCACCTCGCGCGCGATTTTCCGGCGCACGGCACGGTCGAAGGCCTCAAAGCCCTCCGCCACGACCAAGAAGGAGCCGGGGCCGCCGATCACCTCGTCCCGGTAGTAGTCCTCCAGCGCGGCGGCGCCGTTGCCCGGGCCGGGGGCACGGTCCAGCACGGCCAGGCCGTTCATGATGATGCCCTGGTCCAGCATATGGGCGCGCACCCCCTCCAGCCGCCGGCCGGAGTTGTTCATGCCGTCGCCGGAGATGTCGAGCACGCGCCGCGTCCCCTCGAAGCCGCTGCGCTGGTACAGCCGCAGCGCGTGCTCCATGGCGCCGGAGATGGAGGTGTAGCTCCAGGTCCGGCGGGGGGCGGCATCGATGGCGGCCGCGAAGCGCTCGGCCGAGGCCCCGTCGCTGATCCGCATCCAGGGGACGAGGTCCTCCTGGCTGTCGGAATCCGACCAGGTGAAGAGGCAGCAGCCGATGGAGCCGATCTCGCCGCCCATGATGGAGCGGAGCACGTCCGGGTCCCGGAAGGCGGCGGCATAGCCGCGCATCTGGGTCTCGTGCTCCTCGGCATCGATGGATCGGCTCACATCGACGGCGAGGATGAGTTCCACGTCCACAGGCTCGGGCGTTGCCGCCCGCGCCCCGCGGAGGAGGAAGGGGGCGCAGAGCACCCCGGCGCCTGACAGGCGCATGAGTTGGCGACGCTGCATGGGTCTCATCCTTGAGGCAGCGCCGTGGCCGGCTGTTCTTGCCCACCCTCGGGGGGTGAGTTCCGCCGGTTGAACGGCGGCTTATTGTGCAGCGCAACATAATGCCGGTCGTTGCGTTCGCCAAGACAGAATTTCGGCGGCGCTGCGTCCAGGTTTTCAGCCTTGCCGGAACAGCCGGCCCCATCCCGTCACGCGGCGGGGATCCACGCCGGCGAGGCGTAGGCTACCCCAGACGGCGGTCGCGATCGTGTCCAGCACGGGAAGGCCCAGCTCGGCTTCCAGCCCTTCCGCCAGAGGAGCAGCGCGGAGGTTGGTGCAGATCACGGCCAGGGCCTCCGGCCCCTCGGCCGCCACGGCCCGGGCCATGGCGCGCAGCGTCTCCTCCTCCACCTCGGCGAAGGAGAAGTTGTCCCGCAGCCCGAGATGCCGCTCCCCGGCGCAGCCATGGCCGAGAGCCGCGTAATTCGCGACGATCCGTGCCTGCACGTCGTCCGTGTAGGGCGTCACATAGCCGAGCCGCTTCACGCCCATGAGGGCCAGGAGCTCGTTCAGCGCCAGCATGGAGGTGGTGGCGGGGATGCCCGTGGCTTCCGTGATCTGCCGGCAGAGCCGTTCATCCGCCTCGAAGCCGAGCCAGCCCGAGGAGGTGCCGTTCCAGGCGATCACATCGACCTTGGCGTGGGAGAGAAGCTCGGCGGCGGCGAGGATGGGCGCATCGTCGAACTGCGCGAGGGCACTGCCGGAAAGGGCGATCTCCGTCACCCGGAAGCGCCCGAAATGCGCCGAGACCTCCGGCAGCCCGGCGATCATCGCCGTCGTCACCGGCTCCAGCACCGTGTTGGAGGAGGGGGTGAGCAACCCGAGGCGGACACGGCGGGTCATGATGGCTTCTCCTTCCGCCCGCGCCGGCGATGCGGCCGGCGACGCATCGCACAGGATGCCCGCCGGCCCGCACCGTTCCTAGAGCCGCCGCTCCTCGACCGGCGGCAGGAAGGCATCGGTGTAGATGTCGTCCACCTTCAGCTTAGGCGCCATGCCATAGGCCCCCTCCACCGCCTCGATCGCCTTCTGGAAGCGCGCGCGGTCGGGGTTGGAGAGTCCGTTCCGCATCACGTGGTCGGAGATGACCTGCTGCTCCATGCTGATCGCCTGGCGCTCGGTCTCGATGGCCACATCCGTCAGCGGCTCCGCGCGCTTGAGCATGGCGATGCTCTCGTCGCGGTTCTTGTTGGCATAGATGAGGGAGCGGAACAGCGCGCGCTGGGCGTTGCGCACCACCTCCGGGTTGCTCTCCAGGAAGCGCCGGGTGGTGAGATAGGCGGTGCCCAGCAGGTCCAGCCCGTGGTCGCGGTAATACATGATCCGCTGCTGCGGGAAGTCGAGGCCCAGCGCCTTCAGCGACATGCCGACGGAGGTGATGGCGCCCGTCACGCCATCGGCGCGCTTCTGCACCAGCATGGGCTCGCGCAGCTCGGGGCTCACGCTCATCCAGTTCACCTTCGCCGCATCCACCCCCGCGGCCCGGGCGAAGGCGGGGAAGAGCTGGCGGCCGGCATCGGACTCGGGCGCGGCCAGGGTCTTGCCCTCCAGGTCCTTCGGGCCGCGGACGCCGCCATCGGCGCGGGTGACGGCGCAGAGCAGGGAGCGGTCGCCCCAGATGCCGGTGATGACGAGGCCGGAATTCGGGTTCTCGGCCATGAACTTAATGACCGGGTTGATATCAGCCTGGCCCATCTCATACGCGCCGGCCGCGATATCCACCGGCACCCGGCCGGAGCCGAAGCCGCGGTCGACGGTGGCGTCGATCCCGACATCGCGGAAGAACCCCTTCTCTCGCCCCATGGTCACATAGGCATTCGGCCCCTGCTTCGCCCAGTCGAGGGCGAAGCGCAGCTTCGGCATGGTCTGCGCGCGGGCGAGATGCGGCGCCGCCAGCCCCGCCGCACCGAGGGCGACGCCAGCGGCCAGCAGATGGCGGCGAGACAGATCTGGATGCATGAGGCTTTCCCCTCCGCGCCGGGTCCGAGGCCCGGGCGGCCGGTCGGGCGGCAGCAAGAAGGGTGCCGGAAGCCGCAACGATCGGCGCGCGCCATCCCTCGCCCGGCATTTGCATGGCATCCTGCCCAACGCCTGAGCCGGGAACCGGAGCCATCCTGCCCTCGACCCTTTCCGCCACCGCGCTGCGGCACCTCTATGCCAGCCGTGCCCTCTCGCCCGTCGAGGTCCTGCGGGACGTGCTGGCCCGGATCGACCGCGTGACCCCCCGGATCAACGCGATCGTCACACCCGATCCCGGCGCGATGGAGGCGGCGCGGCGCAGCGAGGCCCGCTGGGCGGAGGGCCGCCCGGCCGGGCCGCTGGACGGTGTGCCGCTGACGGTGAAGGACAACATCGCCGTGGCCGGGTTGCGCTGCTGCTGGGGCAGCGCCGCCTTCCGCGACCATGTGCCGGCGCGGGACGAGTTGCCGGTGGTGCGGCTGCGGGCGGGCGGCGCCGTCATCCTGGGCAAGACCAACGTCCCGGAGTTCACGCTGGAGGGCCACACGGACAACGCGCTGTTCGGCCCCACGCGCAATCCCTGGGACCCCCGGCTGACACCCGGCGGTTCGAGCGGCGGGGCGGTGGCCGCCGTGGCCGCCGGGCTGGGGCCGCTCGCCCTGGGCACCGATGGCGGCGGCTCGATCCGCCGCCCGGCCTCCCATACGGGGCTCGTAGGCCTCAAGCCCACGCCGGGCCGCGTGCCGCGCGCCTATGGCTTGCCCGCCATCTTGCTGGACCTCGAGGTGATCGGCCCGATCGCCCGCACCACCGCCGATGCAGCGGCGCTGCTGGCCGCCATCGCCGAACCCGCGCCGCTGGAGGACCCGGCGTCGCGTGGCTTCACCACTTTCGCCCTGCCGGAAGCGCCCCCCCGGCTCCGCATCCGCTACGTGCCGCGCTTCGGGGAGCATCCGGTGGATCCCGGCATCGCCGCTTCCGTCGCCGGGGCCGCGCGGCGGCTGGCGGCGCTGGGCCATGCGGTGGAGGAGGGCCCGCCACCCTTCGAGCCGGAGGCGGTTCTGCCGCTGTTCGGCACCATCGGCGCGGCGGGGCTCGCCTGGCTGCTGGGCAGCCTGCCCGGAAACCCGGCGCCCGCCTCCCCGGCCCTCCTCGCCATGGCCGAAGCGGGGCGCGCGCTTTCCGCCGGCCAGCTCATGGCGGCCCTCGACGCCATGGCGGCGTTCCGGCGCGGGATGACGTGTTTCCTGGCGGCGGGCTGCGATGCCCTGCTCACCCCCGCCGCCGCCGCCCTCCCCTGGCCCGCGCACGAGTCCCACCCGCCGATGATCGACGACCGCCCCGCCGGGTCGCGCGGCCATGCCGTGTTCACTAACTTCGCCAATCTAGCCGGCCTTCCCGGCATTGCCCTGCCCTGCGATCCCGTGGCGGGTCTGCCCGTGGGCTTCCAGCTCGTCGGCGCCCCGGGGGCGGATGCCGCGCTGCTCGCCGTCGCCGCCGAATACGAGGCCGCGCATCCCTGGGCGGATCGCTGGCCCGAAGCCGCCTGAACGCCCCGCCTGGAGACCCGCCGTGCCGCGACTGTCGATCCACCGCCTCTCCATGGCGCATCCGGGCGATGTCTCGGCCCTGGCCGCGCTGATCGGCGACGGCACCCTGCCGGCCCGGCAGATCCGCGCCGTCATCGGCAAGACGGAGGGCAATGGCGGGCTCAACGACTTCACACGCGGCTACTTCACGCAATCGCTGCTGCATCTTCTTGCGGATGCCACGGATGAGGCGCCGGAAGACCTGGCCGGGCGCATCCCCTGCGTGCTCTCGGGCGGAACGGAGGGCGTGCTCTCCCCGCATTACATGGTCTTCGCCGTGGATCCTGCGGAGGACGGGCCGGAAGGGCTGGCGATGGGCACGGCCTTCGGTCCGCCCGTGGCGCCGGAGGATGTAGGGAACGATGCGCAGATCATGCGCGTGGCGGCGGCGGTGCGCGCGGCGATGGCCGATGCAGGGATCGCCGGGCCGGGCGATGTCGCCCTCGTGCAGGTGAAATCGCCGGCGGGCGGCCCGGGGCTGCTGCTGCGATCCGTCGCGGGCGGCGCCATGGGCGCGGCCCTCGCCCTGGGGGACGTGCCCGCGGTGGCAGCCCGCGAAGACGCCCTGCTGACGGCGCTCGACCTTTTCTCCCCACGCGTCAGCGCCTCCGCAGGGGTGGAGGTGACGCGGGACGAGGTGGTGGTCTTCGGCCGGGCGGCGGGCTGGTGCGGCGGGTTGCGTATCGCCGTGCGGCCCATGGCCGATGCGCTGGACCTCGCGGCGATCCAGGCCGCCTTCCGCGCGGCCGGGCTGGAGGCGAAGCCGGACGTGCCGCCCGCGCAGCGCCCCCGCATCCGTGCCGTGCTGGCCAAGGGCGAGCCGGACCGCCGCCACCGGATCCGCGGCCAGCGCCACACCATGCTGGGCGACATCGATATCGACGCGCAGCGCCATCTGCGCGGGGCGCTGGGCGCCGTCATCGCCTCGGTCGCGGGGGATGGGCGGATTTTCGTCTCGGGTGGCGCGGCCCATCAGGGACCACCGGGCGGCGGGCTCGTCGCCGTGATTGCGGAGGAGGCGTGATGCGTATCGGGATCATCGGCAGCGGCGTCGCCGGCTCGCTCCTGGCCGAAGGGCTTCTGGGCGCGCCAGGCCAGGAGGTCACCGTCTTCGAACGCGTGGCCGAAGGGGAGCATGCCGAGGCGGGCACCGGCCTCAATCTTGGCCCCAACGCGCTGAAGGCGCTGCGCCTGCACAACCCCGCGCGCCACGCGGCGCTGCGCGCGGTCTCATTGCCCTGGAACCGCTGGACGGTCGAGCTGGCGGATGGCACGCCGCTGCTGGACCTGGACATGCTCGAGGTCGCGGAGGAGCCGGGGGTCCGCATCCGCTGGTCCGAGCTCTACCGCGTGCTGCGCGCACCCGTCGCCGGCGCCACGCGGCATGGGCACGCGCTGGAGGCGTTGGAGGAGGATACCGCGGGCCGCCTCGTGCCCGTCTTCCGCCGGCCGGATGGCAGCCTCGCCCGGGAGGGCGGCTTCGACCTTCTGGTGGGCGGCGATGGCCGGTACAGTCGGCTGCGCGCGCTCGCCGCCGGGGAGCCGGTGCCGGAGCAGCTCGGCCTCTGCATCTACCGCCTGCTCGTCAGCGAAGCGGATGACTGCCCCTTCGACGACTACGGCCAGTGGTTCGAGGGAGCGAACCGGTTGCTGGCCTTCCGCGTGCCGGGAAACGCCGTCTATGTCGCCGGCACCTTCCGCATCTTCGGCGATACGAGCATCCCGGATTACGCACGCCGCCCGGTCTATCAGCGCGCGCTCTTCACCCCTTCCTCGGGCCAGCCCAGCCCCGCCGTGACCTGGATGCTCGAACGCATCGAGCGGCACTTCGACGACATCCACTGGGCGCGCACCCAGCAGGCGCCGATACTGCGCCATGCGGCCGGGGGCCGTGCCCTGTTCCTCGGCGACGCAGCCCAGGCGATGGTCCCGACACTCGGCCAGGGCGCCACCCAGGCGATCGAGGATGGCGTGCTCACCGCCGCCATCCTGCGCGCTGGCGGCGATGCCGAGGCGGTGGCCCGGCTGCGCGACCCGCGCGTGGCCTTTGTGCGCGACCTCTCCCGGGCGGCGAGCGACACCATCCTGGGAACCGATCCCGTCGCCGGCACGCGGAAGAAGGGGGAACCGCCCTTCCTCGACGCGTTGAGGCGGCTCTACACCGAGGTGCCGGAGCGGGTCTGACCGCCCGACCGGCCCCGCCCTAGCTCCGGATCAGCCCGGCATAGGGGCGCACGGGCGTGGTGTCGGGGAACACGTCCGCCACCGCGCGCACGGGGAAACGGAGGTGCTCCACCATCACCCCGGCCATCACGGCCCGCAGGTCGGTGGTGGGGCGGAGGTCCCGGCCCTCGTTCAGCTCATGCGGGGCGAGGCCCGGCCAATCGGCAATCACCCGCCCGCCCTTCAACCGGCCGCCCAGCAGCAGCGCCGCGGTGGCCATGCCGTGATCCGTGCCGCCCGTGCCGTTGAGCCGCGCCGTGCGGCCGAATTCGGTGACCACCACGACCACCGTATCGGCCCAGACCGGCCCCAGCCCGCTGCGCAGCGCGCCCAGCGCATCGTCCAGCGCGCCGAGCCGGTTCGATAGCGCGCCGCGCGCCGTGCCCTGCGCCGCATGGGTATCCCAGCCATTCAGCCCCAGCGCGGCCACGCGCGGCCCGTCCGGCTGCGCCATGATCCGCGCGGCAGCTGCCGCCTCGGTCACGAAATCCGGCCGGCCCGGCACGCGCTGGCCGGGCTGCCCGGGCGGCGTCGCCTGCATCACGTTGTCGAGCATCGCGCCGCTCCGCAGCGCCTCCGCCAGCTTCGGGTCGCGCGCCTCGTAAAGGTCGAGCAGCCGCGCCACGAGGTCTTCATCCGCGTAGCGGAAGCGCTGGAGCTGCCAGGTCTCCACGGGCGCGGGGCCCTGCATGATGACCGGCACCACCGGCGAGACGGCCAGCCCCTTCGGCGGGGCGACGCGCTCCCCGCGCGGGAGAGCGGTCAGCGCGCGGTTGAGCCAGCCCGTGCGCTCGCCCGTGGTGACGCGCGGCAGGCCGCTTTCCAGCACGTCCTGGCCGTCGAAATGCGAACGGCCGCGATAGGGCGTGTGGGTGGCATGCAGCGCCAGCGCCTCCTCCTCACGGAACATGGCCAGCAGCTTCGGCATGTTCGCGTGGAGGGCGAAGAGGCTGTCGAGTTGCACGGACTGGCCGGCATCAGCACCGCGCAGCGCGGCGAAGGCCGGGTCGCCCACGGGCTGCAGCATGGAGATGCCGTCGAGCCCGCCCCGCAGGATCACCACCAGCAGCCGCGGGTCACGCCCCGATGCACGCGCGAGGCGCGGGGCGTAGGGCCAGGCGAAGAGCGCGCCGAGGCCGCCGAGAACGGCGCGGCGCATCACGGGATGGGTCATCGCCTCTGGAACTCCGGGGAGAGGACAAGGAGGGTGAGCGCCTGCCGCCCATCCGCCGCGCGCTCCACCGCGCGCCGCGTCTCCGCGCTGGCGGCGGAGCCGAAGGCGGTGTCGAGCAAGGCGCGCGCATCGGTGTGCGGTGCCGCGCGGGCGGCCAGCTCGGAAGCCCAGTCCAGCCGTGTCTTGATGGCGTCCGGCGCGGCCCAGGCATCGTCCTCGATCGGCCAGCCTTTCGGGGAGGGCGGCGCCCAGAAGGGCTGCCCCATGGCGATCAGCACGCGCCGTGCGGGCGGAGGCTGCTGGAGCCCGCCCATTAGCCGCGCAGTGGCCATGAGAAGCTCGACCGGCGAGCGGACCTTGCGCGGCGGCCCCCAGGCCTCGTCATCCGCGATGAGGGCGCGGGTGACCGCGCCGAGATCCCCCTCGCTGCGGCGGAACACCTCCGCGATCCGCGCCTCCAGCCCCGGCAGGCCGTGACCGACGAAGTGGCGTACCATGCGCCGCGCGACGTGACGCGCCGTGGCGGGATGCCGCGCCAAGTCGTTCAGCACGGCGACGGCCTGGTCCGGCCCGTCCTGCGGATAGGTGCGGCCGAGAACGGTCTTGGGACCGGGTTCATGCCTCCCCGCGAAAAAACCGAGGCGGTCGCCGGTCGCATCCGGGGCGACATCGACGCTCCACCCAGTCAGCACCTTCGCGAAGGCGATGACATCGTCCTGCGTGTAGCCGCCATCGACGCCGAGCGTGTGCAGCTCCAGCGCCTCCCGCGCGAGGTTCTCGTTCAGCCCACGCCGGCCACGCGAGCTCTGGCCCATGCGCGAACCCGGGCCCGTGGAGTTACGGTTGTCGAGATAGAAGAGCATGGCCGGGTGCAGCACCGCCGCCCGGGCCATCTCCGCGAAGCGCCCGAAGAGATGGGGGCGGATTGCCTCCCTCTCGTAGGCATCGAGGAAATAGCCGGTAAAACCGGCGCTCGCGCTCGCGGTGAAGTGATCCATCCAGAAGGCCGCCAGCCGCTCCTCAAGAGGTGCGGGCGTGCGAATCGCTGTCTCGAGCCGTGCCGTGAGAGCCTTTCCCAGCACCTCACCAGGGCCGACGAAACTGGGCTTGGCGGGCGGATCGGCGGCCATGCCATTCGCCATCGGGGCCGCCCCGGCCGCGGGCCTGGCCGTGCGGAGGACCTCGCGACGGGTCAGGAAGAGGCGCAGCCCGTCCTCCGCGCGCGGCGCCTCGGACGGCTCGGGCGGCTGCCCGGCCACGCCGATGGCCGACGCCACCCAGCCGCGGGGATCGCGGGCGGCAGCATTTAGGTCGCCCGGGCCCGCGCCCAGTCCGAATCTCTGGACTGCGGTCAGCGCCGCGGCAGCATTGGCAGCCATGGGCCGGCCTCCTCGCCTGGGGTCCGGCACCTAGCTAGTGATCCGGCCCCGGCGGAGCCAGTCAAGAAGTGTAAAGCGCGCTGACCTTTCGGAGAGCGGTCAGGTGTAGTGATGGGAGAGGAAGGGAGCATCCCGGTATCGGCAGAAGGCCAGCTCCGCCTCATGCCGCTTGGTGATCGCCTCCACCGTCTCCGGCTTCAGGTCGCGTCGGAAGCGGCCCGGCGTGACATCGGCCCCCTTCCAGGTGCCGCCCACCTTCACCCATTCCGGATTGGCGAAGAGGTTCTCGGGCCGCTCCGCCCGCAGGGCCTCCGCCACGGCGGAGGGGGCGCGGTTGAAGGTGCGGCAGAGGTTGTCGACCATATAGTCGAAGGCGCAGCAGAGCTGGTTGTAGGAGGTCCAGGTCACCGCATCGCCTTGCGGGCCGTCGGACAGCCCGCCGAGCATCCCGTAGCTCGCGGTGTTGTTGCGGCCGAGCACGTAATGGTCGATCCCCATCTCCTCGGTCTTGCGGCGCTTCTGCTCCGCCACCTCCGGCGTGTCATGGGTGTTGGGGTGCTGCAGGGCCCACCAGTACTGGTTGCAGGCCAGGTCCCGCGGGTCCCGGAAATGCGCGATCATGCGGAAGTCGGAGACATTCAGCGTGGCGTCCCAGTGCCGCGGGCCACGGAACCAGTAAAGGACGTTGTTCGCCTTCGCGTCGAGGAAGGTGACGCCCTCGCCCTTCTGCAGGGAGGCCGGGCCGTTCGCCGCCTTCATTCGCAGTTCGGGCCCGGCGATGGCCTGGATGATACGCAGCATCGAGGCCGTCCCGGAGGTCGGCGTGCAGACGAAGATATAGGCCATTCTGTTACCCCTTCAGGCCCCGGAGCCGCCAGAGCTCGGCGGCGATGATGAAATCCTCCTCCCAGTCCACGTCGACCGTCTTGTCCTTGGGGATGGCGTAGAGCAGCGGCGTCTCGCCGATGCGGTCCCCGAGGCTGCGGTAGCTTTCAGCATTGGCGATGAAGATCGCGCTGTTCACCTCATAGAGCGGCGTCAGCGTCTGCGTGCGGGGCCATTTCTCCGTGGCGCGATCGTAATTCACCGCCCCCTTGGCATCCCAGATGAAGGTCCGCAGCTCCGTCACGCCCATCAGGCTGTCATGCGTGCCGGCGGCGCGCGCGGCCTGGTAGGTGGCGATCGCCGCCGCATAGTCCGCCGCGCCGAAGAAGGGGCTGGTCACATGCGTCCAGACCACGTCGCCCTCGGGGATGACGCTGGGCAGGTAGGCGATCACCTCGTCGGTGGAGGTGCTGGAGGAGCAGAGGTGGTCCGGGCGGCGATCCAGCCGGAGGCGGCCCTCGGAACTCGCGATATGGGGCGCCGCGATAGCCTCCACCTCCGGATCGTTGGTGGAGAGGAGGACCAGATCGATCGCCGGGCAGGCGAGGAGCTGCTCCAGCTTGATGCCCAGCAGCCCGTCCTCGCGGTCCGCGAAGGGGCGCGTGTTCTTATGCGGCACGCGCTGGCTGCCGGCGCGGCATGGAAGGAAGGCGGTGACGGGCATGGGGTTCCGATGACTCAGGCGTCGAGCAGCGCGGGCAGGCCGCGCAGGTCGCGGATGGTGGGAAAGCCGTGCTCGGCGGCCAGGGCCCGCATCCGCGGCTTGGCGGTGGAGAAATGGTCGGCATAGACGAAGCGCGCGCCGACCGCCTGGGCCGCCTTGAAGTCCGCTTCCGCGTCGCCGATGAACCAGACATCCTCCAGCGGAAGAGCGCTGCCCAGCTCCTCGGCCACCAGCTTCAGGTTCTCCGTCTTGGTCGCGGGGGAGCCATGGATGGCACGGAAGCGCCCGGCCAGCCCGCGCTCGGCGAAGACCTCGCGCAGCTCGGTTCCGTCCGAGCCCGAGACGACGAAGAGCGGGACGCCGCGAGCGATCAGCCCATCCAGCACCTCCCGCATGCCGGGCGTGCTGGCACAGCGCGTGTAGCGGCTGCGCAGGAGGCGGGCATAGGCCTCCACCAGCGCGTCACGATCCGCGTCAGGCCGGATCTTCAGATCCGACCAGCTGAGGAAATGCTCGAAAAGGCGGTAGCGCGAGGTGCCGAAATTGGCGACCTGGTAGCGCGAGAAGCGGGCGATGTCGTCGGGGTGGAACCCCTTTTCCGCCAGCGCCTCGCGGAACACAGCGACCTTCAGCGTGTTCGAGACGAGAAGGACGCCGTCGCAATCGAAGACGACGGCGCCCAGCTTCGGCTTGGCCATAGGGGGAAGCCCTGTGCGCAACAGGCGTCAGGCGACTTCCGCGATCAGGCCGTGGATCGACCCCTGCTTCACGCGGTAGCGCGTGGGCGTCAGGCTCGAGAGCTCCGCGCCGCCCGGATGAGCCGCGAAGGAGTCGAGCACGGCCTGAACCTCGCGGGACAGCTCCTGCTCCGCCGAGGTGGCCATGTCATAACCGTCGAAGCCCACCAGGAAGCAGCGCTGCGCACCGAGGCCGAGGGCGGCGCCCAGAGCGAGGGCCAGAGGGCTGTTGTCGGACACCGGGCCGAGATGCCCCTCGTCGGTCTCGAAGGACTTGGCCTGCACGACCTTGGCCTTCAGCCCCTCCGGCACGCAGCCCGGCACGCGCGGCGGGGCGGGAACCACCGCGGCGGTGACGCCCGCCATCGCCTCGGCCGGCGCACGGAACGCATCGTGGCCCGGCAGGCAGAGGAGCTGACGCCCGCCGATCTGACCAGCGATATCAAGATGCCGTGAGGAGGAGAAGATTACCACCGGGTCATGCTGCGCGACGAGGCGCGCGATGGCCTTGCAGTGGCGATTCACCGAGGGACCGCCGCCGATCAGGAGCACGTCCTCGGACTTCATGCCGAGGGTCGAGACGTCCGGATAGACCGCGTTGTCGACGTCGTGGCCACCCTGGCGCTGCAGGGCCTGCACGATGGACAGCACGGAGTAGCGGTTCTTCGCCAGCCAATCCATGACGTCCTTCTGGGGGAGGTTGTTCGCCCCGGAGATCATGTAGGGCAGGTTCGTGCCCCAGCCCTGCTCCCGCTGCATCACCTCGAAGGGCGCCACCACGGCGGAGAGCGCCTGGTGGTCGAGCGGCACGTTCAGCCCCTCGCGCGCGAGCTGGATCAGGATGGTCTCGGTCTTCGCATTGCCGGCACCGCGGCCCATGCCGGTGAAGGTGCCGTCCACGATGTCCGCGCCCGCCTCGATGGCGGCCAGGGTATTGGCGAAGGCGAGGCACATGTTGTCATGGCCGTGGAAGCCGATGGCGAAGCCCGGCATCCGCTCACGCAGCTCGCGGAACAGACGGGAAACGTCGCTCGGCGTCACGCCGCCGTAGGAATCGACCAGCGAGAGCGCGTCATAGGCGTCCTGGCTGTCGATCGCGAGGCGGATATGGTCGAGATTGTCCTTGAAGGTGGACAGGTACATCACATTGAAGCCGACCTGCAGGCCGAGCTTCTTCAGCTCCCGGGCCAGGGCCAGGCCATGCGGCAGCTGCGCGGGCGAGCAGGCGATCCGCACCATGTCAATGATGCCAACCAGCGGCCCGAACAGCGCGGGCACCCGCTCCGGCTCCACCGCCTTGGCGTCGATCATGACCAGAAGCTTCTGCTCCGGCCGCAAGCGGTCGCGCAGGGCCTGGAGCTTGTCCGCAGTCAGGAAGAAGTACTCGCCGTAATATCCGGACAGCCGGTCGTTCACATAACCCACTTCGACATGGTCGATCGGCAGACGGGACACGCTGTCGAGGTATGTATCGACCAGCCGGGGATCGAAGTCCCAGGAAGTATAGTACCCACCGTCACGGAGGGTGCAGTCCAGGACCTGAACCATAGCTCGCTTCTCCACTGGGCATGCGGCACCGCACAAGGGCGAAACCTACCCATGCAACCCAAGGTGGGCAATCTGCAATTGCCGGGGCGGGCGGGTCCACCCCCTGCCCACCCCACATCGCGCCCGCGCCCGGCGCGGGGCAGACTGCCGCCTCGGCGGCGGGGCAGACTGCCGCTCCGGCGGCGGGGCGGGCTCGCCGGAGGGGGCTGCATGGTCGAGTTCCGGAGCCTGGAGGTGTTCTACTGGGTGGCAAGCCTCCGCAGCTTCGGCCGGGCGGCCGAGCGGCTCTACACCACCCAGCCCGCCGTCTCGCAGCGCATCGCGGCGCTGGAAGAGGAGTTCGGCGGCCGGCTGCTGGAACGCTCGGGCCGCTCCACCGTCCTCACCCCCAAGGGGCGGCTCCTGCTGGAACATGCCGAGCGCCTGCTGCGCCTGCGCACCGAAATGATCCAGGCCGTCGCCGCGCCGGCCACCGTCAGCGGCCTCGTTCGGCTGGGCGTGGCCGAGACCATTGTGCAGACTTGGCTGCCGGCCTTCATCGAGCGGGTCAGCCGCGCCCACCCCGCCGTCACCTTCGACATCGAGGTGGATGTGACGCCGCGCATGAGGACGGGGCTGCTCCGCCAGGAGCTGGACCTCGCCTTTCTCATGGGCCCAGTCGGCGAGCCGGGCTTCGTGGACCACCCGCTGCCCGTCTTCCCGCATGCCTTCGGCGCCAGCCCCGCACTGCGCCTGCCGGAGGGGCGAGTCACGGCGGAAGCGCTCGCGCGGCATGCGCTGGTCACCTATCCCCGCAGCACCGTCATCTACCAGCAGTTGCAGCAGGCCTTCCGCGACCAGGGCGTGATCGTGCCGCGGATCCATGTCAGCTCCTCCATCGCCACCATCATCCGCATGGCGGTGGATGGGATCGGCATCAGCGTGCTTCCGGCGGATGTCATGCGGCCGGAGCTGGCGCGCGGCGAGCTGCGGCTGATCAAAGCGGAAATGACCCTGCCGCCCATCCGTTTCACGGCCAGCCACCGCATGGCGCCGGACGACACACTCGTCTCCATGCTTGCCCAGATCGCCGTCGAAGTGGCGCGATCCCATGCAGGCACCGATAAGCCGGGATGATGGAAACCGGTTCGGAATCCTGATTTGATCCTTATGGCGAGACGCGCTCGACTGCGCCGACCGTCAGAGGGACCGCCCGCAAGAGGACGGCCCGGCATCGCCAGACCGCACGGCCCTCGACGCTTCAAGGAGGACCGAGACGCATGATCCGCATTGTCACCCGTGCCCTGGCCATCGGCCTGGCGGCCCTGGCCACGCCTGCCCTCGCACAGCTGCCCGACCTGCCGGCGGGGCCGGCCATCCGCATGTCGGCCGTCACCCAGCCGCTCCCGACCATGCCCCAGTTCACGCGGGTGGACGTGCCCTATCTGCGCGAGGGCCTGGCGCAGCGGTCCGGCAACCGCGTCACCATGCAGCTTTCCTCGCATGCCGAGCGGAACCTGGGCGGGGCGGAGATCGTCCGCCTCGTCCGCGCCGGCCAGGTGGATATCGGGGCGGGCACCCTTTCCACCCTCTCGGGCGACGTGCCGATCCTGGACGGGGTGGACCTCGCCGGCCTCAGCGTGGACATCGAGAAGGCGAAGCAGATCGCCGATGCCATCCTGCCGGCCGCCAACCGCGACCTCGAGCGCTTCGGGGCACGAATCATGCTGATCTACCCCTTCCCCGCCCAGGTGCTGTTCTGCCGCCAGCCCTTCACCACGCTGGCGGACCTGCGCGGGCGGAAGGTGCGCACCTTCGGTAACTCGCTGAACGACCTGATCAGCACCATCGGCGCCCAGCCCGTCAGCATCGGCTTCCCCGAGGTCTATTCTGCGCTGGAGCGCGGCGTGGCCGATTGCGCCGTGACCGGCACGGGCAGCGGCGCCTCGGCCCGCTGGCCGGAGGTCTCGACCCATATCTCGGACCTGCCGCTCTCCTGGTCGCTTGCGGGCTACATGGTGAACCTGGCCTGGTGGAACCGGCTGGACCCCGCGGTCCGGAGCTTCATGGAAGCTACCTTCCGCGAGATGAACGACAAGCTGTGGGAACTCGGCGCCGCCGCCACGCGGGACGGCATCGCCTGCAACACGGGGATGGCCGCCGAGTGCAAGCTGCATCCCCTCGCCCCGCGCCCCATGACGGAGGTGCGCGCGACGGAGGCGGACCGCGCCCTGGTGCAGAACACCTTCCGCAACGTCGTGCTGCCAAACTGGGTGCAGCGCTGCGGCGCGCGCTGCGGCGAGACCTACAACCAGTTCGTCGCCCCGATCAGCGGCGTGGAGTATCGCCGTTGAGCGGCTCCACCCCCGCGCCGCTTCGTGCGGCGCGGGGCCTCACCCATGCCGTCAGCCGGGCCGCGGCGCTCATGGCCTATCTTGCCGGCTGGAACTACATCGCCTGCGCCGCCCTGATCACTTTCGATGTCGTGGGCCGCAGCTTCTTCGGCGTGTCCAGCACAGCGACCGTGGAGGTGAGCAGCTACATGCTGGCCTGCGGCATCGCCTGGTCCCTGGCCCATACCCTCGCCCGGCGCGCCCATATCCGCGTGGACGTGCTGGTGAACCGCCTGCCGCTGCGCCTGCGCGCCTGGTTGCACCTCTTCTCCCTCGCGCTGCTCGCGGGCTTTGCCAGCTTCGTGGCCTGGGCAGGCTGGCAGGTCCTGGAGGAATCGATGCTGTTCGACGCGCACGACAACAGCGCGCTGCGCATTCCGCTGGACATCCCGCAGGGCCTCTGGGCCTTCGGCCTCCTGGCCTTCCTCGTCATGGCCTTCGTGCTGCTCCTGGAGTCGGCCCTCGCCATGGCATTCGGCCGGGCCGGGGAGGTGGACAGGCTTCTCGGCGCGCGCTCCATCGAGGACGAGACGCAGGAGGCCCTGGAGGCCGTGGCCATGGCCCGGGAGGAGGCGCGGGCATGATCGCCATCGTCTTCCTCCTCGGACTGCTCGGGCTGCTGGTCTTCGCCGCGGCGGGTACCGGGCAGTCCCTTCCCATCGCCGAAATCCTTGGCCTCATCGCGGTCTTCGTCGTCTTCTTCGGCGCGGGTGTGCATGTCGCGGCGGTGCTGGGCATCCTTGCCCTGCTGACCGGGCTGCTCTTCTCGGACCGCCCCTTCTGGCTGTTCGCGGGCCAGACCTTCTGGGGCCCGTCCAGCAACTTCGTCCTGATCGCCGTGCCCCTCTTCCTCCTGATGGGCGAGATCCTGTTGCGGGCCGGCCTGTCGGACCGGCTCTACAAATCCCTCAACGTATGGCTGAACCGGCTGCCGGGCGGGCTGCTGCACACCAACATCGCCTCCTGCGCCCTCTTCTCCGCCATCTCAGGCTCCTCCGTCGCCACCGCGGCCACCATGGGCTCCGTGGCCCTGCCCTATTTCAGCGACACGAAGTACAGCCAGCGCATGGTGCTCGGCTCCCTCGCCGCCGGCGGCGCCATGGGCAACCTCATCCCGCCCGGCATCACCTTCATCGTCTATGGGCTGATCACCGAAACCTCGGTCGGCGCCCTCTACATCGCGGCCCTGCTTCCGAGCGTGCTGGTCACCCTGCTCTTCGCCGGGGTCATCACCGTGCACGGGCTGCGGAACCCGCTGGATCGCCCGCCGCCCCTGCCTCTTTCGGTGAGGCTGCGCTCCCTGGCCGGGCTCGTCCCCACACTCGCGCTGATCGTCATGGTGCTCGGCTCGATCTATGGCGGCTACGCCACGCCGACCGAGGCCGCCGCGCTCGGGGTGGCCGGCGCCATCTTCTTCGCCGCGATCGAGGGCAAGCTGAGCTTCCACATGCTCAACGCCTCGGCGGAGGCCACGGCGCGCAACACCGCGCTGCTCGGCCTCATCATCCTCGGCGCCTACCTGCTGAACTACATCCTCACCCTCATCAACGTGCCGCAGGCGCTGGCCGAGACCATCTCCCACCTGCCGGTCCCGCCCTGGGCGATCATGCTGGCGATCATCGCCATGTATTTCGCCCTCGGCACCTTCATGGAGGGCTTCTCCATGATCATCACGACCGTGCCGGTGGTGTTCCCGATCGTCGTCGCACTCGGCTACGACCCGATCTGGTTCGGCGTGGTGGTGACCATGCTGGTGGAGATCGCGCAGATCAGCCCGCCCGACGGCACGGTGATGTATGTGCTGCAGGGCATGCGCCCGCGCGGCGGTCCCATCACCGATGTCTTCGCGGGGGTGATGCCCTTCCTCCTCGCCTATCTCATCGCCGTCGGGTTGCTCCTCATCTGGCCCGCCATCGCCCTCTGGCCGCTCTCCTTCATGAGCTGAACGCGCCCCCTCCCGCCCCTCCTCTCTCCGCGCATCCCCGATCGGGGATGCGCCCCATCACACGCCGGAGTTCCCAACCGCATGGAACCCTTCATCCGGATCGGCATCGACATCGGTGGCACCTTCACCGATCTGCAGATCCTTGACGAGCGCAACGGCGCCCTGCGCAGTCTGAAGACGCCCACCACGCCGGAGGACCCCTCCATCGGCCTGCTGACCGGTATCACCCAGGCCGCGCAGCGTTTCGGCTTCACGCTCGGCGATATCCGCCTTCTCCTCCATGGCACGACCATCGCCACCAATGCCGTGCTGGAACGCAAGCTCGCCCGCGGGGTGCTGCTCACCACGGCGGGCTTCGAGGACGTGCTGGAGATCGGCCGCCATGGCCGCCGTGACGTGTACGGCCTGCGCCCGCACCAGGAGCCACCGCTGATCCCGCGCGACCGGCGCCTGGGCCTGCCGGAGCGCATGCGGGCGGATGGCGGGGTGGAAATCCCGCTCGCGGAGGGCGCAGTGGACGCGCTCCTGCCCCGCCTCGATGCGCTGGGGGCCGAAGCGGTCGCGGTCTGCCTGCTCCACGCCCATGTGAACCCGGCACATGAGCAGCGGGTGGCGGAACGCCTGCGCGCCTTGCGGCCGGGTCTGCCGGTCTCCCTCTCCTCCGAGATCAGCCCGGAGATCCGCGAGTATGAGCGCTCCTCCACCACGGTGCTGAACGCGCTGCTGATGCCGGTGGTCGGCCATTACCTGGACCGGCTGTCCGGGCGCATGGCGGAAGCCGGGCTGAAGGCCCGGCTGCTTCTCGTGCAGTCGAATGGCGGCGTCTGCAGCGCGGAGGTGGCGAAGCGCCAGCCGGCCCGCCTGCTCCTTTCCGGCCCCAGCGGTGGCGCCCTGGCGACGCTGCGCATGGCGGAAACGCTGGGCCGGCCTAACCTCCTCGGCGTCGACATGGGCGGCACGAGCTACGATGTCTGTGTGGTGCGCGATGGCGCCGTGACGCAGATGACGCAGGGCGAGATCGACCACCTGCCCGTCCGCCTGCCCATGGTAGAGATCCGCACCATCGGCTCCGGCGGCGGTTCCCTCGCGGCGGTGGACGAGGCGGGGCGCCTCCGCGTCGGCCCGCGCAGCGCTGGGTCCCGCCCCGGCCCGGTCTGCTACGGGCGTGGCGGCATGGAGCCGGCCGTGACCGATGCGAATGTGGCGCTGGGCCGCCTGGACCCGCGCTTCTTCCTCGGCGGCGCCATGGCCCTGGATCGCACCGGCGCGTCCGGCGCGATCGCGACCCGCATCGGCGCCCCGCTCGGCCTGGGCATGGAGCAGGCGGCTGAGGGGATGCTGGCCGTCACCGACACCAACCTGGCCGCCGCGGCGCGCCTGAGCCTCTTCGAGAAGGGGCTCGACCCCCGCGACTTCTCCCTGCTCTCCTTCGGTGGCGCGGGTGGCCTGCATGCCGTGCCCGTGGCGGAGGAGTTGGGCATCACCGAGGTCGTCTTCCCCTCGGATGCCAGCACCTTCTCCGCATTCGGCATCCTGCACTCCGATATCGTGCATGACCTCGCCCGCTCACGCGTCATGCCCCTGGACAGCGCAGCAATGCCCTGGATCGAGGAGACGGCGGCGGCCCTGCGAGCCCAGGGCGAGGCCCTGCTCGCGGCGGATGGCGTGCCGGAGGAGGATCGCCGCTTCACCGTCGCCGCCGATCTCCGCTATCGCGGCCAGGCCTTCGAGCTGGTGGTGCCCTGGCCGGACCTGCCGGAGCTGGATGCCCTGCTCGCGGGCTTCCACGCGCTGCACGCGCAGCGCTTCTCCTACGCCAATCCCGGTGCCCCGGTGGAACTCGTCGCGTTGCGGATGAGCGTCACCGGCCTTCTCCCGCCCGTGCATGCGGAGCGCGCGGCCGGGCTGGGCGCGGAGCGCGTGCCGGAGCCGCGCGAAATCTGGCTTTCCGGCGCCTGGCGCCGCATCCCGGTGCATCAGCGCGAGCAGGTCACCAGCCCCATCGCCGGCCCCGCGCTGATCGAGGAGGAGTACACCACCATTTTCCTGGCCGAGGGTTGGCGCTGCGCCCCCGGCCCGGCGGGCGCGCTGATCGCCCAACGGATGATGCAGGAGGCCGCATGAGCATGGACCCCGTCGCGCTCGAAATCCTGCGTAACGCGCTCACGGCCACGGCGGCCGAGATGGATGTCACGGTGTGGCGCACCAGCCGCTCCACCGTGGTGCGCGAGCTGCTGGACTACTCCACCGCCGTCTTCGACCGCGATGGCCAGAACGTCGCCCAGGCGGCGCGGATTCCGCAGCACCTGAACTCCATGGGCGCGGGCCTGCTCACCGTGCTGCGGGACCACCTTCCGGTGGAGCAATGGGAGGATGGCGACGTCGTCATCACCAACGATCCGTACTGCGGAGGCCAGCACATCCCCGACATCCTCGCCTTCCGCCCGGTCTTCGTGGATGGCGCGCGCGTCGGCATCGTCGGCACCCTGTGCCACCATCTCGACATGGGCGGCATGGCCGCGGGCTCCTATGCCGCGGCGGCGACGGAGGTGTTCCAGGAAGGGCTTCGCATCCCGCCGCTGAAGCTCGTGCGGCGGGGCGCGCTGAACGAGGACATCCTGGCCATGATGCGCCAGAACGTCCGGCGCCCGGACATGCTCTGGGGCGACCTCCAGGCGCAGCTCGCCTCCCTCGCGGTGGGGGAGGCCAATCTCCAGCGGCTTGCCGCCCGCACGGGGGTCGAGGCCTTCGTCTCGGCCTGCACCCAGATGCTGGATGGCAGCGAGCGGGCGATGCGCGCCATGATCGCGCGCATCCCGGATGGCCGCTACGAGTTCGAGGACTTCCTCGACGACGATGGAATCTCACCGGATCCCATCCGCATCCATGCGGCGGTGGAGGTGCGGGGAGAGGAGATCATCATCGACCTCTCCGGCTGCGGCCGTCAGGCGGTCGGGCCGATCAACGCCACCCTCGCCTCCTCGCAATCCGCCATCTCCTATGCCGTGATGGCCGTGGCAGATACGGAGATCCCGGCCAATGCGGGCTGCTACCGGCCCATTCGCACGATCGCGCCGGAAGGGCTGATCGTGAACGCGCGGCACCCGGCGCCGGTGGCGAACCGCGTGGCGGTCTCGCACCGGCTCGCCACCACCATCCTGGGCGCGCTGCACCAGGCCATCCCCGGCCGGGTGCCGGCCGCCTATTACGGCGTTTCCTATGTCTGCTCCTTCCAGACCATCGGGGAGGATGGGGAGCGTGGCGTGCTCGTGGAGATCGAGGTGGGCGGCAGCGGCGCCTATGCGGATGGGGATGGCCTCTCCGCCTACACCTTCGGCATGCACAACAATTCGAACATCCCGGCCGAGATGATCGAGAGCGAGATGCCGTTGACGGTGGTCGGGTACGGCCTCGTCCCCGGCTCCGGCGGCGCGGGGCGCCACCGGGGCGGCCTGGGCCTCTTCCGCGAATGGCGGATCGACAGCCCGGAGGCGATCTTCACGGCCAATCTCGAGCGCTTCAAGCACCGCCCCTACGGGCTGGAGGGCGGCGAGCCAGGCCGGGAGGGGCGCCTGTTCATCATCCGGGACGGCGAGCGGGAGGCGATGGGCTCGAAGGTGAACAACCTGCGCCTGAAGCGCGGCGACATCGTGCGCCTCGAGACCTCGGGCGGCGGCGGCTATGGCGATCCCGCCACCCGCACCGCCGAGGCCCGGGCCCGCGATGCCGCCCTGGGCTATGCCTGAGGCGCCAGGCGGGGGCTCATAGCCCCCGCGCCGGCGGCCGCAGGAAGTCCTCCATGGCCTGGAAGAAGATGGCGCGGTTCTTCGAGAGGTAGGAGACATGCGCCATGCCCGGGATCATGACGAAGCGCCGGTCATGGGTGCCGAGCCGGGCGAAGTAGTTCAACAGGTCCTCCTCGGTCGCGATCCCGTCATGCTCGCCGCGCACGATCATTACGGGGCAGCGCAGCTTCTCCGGCGTCACCACCGGCAGATTCGCGCACATGTCGAGATAGGTGCCGGTGGGCAGCGTATCCCCCAGCGCCAGCTCGGCATCCGCCAGCGCATCCGCGATCCCCTCCTCCGAGGTTCCGGGAAGGTCGCGGTTGAAGATGGAGTGGAAGAAGGCCCGGTCCGCCTTCCGCAGAGGAGAGGAACGCCATTCCTCCAGCCGCTCCCGCCGCTTGATCAGCGTCGGCGCGCCCTCCCCGGTATAGACGAAGGCGTCGAGGATCACGCGGTCCACCCGGTCCGGATAGGCCTCCCCGAACAGCGCCGCCCGCAACGCGCCGGAGGAGGAACCGTAGAACATGGCGGAACGCCGGCCCGTCACCTCGAACACCACGTCGGTCGCCGCCCGCAGATCCTCGGCCGCCATGGAGAGGTTAGAGTTGGACTGGGTGCGGGAGGAGCGCCCGTAGCCTTCGAAATCCATGGTCCAGACATCGAAGCCACGGCGTGCGAAGGCATCCATGAAGGAATAGCCCGGCTTGCCCGGCACATCGAGGTCGAAGCCGTTCTTTCCCCCGAAGGAGGAGCCGTGCACGAGGAAGAGGACCGGCTGCTCCCCCGCCCCCGCCATTCGCTTCCGATAGACGGAAAGGCGCACCTCGCCCTTCTGTGCCCAGTAATCCTGCGCCTCGATCGTGCCGCTCATGGGCGTGTCCATTCCGCTTCCTTTCCTGTGGGTTCCCGCGTCACTCGGGCCGCAGCCCGGCATCGCGGATGAGGTTGCGCCACCGCGGCACGCTCTCGCGCACCAGCGCGCCGAGCCGCTCCGGCGGCCCCCCGACGATCTCGAAGCCGTTCTCGAGCAGCGTCTGGCGTACATGCGGCTCGGCCAGGGCGGCATTCGCCCATTCGTTGAGCCGGGCGATGATGGGCGCGGGCGTGCCGGCCGGCGCGAAGAGGCCGTACCAGTTCGGCACGTCATATCCGGGCAGGGACACTTCGGCGACGGTGGGCACATCGGGCAGCAGCGGGAAGCGCTGCGGGGTCGTGATCGCCAGCGGCACCACCTGCCCGCCGCGGATCAGCCCGATCACCGCGCCCAGGGTGACGAAGGCCGCATCTACATTGCCTGCCATCAGGTCGTTCATTGGCGTGGAGCCGCCGCGATAAGGAATGACGGACCAGCGCGCGCCCGTCTCATGCTGGATCACCGCGCCGGACAGATGCCCGCCGCTTCCGAAGCCGGAGATGGCGACCTGGAGGCGGTTCGGCTCGCGCTTCGCGATGTCCATGAATTCGGCGAAGCTCTTGGCCGGTCCGTTGCGATGGGTGACCAGCACGTGAGGGATCCGCGCCATGAGCGCCACCGGCGCGAAGGCGGTCACGGGGTCATAGCCCGCATCGCGGAAGAGGCTGGGGTTCACGGTGAGGGAATCCACCGCCACCAGCAGGTTCAGCCCATCGGGTGGCGATTGCGCCACGAGCTGATAGGCCAAGTTGCCGCCCGCCCCGGGGCGGTTCTCGACGAAGAAGGATCCCCGTCCCTTCTTCACCAGCTCATCCGCCAGCACGCGCCCGATCGTATCCGTCGATCCGCCCGGCGCCACCGGCAGCACGATGCGCACCGGGCGGGGCGGATAGGCCTCCGCCGGCTGCGCCCATCCCCGCCCCGGCGCGATCAGCCCGGCGGCCGCAAGCAGCGCCAGGCGGCGGCGCCCCATTCCGCTCTGCATGTCCGTTCACTCCCGTTCATCCCGTCTGTCGCGGGTTCTTTGGCCCGGGCCGGGCTGGAGCGCGTCACGGCGCGGCGTCCAGCACACTCGGGTGGAACAGTTCCTCCGGCGCGATCTCCCGCGCCGCGAGGCCATCGGCCCGGGCGAAGCGGATCATCGCCGCCAGCTCGTCCCGGTTGCGGCGAAAGCCATAGGGCCAGGGGTCGCCGCCCATGATCCGCGTCTGCGCCTCGGCTTCCGCCGCGATCCAGGGGAGCGAGGCCCGGAGGACGTTCACCAGGGAGAGGTCCGCGACCGCCATGGCCCGCGCCTTGGCAAAGGCGCGGAAGAGCTCCAGCGGCAGCCAGGGATGCGCCTCCGCCAGCTCCTTGCGCAGCGCGAGGCAGTGCATGATCGGGAAGAAGCCCGTGGCGCGGAAATAGGCCTCCTCCTCGCTGCGGTAGTCCGGGTAGAGGCGGTCCACCGGCGCGGAGCGGGCCAGGAAGCAGGAAGGCGGGCGTGGCCCCACCACGGCGTCGATCTCGCCCGCCGCGAGCATGCCGTTCAGGGTTTCGCCGGCGTCGATCGGCCGCACATCCAGTTCGGGCGGCAGCTTCAGCGCCACGCGCTCGCCGAGCCCCGCTTCCTCCATGCCGCCCGTGCGCCAGGCGATGCGCCGCGTGTCAACGCCATAGTATTCACGCAGGATGCCCCGCACCCACAGTGCCGCGGTCTGCTGGTATTCCGGCAGCCCGATCCGCTTCCCCGCAAGATCGGCCGCGCTTCGGATGCCGCGATCCGTCCGCACATAGATGGCGGCATGCCGGAAGGAGCGGGAGGGAAAGACGGGGATGCCGATATAGGGCGCATCCCCCCGCGCGGTGGTGACGATGTGGCTCCCCATGGAGAGTTCCGTCACGTCGAAGGCGCGGTCCCGCAGCGCGCGGCGAAAGATGTCCTCCGGCTCCCCCGGCAGCACGGTGAGGGCGACGCCCGGCACCTCCACGCGTCCATCGATGATCGGCCGCGTGCGGTCGGAGCTGGTGCAGGCGAGTATCAGCGGTATCGTCTGGGGCAAGGCGCTCATTCCATGGCGGCGGCGAGAAGGTCGGGCGTGAAGGGCAGCTGGCGCGGGCGGATGCCCAGCGCGGCATGGATGCCACCTGCGATGGCGGCGATGGTCGGCCCCATCGAGGGCTCCCCGGCGCCCAGCGGGGGCGCGTCGCGCGGGCCGATCAACCGGACCTCCACCGCGGGAACCTCGGAGAAGCGCAGCACGGGGTATGTGTCCCAGCTGTCGCTGGTCACGTTGAGGCGGTCGAAGCGGACCGCCTCCTTGAGCGCGATGGAGGTGGCCTGGATGGCACCGCCCTCGATCTGGTTGATCACGCCGTCCGGGTTGATGGCCTCGCCAACATCGGCCGCGATCCACAGGCGGCGGCACCGCACCACCTCGGCCGCCTCCACCTCCGCGGCCACGGCACACCACCCGCCCGTGTTCTTGTAGCGCGCCATGGCGATGCCGGTGCCCACGCCATCTGCCCCGGCCGCCCCTGGCCAGCCGCACATCGCGGCTGCCTCCCGCAGCACCGCGGCCCCGCGCGGGTCCTCCTCCAGGTGTCGCAAACGGAAGGCGACGGGGTCCTGCCCGGAGCTTTCGGCCAGCTCGTCCATCACGGATTCCGTGGCCCAGACATTCAGCAGCGCACCCAGCCCGCGCAGGGCGGAGCTGCGGAGCGGCATCTCCAGCAGGCGGTGCATCGAAACGTCCAGTGACGGCACGCGGTAGCCCGGCACGGCGTTACGCTGCCCACCGCCGCCGCCCGCCATGGGCGCGTCGATCGCCACCGGCCAGGCAAAGGGCGGGTCGAGAAGGGCGGCGGACAGCAGCGTGGGATCCTTGGCGCGCCCGGGGCGGGAGGAATGGCCATTCCCTCGCAGCACGGCTCGCCAGCGGCACAGCATGCCCCCCGCATCAACAGCGGCCTCGATGTCGATCAGCCCCGCCGGGGAATGGGGGGACCAGGCCAGCTCCTCGGCCCGGCTCCACAGCACGCGCACGGGGCGGCCGGGATACGCGCGCGCCACCAGCGCGGCATCCAGCGCCACGTCATCCGCACCGTTATGGCCGTAGCAACCCGCGCCCTCCACATGGCGCACCGTGATCCGCTCCGCCTGGAGCCCCAGCACCGTCACGAGGTCGGCGCGCAGGTTGTAGATGCCCTGGCTGTGCGTCCACACCTCCAGCCCGCCATCCCGCCACCGCGCCACCGCGCAGGACGGCCCGATCGAGCCATGCGCCAGGAAAGGCCGGAGGAAGCGGGCCGAGACGAGGTGAGCCGCCCCAGGCGCCGGCTCCTCGTGCCGGGCCACCTCGCTCCCCTGCGCCGGCGTGGCGTCCAGCCAGGCGGCGAGGTCCCGCTCATCCGGAAGGCTCTCGCGCGTGTCCCAGCGCGCGCGGGCCGCGACACGCGCCGCCGCGGCCTCCGCCGCCCACTCCTCTGAGGCCACCACCGCGAGGAAATGGCCATCCCGCAACACCCGCGCGTCACCCGGAAGCGGGCCATCCCGGCATTCCAGCAGCGCGGCGGCACGCGCGGGCGGCCGTACCACGCGGGCATGCAGCATCCCGGGCAGGCGCATGTCATGCAGGTAGCGCGGTCGCCCGAAGACCTTGTCGGGCAGGTCCAGGCGTGGCGCCGAGGAACCGGCGAGCCGGCGCGAGGCGGCCGCCTTGGGCGCCACATCGCCGCGCGCCTCCACCTCCAGCGGCACGGCCTCGGCCTGCTCCCAGTAAGAACCGGCCGCCACCCCGTCCGGCCGCAGGAAGGTTCCGTCCTCCACCTGAAGCCGATCCGCCGGCACTCCCGCACGCCGGGCCGCAAGGGCGAGATGCAGGGCCCGCGCCTCGGCGCAGGCATGGCGGATGGCGATGCCGCTCTCCTGGATCGAGAGGCTGCCGGAGGTCACCCCCTCATTCGGGCTGCCGGGCGTGGAGGCCGCGCGGATGCGCACGCGCGCCAGCGTCACGTCCAGCTCATCCGCCGCGATCTGCGCGAGGGCCGTCACGATGCCCTGGCCGATCTCCACCTTCCCAGGCGTCACCTCGACATAGCCCTCGGCCGAGAAACGCAACCAGCGCGACAGCCTCGGCTCCGCCCGCAGGCTTCCCGGCAGATGCGGCGCGTTGCCGGCCTGCCCCAGGGGGAAGCCGAAAGCGAGGTTCACGCCCGCTCCTCCTCCCGCATCATCCGCGCGGCCCGCAGCACGGCCCGGATCATCCGGTTATGCGCCCCGCAGCGGCAAAGATGCGGCTCCAGCGCGGCCCGCACGGCCACCTCGTCCGGATCCGGCTCCCGCGCGAGCAGGGCGGCCGCGCTGATCAGGATCCCCGAAAGACAGTAGCCGCATTGCCCTGCCTGCTCGGCCAGGAAGGCCGCCTGCAGCGGATGCGGCTGCTCGGGCGAGCCCAGCCCCTCCACCGTGACCACCCTGCGCCCCGCCGCCGCCTGCGCCGGCAGGGCGCAGGAGGGGCGCGGCTCGCCATCCAGCGTGACGTAGCAGCAGCCACACGCCTCCTGCCCGCAGCCGAAGCGGGGACCGCTGAGCCCGAGCGGCCCGCGCAGCGCCTGTAGCAGGGTCATGCCCTCCGGCGCCTCCACCACGGCCGGTGCGCCGTTCAGGGTGAAGGCGACCGCCATCTAGTTCACCTCGATCCTCGCCATGCGGACGTAGCGGCCCTGCGTCTCCACATCCCGCCGCAGGAACCCGTCGAAATCCGCCACCGACATCGGCATGGGCTGCGCGCCCTGCTTCGCCATGGCCTCACGCGTCTGCGGGCGGGACAGCCAGGCATTCACCGCGCCGTTCAGCCGCTCCACGATCGGCCGCGGCACCTGGGCCGGCACCATCACCCCCAGCCAGATCGAGGCCTCGTAGCCTGGCAGGCCGGATTCCGCGACGGTGGGAAGGTCCGGCAACAGCGGGTCGCGTTGCGGCCCCGTCGTCGCCAGCGCCTTCGCGCGGCCACCCGCCACATGCGGCTGCATGGTGGGGATCGCGTCGAACATCATCGGCACGGTTCCGGAGATGAGCGCCGTCCGCGCCTCGCCGGAGGAGCGGTAGGGGACATGCTGGATCTCGATACCCGCCATCGCGCGGAACACCTCCCCCGCGATGTGATAGGGCGTGCCAGGGCCGGAGGACGCGTAGTCGATCCGCCCCGGCTCGGCCTTCGCCTTGGCGATCAGCTCCGCCACGCTGTTCACCCCGAGGGAGGGATGCACGGCCAGCACGTGATGGGCGACATTCACCGCCGCCGCCGCGCCGAGGTCCCGCATCAGCACATAGGGCCGGTTCGGCAGTAGGGTCTCGTTCGCCGTGTGGGTGTTGGACATCATCAGCAGCGTGTAGCCATCGGGTGTCGCCTTCACGACGGCATCCGTGCCGATCACCGCGCCCGCGCCGGGCCGGTTCTCCACCATGAAGGGTTGGCCGAGGCTGGATGAGAGCGCCTCGGCCAGATTACGGGCGGCGATGTCCGCGGAGCCGCCGGCGCCGAAGGGCACGACGATCCGCACCGGACGGTTCGGCCAGGCCTCCTGCGCCAGGGCGGGCGCGGCGAGGCCCCCTGCCGCCAGCACGCCTAATCCACGCCGCGTGATCCATGCCGCCATGCTCGTTCCTCCCGCCTTTGTCCGGCCGTTACTCGACCTTGCCGATCCGCTGGACCGCGCGAACGAGCCGCGCGGTGTCATCCCGGAAGAAGCGCTCGAAGGTCTCGCCCTCCTGGTAGGCGATCGGGCTGCCCGCCGCCTCCAGCGCCCGCTTCAGCCCCTCGTCGCGCTCGCAGATCTGGCGCAGCGCGTCGCGCCAGCGCGCCTGCACGGGGGCCGGCGTCGCGAGCGGCAGGAACACGCCGGTCCAGATGTAGAACTCCACCTCGGGGTGCCCCAGCTCGATGAAGGTGGGCACGTCCTCGAAGCCCGGGATGCGCTCGCGCCCCCAGCTTGCCAGTGCCCGGAGGCGTCCCTCCTTCACATGGGCCAGGGCGGGGCCGGGACCGGAGGCGAGCGAGTCCAGCGTGCCCGACAGAAGCGCGGTCAGCGCCGGGCCGCCGCCCTGGAAGGGCACGTGCAGCAGGTCGATCCCCGCGGCCCCCGTGAACATCGCCATGGCCACATGGAGGGTGGAGTAGTTCCCTGCCGAGCCGAAGGTGATGGCGCCTGGCCGCTTCTTCGCATCGGCCACGAAGTCCTGCACCGAGCGCCAGGGCGACTTCGCGGGAACGAGCATCACCGTGGGATCCGCGGTGATGCGGGCGATCGGCGCGAACTGGTCCACGGTATAGGCCGGCGTGCGGCCCATGATCCGCTCGCTCTCCGGCAGCACACCCAACGAGGACAGCGCCATCAACGCCGTGTAGCCATCCGGTGCCGCCCGGGCGACGCTCGCGCTGCCGACGATGCCGCCGGCCCCCGCACGGTTCACCACGGGCACGGCCTGGCCGAACACCCTTTCCAGCGCCGCCGCTGCGGGCCGGGCGGTGACATCCGCCTGACCGCCGGGGGGAAAGGCCACGATCATCTGGACCGCCCGGCTCGGCCAGGCAGCCTGTCCCCAGGCGGCAGTCGGAAGCAGCCCGGCGGCACCCAGAGCGGTCAGCACGTCACGACGATGCAGCACGACCATCCTCCCGCGGGTAGCCTCGCCACCCGCTCTTCCTGAACCCTGGGGAGACAGGGCGATCTGGCGCCGCCCCTTCCTCCCGTTTCCTCATCCGGCCGGGCGCATGGCCCGGCGCGTCACCCCGCGCCGCGCAGCGCGGCGGATCAAGCAGCGCCGCGCAGTGCGGCGACGTCCACCTTCCGCAGCCTGTTGCGGATGCGCCCGATGCCCTCGATCGCGCATTCCACCACGTCGCCATCCCGGAGGAAGCGAGGCGGCTTGAAGCCGATGCCCACGCCTTCCGGCGTGCCGGTCGCGATCACGTCGCCCGGCAGCAGCGCCATGCTGAGCGAGATGGTCTCGATCAGCGTCGGGATATCGAAGATCAGGTCAGCGGTGACCGCGTCCTGCCGCTTCTCGCCGTTCACGGTGCAGGAGACCCGCATGGCCCGCGGATCCAGCTCATCCGCCGTCACGATCCAGGGGCCCATCGGGCAGAAGCCGTCGATGCCCTTCCCCAGCAGCCATTGCTTGTGCTTGCCCTGCAGGTCACGCGCCGTGACGTCGTTCACCACGGTGTAGCCGAAGACATGCGCCATCGCCTCCGCCTTCGGGATGGCGCGGCCGCCGCGACCGATCACCACGGCCAGCTCCGCCTCGTAATCCACCTCGGCATCCAGCCCCGGGACCAGGGGGATGTCGTCCCAGGGACCGGAGACGGAGGTGAAGGGCTTGGTGAAGATGATCGGCGCCTTGGGGATGGCATCCGCCGCGCTGGTCGAGGAGGAATCGTAGCCGCTGCCGGCGAATTCCCGCGCATGGGCGTGGTAGTTCTTGCCCACGCAGAAGATGTTGCGCGGCGGGTTGGGGAGCGGCGCGAGCAGCATGGCCTGGTCCAGCGCCTCTCCCTCGCCCGAGGGTTCCGGCAGCACGGCGCCATCCGCCAGCGCCGCGATCAGCGCCGTCATCTCGCCCGGCAGGTTCGGCGCCAGGCTTTCCACCGGCCAGAAGCGCTGGCCGGCGGCATCCACCCGCACGAGGCGCGGCGCGCCGCCGCTCTGGACCATGGCAAGCTTCATCAGCGGGTTCCTATACCAATCAGCACTTGAACTGAACCAATCTGGCTGTATGGTTCTCCTAATGGTTGGACCAGTCAAGCACGCAGTCGACAGCCCCGACCGCGCCGGCGCGGCCGGGCTGCAGGCCGCCCTGGAGCGTGACCTCCGCGCCGAGCGTTGGGCCTTGGGCGAAAAGCTGCCCACCGAACGGGAGCTGGGCCTGCGCTACGGCGTCGCGCGCAACACCGTCCGCCGCGCGCTGGATGCGCTGGAGAGCCAGGGGCTGATCGTCCGCCATGTCGGCCGCGGCACCTTCCGCAGCGCGCCGCCTGCCGAAGCCCGGGCGGGGGATGAATCCCTCAGCCCATCGGACGTGGTCGAATGCCGCCTGATCCTCGAGCCGGAGATGATCTCCCTGGCCGTCGCGCGCGCGACGCAGGCCGATATCGCGCGCATGGCCGAATGCCTGCGCGGCACCGACGAAGCCCCCGATCTCGCCGCCTTCGAACACTGGGACGCCGCCCTGCACGACGCCTTCGCGCTCGGCACCCATAACGGCGCCGTCATCGCCATGTGCCGCTCCCTGGCGCGGGTGCGGGAACGCACGGATTGGGGCCAGCTCAAGGCTCGCGGCAACACGGCCGAGCGGCGCGCGACCTTGCAGGCGCAGCACCATGCGATGGTGGAAGCGGTGCGCCAGCGCGACCGCGCGGAGGCGCGCCGCGTGATGCGCGAGCACATCCTCTTCGTGCAGGGCTACATGTTCGGCGATTAGCCGAAGAGAGACGCGACCCGGTCGATCAGCACGGGGTCGCGCAGCAGGCTGAAATGGTCCGAGCTCGGGGAGACATAGGCGGAAGACGAATTGCCCGCCGCGGCCCAGGCACGGCACATCCGGTCGTTCTGCTCGAGGAAGGCCGGCGTCTCCGCCCGCCCGACGGCGAAAAGGGCCGGCGGCAGGCCAGCCCTGACGCGCAGCACGGAGGACATGGCCCGCGCCGTCGCTTGGTCCAGCCGCAGCCTGTCGTTCAGCGGCGTCGCCAGCAACGGTTCCAGGTCGAAGACGCCGCTCAGCGCGGCGATGGCCGCGATGGGCTTCGCAGCGCCCCAGTCCGAAAGCGCCAGCTCCGCCACGATCTGCCCACCCGCCGAATGCCCGGCGGCCACCAGCGCCTGCCCGCCACGCCCGAGCGACGCCGCATGCGCGAGCACCGCCGGCACGGCGCGGCGCGCGGATTCCAGCAGAACGGGAAGGCTGACATCCGGGCACAGCGGATAGTTCACCATGGCCACGTCGAGGCCCCGCGCCAGGAAAAGCGGCGCAAGGAATCGGAACTGCGCCTTGTCGCGGAATTGCCAGTAGCCTGCATGGAAATAGGCGAGCGTGCCGCGCCAGGGTCCTGGCGCGGCATAGAAGTCGAACCGCTCCCGCGCATGGGCGCCATAGGGCAGGTCCAATGCCGGCCCCAGCACAAGGGACTCCTCCCCTTCCTGCTCGAAGGCCGAGATCAGCGCCGGGTGGCCGGGCCGCGCCTGGCCTGTCATGTATTCCCAGACCGGATCCATGGCGGTCAGAGCTCCACCTCGATCCGCCCCTCGACCTCCCGCGCGGGAATGCTGCGCACGGGCTCGCTGATCGGCGCGCTGCGCGGCTTGCCCGTGCGGATATCCACCAGCCCCTGGTGCAGGGGGCACTCCACGCAGTCATCCTCCACATAGCCGTCCGACAACCGCGCGTGCCCGTGGGAGCAGAGGTCGTAGAGAGCGAAAACCTCGCCCTCTACCCGGAAGATCGCCACCGGAACGCCGTTCACTGCGCAGCCCAGCACCGCATCCTCGGTCACCGCATCGGATGCGGCCGCGTCATACCATTGCGTCACGTCTCGTCCCCCGGAGCGTGTCAGATCGGAAAGGCCAGCAGCGTTTGCACGCGCAGCGTGTCATAGATGCAGCGCTTCTCCCGGAAGCGCAGACCCGCCTCCGTCCGCACCACGCGGTCCAGGTACCGGCCGGCCTGGTAGATGCGGCTCTCGCCCTCCTGCGACGTGTTCACCACCACATAGCTGGTGGAAATGGCATAGCTTCCATCCGCCTCCTCCCGCCATTCCATCCCGGAGAGCATGTGACGATAGGCCGGCTTCTCATAGATATTGGCATGGCGCAGCGCGACCACCCGGTCCCGCAGCATCCGCCCGTTGTCGCAGTGGATCACCGGTGCCGGCAGCCCCGCCTCCTCGTTCTCGCGAGAGACGATCTCGTAGAGGCAGTCCTCGGTGAAGAAGCCGGGCCATTCCTCGATGCGGTCATTGTCGATCGCGGCCACGTACCGGTCCTGGAGCGAAAGCAGCTCCAGCCGCGTCATCAGGTCCTCCACCCCGCTCATTCCGCCGCCTGCTCCACGCCGAGGCCCATGATGTCGCGGTAGCCCATCCAGAAATGGCGGATGAGCTGCTCGGAGATCAGCGTGTCCCGCCGCTCCGGCGCGTCCCGCGACATGTCGATGACCGAGGCCTTGTCGCCATCCCGCACGGTGCCGCGCTGCACCAGCTCCGTCGCCTCTGTGTCCTCCATGGAGATGTAGCCGGCGGGCCCCACGAGATTGGCCTGCTTGATCCGGAGCTTCCGCATCTCCGGCGTGTCGTCCTCATAGCCGAAGAAGTGGAACACCAGCTCGAAATGGTCCGGCCCCTTCGGCAGAAGCTGGCGGCAGACGAGCGTGTTGTGGATCTGCTGCACCACCAGCTGCGGGAAGATGGGCTGGATCTGGTTGGTCGCGATCTCCTCGTATTCCGGCTCCAGCGCCAGGATCGAATCATCCTCCAGCCGGAAGCCCTCGTCATAGGAACGGATCTGCTGCGCCTTGTAGTCGCCCGAGGAGGTGTCCTCCTCGTTCTTCATTACAAAGATGACGCTGTGCATCCCGCGCTTCGCATCCGGCACGCAGCGCGCCTTCATGCCCACGCGGAAGATGTTGAAGGTGGTGTGGAACAGGTGCAGCAGACTGGCGTGATAGGGGTCCTTCACGTTCTCGTAGTAGAGCTTCCAGTTGCTGTCGGAATACTGCCGCGTGCAGCCGAGATAAGTGACGGGCTTGTGGAACACGCGGTCCAGATAGGGCCGCATCTCCGGCCCGATATAGTCGGCCAGCGGCTCCACCGTGTCGCTGAAGGTCGCGAAGACGAGGCCGCGATAGCTCTCCACCCGCAGCTGCCGCAGGTTGTGCTGCTTCGGGTCGAAGTCCTTCGGCATGCCCGTGGCGTCCTTCTGGCCGCGCCGGAAGGGCACGCCCTGCAGGTTGCCCTTCGTGCCGAAGCTCCACTGGTGATAGACGCAGCTATGGGACAGCGCATTGCCCCGCGGCAGCCGGCAGACCACCGCGCCGCGATGCGCGCAGCGGTTCACCCAGGCGGCCAGCTCCCCGTCCTCGGCGCGCGTCATCACGACCGGCGTGTCGCCGATGAAGGTGCTCTTGTAGTCGCCGGGTTTCGGGATCTCGGCTTCCAGGCCCAGGAAGTTCCATGTGGGGCCGCGGTAGATGCGCTCCTGCTCCAGCGCGTAGATCTCCGGGTCGCTGAACATCCTGTAGGGGACGCGGGACCCGTCGGCACGCGGGAAGGCGGGGGCACCCAGGGGCGGGCCGCCCGGCGGAAGCTGGTCCATGGTTGGTCCTCCTGAAAGGGCCGAGGCCCTCCTCATCCTCCCAGAAGCATGTCGCGGGCCACTATCCGCAACCCGCAGACGCTCCATGCGCCTATCCGCATCGCGCAGAACCGTTGCGCCCGCCCCTTCCTCAGCGCACCGCAACGGCTCTTAGATCGGGCCCCATGACGCGACGCGCCGCCGCATGACCGCCCCGGACCCCTTCGCCGCCCTGCCCGAGGCGGCCCTCGCCACCGTGACCGGCGAGGAGAACCTGCTCATCCTCGCCCTCCAGCCCGGCGATGAAAGCCTCGATTGCGGCGGGCTCATCGCCGAGGCCTGCCGGCGCGGCCGCCCGCCCTTCGTGATGGTGCTGCATGACGGCAGCGCCTCCCATCCCGGCTCCCGCGCCTTCCCGCCCGAGCGCATCGCCGCCCTGCGCGAGAGGGAGACGCGCGAGGCGGTCCACCGCCTCGGCCTCCGCCCGGAGCGCCTGCTGATGGCCGGTCTCTTCGATGGGCCGACGCCGGAAGAAGGGCCGGTGTTCGAGGCCATCATCCGCGCCGTCCGCCTCGTCATGTGGGCGCGCGACTGCAACCTCATCCTCGCCCCCTGGCCGGAGGGCGCGGCCGGCCGGGCGGCCCACCGCATCGCCTCCGAGGTGGCGGCCGGCAGCGGCGTCGGCCATATCGCCTATGCCGGTGCCCGCGCCGTCGCGCCGGGCGCGGCCAGGGAGGGATGGCGCCTCGGCATCGCCGCGCATCAGCCGGCGAAGCGCGCCGCCATCGCCGCCCATGCCACGCAGGGCGGAGGCGTGGTCACGGATGATCCCGCTCCCCGAATCTCGCCCGCGCGGCTTGCCGCGGCGGAGCGCCCCTTCGAGGCACTGCTGCGCCCGCCCGCCTGATCAGCGGCGGCGCATCGTCTCCGAGGGCCGCTCGCCGAAGCGTTCGGCATAGTCCTGTGCGAAGCGGCTGAGATGGGTGAAGCCCACGCCCAGCGCCACCGCCGTCACCCCGCCCTCTCCGGCCCCGGCGCGGAGCCGCGCACGGGCCTGGTCGAGCCGGAGGTTGCGCAGCCAGCGCATGGGGGTGGTGCCCTCGAAGCGGCGGAAGGCGTCATGCAGCGTGCGCTCCGGCACCCCCGCCGCCTCGGCGATCCCGGCCAGGGTGATCACCCCGCCCGCCTGCGCCTCCATGAAGGCCTTGGCGCGACGCAGCGAGGCGGGCCGGGCATGCCCGGCATTGCGCGCCGGCGCCTCGGCCTCCGCGCCCGCCAGCAGCAGGCGCAGGAGGAGCTGCTCGTAATCCGCCGCGACCCCCCGATCCTGCCGGACCATCCGGACCGTCGCGGCCTCCGTCGCCAGGCCGCGCAGCAGCGTGAGAAAGGGCGCCAGCCGCGCACTGCCCAGATCCAGCCGGCGCGCGAGGCGAATGGCCGCGTCTCCCTCGAAGGCCGCCAGCCGCGCGCGGTCGATGCGGACGATGAGTTGCTCGCAATCGGCGGAGAAGCGCGCGCTGAAGGGCTGGCCAGACAGGCAGATCGCCCCGCTGTTCCGCCCTACCCCGAACTCCTCCCCACCCCTTCGCAGCACCGCGTGGCCCGAAAGGCAGAGCAGGACGAGGTGGTACTCGTCCAGCGGCGGCACCTCGATCGAGGCGGCCCCCAGCGCGATCGTGCCCAGCCCCACCCCGCCGAGCCGGAGGAAGTCCATGTGCAGCCGGGTGGCCCCGCCCCGCCCGTGGAAGCGCAGCGCATGCGGCTGCATCACCCGGGAGATGCGGCTCCGGGCGTCCTCGGCATCGGTGGTCTCGAACAGGCGGCAGGCGCGCAGGGCCAGGCTCTCGGGCGGGATCGACGAATCCAGCATGGGGGTGGGCCTCCTGCGGGGCGGGGCCTGGAAGGGGCCCCGTCGCGGCAGGCGAAACCCTCGCCGGGAGGCCCGGCGGAAGCAAGGCCGAAAGCGATGCTCAGCTGACCCCGAGATAGCGCCCGGGCTTGTGGTTCATGGCCAGGATCATGTTCAGCACCAGCGCCCCGAGCATCGAGAGCACGAGCTCGCGGCCTTCCAGCACGAAGCAGGCACCCAGCATGACCAGGGCATCGAAGGCGAGCTGAACATAGCCTGCCCGCCAGCCCCGCCGCTCCTGCAGGTCCATGGCCACGAGGTTGATGCCGCCCAGCCCCGTGCGGTGCCGCACCAGGGCCAAAGCGCCCATGCCCATGAGGATTCCCCCCATGACGGCGGCATAGACCGGGGAAAGATGCGCAATGCCGAGCCACAGCGGCGAGAAGCGGGTGAGGAGCGAGATCACACCGATGGCGATGACCGTCCGCAGCATCACCCGCCACCCCATCCGGCGCCAGCCGAAGGCGAGGAAGGGAAGGTTAAGCGCGAAGAACAGCGTCCCCGGGTCCAGCGGCGAGGCATAGCCGAGCAGCAGCGCCAGCCCCGCCAGGCCACTCGTCACGATCCGCGCCTCGCCATAGAGAACCAGGCCAAGTCCCACCATGAAGGTGCCGAGCACGAGGGCCGCGGCATCCTCATAGAGCCGGTGCGGGTACAGGGGGAGCGGCACCCCCCGTTCCGACCGGTTGCCGGCCAGGGGAATGGCTCGGGACAGCTGGGTCAAGGCGACCATCCTCTCCGGGGCAGGCCTGGGCCCCGGCAGCAGCCTAGCGCCCTGCTGCGGTGCAGCAAAGCATTAAGTCAGCCCTTCTACCCTATTCCGGCTTCACAGGCTGATCGGGTCGAGGCGACTGGGCGGGATCACGGCGACCGGCCGGCCGCCACCCCAAGAGCGGAAGCCAGGCGCAGGGCCCAGGCCTCGATCTCCGCCGCGTCCGCCAGCAGGTCCTGCCGCACCTCGATCAGCGCCGCGTCCAGCCCCCGCGCATCCCCATGCACTGGCACGGTGTAGTCATGCACCCCCGGCTCGATCCGGTAGGGCTCGTTCTCCCCCACCACCAGCGACGGATCGGCGCCGATGGCGGCGGCCAGCGCCCGGCCGAACACCTCCGCCTCTCCGAACAGCACCCCCGCATGCCAGGGACGATCCACGCCCTGGAAGCGCGGCGTGAAGCTGTGCACGCCGACCACCAGGGTTGGTGCCCCCGCCGCCTGGCGCCGGTCGAGCAGCGCCGCGACCGCCACGTGAAAGGGATGGAACCACGCCCCCTCCCGCGCCGCCCGCTCCTCCACCCCCAGGCCGAGATTGCCGGGGATCGCGGTATCCTCGCTCCGCTCGGGAATGCTGGTCGGCACGCCGGGCGGGCGGTTCAGGTCGATCACCAGCCGCGATACGCCAGCGAGGAAGAGCGGCGCGTCCAGCAGCGCCGAAAGCCGCCGCGCAAGCTCGGCCGCGCCGATATCCCAGGCGATGTGCCGCGACAGCTCCGCTGGCGGCAGCCCCAGCGCGCCAAGGCGTGCCGGGATGTGGTTGGAGGCGTGCTCGCAGAGCAGGACGAAGGGCGAGGCCCCCTCCGCGTTCAGCAGCGTGACCGGTGCCGGCTCGCTCACCCCAGCTTCACCTCATCCGTCACCACGTTGAACCCCGCCAGCTGGCAGGAACCGAAGGTGGTGGTGATGGCCACATCCGCCGCATCCCGCCCGCGGGCCATCAGGATGCGCCCGATGCGCGGGAAGTTGTGCCGCGCGTCGAAGGTATACCAGTGCCCGCCGAGATAGACCTCGAACCAGGCCGAGAAGTCCATGGCCGCATCCGACGCGGGCACGCCGATATCCCCAAGGTAGCCGGTGCAGTAGCGCGCCGGGATGTTCATGCAGCGGCAGAGCGTGACGGCAAGATGCGCGTAATCCCGGCAGACGCCCACCCGGTCCGTGTTGCCGCTGAAGGCGGTGCGGAAGACGTCCGCGTGCTCGTAGCCGAACTGGATCCGCTGATGCGCGTAGTCGCAGATCGCCTGCACCCGCGCCCAGCCGGACTCCGTGCCGCCGAAGAGGGACCAGGCGAGGTCCGAGAGGCGGTCGGTCTCGCAGTAGCGGCTGGCAAGGAGGAAGACGAGCGCGTCATCCGGCAGTTCCTCCACCGGCAGCTGCCGCGCCTCGGGCGCATGGACGTCCGGCACGCCGGGGTCGAGCACGTCGAAGCGCGTGGAGATGGTCAGCCGCCCAGCCGGCGCGACGATCCGGTGGCAGATGTTGCCGTAGCCGTCCCGGTACTCCGTCGCGCCGATCGGCGGGTCGAAGCGGATCTGATGCGGCCCGATGACATCCGGCATGCGCGAGGGATGCACGCTCAGCGCCAGTATCATCGGCGTGGGCGCGGGGCACTCATAGGTGATGTCGTAGCCGGCATGGATCTTCATGAGGCGGGCCTTCCTGTGCGGGGGGATGCGTGCGGCGTTTCTTGGTTGGCGTGGGGCAACGGGCGCCTCATGCGTTCTGCTGCGCGGGGCCGCGGGCAGGCACCGGCTCGTCCTCAGCCGTGACGGTCACGGAGACGTCCATGTCCAGCGCGTCGTCCGGGAAGCCCTTCCAGCTGCCATGCAGCGGCACGGCCTGCGCCGGATCGCGCGCGATCGCGACGCGGATCAGGTCTCGGTTCCCGACGATGCCGTTGGTGGGATCGAACTCGACCCAGCCCGCGCCGGGCAGGTAGACGCGCACCCAGGCATGGGTGGAACCGCCGCCGACATGCGCGCGCCCCTCGCGCAGCGCCCTGTCGAACCCCGGCGAGTAGATGTAGCCGGAGACATATCGCGCCGCGAGGCCGAGCGAGCGTACTGCCTCCATCATCAGCAGCGCGAAGTCGCGGCAGGTCCCGCTGCCCAGCTCCAGGGTGCGCACCGGCTCCTGGATGCCGCGCATGGCACGCGGGACATAGGTGAAGTCGCGGCTCACCGCATGCGCCATGGCCGTCAGGAGTTCCAGCGTTCCGGTGGGGCCGGTCCTGCTCAGGAAGCCCCTGGCCCAGCGGTCCACCACGCGCGAAGGGTCGGGGTGGTGCCTCTCGATGGAGCGCGCGAGGTCCGGCATCTCCTCGGCGGAGTAGGAGAAGGGCAGGCTGCGCGCATGGTCCTCCAGCCGGAAGTCCAGCTCCTCCAGCGGCCGATGGTCCAGGATGATCCGGCTCGCGAAGCGCAGTTCCCGCGCGCGGGTCGTGAAGTTCACCACGCCCACGCTGTTGCCGAACACGTCATGGACCCACCAGACCTGCGAGGGCTCGGGCGTGATGTCGATCCGCGCCTTGAGCAATCTCTGGTCATGGCCAGCCCGGGGGCGAAGCATCATCCGATGCTCCCCGAAGGAGACGGGCTGGCGATAGTGGTAGGTGGTGACGTGTCGGACGGTCAGGATCGGCATGGGGCACCTCTGGCCCCGGGGGCCGAGGCAAAGGACGGGCCGGAGCCGGCGGGGAGGTGTCCCCACTGGCTCCGGCCCGTCCCGTGTTGCCGTTCAAACGCCGAACGGACCTGCCAGTTTCGGCAAATCCTAACTTATGTAAATCCGAGCCGCCGCCACCGCCCGGGAGGGATCCCTAGAACAGCGCCTCGATCCGCCCCTCGGCATCCAGCCCGATGGCCTCCGCCGCGGGGTGCCGGGGAAGCCCGGGCATGGTCATCACATCGCCGCAGATGGCCACGACGAAGCCCGCGCCCGCCGAAAGCCTGACGTCCCGCACCGGCAGGCTGTGCCCGCTGGGCGCGCCCAGCAGCGCCGGATTGGCGGAGAAGGAGTATTGCGTCTTCGCGATGCAGACCGGGGCCTTGCGGAACCCGGCCTCCTCAAACTTCCTCAGCCGCGTGGCCAGGGCGGGCGGCAACGCGATGTCGGCGGCGTGGTACACCTCCCGCGCGATGGTCGCGATCTTGTCCGCCAGCCCCATCTCGTCGGGGTAGAGCGGCTGGAAGCGAGCCGTCCCGCCCGCAATCAGCCCCTGAACGGCGCGGGCCAGCTCCGCCGCCCCCGCGGCGCCATCGCCCCAATGGGTGCAGAGGATGGCGCGGGTCCCCAGCGCCGCCATCGCCTCCTGCACGGCCGCGATCTCGGCATCGGTGTCGGAGTTGAAGCGATTCAGCGCCACCACCACGGGCAGGCCGAACTTGCCCATATTCGCGACATGCCGCTCCAGGTTGGACAGGCCGCGCCGCACCGCCGCCACATCCTCCGTCCCCAGCGCGGCCTTGGCCACGCCGCCATGCATCTTCAGCGCGCGCACGGTCGCCACCACCACGCAAGCGGAGGGCGCGAGCCCGGCCATGCGGCACTTGATGTCGAGGAACTTCTCAGCGCCCAGATCGGCGCCGAAGCCAGCCTCAGTCACCACCACATCGGCCAGCCGCAGCCCGAGCCGCGTCGCGATCACGCTGTTGCAGCCATGGGCGATATTCGCGAAGGGTCCGCCATGCACCAGGGCGGGGCTGCCCTCCAGCGTCTGCACCAGGTTCGGCATCAGCGCGTCGCGCAGCAGCGCCGCCATGGCGCCATCCGCCTTCAGCTCATGCGCCGTCACCGCCCGGCCGTCCCGCGCCTGCCCGATGATGATGCGGCCCAGCCGCGCACGCAGGTCGTCCAGGTCCTTCGAAAGGCAGAAGATCGCCATCACCTCGGAGGCGACGGTAATGTCGAACCCGTCCTCGCGCGGGAAACCGTTCGCCACCCCGCCCAGCCCCACGGCCGAAAGCCGCAACGCGCGATCGTTCATGTCGATGGCACGCTTCCAGGCGATGCGCCGCACATCGAGGTCGAGCGCGTTCCCCCAGTACACGTGATTGTCGATCATCGCCGACAGCAGGTTGTTGGCGCTGGTGATCGCGTGGAAGTCGCCTGTGAAATGGAGGTTGATCTCCTCCATCGGCGCCACCTGCGCCCGCCCGCCCCCGGTGGCCCCGCCCTTCACCCCGAAGCAGGGGCCGAGGGAGGGTTCGCGCAGGGCGATCATGGTCCGGGTGCCCAGGGCGTTCAGCGCATCGCCCAAGCCGATGGTGGTGGTGGTCTTGCCCTCGCCGGCGGCGGTGGGGCTGATGCCGGTGACGAGCACCAGGGCGCCTTCCGGCCGGCCCTCCTGCGCCCGGACGAAATCCATGCCGATCTTGGCCTTGTACCGCCCATGCGGCTCCAGGGCCTCCAGCGGGATGCCGGCGCGCTCCGCGATCTCGGTGATGGGCCGCAGCGTGGCGGCCCGCGCGATCTCCAGATCCGTCGTCATCCAAGGTCCCTGCGGCTGGTCCTCCCGGGGGTTAAGGCAGCCTCGCGCCCACGGCAAGCCGATGCCGCTTGGCGGCCCGCCCCGCGGGATGCCAAGCTTCGGGCAACGAAAATCCCGGAGGAAACCCATGCCCCGCCACGACCGCGGCCTGTCTCGCCGCGCCCTGCTCGCCGCCCCCGCCCTGCTCGCGGCCCCTGCCCTGCTCCGCTCTCGCCCCGCCGGCGCCCAGGCCCCGGATGCTTGGCCCGCCCGTCCCGTGACCGTCCTGGTCCCCTTCGTGGCCGGTGGCCCTTCGGACATCGTCGCCCGCGCGGCCGCCAACCGGATGGCCCAGTTGATCGGCCAGCCCGTGGTGGTCGAGAACCGCCCGGGCGCCAATGGCGAGGTCGCGGCCCGCGTGGCGATGCGTGCCGCGCCGGATGGCCACACGCTGATGGTGGGCTCGATCGGCGTCTGGGCCATCAACGCCGCGCTCCGACCGACCCTCGGCTACGACCCGGTGAAGGACTTCGCGCCGCTGGTCCTCGCCGTCACCACGCCGAACGTGCTCGTCGTGAACCGGGACCACCCGGCGCGCGACATGCCCTCCCTCATCGCCTGGCTGAAGGAGCGCAACGGCCGGGCCTCCTACTCCACCTCCGGCGTCGGCTCCTCGGACCAGATGACGACGGAGCTGTTCAAGATCCGCACCGGCACCCAGATCACCCATGTGCCCTATTCCGGCGGCGCCGCGGCGGCCACCGACCTCATCGCCGGCAATGTGGACCTCTCCTTCCAGAATCTCGGCACCGTGGCCGCGCATATCAACGGCGGCCGCCTGCGCGCGCTGATGGTCACGAGCGACAAGCCGCATCCCGTGCTGCCGGGCGTGCCCACCTCGAAGGAGGCGGGGCTGGAGGATTTCGTCGTCACCTCCTGGCAGGCCTTCATGGGGCCGGCCGGCATGCCCACCCCGCTGCGGGACCGGGTGGCGGCCTCTCTGCGCGATTCGCTGCTGCATGCGGAGACGAAGCCACGGCTGGAGCAGATCGGCTTCGACGTCGTGCCCACCACGCCCGAGGAATATCGTCGCTTCCAGGAGGCCGAAATCGCCCGCTGGCGGGAGGTGGTGCGTAGCGCGAATATCACGGCCGGTTAGCACGCTACGCCCATTGACGCAGATCAAAGCCCGCCCCGCGGGGCGGGCTTAGTCCGCTTCCCATGACGGCCCCCGCGCCGCCATCTGGAAGCGAGGAATCCCATGTCCATTCGAATCGGTGCACTGGCCGCGAGCCTTCTGGCCTGCACCGCGCTGGTGCCCCTCTCGGCGCCCGCCCAGGCCCAGGACCTCTTCGGTCAGGCTGTCCGTGGCAAGCAGGCGGGCGATGTCGTGCTCGGCGCCGGCGTCATCGGCGTGCTGCCCCAGTCCGGCGGCCGCGTGAGCGCCATCGGCGGCCGGCCGGAGGCGAGCGATACCGCCACTGCGCAGCTCGACCTCACCTATTTCGTCATGCCGCAGCTCTCCCTGAACCTCATCGCCGCCACCACCCGGCATGATGTCCATGTGCGCGGCTCCGCCATCGGTGACGTGGATCTCGGTCGCGTCTGGGCGCTGCCCCCCACCCTGACCGCCCAGTTCCATCCGTTCCCTGCCTCGCGCATCAGCCCGTATATCGGCGCCGGCCTGAACTACACCCTCTTCTATGGTGAAGGCGGCGGGCGGACCGCGCCGGTGACCAAGGTCGATGTGAAGAACGACTTCGGCTACGCTGTGAACTTCGGTGTTGACGTGGAACTGGCGCCGCGCTGGCTGCTGAACTTCGATGCAAAGAAGCTCTGGCTGAACCCGAGCGTCGCGGTGAACAGCGGCGCCATCAGCGCCCGCGCGGATCTCGATCCCTGGATCGTCGGTGCGAGCGTCCGCTACCGCTTCTGAGCGGTTCGGGACCTCAGGATGTCAGCGGGGCGCCAGGGAGACCGGGCGCCCCGGAAAAAGGGATGGGGCGGTGGCGCCCGGCGCCACGCCCCACCCCGCCCGATCAACCGGCTGCCCGGCCGATCGCCACGGCCTGCCCGCTCAGGCCGCGCGGCGCGTCACGCCCAGCTCGTCCAGCACCCCGGCCATCGCCCCCAGCGCGAAGCGCATGTCGTCCGGCGTCACCGCGCCGATGCAGCCGATCCGGATGGTCGGCGTCGGCGTCGTGTAGAAGTTGCTGATCAGCACGCCACGCCGCTTCAGCGCCTCGACGAAGCCCGCCAGCGTGAAGCCCGGCGCTTCCGGCTGGTGCAGGGTGAGGATGATCGGCCCCTGATGCGCGGCATCCAGATAGGGCCGCAGGCCCAGCCGCTCCGCCCCCGCGCGCAGCACACGCATGTTCTCCGTGTAGCGCGCCAGCCGCGCCGGCTGCCCGCCCTCCGCCAGATAGGCTTCCATCGCCACGCCGAAGGCGTGCAGCGCCTGCACCGGCGGCGTGAAGCGGAAGGAACCCCAGCCCGAGCGCTCCGCATGGCGCAGCACGTCACCCAGGTCGAAGCTCCAGGAGCCTGCCAGGCCCGCGCGCTCCCGCGTCCGCTCCATCGGGCACACCGCGAAGCCGATGCCCGGCAGCCCTTCCAGGCACTTGTTGGAGGTGAACAGCACCACGTCGCATTCCGGCTGCGCCTTCAGGTCGAAGGGCAGCGCACCGAAGGCGGACACGGCATCGACGATCAGCCGCCGCCCCGCCGCGCGCACCGCGGCCCCCACCGCGGCCGGGTCGTTCACCACGCCGCTGCCCGTCTCGGAATAGACCATGCCCACATGGCTGATGGCGGGGTCGGCCGCGAGCGCCTCCGCGACCTCCTCCGCCAGCACGCCGCGTGTATCGGGCACGGCCAGCACCACCGGCTCACGCCCCGCCTCGCGCGCCAGCCGGGTCATCCTCTCGCCATAGGCGCCGTTGCTGACGACAAGGATACGGCCCGCCGACGGCACGAAGGTGCGGATCGCGGCTTCCACCACGAAATGCCCGGCCCCCTGCAGCGGCAAGGTCGCATGCACTCCGGCCATCCCGCCCGCGATGTCGCGCACCCGTTCGCGGATCATCGTGTATTCCCGGCCAAAATCCGGGTCCCAGGGAGCGATGTCCACCGCCATGGCCGCCCGCGTCTCCGGGCGGGTCTGAACGGGGCCGGGGGTGAGGAGCAACATCGGTGGGAACCTTGCGGCATTTTTGGGTTGGCGCCCTGGCTGGGGGGCGCCTAACCAAACTGCACCCCCCGCCTGGGCCGGACAACCCATCTCCGCCCGGCCACAACCCGGCCGCGCCCTCGCGGCGGCGGAACGCAAAATCCGCGAGCACCGTTGCCCGCCCGCAACTTGCGCGGCTCCCGTTCTGCCTACTAAACCGGAGCGAAGGCGTGTTGGGCGCGCCCTCGCCTGGCAATCCGCCACGACCATGCCTGCTGGGAATGTGCCGACAGAATGCCGGACCCCGATGCCGCCATATCCGAGGCACGCATCACATCCGCCACGGGCTGGCGCTTGCGCGGCCTTCGCCTCCACCTCCTCGCGCTGATCCTCGCGGTCCTCGTCCCCGCCCTCGTCATCAGCGGCGCCGCCGCCTGGCACCTCGCCCGCAGCTACCGCCAGGCCTTCGAGACGCGGCTGCAGGATACCACTCGCGCCCTTGCCCTGTTTGTGGAGAGCGAACTCGACACGCTGATGACCAGGGTGGTCGCCCTCGCCTCCTCCCCCCTGCTGGAGGACGATGACCTCAACCCCTTCGGCAACTGGGCACGGCGCATCGGGGAGGCCCCGGGTGGCTGGATTGTGGTGAACGACGCCGCTCCCGGCCATCGCCAGCTACTGAACACCGGACTGCCCGCCGGCACGGCGCTGCCCCCGCCCCTGGCGCCGGGCGAAGGCGCCTGGGATGTGATCCGCCGTGTCGTCGAAACCGGCCGCCCAGCCGTTTCCAACCTCTTCCGTAGCCATCCGACAGGCCGGCCCGTCGTGGTGGCCGCTGCGCCAGCCCTGCGGGACGGGCGAGTGGCGCGCGTGGTCGTGCTCGCGATGAACCCTGCCCTGCTCTCCGAGCGTCTGCGCGCGCGCCGCCCCTCCGGCAGCGCCTTCGTCTCGGTCGCTGATGCGAGCAGCCGCATTGTCGCCCGCTCGCAGGACCATGACCGCTTCGTCGGCACCATCCCGCCCAGCCGTGGCGTTCCCGCAACCGAGCGGGAACGCGGCCTGTTCCGCAGCCCGACCGTCTATGGCGATCCTGGCCTGTTCTTCGCCCAGAAACTGCAGACCGCGCCGGGCTGGAGCATCGCCGTGGCCGAGCCCTACACCCAGTACCGCATGAGTTGGCTCGCACCCCTCGCCGCCCTGCTGGTCGGCGCCGCCGCCGCCCTTGCCCTCGGCCTCGGCCTTGCCGCCTGGCTCGCCCGCCGCGTGCTGCGCCCGGTGGAGGCCCTCGCCCGCCGGGCGGAAGCCGTCGCTGCCGGGGATGCACACCCGTCCCTCCCCGCCGTGCCCCCGGCGGGCGTCGCCGAATTCGAGCTGCTTCGCCGTGCCAGTGAAAGGGCCGAGGCCGCAGTCGCGGCGCGGGAGGCCGAGTTCCGCGCGATGTTCGAGACCGCCGCGGCCGGCGTGGCCGAGACGGATACGAGGACCGGCCGCTATCTTCGTGTCAACCGCACCTTCTGCGAGATCACCGGCCGGCCGGAGGAGATGCTGGTCGGCCGCCTCGGCCCGAAGGACATCCTGCATCCGCAGGATCAACCGGCCGAAGCGATGCCGGCGGCCGACGATACGGAAAGCCGCATCCTGCGACCGGACGGGTCGGTCGTCTGGGTGCAGTCCAGCACCGCCCCCTCCGCCCTCGATCGCGGGGGCAAGCCGCTGCGCGCCGTCACCATCCTGCAGGACATCACCGCCCGGAAGCGGGCTGAGGAGGCGCGCGGACTGCTGGCCCGGGAAGTGGACCACCGCGCGAAGAACGTGCTGGCCGTGGTGCAGGCCGTCCTGCGCCTGACGCCCAAGAACGACCCCGCGACCTATGCCCGCTCCGTGGAGGCGCGCGTCACCGCCCTCGCCCGCGCCCATACGCTGCTGGCGAACGGGAACTGGAACGGGGCCGACCTCCGCGCCCTGGCGGAAGCCGAGCTGAGCGCCTTCCAGCCGGGCGCGCCGGATGCGCCCCGGGCCATGTTGCAGGGCCCTTCCGTGACCCTGACCCCTGGCGCCACCCAGGCCCTGTCCCTCGTGCTGCACGAGCTGGCGACCAACGCGACGAAGTACGGCGCCCTTTCCGCTCCCGGGGGGCGGGTTGACCTCACCTGGTCCGTCGACGACGCTGCCGGCCGGCTCCACCTACGCTGGGCCGAAACCGGGGGGCCGCCGGTGCCCGGGCCGCCGACCCGCCGTGGCTTCGGCACGCGCGTGATCGAGGCCAGCCTGCGCGACCAACTCGGCGCCGCCGTGCGCACGGCCTGGGAGCCGGCCGGGATGACCTGCGAGATCGAGGCCTCCCTCGCGCGGGCGGTGCTGACCCAGGGCGCGCACGCCGCCGCCTGAGGCAGGTCAGGCGGGTCACGCCGTCAGCGCGCCCCGCAGCTCCCGCACGAGCTTGCGCCGGATCGCCTCCACGAAATCCGCGTAGTCCCGGCATTCCATCACGAAGGCTCCTGGCCCCCCGATCACCTGGGCCGCGTAATGGGCCGCCAGGTCCGGCTCCTCGTTCACGACCGCCAGGGCATTGATCACCACCCCCGCCGCCACTGCCGCGTCCCGCACGGGAGCCGAGGGGATGCCCGCATTCCCGGCGCCATCGCCCGAGACATCCACCACCTCCCGCGCCGCATCCGCCGAGAACTCCGCGAGCAGGCGCAGCGCGGCGGTCAGGCCCTCGCCCAGGGCCGTGGCGCCGGGGGGCACCAGGCGCGGGGCGGCATCCACGGCTTCCGCCAGCGCCGCCGCGCCCTCGGCATCGGCGACCAGCATCCAGGGCACGACCACGGCCTGCGCCCCGGGCCCCGACCAAAGGAGAACCGCGACCGCCGCCGCGCCGCGCGCCCCGCCCGCGGCAGCGCCGGCCACCGCCGGGTCCCGGAAGGCCTCGGCCAGCCCCCCCATCATCAGCCCGAACTCGTCATGATCGACGGAGGAGGAGGCGTCCACCGCCAGGCATAGCGCGATGTCCACGTCCCGCATCCCGCAGAGGTGGTGGGCTCGCACCCCGGGGAGAAGAGCCCGCGCAGATCGGCCGGGCCCGTTCCGCAGCTTGCACCGGACCTCACGTTCTGGTGATAGAGCCAGGGGCAAGATGGATGGGGGGCGGGCATGGCGGACGGAACGCCGGGACGGGGCGCGAGCCACAAGGCGGAGGGGCCGCAGGGGGCGTCGCCCTCCCTGACCCAGGCCATCATCGAGGGTTCCGGCCACGCCACGAACTGGTCCGAGCTCATTCTCAAGGCCATCAGCCTGGGCACGGTCATCGCGGGCTTCGACCTGCTGACGCCGATCGGCGGCGATGCCGCGCTCCGCTGGGCAGGAACGGGCCTCATCGCGACGGTGCTGGCCGGGCTCGCCTTCGGGGCCGCGCGCCGCGCGCCGCTGGATGCCGCCTGGCAGGCCCTGGAGGGTCGCTCCCTCGAAAGCCAGAGCTGGGGCAACCGCCTGTTCCACCGAATGTGGCGCCCCGCCCAGGGAAAGCTCCTGCTCAAGCCCTTTGTGCGCGTGGGCGGCGCCGCTGGCGCGGCCTGCCTCATCGCCGGCTGGTCCGCCGGGCAGCATGAGGGCGGCACCCTCGCCGGCAGCTTCGAGGGGCTGGCCCAGGGACAGCAGCGCATCATCGCCCTGCTGGAGGACATCCGCGACGGCCGCAGCGAGGACCCGCGTGTCGAGGCCGCTCGGCTCAACCTGCCCTGGTCCGACTATGCCCTGAACATGGCCCTGGCCAATGGCGACGAGCGGGCCGTGCGGCTCTATCTCAAGGGCGGCCTGCGCCCCGAGTTCAGCCGCGCCCTCCGGGCCTTCGACGGGCCGGCGCGAGGCGCGGTGCTGGACGCGGCTCGCCGGGGGCAGGTCGCCTGCCCCCTACCGCCCACGGACCGCACCGGCTGGCTCGCTGCCTCCGAACTCTCCAGCTTCGCCCGCATGCTGGCCGAGGCCGACCGCTCGGGCGCGCGGCCGCTGGTGGATGCCGCCTGCGCCCATCCCGAGCCCCGCCGCCGCTACGACCAGCTGGCCGCCGAGGCGGAAGGCTATCTGCGCGCGCAGGAGCAGCGCAACGCCAATTCCCCCCAGCTGCGGGCGGAATGCCGGCGCGACCTGACCTCCCGCTTCCCGCCCACGGCGGCCAGCCTCCGCTCCCTCGGCAAGACCTACAGCAACGCGGATCCGGACCGCTTCTCCCCCCAGGCCCGGCTGGACGAGCTGGTGAACCTGACGAACATGCAGGCCGCGGTGGGCATGGTCCGCTTCGGCCCGGCCGACCTCCCCGCCCTCATCACCCGGGCCTGCGAGGACTGGGGCAAGCCGCGCGACCTCCGCCAGGAACAGGAGTTCCTCCGACTGATCCGGGAAGGCCGCCCCCTCCTTGGCTGAAGGGCTTTCCTGGCCCTGCCCGGCCCTCACAGCCGGTCGCGCCTTGAACCCACCCGCGCGCGGGGACATCTTTCGGTCGCTCTCGGCCAGGGATGGGGACCTCCCTCTTCCGGCCGTGCGAGCCGGCCTGATCGCGGGCAGGCTGCCGGGACGGGTTGTTCCCTCCGTTCCTGACAACATGCGCCCAGCGGAGGAGCCGCAGTACCGATGGACGGCACGATGAACTCGCCCCTCCCGCAAATGGGCGAGTCCCCGGCGCATGAGGCCGCGCCGATCTCCCGGATCGTCGCCGAGGTGGCGGCCACCTTCCCGGGGGAGCGAATCACCCTCGGCGAGATGGCCGAGGCCTTCGGGGACCGCGCCTTCGGGCTGCTGATCCTCCTTCTCCTCCTCCCCTCCCTGCTGCCGGGCATGGCCAGCGTCTTCGGCCTGCCCATGCTGCTGCTGGGCGTCCAGATGGGGCTCGGGCGCAGCGTGCCGAAGCTGCCGGCCTTCATGGCGCGGCAGTCCATCAAGCGCACGGACCTGCTGCGCCTCGCCGGCGCCTCCTCCAAATGGCTGCGGCGGATCGAATGCTATGTCCGCCCGCGCTCCGGCGCCTTCACCACCCCCTTCGGGGACCGGCTCTTCGGCTGGCTGACGGTGTATGTCGCCATCATGCTCATCCTGCCCGGGCCCGGCACCAACGGTCCGCCCGCCTTCGGCAACATCGTCATGGCGCTGGGCCTGGTGGAGCATGACAGCCGGACCATGGGCTGGGGCATCGTCCTGACGGTCCTGGGCTGCGTTTTCGCCACCGTCGTGCTGGCCGCCCTCTGCTGGCTCGGCATCGAGGCGCTGGGCTTCGTGTTCTGACGAACAGGGGGGCCTTCGTGTTCTGACGAACACACCGGGCATCCAAGCAACACCCGCCCCTTCCCGGCCCCTCGCGGCGCGTATCCCGCCGCGTTACACGCCGCCTCATGCGCCGGTGGCCCGAAAGGGCTGAAACGGGAATGCGCGACGCGCCCTGGCTCTCTCTGAGCCGAGGCACCCATCCGCAGCTGCCCTCGCAACTGTAGGCGGCCGATCCGGCCCCCAACGCCATTGCCGCCCATGGGCGACGAGAAGGCGGGGGCCGAACCTCGCGAGAGGACGGCCGCGAGCCAGGAGACCGGCCGGCGCAGAGCTGTCTCGCGCGTGCCGGGCGAGGTGCACCGGCGCAACGGACCTTTGGACAGGGGGCGGACACGCCCCTTCCGCTGGCGAGAACCGCGTCCACCGTCGCGTGCCCTCCTCCGGGGGCGCGCGGCAGATCGTGACCGCTCGGCTGGGGATCCCCGATGCGACGCCTTCTCCTTCTCTCCTTCACCGCCCTTTCCCTTCCGGCCCTGGCCCAAGGGGTGAACCCGGGCACGCCGCCCGTCACCGAGCCCAGCGCCGCCATCGCCGAGACGGTGGTCACCGCCACCCGCGTGCCCACGCCGATCGAGCGCGTGCCCGGCGCGGTCACCGTGATCGACCGCCAGACCATCGAGGAGCGTGGCTACCAGACCCTGGCCGAGGCGCTCGTCACCGTGCCCGGCTTCGCGCTGATCCAGTCCGGCGGCCTCGGCCAGCCCGCCAGCGCCTTCATCCGCGGCACCGCCTCCCGCCATGCCCTCGTCCTGCTCGACGGCGTGCCGATCAACGACGCCTCGGAGCCGAACGGCGCCTTCAACTTCGGCAACGACCTGCTGGGGATGGATGTGGAGCGCATCGAGGTGCTGCGCGGCCCCGCCTCCTCCCTCTACGGTTCCGGCGCGATCGGCGGCGTGGTGAACATCGTCACCCGCCGCGCCCCGCGCGACCGCGCCATCGCCCCCTTCGGCGAAGTGGCGGGCGGCAGCAACCGCACGCTGCGGGCGAATGGCGGCATCACGGGCACGGTCGGGGAGTTCGATTATCTCCTCTCGCTCCGCAGCCTCTCGACCCGCGGCACCGATGCCACCCCCTCCCGCTTCACCTCCGACACGGGCGAGCGCGACGGCTTCCGCAGCGCGGGCGCGACCGTGCGCCTGGGCTGGACGCCCAGCGCGCGCTTCCGCCTCGAGGGCCTCGCCAACTGGCGCGAGAACCATGGCGGCCTCGACAACGTGCCGAATGACGACCCGAACTACTCCTTCGAGGACCGCCGCTACACCGGTCAGATCCGTGCCGAGGGCAAGCCCTTCGAGGCCTGGACGACCGGCTTCCGCATCGCCCAGACTGTGGACCGCCGGAAGTACCGCAACCTGGCCGACGGCTTCGACCCCTCCACCACGGACGACCTCTATCGCGGCGAGCGCACGGTTTTCGACTGGGGCAACCAGATCCGCCTGCCCGATGCCGGCTTCCTCGACCAGAGCCAGGTCTCCTTCGGCGTGACGCATGAGCGCGAGGATGTGCGCCAGGCCTCCGGCAGCACCTTCTTCCGCACCACCACCGACGCCGATGCGAGCTCCACCGCGGGGCACATGGGCTACCAGGTCCGGCTGTTCCGCCGGCTCGACCTCTCCGCCGGCATCCGCAACGACGCGGCCGAGGACTACGGCACCCATACGAGCTGGCGCCTCGGCGCCCTGCTCGCCGTGCCCGAGATCTCGGCGCGGATCCGCACGGCCTATGGCACCGCCTTCAAGGCGCCGTCCCTCTACCAGCGCTACGGCCGCATCACCGGCTTCTTCGAGGGCAATCCGAATCTCCGTCCGGAAATCTCCGAGGGCTGGGAGGCCGGCATCGAGTTCGACCTGCCGCTCGGCGCGCAGCGCGACTTCGCGACGCTGGGCGCGACCTATTTCGACAACCGCATCCGTGACCTGATCAACTACGACGCCTTCTTCACCTCGCTCGAGAATATCGACCGCGCGCGGATCAAGGGCGCCGAGTTCACCGCCACCCTGCGCCCCGCGCGCTGGCTGACGGCCTCCCTCGCCTACACCATCACCGACGCGCGCGACGCCCGCACCGACGAGCGCCTCGCGCGCCGCCCGGAGCAGCAGCTGGCCCTGAACGCGAGCTTCCGCCCGGTGGAGAACGTGACCATCGCGCCGGAGCTGATCGTCTTCGGCCGCTCGCGCGAAGGCGCCTTCGCCTCCTACCGCAACGACGGCAGCGCCTACACCGTGGCGCGCGACAACAAGGCCGGCACCATCTTCAATCTCACCGCCACATGGCAGGTGACGGAACCGGTGGCGGTGTTCGTCGAGGGGCGCAACCTGACGGATAGCGACTTCGAACCCGCCAACGGCTTCGTCATCCCCGGCCGGACGGTGCTCGTCGGCACGCGCTTCCGGTTCTGATCCGGGCGGGGGCTTCGTTCTGGGGTGTCGGTCTGTCCCGGGGAGAGGAAGAAGGAATTCTTCCTCTCCCCGGACCCCTCACCTTCTTCTTTTTCTTCGAGTTGGAGTCATTCGGCTGACGGTGCGCCTCGGGTCATCGACCCGAGGCGATTGCAAAGGCAGTATCAATCCCCTGAACCAAAGATCCCACTGATCCGGGGTATCCACGGCAGTCAGACGGGGTTCCAAGGGCCTCAGGCCCTTGGCGGGTGAGGTCCGGAGAGGGCGGAGCCCTTTCCGGGATGCCCTGGCAGAGAGTGTGACCACTCCGCCCCGGTCAGAGCGTCTCGAGCAGCCCGACGATCACCTGCCCCCGCGGCGCCAGGTCGCGCCACAGGATGTGCTCGTTCGGCGCATGGGCGCCGGCCCCGGTGCAGCCCAGCCCGTCCAGGGTGGGGATGCCCATGGCGGCCGTGAAGTTGCCGTCCGAGCCGCCGCCGCGATGCTGCTTCGGCAGTTCGTAGCCCGCCTCGCGCGCCAGGGTCCGTGCCCGCTCGTACAGGTTCAGGATATCCGGGTTCTCGGCGAAGGAGGGCCGGTTCATCCCGCCGGTGACCGTGATGGTGATGCCATCCTCGGAGCCGGCCAGGGCCAGGATCTCCTTCTCCATCCGCTCGCCATCGGCCATCGTCGCCACGCGCAGGTCGATCTCGCAGCCCGCCTCGGGGGGAATGACATTGGGGCGCGTGCCGCCCCAGACCGGGGCGACGTTGGTGGTGGTGCCGCCCGCCAGGTCCACCATGGCGTGGACCTTCTCGATCAGCCGCGCCAGCGCCACCACGGCGCTGCGCCCCTCGGACCAGTTGCCGCCGGCATGGGCCGAGACGCCCTGGATGTCCACCACGAAGCGCCCGACGCCCTTGCGCGCGGTGACGCAGGCGCCGCCCGGATTGCCCGCGGGCTCGGGGATCAGCACGGCGCTGGCGCCGCGCGCCTCCTGCTCGATGAACTCCCGGGAGGTCGGGCTGCCCACCTCCTCGTCGGGCGTGAGCAGAAGGGTGATCGGGCTGCGGGTCTGCACGCCCTGGCGCAGGATTTCGCGCAGCGCGTGGAAGGCGAGGAAGGAGCCCGCCTTCATGTCGTAGATGCCGGGGCCGAAGGCCTTCTCGCCCTCCACCTTCCAGGGCATGGAGCTGGCCAGCGTCCCGTTGTCCCACACCGTGTCGAGATGGCCGGCGATGACCACGGGCGGGCGGTTGCCGGTGGCGGGGTTGGCGGGGGTGCGGGCGATGAGGTTGTCGCCATAGCCATCGCGGCCGGGGATGCGGGTCACCTCGGCGCCGGCCGCGCGCAGCTCGGCCTCCACCTTGTCCATCAGCCCGTTCACCGCCTGGGGGTCGGTGGTAGGCGTCTCATGCAGCACCCAGCCGCGCAGCTCCTCCAGCAGGGCTTCGCTGGTGCCGATCCGGGTCTGGGGCATGGGGCGACGGTCCTTTTCCGTGATGCGGGGGTTCTCGCGCCGGGGTCGGGACTTGTCCATGCTCCGCCCCGGGAATCGGGAGAGCCACATGGACGGCATGCGCTTCGAGGATCTGTCGCTGGGGCAGTCGGCCCGCTTCGCGAAGACGATCACGGAGGCGGATATCCTCCTCTTCTCCGCCGTCTCGGGGGACAACAACCCGGTGCATCTGGATGCCGAGGCCGCCGCCGCCTCCTTCTTCGGAGAAAGGGTCGCGCACGGGATGCTGACCGCCTCCCTCATCTCCGGGCTGCTGGGCACGAAGCTGCCGGGGCCGGGCGCCGTCTATGTCTCCCAGAGCCTGCGGTTCCGGGCGCCGGTGCGGATCGGGCAGACGGTAGCGGCGGAGGCGGAGGTGATCGCGCTGGACGCCGAACGGCGCCGGGCGACGCTGCGCACCACCTGCAGCGCCGCCGGGGTGCTGGTCCTCGAGGGGGAGGCGGTCGTCATGATCCCGACTCCGTCAGCCCCCCCGGCTGGATAGAGGCCTGCTGCGGTGCCACATTCACCGCATGAGCATCGAGATGAAGAAGGTCTGCGTCTTCTGCGGCGCGAATTCCGGCACCGACCCTGCCTTCGCCGCCGGGGCCCGTTCGCTGGGCCATGCGATCGCGGAGCGGGGCCTGGGCCTGGTCTATGGCGGCGGCAAGGTGGGGCTGATGGGCGTGGTGGCAGATGCCGCGCTGGAGGCCGGCGCCGAGGTGGACGGGGTGATCCCCGAGCACCTGATGCAGCGGGAGCTGGGCCATGGCTCCGTCACCCGGCTCCATGTCGTCTCCTCCATGCATGAGCGGAAGGCGCTGATGGCGAAGCTGTCGGACGGCTTCGTGGTGCTGCCCGGCGGCTTCGGCACGCTGGAGGAGGCTTTCGAGGTCCTGACCTGGTCCCAGCTCGGCCTGCACCGGAAGGGCACGGTCTTCCTGGACGTGAAGGGCTACTGGTCCACGCTGAACGCCATGATGGACGGCATGGTGACCGCCGGCTTCGTCCGCGCGGAACACCGGCTCCTCTCCCTCACGGCCGAGAACCCGGCCCAGGCGCTGGACATGCTCGCCGCCTATCGTCCGCCCGAGGTGACGCGCTGGATCGAGCGCGTGGCGCAGGCCTGACGCGGCCGGCCATGGCTTGTCATGTCTGGACCGACTGGCACGCCCTCCCGGCGGTCGCGCGGGGCGGGACGGTCGCGCTCGGCAACCTCGATGGCGTGCATCGGGGGCACCGGGCCGTGCTGGCCGCCGCGCATGGCGCCCGGCCGGACCTCCAGCTGGCCGCCCTGACCTTCGAACCCCATCCCCGCGAACATTTCCGCCCGCAGGACCCGCCCTTCCGACTGACCCTGCTGCCCGCCAAGGCGGCCGCCCTGGCCGATGCGGGCTGCGCCCATGTGCACGCCGTGCCCTTCGACCAGGCGCTGGCGGCGATGGAGGCAGAGGAGTTCCTCGACCGCGTGCTGCTGGAGGGCCTGGGGGCGCGACACCTGGCCTGCGGGGCGGATTTCGCCTTCGGGCACCGGCGCGGGGGCGACGTGACCTTCCTCGGGCGCTGGGCGGAGCGGCGCGGCATCGGGCTTTCCGTGGTGCCGCCCGTGGCGGACGCGGCGGGGCCGGTGAGCAGCACCCGGGTCCGCCGCGCGCTGCAGGACGGGTATCCCGAGCGCGCCGCCGCCCTGCTGGGGCGGGATTGGGAGGTGCGCGGCACGGTGTTCCACGGCGACCGGCTCGGGCGGGAGCTGGGCTGGCCCACCGCCAATATCTGGCTGGGGCGTCACCTGGAGCCCGCGCGCGGGGTTTACGCCGTGCGGGCCGTGCTGCCGGACGGGAGCGTTGTGCCGGGAGTGGCGAATGTCGGGCGACGGCCGACCCTGGGCGGGGATCCGGAGACGCGGCTGGAGACGCATCTCTTCGACTGGCAGGGCGACCTCTACGACCAGGAGATCGGGGTGCGGCTGGTGCGCTTCCTGCGGGAGGACGCGGTGTTCAACGGGCTGGATGAGCTGAAGGCCGCGATTGCGGCGGATGCGGCCGAGGCGCGGGCGCTGCTGAAAGCAGGCTGATCGGCTTTGAGGGCTCCGCCCTCGCCCGCCAAGGGCCTGAGGCCCTTGGAACCCCGTCTGACTGCCGTGGATACCGTTGATCGGCGGGGTCTCGGGTTGGCGGGCGCCGTTTCCTGCCTTTGCAGTCGCCTCGGGTCGTGGCCCCGAGGCGCACCGTCAGCCGAGCGAATCCAAACTCGAAGAAGAAGATGATGGAGAGGGGTCGGGGGAGAGGAAGAATTCCTTCTTCCTCTCCCCGGGACATACCGTCAGCCCAAGAGCAGACATCCGGCCGGCATCATCCCAGCGCGCGAAGCACCAGAACGCGCGCGGCTCCCATCTCTCGTTCGGCGAGGCCTTCCCAATCCGGCAGCGAAGGGGCCGGCTCCTCACGGCCCAGTTCCAGGCAGGCCAGGGCGCCGGGCGCCACCCATCCCGCCGCCTTCAGCGCTCCCAGGGCCTGCGGCCCGAGGTCCTTCGCATAGGGGGGGTCGAGGAAGAGGAGGGCGCAGGGTGCCGGGGCACGCGGCGGGCGAAGGACGTTCCCGGGGATGACGCGCGTCAGCGCCTCGGCCCTGAGTGCCGCGATATTGGCGCGGAGGGCGGCCAGGGCGGCGCGGTCCTGTTCCATGAAGGTCGCCTGGGCGGCCCCGCGGGAAAGGGCTTCGAGCCCGAGGCCTCCGGTCCCCGCGAAGGCGTCGAGGACATGCGCGCCCTCCATCACGGCGCGGCCGCCCCAGGGGGCGTGCCAAAGGGAATCGAACAGAGCCTGGCGCACGCGGTCCGCCGTGGGGCGCGTGGTGGCGCCGGGTGGCGCCTGGAGGGTGCGGCCGCGCCAGCGGCCGGCGACGATCCTCATGGCCGGCACTGGCCGCTCGGCGCCACCGTCATTCGGTGCGCGGCTTCGCCCCCCAGGGCGTCCGGTGCGGGTCGCCGGCGCGGCGCGCGCGCGGGGCGCGTGCCCGGGGCGGCGCCTCGGGCTCCGGGGGCAGCTCAGTCCGCTCGGTGCCGCGCTGGATCCGCGGCGCGGCGGAACGGATGCCGAGCTGCTCGCGCATGGTCCGGGCGTTCACCTCCTCCACCGCGCCCGGCGGCAGGGTGCCGAGCTGGAAGGGACCGTAGGCGACGCGGATCAGGCGCGTCACATGCAGTTCCAGATGCTGCATCACGCGGCGGATCTCCCGGTTCTTCCCCTCCTGCAGGGAGACCGTCAGCCAGGCATTCGTGCCCTGGCGGCTGTCCAGCCCGGCCTGGATGGGGCCGTATTTCACGCCATCCACCGTGATGCCGCGCGCCAGCCAGGCCAGCGCCCCCTCGTTCACCCGGCCATGCACGCGCACGCGGTAGCGGCGCAGCCAGCCATTGCTGGGAAGCTCCAGGCGCCGGGCCAGGGCCCCGTCATTCGTGAGGAGGAGAAGACCTTCGCTGGTCAGATCCAGCCGGCCGACGGAGACGAGGCGGGGCAGGCCAGCCGGCAGCTTCTCGAAGACGGTCGGGCGGCCCTGCGGGTCCTTGTGCGTGGTCACCAGCCCGTCCGGCTTGTGATAGCGGAACAGGCGGGTGGGTTCGGCGGTCCCCACCTTCTGGCCGCGGACCAGCACGGCATCGCCCTCGGCGACGAAGGTGGCGGGGGTTTCCACCGTCTTGCCGTTCAGGGTCACGAGGCGGTCGGCGATCAGCGCCTCGGCGTCCCGGCGGCTGGCCACGCCGGCGCGGGCCAGCCACTTGGCGATGCGCTCGCCGCGCTCGGGGTTCTGGGTGTCGTCCTCGCTCATGCGGCGGCGGCCCGGCCCTGGCCCGTCTGGCGGGCGGCCTCGACGAAGGCGTCGAGAATGGCCTGATCGCGCGGATCGACCGTGTATTCCGGGTGCCACTGCACCCCGAGGCAGAAGCGGTAGCCCGGATGCTCCAGCCCCTCCACGACGCCATCCGGCGCGCGGGCATTGACGATGGCGCCCTCGCCCGGGCGGTCCACCGCCTGGTGATGGGCGGAGTTCACGGCCATGGCGGGCGCGCCGACGATGCGGGAGAGAAGGGTGCCGGGGGTGAGCGCGACCTCATGGCCGGGCTCGGTCCGCGGGTTGGGCTGCTCATGCGCCAGGGCGTCCGGCACGCTGTCCGGGATGTGCTGGATCAGGGTGCCGCCCAGCGCCACGGCCAGCAGCTGCTCGCCTCCGCAGATGCCGAGAACCGGAATGTCGCGGCGCAGCGCGCCCCGGAGGATGGCGATCTCGAAGGCCGTTCGCCCCTCCTTCAGCACCACCGTCTCGTGGCGCGGCCCGCCGCCGTAGAGGGTCGGGTCCACGTCGAAGGCGCCGCCGGTGACGAGGAGGCCGTCCAGCCGGTCGAGGTAGTCATCGGCCAGGGCGGCATCATGCGGGAGGGCGATGGGAAGCCCCCCGGCGGCCGTGATGGCGTCGAAGTAGTTCTGGCGCAGGGCGTACCAGGGGAGCTTGGAGTAGCCACCGGGCTGCTCCGCGTCGAGCGTCAGGCCGATGAGGGGTCGTGCGGTCATGAATCGGTTGGTAGAGCCTGCATGGGCGCGGCCACAAGCGGCGGATGGGCATGGCGGTGATGGGATGAGGGCGGAGGGGGCCCCAATGGCGCTCGCGCTGGAGGAGGCGCGTGCGGCGGCGGCCAGGGACGAGGTGCCGGTGGGGGCGGTGGTGACGGATGCCGCCGGCCGGGTTCTCTCCTGCGCCGGGAACGAGGTGGAGGCGCGCCGGGATCCCTCCGCCCATGCGGAAATCCTGGCCCTCCGCGCCGCCGCCGCCGCGCGCGGCGAGAAATGGCTGCCCGACTGCACCCTGTGGGTCACGCTGGAGCCCTGCCCCATGTGCGCCCAGGCCGCCTCCTTCTTCCGGCTGCGGCGGGTGGTCTTCGGGGCCTATGACCCGAAGGGCGGCGGGGTGGAGCATGGGGCGCGGATTTTCGCCGCCCCATCCTGCCATCATGCGCCGGAGGTGGTGGGCGGCGTGCGCGAGACCGAGGCCGGGGCGCTGCTGCGGAACTTCTTCGCGCGGAAGCGTTGAGCCCGCCCGCTTACCGAAGGCTGAGCTCCGAGAGCGACATGGCGAAGGGATGGACGGGGCAGAAGACGATGACCCGGCAGGCCTGCGCCCCCTGGGGCTCGTCGCCGGGGTCGTTGAACTCGACCACATGGAAGGCGGGCTCCGCGGTCAGCTCGATCGGCCGGCCCGGGATATCGACGCTGCCGCCCTCCGGCCCCGTGCGGCGAAGCACGGTGGTGAGGGGCAGGCGATCGGGCGAGCTGCCGCGAAGGAGAAGGGACGCGCGGCGCTTCTCGCGGAAGGTCGCGTAGTCCCAGTCCATCTCGAGCGTGACCCAGCCGCTGCTGGTGCGCTGCTGCAGGGCGATGTCCAGCGTGCCGTCGGCGCCGGGCCGGAGATGCAGGTCCGGCTTGGCCCCCTTGCGGAAGCCAATGGTGAGGCCGGGCGCGATCTCCTCATAGGGCTGGCTGAGAGGCTGCTGGCCCAGCGCATCGGGGTTGGCCAGGATGTGCTCGACGAAATTGGGGGACATACCCTCGACGCGATGGCCGCTCTCTGCCAGTTCGCGCTTGAGGGTCAGCACCATGTCCAACAGGTCGTCGATCCGGTCGGTGATCCGTCGCGGCATGCTGCCTCTCATTTGCTGCACTGCGGCAGAGACTAGTCGCCTCCGGGTGGCGGGGGCAATTCGGGGTTGAAGCGGGGCGGGCCGCGGGGTTCGGCCGGGTGGAAGGAAATCCGATGCGGCTGCTCGGACTGGATGCGGCGCTGGCACGCGCCTCGGCCGCCCTCTGGGAGGAAGGGGCCGTGCGCGCGGAGGCCCGGCAGGATGGCGCGCGGGGCCAGCCCGCCGCGCTGCCCGCCCTGGTGGATTCGGTGCTTCGGGACTTGGCCGGCGCTCCGGACGCCGTAGCCGTGACGGTGGGGCCGGGCGGTTTCACCGGGCTGCGCGCCGCAATCGCCCTGGGCCGCGGCCTGGCGGATGGCTGGGGCGTGCCGCTGGTCGGGGTGACCACCGGCGAGGCCTTCACCGCGGCCCTGCCCCCCGGCCAGGCGGCCGGACGGGAGGTATGGTCCGTCACTACCGCTGGCCGGGGCGGGCTGGTGCTCGAGCGGCCGGGATCCGTGCCGGTGATGCTGGAGGAGACCTCCCTTCCCGCACCCACGGGCCCGGTGGTGCTGGTGGGGGATGCCGCGGCGCCGGCGGCCGCCCGGTTGCGGGCGCGCGGGGCGGATGTGCTCCTCTCCGACGCGCGGCTGCCCCAGGGGGGGGCGGTCGCGGCCGCGGCCGCGCGAAAGCTGGCCGCCGGGGAGCCCCCCCGCACGGCGGCGCCGCTCTATGCCGAGCCACTGGCGCTGCGGGACCCGGCCGGGGCGTGAGCGCGGCCACCATCCGCCCCGTGCGGCCCGACGAGATCGAGGCCCTCGCGGCGCTCCACGGACGAGCCTTTCCGCCGGCCGAACGCTGGGGCGCGGTGGCGATTCGGGCGATGCTGGCCATGGAAGGCGCCTTCGGCCTGGCGGCGGACGTGGCCGGAGGGGGGTGCGGTGGCTTCATTCTGGCCCGCGCGGTGGCGGGGGAGGCGGAGGTGCTGACCCTGGCCGTGGACCCTTCGCAGCGCCGGCAGGGCCTCGGCGGACGGCTTCTGGCCGCCGCGCTGGCGGAATCGGCCCGGCGAGGGGCGGAAACCCTGTTCCTGGAGGTGTCGGAGGCGAATGCCCCCGCCCGGGCGCTTTACGCCCGCGCATCCGCGACGGAGATCGGCCGCCGGCGCCGCTACTATGCGGATGGGAGCGACGCGCTGGTGCTGGCGATCCGCCAGGGAGAAGACACGTTACTTCACCGGCCGGCGTAATACTTCCTTTCTAGCCGCCCTTTCGGATCCAGAGGCGGGTGGTTCCGTCCGCCTCATCCCTGGTGCCGAGCACGACGTGTCCCTGCTCGGCGGCCGTGCGCGGGACGTTGCTGCGGGGCTCCTCCCCCCGGAGGCTGACGAGCAGGACCTCGCCCGGCGCCATGCGGTCGAGGGCGAGGCGCGTGCGCACGAAGGTCATCGGGCAGGTGTCGCGGGTGATATCCAGGCTGCAAGTCTCGCCCGGCATACCGGGATTTCCCGGAACGGCGATTTCTTTGTGCATCCGGGTGGCCTTTCAATCTTCGCTGTTATTGATAGGGCAGATGCTGTAGATCAGCTGCGAATCGCGTCGCAACAAGTGCACGATTCATGCGAATGTCTTCCATGCAGTGGAATCTGCGGGCATCTGCACGGATCGAGGGGGTTCGGAATGGCGGATAGCACAACAACGGTGCGGGAGAGTACCGAGGGCAATGTGCTGGGCCTGACGGCACAGATCGTGGCCGCCCATGTCTCGAACAACCCCGTGCCGCCCGGCGAGCTGGCAGCGCTGATCGAGAATGTGCACCGGACCCTGGCCGGGCTGGGCCGCCCCGCCGAGGTGGTTCCGCCCACCCGGCCGGAGCCGGCCGTGGCGGTGAAGAAGAGCATCACGCCCGAGTATCTGGTGTGCCTCGAGGACGGCAAGAAGCTGAAGATGCTGAAGCGCCACCTCAAGACCGCCTATAACATGACGCCGGAGCAGTATCGGGAGCGCTGGGGACTGCCGCCGGACTACCCGATGGTCGCGCCGGCCTATGCGGAGCATCGCTCCTCGCTCGCGAAGAAGATCGGCCTCGGCACCCGGCCGCGGCCCACGCGGCGCGGGCGGGGCGCGAAGGACTGATCGCCGCCGGGCACGGCGCGGGACGGCGGCCTCCGGGCCGGGTCCCGGCCAAGCCCGGTGGAGCCGGCAGAAGGGCGGTCCCGCGCGGGGCCGTTTGGCGCCAAGGCTGGGGCGGGGTAGTCTGCGCCCGAACGGGATCATCATGGACCACGCCACTCACACACACGCCAAGGCGCCGCAGGGCAAGGGCCCACAAGGGGCCGACCCCACCCGGATCGAGCGGCTCTGCATCGAGCGGGGCCTGAAGATGACCGGGCAACGCCGCCTGATCGCCCGCGTCCTCTCCGAGGCGGAGGACCATCCGGACGTAGAGGAGCTGTACCGGCGCGCCATCGCGCTCGACAGCAAGGTCTCCATCGCCACCGTCTACCGCACGGTCCGGCTGCTGGAGGAGAAGGGCATCCTCGAGCGGCGCGACTTCGGGGGCGGCCGCTCCCGCTACGACCCGGCCGATCGCGGCCACCACCATCACCTGATCGATGTCGACACCGGCACGGTGATCGAGTTCGAGGATGAGGAGCATGAGCGCCTCGTCCAGTCGATCGCGGCCCGCTATGGCTTCACCCTGGTGCAGCAGCGGCTGGAGCTGTTCGGGAAGAAGGCCCCCGCCCCAGCCCCTGCGCCGGAGGCGAAGCGCCGGCCCGGGACGGCCACGAAGAAGGACGGCGGATGATCGAGCTGCCTCCCGGCTTCGCGGAAATTCGCAGCGGTAGCCTCGGCGTCCGGATCGCGGAAAGCGCGGCGGAAGTGGATGCGGCCCAGGCACTCCGCTGGCGCGTCTTCTATGAGGAGATGGGCGCGCATCCCGATGCCGCCACCGCCGCCGCGCGGCGCGATGCCGATGCCTATGACCCCGTCGCGGACCATCTGCTCGTCCTCGACCATGACAGGGGCGAGGGCGCGAAGGCCGTGGTCGGCACATACCGGCTGATTCGCCGCCCCGCGGCGGATCGGGTGGGAGGGTTCTACTCGGCCTCCGAATACGACCTGACCCCACTGCTCAGGCTGGATGGCGGGTTGCTGGAGTTGGGGCGGTCCTGCGTGGATGAGGGCTACCGCACCCGCGGCACGCTGCAGCTGCTTTGGCAGGGTATTGCGGCCTATGTGTTCCAGCACCGGATCGCGGTGATGTTCGGCTGCGCCTCCCTGCCAGGCACCGATCCAGAGTTGCTCGCCGAGCCGCTGACCTATCTCTACACCAGCCATCTGGCACCGCCGGAGCTGCGGCCCCGCGCCCTGCCGGATCTCTATGTACCGATGAACCGGATGGATCCGGCGGCCATGGATGCGAAGCGCGTGCTGGCCGACCTGCCACCGCTGGTGAAGGGCTATCTCCGCCTCGGCGGCTATGTGGGCGATGGCGCCGTAGTGGACCGGCAGTTCAACACCACCGATGTCTGCGTGGTCGTGAAGACCGACCAGGTGACTGCCAAGTACTACAAGCACTATGAGCGGAAGCTGGGCGGGACGGGCGAGTAGCCCGCCCGCCCCTCTTCCCTTCAGCCCACCCGGAGCGCCATGCCGTCCCGCTGGGGGTCGGCCCCGCCCTCCAGCTCCTCGCCCTTCACCTGGATGCCGTGCAGGGCGGCGAAGGCGTAGCTCATCCAGCTCCGCTTGATGTCATAGCCCATGCCCGCCAGCGCATCCGTCACGTCCCGGCGGATGCGGTTGGATACGTCGATGGAATCCGACACCGCCACGACACGCGGGGCCGCCACGGCATCGGACATGGACATGCCGAAATCCAGCACGTTGCTGATGCCCTGCGCGACAGCCGGCGCGATGTAGCTGCCACCCGGCGCGCCGATGACGATCCGGGGCGCGTCGCCCTGGAAGACGATGGTGGGCGCGGAGGAGGAGGCGCGGCGCTTGCCCGGGGCGATGGAGCCGGCATGGCCCGGGCGCGGGTCGAAGCGGCTCATGGAGCCGTTGTACATGAAGCCCAGCCCCTCGGTGATCGCGCCGGAGGGGCTGCCGAGGGTATGCGTCATCGTCACGCAGTTCCCCTCCCCGTCCACCACGGAGACATGGGTGGTGTCGCGCTCGGTCTTCCGCTCCAGCCGCGTCACGCGCAGCCTCTCGCCGCGGCGAATGCCGTCCGCCACGCCCGCCGTGTAGTCGCGGGAGAGGAGCTGTTCCGTCGGCACCGGCACGAAGGCCGGGTCGGACATGTTGCGGTCCTTGTCGATGGTCATGCGCTTCATGGCCTCGGCCAGGATGCGGACATGCTCCACCCCGCCATGGAGGAGCGACCCCATGTCGAAATGCTCGAGGATGTGCAGCACCTGGAGCATGGCGAAGCCGCTGCTCGGCGGCGGGTTGGTGGCGATGCGATGGCCCCGGTACTCGCCCCAGATCGGATCGGCGAGGCTGGGCTTGTAGCTCCGCAGGTCCTCCATCCCGATCAGCCCGCCATGGGCCTTGAAGTCGGCCGCGATCTCCTCGGCCATCTCGCCGGTGTAAAACAGCTCCGGCCCCGCTTCGGCCAGCCGCTCCAGGCCGCGCGCCATGTCGGGGTTGTGGATGATATCGCCCAGCCGCTTGAGGCTGCCATCCTCGCGGAAATAGACGCGGCGCCCGGTCGCGGTCATCCGCAGCTTGTCGATGGTGTTCACCTGTCCGCTGGCGGACTGGTCCTGGCTCCAGAACCAGTGCACATGCGGCCGCACCATCCAGCCCTGGCGGGCCTGGGCGATGGCCGGCTGGAACACGTCCCGCCACTCCATCGTGCCCCAGCGGCTCAGCGCCTCGGCATAGCCCGCCACGTTGCCGGGCGTACAGACGGCCAGATGCCCCGCCTCGCTGATCCCGCCTTCCAGCAGGAAGGCGAAGCCGTCGCGCGACTGGCCCAGGAGCTTGTCCGCCCACATGTCCGGCGTCGCGGCGAGCGGCGCGCGGGAGAAGAACTCCAGCACCTTGTGCACGCCACGCTTCGGCATGAAGACCTGCATGGAGCCGAAGCCGCCGATGCCGACCATCTGCGGGTCCACCACCCCCTGCACCAGCCCGCAGGCGATGGCGGCATCCACCGCGTTGCCGCCGCGCTCCAGCACGCGCGCACCGGCCTCCACCGCCTCCGGCTGCGGGGCCACGATCATTCCGGGCATGTCAGGCGCGCTTCTTCTTCAGCAGGCAGGCCAGGAAGTCCTGCACCCGGTCGATCACCTGCATGCGGCTATGCGCCACGCCCGGCACCAGGTCGAAGCGCACCGTCACGCCCGCCTCCTCGAAGGACTTCTGCAGGGCCCGCAGCCGCTCCGGCCGCGTGCTACCGGCATCGTTCGCGCCCTCCATCCAGTAGGTACCGCCGGGCCGGTGGGTGATCTCCCAGGTCTCGAGATCGGCATCGCCCACCAGCATCTGCACCGGTACCTCGGCCAGCCCCTCGCGGTCGAAGGCGATGCCGAAGACCTCCTCCAGGTTCCGGATGCCCACCCACCAGTCGCGCTTCGTGTCGAGCAGGGTGACGGAGCCGGAGGCGCCGATGCAGGCCGCCCAGAGCCTGCGCGGATGGAGGATGGCGAAGCGGTGCGTGAAGTGCCCGCCGCCGGAGAAGCCGAACAGGGCGAACCTCTCCCAGGCGCGGCCATATTTCGCCGCCACCTCCTCCACCATGCCCAGCAGCACCCGGTCGTACCGGATGTCGCCTTCCTGCATGTACTTGTAGCCGCTGCGCGCCCCATCCCCGAGCGGCCCGATGGGAAAGATCGGGCAGAGGATCACGCAGTCGTTCCAGCGCCCGAACTCGGCGAAGCCGTCCCGGAAATCGAGAAAGGAGGTGCGGGACGTGCCGTGAACGCAGACCACCAGCTCCGTCTCCGGCCCAATCTGGGGCGGCACGTAGAGGCAGTACTGGAAACGCGGATCGACCTTGGCGGAATAGATCGCGGTCTTGCCGACATCATAGGTGGCGCGCAGCTTCGCTTCCACGCCCGGGGCGGGAACGGGGGTGTCGGGCAAGGTCTCAGTCCTCCTGCTTCACGCCGACCGCCAGCGTCGCCTGGTCGGCCCGCGCCACATAGTTCACGCCACGGCGAGCCGCCCAGACCGAGACCTCGTGATGCAGCGGAATCAGCGCCACGTCCCGGAACAGGATCTCGCTCGCCTCGCCCAGCAGGGTGTTGCGCGCATCGTCTTCCATGGTCCGCAGCGCCTCCTTCAGGCGCCGGTCCACCTCGGGGTTGGCGTAGCGCCCGCCATTGCTGACGCCCAGCCCCGCCTGCGCGTCGCGGGTGGCGACGAGGGCCGACATGGGGTTCGAGGTCTCGCCCGTGTTCACGCCCCAGGCGCCCAGGAACACCGAATGCTCCGTGCGCTGGCTGTTCTTCCCGGCATAGGTGGACCAGGGCATCACCTCCGCCTTCGTCTCGACGCCGACCCGGGTGAACATCTGCGCCACGGCCTGCACGATCTTCGCGTCGTTGATGTAGCGGTCGTTCGGCCCATGCACGGTCAGCCGAAAGCCGCGGGGGTAGCCGGCCTCGGCCAGCAGGGCGCGGGCCCGGTTCGGGTCGAAGGGCGGCGGCTCGAGGTTCGGTGAGGTGCCGGGGCTGCCCTTGGGCAGGAACTGCGAGGCGATGAGCGCATCGCCCTCCATCACCCGCTCGACCATGGCCTGCCGGTTGATCGCGAGGGAGAGCGCCTGGCGCACGCGCAGGTCCTTCAGCGGATTGCGGTCCAGCGGGCGACCGTCATTCCCCGTGATGAAGGGCGAGACATCGTTCACCTGGTCCGTGCCCAGATAGACGAAGCGGGACGAGACGCCGCGGATGAGGTGGAAGCGCGCATCGGCCCTCACCCGGTCCCCGCCCTGGATCACCGCCTCCACGATGTCGAGGTCGCCCGCCAGCAGCCCGGCCAGCCGCGCCGCGTCATCGGTGACGGCCCGCAGCACCACCGTGTCCCAAGGCGTGCGCGGCCCCCACCAGGCGTCGTTCCGGGCCAGCACCACGCGGTTGCCGGGGATGTATTCCTGCAGCTTGTAGGGCCCTGTGCCGATGGCGGCGCGGCCGGCATTGTACTCCGCGCTCGGCGTGTCCTTGAACTTGGCGCTGATGATCCGCACCCGGCTGAGCGAGTTCAGCAGCAGCGGGTCCGGCGCGCGCGTCTCCACCACCAGGGTCAGCGGCTCGGGTGCGGACATGGACTTGATGCTGCGCGTATAGGTGCGGAAGGAGGCCGCGCTCGGCAGGTCCGTCGCGCGCTGGAGGGAGACGATCGCGTCCTCCGCCGTGAAGGGCGTGCCGTCGTGGAAGCGTGTATCCCGCAGGCGGAACACCCAATGCGTGTCGTCGCGGCGCGTCCAGGATTCCGCCAGCCCCGGGGTGGAGCGGGACCGTTCGTCATTGACGATCAGGCTGTCGAAGATATGGCCGGACACGGCGTTGTTGGGCGTGTTGCTCAGCAGATGCGGGTCCAGCGTGGTGTTCGGCGCGGCCATGCCGATGCGGAGCGTCCCGCCCGGCCTCTGCGCCCGCGCGCCCGCCAGCCATCCGGGCGCCGCCCAGGCGGCCCCCGAAGCCAGGGCCAGGCCGAGGAGGTCGCGTCGCTGGGTCATGTCACCGGTCCCTTTGGATGGCGGGAGACTAGGACCGCCCGGCCCCGGGGGTCGAGGGGGCGTCACGCCGGTGTCACCACCGCGCCATGGACGAGTCTTCGTTGCCGGGCTAACCCCGGCCCATGGACGCCGCCATCCGCGACCCCGCCGAGGCCCTGGCCCCTCCGAGCCGCCTGCGCCGGCGCAAGCCGTTGCGCTTCCGCCGCGTCGTGCCCGGCGGGCGCGCGTTCGACGTCATGGGGGACCGCCCCTTCGGGGGCCGCTTCCGGGCGGTGCGGCGCCTGTTCTTCGCCAGCCTCTGGACCCTCTTCGCCATTCCGGTCCAGGCGGTGCTGCTGCTGCTCCCCGGCCGGGGAAAGATCGCCTTCGCCCGGATCTACTGGCGGGTGATGTGCTTCATCATCGGCATGCGGATCCGGGTGGTGGGCAACCGCCGGCCGGCACCCCGCACCCTCTACCTCGCCAACCACTCCTCCTGGCTCGACATCATGGTGCTGGGCGGGACGCTGGAAGCGGCCTTCGTCTCGAAGGCGGAGGTCGGCCAGTGGCCGCTGATCGGCACGGTCGCGAAGCTCGGCCGCACCGTCTTCGTCTCCCGCTCGCGGGGGCGCACGGGCAACGAGGCCAAGGAGATGCGGGACCGCCTGGCCACGGGCGACAGCCTCATCCTCTTCCCCGAGGGCACCAGCTCCGACGGCACGCGGGTCCTGCCCTTCCGCTCCTCCTTCCTGGCGGTGGCCGATGCGGCGGAGGTGATCCAGCCCGTCTCGGTCGCCTATGACCGCCTGGGCGGCCTGCCGGCCTGCCGGCGGGACCGGCCGATCTTCGCCTGGTACGGCGACATGTCGATCGGGCCCCATGCCTGGCGCCTGTGCCGCCATGCCGGGCTGCGCGCCACCATCCTCCTGCATGATCCGGTGGCGCCCACCGCCATTCCCAACCGCAAGGCCCTCTCGGCGGCCGCGGAGGCGACGGTGGCCGAGGGCGCCGCGACCCTGCGCCAGAACCGGGAGCCCAAGCCCCTGCCTGTGCTGATCCCGGGCCAGGCCGCGCTGCCGGCATGACGCGCGGCTTGACGGGAATCGCCTGCCTCCGCGACGCTCCCCTCATGGATGCGCCGCCCCTCCCGCGGCCGGGCTTTTCTTGACCTCGAAGGCCCCGCGCCGCACATCCCCCCCGCCCGTGTCCCCCCGCAGAAGGCGGCGGGGCCCCGGAACGAGAGGGTCTTTCTCCGCATGAGCAGCTCCACCGGCCCCTATCCGGCCGGTCCGGCCCCCGCCGAAGGGGTCGCACCCAAGCCCGCGCGCAAGCTCCTGATCCGCACCTGGGGCTGCCAGATGAATGTCTATGACAGCGGGCGGATGGCCGACATCCTCGCTCCGCTGGGCTATGCGCCGACCGAGAGCGCGGAGGAGGCCGACATGGTCATCCTCAACACCTGCCACATCCGGGAAAAGGCGAGCGAGAAGGTCTTCTCCGACCTCGGCCGCCTGCGCGAGACGAAGAAGGCCCGCGCCGCCGAGGGGCGGCAGACCGTGATCGCCGTGGCCGGCTGCGTCGCCCAGGCCGAGGGCGCCGAGATCACGGCCCGTGCGCCCTGGGTGGACATCGTGCTCGGCCCGCAGACCTATCACCGCCTGCCGGAGATGGTGGCCCGCGCCAGCCGCGCGGCCGGCGCCGTGATCGAGACGGACTTCCCCGCGGAGGACAAGTTCGACCACCTGCCCGAGGCCCGCGCCCCGCAGGGGCCGGTCGCCTTCCTGACCATCCAGGAGGGCTGCGACAAGTTCTGCTCCTTCTGCGTGGTGCCCTATACGCGCGGTGCCGAGTTCTCCCGCCCGGCCGCAGCCATCCTCGCGGAGGCGCGGCAGCTCGCCGCCAACGGCGCGCGGGAAATCGCGCTGCTCGGCCAGAACGTGAATGCCTGGGCCGGCGCGTCACCGGACGGCCACACATGGCGCCTGGCGCGGCTGCTGCGGGAACTGGCCGAGATCCCCGGCGTTGCCCGTCTGCGCTACACGACGAGCCACCCGCGCGACATGGATGACGACCTCATCTCGGCCCATGGGGAGATCCCCTCCCTCATGCCCTACCTGCACCTTCCGGTGCAGAGCGGCTCGGACAAGGTGCTGGCGGCGATGAACCGGGGGCACAAGGCGGAGCTGTACATCCGCCTCGCCGACCGGCTGCGGGAGGCCCGGCCCGACCTCGCCCTCACCTCCGACTTCATCGTGGGCCATCCGGGCGAGACCTCGGCGGATTTCGAGGCGACCATGCGGCTGGTCGAGCGGATCGGCTTCGCCGGCGCCTATTCCTTCAAGTATTCGGCCCGGCCCGGCACGCCGGCCGCCTCCCAGCCCGGGCCGGTGGCCGAGGCGGAGAAGGATGTCCGCCTCCAGGCCCTCCAGGCCGTGCTGCGGAGGCAGCAGGACGACTTCAACCGCGCCTGCGTGGGGCGCGTGGTGGATGTGCTCGTCACCGGCACGGGGCGGCATCCCGGGCAGGTGGCGGGCCGCAGCCCGTGGCTCCAGCCGGTCCATGCGACCGGCGCAGCCCCGGTGGGCGCCGTGGTCTCGATGCAATTGCGGGCCGCGCTCCCCAATTCTCTCTCCGCAACCATGGCGCATGAGGAGTCCGCCGCCGCTTGACCCAGATCGCCGCCCCCGCCGGAGGTATCGCCCTCCGGCCCGATCCCCGTTCGGTGGTGCGTTCCGGCTTCCAGCCGGATGCCCAGCGAAGTGTGACCCTGAGCTTCGACGACAACGCCCTGTTGCCGATGCTCTATGGGGAGCACGACCGGCACCTGTCGCGGATCGAGCAGCGATTGGGGGTTCGGATCAGCTCGCGCGGGAACCGCGCGACGATCAGCGGCGGCGCCGAGGCAACCGGCCTGGCCGAATCGGTGCTGCGCGCGCTGTGGCAACGGCTGGAGAGAGGAGACGCGACAGGCATGGCGGAGGTTGAAGCCGCGCTGCGCATGGCCGACGGCCCGGCGGAGGACCCGCGCCTGCCGCTGGCCGACATGCCGGCCATCCGCACCCGCAAGGGAGCGATCGCGCCCCGCAGCCGCACGCAGGCGTCCTACATGGACATGCTGCAGCAGCAGGAAATGGTCTTCGGCGTCGGCCCGGCGGGCACGGGCAAGACCTATCTCGCGGTCGCCCAGGGCGTGGCCCTGCTGATGGCGGGCCGGGTGGACCGGATCATCCTCTCCCGCCCCGCGGTGGAGGCCGGCGAGCGCCTGGGCTTCCTGCCCGGCGACATGAAGGAGAAGGTCGATCCCTATCTCCGCCCGCTCTACGACGCGCTGCACGACATGATGCCGGCCGACCAGGTGGCCCGCCGCATCGTCTCCGGCGAGATCGAGATCGCGCCGCTGGCCTTCATGCGCGGCCGCACCCTGGCCCATTCCTACGCCATCCTGGACGAGGCGCAGAACACCACGCCCGCCCAGATGAAGATGTTCCTCACCCGCATGGGCGAGGGCGCGCGGATGGTGATCACGGGCGACCCCACCCAGGTGGACCTGCCCCCCGGGCAGAAATCCGGCCTGGTGGAGGCGCTCTCCATCCTCGATGGGGTGGACGGGATCGGGATCACGCGCTTCGCCGAGGCGGATGTGGTAAGGCATCCCCTGGTCGGGCGGATCGTCCAGGCTTATGGCCGGGCGGAAGCCGCGGCCGGGGGCCAGTCCGATGGGCGCCCCATGCGCGGGAAGATCAGGGAGTAGGCAAGAGGTGGGCAGTCGCCCGCCCGGTGATCACCTCACCGGGCCTTCACATCGCAGCACCGGCGGCGGGGCCGCCGGGCTGAACCATGAACCACCCGGCGATTTCGACGGGTGGGAATGCGACATCGAAGTGGTGCTGGAGGACCCGGCCTGGCGGTCCGCCGTGCCACGGGTGGAGGAGGTCGTGCGCCGCGCCGCGGCCGCCGCCTTCGCCGAAGCCGAGACCGGCGGGGCCGTCACGGTGCTGCTGACCGGGGACCTCCAGGTGAAGCGCCTGAACGGCGACCACCGCGGCAAGGTGAAGCCCACCAACGTCCTCTCCTTCCCGCCGCTCCATCCCGGCCTGCCCGGCGACGTGGCGGTGGCGCTGGGCGTGGTCCGGCGCGAGGCGCGGGCCGCTGGCCGAAGCGTGATGGCGCATCTCTCGCATCTCGTGGCCCATGGGGTGCTGCACCTGCTCGGCCATGACCATCTGCGCGCCGGCGAGGCGCGGCGGATGGAGCGGGCGGAGGCCCGGATCATGCGCCGGCTCGCCCTGCCCAATCCCTGGAGGGGGGTCGCGTGAGCGAGCGCCACGGACAAGACCGCAACAGCCTTCTCTGGAAATTCCAGGGCCTGCTGCGCCGGCGCGAGGCCGAAAGCGTCCGCGACCAGGTGGAGGCGCTGGTCGAGGGCGAGGGCGAGGAGGGCGCGGAGCCGGAGGCGGACGCGCTGGATGCCAATGAGCGCGTCATCCTCGGCAACGTCCTGAAGCTCCGGAACAAGACCGCGGTGGATGTCATGATCCCCCGCGCCGACATCATCGCCATGCCCTGTGACCTGACCCTGCAGGAGTCCATCCAGCTCATCCAGCGCGAGGGCCACAGCCGCTTCCCCGTCTACCGGGAGAACCTGGATGACATCCGGGGCATGGTGCACATCAAGGACGTCTTCGCGGCGGTGGGGCGGGAGGCGGAGCCCTTCTCGCTGGAAGCCGTGCTGCGCCCCCTGCTCTTCGTGGTGCCCCAGGTGCCGGTGCTGGACCTGCTGCTGCAGATGCGCGAGGGCCGCACCCACATGGCCCTGGTCGTGGACGAGTATGGCGGGATCGACGGGCTGGTGACGATCGAGGACTTGGTGGAGACGATCGTCGGCGACATCTCGGACGAGCATGACGAGGAGGCGGCGCCCCAGCTCACCGAGCGCCCCGATGGCAGCCTGGACCTGGACGCCCGGATGAAGATCGAGGATTTCGAGGCGCGGATGGGCGAGGTGCTGACCACCGAGGAACGGCACCAGGACATCGACACGGTGGGCGGCCTCGTCTTCACCCTGGCCGGCCGCGTGCCGGCGCGGGGGGAGCTGGTGTCCCATTCCTCCGGGCTGGAGTTCCGGGTGCTGGAGAGCGATCCCCGGCGCATCCGGCGGGTTCGAGTGCGGCGCCCCGCGCCGGCCTCCCCGGCGGTCGAGCTGCCCGGACCCGGCCATGCCGGCGCGACTGCCGCCTCCCAGGCCGCGGAGTAGAAAGAGGTCCCGTGCAGCGCCTGATCCGGCACCTGGAATCGCGCGCCGGCTGGCGCGCGCTCGTCACCGCCTTCGGCCTGGGGGGGCTGGCGGCCCTGGCCATGCCGCCCCTCTTCGCCATTCCGCTCCTGCTCGTGGCCCTGCCCGGGCTGCTGGTGCTGCTCGGCCGTGCGGGCAGTTGGAAACGGGCGGCCCTGCTCGGCTGGGCCTTCGGCTGGGGCCACCATGTCGTCGGCCTCTACTGGATCACCTATTCCATCCTGACCGAGGCGGAGCGCCTCTGGTGGCTGGTGCCTCTGGCCGTGCCGCTGCTTGCCCTCTGGATGGGCATCTATCACGTCATCCCCGCCGTCCTGGCCTGGAAGGCGCGGCCGGGCTGGCCGCGGGTGCTGGTGCTGGCCGGCGGCTGGGTGCTGGCCGAATTCGTGCGCGGCTGGGCCTTCACGGGCTTTCCCTGGAACCTGCTGGGCTCCGTCTGGGCCTTCGCGGCGCTTCCCGTGCAGAGCGCGGCCTGGATCGGGGCGCAGGGGCTTTCCCTGGTCACGGTGCTGCTGGCCTGCACCCCGCTGCTCGGGCGGCGCGCCATGGCCGGCGGCCTCGCGGCGGTCGTCGTCTTCGCAGGCCTCGGCGTGGCGCGGTTGTGGCCGGCCGAGCCGGCCCCCCTGCCCGTCACCCTCATCCTCGTCCAGGGCAATGTCGCGCAGGAGGCCAAGTGGCGGGAGGAACAGCGCTGGCCGATCTTCCGCCGCTACCTCGAGCTGAGCCGCCAGGGGGTGGAGGCCGCGGCGCAGGAGGCGCCGGGGACCCGCCCCGTGGTCATCTGGCCGGAGACGGCCAGCCCCTTCCTGCTCGCTGATGACCCGGAGGCGCGGCGGATCGCCGCCTCTGCCCTCCCGCTGGACGGGCTGCTGCTGGCCGGGACGGTGCGCGCCGAATGGGGCCCGGACCGCCGGCCGACGAAGCTGTTCAACAGCCTGGTCGCCATGGGGCCGGATGCGCAGGTGGCGGCGGTCTATGACAAGGCGCATCTCGTGCCCTTCGGCGAGTACATGCCGCTCTCCGGCCTGCTGCCGATCCGGGTGATCCGGGGTGGGGTGGATTTCGGCGCAGGCCCCGGCCCGGTGGCCCTGCCCCTGCCCGGCCTGCCTCCGGCAGGGCCGCTGATCTGCTACGAGGTGATCTTCCCCGGCGCGGTGGTGGGGGCGGAGCGGCCGGGCTGGCTGCTCAACATCACCAACGACGCCTGGTTCGGCATCTCGGCCGGGCCGCACCAGCACCTGGCGGCGGCGCGGCTGCGGGCTGTGGAGGAGGGCCTCCCACTGGCGCGGGCCGCGCAGACCGGCATTTCCGCCAGCTTCGATTCGCGGGGCCGGGAGATCGCCCGCCTGCCGCTGGGCGAGACCGGAATCGCCCTGTCCCCTCTCCCCGCCGCGGGGTCGCCGACGCCTTTCGCGCGGCTGGGGCCCGTCATACCCGCCGTTCTCGCGGCACTCGCCTTGCTTGGGGGATGGGCGGGCACATCGCGGCGCGGTATGAGGGGCGGGTAAATCTTTCCCGGTCACAACCTAACGAAGTTGTTATGTCCATTTAATTAGAATCTTCGAAAGAGTTGACAATACGTTAGCGTACCACCAAGTTAGCAACACCGTTGCAGGGATCTGTGATGCATGTGGTTTGCCACGTGCTCATGGTGTGCAGGACGTGCGCCGCTCCCCTGCCTTATCGAGACGAAGGAGTGGCGCCAAATGTCGAGCGAGGAGGCGCTTGAGCGGACCGAACGCGGCGAGCCCCGGCCCAGCCCCGGCGAGCACCGGCCCAGCCCCATCGATGTGCATGTGGGTAGCCGCGTGCGCCTGCGTCGCACTCTCCTGGGCATGAGCCAGGAGAAGCTGGGAGAGGCCCTCGGCCTCACCTTCCAGCAGGTCCAGAAATACGAGCGCGGGGTGAATCGAATCGGTGCGAGCCGGCTTTTTGATCTCGCCCGCGTGCTCGACGTGCCGATCGGCTTCTTCTTCGACGACATGCCGGACAGCATGGGCGGGATCGCCTCCGGCTTCCGCTCGCGCCTCGCCGGCTTCGCCGAGTCGCAGGAAGGCTTTGAGGACGACACGCTTCACAAGCGCGAGACGCTGGAGCTGGTGCGGGCCTATTACCGCATCACGGAGCCGGCGGTGCGCAAGCGGGTCTTCGACCTGATCAAGAGCCTGGCCCCGGCGGAGTAGAGGTCAGGCCTCCCTGGTCTGGGGATTATCGAAAATCGGGTTCCGATAACGACGCAGCGCCTCGCCCAGGGCTTCGGCGAGGTCCGCCTTCTCCTCTTCCGCCAGGAACCGGCCGATCTCCACCGAGCGGCCCCGCGCGGCCAGCCGGAGCTCACTCACCCGCCCCGGACGGGGCGTGAGGGCGATGCGGGCCCAATAGGCGTCCAGGTCGATGCTCTCCCGGCGGCCGCGGCGGTCCGTGCGGGCCACGTGAACCCGGCCACCAGCCAGGGTGATGCGCTCCGCGATCCGGGCGGACCAGCGACGGTGGGCCCGCAGCAGCCCGATCACCAGCACCACCTCCCCGCCCATGAACCCCGCCACCGGCCAGGCCCCCAGCGACCAGAACAGCGCGGTGAGCCCCGCCGAGCCCGCCGTGACCAGGCCGGCGATGATGCGCAGCCCGGCCTGGCTGCCGGACTGGTGCGGCGTGGTCAGGGCCTCGAAAAGGGGAGTGTCGGGCGCCGTGCTCATCACTGGGGAAGATAGGGCGGGGCGGTGAGATTTCGCGGAAAAAGCGGAGCCGCGCTATGGACGATGCCGTGAGCCGCCTGCCCCGCAAAGCCCCCCCCGCCCTTCATGGCACCGCGCGCGAGCCGCGGCGGGCCCGGCGCATGTCGGCAGCCCAGGCCGCCTCCTTCATTCAGGCCCTGGCGGAGGCGAATCCGGAGCCGAAGCCCGAACTGAACTACAGCAACCCCTTCACCCTGCTGGTGGCCGTCGTGCTCTCCGCCCAGACGACGGACGCGGCGGTGAACAAGGCGACGGAAACCCTGTTCCCCGCGGCGCCGGATGCGGCGGCCATGGCCGCGCTGGGAGCGGAGGGCATCGCCCCGCACATCCGGCGGATCGGGCTCTGGCAGGCCAAGGCGAAGAATGTCGCCGCCCTCGCGCAGATGCTGCTGGAGCGGCATGGCGGCCAGGTTCCGCGAGACCGCGAGGCGCTGGAGGCTCTGCCCGGCGTCGGCCGGAAGACGGCCAATGTCGTGCTCAACGTGGCCTTCGGCGAGAACACCATGGCGGTGGACACGCATATCTTCCGCCTGGGCAACCGGACAGGCCTTGCACCCGGCGACACGCCGCGAGAGGTGGAGGACGCGCTGGTGAAGCGCTGCCCGCCGGAGCTGCTGAGGGACGCGCATCACTGGCTGATCCTGCACGGGCGCTATGTCTGCAAGGCGCGCCGGCCGGAATGCTGGCGCTGCGTCGCGCGGGAATGGTGCAACTACCGCGACAAGGTCTCCGGCCCGACCGCCGCCTGATGGCTGAATCCTGAGGGCTGCATGCGGAACCGGCCGGCCCCGGGATGGGACCGGCCGGCGGAAGACCCCGCTCAGTGCAGCGGACGTTCCCCGCCGCCCTCGCCGAGGCCATGCACCACCTCCACCGGATCCCGCCGGCCGATGCCGAGGAGCTGGTAGAGGCCGATGGCCGCGATGGTGGCCGTGCCGATGCCAGCGATGGAGAAGCCGCCGATCGCCACGGTGAAGTTGCCCGCGCCGAGGACGAGGGAGGCCCCTACCGTCAGCAGGTTGCGGGGGTCGGAAAAGTCCACCCGGTTATCCACCCAAAGCCGGATCATCGCCGCGGCGATCAGCCCGAAGACCACCACCGCCAGCCCGCCCAGCACCGGGCCGGGAATGGTGCGGAGCAAGGCGCCGAACTTGGGCGAGAAGCCGAGCGCGATCGCGGCCAGGGCCGCCACCACGAAGATGAGGGTGGAATAGACGCGCGTGACGGCCATCACGCCCATGTTCTCGACATAGGTGGTCACGCCCGTGCCGCCGCCGGCGCCGGAGACCATGGTGGCGATGCCGTCGCCGAGGAAGCCGCGGCCGATATAGGGGTCAAGGTTACGGCCGGTCATCGCGCCGATCGCCTTGATGTGCCCGAGATTCTCCGCGACCAGGATGAAGGCGACCGGCGCGATCAGGAGCATCGCGCCGGCCTCGAAGGTCGGGCTGCGGAAGCTGGGCATGCCGATCCAGGGGGCCGTGGAGAGCTCCGCGAAGGAGATGGGCGGCAGCAGGCCGAGGATGTTGCCCATGACGAGGTAGAGCACGTAGCCGCAGGCGATTCCGGCCAGGATCGAGATGCGGCGGATGGCGAGCGGCGCATAGACGGCAATGCAGGCCGTGGCGATCAGCGTCGCCAGCGCGACGATCACATGCGGACCCGTGCCCTCGATCCCCTTCACCGCCACGGGGGCGAGGTTGAGCCCGATGGCGGCGCCCACCGCGCCAGTCACGGCCGGGGGCATCAGCCGCTCGATCCAGTTGGAGCCAGTGAACATCACCAGCACGCCAATGGCCGCATAGAGCGCGCCGCAGGCGATGATGCCGCCCAGCGCCGGGCCGATATTCGGGTTCGGCCCCGTACCGGCATAGCCGGTGACGGCGATGACCACGGCGATGAAGGAGAAGGACGAACCAAGATAGCTCGGCACCCGCCCGCCCACGAGCAGGAAGAAGATGAGCGTGCCGATGCCGGAGAACAGGATGGCCAGGTTCGGATCGAACCCCATCAGCAGCGGGCCGAGGATGGTGGAGCCGGACATGGCGACGAGGTGCTGGATGCCCAGCACCCCCGTGGTGCCCCAGGGCAGGCGCTCGTCCGGAGGCACAACAGGGCCGCGCGCGAGCGGCCAACTGGGGAAGAAAGACATGCCGGGGCATCCTCGCGGAATCAGGGGAGGCATGCTGTCCCAGCTCGGCCATCCCCCCAAGCCGTTCGGCAGCAGCAAGGACATTCGGATGGGTGGGTGATGCAGCCCGGTAACGCCGTTCCGGTGTAGAAATATGCGAGTGCCGGGCCTTGGGTGGTGCCGGTGAGGGCTCTGCCCTCAACCCGCCAAGGGCCTGAGGCCCTTGGAACCCCGTTTGACTGCCGTGGATGCCCCGGATCGAAGGGGTCTCGGGTTGCAGGGTGCGTTTCCTGCCGTTGCAGTCGCCTCGGGTCCATGACCCGAGGCGCACCGTCAGCCGAATGACTCCAACTCGAAGAAAAAGAAGAAGGTGAGGGGTCCGGGGAGAGGAAGAATTCCTTCTTCCTCTCCCCGGGACAGACCATCAGCCCCGGATCAGGCCGCCTGCCGCACCGCCGGCACGCCGCGCAGCCGCCCGCCCGGCGTGCCACCCGGCACGGCCGCCGCGAGGTCCGCGGCCTCGAGCAGCCCCTTCCAGTCGATCCCGGTTTCCACCCCCATGCGGTGGAACAGCCAGACCACGTCCTCGGTCGC
>NZ_FQZF01000074.1 GCF_900141905.1 Muricoccus roseus | reverse complement strand
GGCCGACCCGTTCGGACCCCGTTCCACACACCATCACTCTGAGGGACAGCCGCCCTACCGCCCAAGCCCAGGCGGCCGGCCCATTACGGCATCTAGAATCGTTCAGGTCCGCACGCCACGTTGACGGCCAAGTGTGGCGGCCTCGGCTGAGGATGCGGCGGTCGGCTTCGCGGCGCGGCCGGCGGCGGCCAACCCTTGCCAGTATTGCGTCGCGGCCGAGGCTTGCCCCTGCGCCGGCCGTGCCGGGCTGGCATCGGCCGAGGCAGATGCTTCCGCCCGACGCGGTGCGGGATCGCGGGATGAGTTGGAACCCTTGGTGTCAGACATTCTGCCCTCCTACTCCGCCGCCTGCCTATGGAAGCGGCTGGCCTCGATCGCTGCCCGCAGCTCCGGGCGGCGGAAGTAGATCGCGCGTCCGCAGCGCAGCGGCTTGGAGCCGCGGGCGAACACGAACGCCTCGTCGCCGCGCACGTCTTGCATCAGCTCATCGGGCCGGATCAGGGCGCGGGCCATCTCGTGACGGTTCATGCTGGTGCCCTTGGAGCGTGAGCCGACTTCCAGAGCCTTGCCCTGACTGCCGGCGTTGCTGCCCTCGCTCTCGGCCAGCACCGAGTGCCCGCCGGCCGCGTCGGAGACCGACTTCGCGGTGTCGGTGTTCTGCACGGCCGCATACATGCGCCAGCTCACGCTATCAAACCAGGCGTTGCGGCCCTGCCGGCCCCACTGTTCCACGAGCTGGTCCTCGGCTTGGTAGAGCAGTTGCAGGGTGATGCCATACTTCCGGCCGGCGTCGCGGGCGACTTCCAGGATCTTCATCGGCCCGAGGCGGCGAACCTCATCGAGCATGAACAGCACCCTGCCCTGCACGGCGCCGTCCGCCTCATAGAGCGCGTTCAGCAGCGCCCCAACGAGCACGCGCCCGACCGCGGGTGTGTCGCGCAGCACCTTGAGCGGGATCTGCAGGAACACCGTCAGCTTGCCCTCTGTCAGCTCGGCGGTGCCGCAGGAGGGTTCCGTGCCCTCGGCGCCGCCCGACACCAGATCGGCGTAGGCGGCGACGGAGAGCCAGGCGGTGTCGCCCGTGGCGTTGCCGTAGATGCCCGAGAAGGTCTCGGGCACGATCTTCTTGATGGTCCCCGCTATGTCGCGGGCCATGGGGCTGTTCGACCCGGCGTGGATGCCTTCCAGCACGTCGCGCATCTGGTCCTCGGGGGTGACGATGCCGGCGCGCAGGGTCCGGAGGGTCTTGGCCGCCGCGGGCATGGTGTCGTCCCACAGCATATGGGCGAGCAGGCAGGCGACGAGCTGCTTGCCCCAGTTACGGAAGAACTTGTCGGCGTCGGAGCTGCCACCCTCGGCCTCCCCGAAGATCCAGCCCACCACGGCGTGAACGTTGGTTTCCGCGAGCGGGTGGGTCACGTCGATCCAGTCGAGGACGTTGATCCCGCCCGGCGTGCCGGGTTCCAGGGAGACGACCTTGTGCCCCATCCCCTCGCGGGCCGCGGCGAGCATCGGCCCCAGCTCGCGCGAGGGATCGAGCACGACGGCGGCTCCAGTCCAGTGGACCAGAGTGGAGGCGGCCGAGACAGTCTTGAAGCCGCCGGAGCCGGCGAACACCAGGCTATGTGTCGGGCCGATCTTGCAGGGGTCCACCAGCAGCGGGGCCTTGCCGCCCTGGCCCCAGGTCTCGTACTGCTCCGGGTCAAAGGCGAGCTTGGCCACCTTGTCCTGATCCACCCGGTAGGCTTCCCCCACGACCACGCCGCCGAAGTCGGGATGCGGGCCGGGGAAGCGGTCGCGAGCCTCCTTCATGCTCATCCACTCGGCGTGCCCGTGGTTGTCGGTGCTGCCGCGCACGACCTCGCCGGGGCGGGTGACGCGCCCGCCGCGTAGCTGCACCAGGCGGTAGATCACCAGGCCGAGGAACACGGTGGGCGCCCCGGCGCCGAACATCAGCCATCGGCCGACAATGGGGTGGGGCGGCGCGAACAGGGCGTAGCTCCACCACTGGCCGATCCAGGCGGTCCCATGGAACGGGAAGTAGCGGACCAGGCCGGTGCCCCACAGGAACACGGCCGAGGCCGCGGCGGTCCAGAGCAGGGCGAGGATGGCCAGCAGCAGGCCCCAGGCCACCAAGCGGCCGGGGGAGGGGAGGCGGCGACGTTCGCTCATCGCCCCGGCCTCCGGCGTCCTGATGCTGGACGGTTAGACGCAAGGCGTACAGCGTCCATCGTATATCTCTCTTCCAGCCCGATGCAGGGCCTCCTAAGACGGTCCAGCGTTAGGCGGCGCGCAGCAGATCGGCGGCGACCTCGCCGCGGCGGGCGGCGTCATCGGCGAACCAGACCTCGCGGATGGAGTAGGTGCCGGCGTCGTTGTGCAGGGGCACGATGGCATCCACGGCGCTGCCGATCATGACGGCCAGAGTGTCGTCACCGTAGGCGGCGCCCTGCGGGGTGCCCTTCACCAGATTGAACAGCCGGCGCATGGCCTGCGGCGCGTCGGCGCCGTGAATGGTGGTGAGACTGCCGGGATGCCCGGTCATGACCTCGTTGAGATAGACCCAGGCCGCGTCGTCGCGCAGCTCCTGCAGCAGTACCCGGTCGGGACGCATCCGCAGGGTGGCTTGCAGCAGGGCGTCGGCGGTGACGCCGCCCACGGTCAGCCCGCCCTTGGAGTAGAGCAGACGGACGCAGTTGCCGTGCGGCACGACCAACTCCAGCGCGTCCTCAATCGTCAGAATGCGCTCATGTCGCGGAATTTCCGAGGTGACGGTCTTGCTCAGGGTGGTCTTGCCGCCGCCCGTGGCGCCGCAGAACAGGATGTTGCGCCGCGCCCGCACCAGGCCGCCGAAGAAGGCCACGGCGTCGCCCGCGTCGAATAGCTCCAATAGCCCGGAGCTGTCGGCCTGGCGTTGCTCACGGCGCTTGTCCCAGCGGTTCCAGCGGGAGGTGTCGTAGCGCCCGGCCAGGTCGGACAGGGCGGACACGGTATCGCTCGGCCGGCGGAAGGTCAGCGACACCATGCCGGGCGGCACGGCCGGCGGCAGCACGACTTGCAGGCGGTGGCCGGTCGGCAGGTCGGTGGAGCACAGCGGGTGCTCGGCGCCGACGTTCTGGTTCCGCAGGGCGCCGGC
>NZ_FQZF01000021.1 GCF_900141905.1 Muricoccus roseus | reverse complement strand
AGCTCAAGGCCAGGAAGCGCCCCGAGGCGGCCGCCCACCGGCGCATGTACCGCCCCTGGGGCCACTATGAGGGGCTGATCCAGGGCGACCGCTTCCAGGTGAAGAAGATCCTTGTCCGCCCGGGCGAGAAGCTCTCCCTCCAGAAGCACTACCACCGCGCCGAACACTGGGTGGTGGTCAACGGCACCGCCATCGTCGAGCGCGACGCCGAGCGCATCCTCCTGCGCGAGAACGAGTCCGTCTACCTGCCGCTGGGCTGCGTCCACCGCCTGGAAAACCCCGGCATGATCCCGCTGACCCTCATCGAGGTCCAGTCCGGCGCCTATCTCGGCGAAGACGACATCGTCCGCTTCGAGGATACATACGGGCGCGCGTGAGGGATGAAGGCCGGGGGGAATACCGCCCCCCGGCCTTTTCGGCTTCATTACGGGGATCATGGACGCCCCCGCCCGCACCATCCCGCAAAGCCCCCGCGCCGAGGCCACGCGCCAGCGCATCCTGGATGCCGCCCTGACGGAGTTCGCCACCCACGGCCTGGCCGGCGCGCGGGTGGACGAGATCGCCGCGCGGGCCGGCGCCAACAAGCGGATGCTCTACGCCTATTTCGGCAACAAGGAGGATCTGTGGGTGGCGGTGCTGGAGGCCGCCTATGCCCATAAGCGCGCGGAGGAGCGGGCCCTGCGGGTGGATGACCTGGCGCCCGCCGAGGCCATGGCCCGGCTGGTCCGGTTCAACCTCCGCTACACCGCCCGCCATCCCGAATTCGTGGCGCTGCTGAACCAGGAAAACCTCCACCGCGCCGCCTATCTGGCGCGCAGCGAGCAGGTGCCGGCGCTTTATTCCCCCCTGCTGGACACCCTCAGCGAGGTTCTGCGGCGCGGCGCCGCCGAAGGCGTGTTCCGCCAGGGCGTGGACCCCATGCAGGCCTACATCACCATCGTCGCCCTCGGCCATTTCTACGTCTCGAACACCCATACCCTCTCCGCGATCTTCGGGGCCGGGCTGGACAGCGAGGCGGCGATCGAGGCGCGGGAGGCGCATTCGGTGGAGGTGGTGCTGGGCTGGCTTCGCCCTTGACTCCACCCCTCCCGGGGCGCTTAGGTAACCGCGTGGTTACCCAATCGACGTCCGGGGAGGATCGCGCGAATGGCGCAGCGGCGTATCGGCCTGATCATGCATGGCGTGACGGGCCGCATGGGAATGAACCAGCACCTCATCCGCTCCATCGCGGCCATCCGGAAGGAAGGCGGCGTGCTGCTGGCCAATGGCGACCGGATCATGCCGGACCCGGTCATCGTCGGCCGCAACAAGGAGAAGCTGGAGGCGCTGGCCAAGGCGCATGGCATCGACCGGGTGAGCACGGACCTGGATGCCTGCCTGGCCAATCCGGACGACACGATCTTCTTCGATGCCGCCACCACCCAGATGCGGGCCGAACTGATCCGGAAGGCGATCGGCGCCGGCAAGCACATCTATTGCGAGAAGCCGACCGCCGAGAACCTGGAGGACGCGCTGGAGCTGGTGCGCGTGGCCAAGGCGGGCGGCATCAAGCACGGCGTGGTGCAGGACAAGCTGTTCCTGCCCGGCCTGCGCAAGATGAAGATGGTGATCGACAGCGGCTTCCTCGGCCGCATCCTCTCCGTGCGCGGTGAGTTCGGCTACTGGGTCTTCGAGGGCGACCTGCAGCCGACCCAGCGCCCGAGCTGGAACTACAAGAAGAACGAGGGCGGCGGCATCATCCTCGATATGCTCTGCCACTGGCGCTACGTGCTGGACAACACCTTCGGCGAGACGAAGTCGGTCTCCTGCCTCGGCGCCACGCACATCCCGGTGCGCTATGACGAGCAGAACAAGCCCTACAACGCGGACACGGATGACGCGGCCTACGCCACCTTCGAGCTGGAGGGTGGCATCGTTGCGCAGATCAACTCCTCCTGGACCACGCGCGTGCGGCGCGACGACCTCGTGACCTTCCATGTGGACGGCACGCATGGTTCCGCGGTGTGCGGCCTGACGGATTGCTGGACGCAGGCGCGCGTCAGCACGCCCAAGCCGGTGTGGAACCCGGATGTGCCGCAGACTATCAACTTCTTCGAGGGCTGGCAGAAGGTGCCGGACACCCAGCCCTACCCGAACGGCTTCCGCGTGCAGTGGGAGGAGTTCCTGAAATACGTGGCCGGCGAGCGTGCGGACTATCCCTGGGACCTGATGGCGGGTGCCAAGGGCGTGCAGCTGGCCGAGGCCGGGCTGAAGTCCTGGGCGGAGCGCCGCTGGATCGACCTGCCGAAGCTGGAGGCCTGAGATGGCCACCCTCACCCTGCCCACCGCATCCGGCGCATTGGAGAGCTACACCACCGGCGCGCCAGGCCAGTTCGCAGTCGCGAAGCCGCCCTATCCGCGCATCGCCTATGCCGCCGCGCATGTCGTGGCCGATCCGCTGGCCGAGCAGGATCCCTGGCTGGACGCCAAGGTGGACTGGGACCGCACCATCGCCTTCCGCCGCCACCTCTGGTCGCTCGGCCTGGGCGTGGCGGAGGCGATGGACACGGCCCAGCGTGGCATGGGGCTGGACTGGAACGGGGCGCAGGAGCTCATCCGGCGATCCCTGGATGCCGCGAAGGACTTCCCGAACGCCTTCATGGCCAGCGGCGCGGGCACGGATCACCTGATGCCCGGCCCGGATGTCACGGTGGACGACGTCATCCGCGCCTATGAGGAGCAGTGCGAGGCGGTGGAGGGAATGGGCGGCCGCATCATCCTCATGGCCTCCCGCGCGCTGGCGAAGGCGGCGAAGTCGCCGGAGGATTATGTGCGCGTCTATGACCGCGTGCTCTCCGGCGTGAAGGAGCCGGTGATCATTCACTGGCTCGGGGAGATGTTCGACCCGGCGCTGGAGGGCTACTGGGGCCACCACGACCACATGAAGGCGATGGAGGTGGCGCTGGAGGTCATCGCCAGCCATGCCGACAAGGTCGATGGCGTGAAGATCTCCCTCCTGGACGACCAGAAGGAGATTTCCATGCGGCGCCGCCTGCCGAAGGGCGTGCGCATGTATACGGGCGACGACTTCAACTATGCCGAGCTGATCGCGGGCGATGCCGAGGGGCATTCGGACGCGCTGCTGGGCATCTTCGATCCCATTGCGCCGGCGGTGGGCGGGGCGCTGGCCGCGCTGTCGCGCAACGATCTCTCCACCTTCCACGAGATACTGGCGCCGACGGTCCCGCTGTCCCGCCACATCTTCAAGGCACCCACGCGGTTCTACAAGACCGGCGTGGTGTTCATGGCCTGGCTGAACGGCCACCAGGACCATTTCGTGATGGTCGGCGGGCAGCAGTCCACCCGCTCCATCCAGCACTTCTCCGAGTTGTTCCGGCTGGCCGACAGGGCCGGGCTCCTCTCCGACCTGGATCGGGCCGTGACGCGCATGAGGTCGCTCCTCGCGCTGCACGGGGTGGCATGATGGGCGCCGCCCCTTCCGGCAAGCCGGGTCCTCTCAGCCTCAACACCGTCACGGTGAAGGAGCGCTGGGGCCTCGCGGAATGCATCGAGGGCTGCGCGCGGCACGGCATCCCCGGCATCTCGCCCTGGCGTGACGTGCTGCAGGCCATGGGGGTGGAGCAGGCGGCGCGTGCCATCCGCGATGCGGGGCTCTCCGTCTCCGGCCTCTGCCGCGGCGGCATGTTCCCGGCGGCCGATGCCGCGGGCCGCGCCGCCGCCATTGAGGACAACCGCCGCGCCATTGCGGAGGCCCATGCGATCGGCGCCGCCTGCCTCGTCATGGTCTGCGGCGGGCTGCCGGCGGGATCGAAGGACCTGGAAGAGGCCCGCGCGATGGTGCGGGACGGGCTGCACGCCATCATGGCGGATGCGCGCGCGGCGGGCGTGACCATCGCGCTGGAACCGCTGCACCCCATGACCTGCGCGGACCGCAGCGTGCTCTCGACACTGGGGCAGGCGCTCGATCTCTGCGATGATCTCGGCGAGGGGAGCGGCGTCGCCCTCGATGTCTACCACGTCTGGTGGGACCCCGCCCTGCGTGCGCAGATCGCGCGGGCGGGCGGGCGCATCGCGGCCTTCCATGTCTGCGACTGGCTGGTGCCCACCACCGACACGGTCTTCGACCGCGGCCTGCCGGGCGAGGGGGTGATCGACATCCCCGGCATCCGTGCCCTGGTCGAGGCGCAGGGCTATCGCGGCCATACCGAGGTGGAAATCCTCTCCCGCCGCTGGTGGGCCGCCGATCCGGACGAGGTGCTGCAGGAAATCCGGCGGAGGCACCCCACGGCCTGCTAGCGTCACGAAAGAAGAACACGGAGGGAAACCAAGACATGAAGATCAGCCGGCGTATCATCCTCGGCGGTGCCGCGGCCCTGGCCACGGGGCCTGCCTTCGCACAGGGCTGGGCGCCCACGCGCCCCATCCGCTTCGTCGTTCCCTTCGCGGCCGGAGGCGCCACGGATGTCGTGGCGCGCGTGCTGGCCGAGCGGATGGGCGAGCGTCTCGGCCAGCCCATCGTAGTGGAGAACCGCGCGGGCTCCGGCGGCAATATCGGCGTGGAGAATGTCGTGCGCGCCCCGGCCGATGGCACGGTGATCCTGATGGGCACCACGGGCACGCTGACCATCAACCAGCACCTCTACGGCAATATGGGCTTCGACCCCGCCAAGGACCTGGCCTCGGTGGGCATGGCCTTTGCGACCGATCACGTGCTGATCGTGAACGACAAGGTGCCCGCGCAGACCGCGCAGGAGTTCCTGGCCTGGCTGCGCGCGAATCCGGGCAAGGCAAGCTTCGGCTCCGCCGGCTCCGGCTCCTCCACCCATATGGTCGCGGAGCTGTTCCGGGCCGCGGCCAAGGTGGAGGTGACGCATGTGCCGTATCGCGGCAGCGCGCCGGCGCTGAACGACACGGTGGCGGGCAACGTCCAGTTCATGCTCGACCAGCTTCCCTCGGCCATCGGCATGATCCAGGGCGGCAAGGTGCGGGCACTTGCCACCACCGGCCCGCGCCGCACCTCGCAACTGCCGGATGTGCCGACGATGAAGGAGATCGGCCTGCCGGATGCCGAAGCCACCTCCTGGGGCGCGGTGATGGTGCCGACCGGCACGCCGGCCTCCGTCATCGCGCGCCTCAACGCCGTGCTGCGCGAGGCGCTGGCGGATCCGAAGATCCAGGAACGGCTGGTGGCCGCCGGCGCCGATGCCGTCTCCTCCACGCCGGAGGAGCTGCAACGCAAGATCGCCCAGGAGGTGCAGACCTGGGGGCGCGTGGTGCAGGAGGCGAGGATCACGGTGAATTAGCGGGGGTTTGGTTCGGGGCTGACGGTTTGTCCCGGGGAGAGGAAGAAGGAATTCTTCCTCTCCCCGGACCCCTCACCATCATCTTTTTCTTCGAGTTTGGGATCACTTGGCTGACGGTGCGCCTGAGGTCCAGGACCTCAGGCGACTGCAAAGCCAGGAAGGGCACCCGCCCGCCAGAAACCCCGCCGATCAACGGTATCCACGGCAGTCAGACGGGGTTCCAAGGGCCTCAGGCCCTTGGCGGGTGGAGGGGGGGGCCCTCCGCGGCGAAAGACCCAGCCGCCCCTAACGAGCGAACCCCCCTGCACCGCGTCGGACGGCATCCTCCCGCCCGGCGCGGGTCACCTCCCAGAGCGGGTTGTCCACGGCCAGCCGTTGTCCGCCGTCGCGCTGCACGGGCCGGATCACCGCCGTGCCGTCGCCGCGCGAATCCGTGCCGAAGAGGTTGAGCGGCACGCGCACATAGATGCCCTTGTCGAAGGATCCCTCGCCGAAGCGGGAGAAGGGCACGTTGGTGAAGGTGGCGAAGCCGCCCACCTCGATGCCGCTGTCGAAGCGCCGCCCGATTTCCACCGTGCCGCCCCAGTCGCCGGCCAGGTACCGCCCGGCGCGCAGGATGCCGTAGAGGTTCCAGACGGGCAGGTCGGCGTAGAGCGAGACATGGCCGGTGGCCACGCCGTAGTTGCGGAAGCCGAAGAGCCCGTCCGTCGCGCGCTGCTGCACCAGGTTCAGGTCCAGCCCGACCGCGAAGCCTCGGTCCCGGGGGCGCCACAGCACCTCGGAGGAGATGCCGCCGAACATGGGTTCCAGCAGCCCGGCGGTGGCGCGGGCGAAGACGTCGGGCGCCAGGTTCCACACCCGCTCCCCGTACAGGCCGGGGATCGAGGTCTTCCCGTCCCGCGCATAGAGGGCGTAGTCGCTGCGCACGCGCGGCAGCGTGCTGTCGGATGGAAGGCCGCGGTCCAGGTTGCCGAACACGGCCTGCTGCACGGAGCCTGCGAGGCTGAAGCCGTGCCCGAACTCCACCCGCGCCCCGGCGGCCGCGGCGCCTTGGTAGCGCAGGGTGCGGGAGGGGTCGCCGAGCTGGAGGTTCAGCTTCGGCTCCAGAACCCAGTCCCAGCTCGGGCCCGGTTCGGTGAAGGACCCGGGCGGGATCGTGCCGGTGGCGGGCAGCAGGGTCGTGGCGCCCCAGGCCTCCTCCACGCTTCCGCCCCAGGGGGAGGCGGCCGCCTCGACCGCCTGGCGCGGCACCATCAGCGCGCCGGTTTCCGCCCCGGCCTGCCACCAGGAAAGCCGGATGGCCTCCACCTCCGGCGGCAGGATGCCGTTCACCGCCCGCAGCACGCGCGAGGCGACCTGGGGCATGCTGCGGAAGGAACCCTCCGAGACGGCGATGCGCGCCTCCACCCCACGCTCCTCATAGGCGAGGGGGCGGAACCCCGCTTCCCGCAGGGCGGCGAAGGCGGCGCGGGCGCGGTCATCGGCCGGCGTATCCGTCGCGCGGCGGGCCGGCATGGGCGGCACGGGGCGGAGCGGCGTGGCGGCAGGGGGCTGCGCCGGGTCCATCCGTAGCGAGAGCCGCACCAGCAGATCCGTGCCGTGCACGAAGCCGATCGCGGCATCCACATGCTCGCCCGTCCATTGCAGGCCGAGATTCACCGGGCTGCCGGCCGCGCCCCGCAGGGGGCCACGACGCACGGGATAGCCGCCGCGCTCGTCGCGCAGCGCGTCGCCGGACCATTCGACCTTGGCGCGCAGCCCGTCCAGCTCGCCCCAGGGCGTGCCGAAGCGGGGCAGGCTGTATTCGGCCCCGCCGAAGACCGAGACGTCCTCGCCCCGGAAGAAGTCCAGGCGCAGCGTGCCGCCGCGGCCCACATCGCGCGGGCGGGTGCGGAAGCCCTCGGCCAGTTCCGTGAGCGGGTTGGCGAAGTCGCCCCGCGTGCCGAGGCGCCCGAAGCCCAGGCCGAGCGAGACATCCACCGGGCCCCATCGGCGCGAGGCGACCAGGTATTCGCCGGCATAGATGCCGGTGCCGATCACGTCCTGCAGCCCTATGGCCAGGGCCGGGTTCCAGGGGCCTTCCTCCAGCAGGCGCAGCTTCACGTCGAAGGCGCGGTCTGTGGTGCTGCCCCGGCCGGTGGTGGCGTTCAGGCGCTCGGTGAGGCGGAAGGTGGTTTCCAGGAAGGGCAGGGGCTGGAAGTTGACGAACCAGAAGCGCCGCTGCCGGCGCCAGGTGCCGCCGGCCTCCAGCGTGCCGTCCTCGCGGAACCGGGCATTGCGGGTTTCCATCAGCCCCATGCCGCCGAAATCGCCGCCGGAGGCGGGCACCTCCTCTGCCCGGGCCGGGGTGAGGAGCATCAGCAGGAGGGCGAGCCAGGCGGCGCGCGTCATGGCTGATAGAACGATGCTCTCGAAATCGTGAGCTATTGGACATGCGTGGGCCGGGAAGGCAAGGCAAAACCGCGGCCCCACCCTGTCGCGGCAAGGGGCCGGGATGGACACCCGCCGGGCCGCCTCGCAGGATCGCGGGCATGACCTTCTCCCTCCTCGGCCGCTGCGCGCGCACGGGCCAGATCGGCGCGGCCGGCGCCACCTCCGATATCGGCGTGGGGGCGCGGATTCAGCACATCGCGGCCGGGGTGGGCGCGGTGCTCACCCAGCACCGGACGGATCCGCGCCTCGGGCCGCGCGGGGTGGCGCTGCTGCGCAGCGGCTGCCCGGCGGCGGAGACGGTGGCGGCCCTCGTCGCCTCCACCCCGCATCAGGCTTGGCGCCAGCTCGCCGCGCTCGATGCCGAGGGGCGCACCGCCCATCACCACGGCGCCCAGGTGAAGCCCGAGCGCGGCGACGCCCATGGCCGGGACTGTGTCGCGATCGGCAACATCCTCTCCAGCTCCGCCGTGCCCGCCGCCATGGTCCGCGCCTTCGAGGCCGACCCGGACGCCCCGCTGGGGGACCGGCTGCTGGCGGCGCTCGGGGCTGGGGAGGCGGCCGGCGGGGAGCACGGGCCGGTCATCTCCGCCGTGCTGGAAATCCATGGTGACCAGGATTTCGCCCTGGCCGACCTGCGCGTGGACCGCGCCGCCGACCCCATCGCCGAGCTGGCGGGGCTGTGGCGCGACTACGCGCCGAAGATCGACGAGTTCATCCTGCGCGCCACCGATCCGGACCGGGCGCTGGGCGGGGCCTCGGGCTCCGTCGTCCCGACCGGGCCCGCGGCATGAGGCGGCGCGGCGCCGCGGGCTGAGGGCCAGGAGAGGAAGGCATGATCGAGCATGAGCCTATCGCCGGCGCCATCACGGATGTGCGGGGCATCAAGGTCGGGCATTTCACCGAGACGCGGCGGCCCACCGGCTGCACCGTGATCCTGACGGAGGAGGGGGCGACCGCCGGGGTGGATGTCCGCGGCGCCGCGCCCGGCACGCGGGAGACCGACCTTCTGAACCCGGCGAATCTGGTGGAGAAGGTGCATGCCGTCCTTCTCTCCGGCGGCTCCGCCTTCGGGCTGGAGGCGGCGACCGGGGTGGTGCGCTGGCTGGAGGAAAGAGGCATCGGCCTTCCCGCCGGCCCCGCGCGGGTGCCGATCGTGCCGGCGGCGGTGCTGTTCGACCTGGCGGTGGGCGACCACCGCATCCGCCCGGATGCCGCGGCGGGCTACGCGGCCTGCGAGGCGGCCACGGGGGCGCCGCCGGCCATGGGCAGCGTCGGCGCGGGCACCGGCGCCACGGTGGGCAAGCTGTTCGGCATGGACCGCGCGATGAAGGGCGGGATCGGCACGGCGTCCCTGCGCCTGGGCGGGATCACTCTCGGCGCGATCGTGGCGGTGAATGCGGTGGGCGACGTGATCGACCCCGCGACAGGCCAGCCGCTGGCCGGCGTGCGGGATGCGGAGGGACGCCTTTCCGGCACCACCGCGGGGATCCGGCGCGGGGAGCTCGCGCCCCGTCCCCTGGCCGGGACGGCGACGACGATCGGCGTGGTGGCGACGGATGCGGTGCTGACCAAGGCCCAGTGCCAGCGCCTGGCGGGCGCGGGCCATGACGGGCTGGCCCGCAGCATCGACCCGATCCACACGATGTTCGATGGCGACACGGTTTTCGCGCTGGCCACGAGCAGGAGCGGGCAGGCGGGGGACATGATGGCGCTCGGCGCCCTGGTGCCGCATGTGATGGCTGCGGCGGTGCTGCGCGCCGTGCAGGCGGCCCGGTCCGTGGGGCCGAGCCCGCCAGGCTTGTCCGAGCTGGGGTGAGCACCGCCCACCCCAGGCCGTTCGAACGATCTCAGCGCGACTTCTTGTAGAGCTTCGTCGCGATCTCGAACATTTCCTCCGGCGCATAATCGGGCGTGAAGGCGGAGGGAACGCCGACGAGCTGGTGGATCTTCCCGCCCTCGGGCATGCCGTCCACCACCGTCAGCTCGCCCGGCGGATCGGTCGGCAGCGCCTGTTCGCCATTGCCCCAGATGCCGGCGATTTCCTTGTAGTCGGCCGGGCTCCAGGTATAGAGCCGGCGGTGCGAGCCCTCATCCAGGTACTTCTGGCATTCCGGGATCTTGTCCAGCGGGATGTTCGGCACGGGCAGGAACTTCTCCAGCGCCACGCCCGTGATCTGCTTCAGCGCCAGCGCATAGGAATGCGCGTGGACCGAGCCACGGACGAGGAGATAGCCGCAGACCTCGCGCCCCGTCGGGTCCGACAGGGTCTCGTAGACCCGCAGCTTGTGCAGCCGCGCGCCGCATTCCAGGTGGAAGTTGTGCAGCAGGTCGAACACCACATTGCCCGTGGTGGTCACCATGTCCACGTTCCAGGACATGGAGTTGCTGTTCACCGGCAGCGCGCCGCCCGCGCCTGAGGCGAAGCTGGCGAAGGAGCGGATGTCCTTCATCGCCTCGAAGGGCGACTTGGAGATGTCGCCGCCATCCCCTGCATCGGCATCGGGCACGTCCGGGCCGTTGTTCAGCATGGCGACGCCGTTGCTCACCAGTTCGACATGGCCCAACTCCTCCGCCGTGATGCTGGCGACGAGGCTGTAGAAGGGCCGGAGCTTCTCCTTGGAGCGGAAGTTGAAGCTCTGGAACATGTAGTTCCCGAGCGTGGACATCTCGCCATACTTGCCGCCCAGCAGCTCCTGCAGGGCTGCTGCGGCGTTGGGGTCCTGCCTCTTCGGAGGCGGCAGTTCGGCCTGCAGCTTGTCGACGCGCATGAACATGGCTTGTTTTCCCGGGGAGGCGTGCCTGCCTGGAACGAGGCGGCCCCGGGAATGGTTTGAGCCCTGACGGACTCGTGCGAGCGCCCGTCGCCTCCCTCAGCCCGCCACCGAGCCCGGCTCGCAATTCCCGCCGCAGATAAGGACGCCCACCCGCGCGCCGGGAGGCGGCACCCAGGCGCCGGAGAGCAGCGCGGCCAGGGCCGTCGCGCCGCCAGGCTCCGCCACCACGCGGCAGGCGGACCAGAGGCGGCGCTGGGCGTCGCGGATCGCCTCGTCGGTCACCAGGACGGAATCCTGAATGACCGCCTGCGCCACCCCGAACATGAGCGACCCGACGCGCCGCGCGCCAAGGCTGTCCGCCGCCAGCCCGCCCACGGGCGCGTCCACCGGCGCGCCGGCGCGAAGGGCAGAGAAGAGGGTGGGGCAGCCCTCCGGCTCTACCGCGACCACCTTCGTCGTCGTCCCGGCGAACCAGGCGGCCATGCCGCCGATCAGCCCGCCGCCACCCACCGCCACCAGCACATGCGTCAGCCCGGGCGAATCGGCCTCGAACTCGCGCGCCACCGTGCCCTGGCCGGCCAGGACCTCCGCCTGGTCATAGGCATGGACCGAGGCGGCGCCTGTCTCGGCCCGGCGAGTCTCGCTGGCGGCGAAGGCCTCGGCATAGGTCGCGCCTCCCTGCACCACCACCGCACCCGCCTCCCGGATTCGCGCCACCTTGGACGGCGCGGCGATGGCGGGAACATAGATCTCCGCCGGGATGCCGAGCGCGCCGGCGGCATGCGCGACCGCCGCGCCGTGATTGCCCCCGGATGCCGCGATGACGCCGGCGCCGGCCGCGCTGGATTGCAGCAGGGCGTTGAAGGCGCCGCGCGCCTTGAAGGAGCCGCTGACCTGCATCTGCTCCAGCTTCAGCACTACGTCGCAGGGCGCGCCGAGCGCGGCGGCCTGCAGGGTCAGAACGGGTGTGTGCCGCACATAGGGGGCTATGCGGGCAGCGGCGGCGGTGATCTCGGGGCGCGTGGTCATCGCACCGGGATGAGCCAGGTCGGGCGGCCTGTCCACCACCTCCGGCGCTCGCCCATGGGGGCCGAGAGCACGCCGGGGCGGCGAGATTTTCGAGACAGGTTCTCACCCCATGGGCCGTTCCGACACTCCCCGCTTCCGCCCCCGCCTGATTTCTGCCACGTTCCGCCGCCTGTCCGGGGTGTCATCGACCAGCCATGCTGCAACACGGCAGTTGTGCCGAACGGGATGGGGCGGGAGTCCTGCTGCTGGGCCCGCCCGGTGCCGGGAAGTCCGATCTCCTCCTTCGCCTGACGGGCGAGGGATGGCGGCTCGTGGCCGATGACCAGGTGCTGCTGCGCGCCGAGGGCGATGCGCTGCACGCCGCTGCGCCCGATTCCCTGCGCGGCATGATCGAGCTGCGCGGCATTGGCCTGATGGCCGGGCTGGATTCGGTGCCCGGTGCCCCGCTCGCCCTGGCAGTGGATTGCGTCCCGCAGGGGGTGGTGCCCCGCCTGCCCGAGCCCGCGCGATTCGAGGCGCTGGGGCGCGTGCTGCCGCGCATCGCGCTGCATGCCCTGGATGCCTCCGCACCCCGCAAGATCGCGCTGGCGATGGAGGCCCTGGCCGGCCGGATCACCTGCCGCTGCGGCGCGTTGGAGCGGGCATCCTGAGCGCCCCGTTTTCCCATCCGCTCCCGCCGCGCCCGGTGGTGGTGGTCACCGGGCTTTCCGGCGCGGGCAAGTCCTCGGTCCTGCGCGTGCTGGAGGATCTCGGGCACGAGACCGTGGATAACCCGCCGCTCGCGGTGCTGGGCGAGCTGATGGCGGGGCCGGGCGAGGGGCCGCTGGCCATTGGCGTGGACACGCGCACCCGCGGCTTCGACGCCATGGCCCTGCTGGCCGGGCTGGACGCGCTGCGGGCCCGCGGCGCCGCGGCGCCCGAGCTGCTCTTCGTGGATGCGGCGGAGGAGGTGCTGCTGCGCCGCTTCTCGGAAACCCGGCGCCGCCACCCGCTCGCCCCGGCCGGCATGGCGGGGGGCGGGGTGGCCGATGGCATCGCGCGGGAGGAGGAGGCGCTGGCCCCCCTGCGCGAGGCCGCGGATTGGGTGCTCGACACCTCCGGCCTGCCGCTGCCGGACATGCGGCGGATGATCGAGCGGCGCTACGGCCCGGCCGGCCTGGCCGGCATGACGGTGACGGTGCAGTCCTTCGGCTATCCGCGCGGCCTGCCGCGCGAGGCCGACCTCGTGCTGGACCTGCGCTTCCTGCGGAACCCGCATTACGACCCGGTCCTGCGCCCGATGACCGGGCGCGACGCCGCCGTGGCGGACTATATCGAGGGGGATCCGGAGTGGGGCCCATTCTGGGCACGCATGACGGCGCTGCTGGACCCGCTCTTGCCGGCCTATGAGGCGGGCGGCAAGAAGTACCTCACCCTGGCGCTCGGCTGCACGGGCGGGAAGCACCGCTCGGTTTTCGCGGCCGAACGCCTGGCACGGCATTTCGCCCGGGCCGGCTGGCCCGTGGACCTGTCCCACCGGGAGCTGGGCCTGCGCGAGGCCTTTCACGGCGCCCGACTCCAAGCGGCCCCCGCCGCACCCCATATCGATCCCCAGAGCATGACCGAAACAACCCCGGCTGCGCCGCGCACGGCCCAGATCAACCCCCTCGACAACAAGCTGGCCCAGCCCTGCCCCGCGCGGGCGGCCATTCCGGACCCCCGATGATCGGATTCGTCATCGTCACCCATGGCCGCCTGGCCGAGGAACTCCGCCTCGCCATGGAGCATGTCATGGGCCCCCAGAAGCATGTCTCGACGATCTGCATCGGCCCGGAGGACGATCTCGAGGGCCGGCGCGGCGATATCCGCACGGCGGTCGCTCAGGTGGACCAGGGAGACGGGGTCGTGGTGCTGACCGACATGTTCGGCGGCACCCCTTCCAACCTTGCCGCCTCCATCAAGACCTGCGCGCCGGAGAACTGCTGCGGCCGCCAGGTGGAGGTCATCGCGGGGGTGAACCTGCCGCTGCTGGTCAAGCTCGCGCGTTTGCGCGGGACGGAGCCGCTGGCCGAGGCTGTCAGCCATGCGGTGAACGCGGGACGGAAATACATGGCTACCGCAGGCGAGTTGCGCGGCGATGGCGGGGCCAATGGGGGAGCGAAGCGATGAGCGACAACACCGTGCAGGCGGCTGTGTCCCAAAAGCTGGCCGAGAAGCCGGAAGGTGCCCCCATGCCGCTGCGAAGGAGCATCCTGATCCGCAACCAGCGCGGGCTGCATGCGCGCGCGGCGGCGAAGCTGGTGACCCTGGCAGAGAAGCACTGCTCCGCCCTCAGCGTCACGCATGACGGGCAGACCGTGCCGGCCTGCTCCATCATGGGGCTGATGATGCTGGGCGCCGGCAAGGGCTCCACCATCGTCATCGAGGCCGAGGGCTGGGATGCCCGCGAGGCCCTGGACGAGGTGGCGGCGCTAGTTGAGGCTGGATTCCACGAGGATTGAGGCGGCGCGCCAAGGGGGCCTGACTCCGTGATCCAGGCAGACAACCGCCCCGGATCCCAGAGCTGAGTGCCCGGGCAGAGGACGGCAGGAGCGGATTGATGAAGACGGAGGCGCCCGGCCCATCCCGCGCCGCGGACGGCAAGACTGCCGAGCCGCGCAAGGCGGGGCGCCGTGTGCGCGAGCTGACGATCAAGGGGATCCCGATCTCCCCTGGCGTCGCCATCGGTCCGATCTACGACACGGATGCGGCCCCCGCCGCCGCGCCCCGCCGCAGCATCGGCCCGGCGAAGGTGGAGGAGGAGCGCGCCCGCCTGACCGAGGCGGTCTCCGCCTCCCGCAAGCAGGTGAGCAAGCTCAAGGCCCGCCTCGCGATCCTGCCCGAGGAGGCGCAGGAGGAGCTGGAGCCGCTGCTGGATGCCTATGCGATGATGCTTGGCGAGAGCCGGCTCATCCGCGGCGCCCGCAAGCGAATCGAGGCCGAGCTGCTCTCCGCCGAGACGGCGGTGGAGGACGAGGCGGACGCGATCGGCAACGCCATCCTGGCCGCCAAGGACGACGACAAGGCCGGGCTCCGCCGCCGCGCGGGCGAGGTGCATGAGATCGCCCGGCGCCTGACGCGCAACCTCACCCAATCCGGCTTCCGCTCCTTCAAGGACGTGCCCGAGGGCTCGATCCTCGTCGCCGAGGAGCTGACGCCGGCCGATGCCGCGCTGCTCGATCCCTCCCGCATCGCGGGCGTGGCGACGGAGGAGGGCGGGGCGGATGGCCATACCGCCATCATGCTGAGAGCACTGGGCATCCCCAGCGTGCTCGGCCTTCCCGGCCTGACCAACGCCTTCTCCCGCGGCGACGTGGCGGTGCTGGATGGCGGGGCGGGCACCATCGTGCTGCGCCCGGGCAAGGAGGCACTGGCCACGGGGCGCGAGTCGATCGCGGCCTATGCGAAGGAGCGCACCCGCCTCGGCAAGCTGCGGCGCCTGCCCTCGGTCACGACCGATGGCGAGGAGATGGAGCTCCAGGCCAACCTGGAGATCCCGGCGGAGCTGCCGCTGATCGCCCAGGCCGGCGCCCAGGGAATCGGCCTGCTGCGGACCGAGTTCCTCTTCATGAACCGCCAGGGCCTGCCGGATGAGGAGGCCCATTACGAGGCCTATCGCCAGATCGTGGAGGGCACGGACGGCGCCGGCGTTACCATCCGCGTGCTCGACTGGGGCGGCGAGAAGGACATGGAGGCGCTGGCGGAGGGGGTGGAACCCTTCCATGCCGGCCCCAACCCCGCGCTGGGCCTGCGCGGCATCCGCATGCTGCTGCGCCGGCCCGAGCTGCTGGAGGTGCAGTTCGCCGCCATCCTGCGCGTGGCCTCCCTCGGCCCGGTGCGCATCCTGCTGCCCATGGTGACCATCCCCGAGGAGGTGCGGGAGGCGCGCGAGGTCTATGAGCGCGTGGTCAAGCGCGTGCGCCGCCGCGGCGTGACCCTGCCGGAGAAGCTCCCCCCTCTGGGCGTGATGATCGAGACGCCGGGGGCCGCCCTGGCCGCCGATGCCATCGCGCTGGAGGCCGACTTCTTCGCGATCGGCACCAATGACCTGGCCATGTACACGCTGGCGGTGGACCGGGCCGAGGTGGAGGTCTCCCACCTCTATGACCCGCTGCACCCCGCCGTGCTCCGCCTGATCCAGTTCGCGACCGAGGCCGCGCTGCGGCTGCGGATGCCGGTTTCCGTCTGCGGCGAGATGGCGGGGAACCCCCGGCTGGTGCCGCTGCTGATGGGACTGGGCCTGCGCAGCCTGTCCATGAATGCCAGCGCCATCCCGCGGGTGAAGCAGATGGTGCGCGCCCTGAACATCGATGACTGCGCCCGCTTCGCCCGGCGGGTGATGGAGCAGAGCGACCCGAAGCGGATCCAGGAGCTGGTGCTCGGCTTCGTGCCGGGCGAAAAGGTCACATAAAGATATCCTGATATCGTTTATCCCCTTGGCCGGCTCGCCCGCTCCGTGATAGGCGACGCCCAATCCCGGAAGGCCAGCCCACCATGCCCGATACCCTCCCCCCGAAGACCGACTACGTCGTCGCCGATCTCTCCCTCGCCCAGTGGGGCCGCAAGGAGATCGAGATGGCCGAGGACGAGATGCCCGGCCTGATGGCGACGCGCCGTGAGTACGGCAACAGCCAGCCGCTGAAGGGCGCCCGCATCGCCGGCTGCCTGCACATGACCATCCAGACCGCCGTGCTGATCGAGACGCTGAAGGCGCTCGGCGCCGATGTGCGCTGGTCGTCCTGCAACATCTTCTCCACCCAGGACCACGCCGCCGCCGCCATCGCGGCCACCGGCACCCCGGTCTTCGCCGTGAAGGGCGAGACGCTGGAGGATTACTGGCACTACGTGCAGCGGACCCTCGAATGGGCCGATGGCGGTGAGCCGAACCTTCTGCTGGACGATGGCGGCGACATGACGCTGCTGGTGCATTACGGCCTGCGCGCCGAGCAGGGCGACACGAAGTTCCTCGACGGCGCGACCAATGAGGAGGAGACCGTGTTCTTCGCCCTCATCAAGAAGCTGCTGACCGAGAAGCCCGGCTGGTTCGCGAAGCTCGCCGCCTCGCTCAAGGGCGTGTCGGAGGAGACCACGACGGGCGTGCACCGCCTGTACTCCATGGCGAAGGAGGGCAAGCTGCTCTTCCCCGCCATCAACGTGAACGACAGCGTCACCAAGTCGAAGTTCGACAACCTCTACGGCTGCCGCGAGTCCCTGGTGGACGCGATCCGCCGCGGCACGGACCTGATGATGGCCGGCAAGGTCGCCTGCGTCGCCGGCTTCGGCGATGTCGGCAAGGGCTCCGCCGCCTCGCTCCGCAACGCGGGCTGCCGCGTGATGGTGACGGAAGTCGACCCGATCTGCGCGCTGCAGGCGGCGATGGAGGGCTACGAGGTGGTGACGATGGAGGATGCCGCGCCGCAGGCCGACATCTTCGTCACCGCCACGGGCAACGTGGACATCATCACCATCGACCACATGCGCGCGATGAAGAACCGCGCCGTGGTCTGCAACATCGGGCACTTCGACAGCGAGATCCAGGTCTCGGCCCTGCGCAACCTGCAGTGGACGAACATCAAGCCGCAGGTGGACGAGATCCGCTTCCCCGACGGCAAGAAGATCACGCTGCTCTCCGAAGGCCGGCTGGTGAACCTGGGCAACGCCACGGGCCACCCCTCCTTCGTGATGTCGGCGTCCTTCACCAACCAGACGCTGGCGCAGATCGAGCTGTGGACCAACGGCGCGGCCTACGGGAAGCAGGTCTACACCCTGCCCAAGCACCTCGATGAGAAGGTGGCCTTCCTGCACCTGGAGAAGGTGGGCGCGAAGCTGACGAAGCTCACGAAGCAGCAGGCCGACTATATCGGCGTGACCCAGGCCGGTCCGTTCAAGGCCGAGATGTACCGCTACTGATCCTGTCCTGCGGGGTTTCTGGAGGGCTCCGCCCTCCACCCGCCCAGGGCCTGAGGCCCTTGGAACCCCGTTTGACTGCCGTGGATACCCTGATCGAAGGGGTCTCTGGTTGAGGGGTGCTGATCCTGCGTTTGCAGTCGCCTGAGGTCCTAGACCTCAGGCGCACCGCCAGCCGAGTGAATCCAACTCGAAGAAAAAGATGATGGGTCGAAGGCACTGCCTTCGACGGGTCCGGGGAGAGGAAGAATTCCGTCTTCCTCTCCCCGGGACAAACCACCACCTCAGAACCAGAACCCCCTCGCAAAGAGGGCGGAAGGGCGGCCTCCGGGCCGCCCTTCGTCATTTTGGCCACAACTGTGTCGCCAAAACCAAGCCTTTGCCGTGTAGTCTTTCCCCGCTGCATCAACTCTTGCTCGGGAAGACCATGCCGCGCGCACCCGCCGACCGATCAGCGAGCGCCCCGGTGGGCGCGGCGTCCGGGATGAATCCCTTCGGCTCCTCCGCCGGCATCCGTCGCTTTGCCTCGCCTGCCGTGAAGGCGGCGCTCAAGCGCCGGGGCGGGCAGCTTCTGGGCATGATCGCGGGCCTGCTGGGCCTGGCGGTGCTGGTGGCGCTGGCCAGCCACAATCCGGCCGACCCCTCGCTTTCCACCGCCACCACCCGGCCACCGACCAACCTGGCCGGTCCCTTCGGCGCCATGGTGTCGGACGTGCTGCTGCAGGGCTTCGGCTGGGCGGGGCTGCTGCCGGCCGCCTGCCTGATGACCTGGGCGCTGCGGCTCTCCACCCATCGTGGCCTCTCCCCCTTCGCTGGCCGGGTGGCGGCGCTGCTGGCCGGGCTGCCGCTGCTGGCTGCCGCCCTCTCCACCACCCCGCTGCCCGCGCCCTTTCCGGGCGGCACCCCCGGCGGGGCGATGGGCCCGCTGGTGCGGGAAGCCGTGGATGAGACGATCGGCGCGGTCTTCGGCCCGTTGGGCAGCGTTCTGGGCAATGCCGCCATCGCCGGCATGGCGGCGGTGGCCGTGGTGCTGGCGCTGGCCATTCCGCTCTCCTCCTGGCGGCGCGCGGGCGGCGCGGCGGCGCGGCGCGGCCATGGGCTGGCCGGCAACATCATCCGCCGCCGCTCCGAGGCGCGCGCCCGCGCGGCCGAGGCGCGCCACGCGCGGGACCGCCTGCACCACCGTGAGGAAGAGGCGCCGCGCCCTGGGCTGATGGGCCGCATCCTCGGCATGCCCGGCGCGATGGCGGGTCTGCTCCGCCGCCGCCCCGAGCCCTCGCCCCAGCTCTCCGCCCTGCTCCGCGCCGCCGATGCGGCCGCCGAGGAGGTGCCCGCCCCGCGCCCCGCCCCGAAGCGGGCGCCGAAGGTGGCGCCGGCGGAACCCCGGGAGGACGAGGCGAAGCCGGATGGCCCGCGCATCGCGGACCGCGTGCTGCCCACCCGCCGCCTGCCGATCAGCGAAACCGTGAAGAAGGGCGACGACGGCAAGTTCCGCCTGCCGCCGCTCTCGCTCCTCGCGCCCGCCCCGCCGCGCCGGGACACCGGGCCTTCGCGCGAGGCGCTGGAGGAGAATGCGCGGCTGCTCGAATCCGTGCTGGACGACTACGGCGTGCGCGGACGCATTGTGGATATCCGCCCGGGCCCCGTCGTTACCCTCTACGAACTGGAGCCGGCACCGGGCACCAAGTCGGCGCGCGTGATCGGCCTGGCGGACGATATCGCCCGCAGCATGTCCGTGCTGGCCGTGCGCATCGCCACCGTGCCCGGCCGCAACGTCATCGGCATCGAGCTGCCGAATGCGAAGCGCGAGATGGTCTACTTCTCCGAGATGATGGAGGCGGAGGACTGGTCGCGGAATTCGGGCAAGCTGCCGCTGGCGCTGGGCAAGGATATCGGCGGCGCGCCCGTCGTGGCCGACCTCGCGCGCATGCCGCACCTGCTCATCGCGGGCACCACCGGCTCGGGCAAGTCGGTCGGGATCAACACGATGATCCTGTCGCTGCTCTACCGCTTCGGGCCGGACGAGTGCCGCTTCATCATGATCGACCCGAAGATGCTGGAGCTCTCGGTCTATGACCGCATCCCGCATCTTCTCGCGCCGGTGGTGACCGAGCCGCCCAAGGCGATCGGCGCGCTGAAGTGGACGGTGCGCGAGATGGAGCGCCGCTACAAGGCGATGAGCCAGCTCGGCGTCCGCAACATCGGCGGCTACAACGAGAAGGTCACGGCCGCCTCCGGGCGCGGCGAGCAGCTCACGCGGCGCGTGCAGACCGGCTTCGATCCGGAGACCGGGAAGCCGGTTTTCGAGGACCAGCCGCTCAACCTCGCCGCCCTGCCGATGATCGTCGTCGTCATCGACGAGATGGCGGACCTGATGATCGTGGCGGGCAAGGAGATCGAGGCGGCGGTGCAGCGGCTGGCGCAGATGGCGCGCGCCGCGGGCATCCATGTGATTATGGCGACCCAGCGCCCCTCGGTGGATGTCATCACCGGCACCATCAAGGCGAACTTCCCCACCCGCATCTCCTTCGCGGTGACGAGCAAGATCGACAGCCGCACCATCCTCGGCGAGCAGGGCGCGGAGCAGCTGCTGGGCCAGGGCGACATGCTGCACATGGCCGGCGGCGGCCGGGTGAACCGCGTGCACGGCCCCTTCGTCTCGGACGAGGAGGTGGAGCGCGTGGTGGACTTCCTGCGCGAGCAGGGCGAGCCCGCCTATATCGAGGAGGTGACGGAGACCGAGGACGACGAGGAGGGCGGCGGCTCGCAGGGCAGCCTCTTCGATGGCGGCGGCGAGAAGGGCCTCTACGAGCAGGCCGTTGCGCTCGTCTCCCGTGAGGGCAAGGCGAGCACCAGCTTCGTCCAGCGCCACCTCAACATCGGCTACAACCGCGCGGCCAAGCTGATCGAGCAGATGGAGCGCGAGGGCGTGGTGGGCCCGGCCAACCATGTCGGCAAGCGCGAGGTGCTCGCCCGCGCCGGGGCCGATGACTGAGGCGCACCGCTTCGCGCCTTCCGGCGGCATCCCCAATTCGGGGCTGCCGCTGCTGGTCTGGCGCGGCGCGCTGCTGGGCGGGGCGGAGGCCATCACGGCCCATTTCGCGCGCCATGGCTGGTCCAATGCCTGGACCAACGGCATCTACGACTATCACCACTTCCACAGCATCGCGCATGAGGCGCTGGGGGTCTCCCATGGCGAGGCGCGGGTGCGCTTCGGCGGCCCGGATGGAGAGACGCTGACGCTGCGCGCGGGGGATGCGGTGCTGATCCCGGCGGGGGTCGGCCATTGCCGGGAATGGGCGAGCGCGGATTTCGAAATCGTCGGCGCCTATCCCGGCGGCGCGGATTACGACATCCGCCGCGGGGTTCCGACCGAGCGGGCGGAGGTGGAGGCGAATATCGCGGCTGTTCCCCTTCCCGCGGGGGACCCGGTGAAGGGCAGGGCGATCCCGGAATGGGGCTGAGGGGCCTGGCCTCGCGCGATTGTCAGGGGCAGGGATGGAATGCCAGCCACGCAGCCGCGCGCCCGCCCGCGCGTTCCTGCCCGGCTTGGATTAACATCGGTGTATCCCCAGATGGCTCCCTCCCGGGCGGTTGGTCGCCCACCGTCCAGGTTTGAAGACAGGATGATCCCAGCCTTCGTCCGGCCATCCCTCGGGCGCGAGACCACTTTGCCTCGCGTCGTGGCGGAGCTGCGTACGCGGTTCAGCGCCCCGCCCGCCGAGCACGGGCCGGTGCCGGCCGATGCGCTGACCATCGCCTCCTACAACGTCCACAAATGCGTGGGCATGGACAAGCGCTTCGACCCCGCCCGCATCGCGGACGTCATCGCGGAGCTGGATGCGGACATCCTCGCCCTGCAGGAGGCGGATCGCCGCTTCGGCCGCCGGGTGGGGCTGCTGGACATGGTGGCCATCGAACGCCGCACGGGGCTGCGCCTCGTGCCGCTCTCCATCATTCCCCAGGGCCATGGCTGGCACGGCAACGCCCTGCTGGTGCGCGGTGGCCATGCCGTGCGGGTGCGCCGCCTGGCGCTGCCGGGGGGCGAGCCGCGCGGCGCGGCCGTGGTGGACATGGAATTCCCTGCCGGCCCGCTGCGCGTTGTGGCCGCCCATTTCGGCCTTCTGCGGCGCCACCGCTCCCGCCAGGTGGATGCCATCCTCGATTCCATCGCCGAGGATGCCCACATCCCCACCGTGATGCTTGGTGACCTGAACGAATGGCGCCCGGGCCGCCGCTCTTCCCTCAAGGGGCTGGAGGGCAGCTTCGGCCATGCCAGGCCCGGCCCGGCGACCTTTCCCAGCCGGATGCCGGTCTTCTCGCTCGACCGGATCCTCGGCCGGCCGCAGGCGCTGGTGCGGGCGCTGGAGGCGCATGATTCGCCGCTGGCCCGCATCGCCTCCGACCACCTCCCCCTCAAGGCCAAGCTGGACCTCGCGGCGGCTCTGGAAGCGCTGAAGCAGTCCTCCGCGCTGGCCGCGGCGGCCTGATGCCCCGCTCCCCGGAGCCGGGTGGGGGGGCGGGCACGATGCTCGCGGAACTCCCGGCCCCGGCGGAGCTTCCGCCCGGCGTCGCCCATGGGGGCAGCGGCGTGTGCCTGATGCCCGGTGGGCTGGAAGCCTTCGCGGCGCGCGTCCAGGCCGCGCGCGGGGCCACCACCCGGCTGGACCTGCAATACTACATCTGGCGCGGCGACCTGACCGGCAGCGTGCTGGCGCAGGAGGTGCTCCATGTCGCCGACCGCGGCGTGCAGGTGCGCGTCCTGCTGGACGACATGTACGCGATCGGGCGCGAGCGCGTGCTGGTCGCGCTCGACGCGCATCCGAACATCGAGGTGCGGCTGTTCAACGCCACCCGCTGGCGGCGCTTCGGCCAGATCGGGCTGATGCTCGAGATCCTGTTCGGCGGCTGGCACCTGAACCGGCGCATGCACAACAAGGCCTGGATCGCGGATGGCCGGGTGGCGATCTGCGGCGGCCGCAACATCGGCGACGAGTATTTCGACGCGTCCGGCGAGTTCAACTTCCGCGACCTCGACCTGGTGATCGCCGGCGGGGCGGCCGGCGAGGCGCAGCGCATCTTCGAGCGCTATTGGCACCACCGACTCGCCCGGCCGGTCGCCGTCGTCACGCAGACGCCGCACCGGCGCGGCGGGCTGAAGGGCCTGGCCGCGAAGCTCCAGGCGGCCTGCGCCGCACCCCAGGCCCGGCCCTTCTTCGAGGAGCTGGGCGCCGATGCGGCGGTCGCCGAGATGATGAAGGGCGACCCGTCCCGCCTCTCCCCCGTGGGGCCGGCGGATATCCGGGTGCTCGCCGACCCGCCGGATAAGGCACGGGGCCGGGCCCCGGCCGCCGAATGCCTGGCGCCCGCCATCCTGGAGGCGCTGCGCCGGGCAAAGCGCGAGGCCCTGCTGATTTCCCCCTATTTCGTCCCGGGCTCCGAAGGGGCGGCGCTGCTGGAGGATCTGGCGAGAGGCGGTGTGCGCGTCTCGGTCGTGACCAACTCCCTCGCGGCGACCGATGTGGTGGCCGTCCATGGCGGCTATGCCCGCTATCGCGAGCGGCTGCTGGATGCGGGGGTGGAACTGCACGAGCTCAAGCCCTCCGGCGAGGAGGGGGCGAGCGTCTTCGGCTCCCGCGGCGCCAGCCTGCACACCAAGGCGCTGGTCGTGGATTGCGAGGAGGCCTTCGTCGGCTCTTTCAACCTCGACCCCCGCTCGGTGGCGCTGAACACCGAGATGGGCACCTTCGTCCGTCACCCCGGAATCGCCCGCAAGCTCTGCGAGGAGCATGCGCGTCTCGCCGAGCCGTCGCGGAGCTGGCGCGTGAGCCGGGACGGCATCCGCCTGGCCTGGACGGCCGAGGTGGGGGGAACGGCGGAGAAGCGCCACCTGGAGCCCGACGCCTCGCTCTCCCGCCGAATCCTGGCGGAGCTGGTGCGGATGCTGCCGGTGGAATCCCAGCTCTAAGCCGCCCCACACCAAGCTTTGAGGGCCGTTCGCCCTTGTGGTGCCACGGAGGCATGGCCTTCTCCCTTCGGCCTGCTTTTACCGGAGGGCTCATGCGCCGCCTCATCCCCGTCCTGCCCGCGGCAATTCTGTCTATGGCGGCGCTGGCGCCGGGCGCCCAGGCGCAGAACCGCCCGGCCACCTTTCCCACGCGGGATGTCACCGTCGCCTACAGGGTCCTCGGCAACGCCTCTCCCCAGACGCCACGGGAATTCACCGTGGCCGCCCTGGCCGCCGAGGGGCGGCTGCGCGTCGAATCCCCTTCCATGCCCGCCTGGGCGCTGGCCGACCGCCGCACCGGGCGGACGGAGATGGTGATGGATTCGATGCGCGTGGTGACGCCGAGCCCGGTGCGGCAGGAGGAGGCCGTGCGCTACCTCCGCCTGGCCGAAACCGCGCGGCTGACCCGCACGGGCACGGCCAGCCAGGCCGGGCAGGGCTGCACGAATTACCGCTGGGAGGAGAGGGGCCAGCGCGGCACCGCCTGCCTGACAGCGGATGGCGTGCTGCTGCGCGGCGTCAATGACCGGGGGGAGGGGGTGGAGGCCACACGGGTGGAATACACCCGCCATGACCCCATGCGCTTCCGCGTCCCCGAAGGCTATCGCCGCGTGGACCTCGGCGACATGGCCCGGAGCCTCGGGCTGGGGCTGCCGCGCCGCTGAGGCGAGGGCTCCGCCCTCGACCCGCCAAGGGCCTGAGGCCCTTGGAACCCCGTCTGACTGCCGTGGATGCCCCGGATCGAAGGGGTCTCTGGTTGAAGGGGGCTGATTCTGCCTTTGCAGTCGCCTGAGGTCATCGACCTCAGGCACACCGTCAGCCCCGTGATTCCAAACTTCTAGAAAAAGATGATGGTGAGGGGGCCGGGGAGAGGAAGAATTCCTTCTTCCTCTCCCCGGGACGCACCGAACCGATCAGGACAGGAACCCGGTGGAAATCAGACCAGGTTCAGCCGAAGAAGACCTTCAGGAAGACGAGCAGGAGGACGACCGCGATGATCCCCCACATCGTGGCCTTGGTGAACATCGCCCAGCCCGTCTGGCGCTCGGCGAGGATGTCCTTGGACTTCACCTCAACATAGTCGATGTGCTGCTGGGCCTCGGCCATCGGGTCCACCTCGTTTGATGGGCCGCACCGGAAGAGGGCGGCGTGTCAGGCCGTTTCTGTAGGCACCGCGAGGGAAGCGGGCAAGGGGTTGGCGAAGGCGCCTTCGGCCATCGGCACATCCAGCACCGCCCGCCCGGCCACCAGCCGCGCGGCGCCGGAGGCGGCCCAGGCCAGGGCCGCGGGGTAGAGCCGGTGTTCCTGCGCCAGCACGCGGGCCGCCAGGGCGGCTTCGTCGTCCTCGGGCAGCACGGGCACGGCGGCCTGGGCGATCACCGGCCCCTCGTCCACCCCGGGCGTCACGAAATGCACGGTGCAGCCATGCAGGCGCACCCCCGCGGCCAGGGCGCGGGCATGGGTGTCCAGCCCGGGGAAGGCGGGGAGGAGGCTGGGATGGATGTTCAGCATCCGCCCGGCCCAGGCGGAGACGAAGCCTTCCGTCAGCACGCGCATGAAGCCGGCCAGGGCGATCAGCTCGATCCCCGCCTTCTCCAGCCGGGCCTGCATCGCCGCCTCGAACCCCGTGCGGTCCTTCCCGAAGGGGCGGCTTTCCACCACGGCGGTCGGGATGCCGGCGGCCTGCGCGCGCTCCAGCCCGGCGGCATCCGCCTTGTTGGAGAGGACGAGCGCGAGTTCCGCCGGGTAGTCCGGGTGCCGGGCCGCCGCGATCAGCGCGCCCAGATTGCTGCCGCGGCCCGAGATGAGGACCGCGACGCGCCTCCTCAGTTCGGCCATGCGGGGGAGAGGCCTTCCATGCGCACCTCGGCCTCGCCCTCGCCAGCCTCGATGCGGCCGATTCGATAGGCCGTCTCGCCATGCTCGCGGAGCATCGCGATCGCCGCCTCGGCCTTCGCTTCCTCGACGACCAGTGCCATGCCGATGCCGCAGTTGAAGACGCGCAGCATCTCCTCCGGCTCCACCCCGCCGGTGCGGGCCAGCCAGCCGAAGACGGGCGGCACCGGCCAGGCGGTCGCGTCCACCACGGCCACGGCTCCCTCCGGCAGCACGCGGGGCAGATTACCCGGCAGGCCGCCGCCGGTGATGTGGGCGGCCGCCTTGATCAGCCCGGCGCGGTGCAGGGCCAGGACGGGCTTCACATAGATTCGGGTGGGCTCCAGGAGCGCCTCGCCCAGGCTCTTCCCGGCGGCGAAGGGGGCGGGGTCGCCCAGCTCGGCATTCCCCGCCTCGACGATGCGGCGGACCAGGGAATAGCCGTTCGAATGCACGCCGGAGGCGCCGAGGCCGAGCACCACGTCGCCCGGTCCCACGTCGCCGGAGGGCAGCAGCGCCCCGCGCTCGGCGGCGCCGACGGAGAAGCCGGCCAGGTCGTAGTCGCCCTTGTGATACATGCCCGGCATCTCGGCCGTCTCGCCGCCCACCAGGGCGCAGCCGGCCTGCCGGCAGCCCTCGGCGATGCCGGAGACCACATCCGCCGCCTGGGCCACGTCCAGCGCGCCGGTGGCGAAGTAATCCAGGAAGAAGAGCGGCTCGGCGCCCTGCACCACCAGGTCGTTCACGCACATGGCCACCAGGTCGATCCCCACGGTGGCGTGGTGATTCGCGTCGATCGCCAGCCGCAGCTTCGTGCCCACCCCGTCGGTGGAGGAGACCAGGACGGGGTCCTGGAAGCCCGCCGCCTTGAGGTCGAACAGGGCGCCGAAGCCGCCGAGCCCGCCCATCGTGCCCTTGCGGTCCGTGGAGCGGGCGAGGGGCTTGATCCGGTCCACCAGCGCGTCGCCGGCTTCGATATCCACCCCGGCATCGCGGTAGGTCAGTCTGGTCATGGCGGTCCTTGATCGGCTATCCCAGGGGCGGTCCACGGGGGAGCGGCTTATGCCCAGTTCAGACGGTCGCGGAACCCAACATTTTCGGCGCCCGCGCGCAATCCATCCGCGGCGCGGGGCGGGGATGCAGGCGATTCGTGGTGCGGCGCTCGGCGTCGCGCTGCTCGCCGTGCCCTTCATGGCGCCTTCCCGCGCCCTGGCCCAGGACGATCCGGCCGTGCAGCGCGGCGTTCCGGCGGAGGCGACCGCCGCCAATGCCGTGGTGGCAAAGGAGCGGGCGATCGCCAACGCGCAGCGCCTGGCCTACCAGCGCTATGCCGCCGCCACGGGCGCGAATCCCAACGCCTCGGCCTCGCAGATCGAGTCGATGGTGACGAGCATGGTGGTGGAGCAGGAGCGCTCCACCCTGAACGGCTATTCCGGCCGCTACACCATCCGCTTCCGCGGTGCCGGCACCTCCTCCAGCGGGGCGGCGACGGCCAGCGCCGGTTCGGGCGGGGGCGCGCTGCCACCGCTCGGCGGGGCCTCCGCGCCGCCTTCCGCCCCCGCCAGCCTGCCGCCGGGCACGCCGCCGATCCTGCCGCTCAGCGCCTATGTCGAGGCCGGGACGAATTTCCGCTCCCTCGACGAATGGCTGGCCCTCCGGCGCCGCCTGCTCGCCCAGCCCTCGGTGGGCAGCGTGGACATCCTCGCGATCTCGACCGAAGGGGCGCGGCTGCGGATCGGGCTGCGCAGCCCGCCGGGCGTCGCGGCGCAGGAGCTGGCGGGCGGTGGCGTGGTGCTGGCGCCGAGCCAGCCGCCGTCCCCCTCCGGCCTGCCGAACCCCACCACCGGTCCGGGCTGGCGGGTCGGCCTTGCCGGAGGAGCGTGATACGGCGGCTGAGGAGAGGGGTGGTCCGGAGCATGGCGGCGGCGAGGCCTCCTCGCCGGCGGAAAGCGCGCTGTTCACCCTGCCCAATGTCATCACCCTCGCGCGGCTCTGCGCCGTGCCCGCGGTGGTGTGGCTGGTGATCCAGCACCGGCTGGACCTCGCCTTCCTCCTCTTCGTGGGCGCCGGCATCTCCGATGCCGTGGATGGCTGGCTGGCGCGGGTGCGCAACGCCCGCTCCTTCATTGGCTCCGTGCTCGACCCCCTGGCGGACAAGGCGCTGCTCGTCTCGGTCTATGTCACCCTCGCCATCATCGGCGTCCTGCCGGACTGGCTGGCCATCCTGGTGGTGTTCCGGGACCTGCTGATCGTGGGCGGGCTGCTGGTGCTGGCCCTGATGGGGCTGCGCCCCGCCATCCAGCCGCTTTTCATCTCGAAGCTGAACACGGCGATGCAGATCGGCCTGGCGGGCACCGCCCTTCTCCTGGCGGGCTTTGCGCTGGACGGAGGCTGGCTGCTGCCGGCGCTCATCGCCTGCGTGGCCGCCACCACCATCGCCTCCGGCATCGCCTATGTCCGGGACGCCGCGCGCGCCCTGCCGAAATGAGCGCGCCCCCGAACCAGGCCCCGGCCCCGAATCCCGTGCCGACCCCCCTCCGCCCTGAACTGCCCCGCTCCCCCGGCCCGCGCAACGCCACGCGGGCGCAGCGGCTGGGGCTGGTCTTCGGGCTGCTGGCGGCCGCCTTCTTCGCCCTGTGGTTCTTCGCGGCGATCCTCACGCCCTTCGTCCTGGCCGTCTGCATCGCCTATTTCCTCGACCCCGTGGCGGACCGGATGGCGCGGATCGGCATCCCGCGATGGCTCGGGGCGGGGATCCTGATCGCGGGGCTGCTCACCCTCGCGCTGATCGCGCTGCTGCTGCTCTACCCCTTGCTGATCTCCCAGATCGGCGTGCTGCTGGCCCGGCTGCCCTCCTATGTGACGCGGATCGGCACCATGCTGCAGGACGCGTTGGCCGCGGCTGAGGAGCGGATGCAGCCCATGGTGCTGGACCCCCGGCTGAAGGACCTGGCGGTCTCGCAGCTCGGCTCCATCCTTGTCTGGCTCGGCACCTCGGCCACGCGGCTGATCGGCGGCGGCTACGCGCTGTTCAACGTCTTCACCTTCGCGGTGGTGACGCCCATCGTCGGCTTCTACCTGCTGCGCGACTGGCCGCGGATCATGGCGCGGCTGGAAACCTGGCTGCCCCGCCGCAACGCCGCCGTGCTGCGCCAGCTCGCCCATGACACGGACCGCGTGCTTTCGGCCTGGCTGCGCGGGCAGCTGATCTGCTGCGCCCTGCTGGCCGTGTACTACGCCCTGGCCCTTTCCGCGGTCGGGCTGGAACTGGGGCTGCTCGTCGGGCTGCTGGCGGGAATGTTCACCTTCATCCCCTATGTCGGCTCCATGACGGGCATGGCCACAGCCGTCCTGCTCGCCATAGGCCAGTTCGGCTCCTGGCGGGACGTGGCGATGGTGGCTGCCGTGTTCCTGACCGGCCAGATCGTCGAAGGCTACATCATCTATCCCCGCCTGCTGGGCGGGCGGGTGGAGCTGCATGCCGTCTGGGTCATCTTCGCCCTGTTCGCGGGCGGTGTGGCCTTCGGCTTCCTGGGCGTGCTGCTGGCCGTGCCCATCGCCGCCGCCATCGGGGTGCTGGCGCGCTACTGGCTGCGCCGCTACCTCGAAAGCCCCCTCTATCTCGACCCGCCCCGGACAGGGGGCTGATCCGCCATGCCCCGCCAGCTTCCCCTGCCGCTGCTTCCGCGCGCCGAAATCGAGATGGATCCCATCCCCGATTCGTCGAACGCGGTGGCGCGCACCTGGCTGGGCGACCCGGGAAGCTGGCCCTCCGGCCGGCTGGCCCTGCACGGGCCGGAGGGCAGCGGAAAATCGGCCTTCCTCGCCCAGGCCGCCCGGCGCCTCGGGCTGCGCCGCCTTTCCGGCCCCGCCCTGCGCGGCGTGCCGGAAGGCGCGCCGACCGCGCTGGATGACGCCGATTGCGCGGCCGAGGAGCCCGCCCTGTTCCACCTCATCAATGCCTGCGCCGCCGGCGGCCACCTGCTGTTGATGGCGGGGCGAGAGCCGCCCTCCCGCTGGGAGGCCCGGCTGCCGGACCTGGCCAGCCGGCTGCGCGCCACCGCCGCCGCGCCCCTGGCCCAGCCAACCGACGGCCTGCTCCGCGCCCTGCTGGCCCGGCATTTCGCCCGCCGGCAGCTCCGGGTGGAGCCGGCGATCCAGGATTGGCTGCTCGCCCGCCTGCCGCGGGAGGCAGCGGTGCTGGCCGAGGCCGCGGCCCGGCTGGACCGCGCGGCACTGGCCGATGGCGGCCGGGTCACCCGCGCCCTGGCCCGCGGCTCGCTGGCCGGGCTGATCGATGGCAGCGGCTCTGGCGGGCCGGAAGACGGGTGGGAAGGATTCGGTGACGATTCCGTGGCAACCTCCGCCACGCCCTCCGCTTCCATGGGTACACTGCTGTAGCCTCCGCCCCATGGACGCCAACACCGACGCCCCGAAAGCCGAAGCGGGAAAGCCCGAGAACCTCAAGGGGGAGAACCCCAGGGGTGACAACCCCAGGGATGAGGCCCCGCGCCCCGCCACGCGCACCGCTCGCGGGGAGGGGCGGCCCGCCCGCGCCGCTTCCGCCCCCCAGCGCGCCCCCGTGGCGGCGCCGCTTCCCGCGCCCGCCCCGGCGGGGGAGCCCGAGCCGGCCGAGGCGCAGGTGCCGGACGCGCTGATGAGCGACACGTCCCGCTTCATCAACCGGGAGCTCTCCTGGCTCGCCTTCAACGAGCGGGTGCTGGAGGAAGCGGCCAATCCGGCCCATCCGCTGCTGGAGCGGCTGCGCTTCGTGGCTATCTCCTCCTCGAACCTGGACGAGTTCTACTCGGTCCGGGTCGCCGGGCTGATGGGGCAGGAGAGGGCGGCTGTCGGCGCGCTCTCGCCGGATGGCCTCACCCCCGCCCAGCAGCTTTCCGCCATCCATGACCGCGCCGGACGCCTGCTGGCGCGCCAGCAGCAGGGCTGGCTAGACCTGCGCGGCCAGCTGGCCGAGGCCGGGATCCGGGTGAGCGACCCCTCGGAGCTGTCCGAGGCCGACCGGGAATGGCTCTCCGCCTGGTTCATGGACCGGATCTTCCCGGTGCTGACGCCGCTGGCGATCGACCCGGCGCATCCCTTCCCCTTCCTCGCCAACCTCGCCCTCTGCCTCATCATGAAGCTGGTGCGGGAGGAGGATGGCGGGACCATGCGCGCCATCCTGCCCCTGCCGCCGCAGCTGGAGCGCTTCATCCGCCTGCCCGGCAGCGGCGGCCCGCGCGAGGCCGCGCGCTTCGTGCTGCTGGAGGAGGTGATCCTCCTCAACCTCCGCCGCGTCTTCCCTGGCTTCATCCTCGCGGAGCGCGGGCTGTTCCGCCTGATCCGCGACACGGATGTGGAGTTCGAGGAGGAGGCGGAGGACCTCGTCCGCTCCTATGAGACGGCGCTGAAGCGCCGCCGCCGCGGGCGCGCCATCCGCCTTTCCGTCACCTCCGACACGCCGGCGGACATGGTGGACCTGGTGGCGGAGGAGCTGGACGCGCCGCGGGCGGAGATCTTCGCCCTCGACGGGCTGCTCGGCCTGTCGGACCTCACCCAGCTCATCCTGGACGACCGGCCGGACCTTCTCTTCAAGCCCTACACGCCGCGCTTCCCCGAGCGCATCCTCGATTTCGGCGGGGATTGCTTCGCGGCGATCCGCGCGAAGGACATTGTCGTCCACCACCCCTACGAATCCTTCGACGTGGTGGTGCAGTTCCTGCGCCAGGCGGCGCGGGACCCGGCGGTGGTCGCGATCAAGCAGACGCTGTATCGCACCAGCCGCGACAGCCCCATCGCCCGCGCGCTGATCGAGGCCTCGGAGGCCGGCAAGTCCGTCACCGCCATGGTGGAGCTGAAGGCGCGCTTCGACGAGGAGCGCAACATCGCCCTGGCGCGGGAGCTGGAAGCGGCGGGGGTGCAGGTCGTCTACGGCTTCGTGGACCTCAAGACCCACGCGAAGGTCAGCCTCGTGGTCCGGCGCGAGAGCGGCGCGCTGCGCTCCTACGCGCATTTCGGCACGGGCAACTACCACCCCGTCACCGCGCGTATCTACACGGACCTCTCCTTCTTCACCGCCGATCCCGGGCTGACGCGCGATGCGGCGCGGCTGTTCAACTACATGACCGGCTATGCGCGGCCGGAGAAGATGGAGAGCCTCGCCTTCGCCCCGCTCACCCTCCGCCCCACGCTGATGGGGCTGATCGAGCAGGAGATCGTGAATGCGCGGGAGGGGCGCCCGGCCGGGATCTGGCTGAAGCTCAACTCGCTGGTGGACGAGGGGCTGATCGACGCGCTCTACCGGGCCAGCCGCGTGGGGGTGAAGATCGACTGCATCGTGCGCGGCATCTGCTGCCTGCGCCCGGGGGTGAAGGGGCTTTCGGACAACATCCGGGTGAAGTCCATCGTCGGGCGCTTCCTCGAGCATTCGCGCATCTGCGTCTTCGCCAATGGCCACCGCCTGCCCAGCCGCCGCGCCCGCGTCTTCATCAGCAGCGCGGACTGGATGGCGCGCAACATGGACTGGCGCGTGGAGACCATGGTGCCGGTGGAGAACGCCACGGTTCACGCCCAGGTGCTGGACCAGATCATGGTCGTGAACCTCAAGGACCGCGACCAGTCCTGGGAACTCTACCCCGACGGTAACTACCGCCGCGTGGAGCCGGGGGCGCAACCTCTCTCGGCCCATGAGTATTTCATGACCAACCCCTCCCTCTCCGGCCGGGGCAGCGCCCTGCATCGCGCCCCGCGCAGCCGCGCCCCCGCGCGGCGCCGGCCGGACCGCGTGGCACAGGACTGAGACGCTTGGACCTTCCCGAAGGACATCTCCCCCCGCCCGTGACGGGCGAGGCCATGCTGGCGCGTTCCGGGGTGGTCGATCTCGGGTCCAACTCCGTCCGCCTCGTCATCTTCGAGGGGCGCGGGCGCAACCCCGTCACCATCTTCAACGAGAAGGCGGTGCTGGGCCTCGGGCGCGGCCTGCAATCCACCGGGCGGCTGAACGCCGCTGCGGTGGAGGGCGCGCTGACCATCATGGGCCGCTACCTCGCCATCGCGCGCGCCATGCATGCCGACCCGCTGGAGGTGCTGGCCACGGCGGCCATGCGCGACGCGGCCAATGGTCCCGCCTTCGCGGAGGCGCTGCGCGCGCGCATGCCCGGCGTGCCGCTGCGCATCCTGACCGGAGAGGAGGAGGCGGCGATGTCCGCCGACGGCGTGCTGCTGGGCGTGCCGGGGGCCGATGGCATCCTGGGCGATATCGGCGGCGGCAGCCTGGAGCTGGTGGACCTCGCCAATGGCCGGCCGACCGCCTCCGTCAGCCTTCCGCTCGGCGTCATCCGCCTGGCTGAGCGCGCGGGGGGCGACCCAACCCGCGCGCGCGCCCTGGCGGAGGAGGTCCTGTCCGGCGTGCCCTGGCTCGATCGCGGGCAGGGCAGGGACCTCTACCTCGTCGGCGGCGCCTGGCGCGCCCTGGCCAAGGTGCACATCACGCAGACCGGCTATCCGCTTTCCATCGTCCACCATTACGTGCTGCGGCGGGAGGAGGCGCGCGACCTCTGCGCCGCCGTGATCGCGGCGGGGGAACGCTCCAGCCGCCTGCCCGGCGCGCCGGCCAAGCGCGCGGCGGACCTGCCCTTCGCCGCCGTGGTGCTGCGCCGCGTGCTGCGCCGCTCGGGCGCGCGGCGCGTGGTCTTCTCGGCCAACGGCTTGCGGGAGGGCTGGTACTCCCGGCTCCTGCCCGATTCCGTGCGCGCGCAGGACCCGCTGCTGGCGGCGGGCGCCGATCTGTCGGCGCGCTTCGGCCGCGACCCCGCGATGGCGCACGCCCTCGCCGCCTGGACCGCGCCGCTCTTTCCCGGCGAATCCCCCGCCGAATCCGCGCTGCGCCACGCCGCCTGCCAGCTTTCGGATACGGGCAGCCACGACCATCCGGATTACCGCGCCGAGCAGGCCTTCCTGCGCGTGCTGCGCCAGCCCGGCGTGGGGCTGGACCACCATGCCCGCGCCTTCCTCGCCCTGGCCACGGCGCTCCGCTACGACGCGGGGGATGCGGCGCTGCTGGAACCCGCGCGGCGGCTGCTCGGCGCGGCCGCGCAGCAGCGTGCGGAGCGGATCGGGGCGGCGCTGCGCCTGGCCTATACGCTGTCGGGCGGCACGCCGGCGCTGCTGGCCGGCACCGCGCTGATCCCCCGCGGCGGGAGGCTGGTCCTGCGGCTGGTGGAGGGCAGCGGCGTCTTCGCCGGGGAAAGCGTGCAGCGCCGGGTGGACAGCCTGGCCGCGGCCATGGGCCTGGAAGCGGCGGTGGAGGTCGCGCCGCGCGCCTGAGGCCGCGGAGGGCGCAGCCCAGCTACACCCCGCGAGGGGTGCTGGCGCCCAGCCGGGGAGCGGTGCAGCTTGTTACGGATGCCAGACGGGCCCGCCCATACGGAGACGCAAGGCCCGAGGCAAGGGAGATGGCCCGGCCCGGGCATCCGCGCGCGCCTGCTGCTGCTCGTGCTGGCCGGCGTGCTGCCGGTCCTCGGCTTCGCGGGGCTGGTTCTCTGGCGCTTCGCCGAGGCGCAGCGCGACCTGGTGGAGCAGACGGTCCAGACCCGGGCCGAGGCGCTCGCCCGCATGGTGGATACGGAGTTCGCCGCCCTCACCTCCACCCTCCGGGCGGTCGCGGCCACGCGGTCCTTCCAGTCCAACGATCTGGAAAGCCTGCACCGGCAACTCGTCACCATGTCGAGGGAGCTGAAGGGCAACCTGACCTTGCGGGATGCGGAGGGGCGGCCCGTCCTCCACAGCGCGCGACCCCCTGGCCAGCCCATCACGGACATTCCCGCCCGGCCCGATTGGGCGGTGCGGGGCGACAATGCCGAACCCGGCCCGCAGGTGGTGGACCTGTTCGACGGCGCCGCCACCCGCGCGCCGGTCTACGGCGTGGTCCTGCCGGTGCGGGACAGCGGCGGCCGGCGCTACCTGCTCTCGGCCGGCTTCGTCGCCACGCGCCTGGCGGAGCGGCTCCGCCAGGAGGTGCCGGAGCCCGGCTGGACCGTGGTGGTCGTGGACCGGGGCAACCGGATCGTCGCCCGCAATATCGACCATGACCGGATGGCGGGGCGTGACGCCGGCCCCCGGTTCCAGGACATGGAGCACGGCGTGGTGCGCGGGCATAGCTATGACGGCTCGCCCGCGGTGCTCGCCCATGCGCCGACGGCGGTCGGCTGGTCCGTCGGCGTCGGGCTGAGGGCGGAGGTGGTGGATGCGCCGGTGCGCCAGGCGGTCTGGGCTCTGGCGGGGGTGGGGCTGGCGCTGCTGGCCTGCGCGCTGGGCCTCGCGCTCTGGGCCGGCGCGCGGATCGCGCGCGCCACCCGGGCGCTGTCGGCCGCTGCGGCGGCGCTCGGCCGGGGCGAGCCGGTGCCGCCGGTGCGGACCGCGCTGCCGGAGGTGGATTCCGTCGGCGCCGCCCTGTCGCGCGCCGCCGATGCCCTGGCCGCGCGGGACGCGGCGCTGCGCGAGCGCGAGGCCCAGCTGGCCCGCACCCAGCGCCTCGCGCGGGTGGGCGGCTTCGAGATCGTGGTCCGTTACGACGCGGCGGGGGTGCCGGGCTTCCACAACCATCGCTCGCCCGAATACCTGGCGCTGCACGGGCTGGGGCCCGAGGCGGCGGAGGAGCCGCATGAGGAGTGGGTGCGCCGCATCCATCCGGAGGACCGCGCCCGCGTCGCCACCCATTTCGCCGCCTCGGTCGAGGGAAGCGGCACCGACTATGTCTCCGAATACCGGGTGGTCACGCCGGCGGGGGAGACGCGCTGGATTTCCGCCCTGGCCGAGATCGAGCGCGACACCGCCGGCCGCGCCCTTCGGCTGCTGGGCGTGCATGTGGACATCTCCGCCCTGCGCCGCACGGAGGCGCGGCTGGCGGAGCACCAATCCGCCCTGGCGGCGGCGGAGGAGCGGCTGCGCCTGGCGCTGGAATCGGGTGGGCTGATCGCCTTCGACCTGGACCTCCGCACGCGGCAGGGCGTCTTCTCCCCCGGCCATTTCACCCTTCTCGGCCTTCCCGTGCCGGAGGACCGGCGCAGCGACCTGGATGTCTGGAAGGCCGCCATGCATCCCGACGACCACCCCATCACGCCCGAGGCCTGGAAGCGCGCCGTGGCGGAGGGCGCGACGGTCACGTTGGAGCATCGGCTCCGCACCGCGCGGGGAGACCGCTGGATCGCCATCAACGGCCGGGCCCTGCCCGGCACCGGGCGCTTCGTCGGGGTCTATGCCGATGTGACGGAGCGCCGCGCCGCGCAGGCGATGCTGGAAGCGCGCGTGGCGGAGGCCGTGGACGCGGCGGAGGCCGCCCAGGTCCAGCTCGCCCAGGCCCGCAAGATGGAGGCACTCGGCCAGCTCACCGGCGGGGTGGCGCATGACTTCAACAACCTGCTGCAGGTCGTCGCCTCCGGCGCCGCGCTGCTGGGCAAGCGTGCCGTGCTGGCCGAGGACCCCGGCGCGCGCCGCCTGCTGGAGGGCATTGCCGGCGCGGCGGAACGCGGCGCCGCGCTGACCCGCCGGATGCTCGCCTTCGCGCGGCGGCAGGAGCTGCGGATGGCGGCGGTGGATACCGGGGCGCTCATCGGTTCGATGCGCGACATCCTGGCACGCAGCCTCGGCCCGGCCACACCGCTGGAGACCAATCTGCCCGAGGGGCTGTGGCGGGCCCAGGCCGACCCGAACCAGCTGGAACTCGCCCTGCTGAACCTCTGCGTCAACGCGCGCGACGCGATGCCGCCCGAGCTGTTCCCGCATGGCAGCGTGCGCATCGGCGCGCGCAACGCGCCGGCCGGCCCTCGGGACGGGGAGGCCGGCGCGGGCGACCCGCCGCCCGTCGGCGACTGCCTGGTCATTACCGTGACGGATCAGGGGGCCGGCATGGATGCCGAGACCCTCGCCCGGGCCACCGAGCCCTTCTTCACCACCAAGGGCGTGGGGCGCGGCACCGGCCTCGGCCTTTCGATGGTGCATGGGCTCTGCGCCCAATCCGGTGGCGCGCTGCGGCTGATCAGCGCCCCGGGGCAGGGCACGACGGCCGAGATCTGGCTGCCTCGCGCCGAGCCGGGCGAGGACGCCGCTCCGGTGGAGGCTCCGGCTCCCGTCAGGGCGATCCCCGCGCGGCCGCTGGACGTGCTGGTGGTGGATGACGACCCGCTGGTGCTGGCCAGCAGCGCGGCCCTGCTGGCCGATCTCGGCCACCGCGCGCGGGAGGCGGATTCGGCCGCCTCCGCCCTCGCGGCGCTCCGCGCGGGGCCGCTGCCCGACTTGGTGTTGACCGACCATGCGATGCCCGGGATGACCGGCGCGGAGCTGGCGGCGCGGATCCGCTCCCTCTACCCCGGCCTGCCGGTGATCCTCGCCTCCGGCTATGCCGACCTTCCCGCGGGCGAGGTCCTCGACCTGCCCCGGCTGGACAAGCCCTTCGGGCGAGAGGCTCTCGCCGCGGCGATGGCGGGGGTGAAGGGGCCGGAAGGCACGGAGGAGCTGGCTGCCGGCGGCTGAGGGGCCTCAGACCGCAATCCGGACCGGTGTCCCGGAAACGTCATGCCGCCACGTCCCGGCTCACAGGTTGTTGCATCGCGTCAAGCTTTCCCCGGCGCGCCGGGGCTGCGATCCCCTTGGGATCAGATCGACGAAGCCGGAGCCGGGAACCATGACCGTCGACCACCGTTCCTCGCCGATGCGTCCCATCGCCCTTTATCACCTGAACCCCCTGCTCCTCGGCCCGCTCACGGGATGGGGAGCGGAACTGGAACGGATCGCCGCGCTCGGCTTCCGCGGGGTGTGCATGCCGCCGCCGCTGTCGCCCGGGCGCTCCGGCCATCTCCTGGAGGTGGCGGATCATGACCGGCCGCATCCGATGCTGGAGAGCGGGACGGACGGCACGGCCGCCATCGCCTCCATCGCGGCCGCCTGCCGCGCGGCCGGGCTGGAGCTCTGGCTCGACCTTGCGCCGCGGCATGTCGCCGTGGAGGGTTCGCTCCCGGCCTCGCGGCCCGATTGGTTCCTGCGGCCCGAAGCCGCCTTGCCGGACCCGCGTGGCGGCCTGGTCCCGCTGGGACTGGCGCGGCTGGATCTTTCGGCCGAAGGACCGCTCGGCTTCTGGGAGGCGCGGTTGCGGGACTGGGCGGCGGCCGGGGTCTCGGGCTTCCGTTCGCTGGAGCCAGGTGACGTCCCCTCATCCGCCTGGGGAAGGCTGACCGGCGCCGTGCCCGGGGCGGGTTTCCTGGCCTGGAGCGTGGGCATGCCCTGGCATGAGGCCGCCGCGCTTCGAGGCGCGGGCTTCCATTGGCTTGCTTCCTCCCTGGCCTGGTGGAATGGGCGCGATCCCTGGTTCATGGAGGAGCGACAGGCTCTTGGCGCCCCCCTGGTCGGCTTTCCCGAAGCCCCCTTCGGCCCCCGCGCGGCGATGGATGAGGGCGACGAGGCGGCACGCGCGCGGGCGGCCAGCCTCACGCTCCACCTGGCTGCCACGCTATGCGACGCGATGCTGGTGCCCCAGGGCTTCGAATACGGTGCCCGCCGCCCTTCAGACCCGGCGCAAGACCGGCCCGGCGACTGGAGCTGGATGCGGGAGAATGCCCCCTACGACCTCTCGGACGAGATCCGCGACGCCAATGCCCTGGTGGCGCGGCTCGCCCCGCTGACGGGGCTGGACATGCGGCCCCTGAGTGGGCCCGGGGCGCCAGTGCTCGCCGTGCTGCGCGCCTCGGCCGACCCGCGGGTGGCCGAGAGCGCAACGCTGGTGATCGCCAATCCCGACCGCCGCGCCTCTGCCAGCCTGGCGCCCGAGGTGGTGCTGCCGACCATCGGTGGCGGTCCCGCACCCTTCCTCGGTGCCGATGGCAGCCAGGCCTTCGTCCCGGGCGAGCCGATCCTTCTCTCCCCCGGCGAGGTGCGGGTTCTGGAAGCCGGACGCCCGAACCCTGTCATCCGCCCGGCGGCCATGCGCATGCCGCCGGAACAGGGCCTGCTGATCCCGCGCATCGGGATCGAGGCGGTGACGCCTCTGGTGGAGGGCGGGCGCTTCCCCGCCAAGCGCATCGTTGGCGAAGTGGTGACGGTGGAGGCCGACATCGTGGCCGACACCCATGCCACCTTCGGCGTCGCGCTGCTCTGGCGCCCGGTGGACGAGAAGAACTGGCGCGAGGTGCGGATGGCGCCTCTCGGCAACGACCGCTGGACAGCGAGCTTCCCGCTGGAGCGCATGGGCCGCCATCTCTTCGCCGTGGAGGCCTGGCTGGATGTCTTCGCCGGCTATCGCGACGAGCTGTCGAAGAAGCACGCGGCCGGCCTGAACGTGACCCTGGAGCTGGAGGAGGGGCGGCGGTATGTGGTGAAGGCCGCGGCCCGCCCTGGCGCCGCGCGGCGCGGCCTGCTGGCCCTGGCGAAGATGCTGGAGACGGCCGAGGAGGCCGAGCGGCTGACCGCGCTGCTCGCCCCCGAGACGGCGCGGCTGATGGCGCTGGCCGACAACCGCCCGCACCGCGTGCGGCAGAACCCACCGGGTGGCATCGAAGCGGAGCGGATCGCAGCACGCTTCGCGAGCTGGTACGAGATCTTCCCCCGCAGCCAGTCCGGCGACGAGAGTCGGCATGGCACGCTGGATGACGTCATCGCCCAGCTGCCGCGCGTGAAGGCGATGGGTTTCGACGTGCTCTACTTCCCGCCCGTCCACCCGATCGGGCGGAAGAACCGCAAGGGGCGGAACAACACCCTAACACCCGGGCCCGATGACGTGGGCAGCCCCTATGCCATCGGCTCGGAGGAGGGTGGCCATGACGCGCTGCACCCCGCGCTGGGCACGATGGACGACTTCCGCCGGCTGGCCGCGGCCGCGCACGCCCATGGGCTGGAGCTGGCGCTCGACTTCGCCATCCAGTGCTCCCCGGACCATCCCTGGCTGCGCGAGCATCCGGAGTGGTTCGACTGGCGTCCTGACGGCACCATCAAATACGCCGAGAACCCGCCCAAGAAGTACGAGGACATCGTCAACGTCGACTTCTACGCCGAGGGCGCCAAGCCCTCGCTCTGGGTGGCGCTGTACCAGTCCGTGAAGTTCTGGGTGGAGCAGGGGGTGAAGACCTTCCGGGTGGACAACCCCCACACCAAGCCGCTGCCCTTCTGGGAGTGGATGATCGGCGAGATCCGCGCCGAGAATCCGGAGGTGCTCTTCCTCTCCGAGGCCTTCACCCGGCCGAAGGTGATGTACCGGCTGGCCAAGAGCGGCTTCAGCCAGTCCTACACCTACTTCACCTGGCGCGAGACCAAGGCGGAGATGGCGGAATACCTGACCGAGCTGTCCACCACGGCGCCGCGCGAGTTCTTCCGCCCGCATTTCTTCGTCAACACGCCGGACATCAACCCGCGCCACCTGCAGACCGGCGGCCGGCCGATGCACCTGACCCGTGCCGCGCTGGCGGCCACCCTCTCCGGCCTCTGGGGCGTGTATCAGGGCTTCGAGCTCTGCGAGGCGACGCCGCTGCCGGGCAAGGAGGAGTATCTGGACAGCGAGAAGTACCAGATCCGCGCCTGGCCCGATCGCCGCCCCGGGGACATCGTCGACGAGGTGACCCGGCTGAACATGATCCGCCGCGCCAATCCTGCGCTGCAGACTCATCTCGGCGTGACCTTCCTGCCCGCCTGGAACGACAACATCCTGTATTACGAGAAGGCCAATGAGGACCGCTCGAATGTTGTCCTGGTTGCCGTGAGCATGGACCCATACCAGGTGCAGGAAGCCGGCTTCGAACTGCCGCTCTGGCGCTGGGGCCTGCCGGACCATGCCGGTCTGGAGGCGGAGGACCTGATGCGCGGCCAGCGTTTCGCCTGGCATGGCAAGACGCAACACATGCGCCTCGACCCCGCCGACCTGCCCTTCGCCATCTGGCGTGTGCGCCCCTTCGGCGCCTGAAACGAGACGAACGATGCCCGACGACGTCCAGCCCAAGAGCGACACCCTTCTGAACCACCAGCCGGACCCGCGCGACCCGCAATGGTACCGGGACGCGGTGATCTACCAGCTGCATGTGAAGTCCTTCTTCGATGCCAATGACGACGGGGTGGGTGACTTCCCCGGGCTGATGGCGAAGCTGGACTACATCGCGGAGCTGGGCGTCGACACGCTGTGGCTGCTGCCCTTCTATCCCAGCCCCCGGCGCGACGACGGCTACGACATCTCCGAATACACCGGCGTGCATCCGGACTACGGCACGACCGAGGATGCGAAGCGCTTCATCGAGGAGGCGCATCGGCGCGGGCTGCGCGTGATCACGGAGCTCGTGATCAACCACACCAGCTCCGAGCATCCCTGGTTCCAGGCCGCGCGGAACGCGCCGAAGGGCTCGCCCGAGCGCAACATCTATGTCTGGTCCGACACGGACCAGATCTACCAGGGCACGCGCATCATCTTCCTGGATACGGAGAAGTCCAACTGGACCTGGGATCCGGTGGCCGGGCAGTATTTCTGGCACCGCTTCTTCTCCCACCAGCCGGACCTGAACTTCGATAATCCGGAGGTGGTGGACCGCGTGCTGAACGTCATGCGCTTCTGGCTGGATGCGGGGGTGGACGGGCTGCGCCTGGACGCCGTGCCGTACCTGATCGAGCGCGACGGCACCAACAACGAGAACCTGCCCGAGACGCATGATGTGCTGAAGCGCATCCGCGCCGAGCTGGAGCGGGGCTATGCGGGCGCCGGCAAGATGCTGCTGGCCGAGGCGAACATGTGGCCCGAGGACACGCAGCAGTATTTCGGCGGGGGCGACGAATGCCACATGGCGTTCCACTTCCCGCTGATGCCGCGCATGTACATGGCCATCGCGCAGGAAGACCGCTTCCCCATCACCGACATCCTGCGCCAGACGCCCGACATCCCGGAGGGATGCCAGTGGGCGATCTTCCTGCGCAACCATGACGAGCTGACGCTGGAGATGGTGACCGACAAGGAGCGGGACTATCTCTGGAACACCTATGCGGCCGACCGCCGCGCCCGCATCAACCTCGGCATCCGCCGCCGCCTCGCCCCGCTGCTGGAGCGCGACCGCCGGCGCATCGAGCTGATGAACGGGCTGCTGATGTCCATGCCCGGCACGCCCGTGATCTATTACGGCGACGAGATCGGCATGGGCGACAACATCTATCTCGGCGACCGCGACGGGGTGCGGACCCCGATGCAGTGGTCGCCCGACCGCAACGGCGGCTTCTCCAAGGCCGACCCCGCGGGCCTCGTCCTGCCCGCTATCCAGGACCCGCTCTACGGCTTCCAGGCCGTGAATGTGGAGGCCCAGGCGCGCGACGCGCACAGCCTGCTGAACTGGATGCGGCGCATGCTGGCCACGCGCAAGCGCAGCCAGGCCTTCGGCCGCGGCTCCATGCGGCTGCTCTACCCTGGCAACCGCAAGGTGCTGGCCTATCTGCGCGCGCTGGATGGCGAGGCCATCCTCTGCGTCTTCAACCTTTCGCGCTCCGCCCAGGCGGTGGAGCTGGACCTCTCGGACCTCGCGGGCCGCGTGCCGGTGGAAATGCTGGGCGGCACGGCCTTCCCGGCCATCGGGCAATTAACCTACTTGCTCACGCTCCCGCCCTATGGGTTCTACTGGTTCGTCCTCGCAACCGAGCAGGCGCTGCCGCCCTGGCATGTGAAGGCACCCGAACCCTTGCCCGACCTCCGCACCATCGTCTTCCCGACCACCGCCACGGCCTTCGGCCCGGCCCAGCGTGCCGAGTTCGAGCGCGAGGTGCTGCCGGCCTGGCTGCCCAAGCGACGCTGGTTCGCCTCGAAGGACGAGCGGCTGGAAGGTGTCAGCCTCCGCGCCATCGCTCCCATCCCTGGCGGCCAGTACACGCTGCTGGCGGAGGTGGAGGTGAAGCTTCCCGGCCGGACCGAGCGCTACTGCGTGCCGATGGCCGCCATGGGCGAGGATGAGAGCACGGGGCCGCTGGCTTATCAGCTCGCCCTCTCGCGCGTGCGGCAGGGTCGCCAGGTGGGCTACCTCACCGATGCCTTCGCCTCCGACCACTTCGTGCATCGCGTGCTGAAGGCGCTGCGCGAGGGCGCGGTGGCCGAGACCGAGGACGGGCCCGTGGTCTTCGTGGGCGGCGAGCGGATGGCCGCACTGGAGCTCGGCGACGAACCCGCGGTGCGCCGCCTGCCGGGCGAGCAGTCCAACTCCTCCCTGATCGTGGGGGAGGAGGTGGTGCTCAAGATTCTCCGCAAGCTGGTGCGGGGCGTCCATCCCGAAGCGGAGATGACCCGGCACCTGACCGATGCGGGCTACGCCAACATCGCGCCGCTGCGCGGCGAGGTGGTGCGGAACGGGCCTGATGGCGTGCCGGTGACGCTGATGCTGCTGCAGGGCTTCGTCCGCAACCAGGGCGATGGCTGGGGCTGGACGCTGGACTGGCTGGCCCGCGCGGCCGACCAGACAGATGACGAGCACGGCGATTCGCTGGCCGGCTATCTCTCCTTCATCGCTGCTCTCGGGCGCCGCCTGGGCGAGTTGCACGCCGTGCTCGCACGCCCGAGCGACGATCCGGCCTTCACGCCGGAAGTCGCGGGAGAGGCCTCCCGCACCGCCTGGGCCGAGGGCGCCATCGCGCAGCTCGACCCCGCGCTGGACCTGCTGGCGAAGGCGGAGCTGGAGGGCGAGGAGAAGACCCTGGCGGACGGGCTGCTGGCCCGCCGCGAGGCGATCAAGCAGGCCGCCCGCCGCCTGGCGCAGTCCGCCGATGGCGCGCTGATGACGCGCGTGCATGGCGACTTCCATCTGGGCCAGGTGCTGGTGGCGCAGGGCGATGCCGTGATCGTGGACTTCGAGGGCGAGCCCGCGCGCACACTGGAGGAGCGCCGCGCCAAGGGCAGCCCGCTGCGCGACGTGGCCGGCCTGCTGCGCAGCCTGGACTACGCTGCCGCCGCCGCGGCCGGCGCGCTGAGCACCGCCCCGGCGGAACGCCGGGACGCGCTGCTGTCCCGCTTTCGCGCCGAGGCCGGTGAGGCCTTCATGGCGGCCTATCGAGAGGCGGAGGAGGCCTCCCCGAACCAGTGGGCGCCGGAGGAGACGCGCGACGCGCTGCTCGACCTCTTCCTGCTGGAAAAGGCCTCCTACGAGGTGCGCTACGAGGCGGCCAACCGTCCCGCCTGGCTCCCCATCCCGCTGCGCGGCCTTGCCGCGCTGGCCGACCGACTGGTGACCGCATGAACGACGCCATCCAAGCCATTGTCGAGGGGCGCCATGGCGACCCCTTCGCGGTGCTCGGGCCGCATGATGGCGTGGTCCGCAGCTTCCTGCCGGGCGCGCTGAGCGTGGAGGCGGTGCCCCGTGGCGGGGCGCCGGTCGCGCTCCGGCAGGTGCATGACCACGGCATGTGGGAGGGCGAGGTCACCACGCCCTACACGCTTCGCATCACCTGGCCCGGCGGCGTGCAGGAGACGGAGGATCCCTATTCCTTCGGTCTGCTGCTCGGGGACATGGACATCTACCTCTTCGGCGAGGGCCGGCACCGCGAGATGGGCCAGGTCTTCGGCGCCCAGGCCATGGAGGTGGATGGCGTGCCCGGCGTGCGCTTCGCCGTTTGGGCGCCGAATGCGCGGCGCGTTTCCGTCGTCGGCGGCTTCAATGCCTGGGATGGCCGCCGCCATCCGATGCGGCTGCGCGGCGCCTCGGGCATTTGGGAGCTGTTTCTCCCGCGCCTCGGCCCGGGCGAGCACTACAAGTACGAGATCCTCGGCGCGCATGGGGGCGTGCTGCCCCTGAAGGCGGACCCCGTGGCTGGCCAGGCGGAGCTGGCGCCGGGAACGGCCTCGATCGTGACAAAGCCGGCGGCGCATCCCTGGAACGACGCGAGCTGGATGTCGCGTCGCGCCGGGCTGCAGGCGGTCGAGGCGCCGATCTCCATCTACGAGGTGCATCCGACCTCCTGGTGGCACGCCGAGAACGGCGCCGCGCCGGATTGGGACGGAGTGGCGGCGCGGCTGATTCCTTATGTCGTCGGCATGGGCTTCACGCATGTGGAGCTTCTGCCGATCATGGAGCATCCCTTCGGCGGCTCCTGGGGCTACCAGCCGCTCGGCCTTTTCGCGCCCACCGCCCGCTTCGGCACGCCGGAAGGCTTCTCCCGCTTCGTGGACCGTTGTCACGAGGCGGGGATCGGCGTGATCCTGGACTGGGTGCCCGCCCATTTCCCGTCCGACCCGCACGGGCTCGGCCAGTTCGACGGCACGGCGCTGTATGAGCATGCCGATCCGCGCGAGGGGTTCCACAAGGACTGGAACACGCTCATCTACAATTTCGGGCGGAACGAGGTGCGCGGCTTCCTCATCGCCTCCGCGCTGCACTGGCTCGAGCACTACCACGTGGACGGGCTGCGCGTGGATGCGGTCGCCTCCATGCTCTACCGCGACTACTCCCGCAACGCGGGCGAGTGGATCCCGAACCAGTATGGCGGGCGCGAGAACCTCGAGGCCGTGGGCTTCATCAAGGAGCTGAACGAGGTGGTGCGGGAGCGCTGCCCCGGCGCCATCATGGTGGCCGAGGAAAGCACGGCCTGGCCCGGCGTCTCCGCCCCGGTCAGCGAAGGCGGCCTCGGCTTCCACTACAAGTGGAACATGGGCTGGATGCACGACTCCCTGCACTACATGCAGGAGGACCCAGTCAACCGCCGCTGGCACCATGGGCAGATGACCTTCGGCCTGGTCTATGCCTTTTCCGAGAAGTTCATGCTGCCGCTTTCCCATGACGAGGTGGTGCACGGGAAGGGCTCGCTGCTGCGGAAGATGCCGGGGGACGACTGGCAGAAGCACGCCAATCTGCGCGCCTATCTCGGCTTCATGTGGACGCATCCGGGCAAGAAGCTGCTCTTCATGGGCATCGAACTCGCGCAGCCGACGGAGTGGAACCACGACGCCCAGCTTCCCTGGCACCTGCTGGACCAGCCGCGCCACCGCGGCATGCAGGCCCTGGTGCGGGACCTGAACAAGGCCTATCGCGAGGTGCCGGCGCTGCATGAGAAGGACGCCGACCCCTCGGGCTTTGCCTGGGTGGTGGGGGATGACGCGGCCAACAGCGTTTATGCCTTCCTGCGTTTCGGGGCGGATGGCCGGCCCGCCCTCGTCGTCTGCAACCTCACTCCGGTGCCCCGCTACGACTACCGGATCGGGGTGCCCTGGGGCGGCTGGTGGAAGGAAGTCCTCAATACCGACGCTGCCGTCTATGGTGGTTCCGGCATCGGGAATGCGGGAGGCGCGCAGGCCAGGGAGGAACCGTCCCACGGCCAGCCGGCTTCGCTGAACCTGATGCTGCCGCCGCTGGCCACGCTCATCTTCACGCCCTGAAGGATTTCCCGTCCCCATGCCGACAGCGCCCTCCCGCCTCGAAACCGGGAAACCCTATCCGCTGGGCGCCACATGGGACGGGTTGGGGGTGAACTTCGCGGTCTTCTCCGCCCATGCAGAGAGGATCGAGCTGTGTCTGTTCAACGCGAGCGGCCGGCGGGAGATCGCGCGCTACGATCTGCCGGAATGCACGGACGAGGTCTGGCACGGCTACCTGCCGGATGTCGGGCCGGGCACCGTCTACGGCTATCGTGCCCATGGCCCCTATGAGCCGGGGAAGGGGCACCGCTTCAACCCGACCAAGCTGCTGCTGGACCCCTATGCGAAGCAGCTGGTGGGCAATGTCACCTGGTCGGACGCGCTGTTCGGCTACCGTGTCGGCGGCTCGCGCGGGGACCTGACCATGGACCGGCGCGACAGCGCCGCGGCCATGCCCAAGGGGGTGGTGGTGGATGACCGGGCCTTCGAATGGGGGCGCGACCGCCCGCTGGAGAACCCGTGGTGCGACACCATCATCTACGAGGCGCATCTGAAGGGCCTGACGCAGCTTCATGAGGAGGTGCCCGGACCCATCCGGGGCAGCTTCCAGGCGCTGGGCCACCCGGCTGTGATCAACCACCTGCAGAGGATCGGCGTGACGGCGGTGGAGCTGCTGCCGGTGCACGCCTTCCTGCAGGACCGCTTCCTCGTGGAGAAGGGGCTGACCAACTTCTGGGGCTACTCCACCCTCTCCTTCTTCGCGCCCGAGCCCGCCTATCTCGCGACGGGGCAGCTGAACGAGTTGCGCGCGGCGGTGCGGCGCCTGCACGAGGCCGGGATCGAGGTGATCCTCGACGTGGTCTACAACCACACCTGCGAGGGTTCGGAGATGGGGCCCACCCTCTCCTGGCGCGGGCTGGACCACGCCTCCTACTATCGTTTGCTGCCGGATAACCCACGTCATTGCATCAACGACACCGGCACCGGCAATACGGTGAACATGTCGCATCCGCGGGTCATCCAGATGGTCATGGACAGCCTGCGCTACTGGGTGGAGACCTTCCATGTGGATGGGTTCCGCTTCGACCTGGGCAGCGTCCTCGGCCGGGAGGCGACGGGCTTCGATCCGGGGTCGGGCTTCTTCGACGCGCTGCGGCAGGACCCCGTGCTGTCGCGCAGCAAGCTGATTTCCGAACCCTGGGATATCGGCCCGGGCGGATATCAGCTCGGCAACCATCCGCCCGGCTTCGCCGAATGGAACGACAAGTTCCGTGACGGCGTGCGCCGCTTCTGGAAGGGCGACGAAGGCATGCGTGCCGACATCGCCGCGCGGCTCACCGGCTCCGCCGAGCTGTTCGACCGCCGGCGCCGCCAGCCCTGGGCCAGCGTCAACTACATCGCCAGCCATGACGGCTTCCCGCTGGAGGACATCGTCTCCTACGACCACCGCCACAACGAGCTAAATGGCGAGGACAATCGCGACGGCCATGGCGAGAACTACAGCCACAACTGGGGCGAGGAGGGGGAAACGGACGACCCCGCCATCCTCGAGACCCGCAGCCGGCTGAAGCGCGCCATGCTGGCGACCGTCTTCTTCTCCGCCGGCACGCCCATGCTGCTGGCCGGGGACGAGATGGGCCGGACGCAGAAGGGCAACAACAACGCCTATTGTCAGGACAACGAGATCTCCTGGGTCGATTGGCAGCGCGGCGGGACGGAGGAGGCGCAGGCGCTCATCCGCTTCACCGGCCGGCTGGCGCAGTTGCGCCACCGCTTCGCGCCGCTGCGCCCCCCGCGCTTTCCGCATGGCCAGTCGGAGCCGGTGCCGGGGCTGCACGACACCCAGTGGTTCGGCCAGGACGGCCAGCCCATCTCGCCCGAGGCCTGGCGCGACCCGATCTCCAAGACCTTCGCCATGCTACGCGCCGACAGCGCGCCGGACGACACGGTGGACACCGTGCTGCTGATGGTGAACGCCGACAGCGCCCCTCAGCCCTTCACCCTGCCCACCACGGTGCAGAACTGGATTCTCGTGCTGGACAGCGCCCATCCGGAGGCCGAGGAACGGCCGCTTGAAAAAAGCGAGACGGTGATAGCCGTCGGGGCCCGTTCGGTCGTTCTCCTCTGGAGCCGCCTGGCGCGAGAGGGAGCGAGTACGGAATGACCACCCTATGGGGTCCGCTGCTGCATGAGCGGGGCGCGACCTTCCGCCTGTGGGCACCCTCCGCGGAGACCGTCCTGCTGGAAGTCGAGGGGATGGATCCCCTGCCGATGGAGGCCCGCGGTGGCGGCTGGTACGCGGTGGACGCGCCGGCGCGCCCCGGCGCGCGCTACCGCTTCCGCACCGCCCCGGATCTCCTCGTGCCGGACCCTGCCTCCCGCGCCCAGGCCGAGGACGTGCACGGCGCCTCCGTGCTGGTGGATCACGGCGCCTATGCCTGGCGGGATGCCGCATGGCGCGGCCGCCCCTGGCACGAGACGGTGCTCTACGAGCTGCATGTCGGCACGCTGGGCGGCTATGCCGGCGTGCAGGCACTGCTGCCGCGCCTGAAGGAACTCGGCGTCAACGCCGTGGAGCTGATGCCGCTGGCCGCTTTCCCCGGTGGCCGCAACTGGGGCTATGACGGCGTGCAGCCCTTCGCCCCCGACCCGAGCTACGGCACGCCGGAGGAGCTGAAGGCGCTGGTGGACGCGGCGCATGGCCTCGGCCTCTCGGTCTTTGTCGACTGCGTCTTCAACCATTTCGGGCCGGACGGCGCCTATCTGCACGCCTATGCCAAGCCCTTCTTCGACGAGGGCATCCACACGCCCTGGGGTGCCGCGATCGACTTCGCGAAGCCGGAGGTGCGCGCCTATTTCGAGGAATGCGCGCTGATGTGGCTGCGCGACTATCATGTCGACGGGCTGCGGCTGGACGCCGTGCATGCCATCGCCGACCAGCCCTGGCTGGATGTGCTGGCCCGCCGCCTCCGCGCCGAGGTGACGGGGCGCGAGGTGCATCTGGTGCTGGAGAACGAGGGCAACACCGCCTCCAAGCTCGCCCCCGGCCTGTACGACGCGCAGTGGAACGACGACGGCCACAACACGCTGCACCCGCTGCTGACCGGCGAGCGCGAGGGCTATTACGAGGACTTCGCCGATGACGGGGCGAAGAAGCTCGCGCGCGTCCTGGGCGAGGGGTTCCTGTTCCAGGGCGAGGAGATGCCGCATCTGCATCGTCCGCGCGGCGAGCCCTCCGCCCATCTGCCGCCCACCGCCTTCGTGCTCTTCCTGCAGAACCACGACCAGGTCGGCAACCGCGCCATGGGCGAAAGGCTGGAGGTCCTGGCCCCCGCGCCGTCCCTGCGCGCCGCCACTGCCCTGCTGCTCCTCTGCCCGCAGATCCCGATGCTGTTCATGGGCGAGGAATGGGGCGCCACCGCACCCTTCCTCTTCTTCACCGGCTTCAAGGACCCTGAGCTGGCCAAGGCCGTTCGCGAAGGGCGCCGCAAGGAGTTCGCGCATTTCAGCGCCTTCCAGGACGAGGCGGCGCGCGCGCGCATCCCCGATCCGAACGACCCCGCCACCTTCGAGCGCTCGCGGCCCGATTTCACGGAGGCGCAGCGGCCGCCGCACGATGCCATTCTCGCGCATCACAAGGCGCTGCTGGCGATTCGCCATGCCGAGATCATCCCGCGCCTCAAGGGCGCGACGGCGGAAGGCGCGGAGCCGGTCGGGCCCGCCGCGGTCCTGGCGCGCTGGCGCATGGGGGATGGCACGCGGCTGACCATCGCCACGAATTTCGGCGGCGATTCAGCGCAGGTTAAGGCGCAGGGTGCCCGGATCCTGTTTGAGAGCGCGCCTGGGCATGCCGCCTCGCTCGCGGCCGGCACCTTGCCCCCGCACACCACCATCGCCCTGCTGGACCCTGCCTGATGAGTGAACAGGAGCTTCGCGAACTCGCCCAGGCCGCCGGGATCGCGGTGGAATGGCGCGACGTGAACAACCGCGACCATAGCGTCGGCCCCGAGGCGATGCGCGCCATTCTCGCCGCTCTGGAACTGCCGGCGGGCAGCGAGGCCGAAATCCGCGAGAGCCGCGAGACCCTTCGCGCGGAGGCGCGTGCCCTGCCGCCGCTCTGCACCGCCCTGCAGCACCGCCCCGTGCTGCTCGGCCTGCCCGGCGAACCGGAATTCCGCCTTCGTCTGGAAAGCGGCGCGCGTCGGGAAGGGCGGGCCCGGCAGCAGGACGGGCTCTGCACGCTGCCGCCGGTGGACGAAGCCGGCTACCACCGGCTGGAGATCGGCGGGCAGGAGACGATCCTCGCCGTCTGCCCGCAGCGCTGCCACGGGATTGAGCCCGGCACGCGGCCCTGGGGCCTGGCGGCGCAGCTCTACTCGCCGCATCGGCGGGGCGATGGCGGCATCGGCGACTTCACCGGCCTGGCGCAGCTCGCGGTCTCGGCGGCACGGCGTGGCGCGGATGCCATCGCCATCTCGCCGGTCCATGCGCAGTTCTCCGCCGATCCCGAGCGCTTCTCGCCCTATGCGCCCTCCTCGCGCCTCTTTCTGAACGTGCTGCACGCCGACCCCGCCGCGATGGGCGAGGAGACGCTGCGGGCGGCCCTGGCCGAGACCGGCCTGGCCGGTGAGTTCGCGCGGCTGGAAGCGCTGGAGCTGGTGGAGTGGCCCGCCGCCGCCCGCCTGCGCCTGCGCCTCTTCCGCTCCATCTTCGACCGCTTCTCCGGCGACCCCGCCTTCGACCGCTTCCGCGAGGAAGGCGGCGAGGCGCTGGAAAGCCATGCGCGGTTCGAGGCGCTGCACGGCCATCTCTATGGCCGCGATCCCTCGCTCTGGCACTGGAAGGACTGGCCGGCGGAGTATCGCCGCCCCGACGCGCCCGGCGTCGCCCGCTTCGCCCGGGAGCATGAGCGCGAGGTGTCCTTCCACGCCTTCCTCCAATGGATCGCCGATCGCGGCCTCGGCGAGGCGCAGGCCGCCTTCCGCGGGGCCGGCGCAAGGATCGGCCTTATCGCCGATCTCGCGGTGGGCACCGATGCCGGCGGCAGCCATGGCTGGTCGCGCCAGGGGCAGATCCTGTCCGGCGTCGGCGTGGGCGCGCCGCCCGACATCTTCTCGCCCCTCGGCCAGTCCTGGGGCATCGCCGCCTTCTCCCCGCGTGGCCTGCGCGATGGCGGCTACACGGCCTTCCTCGAGATGCTGCGCGCCGCGATGCGCCATGGCGGCGGCGTGCGGATCGACCATGCGATGGGCCTGGCGCGGCTCTGGCTCGTGCCCAACGGGCAGGATGCGGACCAGGGCGCCTATCTCCACTTCCCCGTCATGGACATGCTGCGCCTCGTCGCGCTGGAGTCCCGCCGCAACGGCGCGATCGTGGTTGGCGAGGATCTCGGCACGCTGCCGGAAGGCTTCCGCGAGAAGCTGGATGAGACGGGGCTGATGGGCCTGCGCGTCCTCTATTTCGAGCAGGGCCGGGACCACCGCTTCACGCCGCCCTCCCAGTGGTCGCCCGGCGCGGTGGCCGTGACCACCACGCATGACCTTCCTACGGTGGCGGGCTGGTGGAAGGGGCGCGACATCGAATGGCGCGCGCGGCTCGGCCTGCTGGGCGAGGGGAATGACGGGAGCGAGCAGCGCCAGGAACGGCAGCTGGACCGGACCCGCCTCTGGCAGGCCATGCGCGAGAACGGCGTAGCCGAGGGCGACATGCCGGGCGAGGAGGAGGGGGCGAAGGTCGCGACCGCCGCTGCCCGCCACGTGGCCTCCGCTGCCTGCGCGCTGGCGCTGCTGCCGATGGAGGACGCGCTGGCGCTGGAGGAGGCGCCGAACCTGCCCGGCACCACCGAGGGCCATCCAAACTGGCGGCGCCGGCTGCCCGGGGAAGCCGCGACGATGCTCGACCAGCCGGAAACCGCCGCCCGGCTGGACGCTTTCGCCAGGGCACGAAGCCAGACACCCAGTTGATGGTCCCCCACTGATGCCCGCACCCGCGACCCCGCGCGCCACCGCCCGGCTGCAATTCCACAAGGACTTCCCGCTGGATGCGGCGGTGCCGCTGGTGCCCTATTTCGCGCAGCTGGGCATCAGCCATCTCTATGCCTCGCCCCTGCTGAAGGCCCGCCCCGGCTCCACCCATGGCTACGACATCGTGGATCCGGAGCGGATCAACCCGGAGCTGGGCGGCGAGGAGGCGCTGGAGCGGCTGGTGGCCGCGCTGCGCGCCCATGACATGGGCCTCATCCTCGACATCGTGCCTAACCACATGGGGGTGGGCGGCGCGGACAATGGCTGGTGGCTGGACGTGCTGGAATGGGGGCCGCAATCCCCCTTCGCCCGCTTCTTCGACATCGACTGGAACCCGCCCGACCCCGGGCTGACGGACCGGATGCTCGCGCCCTTCCTCGGCGCGCCCTACGGCACGGTGCTGGAATCCGGCGACCTCGCGCTGCATCTCGAGCCCGAGACCGGCAAGATGTACGCCCAGTACTTCGAGCACCGCTTCCCGCTGGCGCCGCGCAGCTACGCCATGCTGCTCTCCGCCACCCATGAGCCGCAGCTCGCCGGCCTGGCGCAGGTCTTCCGCGCCCTCGCCGTCGATGGGGACCGCGATGCCATCCGCGCCGCCGCGGGCCTCGCGCTCGACATGCTGGCGCATCACGCCGCAACGCCCGCGGGCCGCGCCCAGATCGATGCGGTGATCGCGGCGCATGACTCGAAGGACGAGAAGGGCCGCGCCCGGCTGCATGCGCTGCTGGAGGTGCAGAACTACCGCCTCGCCTGGTGGCGGGCCGCGACGGACGAGATCAACTGGCGCCGCTTCTTCGACGTGACGTCGCTGGGCGGGTTGCAGGTGGAGCGCCCGCAGGTCTTCGAGGCGACGCACCGCCTGATCCTGCGCCTCTATGCCGAGGGGCTGATCGACGGCGTGCGCGTGGACCATGTGGACGGCCTGGCCGACCCGCGCGGCTATTGCCGCAAGCTCCGCCGCCGGCTGGAGGCGCTGACCGCGCGCCGCCCGGCCGAGGCGCCGAAGGGCCATCCGCTCCTTCTGATCGAGAAGATCCTCGCGCCGCATGAGAAGCTGCGCCGCGACTGGATGGTGGACGGCACCACCGGCTACAACTTCATGGACGAGGTCTCGGGCGTGCTGCACGACCCGGCGGGAGCCGAGCCCCTCGCGGCCACCTGGCACGCCATGACCGGCCGCCCCGCCGCCTTCGAGGAAGAGGCGCGAGAGGCGCGCCGACAGATCCTGCGCTACAATCTCGCCTCCGAGCTGAACGCCACCTCCTTCGCCCTGCGCCGCATTGCGATGCGCGACCTGGCGACGCGCGACTTCACCCTCACGGCCATCCGCCGCGCGCTCACCGAGGTGCTCGTCCACTTCCCGGCCTATCGCTCCTATCTCGGCATCGCCGGGCGCAGCGAGGCGGACCGGCGCCTGCTGGACTGGGCCACCGCCGGCGCGCGCCGGACCATCCGCGAAACGGACCGGCCGCTTCTGGACCTGCTGGATTCCTGGCTCGGCGGCGATCCGCCGCGGGGCCTGCCGCATGCCCAGCGCCGCGAGCGCCAGCGCGCCGCCATCCGCTTCCAGCAGCTCTCGGCCCCGGTCGCCGCCAAGTCGGTGGAGGACACGGCCTTCTACCGCTACGGCCGCCTCATCTCGCGCAACGAGGTGGGGTCGGAACCCTCCCATTTCGCCGAAACACCGGCCGCCTTCCACGCCGATTGCCGGGAACGGGCGAAGTTCTTCCCGCGCGAGATGCTGGCGACCGCCACGCACGACCACAAGCGCGGGGAGGACACGCGCGCGCGCCTGGCCGTCCTCTCCGAACTGCCGCAGGAATGGGCGGCCACCCTCACGCGCTGGACGCGGCTGAACGCCGTGCTGAAGAAGGAGGTGGATGGCGAGCCCGCGCCGGACGCCACCGACGAGATCATGCTCCTCCAATCCCTGGTCGGTGCCTGGCCGCTGGAGCTGGAGCCCTCGGATGAGGCGGGGGTGGAGGCGCTGATCCAGCGCCTGGCCGCCTGGCAGGAGAAGGCCCTGCGCGAGGGCAAGCGCCGCTCCGAATGGGCGGTGCCGAACGAGCCCTATGAGGCGGCCTGCCGGGAATTCCTCACCGCCATGCTGGCGAGCGACCGTCCGTCCCGCCTGCGGGATGAGGTGGCGAATCTCGTCCGCCGCCTCTCCCCGGCCGGGGCCGTGAACGGGCTGGCCCAGACGCTGATCCGCTGCACCGCCCCTGGCATCCCGGATCTCTACCAGGGCACGGAGTTCTGGGACTTCTCCCTGGTGGATCCCGACAACCGCCGCCCCGTGGACTTCGCCGCGCGGGAGACCGCGCTGAAGGCCGGGCAGGCGCCAGCCGATCTCCTGGCGCGGTGGAAGGACGGCCGCGTGAAGGCGGCGGTCATCGCCCATGCGCTCGACCTGCGTAGGCGCCTGCCGGACCTCTTCGCCGAGGGCGAGTACATCCCGCTTGAGGGGGAGGGCGAGCTGGCCTCGCATCTCCTCGCCTTCGCCCGCCGCCAGGGCGCTTCGGCCAGCATCACCCTGGTCACCCGCCTGCCGGCGAAATGCCTGGGCGATGCGGACATCCCGCTCATCCCGGCGGAGCGATGGGGCGAGACCGCGCTCCTCCTGCCGCCGGCGCTCGCGGGCCTTTCCTTCCGGGACGCGCTGGGGGGGCGGGGAACGGCCGGCGGAGAACGTCTCCTCGCACGGGATCTCCTTCGCGGGCTGCCGGTTGCACTGCTCGCCACGGATTGAACGGCGCGGCTCTCGCCTTTCGCTCCCATCTTTGCTGGATGGGGGTAAGCCTGGAGGCGGAGCCGATCGGAAACCCCGTGCTGCCTGACGACGCCCCCACCGCGCCGCGCCAAAGCTGGGCCGAGCAGCGCCTTGCCCTGGCGCTGGAAGCTTCGGGCATGGCGGGCGCATGGGACTGGGATGCGGAAACGGACCTCATCCATGGGGATGTGCGCGCCTGTACCCTGCACGGCATCGACCCCTCCCTGGGCGAACGCGGCGCCCCCGGGCCGGACCTTCTGGTGCATGTGGTGCCGGAGGACAGGCCGGCGCTGGACCGCGCCCTGGCCGCCGCCCTGGCCGGGCGCGCACCCCTGAATATCGCCTATCGCGTCTGGCCGCCCGGGGGCGACCCGGTCTGGGTGCTGCTGCGCGGCCGCGTGCTGCGGAATGCGAGCGGGACGGCGCAGCGCCTCGCCGGCGTGGCCCTCGACGTGTCGGAGCAGAAGGACATCGAGGCCGCGCTGCGCGAGAGCGAGACGCGCTTCCGCACCATTGCCGACACCATGCCCCAGGCCGTCTGGTCCACCCGGCCCGACGGCCACCACGACTACTACAACCGTCGCTGGTACGAGATGACCGGTACGCGGGAGGGCGATACCGAGGGCGAAAGCTGGGAGAACATCGTCCATCCGGAGGACCGGCGCGAAACCTGGGAGCGCTGGCGGCAATCCCTGGCGACCGGCAACCCCTATGAGGTGGAATACCGGCTCCGCATGGCGGATGGCGCCTGGCGCTGGTTCCTCGGCCGCGCCCTGCCGGTGCATGATTCCCGCGGCCGCATCACCCGCTGGTTCGGCACCTGCACCGATATCCACGATCTCCGCCGCACGGCGGAGGAGCGCGAGGTGCTCAGCCACGAGCTGAGCCATCGGATCAAGAACATCTTCTCCGTCATCGCCTCCCTCGTCTCCCTGACCGCACGCGGTCATCCGGAGGCGACGGAGTTCGCGGGCGAGCTGCGCGGGCGCATCAACGCGCTGGCGCGCGCCCATGAATTCGCGCGCCCGCACAGCGAGGCCAGCCGGCCCGCCACCGGCCGCACCACGCTCTTCCATTTCCTGGCCGATCTCCTCTCCCCCTACGACCCGAGCCCGGGCGGGGAGAAGCGCATCGCCATCTCCGGCGATGACCAGGTCTTCGACGACGCGGCCGCCACCCCGCTGGCGCTGCTGTTCCACGAACTGGCCACGAACGCGGCGAAATACGGGGCGCTTTCCATACCCGGCGGCCGGGTGACCATCCGCGTGGAGCAGGATGGCGAGGATCTGCTGATGCACTGGCGGGAGAGGGGAGGACCCGAGGTGGCCGGGCCACCCGAGCATGAGGGCTTCGGCACCCGCCTCGCGATGATCAGCGTGCAGGGCCAGCTGGGCGGAAAGGTGACGCGGATCTGGCCCCCGGAGGGGATGGAGCTAGAAGCGCGACTCCCGCCCGGCGCGCTCCAACGTCGTCGCCGCACCCGTCAGGAGGCGTAGCTCGGGCGGCGGAAGGGCGGAGCGGCCCTGGCGCAGCGACACGGCGAAGCGCACGGCCTGGGCGAGGACCTCCTCCGTATAGGGCTTGGGTAGGATGCCCACCGGGCCTCGCACCCCGGATCCCACCTGGCGCGGATTGGCGGTCAGGTAAATCACGGTCGCGTCCCAGTCCCGGGCCAAGGCCTCGCCCAGGGCCGGGCCGGTCGGGCCGTCACGCAGGTTCAGGTCCACGAAGGCCAAGTCTATGCCCTCCCGCGCGGCGGACAGCGCCTCGGCGGAATCGGCGGCGGTCGCCACCACCTCATGCCCCAGCGCTTCCAGGCAGAAGGAGAGGTCGAGGGCAATCAGGGCCTCGTCCTCCACGATCAGCACGCGTTGCGACATGATTCCTGCCCGATCCGCCTCAATATCCAGGGAAAAACAAAGGCAAAGGGCTGGGGTTTCGTGGTGCGGCAAAGCTCTTTCGCGCGTGGCCGGCATGCCTCATGGGGCTGGGGGCCGGTTCTGACCGGTTTGTCCCGGGGAGAGGAAGAAGGAATTCTTCCTCTCCCAGGACCCCTCACCTTCTTCTTTTTCTTCGAGTCGGAATCACGGGGCTGACGGTGCGCCTCGGGTCCATGACCCGAGGCGACTGCAAAGCCAGGAAAGAGCCCCTTCAACCCGAGATCCCTTCGATCACGGTATCCACGGCAGTCAGACGGGGTTCCAAGGGCCTCAGGCCCTTGGCGGGTGAGGGCGGAGCCCTCAAACGGAAGGTTCCGAACGAGGTCACAGACCTTCCGTGGGGCGGTCTCATCCGGCCAGCCGGAACAGGGTCACCTCCCGCGTGTCGCGGTCCTCCAGTTCCCGCGTCACGGGCACGCGGAATTGGGCCACCGCTTCCAGGCCTTCGCGCGGGACATAGGCGCGGCCGGGATCGGCCAGGATCACCTGCACCCCGGCGCCGGCCAGTTGGCGCAGCCAGGGCAGGATGTGCCGGGTCATCGGTGCCTCGTAGCAGACATCGCCGGCCAGCACCGTGTCCCAACGGGCCGGGCTGCCCACGACATCCCCCGGCGCTTCCGCCACCGCCACGCCGTTGAGCCGCGCGTTCAGCCGGGTGGCGGCATGGGCCAGGGTGTCGATCTCGGCCGCCTCCACCCCCGCCGCGCCGGCAAGGGCGGCCGCGATGGCGGCCAGCCCGCCGCCTGCCGCGAAATCCAGCACGCGCTTTCCCGCGACGCGGGTTGGGTCGTCCAGGATCCAGCGGGCCAGGGCCTGGCTGCCCGGCCAGGCGAAGGCCCAGAAGGGGGGCTCGATGCCCTGCTCGCCCAGCCAGGCCTCGGTGGCCTGCCAGATCGGGGTGATCTCGGTCGCGAGGTGGAGCGGGATCTCGGGCACCAGCGCCGGGCGCGCGATGACGGTCTGGGCGGCGACGAAGGCCTCGGCCTCCGCAGGCCCCCTCATAGCCGGCCCAGCAGGAGAGCCAGGGCGATCAGCAGCCCCGCATCGCGATTGGACCGGAAGAGGCGCAGGCAGAGGCCGGGGTCGTGGATGTCCAGCCGATGAACCTGCCAGGAGAAATGCGCGGCCGGGAGCAGGAGCGCGGCTACGAAGACCGGGTGCAGCCCCGCCGCCCACCCCGCCGCCGCCAGCAGCAGGATGCACACCGCGAAGGCCACCCCCAGGAAGGGCCGCGTCCGCTCCCCGAGCGTGAGCGCGGAGGAGCCGATGCCGACCATGGCGTCATCCTCCCGGTCCTGATGGGCGTAGATCGTGTCGTAGGCGAGGGTCCAGGCGAAGCCGGCGGCCCAGAGCAGCAAGGCAGGGGCCTCCAGCACGCCCGTGGCGGAAGCCCATCCCATCGGCGCCGCCCAGGTGAAGACCACCCCGAGCACGGCCTGGGGCCAGTCCGTCACCCGCTTCGCCAGCGGATAGAGCACGATTGGCAGCAGCGACGCCACGCCCAGCCCGATCGCGGCTGGCGGCAGCTGGAGCAGGATCGCCAACCCGACCAGGAGCAGCCCCGCCAGGAAGGCCAGGGCCTGTTTCGGGGAGACGGCGCCGGATGCCAGCGGCCGGCCCCGGGTGCGCTCCACCCGGCGGTCGATGTCCCGGTCCCACAGGTCGTTCACCACGCAGCCCGCGCCGCGCATCACCACCGCGCCCAGCGCGAAGAGAAGGGTGAGCCAGGCCCCCCGCCCCCAGTCCGGCGCGGCGGCCGCGAAGGCCCAGAGCCCGGGCAGGAAGAGCAGCCAGGAGCCGATTGGCCGGTCCAGCCGCATCAGCAGCGCATAGGGCACCAGCGCGTCGGGCAGCCAGGCGGAGAGGCCTTCGCGGCGGATATCGGTGTAAGGAGCCACGGCCTTCCTGTCCGACGGATCCCTGCCCGTGTCCATCCCGCGACTCTACACCGACCACGACCTGCGCGAAGGGGAGGCCGTTCCGGCGGCGCCGGGCCAGGGCCGTTACCTCGGCGCGGTGATGCGCAAGAAGGAGGGGGATGAAATCCTTCTCTTCAACGGGCGGGACGGAGAATGGAAAGCGCGCGTCGCCTCGATCCGGAAGGATGAAGCCACCTTCATGCCGGAGAGCCCTCGCCGCGCCCAAACCCCGCTCGCCGGCCCCGTCCTTCTGATGGCGGCTTTGAAGCGCGAGGCAATGGAATGGGTGGTGGAGAAGGCGACGGAGCTCGGCGTCCGCGCCATCCACCCCGTGCTGACCACCCGCGCCGTGCCGGACCGGGTGAACCGCGCGCGCCTCTCGCTCATCGCCCGCGAGGCGGCCGAGCAATGCGAAAGGCTGGACGTGCCGGATGTGGCCGAGGCGGTGCCCCTCTACACGGCGCTGGGCGCCTGGGACGGGACGCCCCTGGTGGTCGCGGCCGAGCGGCGGGAGGCGGTGCCGCTGGCGGCCTTGCCGCCGGGCCCCATGCCCTCGCTCCTCATCGGGCCGGAGGGAGGCTTCACGGGACCGGAACTTGACGCCCTGGCACGGCATCCCTTTGTTGCAATGGTCAGCCTTGGCCCCCGAATCCTCCGGGCGGAGACGGCGGCGGTCTCGGCGCTCGCGGTTCTGCAGGCGACCCGCGGCGATTGGGCCCACCACACGGACGAGTAGAAAACAGCATGTCCAATCCTGGCGAGGCCGACCTCACGCCGATCCAATCCGCGCGTGATCTCGCCGGATGGTTCGCCGCCGGCAGCAAGCCGCGCGACCAGTGGCGCGTGGGCACGGAGCACGAGAAGATCGGCTTCTACCGGGATGGCTTCGCTCCGCCGCCCTATGAGCCGGACGGCATCGCGGCCCTGCTGGAAGGCCTGGCCACGAAAGGCTGGGAGCGGATCGAGGATGCCGGCAAGCTGATCGGCCTCAAGCGCGGCCTAGCGAGCGTGAGCCTGGAGCCGGGCGGGCAATTCGAGCTCTCCGGCGCGCCGGTGATCACCATCCAGGAGACCGAGGCGGAGCTGGACGACCATCTGCGCGACCTGCGCGCGGTGGCGGAGCCGCTCGGCATCGGCTTCGCGGGGCTGGGCTTCCACCCCACCGCGACGCGTGAGGCGATGCCGTGGATGCCCAAGAGCCGCTACGCCATCATGCGCGAATACATGCCGCGCGTGGGCGACATGGGCCTCGACATGATGCTGCGCACCGCCACCGTGCAGGCCAATCTCGATTTCGGCGACGAGGCGGACATGGTGGAGAAGCTCCGCATCTCCCTCGCCCTCCAGCCGCTCGCCACCGCGCTCTTCGCCAATTCGCCGTTCCGCGAAGGCGAGGCGACGGAGTACCGCACGCTGCGCGGCCATGTGTGGAGCCGCACCGATCCCGACCGCACCGGCATTCCCGCCGTGGCCTTCGAGGACGGGTTCGGCTTCGAGCGCTTTGCGGACTGGGTGCTGGACGTGCCCATGTATTTCGTGATGCGCGAGGGCCGCTTCGTGGACGCGACCGGCACGACGTTCCGCGACTTCATGGCGAAGGGGCTGCCGAAGGACCCCGCCGTCCGGGCCACCATGGGCGACTGGGCGGACCATGTGACCACGGTTTTTACCGATGTGCGCCTGAAGCGCTTCCTGGAGATGCGCGGCGCCGACATGGGCTCCGCCGCCATGGTCTCGGCCCTGCCGGCCTTCTGGGTCGGCCTGCTCTATGACGATGCGGCGCAGAAGGCCGCCGCCGCGCTGGTGCGCGGCTGGTCCGTGGCGCAGATGCAGGCGCTGCGGGCCGACGTGCCGATGCGCGCCCTGGATTCCAGCATCGGGGGGCTGACTTTGCGCGAGGTGGCGCGCGACGTCCTCGCCATCTCCCGCGAAGGGCTTCGCGCCCGCGGCCATGGGGAGGAGCGCTTCCTGGAGCCGCTGGAACGCATCGCGGCATCCGGGGAAACCCAGGCGGACCACTGGCTCCGGCGCAATGCGGAATGGGGCGGCGAGGTGTCGCGGGTGTTCGAGGAAGCGGCGCTCTGACCTCCCCTGGGGAAGGGCTCCGCCCCTCCCCGGCGGGGGGCTAGCCTCGCCCCTCCGCCGCCACCGTCTCCACCGCCGCCCGCGTCTCATCGGCGAGGCGCGAGAGGTCGATCATCGTCGCGGTGATCTCCTCCGCCGCCGTGGCGTTGGACTGGCCGATGCGGGTCAGCACCTGCACGCGCTCGGCGATGCTGGTGACGGTGGCCTCCTGCTGCTCCATCGCGATGGCAGTGGCGCCGGAGAGGCGGGCGCTCTCCCCCACCACGCGTTCCAGCTCGTCCATCGCGGCGCCCACGGTGGCGGCACCCTGCCGGCCCTCCCGCGCGCGGGTGCCGGCCTGCACCACCACGTCGGCGATCTCCTGCGCCAGGTTCTCGGTGTTCACCGAAAGCGCGCGAACCTCCTCCGCCACCACGGCCAGCCCGCGCCCATGCTCGCCGGCGCGCGCCGCCTCGATGGCGGCATTGATGGCCAGGATGTTCGTCTGCGTCGCGATGCGGCCGATATGGCCGGCGATGCGCGTCACGCGCTCCGTGTCCTCGCCCACCGCATCCACCAGCTCGATCAGCGCGGTGATCTTCGTCAGGCCCTCGGCCAGCAGCCTGCGCGCGGCCTCGGTCTGGTCGTGGGAGCCCTGGGTGATGCGCCCGACCTCGCGGATCGCGTCGCTGCTATGGCCCAGCGCCTCCGCCAGGTGGTTCAGCTCGGTCAGCTGCGTCATCGCGCCATCCGAAATCTGCCCGATGGCCTGCGAGGCCTGGCCGGTGGCGATGGCCGTGCGCCGCGCGCCGTGCAGCGCCTGCTCGCCCAGGCGGCGCGTGGTCAGCAGGTTGTCGCGGAACACGAGAAGGGCGCGCGCCATCTCGCCCACCTGGTCGCGGCGATCCGTGGCAGGCACCTCCGCCTCCGCCTGCCCATGGGCCAGACGTTCCATCGCGCGCGCCACCTGCGCGAGCGGTCGGGCCGTCAGCCGCACGAGGACGAGCCAGGTGAGGAAGAGGCCGAGCAGGCCGACCGCCAGCCCCGCCATGTTCACCCAGTGCCCCTGGTCCGAGAGACGGCGCGCGCGGGCCAGGTTCTCCCCGGCTTCCTCGCGCACCAGCCGGCGTGCCTCGCCCACCAGGCTGTTGAAGGTCACGGCGCGCACGCGCCAGGCATCGTTCAGCGCCGCGTAGCGGTCCCGCTGCTCCCCGGCGAAGGCCGCCTGCATCTCGCGGCCGAGCGCGGGCATGCGTGCCATCATGTCCCGCGTGGTGGAGACGAGCAGCGGGTCGAGCCGGTCGCCGATGCGGGCCAGGAGCTCGTCATAGGCACCGCCCAGCAGCTCGACCTCGCGCGTCACGCGGCGCGCGGCGACGGAGGGGCGCACCTCGCCGAGGATGACGTTGCCGAGGAAGCCGCTGAAGGAGAAGAGGCTGCTGGCGAAGTCGTCCACCGCCTCCGTATGGCCGCGCTGGCGGATGCCCAACTCGCCGATGATGGCGGATTGCCGCGCGCCGATCAGCGTGGAGCCGCCGGAGAGAAGGCCGAGCACCAGCAGCATCAGCAGGAGGATTCCGGCCGCGCGGGTGCTGATCCGCCCGGTCCAGCGGGTGCGCCGCTCGCCCTCAGCGCGCATGGGCGCGAACCCCCAGGTCGGAGGCGAGGGTGCTATTCCAGATGGTGGCGCAATCCGGCCCGCAGCGGTCGATCCAGCGGGGCAGCACCATCCAGAGCAGCAGGCCGCGCCGCCTCGCGGCATCCTCCGGCGTCATGGGCACAGGGGTCAGCCGGCCGCGCGGGCCGGTGCATTCCGGCGCGCCGGTGGCGCAGCGCATGCCCTCCACCGTCTCCCCCTCCGCGCCCTTCCAGATCGCATCCTCCAGCTCCCCCAGCCCGCGCCGGATGCCGGTGCGCACCGCCTCGGGCAGCGCGTTCCAGGCCTCACGGTTGGCGCCGAACATCGAGACGCCCCAGCTCAGCGCCATGTCCTGGATATGCGTCGCCACCTCCTGCAGCCCGATGGCGTTGCCGGAAAGGGCGCCGGTCACGGCGCATTCCACGCGCCCCTTGCGCATGGCGGGCACGATGCCGGCGAAGGGGATGCTGACGGGCGTCGCGCCCAGCGCCTCGAACACCTCCCCCTGGCCAAGGGAGGAGGTGCGGATGCGCCGCCCCGCGAGGTCGGCCAGGCCCGTGAAGGGCCGGCGGCACCAGGTGACCTGGGCGGGATAGGTGTAGATGGCCAGCAGCTCCACCCCGTAGCGCTCCGCCAGCAGGCGCTGGAGATGCGGCCGGTAGAGCTGCACGGTCCGCCGGAGCGTTCCGATGTCCGGGTTCTGCAGGGGCAGGTCCAGCGCCTGGAATTCCGGCTCCTCGGCCGCCGCCTGGGCCAGGAGGATGGTGCCGAAGGGCACCGTGCCGCGCTGGAGGAGGGAGAGCATCTCGTCCGGCTTCAGCCCGGAACGGTCGGAGGGCGTGATCTCCGCCACGGCGCGGCCCTGGGTGATCTCGGGCAGCCGGTCGCGCCAGAAGGGCTCCTCATAGCGCAGGAACTGGGAAACCCCGGCCAACCCGCCGATGACACGGAGGCGGGCCGGCTCCTGCGCCTGGGCCGCCATGGCGCAAAGGGTGAGCAGCGCGGCGCCGCACAGCCCGCGCATGAGACGGGGAAGACGACCGGGCATCGGCATCCTATCGCAAGCAGGCCGCGGCCGAATCCGGTGCGCCGCCGATCCATCCTATCCCCGGGGGTGGAACGGCCGCCAGGGCCTATCCCCCGGCCGGATCCTCCAGGTGCCGCACCATGTAGACACGGCGGAATCCCTCGTCCTCGCGCCGGTCCGCCTCGGCGAACCCCGCCTTCGCGTAGATGGCGCGGTTCCGTTCCATCCGCTCGTTTGTCAGCAGCCGCAACTCGCGCAGCCCCAGGCCGCGCGCCCGCGCCTCGCAGAAGGCCAGCAGCGCGCGCCCGATGCCCTGCCCGTGCAGCGCCGGCTCGACCGCCAGATCCTCGATCCAGAGATAGCCGCCGCGATCCTCGATCACGGCCAGCGCGACGATCTCGCCCTCCCGCTCCAGCACATGGGCCTGGCCATGCGCGATCCGCGCGGCGAAGTCGTCATCCATCGGCGCGGGGCGGCGGCCGAGGAGCGGGATGTAATGCGCATAGGCCCGCTCGACGAGCGCCCGGATCGCCTCCGCCTCCTCCGGCCGGGCAAGGCGCAGCGCGCTCATCCCGCCGCCACCAGCGCGATGCCGCCGGCGGCGGAGATGCCGAGGATGGCCCAGCGCAGCCGCGGCCCGTGCAGCCAGCGCCGCGCCGGGCCTGAAAGGGCGGCGCCGAGCGCGATGCCCGGCAGCAGGCCGAGCGCGAGCCAGACCTCGCCCCAGCCCAGCCGCCCGGCCGGAATGGCCATGGCGAGCAAGGCGAGATAGGCAAGCAGCCAGAACAGTCCGAGGAAGCCGCGCACGGCCTGGGCGGAGAGGTGCGACACCACCAGCCCCATCAGCGGCCCGTGCACGCCCGAGATGCCGCCCATCACGCCCGAGACGAGGCCGGCCCCCGCGAGCATCGGGGTGGTGGGCCGCAGCCGGGGCACCGCCACGGCCAGCGCCACCGCGAGAAGCACGATGAGCCCATAGCCGCGCCGCGTGGCGAGTTCCGGCTGCAGCACGGCCAGGACCATGCCGGCCGCGGTGCCCACCGCCACCCCGGCGATGGAGGGCAGGAGCAGCCCCGGCGGCACCGCCCGCGCATCCACGCGCCATTGCCCAAGCATGAGCAGGAGGGCGGAAAGGGCGAAGGGCACGGGCACCAGCCGCGGATCGACCGCCACGAGCATCGGCACGCCCACCAGGGAGAGCCCGAGCCCCGCCGAAAGCTGCACGACGGTCGCCGCCGCCACGGCGAGGTTCGCGAGAACGAGCTCCCCGACCCCCACCCGGGCTAGACCGCCGTGCCGCCGATGGTCAGCCCGGTCATCTTCAGCGTCGGCTGGCCCACGCCCACGGGCACGCCCTGGCCCTGCTTGCCGCAGGTGCCGATGCCCGCATCCAGCGCCATGTCGTTGCCGATCATGGAAACCTGGGTCAGCGCGCTCGGCCCGTCGCCGATCAGCGTCGCGCCCTTCACCGGCGCGCCGATCTTGCCATCCTCGATCATGTAGGCCTCGGAGGCGGAGAAGACGAACTTGCCCGAGGTGATGTCCACCTGCCCGCCGCCGAAGTTCACGGCGTAGATGCCGCGCTTGACGCTGCGCAGGATCTCCTCCGGCGCATGCTCGCCCCCCAGCATCACCGTGTTCGTCATGCGGGGCATCGGGGCATGGGCATGGCTCTGCCGGCGCCCGTTGCCGGTCGGCGCCACGCCCATCAGCCGCGCGTTCTGCCGGTCCTGGATGAAGCCGGTGAGGATGCCTTCCTCGATCATCACGGTGCGGCCGGAAGGCGTGCCCTCGTCATCGACCGTCAGGCTGCCGCGCCGGTCCGGGAGGGTGCCGTCATCCACCACCGTCACACCCTTGCTCGCCACGCGCTGGCCCATCAGCCCGGCGAAGGCGCTTGTGCCCTTGCGGTTGAAGTCGCCCTCCAGCCCGTGCCCGATCGCCTCGTGCAGCAGGATGCCTGGCCAGCCCGGACCGAGCACCACCTCCATCTCCCCGGCCGGGGCGGGGATGCTGCCCAGGTTCAGCACGGCCCCGCGCAGCGCCTCGTCCACGGCCGCCTTCCAGGTGCCCTCGCCCAGCACGCGGTCATAGGCGAAGCGGCCGCCCGTGCCGTAGCTGCCGGTCTCGCGCCGCCCGTTGCGCTCCACCACCACATTCACGTTCAGCCGCACCAGCGGGCGCAGGTCGGCCACCTCGCGCCCGTCGGCGCGCATGATCCGCACGGCCTGCCATTCGCCATAGAGCGAGGCCATCACCTGGACCACGCGCGGGTCGCGCGCGCGGGCATAGGCGTCGATCTCGGCCAGCAGCGCCGTCTTCGCCGCGAAGTTCAGGGCATGAAGCGGGTTGGCGGCGTCATACAGCCGCGCATTGGTCGCACGCGGCGGCTCGGCCACGCGGATCGCGCCCTCGCCGGGCAGCCCGCGCACGGCGAGGGCGGCCCGCTTCAGCGCGGGCGCCGTGATCTCGCCGGCATGGGCATAGGCCGCGGCCGCGCCGCGCACCGCGCGCAGGCCGAAGCCGCGCATCGTGTCGAAGGTGGCGGAACGGATCCGGCCATCCTCGAGGCTCAGCATCTCGCTCTCGCGGTATTCGAGGAACAGCTCCCCGTCCTCCGCGCCGGACAGCGCATCGGTGGTGATGCGCCCGGCCTCGGCCGCGTCCAGCTCGCGGAAGAACAGGCGGGCGGTGGCGTCCAGCGGCGAACCATGACTGGTGAAGGGGGTCATGCCGTCATCTCCTCGGCCGGCGGCAGGACGAGCCGCGCGGTGGTGCCCTTGCCGGGCGTGCTGTCCAGGCTCAGCGTCATCCGCATCGCCCCCGCCAGGGCGCGGGCCAGGTAGAGGCCCAGGCCGGAGCCGGGATAGCGGCGGGACAAGCCGCCCTCGAGCTGGGTGAAGGCCTCGAAGGCGCGGGGAATGTCCTCCGGCGCCATGCCGATGCCGGTATCGGTGATCTCGATCAGCGTGGCGGTGCCGGAGGTGCCCTGCGGAGCCCTGGCCAACAGCTTCACCTGCCCGCCCTCCGGCGTGAATTTCATCGCGTTGGAAAGCAGCGCGTCCAGCACCTGCCCGAAGCGCTGCTCATCCGCGCGCAGCGGCGGCAGGCTCTCCGGGATCGAGGCGCAGAAGGAGATCTGCCCGTCCTTCGCCAGCTTGCGCGCGCGGATGGCGGCGTTGCGCAGCGTGGGCGCGGGGTCGAAGACCGTGCCGCGCAGGGACAGCGCATCCGCCTCGATCCGCGTCGCCTCCAGCAGTCCCTCGACGAGGGTGAGGAGCTGCCGCCCGGCGGTGAGCACCTCCTGCGCGTGGTCGCGCATGGTCTCGATCCGCGTCGCCTCCATGATGGCCTCGGAAAAGCCGATCACGGCATGCAGTGGGGTGCGCAGCTCATGCGTCATCGTCGCCAGGAAGCCCGATTTGGCGCGAGAGGCCGCCTCGGCCGCGTCGCGCGCTGCCTCCAGCTCGGCACGGGTCCGCCGGTCCTCGGTGACATCGCGATAGGTGCGGATGAAGCCGCCATCCGGCGTCGGGTCGGTCCGGATCTCGAGGATGCTGCCGTCCGGGCGGCGGCGGACATAGCGCCCCACCTTGTGCAGCGGCTGGTCGCCGCGCTCGGCCACGAAGACCTGGATCTCGCCGTCCACCAGGCCGAACTCCCTGGCCCGGATCTGCTCCTCGCGCAGGTCCAGCAGGTGGCGGCCCGGCCGCATGGCGTCGCCCAGCCCCGTCATCCGCCCGGCCAGGGCATTGGCGGCGATCAGGTAGCCCTCGGCGTTGAACAGCGCGACGCCATCGGGCTGGTTGTCCAGCATGGCCTGCAGCGTGGCCGCGCGGCGCCCGGACTCGGCCTCCGCATGGGCGCGCGCCGTCACGTCGGTGATGACGATCACCAGCCCCCGATCGGGCAGAAGGGCGGAGCGCACGGTGACCACGCTGCCATTCGGCCGGGTGCGCGTCCGCTCATAGGGCGTCGCATCCTCGAAGTCGTGCATCAGCCGGGCCAGGGTCTCCCGGGCCGGCTCGTCATACTCGCCGGCGGCGATGCGCCGTTTCACGATGTCCTCGTGCAGCTCGCCCACCGTGACCTCGGCTCCCACCATGATCCGCTGGTAGGCCGCGTTCACGAGGCGCACGCGGCGGTCCGGCCCATAAACGCAGACGCCATGCGGAAGGGCCGCGAGCACGCCGTCCAGCAGATGGGCGCGGTCCTGCGCCACCTGCTCCGCCTGGCGCAGCGCCGTCACGTCATGCACCTCGGTCAGCACGCCGCCCTCCGCCATCGGGCGGGCCCGGATCCAGAGGATCGAGCCGTCGGGGCGGCGGCGCGAGACCACCCGGGTCTCCCGCTCGCCGATCCGGTCAAGCCCCGCCATCTCCTCCGGCGGCATGTCCGACAGCTCTCCGGCGTCGCGCAGATGCTCGAACAGCTGGGTCCGGGTCATGCCCCGCCGGACGCCATCCGGATGCGAGCCGATGAGGTTGCGGTAGGCTTCGTTGAAAAAGGCGATCCGGTTGGCGCGGTCGCTCACCAGCACGCCGGTGTCGAGCCGTTCCAGGATGGTCTCGAGCAGCGCCGCATGGTCCACCGCCTCCGCCTCGGAGCGGCGCGTGGCGGTGACATCGACGGAGTAGCCGACCGCGCCGCCATCCGGCAGCGGCAGGCTGCCCATCTCATGCCAGCGCCCGGCGGCATTGCGCGCGACGTGATGCTGTGGCGTGGAAAGGTCCAGCGCCAGCGCGGCCTGGAGGCGGCGCCCGTGCTCCTCCGTGCCGTAATGGCCCGCCCCGGCGAGGAGAGCGACGACCTCGGCGCGTGGCGTGCCGGGCGGCAGCGGCGCGGTGCCGGTTCCCGCCTGGGCCCAGAGGGCGGGGTTCGCGTAAACCAGCCGGGCCTCGGGGTCGTAGATCACGATGCCGGTCGGCAGCGCGTCCAGTGCGGCTCGTAGGATCGCTTCGGTGAGGACGGCCTTGCTCAAACCCGTGCTTCCGCGCGAGGCCGCCGCAGCGCATGCAGCAGCAGCAGCGCCATGGCGAGCACCCCGACCGCGACCGTCTGGTGCAGCGTGCCCAGCCAGACCGGAACGACGTGGAGCAGCGTGGCGACCCCCAGCACGTATTGCAGCATCACCACCCCCATGAAGCCGACTGCCGCATGCCTCGCGACGCCGGAGGGCAGGCGCCGCAGCGCGAGCCACCCCAAGATAACCGCCGCGAGCCCGGAAAGGGTGGCGAGCAGCCGATGATTGAACTGCACCGTCGCCACATCCGCCACCATCGCATGCAGGAAGGCCCCCCTGCCGCCATACCCCTCCGGCACCAGCCGTCCGTCCATGAGCGGAAAGGTGTTGTAGTCGAACCCGGCCTTGATGCCGGCGACGAAGCCGCCGGCGAGCATGGCGAGCACGACCAGCCCTGCCGTGGCATGGGCCAGCGGCCGCAGCCGCGCGGCCTCGGCCGGCGCGTCGCGTTCCGGCCGCAGCAGGGAGAGGGCGGTCCAGAGCAGCATGGAGAAGAGCAGTAGCGCCAGGCCGAGATGGATCACCAGCCGCCAGGGAGAGACCGCCGTACGGTCCGCCTCGAAGCCGGAAGCGACCATGAACCAGCCCACGGCCCCCTGCAGCCCGCCCAGGGCGAGCAGCAGCACCAGCCGACCGCGATATCCGGAGGGAATACGTCCGCGCAGCCAGAACCAGGCCAGGCCTGCCGCATAGACCAGCCCGATCAGCCGGCCCCAGAAGCGGTGGATCCATTCCAGCCAGAAGATGCCCTTGAAGCCCTCCAGCCCAAAGCCCCGGTTCACCAGCTCATACTGCGGGATGGTGCGGTAAAGCTCGTAGAGCCGGTTCCACTCGGCCTCGCTCATCGGCGGAAGCGCGCCGCTCAGCGGCGCCCATTCCATGATCGAGAGGCCCGAGCCGGTCAGGCGCGTGGCGCCGCCGATGGCGACCATCGCCCAGACCATGGCCGCGACCGCCAGAAGCCAGAACGCGATGGCGCGCGGCTGCGCGCCCGGTGCGGCGGCGGTGCTGAGATAGGGGGCCTGGGCGTCGAAGGGCATGGCAGCCTGGAAATGGGGTGAATGGCGAGACATCAACAACCCCAGGGAAGTATGGTCCGCCATGCGGAGCAAGAGGCTGGGCCCGCGTGTTGCCGGCTCCGCCATTTCGATCTCGGAACGCTGGGCGCCCCGCGATGCTGGACGCGCCCCCCGCCCCCTGCTACCCCCCGCCGCCGCATGTCCCCGCCCACCCTTCCCACCGGCGGCCCCGACGAGGGCGCCACCTGGCCGCGCGATTCCGCCAGCGGCGCGCCGGGCCAGCCCGCGATCTCCGTCGTGGTGCCGGTGCGGAACGAGGCGCCGAACATCGCCCCGCTGGTCGCCGAGATCGCGGCGGCCCTCGCTGGCGTGCCGCATGAGATCATCTATGTGGACGACGGCTCCACCGATGCCACGGCCGAGGCTGTGCGCACCGCCCCGGCTTCCGCCACGGGGCCCGTCCGCCTGCTGCGCCACGCGGCCTCCTGTGGGCAGTCCGCCGCCATTGTCACCGGCATCCGCGCCGCCCGGGCCCCCTGGATCGCCACCCTGGACGGTGACGGGCAGAACGACCCCGCCGACATCCCCCGCCTCTGGGCCCGCGCGCGGGCGGAGGGGGCGGATGCGCTGGTGGCGGGCTGGCGCACCACCCGCAAGGACACGGCCACCAAGCGCTTCACCAGCCGCATCGCCAACCGCGTGCGCGCCCGCCTGCTCGGCGATGCCACGCCCGATACGGGCTGCGGGCTGAAGGTCTTCCCGCGCGAGCTGTTCCTCGCCCTTCCGCATTTCGATCACATGCACCGCTTCCTGCCGGCCCTGGTGCTGCGCGGGGGCGGGCGGGTGGTGAGCGAGCCGGTGGGCCACCGGCCCCGTACGCGTGGCGTCTCGAATTACGGCACGCTGGACCGGCTCGCCGTGGGCATCGTGGACCTGCTGGGCATGATGTGGCTCCAGCGCCGTTGGAAGCGCCCGCGCCTCCTGCCCGACGACCCAGGCGGCCCGTGAAGGCCATGGCCGCGCCCGATTCCGCCACGGATGCCACGCCCGGCCGCACCCCGCCGACCCTGGCGGCCGCCGGGCGCATGGCGTTGCTGGCGGCCGGCCTGGGCCTGGCCGGCTGGATCATTCGCACCATCGGCCTGGCCCCGGGCGGGGAGGGCGGCACGGAATGGGTGGACCACTGGATCCGTGGCCAGGGGCTGTGGGGCGAGGCGGTGTTCCTCGCCGTCGGCACCGCCGCCACGGCTGCCGGCCTGCCCCGGCAGGCCGTGGCCTTCCTCGGCGGCTATGCCTTCGGGGCCGGGCTGGGAACGGCGCTGGCCCTCGTCGCCCAGGTCTTCGGCTGCGCGCTCTCCTTCGGCTGGGCCAGGATGGTGGGGCGCGACTGGGCGGCGCGCCGGCTGGAAGGGCGGTTCGGCCGCCGCCTGCGGCCGTTGCATGACCGGCTCGCGGCCAGCCCCTTCGGCGCAACCCTGGCGCTGCGCCTGCTGCCCGTGGGCAATAACCTCGCCCTGAACCTGCTCGCCGGGCTCTCGGGCCTGCGCCTGGCTCCCTTCCTCGCGGCCTCGGCCCTGGGCTACCTGCCGCAGACCCTCGTCTTCGCCCTGCTCGGCGGCGGCGTGGCGGTGGACCAGACCGCACAGCTCCTCCTCGGCGCCGCGCTCTTCATCGTCTCCGTGGCGCTGGGCGTGTGGCTGCTCCGGCGGGAGCCGCCGGCGGGCTGAGCCCGTCCTTCGGTCATTCCTCTCCGGCCCTGAGCAGCCTCCCCTGGCTGATGCTGCGCTGCAACAACGCGCTCCCGCTTCGCCTCGTCTGGCATGAGTGCCTTGAGCGATCGGCCTGCGCCGGTTAACCCAGGACAAGATTTCGCCACATTTGCCCTGGTTCTGACATGATTGGCTGGAACGCACTCCGACTTCCCTCCGCCGCCCTGGCCGCCGCCCTGGCCGCCGCCCTGGCCGCCGCCCTGGCCTCCTCCCTGGCAACCGTGCTCCTCCTCACGGGGCCTGCCCTGGCCCAGGACCTGGTCGCCGAAATCCGCAGTGCCCGGGGCGCGGTCCCGAAGCCGGTTGCCGAGCCGCCGGCTGCCCAGCTCGGCTGGACCAGCCCGGACAGGGATTTCTGGATCTCCGGCGAAAGCCCGTCTCCCATGCGGGATGAAGCGGGCGAAATCGTCTCGGCCACCGGCTCCGGCACCCTCGGCGCCCGCTACCGGAGCTATGCGGATGGCCGGCTTTCCCTGGCCACCGTGCCGATGATCCGCGCCGAGGCAGCCTGGGAAGGGGAGGGAGGCCGGGCCCGGCCGTCCGTCGGCGTGGCCATCCTCCAGGAGCTGGCGCTCGCCTTGCCGGACGGGCTGCGGTTCCGGGCCAAGGGCGGGATCGGCGACCGGACGGGACTTTCGGTCGCACATCCGGCCGGAGCCTCGCCTGGCCTCGCCATGCGCGGGGAGGCTGGTCTCTCAGGCAGCCTGGGGCCGCTCGGCCACCCCGGTGCGCGCTTCGACCTGCAGCTGATCTCGACCCAGGCCTTCGGCAGCAGGGGGGAGGAGGACAAGGTCCCCTCCAGCTGCGAGCTGAAGCTGGACCTCACGCGCAAGGGCGAGGCGCCGCTCAGCATCGGCGCCTCCTGTCCGGGCGCCTCGGGAGAGGGCTACATAACCTTTCATATCGGCGGCCGCTTCTAGCAGGCCATCAGACGTGGCTTTCAGACGTGGCTTAGGGCGAGGAGGGCGGGGCGCCCAGCAGCGCCAGCAGGCGCGAGAGCATCTCCCGCAGGTCCCAGAAGCCGGGCGCGGCCGGGCGCGGGGCCGTGCCTTCCGGCTGACGCGCGCGCAACCGGGCAAGCGCCGCCTGGGTGTCGGTCAGGCGCAGCTCCACCGGGTCCCGCATGGCTTGGCCCTCGGGCAGCAGGAAGCCGGTCACGCGCACCAGCGCCCGGTCCGCCCCCGGCAGCTCCGCCGCGGCGCGCGCCCGATCCGCCTCCCGCGGGGCACAGACCACCGAGCGGCCCTCCAGCCCGCAGGGCAGCTCGAACAGCCGGTTGGGCGGGAAGCGCAGCTGCACCGTGCCGGCGAGCGCCAGCGCCCCGCGCGCCGCCCCCTCCAGCGAAAGGTCGCGCGCCGTGACCACGGGGACGAGTGTCCCGCCGCGGTCCTCCACCTCCAGCGCCAGGGGGGCCAGGCCGGCCGCGGCCGGGGCCACGGGCTCGCGGTGCAGCATCCGGCAGCTGGACTGGTCGGTCATGCGGTCCAGGCTGCAGGAGAGCAGCCAGGGCCCGATGGTCTCCGTCCCGCCAGCGGCCTGCGCCCTGGTCGGGCCGGTGGGCAGGGGCGAAAGCAGGGCGGCGAGGAGAAGGGCGACAAGCCGGTTCATGGCCCCCATCTTCGCATGGAAGCGCGGCCCGGTCCCGCGCGATAGCGCGAGAGGAGCCACCATGCGGCACGCCACCCTGCCCGACGGCACCACCGTCCCCGCCCTCGGCCAGGGCACCTGGCACATGGGCGAGCGCGGCGCCGACCGGCGCGCGGAGGCCGAGGCGCTGCGGCTCGGGATCGATCTCGGCCTCACCCTGATCGACACGGCCGAGATGTATGCGGATGGCGGGGCGGAGGAGGTGGTGAAGGAGGCCATCGCCGGCCGGAGGGAGGAGGTCTTCCTCGTCAGCAAGGTCTATCCCCACAACGCCTCCCGCGCGCGCATGGTCCGGAGCTGCGAGGCCAGCTTGCGCCGGATGGGGGTGGAGACCGTCGACCTCTACCTCCTGCATTGGCGCGGCAGCGTGCCGCTCGCCGAGACGGTGGAGGCCTTCGAGCGGCTGGTCGCCGAGGGAAAGATCCGCCGCTGGGGCGTCTCCAACCTCGATGTCGATGACCTGGAGGAGCTGGGCGCGGCGCTGGCGGACTGCCAGACGGACCAGGTGCTCTACAACCTGGAGGCGCGCGGCCCGGAATTCGACCTGCTGCCCTTCTGCGCCGGCCACCGCATGCCGGTGATGGCCTATTCCCCGGTCGGGCAGGGCGGGCGGATGCTGCGGGACCCGGCGCTGCGGGCCGTGGCGGCGCGGCACGGCACCGGCCCCGCCGCCATCGCGCTGGCCTTCACCCTGCACCGCCCGGGCGTGATCGCCATCCCCAAGGCCGGCAACCCGGCGCATCTGCGCGAGAACGCGGCGGCGCGTGACATCGTCCTGACCGCGCAGGACCTGGCCGAGCTGGATTCCGCTTTCCCGCCGCCGCGGCGCAAGCAGGCGCTGGCGATGCTCTGATCCTTCTCGGCCGGGTTTGGAATCTGGGGAAGGAGGGCTCCGCCCTTCACCCGCCAAGGGCCTGAGGCCCTTGGAACCCCGTCTGACTGCCGTGGATGCCCCGGATCAGTGGGGTCTCTGGTGGGTAGGCGTTCTTCCCGCCTTTGCAGTCGCCTCGGGTCCATGACCCGAGGCGCACCGTCAGCCCCGTGATTCCAACTTGAAGAAAAGATGATGGGTCGAAGGCACTGCCTTCGACGGGGCCGGGGAGAGGAAGAATTCCTTCTTTCTCTCCCCGGGACAAACCATCAGACCAGAACAACCCCAGCGGCCGCTCAGGCGCCCTGAGGCACCACCCCCAGGCTTCGCATCGCGTCGATCAACTCCCGCGTGCGGAAGGGCTTGGCGAGGAAACGCTCCTTCGGCCCGAAGCGCCGGTCATTCGCATGCCCGGGGCGGCCGGTAAGGTAGATGACGGGCAGCGCAGGATGCCGCTCCTGCGCCACGCGCGCGGTCTCGAAGCCATCCGGCCCGGGGCCGAGATCGATATCGGTCAGCAACAGGCTGCAGCACCTGTGCGCGTCCAATTGCGCGAGCGCGTCATCGGCCGTCGCCGCCGGGCAGACGGCGAAGCCCTCATCCTCGATGATATCGGTCAGCACGTCGCGGACGAGTTCATCGTCCTCGAGCACCACCACATCACAACTCTCTTCAGCCCCGGTCATGGAGAACCTCCGGCCTTCTAACGTCGCCGAAGCGCAAGTGTTCACCCGTCGCGGCAGACCGCATCACATTCCTGCCCTGCAACAGATGGGCGGCGGGGAGGGTTCCTAGACCACGGTGCTGGATAGGGGACGCCCGGCGAAGAAGGCCTCCAGATTGTCCAGCACGAGCTGCTGCTGCGCGAATTGCGCGGATTCCGAATAGGCCGCGATATGCGGCGTCAGCACCGCGGTGCCGATCGCGCGCAGGCGTTCCGGCACCTCGGGTTCGTTCTCGAACACGTCGAGCGCCGCGCCGGCGATTCCCTTGCGCTCCAGCGCGTCGCACAGCGCCCCTGTATCCACGACGCTCCCGCGCGAGATGTTCACCACATGGCCCTGTGGGCCCAGGGCCGCGAGGATCTCGGCATTCACCGCATGGCGGTTCTCCGCCGCCGCGCGTACCGCGACGACGAGCACATCCGACCAGCGCGCGAGCGATTCCAGCGTGGCGTGATAGGCATGGGGCACGCCCTCGGCCATGCGGCGGTTGTGGTAGCCAATTTCCATCCCGAAGGCGGCCGCGCGCGTCGCGATACGCTGGCCGATGGCGCCCAGGCCGTAGATGCCCATGCGGCGGCCCATCAGCCCGGGCACCAGCGGCAGTCGCTCGATCGCGTTGCCGCCCCATCGCCCCTCCCGGATGAAGCGGTCGCCCTCCGCCACCTTCCGGGTGCTGGCCAGCACCAGCCCCATGGCGAATTCCGCCACCGCCTCGGCATTCGCGGTGCCTGCGTTCGTCACCGCGATGTCGCGCGCGCGGGCGGCGCCGAGATCCACCCCCTCGAATCCCGTGCCGTAGCAGAGGACGAGGCCAAGCGACCGCATGGCCCCGATCAGCGCGGCGTCCGTGGCGTAGCTGCCGATCGTGATCAGCGCCCGCGCGCCCTCGGCGCCCGGCGGCAGCGCGTCGGCAGCGGAACGCTCCAGCGGGCCCAGCAGGGCATAGCGCTCCTCCAGCCTCGAGACGAGGCGCTGGGGCAGGCGTGGGGCCATCAGGATCACGGGCTTCAAGGGCTGGCTCCTGCGGTTGCTGCGGCGCAGCATGAGCCCAGCCAACCGCCCGCGCTACCCCCGGAAGCGCCCGAGGAAGGCCACCACCTCCTGCAGGCTCGGAGGTTCGCGCAGCACGGCCCAGCGGTCCCGCAGGAAGGCCAGATAGGCCTGGCCGAGCGCGGTGGTCAGCCCATAGGCCACGGCCGCGTTCACCGCCCCGCCGGCGATGCTGCCCACGCCGGGGATGAACTTCAGCAGCGTGCCCAGCGCGCGCGCCGCGACCCGCCCGCCCACCCCGGCCGCGGCCGGGCCGAGCAGCGCGGCGGCCACGGCCTTCAGCGGCATCTCTTCGGCCGGCGTCCCCATCCGCACGGTCACGTCCACGATCATCTTGGCCTGCACGCCGAAGATCAGCGCGGCATCGGCGAAGGGGATGGGGGTGGCGGCCAGGGCGGCGGCCACCCTCGCATGGGCGGCCACCGCGGCCTCGGCCTCCGCGATCTTCGGCGCCAGGGAGACGAGGTTGGCCGCGGCGGCTGCCGCGCGCCGCCCCTCCGGCAGGGCCTCCACCGTCGCCTCCACCAGCGCCTCCAGCCCCTGCGCCTCCACCCGGGCCCCGTTGGGGAACAGGCGAGGGGCGGCCACCACGCGCAGCACCGCACGGGCCTCCGGGATCAGCGCGCGCACGGCTTCGGAGAGCCGGTCCTCGCCCCAGGCCTTGGTCAGCACCACGATCACCGGCACGCCGGAGCGGGCCAGCAGCGCCGCCAGCTCCTGGTCCGCCGGCTCCACCCGCTCCCCCGCCGCATCGATGCAGAGCCAGGCGAGATGGAGCCGCTCCTCCTCCGGCAGGCTGGCGAGCCGCGCCAGCTCAGCCTCCACCCCCTCCCGCGTTTCGCGATAGGCACCTGGCTCCAGCCCGCGCGTGTCGGCCAGGTTGAGGGGCGCGCAGGGGTGGCGGTACCAGACCGCCGCGCTGGAGACCGGCGCGCCCTCGCCCGTGGCCGCCACCACCCGCCCGAACACGGCATTGACCAGCGTGCTCTTGCCCGCGCCGGAGCGCCCGGCCAGCAGCACGTTGCAGCGCTGCATCCCGGCCAGCCGCTCCTCCACCCCCGGCACGATGCCAACAGCGTCGTCCAGCAGGGTGGTGCCGCGCCCGAGAAGGCGGCCCAGCCAGCTTCCCCGCCGGGGCGCCGGCCGGGTGAAGCCACGCGCGACGGGGGAGGTGTCCCCCAGCGCGGAGAGCTTGCGCACTCGCAGGGCGGTCAGCAGCGCCGGCAGGGCAGGGGGCACATCCGCCCCCTCCACCAGCAGGGGGCGCAAGGCGCGGGCAAGCGGCAGCGGCTCGGTCTCGGCCAGGTTGGCGGCAGCCGCGATCTCGGCCCGCTCCGTCCGGGTGCAGAGCAGGAGAAGCGGCAGGGGATCCCCCCCGGCCACGGCCCGGCGGGCGTGGTCGAGGGCCATCTCGATCGGGTCAGGCTTGACCGACTTGGTGAACATCGGGGACGACTCTGCCAGCATGGCCGCCCCCATCCAACCCGAGGCCCCCCGCCTCTCCGCACCGTCATCCGAGGGGGACAGCGCCTCCCTCATCGCCGCCCTGCTGGCGGGGAGCGAGGCGGAGCTGGCGGCCGAGCTGGAGCCGGCGGTGGAGGCCTTCATCGGCAACGCCATGTTCCGCTACATCGCGGAGGAGGCGCTGGTCGCGATCTGCGTCACCGCCATCTTCTTCGCCCTGGCCTTCATCGCCCCCTACCTGCCCAGCATCACCTGGGCGCTGGCGGCGGCGGGGGCGGTGCTGCTCTGGTACCTCGTGCATTTCGCCCAGGGGCTCGTCTCCGCCTGGCCGCTGCTGCGGGCGCTGGTGCTGCTGCGCGGCGCGCCGGTCTTCCGCTTCGCCCTCTTCGTCCTGGCGCGCTACGCCATCACGACGCTGGAAGCGAAGATGGAGGAGATCGCCCGCAGCGCCGCCTTCCTGCCCCGTATGGGCCTGCGCGTGGCACGTGTGGTCTACCAGGACGACCGGGACCGCGTGGCCCTGGCCCTGGCCGACGCGCTGGGCCGGCCGGTGCGGCGGGAGATCCTCTGGACCGCCGCCCTCGGCCTGCTGCCCATGCTGGTGGTGATGTTCGGCTTCCGCTCCGCCCTCATGTGGAAGGCCGGCCTCTACGGCGTGGCCCATATGGCCTGGTACGAGCTGCTGCTGCTTCCCTTCCGCGGCGGGCTGCCCGGGCTGACGCTGCCCTAGGGCATCTCAATGAAGGGTCGGGCGCGGCGCATGGCCCCGGCGGCCGGCACCGGCCACGAGGTCCGGCGAGGGAAGCTGGAGCCCCGCCTCGGCGGTGAGCGCCGCGAAGTGCTCGGCCGCGCGCAGGGCACCGGGCACGGCCTCGTCCCACAGCCAGTCCCGCAGCACCTCGGTCGCGGCGGCCGTCCCCCCGGCCTGCAAGGCCGCGACGAGCGCGAGCAGGCCCACTTCGGCCTCCCCCAGGGATGGGCAGGGCGGGGAGCGCACGTCCAGCGAACGGCGGGCGCCATGGGCGATGATGGTCATGAGCATGTCGAAGGCGGTGGCGGCCGCCGCCGGCGCGATGGCAAGGCGCATGATCTCCCGCCAATCCGGATGGGGCGCGCCCGGAGCCTGCAGCGGCGCGACCCAGGCGCGGAGCGCGGCAATGACGAAGAGCTCCTCAGCGTCGAGATCCATCGTGGGCCTCTCGCCGGGAACGGGCGGGTGACGCCCGTCGCAAACACCCCTGGACATGGAAAACCTCCCCGGTGAGGCGCGGCTGGGCATCAGGCACGCGCTGTCCCTCGGACGGGCGGATTTCCAACGCAAATGCGAATTGATTGCAAATGACGATATCCGGCGTTGGGAATTCGTGATGCGGGCTCTGCCCGCACCCACCAAGGGCCTGAGGCCCTTGGAACCCCGTCTGACTGCCGTGGATACGATAATTGAAGGGGTCTCTGGCTACAGGCGCTCTTCCTGCGTTGGCAGTCGCCTCGGGTCTATGACCCGCGGCGCACCGCCAGCCGAGTGACTCTAAACTCGAAGAAAAAGAAGAAGGTGAGGGGGCCGGGGAGAGGAAGAATTCCTTCTTCCTCTCCCCGGGACAGACCGACAGCCCAGAACCCCCGCCCGGCCCAAAAGCAGGCCCCGGCAGATCAACGGGCGGGAAGAAAGGGCTGGGAGGCTTCCCACAGCTGTTCCAGCCCATGGGCGGGCAGCAGCACGGTGCCGTCCGCGCCGCGGAGTGGGCGGGTGTTCACCGCCACGACCGGCGCGTCCCCCATGGTGTTCGCGATCCGCGCCCGGAGCGCGGCGTGAGCATCCGGCCCCGGCTCAGCATGGGTGAGGACGACCACGCACGGGATGCCCGCCTGACGCAGTGCCTCCGCCAGGGCGCCGAGGGTTCCGGGCCCGCCGAAGGCCCGTCCGGTTTCGGCATTCATCACCAGCCAGGCGAGATGCGGCCGCCGGGAGGGGCCGAGCGATGCGAGGAGCGCCTCCAGCCGCGCCACCTGTGCCGCGCTCTCCCCTGTCTCCAGCCCACGGGTGTCGCAGAGGGCCACGGGCAGGGCCGAGCCTCGCCCGTGCCAGCGGGCTCCGGCGGTCACCGGCGCGCCGGAGCCGGATTCGGCCGTGTCCTCGCCCAGGATGGCGTTCACCAGCGCGCTCTTCCCCGCGCCGGTCGGGCCCAGCAGCAGGATGCGGGCCCGTCGCGCCGCCCAGTCCGGCGCCGCCACCCCGGAACGGAAAAGGCCCGGGATGGCGCCGCGAAGCACCCCCCAGGCCCGGCTCAGGATGCCCATCCTCTTAGTTGAAAGTGATGGGCGGTGCCTCCTCGCCCATATCGGGCATCGGCACCTCGATGCGCACGCTGTTCGGGTCCACGCCCGTGCCCTTGTCCAACCAGTAGGTCACGCTTTCCGGCCAGAAGATCACGACGGCCACGATGATCAGCTGCAGCAGCACCCAGGGGATGGCGCCCCAGTAGATCTGGCTCGTCCGCACCTCCGGCGGGGCGACGCTGCGCAGGTAGAACAGCGCGAAGCCAAAGGGCGGGTGCATGAAGCTGGTCTGCAGGTTCACGCAGAGCAGGACGCCGAACCACACCGTGTCGATGCCAAGCTTCTGAGCCACCGGCGCCAGCAGCGGCACGACGATGAACGCGATCTCGAAGAAGTCGAGGAAGAAGGCGAGGAGGAAGACGAAGACGTTCACGAAGATCAGGAAGCCCGTCTGCCCGCCCGGAAGCTGGGTCAGCAGGTGCTCGATCCAGATGCCGCCATCCACGCCCTGGAACACCAGGGAGAAGACCGTCGCGCCCAGGAGCAGGAAGACCACCATCGCCGTGATGCGCGCGGTGTTCGCCATGGCCTCGCGCAGCAGGGCGTAGGTGAAGCGCCTGTTGATGATGGCCAGCAGGATCGCGCCCACGGCGCCCATGGCGCCCGCCTCGGTCGGCGTGGCGAGGCCGAGGAAGATCGTGCCCAGCACCAGGAACATCAGCACCGCCGACGGCACCATGCCGCGCAGCACTTTCCAGTAGAGGGTCCAGCCGCGCTCCGTCCGTGCCTCGGGCGGCAGCGGCGGCACCTTGTGCGGCGCGAAGATCGCCACGCCCAGGATGAACAGCACGAAGATCGAGACCTGCAGGATGGAGGGCCCGATCGCGCCCGCATACATGTCGCCCACCGAGCGGCCGAGCTGGTCGCCGAGGATGATGAGCACGAGGGAGGGCGGGATGAGCTGCGCGATCGTGCCGGAGGCCGCGATCACGCCCGTCGCGATCCTCTGGTCGTAGCCGTATTTCAGCATGATCGGCAGCGAGATCATGCCCATGGCGATGACGGAGGCCGCCACCGTGCCGGTGATGGCGCCGAGCACCGCGCCCACCAGCACCACCGCGATGGCCAGGCCGCCCGGCATCTTGCCGAAGAGCTGCCCGGTGCCCTCCAGCAGGTCCTCCGCCAGCCCGCAACGCTCCAGGATGGCGCCCATCAGGGTAAAGAAGGGGATGGCCAGCAGCAGGTCGTTCGAGAGCACGCCGAAGACGCGCAGCGGCAGGTTCGAGAGGAAGGCCATCGTGAAATAGCCGAGCTCGATCGAAATGAAGCCGAAGAACAGCCCCACCGCGGCGAGGCTGAAGGCCACGGGGAAGCCGATCAGCAGGAAGACCACCAGCCCCGCGAACATCAGCGGCGGCATGTATTCGACGTTCATTCTGCGCGTATCCGTCCTGGAGGGCCGCTACTGGACCGGCTTTTCATAGGTGAGCACGACCTCGGCATCGGTCCCGACGCCGCGCAGCAGGGCGATGCGCTTGATCAGCTCCGAAAAGCCCTGGAGCGAGATCAGGAGGAAGCCCAGCGGCAGTACGAGCTTCACGGGCCAGCGGATCAGGCCGCCCGCATTCTGGCTGGCCTCGTTGCGCACGAAGCTGTCCATGAAGAAGGGCCAGGTCATCCAGACCAGCAGGATCATGGCGGGGAAGAGGAAGAACAGGATCCCCAGAACGTCCACCCACAGCTTCTTCCGGTCGGACAGGTTGCCGTAGACCAGGTCCACACGCACATGGCCGTTGCGGTTGAGCGTATAGGCCGCGCCGAGCATGACCACCCCGGCGAAGAGATACCACTGCACCTCCAGCCAGGCGTTGGAGGACCATGAGGCCGCATAGCGCGACACCGCGTTGCCCGCGCTGATGACGCAAGCCGCGAGCACCATCCACTCCGCGGCCTTTCCGAAGACGGTGTTGATGCCGTCGATCAAACGGCTCAGGGCAAGAAGCGGCCTCATGGATTCTCCGTTCAGCGCCGGGGCTGGGCAGCCTGCTGCTGCTCCTGCGCCTGCATCAGGTAGACGAAGCTGTCATAGGAATTCTCGGCCACCCGGAACCACTGGAGCTGGGTGTCGCGGAAGGCCTTGAAGTGGTCGTAGACCTTCTTGAACCGCGGATTGGCCGCCGCCGTCTCGTCATACAGCTCGAAGGTCGCGCGGTAACAGGCCTGCATCACCTCGCGCGGGAAGGCGCGGAGCTGGGTGCCGGCCGCCACCAGCCGCCGCAGGGCCGGCGGGTTCTGGGCGTCGTACTTGGCGATCGTCTCGATCGTCGCATCCCGGCAGGCGCTGGTCAGCGCGTCCTTGTAGAGCTGGGGGAGCTCGTCGAACTTGGCCTTGTTGATGTGGAGCGAGAGGTTCAGCCCGCCCTCCCACCAACCGGGATAGTAGTAATAGGGCGCGACGCGGTTGAAGCCGAGCTTCTCATCGTCATAGGGGCCGATCCACTCGGCGGCGTCGATCGTGCCGCGCTCCAGCGCGGGGTAGATGTCCCCGCCCGCGATCTGCTGCGGCACGGCGCCGAGCTTCTGGATGACGTTGCCGGCGAAGCCGCCGATGCGGAACTTCAGGCCCTGCAGGTCCTGGACCGTCCGGATCTCCTTGCGGAACCAGCCACCCATCTGGGCACCCGTGTTGCCGGCCTGCAGGGAGACGATGTTGTAGCTCTCGAAGAAGTCCCGCATCACCTCATGCCCGCCGCCGGCGTTCAGCCAGGCGTTGAGCTGGCGGAAGTTCATGCCGAAGGGAACGGTGCCGTCGAAGGCAAAGGTGGGGTCCTTGCCGGTGAAGTAGTAGGAGGCCGTGTGGGAGCACTCGATCGTGCCCTGCTGGACCGCATCCACCGTACCGAAGGCCGGCACGATCTCGCCGGCCGCGAAGACGCGGATCTGGAACTTGCCGTCGGTCAAGGCGGCGACGCGCTTGGCCACATGCTCGCCGGCGCCATAGATGGTGTCGAGGCTCTTCGGGAAGGAGGAGGCGCAGCGCCAGCGCAGCTCCGGGGCGGACTGGGCGAGGGCGGGCGCGGCAAGCGTGGTGGCGGCGGCAGCGGCCAGAGGCGCCCCCGCGACGAAGCGACGTCGGTTCATCGGATGTTCGGCTCCCAAGGCGCCCATCGGCGCGGGCGTTCCACTCGCCATTAACTCTCCGGGCCGCCGCTGCCTAGCGGGGATATGGCGCGTGGAAGCCTTGTGGATGTTACGCTGCGTTCATGCAGCTATCCTGTCACTTCGGCCCAGCCATCCCGATCCTCCGGATGTTCGACATCCCGGCGACGCGGGGCTTCTATCTCGACTTCCTCGGCTTCTCCTGGGACTGGGAGCACCGATTCGCCCCGGACCTCCCGCTCTACGCCCAGGTCTCGCTCGGCGGGGTCGCGCTGCACCTTTCCCAGCATCATGGCGACGCCACGCCGGGCTCCGCCCTCCTGTTCCACATCCGCGGCATCGAGGCCTTCCATGCCGGGCTGATGGCCAAGGAATACAGCTTCGCCCGCCCGGGGCTGGAGGACGCGCCCTGGGGTGCCCGAACCCTCTCGGTCACGGATCCCGCGGGAAACCGCATCACCTTCAGCCAGCCCGGCTGAACGGCCGGGCGGTTCATCCTTCGTTCATCACCGATCCGGAATGCTGGGTCCGCCGGAAGAACCGGTGCCCCCTCAAGACGAGACCGGATCGACATGACCCCGACGAACAGCCCCTCCGCCCAGCCGCGCATGCTGTGTCCCATCCATTCCGCCGCCCTGATGGAGGGTCCGGCCGGGGTGGCGCTGCATCTGCACGGGGCTGATGGCGCACTGACCCAGGTGCCGCTGACCCTCGCCGCCCTGCGGGAAATCGCGGCCCTCGCCGGCGCCGCGGCCGCCAGCCATGCCGAGGCGCTGCCCAGCTCCTGACCCGCTGCTGAAACGCCGGTGCGCTGCGGGGCCGTTCCCCCCGCTCAGCCCAGCAGCGCCGCCACCTGCTCGGCCAGCTCCGCCTGGCGGTATGGCTTGTGCAGCACCGGAATATTGGCCGCCAGGGCCGCCAGCTCGGCATAGCCGGTGACCAGCAGGATCGGCAGGTCCGGCCGCATCGCCCGTGCCCGCTCTGACAATTCGGCGCCCGTCATGCGCGGCATGGCGAAATCCGCGACCATCAGCCGCACAGAGGGGTCGTTCTCAAGCACGTGCAGCGCGGACTGGCCGTCCTCGGCCTCCACCGTCTCGTGCCCAAGCTCTGAGAGGAAGCCCGCCGTCACCTCCCGCACGGTGGCGTCGTCATCCACCACCAGCACGCGGACAGGGTCCTGCGCCATCGGCGCATCCTGCGCCTCGCCTCCCTCCCGCGCCACCTCGGCCTCGCCCGCGGGCAGATAGAGCGTGACGCGCGTGCCCTCGCCCGGCGCGCTGTCGATCGTCATGCCGCCGCCGGATTGCCGAACGAGCCCATAGACCATGGACAGGCCGAGCCCCGTGCCCTTGCCCACCTCCTTGGTCGTGAAGAAGGGCTCGAAGACCCGCGCCAGCACCTCGGGCGGCATGCCCGTGCCCGTATCGGCCACGGAAACCCGCACATAGGACCCCGCCGCCAGTTCCGGCACCTCCTCCGGCCCGAGCGCCGCATTGGCGGTGGAGAGGGTGATGGTCCCGCCGCCCGGCATCGCATCGCGCGCATTGATGCAGAGATTGAGAAGCGCGAGTTCCAGCTGCCCGGGATCCACCATCGCCGTGCCCGGATGGGCCGCCAGCTCCCGCCGCACCACCACCGTGCCGCCCAGCGTGCGCGCCAGCAGGTCCCCCATGCCGAGGATGAGGCGGTTCACCGAGACGGCCCGCAGCGCCAGCTCGTTCTGGCGGGAGAAGGCCAGAAGCCGCCGCGTCAGCGCCGAGCCGCGCTCCGCCGCCATGGTGGCGTTGCGCAGCAGCCGCCGCAGCCCCGCCTCCTCCTCCCCCACCCGCCGCTCGGCGAGCTGAAGGCTGCCGAGGATGGCGGTGAGCAGGTTGTTGAAGTCATGCGCCACGCCCCCGGCCATGGTGCCGAGCGCCTGCATCTTGTCGGCCTGGCGCAGCCGCGACTCCATCTGCCGCGCCTCGGTCACGTCGCGCGCGATGGTCACCAGCACGCCGCCGCCCAGCGAAACGCGGCTCACCTGCATCCAGTGCGGCATGCCTTCCGGGCCATGCCGCTCCTCCAACTCCGACACGGCGCCCTCGACCAGCGCCGCGCGCTCGGCCCGGGCCAGGCGCGCGGCGGCGGCGGCATCCAGGAACTCCGCCTCGCGCCGGCCGAGGCAGGCCTGGAGTGGGGCGCCGAGCGTGGCCGCCTTGGCGGCGTTCAGCCGGAGGAAACGGCCCTCGGCATCCTTGAAGGAGAGCTCGTCCGGCAGGTTGTCCAGCAGCCCGCGCAGCAGCGCGCGCTCGGTCTCCAGCGCCCGCCGCAGCCCGTGCCGGTCCCGCGCGGCGGTGACCATGGCCAGCAGCGCCGCCGGCTCCCAGGGCTTGGATGCGTAGCCGGCGATGCGGCCGCGATTCACCGCGCCCACCACCGCGTCCAGCTCTGCATAGCCGGTCAGCAGCAGCGCCTCGGCGTCCGAATAGGCCCGCGCACGCTCGAGGAAGGCATCGCCCGTCAGCCCAGGCATCCGCTGGTCCGAGAGGATGACGGCGGGTGACAGCCCGCCCGCCAGCATCCTCAGCGCCTCCTCCGGCCGGGTGGTGGAGACGACGTCGAACCCGTCCTCGAGCAGGTCCGTCAGCGCGGTGAGGATCTCCGCCTCGTCATCGACGAGGAGGATGGTCGCCCGCTCCGGCCCCGCTGCCGGGGCCGGTGTCCTGTGGGGCTCGGCCAGCCGCTTGCCGGCGCCTCGTGCTGCATTCCCGTTCACGCCGCGGCCTCCATCGGCACGCGGATGGTGAAGCGGGCTCCGCCACCTCCGTCCTCCCAGCGCGCATCATCCACCGCAATGCTGCCGTGATGCGCCTCCACGACCGCATAGGCAATGGACAGGCCGAGGCCGGTGCCGGAGCCGACGGGCTTGGTGGTGAAGAAGGGTTCGAAGATCCGGGCGCGAATGGGTTCCGGCACGCCCGGGCCGCTATCCCAGACCTCGATGAGGTAATCCGGCCCCTCGGCGCGCGTGGCGACCCGAATCCGACCGGCCCCCTCGATCGCATCCGCCGCGTTGCCGATGATGTTCATCACCACCTGGTTCAGCAGGGCCGGGGAGCAGCGCAGGATCCGTGGCGCCGCGAGCTCCCGCTCCACCACGATCCGGTCGGACAGCTTGTGCGTCAACAGCACGAGCACCGTGCCGATCGCTTCCGGCACGTCCACCTCCTGCGCGCCGCCCTCCTCCAGCCGGGAGAACTTCCGCAGGTTCTGCACGAGGTCCTGGATGCGCCGCAGACCGAGCGTCATCGATTCGGCCCGGGCCATGGCCTTCTCCACCGCGCGCGCGGCCTCCGCATCCCCCGTCACGCGCGGCGCGACCTGCGCGAGCAGCCGCGATACCGTGCCCTGATGCGCCAGGATGAAGGCGAGCGGGTTGTTGATCTCATGCGCGATGCCGGCCACCAGCTCGCCCAGCGAGGCCATCTTCGCGGCCTGCACGAGCTTGCCCTGCGTGTCGCGCAGCGCCTTGTTGGTCGATTCCAGCTCGGTGTTGGCCCGCTCCAGCGCACCGGCCAGCGCCGCCCGCGCCTCGGCGGAGGCCGCTTCCGCCCGGGCGCGCTCCACCTCCCGCAACCGGTCGCGCAGCGCACCCTCGATGCGGCGGTTCTCCTCCCGCAGCAGCTTGCGGCGCACCAGGGCGCGGACGCGCAGGCGGATGGCCTCGGCACCCGCCTCGGCCGGCAGCACGTCGTCGGCCCCGGCCTCGAAGGCGGCGGTCGGGGTGCTGCGGCTTCCGTCCAGCGCGACGATCCGGAAATCCGCTCGCTCGCCCGTCGCGCGGGAGCGCAGCATGTCCAGCCGGCGGCACAGCGAAAGCCCCTCCGGCCCAAGCCCCGCGAGGTTCACCAGAACCCCGTCCCAGGACTCCTCCGCCGCTGCGGGCCGCGTGGCGGCGGCCTCGGCCTCGGCGCTGCCCACGGCCACCACGCTGTCTCCATCCCCCGCCAGCAGGGTGGAGAGCCAGAGCCGGTGCGTCGGGCTGTCATCTACCAGGAGAAGCCGGGCGCGGCGGAAGCCGGCGCCGGGCGAATCGGGCATGCCCTCGCGGTCGCTCGCGCTCCGCCGGAGCAGGGCGCGCAGCCGCAGCAGGATCAGCTCCCGCCCTGCGGATTTGGGGGCATAGGCATCGGCCCCGCTCTCCAGCCCCTGGCGCTCCAGATCGCCGCCATGCGCGCCGCCCTCGGCATCGGTCAGCATCAGCACGGGCAGCGCGCGGGCGCGGACATTCAGCCGGATGCGACGCACCAGCTCGTCGCCATTCATGCCGGGCAGGTGGTAATCCGCGATCACGAGGTCCGGCAGCGGGCCGTTCAGCCCATCCAGCGCCGCTTCCGCCGAGGCCGCGCGGGTGACGGCGAAGCCCTCGCTCTCCAGCATCCGGCGGAGCTGAAGCGCCTGGGTCTCCGAATCCTCGACCAGCAAGATGCGCGGGGCTTCCCCCGTCGCCTGCCGCCAGGCGGCCCCGGCGCTCACGATGCATCCCCGCTCACGATGCGTCCGTCCCCACGGCCTTCAGCAGGCGCGGCCCGATGAGGTCCAGAGGCAGCAGCGCCGAGACCCCGCCCATGCGTGCCGCCGCGGCCGGCATGCCATACACCACGGCCGTCGTTTCGTCTTCGGCGAGGGTGAAGCCGCCCGCGGCATGCAGGGCTGTCAGGCCCCGTGCGCCATCCTCCCCCATGCCGGTGAGCAGAATGCCCAAGCCCCGCGGCCCGAGGTGACGGGCCATGGACTGGAACAGCACATCCGCCGCCGGCCGCTGCCCGCCCACCGGCGGCGCCTCGCTCACCTGCAGCAGCCCGCCGGCGGTGATGCCGAGATGCCGGTCGCCCGGCGCGACATAGACATGGCCGGGGCGCGGCACCTCGCGGTCCCTCGCGATCCGCACGGGGGGCGCCACCAGCCCGTCCAGCCAGGCGGCGAAACCCTCCATGAAGGGCGCGCCCATGTGCTGCACCAGCAGCACCGGCGCCGTGAAATCCTGGGGAAGGGCGCCGAGCACGCGCGCCAGGGCCGGGGGGCCGCCGGTGGAGGCCGCGATGCCCACCAGGGCCGGGCGGGAGGGCAGGATCGGCGGAACCGGTCGGGCCGGGCGCTGCACCGCCGCCGGCGCCAGGCTGGAAGGGCGCCGCCGGATCACCGGCACCTGGCTCATGATGTAGAGTTGGGTGCAGATCGCCTCCGCCACCCGCTCCCACCCTTCCCGCGCGGGGCCGAGCGGCTTCTCCACCACCGTCAGCGCCCCGGCCCGGAGCGCGTTCATGGAAATGCGGAGTCCACGCTCCTCCACCGCATCGGCGATCACCACGATCGGGGTCGGGCGCTCGGCCATGATCCGGCGCGTCGCCTCCAGCCCGTCCATCCCGGGCAGGCGGATATCCATGGAGATGACGTCGGGCCGCACCCGCTCCAGCTCCGCCAGCGCCTCCTCGGCCGAGGCGACGGCGGCCGCCAGCTGCAGCCGCGGATCGCGCGAGACGATATGCGCCAGCAGCTGCCGCACCACGGCACTATCCTCGACGATCATCACGCGAACCGGCTTGCTCAAGGCAGATCTCAGATCAGCTGGCCGATGGCGGCCAGCAGGGCCTGCTGGTCGAAGCCCTGCTTGGTCAGATAAGCACTCGCGCCCAATTCCATGCCCCGTTGCACATCGCCCGGGCTGTCGCGGGAGGTCATCAGAATCACCGGCAGCCCCGAAAGCGCGGGGTCGGCCCTGATCGCCTCCAAAAGGCCGAATCCGTCCATGCGGGGCATTTCGACGTCGGCGAGGACAAGGTCAACCGACACGCCGGGTTCGCGCAGAGAGTTGAGCGCCTCCACCCCGTCCACGGCGAGGGTCACGCGGTAGCCGCCCGCCTCCAGGATGCTGCGTTCCAGCGTGCGGGTCGTGATCGAATCGTCCACCACCAGCACATGGCGCTGCCGCCGCTCGGGCGCGGGGGGAGGGGCGGTGGCGGCCGGGCGCAGCGCCTCGCGCAGGCCGCGGTCCAGGATGCCGTCGGGGCGCAGCACCAGCGCCACCGCATCCCCCTCCAGCAGGGCCGCCCCGGAGACGAGCGCGGCATCCACCCCCGGCGCATCCACCTCCGTCACCACCAGGCTCCGCGCATCGCACAGCGCCGAGACCGCCAGGGCCAGCCTGGCGCCGCCGCGCGCCAGCAGCACGGCGGGGATATGCCCCTCCACCGTCTCCTCCGACCGCCCGAGCAGGGCGGCGAGGGAGACCACCGGCACCAGCGCCTCCGCCCCGCCCAGCCTCAGCCGCGCGACCGGCCGCCCCTCGGCCGTGGTCAGGGCGGCCCGGTCCAGCCGCAGCATGGGGCCGACCGAAACCAGCCCGTGCCCGCCCGGCAGGCCGAAGACCTGCCCGCCCGCCTCCAGCAGCAGCACGGCGCGCCGGCCGGTGGAGGGCGGCAGCGCGATCACCACCTCGGCGCCGCCGGCCGGGCGGGGCCGCAGCACCGCGCCCCCATGCAGCGCCACCGCCGCCTCCGCGACCACGGAGAGCCCCATTCCCCGGCCGGAGAGATGATCCACCGCCTCGGCCGTGGAGAAGCCCGGCTCGAAAACCAGGCCGAGAAGCTGCTCCGGTGGCGGTGGGGCGCCGCCCGGCGGGCGGGGTGCGACCAGCCCCTGGCGCACCGCCTGCGCCTCGATCGCCGGGAGATCCGGCCCCGGCCCGTTATCCCAGACTGTGACGGTCAGCCCGCCATCATTGGCTGCCAGCCGCAACCCGATCTCGGCCCGCCGCCCATCCCGCGGGGCGCCATGGCCGAGGGCGTTGCGGAGCAGGTGCAGAACCGGGTCCTTCAGCGCCTGCAGCACCCGGCGCTCGGCCTGGGCCTCCAGCCCCTCGGTGCGGATGGTGACCTCCCGCCCGGCTTCGCGCGCCATCTCCCGGGCCGCCGCCGCCAGCGGGCCGAGCACGGTGGCAGCCGGCACCAGGGCGATCGCCTCCACCTCCTCCCGGAGATTTCCCGCGGCGCGCTCCAGCGCCGCCTCATCGGCCCGCGTCTGGCGGGAGAGGCCGGCGACGCGCCGCGTTACCTCGCCGAGCGCCGCCTCGAAGCCCCGCAGCCGGGGGGCGATGCTGGCATCGGCGGGCAGGATGGCGCGCAGTCCTTCCCAGCCCCGGCGTAGGGCGCGCAGCTCCGCCTCCACCCCGCGCAGCCCGGCGGCGGTGGAATCCTGCCGCTGGATCAGCGCCTTCACCCCGTACATGGCGGCGGAAAGGCGCTCGACCCGCCCCGCCTCCACGCGCAAATAGCCCTCGGCCAGGGGAGCGGCCGGGTGGGGCGCAGAGGGCGCCGCGGGAGCAGGCGGCGCGGCGGAGCCGGCCGGATCATCCTGTGCCTCGCGAGGCGCCTCACCCAGCGTCTCACTGGGCGCTTCCCCAGGTGCTTCCCGAGGGGCCTCGGGTGCGGGTGCCCCGGCCAAGGCCGCCAGGACGGCCTCCACCGGCGGCGGCGGTTCGCCGCTGGCCATGGCGGCCGCCTGTGCCTCGATGGCATCGAGCCCGCGGTGCAGCAGGGCCAGGCGGGGCGCCGGAAGATGGGCGGCGCCGCCCCCGGCCACATCCATCTCCCCCGCCAGCAGCGCCTCGACCGCATGGGCCAGCGCCTCCAGCCCCGGCAGGTCCACCGCGCGGGCCGCGCCCTTCAGCGAATGCGCGCGGCGGAACACCTCGCGCAGCGCCGCGGCCTCAAGCGTGACGGCGCCGGAGCCGTCCTCGGCGCCCAGGGCGTCGCGGATGGCGGCCAGGTGCTCGCGATGCTCGGCCGCGAAGGCGGCCAGCAGCTCCGCGCGGAAGTCGGACACGCGCCGCGCCCGCTGTTACAGCCGGTACCGGTCGGCCAGCCGCACCAGGCCCTGGCTCAGCCCCGCCATGTTCGCCGCCGCCTGGTCGAGCTGCCGTGTCCCGGCGGCGGTCTGCTGGCTGGCCTGGCGGATGTTGGTCAGCGCCCCCATCACCTGCTCGATGCCGAGCTGCTGCTGATTCGTGCTGGCGACGATCTGCTGGAAGGTCTGCACCGCCTCCTGCACGCGCGCGGTGATCTCGCGGATCGTCTCGTGGCTCATCGCCGTGCGGTCGCGCCCGGCCAGCGCGCGCTTCACCGCCTCCTCCGTCAGCATGACGGAGGAATTGATGCCCCGCTGGATGTCGCCGAGATTGGCCCGCACCTGCGCGGTGGCCTCCTTCGCCTGGTCCGCCAGGGACTTCAGCTCGGCCGCGACCACCGAGAAGCTGCGCCCCGCCTCGCCCGCCGCCGCCGCCTCGATGGCCGCGTTCAGCGCCAGGAGATGACTGCGCTCGGAGATGTCGTTGACCGTCGCGGTGATCTCGCCGATTGCCTGGGTCTTCTCGCTCAGCGCGATGATGTTCTCCGCCACGCGCTCCGCCTGCTCGCGGATGCCGTCCATGGCGTGCACCGTCTCCTCCACGGCGCGCAGCCCGTTGTCGCTGGTGCGGACGGTCGCCTGGGCGGCTGCGATCACCTCCTGCGCGCGCTTGCCGATCTGCGCGCCGGAATGGGTGATCTCGTCCACCGTGGCGGCCGTCTCCTGCACGGCGGCCAGCTGCTCCTCCACACTCGCCGCCTGCTCCTGCGTGCTCGCGCGGATCTCGGCGGTGGCGGCGTCCAGCTGATGCGTCGCGTCGCGGCTCTGGCGGGCGATCTCGCGCAGCCCCTCGACCATGGCGTTCATCGTCGCGCCCAGCCGGCCGAACTCGTCGGTGCCCTCGCGCGCCGGGGTGCCGGCCAGGTCGCCGCGGCCGATCCGCTGGACGAAGTCCATCAGGCCCTCCAGCGGCTTGGCGATGGCCCGGCGGACCAGGATGGAAACGAGCACCGCGAGCAGGACCGCGATGCCCATGCCCACGAGGATCAGCGTGCGCGAGCCATCGGAAATCTCATCCACACGCTGCTGCCCGATGGCGGAAAGCCGGTCGATCCCCGTCTCCACCCGGTCGAGCGCCGTATCCAGATCGCGCGCGCTGGCGGCGACGCCCGGCTCGGCGGCCATGACCGCGGCGGCGTCATCCGCGGCTATGGAGCGCAGCTTCGCATCCACCCGCTCCCGGTGCCGGTTCAGCGAGGTGGAGACCTCGTTCAGGCTGAGCACGACCCGCTGCCAGGCCTCCCGCCGTTCGGGCGCGATAGCCTGCGCCGAGAAGCTCTGCGCCGCGGCGGAGGTCTCGTTCATCGCGGCGACCATCCGCTCGCTGGCGCGCTGCCATTCCCCGACCGGCACCGCCTCCGTCACCACGCCCGGGACCGCGCGGCGGCCGAGATAGGTGATCATGATGCGCGAGCGGACATCGCGCATCTCGTTCTGCCCGTTCCGAATGGCCGCGACCTGCTTGGCCACGCCGATGTCGCGGGTGGAGACGAGGCGGCTGGCGTTCCGCACGGTCTCGAACTGGTCGAGGCTCCAGAGGCCGAGAAGGATGTTCAGCAGCGTCAGCGTCACGAAGCCCAGCAGGGCGCGGTTGGTGATGGACACGCGGTCAGGCTCCGGACCTGGGGGAGGGAGGGGCGGCATAGGGCCGCAGGAGGCGGTCAAGGTCGAGCACGGCGATCACCGCGTCGTCCCCGGGCAGAAGGCCGTGGAAGGCGATGCCGGGCGGGCTGGGTGGCGCGCGGTCCGCCGGCAGGGGCATGGGGGCCGCGGAGGCCAGCACCCGCCCGACCCGCAATGCGAGACGCCGCCCGGCCGGCGCGCCGGCAAGCGGGCGCAGCAGCACGTCATGCTCGCCGGCGCCGGCCTGGCTCCCCAGGCCGAGCAGGGCGGCGAGGTCGAGCACCGCGTGCAGCCGCCCGACACGGGCCCGCAGCCCGAGCACGGCGGGCGGGCTGCCGGGCAGGGGGCAGGGAGGCTCGGAGGGCAGCACCTCGGCCGCGCCTTCCAGCGGCAGGCCGAAGAGCTCCTCCCCCAGCGCGAGCAGCAGCACCGGCGCGGCCAGATTCGGCGCCGCGGTGCCGCGGCGGGCCAGCTGGCGCGTGCGCTCCTCGAGAAGCCGCGCCGCGCGGTCCTCTCCGATGGCGCCGATGACGCCCGGGTCTGGCAGGAAGCGCAGGGCCATCAGGCACGTCCCCCGTCAAGCGGCGCCTGCATGCCGCCGAGATGATGGCGCACGAGGCCGAGAAGCGTCTCCGCGGTCATCCCGTCCCCCTCCTCCAGCACCGTGTCGCCGGGCAGGGCACGGGCCAGGCGCGCGGCGTTGGCCATGCTGCGCCGGCCCGCTTCCGCCGCACCCCGGTCCAGCAGCAGGAGGCCGAGCTGGTAGTGCGCCGCCACGAAGCCGCTGTCGAGGTAGAGGGCGCGGCGAAGGGCCGCCTCGGCCGCCGCCATGTCGCCCAGCGCCCGCGCCACCAGCCCGTCCAGAAGCTGCATGGCCGCGTCGGTCGGGTGCGCGCGCAGCCCGGCGCGCAGGGTGGCGCGCGCCGCGTCCAGCGCGCCCGAATCGGCCTCTGCCCTCGCGCGGTCCACCAGGGCACGCCGGTCCTCCGCCGGGGCGGGCGTGATCGGCGCGGCCGGGGAAACAAGGGGGCCCGGCACGGGGGTGGGGCGCGGAGGCGCGGCCTCCCGCACCGGCGCCTCGATGGGCGAGGGCGGCGCGAGGTGAGGCGCCGCGACAGGCGGCACGGGCGAAGGCGAGGGCGAAGCGGCGGGCGATGGTAGCGCGGGCGGGGGTGCCACCCCCGGCTCCATCGGCCGCCAAGCCGTGGTTCCGGTCAGCGCGATGGCACGGAGAAAGGCCCCGAAGCTCGGATCGGGCTCCGCATGGCCGAGCAGGAGCCAGCCATCCGGCACCAGCCGCTCTCCCAGCGCGCGCACCAGGGCGGGCACCGTATCCCGGTCGAAATAGATGAGCACGTTGCGGCAGAGGATGAGGTCGAAGCCGGTCATGCTCAGCGGAAGGCTGTCGTCCAGCAGCCCCAGCAGGTTCTGCCGCTCGAAGCGCACCGTGCCCCGGTGCTCCGGGCGAAGCTGCCAGGCTTGGTTGCCCTCCACCGGCAGGAAGTCCCGCAGGCGCTCCTCCAGGTCCATGCCGCGCAGCGCCCAGGGGCTGAAGCGCGCCGCGCGCGCCGCCTCCAGCGCCGCGTCGCTGATATCCGTGCCGAGGATGCTGATGCTCCACTCCCGATGCGCGGCCCCGAGCAGGCGGCGCAGCAGGATCGCGACCGAATAGGGCTCCGCCCCGGTGGAGCAGCCGGCGGACCAGATGCGGAGCCGCCTCGATTCGGCCCGCCGGCCGATGAGCCCGGGCAGGATGGTGTCGCGCAGCGCCGCGAACTGCCCGGCATCGCGGAAGAAGAAGGTCTCCCCGATGGTGATCGCGGCCTCGAGCGCGGCCCATTCCGCCTCGCCCTCCGCCGCATCGGCGAGCAGCGCGGCATAGCCCGCGGCATTGCCCGCGCCGCTGGCCCGGATGCGCCGCCGCAGCCTCTCCCAGAGGGAGGCGTCCTTGTCCTCGTAATAGGCATGGCCGGTGCGGGCGATGATGCGGCGCTTCAGCTCCGCGAAGGCCGGGTCGTCCAGTGGAGGCTGGCTGGGCAGGTCGGCCATGGGCCCGCGCGACGCCTCGCGCGCGGGGCCGCTCACGGACCCGCCAGCGGGGCCACCGGCGGGCCCACTCGAGCGGCCACTCACGGGGCCTCCCGCAGTGCCTCCCCGGCCCCCTCCCAGCGGGCCAGCCGCTCCTGGGCCTGGCGGGAAAGGGCATCGAGGATGGCCGCTTCCTGCGCGAGGAGGAGCCTGCCGGGATCCAGCAGATGCAGGTTCCGCCCCTCGAACTCCACCGCTCCGGCGACGACGTCGCCGAGGGAGAGCCCCTCCTCGGCCGGGCGGAGAGGCAGGCCGGGCGGCACCACATCCGCCACCCGGTCCACCAGCAGGGCCACCGGCCCGGCCAGCCCATCCCGCTCCAGCAGGATGAGGTGGCGGTAGGGATGCGGCTCGCCCGGCGCCAGGCCGAGCAACCGCGCGGGCTCCAGCACGGGAACGGCGGTGCCGCCGAGATTGAGGAAGCCCGAGAGCGGCGCCGGCAGGCCGGGCGGCGCATCCAGCCGCGGCAGGGGCAGCAGCGCCCGCACGGCCTCGCGCGGAAGGGCGCAGACGACGTTGCCCATGGCGAAGAGCACCAGCGCCCCGGCCGTGGCCTCGTCAGAGGCTCCGGCGGGCGTCTCGAAGCAGGCTTCGGAGGCAGGCAACGCGGCCATCGGCATCCTCGTGAGGGAGCGATGGCGGTAACACGGGGCCACCGGGCGGGCCAAGCCGCGCCGGGCCGCCACCCCCGTGGCGGCCCCGGGCTGTCACGCCGCGCGGATCTCGGCGAGGAAGCGGTCCACCCGTCCGCGGAGCTGCTCGGATTGCTGGGCGAGCTCGGCGGAGGCGGCGCGGAGCTGGTCCGCCGCCGCCCCGGTGCGCTCGGCGCCCTCGGTCACGCCCGCCGTGTGGCGCGAGACCTCCTGCGTGCCCGAGGCCGCCTCGGAGACGGCCCGCCCGATCTCGCGGGTCGCCGCCGTCTGCTCCTCGGCGGCAGCCGCCACCTGGGCAGTGATGCTGTTCATCTCCTCGATCGTGCGCACGATCCCCCCGATCGCCTGCACCGCCCGCGCCGTCTCGCCCTGCATGGCCGAGATCTGGGCGCCGATCTGCTCGGTCGCCTTGGCCGTCTGCGCCGCCAGCGTCTTCACCTCGCTCGCCACCACGGCAAAGCCACGCCCCGCCTCCCCGGCCCGCGCCGCCTCGAT
>NZ_FQZF01000011.1 GCF_900141905.1 Muricoccus roseus | reverse complement strand
CCTCCATCGCATGTGGGCCGATGGCACGGAGTTCCGCTGGGGCAAGGAGGCGCAGGCAGCCTGATACAGCGCGGAGAGGATGGAGCTTCGGGCAGGACGGGTCAGTCCGATCCTGCTCGTCTGAGGTCCCGTCGCCGGGACGCGGGAGGCAGTGAGGCCGGGAGTAGTGCTGTGGAAACCCCCTGGGGCGAACCACGCGTCTTAGATTGGCCCGCTGGCTCCTTTCTGACCGCATGATGTGGCGGCCTCGTGCCGACCACGGACGGAAGCATGACACCGGCGACGTGGTACTCACTCGAGGGGCTTGACGCCCGAAGGCCCATTACGGAAGGCACTATGGATGACCGGGTAATCCGCGAGATCCAGGGGCGGATGCGCGGGGGCATTTTCGACCCCGAGGTGGCGGAGAAGCAGAAGAAGGAGACGGAGCGGGCCTACGAGCAACAGCAGCGCACCGCCGAGCGCACTTACGACCGCATCGCAGATTACGCCGGAGACACCTTCGCCGACATCTTTCTGGACACGGAAGGCGGCTGGGATCAGACCATGAAGCGCCTGGAGCGCACCGCGGTCGCCACCTTCGCGCGCATTGCCTTCGAGGCCGCGGCGCGGCCGATCATCATGCCGGTGATCCAGAGCTTCCAAGGGGTGATGGGAGGGGGGCAGGCGGTACCCGGCGGAACCGCGTCCACGCTGATGGGCGGCGTTGCGACTAGCGGCGCCCCTCAGGCAGTCCAGCCGAATGGCTTCAGCGCGCGCGAGGTAGGCGGTCTATTCGACAGCTCGTTCTTCGGCGGCACGCAGAAGTTCAGCGACGGCCTTGTTGGGCGATTTGACCGTTTTGCCCAGACGAATATCGGTGGCTTCCTGGATCGCCCCCTCTACACGGTCGGGACCGACACGAGCGCGGCGGTGTTTCCGGGCGAGGCAGCACAGTTCAGCACGGACGTGTCGATCGGCCAGGCGGCAGGCGGCGCAGTGGGCGTGATCGGCGGCGCGTGGGGCATCTACTCCGGCATCCAGCAGGGTGGAGCCAAGGGCGCGGCGAATGTCGTCAGCGGGACGGCGGGGCTCGCGGGCGGTGCGGCCACGCTGGCCGGCGGCGCGGCTGCGGGCGGCATCATCGGCGCGGTAGCCACCGTGGCCCCCTACATCGCTGCCATCGCGGCGATTGTCGCGATGATGCTCCCGGCCCAGAAGCCCTCCGACAAGACGCAGACCTCCACCGTGGATTTCTCCACGGACGGGATGACGGCGGGCGGACTGACCGGCGACCGCTATTCCAAGGACAACGCCGAGACCGCCACGAACATCGCAACGGCGTTGCAGGATCTGGCCAACAAGATCGGTGAGAGCTACGGCTTCACGGCCGGCGGGCGCATGCTGGTCGCGGCAGGTTCGCGGGATGGCCTGGTCCTGCAGCACGGCGCGGCCGGCTACCGCTTCAGCAATGACGAGGCCGGCGTCTCGGGCCTGCTCAAGAAGGCGACGAGCCTCATCCTTGAGGAGAACGCCCCGGCGCTCAGCAAGGATCTGGCGACCACCTATGCGACGGTCGGCGCCTCCGATCCGGACAAGCTCATCGCGGCCTTGGATTGGACCAACACGGTCTACAAGGAGCTGAACAAGACCTCCGAGGAGCTGGCCGGCAGCACGAACCAGTTCGCCGAGGCCATGAAGGCCCTGCGGACGCCGTTCGATGAGGTGATCGCCAAGGCCAAGGAGTTCGGCCTGGCGACCGAGACCATCGCGGAGCGCCAGAAGGAGGCCACGGACAAGCTCATCAAGGAGCGCGATCAGACCCTCCAGGACATCTTCACCAACATCTCCGACCGGGTTCTGGTGGCGACGGGCGGTGACACCTTCGACCGGCAGATGCAGGTTTACTACCGCCAGCAGGACGCCCAGCGCCGCGCCATGGAGGAGCAGGTGCGCCAGCTCGGCGCGGGCGCCAATGTGGTCCAGGACGTGCTGCGCGCCATGGTCGGGGCCATGGAGGCCGAGGCGGAGGCGATGGCGCGCCAGAACGAGGGCGCCCTCCTCACGCAGGAGCGGGATGCTCTCCGGGGCCTCTCCTCGCAGGGCAACGTACTGACCACCTTCCTGAACCGCGAGGCGCTAACGGATGCCAGCCCGCAGCAGCAGTTCCTTGCGGCCCAGGAGACCTACCGGGCGGCGCTGGAGCGGGCGAGCCAGGCAGAGGCGCATAACGCGGACCTCGGGTCCGTCACCAGCGCCGCATCCGAGCTGCTCAAGGCGACCGGGTCCTTCTACGGCGAGGGAGCCGAGGCTGCCCTGATCCGCACGGGCGTGACGAACCAGGTCCGGGCGCTCGGCGCGGATCTTGGCCTGCCCGGCTTCAGCGACAGCGCCAAGGTCGAGCAGACCCTCAACCGCTGGATCGAGGTCAGCACGGACAGCACGGCCGCGCTTGAGGGGCTGCGGGATGAGGTGAACCAGCTCAGGGAGGAGATGCGTCTCCATCGCATCGATCGGGTGGATGACCGCGCCGTGCGCTCCGATGACGAGTTCCTGAGGCCTCGCGCGGCATGACCCAGGCGGTTGATCCGATCTGGGCCGTGGCGGTGGCCAGTCCCGCGGCACGGGCGCCGATCCGCGTGCCCTACGGCATGACCGGCGCCCTCCCGGGCTCCACCTTCCGCATGCCCGCCCTGGGTTCCTCGGAGCCGCCGGTCAACTACTTCAGCGACCGCGGCTGGACGGGAGAGCCGGACGACCCGGACGCGCCCAACGTGGACTGGCCGGCCCGGCTGCTGGAGCCCCCGGCGATCGAGATGGCCGTCCCGATCTATCCGACCGAGGCGCGGCGGTTCGAGACCAATGCCGGCGAGGTCATCCTGGCGAACGGGGATGGCGCGCTGGACAACCTCACCACCGACTGGCGGCTGGCCGGCCGGACCTGCGAGGTGTTGCGCGGGCCCTATCAGAAGGGCCGGCGTGCCCCTCGGGCGTCCATCGTCACGGTGGCGCGGTTCCGCATCGCGCGCCTGGCCGCCGGCTCCTCCCGGCTGCGCCTGCCGCTGGGCAGCGCCGTGGGCGAGCTTTCCATGCCGGTCTGCGGCACCTATGCCGGCACGGGCGGGCCGGAGGGCACGGCCGCCATGGCCGGCCAGGAGAAGCCCTGGCGCGCGGGCCTGCACCGCAACGTCGCGCCCGTGCAGATCCACCCGGGCCTGCTCGCCTATCAGCTGCATGACGGCCGGATCCACGAGATCATGTCCGTGCGGGCGCGCGGCGCCGCGGTGGCGCCGGCCGGCGACTTCCCGACCTGGGCGGCCCTCGCGGCGGCGGTCGTGGCCGGCGGCACCTACGCCACCTGCCTCGCCCTCGGCATCCTTCGCATCGGCACCCCGACGACCTCCCTGACCGTCGATTTCCGCGGCGCGGCTCCGGCCGGCACGGGCTACATCGGCATCCCGGCGGTCATCGCGCAGCACCTCCTCCGCACCCAGGGCGGCATCACGGCCGACCGGGTGGACGTGGCGGACTTCGTCGCCTGGCCCTGGAAGGAGGTCCGGCTGGACGGGGCCGGCCTGTCGGTCGCCGGGGCCCTGGACAAGCTGGCGGCGGGTGTCGGCGGCTGGTGGGGCGCGGACCTCGCCGGCCGGTTCCGGGGGGGCAAGCTTGCCCGGCCCGAGGCCACCGCGCCGGTTCTGGCCATCCAGCCCTGGATGCTCTCCGCGCCGCCTGACGAGATCCCGGAGAGCGCCCAGCCGCCCTGGTATCGGGTGCGGGTGGCCTATCAGCTGCTCGGCGTCACCCAGGCTGGCGAGAACTTGGTGGGGACGGTCAGCGAGGAGATGCGCGCCTTCTGGGGCCAGGGCTATCAGGTCGCCACCTCCTACAGCGTCGAAACGCAGGCCTACGGCGCGGCGGTGGACGGGCCGCTAGTCGAGAGCGCCTTCGACACCTTCGATGACGCGGAGGACTACGCGGACGAGCTGCTGCGCCTCCACGCCGCGCCGCGCCGCGGCTGGCGCATTGGCATCCGCTCGGATCAGGCCTGGCGCTTCTGGGACGCGGTCCGGCCCGGCGCCGTGGTGTCGCTCATCTGGCCGCATGTCCGGGCGCTGCGCGACGGCCGCCCGATGGTGGTGCGCCGCTTCTCGGCCCGGGGTGACCGGATGGCCTTGGAACTCTGGGGGTAGAATGGGAGCGGTGATCTCCTGGGTGAACGCGCTGGAGCGGTCCGGCGCGGTCATGAGCGCGACCAGCGAGGCGGGGGGGCTCGGCGTGCGCTCCGTCCTCTCGCCGACCATCGCCGAGGTCTGGCGCAGCAATGAGGGCGGCGCGGCGACGCACCGCATCGAGATCGACCTGGCGGCTCATCTCCCGCTGCGCCTCTTCGCCTTCGCCGCGCCACGCGACGGCGTGCGGCCGGGGGCGGGGGCGACCTGGCGGGTGCGGGTGAGCAACGGCAGCATGGGCGCCAGCGAGGCGCTGAACTCGGGCGTGCTGCAGGCGGACGGCCCCACGGGCACCGCGGCCTATCTGGGCCCGGCCGGGGTCACCGGGCGCTATGTCCAGTTCTCCTTCTACGGCGTCGCCGGCGACCCCTACTGGCAGATCGGGCGCCTCTGGGCCGGGGACACCCTGCTGGTCGAGAGCGGCATTGCCATGGGCTGGCAGCGCGGGGCGGTGGACACGGGCTCCTCCGAGCGCTCCCCGCTGTCCGGCGTGCGGAACACGCAGCGTGGCGCGGTGGCGCGCCGCCTGGACTTCTCCTTCCCGAGGCTGACGCCTGCCGAGGCGGAGGCCCTGGATCAGATCGCCCTGGATGTCGGCACCACGGGCCAGGCCTTCGTCTCTCCCTTCGACGGCAACAAGCCCGCCATGTTCGGTCGCTTCACGTCCCCGCCCGACCCGGCACAGGTCCGGCACCAGCGCTTCTCCGCGCGCATCACCTTCGAGGAGGACCTCTGATGGGAACGCCAGTCCTGGGCGGCGATCGGGTCCTCGTCACCACCACGACCACCGGGACCAGCGCCTATGTGCTGGGCGCCGCTGCGGCCGACACCTTCCTCACCCCGGCCGCCGAGGGCATCCCGAGCGGCTCGCGGGTCATGTACACGGTGCAGGACAGCCTGGACGCGCCCACCCTGTTCGAGAAGGGCGAAGGCATCTTCACCGCGGGCTCCCCCGCGACGCTGACCCGCGCGCAGATCAAGGGCGGCTCGAACGGCACCTCGGCCGTCAACTGGAGCGCGGGGCCGAAGTACATCTTCCTGAGCCTGCACGCCGACAAGGTGGCGATCCGCGACACGGACGGCCGCATCCCGCACACCCAGGACGCACCGGGCCGCATCAGCCAGCTCCGGCGCGACACCGGCTTCTCCGTGCCGAACGACACCCTGGCGGACATGGCCTGGGACGTACGCGGGCCCGACAGCCTCGGCGTCATCGGCGCCGGCTCTGGGCCCTTCGGCCAGTTCACCGTGCAGGAGGCGGGGGTCTATGCCGTGGAGGCGACCCTCACCTTCGCGGGCAATGCCACTGGGCAGCGGCGCCTGGTGATCGTGGTCAACGGGGTGGAATGGGGCGCGGACCGCAAGCCGGCCGCGGGCACCGATGTCGTGGAGCTGGGCGTCAGCAAGCTCCTGGCCCTGGCCGCCTCGGACATCGTGAAGGCCCGCGCCTACCAGAACAGCGGTGGCGGCCTGATCGCCGGCGGCAACACCCTCAGCACCTTCAGCATCGCCAAGATCGGCGGCTGAGCCGCCCACCACCCCCTTCATTCGGAGTAGCGGCATGTCGGACACCGTCCCGGCAGAGGTCGTGACGACCCTGCTCGTCAGCGGCGTCGCCACCCGGCCGATGCGCTTCTGGGCCCATGAGAGCGTGCGCTTCACGCTCCAGTTCCGGGACGGCCCTCGCGGCGCGCTGATCGATGTGGACGCCGCGGAGATCTCGGTCGTGTTCCGCCCGCCTGGCGGCGCCGAGCAGATCATCCCCCAGGACTACGTCCAGCGCCTGAGCACCGGCATCTACACCTTCGCGGCCGTGCCGGCGCTCCCTGGCCCGTGGAAGGTCTTCGCGCGCTGCACCACCCCCTCCAGCACTGTTGCTGTCCGGATCTTCCGTGTCGCGCCTATCCCGGCAGGGGCTGTGCCGCCGCCCACCACGCTGATCACCGACGCATCGAAGCTGTTCCTGCTGCTGTCGCGTGACGGCTCCTTCATCTCCGCTTGACGAGGAAGCACATGTCCGGATCGCTCGCCTTTGGCACCAAGGGCATCGACGTTGCCATTGCCGAGACCCCCGCCGGCCAGCGCGCCATGTCGGCCTTGCAGCCGGGCACGGCGCCGTCTACCGCGGTCATGCACCAGTCCTTCACGGGAGCCCTGCTGCGGACCGTCGGCGGCAAGCTGACCGAGGCGCCGATCTCGCCATTCGACATCCTCAAGACCCCCTTCGACGGCACCGACTGCACCGCCTGGCTCACCACCCTGCTGTCCCGGGGCGGGGATATCTGGCTGCCGGATGGGGACTACCTCATCGCCAGCGCCGGGCCGGACAGCGGCGGGGTCAATGTCGTGCTCACCAAGTCCACCCGTATCCGCTGCGGCTCCGGGGCGCGGTTCTTCACCAATGCGCCTGGGCTCGACAACGACATGATCCGCTTCACCGTTCCGCCGAACGGCGCCGGCCTGCCGGCGAAGGGGATCGACTTCTCCTGGACCGGTGGGGTGTTCGACCAGGCGCAGCAGAAGGGCTCCACCTCCATGCCCTTCATGGCCGAGTTCCCCTCGCCGAACCCGGGGGCCTCCTCCACCTGTGACGGCCTCTCCATCCGCGGCGACTTCAAGGACCTGAACGGGGCGACCTGGGCGGGGATCCGCCGCTGCATCGTCAAGGACGTGGTCTTCGATGCCGGGGCGCATTGGCAGAGCGCCGGTGGCGATGGCGGGCTGTTCATCGGGGGCGTCCGCAAGGCCAGGGTGGAGGGGAACACCTTCAAGGGCTGCCGCGATGTCGGCTTCTACGCCTCCGCTTCGGATGACGGCGTGGTCGGGGGCAACTACGTGGTCCGCAACAACGACTTCCTGCACTGCTTCCATGGCGCCGCCATGAAGCGCGGCGTGCTGGGCTTCAACATCTCGGACAACTACGGCGAGGGCTGCGTCCGGATGGTCACGATCGACTATATCGTGGCCTCCGCCTATGGCGGCTCGGTGCGGAACAACACGGGCAAGAAGTGCCACGTCCTGGCGCGGGTGGACCAGGGCCGCAACATCACCGTCCAGGACAACCTCTCGATCGAGGCCGGCGCCTTCCTGGCGGATGGGGCGACGCCGGTCGCGGTGATGTCTCCCTATATCGTGGTGCTCCAGGGCGCGCAGGACTGCATCGTGGTCCATAACAACAGCACGGGCATCCACCCCACCGTCGCGGCCAACTACCCCACCTCGGGCTATGCCTATGCCGTCTCCAATGCCCAGGACGATGCCACGATCAAGTCCCAGAACAACCGCCTCATCAACAATCGGGCGACCGGCTGGCGCGGCCTGGGCGTGGATCAGGGCATCAACACCACCATGGTGGACAATGAGCTGATCGGCGGCACAGTCCCGCAGTTCCTGCTTGGCGGCAGCGGCCAGTACGAGGTGCGCGTCAACCAGGCCACCCGGCGCCGCGACTACTCCCACGGCATCAACCTGGCCGATGGCTCGCCCACCAATGTGGCGCTGGGGCGGCGCGGCAACGACAATCACGGCATCTACTGGGGCACGAACCTGATCGGGTTCGCCATCGCCGGCACGGCGCAGTTCATCGTGGACAACCGTGGCGTGCGACTGCCCGGCATCGCCACCTACCCCGATGACGCCGCGGCCCAGGCGGGCGGCCTGGTGCCCGGCAACCTCTACAAGACGGGCGACGGCACGCTGCACGTCGTGGGCTGACGCCAGGCCCTTCACCACCACCCACATCGCAGGAGCATGGCATGGCCATCCCGGAGGGCAGCCTGACGGCTGCCAGCCCCACCTCTGACTGGTTCGCGCCGACCGGCCCCTTCCGCATCTGGCGCGATGGCGGCACCGGCACCCTGGCGCTCCACGAGCGGGCCGCCGGCGACACCGGCAACGGCGTGGATACCGGCGCCACCCTGACCGCCGCCGGCTCCATGCAAGGCGAGGCGGGATACCGCGGCACGAGCGAGTTTCGCCTGGTGCTGACCGGCGCCGGCCCTGTCGCCTTCAAGGTCTTCGGCTCGTGACCTTGTGGCCGGTTCTCCGGCCGGTCCTGCGGCCGGCGCTGCGCGGCATGTTCGACACTGGCGACGCAATCCGCATCGTCGGTCCAGCCGCCTTCGCTGGAGCATTCAGCCGCACCACGGTGGGCAATGCGCGGCCGGCATCGGGGGCGGGCTGGGAGGCATACGCCATCGACCGGCCGAGGTTTACGGGCCCGGGTCGAGCGCTTCTGTGGGAGAACCTCCGCGCCAATCTCCTGCTGAACTCCGTGGCGCCGGCCACGCAGTCCGTCACCGTCACGGCGCAGGCCTATACCCTGACCTTCGAGGGCACGGGCAGCGTCACGCTGTCGGGGGCTTCGACGGGGACACTCGCCGGCACCGGGGCCAACAACCGTGTCTCGCGGACCTTCACGCCCACGGCGGGCAGCCTGACACTGACCGTCACGGGAGACGTGCGCCTGGCGCAGCTGGAGGCCGGAGCGTTCCCCACCTCCTGGATCACCACCGGCGGCAGCGCCGTCACCCGCGCCAGCGATGTGGCGACCTTCGCCCCGGCGAACGGCCAGCGCGGGACCCTGCTGGGGACGGTCACCTTTCCATTCCTCGACGCCTATCAGGCGCCGGTGCTGGTCTCGGCCAACGGCAACATCGCGAATGGCTTCTGGTGGCGCGTAAACAGTGCGGGGACGCTGGTCGCGCAGGGGGCGGTGGGGGGCGCGGCCAGCCAATCCGCCGGGGCTGTTGCCAGCCCGGCCGGCCACCCCCTGAACTTCGCACTGGCCTGGGACGAGGTGAGCGCGGTTCTGCGCGTTGCCGGGTCGGCCCCGCTGAACTTCGGTGGGATGGTTCCCGCCGCCGGGCTCAACCGGGTCAGCGTCGCGGGGCATTCCTCGTTCCCGACCTTCTTGGAAATGCCCCGGCTCGACTACTACGCCGCGAGGCTGCCAGACGCCCAGCTGCAGGCGTTCGCGGCATGAACCCCCGCTTCCGCGCCGCGCTGCGGCAAACAGGGGAGGCCTAGAAGATGCCCACCCCCATCCGGCGCGCCTACCGCACTTTCCGTTTCCTCTTCGAGCGGGAGCCGTGGGTGTTCGAGGTCATCTTTGGCTTCTTCACCGCCGTCTTCTTCCTCCTGCTCTGGGTGGACTGGCGCGACGGCCCGGCCTTCGGCTCCATCGTGGTCCTCTCCGAGGTGCGGCCGGAGGACTTCTGGAAGTGGGCCGGCATCGGTGGCGGTGCCTTCCAATGCGGTGCCGCCATCGCGAGCGACCGTGGCGTGCCCTACCTGAAATGGCCTCGATGGATCTGCGCCGGCTGGCTCTCCGGCCTCTGGGGCGCCATGTCGGCCGCCGCCTGGATCGCGGCGCCCTTCACGCCCACGGCAGCCATCTACGCGGCTTGCGCCGTGGCCAACCTCTATGTCGCGTTCCATGTGCTCTGGGAGGACGAGTATCGGCGTCCCCGCCGGGCGGGGGGGTAGTCCGTGGACCCTGTGCAAGCGGCCGGGGCGGTGTTCTCGCCCGCCACCATCGCCGCGATCGGCCCGACCGCCGCCGTCATCCTGTTCATGGGCATCATGCTCTGGGTCTGGGTGCGTGGCCGGGAGGAGCGGCAGGCCAAGATCAATGAGGACATCGCGAAGTCCCTTCGCGAGGATCAGCGCGAGCTCTTCGAGCGCCAGGCGGGTGAGATTGAGGGGCTGAAGGTGGACAGGATCGCGCTTGAGGCGCGGCTGAAGGCCACCGAGGAGCTGGTGAGCAAGCTGCGCGGCTGCCTCTACGAGCAGTACGTGTTCTGGCGCGAGGCGAACCACGCCGCCAACAACGCTCGGGACCTGCTGGTCAAGGCGCGGATCATGTCCGTGCAGGACTTCGAGCCGCTGCCCGAGCCGCGGCTTCCGAAGGCATAGTCCGCGCGGACGCAGCTCCCGCCGCTAGGAGCGCCCACCCGCATAGACTACCAGGGCCAAGCTGACGACGAAGAGGATGACACCCGTCGCAATGAAGAACTTCTCAAACACTGAGTGATCCCTCCTTGCCCAAATAGCGTCCGACGCCTGGCCGGGCGGCCGGGCACCATGAGAACTGCTGCGGCGGCTGTGTGGTGGGGGACCTGCCCGCATCCTAACGGAGCACCGCCCGAAGCAGCAGCATAAGGCATGCCAGCGAGATAGCGATAGCAATGCCCGCGTAAATCGTTGCCCTCATCAGCTGTGACCTCCGGGCATCTACTTACCATGCCGCCGCCCGGCGGTCAGCCGTCACTGAGGAGGTGCATCGGCAGCACGGCCTTCTCCTTCGCGGCATTGCGGATCTCCTCCGCTTGGGGCGCGGTGGGGTCCACGAGAGCATAGAAGCGCCCCATGAAGGTCTCGTAGCGGACCAGCATGACCTTCCTGCCCTTCCCCGGATCAAGGATTGGGTAAATCGAGAGCACCCGGGCGCTGCCTGGGGGAATGTCGTCAGCCATTCCACGCCTCCTCGGCCGGAGAGGCTGAGTGCCGTGCCGCCCGCCGCTGATCACTAACCTGTCCGAAGTTTTCGCACCCGCAGCCCGGGCGGTCATCCGGGGTACCTCTGACAATTTGGAGAAGACGATGAGTGACAGCCCCGAGCTGCCGCCCGCGGAGCCGCATGCGCCCGCGGGACGGATGAACCCTGCCCAGCTGCTGGTGGGCCTCGCCGCCCTGTCCCTCGCCGCCTGCGGGGTCGGCCTGATCGTGCTGGTGGACATGCCCACCGAGAAGGCCGTCATGGTGGCCGGCTTCGTCGGCGCCGCGGTGGGCTGGGCCGGCAATGTGGTGGCCTACTATTTTGGCTCCAGCGCCGGCAGCGCGGCCAAGGACGCGCAGCTGAGCCAGACGGTGCGGGGGATGTTCCGGTGAGCGCCTCTCGCTTCGCCACGCTGATCGACGGCGTGCTCGGCCGCGAGGGCGGCTACTCCAACCACCCCTCCGACAAGGGCGGGGAGACCATGTGGGGCATCACCATCGCCCGGGCCCGCGCGGCCGGCTACAGCGGCCCCATGCGCGCCATGCCGCGCGACACGGCGGTGGAGATCTACCGCCTGTTCTACTGGACCCAGCCGGGCTTCGACCGGATCGATGAGGTCGCGCCGGAGCTGGCCGAGAAGCTGCTCGACATCGGGGTGAACATGGGGGCCGCCGTGGCGGGGCGCTTCCTGCAACGGGCACTGAACCACCTCAACGGCCGGGGCAGCCTCTATGGCGACCTGGTGGTGGATGGGATCTGCGGCGCCATGACCCGGGCCGCGCTGAACTCGCTCATCCAGCGGCGGGGGAAGGAGCTGGCGCTCCGGGTGCTGCTGGCCATGGCCACGGCGCAGCAGTCCGTCCGCTACGTCGAGATCACCGAGGCCAATCCCGCCCAGGAGGACTTCGCCTGGGGGTGGCAGGTCAATCGGGTGGTGACCGCGGCCTGACCCTGGCACGCTTGCCGGAGCCGGATCCCGCTGCTCCTTACTTCGGGAAGAAGGTCAGGCCGGGCGGGGCGGAGGAGCGCCCCGCCCGGCCCCTCGGTGCATCTGGTGCAACCCGGCGGCATCGTGTTCGTTGCTGCACCGCACGCCCGTGGTGAACCCGGAGGCGGGTTCCGCAAGTCCGTCCCCCTGGGGCCGCTCCCCTGTACGACGCAGCCACGGCTCCCCTTTCGCGGCTATGAGATTATGCGGACGCGTCTATCCGGCCCTGGAGCAGAAAGACGCTCTGGCCTGCGCCATCGCCCGTCTGCTGCTCTATACGGACCTGGCGGCGTTGCTGGGCGTGGATCAGCCGAACGTAGGCTGGGCCTACTATCTCCCGATCCGTCCACCTAGCCGGGGGCACTTGCGGAACGAGGGGGAGGTAGTAGCAGCCTCCCGGACCATCTCCGCGACAATGACGAGCTGATCCACCAGGGCTGCAATCTCTTGGTCGCCTGCCGTGATCACCGGTTCGTTATCCGCCATGACGGGCTTGTACCGTCCTACTATGGGCCCAGCAAGCTCGGTGCGGGGCACAGGCCACACGGGCTTCTGGCCGTCGGCGTGCATCGTCAGGAGCCCTGCACTCGCTGTGGATGCCGCAGCGCCGGGCCGCGGAGCGGGAGCTGTGCGAGACGGGGCTGCCCTGATTACTCCTTGATCAGCAGCCCCCAATCGTCGTCGGTATCCGCAACGACAATATTGATGAGGCAGTGAGCGTCACTGTTTCCTTGGGGTTGGATATAGCTGAACAGCCTGCTCTGCACTTTCCCCGAGAAGCTGGCGCCAGTTTCTGCATTCTGAATACTTACATAGTCGCCAACGGACGGGAGCAGGCCAAACTGCTGCTCCGTGAAGGCGACCGGCATGGTGTCGCCCTCATCCCGCGGGCGCGCATCTCTTGCGGCCATGTGCTGGAAGTTCGCGAAATACTTCACTTCATTCCTCATTCTTGAGCGTTCCGCCGTGCCGCCGGAGCGGCGCGGGGGCCCAGGCTGTTTGCACCAGCCCGAGCCGCATGGGGTTAAGCCATGCACGGATGAACCGCCCCGCTACCTCCGGCCGGAGGCGGGGCCAGTAGAGTTGTCATCACCAATGCTGACAAGCCCAACCCCCGCCCCTTACCTCGGCGGGAAGCGCAACCTCGCGCGCCGGGTGATCGCCCGGATCGAGGCCATTCCCCACCGCACCTATGCGGAGCCCTTCGTGGGCATGGGCGGCATCTTCCTGCGCCGCCAGAGCCCCGCGCCGGTGGAGGTCGTCAACGACTTCTCCCGCGACGTCGCCAACCTCTTCCGCATCCTCCAGCGGCACTACGTCCAGCTGATGGACACCCTGCGTTGGCAGATCACCAGCCGGGCCGAATGGGATCGGCTCAACGCGGCCAATGCGGACACCCTGACCGATCTGGAGCGGGCTGCCCGGTTCCTCTACCTCCAGCGCCTCACCTTCGGCGGCAAGGTGGCAGGCCGCAGCTTCGGCGTGGATCCACGCACCTCGGCGCGCTTCGACGTGAACAAGCTGGGGCCGCAGCTGGAGGCCATCCATGAGCGCCTGGCCGGCGTGGTGATCGAGTGCCTGCCCTATGCCGCCTTCCTGGCGCGGTACGACCGGCCGGGCACCCTGTTCTATCTCGACCCGCCATACTTCGGGTGCGAGGGCGACTATGGGGCGGGCATGTTCAGCCGGGAGGACTTCGCCCGCCTGGCGGAGATCCTGGGCGGGCTGAAGGGACGCTTCCTGCTGTCGCTGAACGACACGCCGGAGGTGCGGGAGACCTTCTCGGGCTTCTCCTTCGAGGAGCTGCCCGTCACCTACACGGTGGGCGCAAAGCACGGCGGCGGAGGCAAGCGGGGGGAACTGCTGATCAGCGCCCCCGCCTGATCACGGGGGCGGCTCGAATGGGCCAGGATGGGCTGGCACCTCGGCGCGGTGGCGGTCCATCCAATCCTGGGCCGGGCCGAAGAGCCACTCCCCGTGCGCCCATCCCAGGTAGCGGAGCATGGCCAGCACGGCGGCGCTCGCGTCCCGCACGTCACCACCCGCCGCTAGATAGGCAGCCTCGGCCCTGGCCAGGCATGTGAGCTGGTCCTGGCCCTCGCCGCGGGCTGCCCGGTAGGCGAGCCCGGCTGCGCTCAGGTGGTCGCGGGGCCACCCAAGGTCATCGGCCGCCAGGGCGTTGGCGGGCATCGGCAGCGGTCGGTCGTGAAGGAAGTCAGGCCGCCACCGGCTCCGCCAGCGCCCGGCCGAAGGCGTCACGGATCGCGGCCATGCAGGCGGCGGCATTCTCGGCCATCCGGCGCTCGGCCTTCTTCGTGACCTCCACCTCATCGATCGCCTCGGCCGCCTGCTCGGCCGCCTCGGCGAAGCCGTCCCGCATCTCCTCCAGCCAGCCGCGGACCTGCTCCTCGTCGCCCTGCTCCCGCAGGCCGGCGATGATGTTCTCGACCTCGATCGTCATGCGGCCGGGGGTGGGGTTCTTCTGCATCAGGCGGGTGATGCGCTGCGCGACCTCCTGCTGGACGGACGGGCGCTGGGGCTGCTTGGCCATGGTCGGGTCCTCTGTGGGTGTGGCGAGTGAGGGTTGCCTAATATAGGTGGCGTTCCCTTTGTGTTCCAGTTTGATTGTCGATCCGGAGGGTTGTGAAGCCGCCCAGGTCAGCCATGATGAAGCCAGCGCGCTAACCGGGTAGATGGCCGGGTATATCGGCGGTGGCGGCGGGATAACAGGATGTGATTTCAACGGCGAAGCGGGCACAGTCGTATAGCCCCTGCGGCAACGCGCAGGGCCTCGGCGCGCGCTCGGGCGCCTTCCTGCGCTTCGCCTGGCAGGCGGCGCGGCTGGGGCTGGGCGGCGGCTTCGACCTGCTGCTCGCCTCCTCCACCCCGCTGACGGTCGCGCTGCCGGCCTTGGCGGCGCGGCGGCTGCGCGGCGTTCCCTTCGTCTTCGAGATCCGGGATCCCTGGCCGGAGCTGCCGCGCGCCCTGTCCGAGGCGCATCTGGGCGGCGGGGTGCCGGGGCCGGTGCTGGCCGGGATGGAGGCGCTGGCGAATGCCGCCTGCCGCCGGGCCGAGGCCGTGATCGGGTTGACGGAGGGGATGGCGGAGACGGCGGTCGCGCGCGGCGCCGATCCGGCGCGGGTGCATGTGGTGCCCAATGGCTGCGACCTGGACCTGTTCGGGCCGCATGTCGCCCCCTGGCGGCCGCCCGAGGCGGCCTCCTGGGAGGTGCTGGCCGTCTATGCCGGCGCGCATGGGCGGGCGAACGGGCTGGATGCCGCGATCGAGGCCGCGACGGCCCTTCGCAACGGTGGGGAGCGTCGAGTGCGGCTGGTGCTGGTGGGCGAGGGCGGCGAGCGCGCGCGGCTGATGGAGGAGGCGAACCGCCGGGCGCTGCGGAACGTCACCTTCCTCGACCCGTTGCCGAAGACGCGGCTGGCCGGGCTGCTTTCGGGCGCGGGGATCGGGCTGCATCTCCTCGCGCCCATCCCGGCTTTCGCGGAATGGACCGCGCCGAACAAGCTAATGGACTACCTTGCCGCCGGGTTGGCGGTGGTGACGAACGCGCCGGGGCGCGCCGCGCGGCTGATCGAGGCCGGCGCGGCGGGGGAGGCCTGCGGCATCGCCGTGGTGCCGGGCGATGCGCAGGGCCTGGCCGGAGCCCTGGCGGCGCTCGTCGCGGGGCCGGCCCGCCGCGATGCGATGGGCCGGGCGGCGCGGGAACGCGCGGTGCGGCTCTGGGACCGGCGGCTGCATGCGTCGCGCTTCTGCGACGTGCTGGAGGCTGCGCAGGCTTCCGCGATGCGGCGCCGCGCGGCCGGGGCAGGTGCGCTTGCTTCCTGAACTGCACCTCATCGCCGCGGCGCGGCCGAACCTGCCGAAGCTGGCCGCGCTGCTGCACGCGCTGGCCGAGGCGCCGGCCATCTGCGCGCCGGTTCTCGTGCATACCGGCCAGCATCATGACACGGCGATGTTCGGCGGGCACCTGGCCGATCTCGGCCTCGCGCCGCCGGATGTGTCGCTCGGCATCTCGGGCGGGGGACATGCGGCGCTGACCGGGCGCACGATGATGGCCTGCGCCGAGCTGTGGGCCATGCGCCGGCCGGCGATGGTGGTGGTGGCCGGCGACGTGGACGGCACGCTGGCGGCGACGCTGGCCGCGCGCAAGCTCGGCATTCCCGTCGCGCATCTCGAGGCCGGGCTGCGCTGCGGCGACCTCGACATGCCGGAGGAGATCAACCGCCGCGCGGTGGATGCGGTGAGCACGCTGCTCTGGGCGCCGGACGAGGCGGCGGCGGCGCGGCTGCTGGCGGAGGGGCATGATCCGCGGGCCGTGCGGGCCGTCGGGAATGCGATGATCGACAGCCTGCGCCGTGCCCTGCCCGCGGCGCGCGCGCGGGCCCTGCCGGCGAGACTCATCCCCGGCGGCTATGGCGTGCTGACGCTGCACCGGCCCGCGAATGTGGACAGCCCGGATGCGCTGCGCGCGTTGCTCCAGGCCGTTGCGTCGGCGACACGGAAGCTGCCGCTCGCCTGGCCGGTTCATCCGCGCACGGCCCAACGCCTTTCGGAATTCGGCCTTACCGTGCCAGAAGGCGTCATGCCCCTTCAGCCGCTCGGATACCTTGATTTCCTTGGCTTGATTGCAAGTGCGCGCCTTGTCGCAACCGACAGTGGTGGCGTGCAGGAAGAGGCCTGGGCGCTCGATCTTCCCTGCCTCACGCTGCGTCCTTCGACGGAGCGGCCCGTGACGCTGGAGGCGGGCACGAACCGGCTCGTGCCGCCCGCGCGGCTGGCGGAGGCGGTGGGCGCGGTGCTGGCGGGCGAATGGCCGCGCGCGCGGCCGATCCCGCTATGGGACGGGCAGGCGGGCGCGCGCATGGTGGCGCATCTGGCGGAGCGGCTCGGCGCCGCGCATCGGGAGGTCGCGGCATGAGCGGCGCGCGGAGGGGAGGGCCGGAGCCCTCGGCGAAGTCGGCCGCGCTGAAGCGGACCGCGGCGCGCGAGGCGCCGCTGGTGCTGATGCTCTCGGCCGCGCATCCGCCGACCGATCTTCGCATCGTCGGCAAGGAAGGCGCGGCGCTGGCCGAGGCGGGCTGGCGCGTGACGCATCTCGCCCCCGCGCCGCTGCGGGGCGCGCGCGACGTGCCGCAGAGCCAGGCGGGCGTCGAGATCGTCACCTATCCCCGGCCGAGCGGCTGGATCGGCCGCCTGCGCGCGGCGCGGGCGTTGGCGAAGCGCGCGGCGCGGCTGAAGCCGGACGTGATCCACGCGCATGAGCCTGACAGTTGGTACGCTGCCATCCTGGCCGCGCGGCAGACCGGCGCGGCCGTCGTGCTCGACGTGCACGAGCACTATCCCTCGCGGCTGGATGCCAGGTTGCCGGGCCTGTTCCGTGGCCTGGGCCGCAAGGCCGTGCGCGCGGCTTGCCGGTGGATGGCGGCGCGGGCCGATGCGGTGGTGGTGGCGAAGGACGGGCTGGAGGATGCCTTCCCCGAGGCGGAGGTGGTGCCGGTCCGCAACTATGCGGCGGCGGTGCCGGTGGAGCCGCGCGCGCATCGCCATGGGCCGGTGACGCTGACGCATCTCGGCGCGCTGACGCGCGAGCGCGGGGCCTTCGAGATGCTGCGCGCCCTGGCGCGCTGCCCGGAGGGCACGCGGCTTTCACTGATCGGGCGCTTCACCGATGCGTCGGAGACCGACTTCCTCTCCGAGGCGAAGCGGCTGGGGCTGGCGGGCGCCGTGGAGCGCCATGGCTGGTTGCCGCACGAGGCGGCGGTGCAGCGGGCGGCCGAGGCGGATATCGGCCTGGTGCTGTTCCAGCCCGGCGTCGAGAACCACCGGCTGGCGCTGCCGCACAAGCTGTTCGACTGCATGCTGGCCGGCCTGCCCATCATCGTGCCGGACTTCGCCGAGGAGGTCGCGGCGGTGGTGCGGGACACCGGCTGCGGCGTGCTGGTGGACACCGCCGACCCGGACACCGTGGCCGAGGCGGTGCGCGCCCTGGCCGACCCGCATCTGCGGGCCGAGATGGGCGCCGCCGGCCGTGCCGCCGCGCTGGGCCGCTTCGGCTGGGCGGGCGAAGCCGAGCGGCTGATCCGGCTGTATCAGGAACTGGCACCGCTGCCCCAGGCCGAGCGGCCGCGCGACGTGGCGCCCATGGCCGCTGCCCCGGGCCAGCCAGCCGCCGAGGCGGTGCCTGAGCCGTCCGCCGCGCCCGGCCCCTCGGTGCCGGAGCCGGTCCATTCCGCGCCGGTCCAGCTTTCGCCCACACCGCCGGCGCCGGTGCAGCCCATGCCCGCCCAGGCGCCCGAGCCAGTCCCAGCGCCAGCTCCAGCGCCCGTCCCAGCGCCGGTGGCGGCTCGTCCGGCGGAGCGCGTCGCGCCGCCAGTGATCCCGGCGCCCCGTCCCGCTCCCATGCAGGCTCCGGCTCCCAGCGCAGCGGACGCCTTCGCCCACCTGTCCGCGGCGATCCGCGGGGCGCGGCCTCATTCCCCTTCGCCCGAGCCAGCCGGACTGACGGGAGAGGCCGCGCCGCGGCTGCTGCTGGATGCGGCGCTGGGCGCGGCGCAGGAAGTTCCGCCCGTGCTCGCCGCGCTGCTCGCGCGCCAGGAGGCCGAGCCGGCGCCCGGGCCGTCGCCGGTCCTGCTGCCCGGCGAATTGCCGCCGCCTTCCCAGGTGCTCGGGCCCATGCCGGAGGCGGTGCCGGGTGTGCTGCCGATGGCAAGCGCGCCCACGCCATCGGCGGCGCTGGGGTCCATGGTGCAGGCGCTGCGGGCTGGTGCGCCCCCCGTGCCGCGGCCGGCCGCCCCGGCCGAGCCCGTCTTCTCCCTTCTGGCCGGGATGCGGGAGGCCTCCGAGGCGCCTTCCCCGCCGCCTGACACCCCCAGGCCCGTGCCGAAGCCGCCTGAACCCGTTCTCTCCGAGCTGACGGGCCGGGCCATTCCGGCTGCGCCGGAGAGAGGCGCGCCGGAGACGGGCGCGCCGCGGCTGCTCTCGGAGGCCGGTCTCTCCGGCGGCCGGGGGCTGCCGGCTTCGGTCGCCGCCCTGCTCGCGCGCGACGCGGCGGCGGTGGCGGAGGCGCCGGCGCTGCCGCCCATCGCCTCCGACGTGCCGCTGGTGGAGGCGGGGCTGCGCCTGGCAGACCGGCGGGCGCCCGATCCGGTGCCGCCGGAATGGCGCCTGCTGCAGGCCATGGCTGCGCCGCAACCCGCGGGAGTGGCGCAGCCGGCCGAGGGCCGCTAAGGGGGGCGCCATGGCGCCACAGCGCATTCTCCTGAATCTTGGCCTGGACCTCGCGCTGGCGGCGCTGGCCCTGCCGGCGGCGCTTTGGCTGGCCGCACCGGGTCAGTGGCCGCCCCTGGGGTGGTGGGTCGGCGGGCTCGCGGGCTCCCTGCTGGCCTTTGCGGCGGCGGCGCTGCCCCTGCGGCTGCCCCGGCAATACTGGCGCTATGTCGGGCTGCCCGACCTGCTGCCGGTGGTGGGGGCCACCGCCCTGGCGGCGGGGCTGTTCTGGCTGGGCCTGCTCGCTACCGGCGCCTGGCGGCCGCCCAATGGGGCTTTTCCGCTGCTGCATGCCGGGGTGATGGCCGCGCTGACCGGCGGGGCGCGCCTGCTGGGGCGCCTGCGCTCCGCGCATCGGGTGGGGCCGGTTTCGGACGTGCCGGCCCAGCCCGTGCTGCTGGCCGGCGGCGGCGATGCGGCGGATCTGTTCATCCGCGCCCTCATCGCGCAGCGCGCCCCGGGCTACCGGGTGGAGGGCATCCTCGCGCCGCGCGCGCGGCAGCGGGGGCGGCGGATCCTCGGCGTGCCCATCCTGGGCGCGGTGGAGGAGGCGGGCGCGGTGCTGGATGCGCTGCGCGCGGAGGGACGGCTCCCGGCGCTGCTGGTGCTGGCCGACCCCGCGCTGTCCGGTGCCGCGCTGGAATCGCTGCTGGACGCGGCGGACCGCCATGGCGTGCCGGTGCGCCGCGCGCCACGGCCCACGGCGCTGGACCCCGCCGCCGCGCGCCCGCAGGCGGTGCGCCGGATGGACCTGCGCCCCGTCTCGATCGAGGAGCTGCTGGACCGGCCGCAGGTGCCGCTCGACCGCGAAGGCATGGCGCGGCTGATCCAGGGCCGGCGCGTGCTGGTGACGGGCGCGGGCGGGACGATCGGCAGCGAGCTGTCACGCCAGATCGCGGCGCTGGGTCCTTCCACGCTGACGCTGCTCGATCATGGCGAGTTCGCGCTCTATGAGATCGACCTGGAGCTGTCGGAAAGCCATCCGGGCGTGGCGCGGCGCCCGGTCCTGGCGGATGTGCGGGACGAGGCGCGGCTGCGGCGGCTGATGGAGGAGATCCGGCCGGAGCTGGTCTTCCACGCGGCCGCGCTGAAGCATGTGCCGATGGTGGAGAACGATCCGCTGGAGGGGCTGCTGACGAATGCGCTCGGCACCCGGCTGATCGCGGATGCGGCGCGGGCGAATGGCTGCCGGGCGATGGTCTTCATCTCCACCGACAAGGCGGTGAACCCGACCAGCGTCATGGGTGCCTCCAAGCGGCTGGCCGAGATGTATTGCCAGGCCCTGGACATGCAGGCGCGGCAGGAGGGCGAGGACGCGCGCGCCGCGCGCGGCGGCGGCATGCGCTGCGTGACCGTGCGCTTCGGCAACGTGCTCGGCTCCACCGGCTCCGTCGTGCCGCTGTTCCGGCGCCAGTTGGAGCGCGGGGGGCCGCTGACGGTGACCCACCCGGACATGCGCCGCTACTTCATGACGGTGCGCGAGGCGGTGGGGCTGGTGCTGCAGGCCAGCGTGATCGGCGCCGAGGACCGGGAGGACCAGCCGAGGGAGCTGCGCGAGGGCGGGATCTTCGTTCTGGACATGGGCAAGCCGGTGAAGATCGTGGATCTCGCGCGCCGGATGATCCGGCTGGCGGGACTCCAGCCGGAGGTGGATGTGGAAATCCGCTTCACCGGCCTGCGGCCGGGCGAGAAGCTGTTCGAGGAACTGTTCCACGGCCAGGAACCGCCGCGGCCGACCGGCTTCCACGGCCTGCTGGTGGCGACGCCCCGCACGGCCGATGCCGCGCTGGTCGGGCGCGCGATCGACGAGGTATCCTCCGCCGCGCGCAGCGGACAGGCGCGGCTCGCCCTCGCCGGGCTGGCGCGGCTGGTGCCGGAATTCGAGCACGCGCCGAACACGCCGGTGGCCGGGCGGGCCTGATTTCGTCGGTTCTGGGCTGTTGGTTTGTCCCGGGGAGAGGAAGAAGGAATTCTTCCTCTCCCCGGCCCCCTCGCCTTCTTCTTTTTCTTCAGGTTGGAGTTGTCCGGCTGACGGTGCGCCTCGGGTCATCGACCCGAGGCGACCGCAACGGCAGGAAGGGCACTCTCAACCAGAGATCCCCTCGATCAAGGGTATCCACGGCAGTCAGAAGGGGTTCCAAGGGCCTCAGGCCCTTGGCGGGTGGGGGGGGGAGCCCTCCAACAGGAAGCTCTGATCAGCCCAGAACCTCTACCGCGCTGGCACAAGGCTCTTGCGACCCCGTTTCGTATGGGCTTCCTTGTCGCTCACGAAAAGGAGAGCGACATGCCTGCCCTTTGCCCGCGGCTTGGCGCGGCCTGACGCGATGGACGGCTCGGATGGTCCCGCCACCTGGCGCGACGGGCTGATCGCGAGGCTGGCGTTGCGGCATGCGCGGATCGGGGTGGTGGGGCTCGGTTATGCCGGGCTGCCGCTCGCGCTGCGCTTCGCCGAGATGGGCTTTCGGGTCGAGGGCTTCGACATCGATGCCGCGAAGGTGGAGGCGATCGGGGCCGGGCGGAGCCCGGTGCATGGGATTGGCGACCGCCGCGTGGCGGAGAGCGGGATGCGCGCCCATGCCTCGGCCGAGGCGGCGGCGGATTGCGATGTGCTGGTGATCTGCGTTCCCACGCCGATCGGGCCGCATAAGGAGCCGGACCTCTCGGCCGTGCGCGAGACGCTGGCGGCGCTGGCGCCGCATCTGCGGCCGGGCCAGGCGATTGCGCTGGAGAGCACGACCTATCCCGGCACGACGGAGGAGCTGGTGCTGCCCGTGCTGGCGCGGGCCGGGCTGCGCGTGGGGGTGGACGCCTTCGCCATCTATTCGCCGGAGCGCGAGGACCCCGGCAATCCGGAGGGCACGGTGGCCCGGGTGCCGAAGCTGGTGGGCGGTGCGACGCCGGCCTGTCTGACGGTGGGGCAGGCGCTCTATGCCCCCGTGGCGGGCGGGCTGGTGCCGGTTTCCTCGCTGGCGGTGGCGGAGCTGGCGAAGTGCTACGAGAACGTCTTCCGCGCCGTGAACATCGGGCTGGTGAACGAGCTGAAGCGCATCGCCCATGCCATGCATCTGGACGTGCATGAGGTGATCGACGCGGCCGCCACCAAGCCCTTCGGCTTCATGCCCTTCCGCCCCGGGCCGGGGCTGGGCGGGCACTGCATTCCGGTCGATCCCTACTACCTCGCCTGGAAGGCACGGGAACTGGGCGTGCCGAGCGATTTCGTGGAGCTGGCCGGGCGGGTGAACGACGCGATGCCGGCCTATGCCGTCGCGCGGCTACGGGATGCGCTGGACGACCGGGGCGTGACGCTGCGGGGCGCGCGGGTGCTGCTGCTCGGCCTCGCCTACAAGCCGGGCGTGCCGGATACGCGGGAGAGCCCGGCGGTGGAGATCTTCCGGCTGCTTGAGGAGCGCGGGGCGGTGCTCTCCTATCATGACCCGCTGGTGCCGCGCTTCCCGGCCACGCGGCGGCTGCATGGGGCCTCGCCGGAGCTGGAGAGCGTGTTGCTGGACGAGGAGGTGCTGGCCACGCAGGACGCGGTGGTGCTGGTGACGCCGCAGCCCGGGATGGACCTGACGCTGGTGCGGCGCGCGGCGCGGCTGGTGGTGGATACGCGCGGCGCGTTGCGAGGCGAGGGGCCCGGGGTGGTGGTGACGGCCTGAGGGTAGCGCTGGCCGCTTCAGCGCCGTGTCGCCGCGGGCGCCTGGGCCAAGACGACACCGCCCCGTGCTCTTCCCCCGTGCTCTTCCCCCGTGCTCTTCCCCCGTGCTCTTCACGGGCAGCCCCTGCGACGGATAAGAGCAGTTCCGTCGCACCGGGGCGGGTGCATCAGCCCGCCGATGGTCCGTCGCCGACCAAGGAGACGCCGATGATCGTGGACCTGCGGATCTACACCTGCCAGCCCAACCGCATGGCCGAGTTCGTGAAGCTCTATGAGACGATGGCCTGGGAGCTTCAGAAGAAGTATCTCGGCCGCTGCCTCGGCTGGTACACCACGGTGGAAGGCCCGCTGAACCGCGTCGTCCATCTCTGGGCCTATGACAGCCAGGCGGACCGCGAGCAGCGCCGCGCCGCGATGGCGGCCGACCCCGCCTTCCAGGCCTATCTCGCCAAGGCCGCCGAGCTCGGCGTGCTGCAGGAGATGGAGAACCGCATCGTCGCGCCGGCGCCCTTCTACCGGGCGCATCTCGAAGCGCAGCAGCAGAAGTAACGGGAAAGGGCCGGGGGATGTCCCCGGCCCTTCCACCAAGCCGTTCCGGCGCGCCGCGCTGGGCCTAGAGGCGCGACTTCAGGAAGGCGTTGACGCGGTCGAGCAGGCTCTCGCCCTCATGCACCGCATGTCGGCCGCGCTTCTCCGCCTCATGCCGCGCACGGCCGAACAGGCTCCAGCCGCGGTCCCGCGCATCCTCATAGGCTTCATGCCCATCGGCGCGGGCGCGCTTGAACAGGTGCCAGCCCCGGTCGCGCGCATCCTCATACGCGTCCTCGCCGCGGTCACGGGCATGCCCGAACAGGCTCCAGCCGCGGTCCCGCGTATCCTCATAGGCCTCGCGGCCGTCGGCGCGGGCGCGCTTGAACAGGCCCCAGCCCTGGTCGCGCACATCCTCATAGGCATCCTCGCCCCGCCCGCGCGCATCCCGGTAGAGGGAACGGCCGCGGTCCCGCGCGCCTTCGTACAGATCTTCGCCGCGCTCGCGCGCGTCGTCGTAGAAGGAGGAGGCGTAGCGGCGCGCGCGGTCGGCGAAGCGCTCGCTCTCCTTCCGCGCACGGCGCAGGAGGGGCCGCGCCTCGCGCTCGGCATGGTCCGCATAGCCGCGTGCCCGATGCGCGATCCGCCCGGCCTCATGCCCCAGCGAGCCGATGCCGTGCCGCGCCTCGTCCGCCAGGGAGCGCCCGAGCCGCCAGGCGCGGTCGGAAAGGCGCTGCGGCAGCGGCTTCGGCCGGCGCATGGTGTACATGCCGACCGCAGCCCCCGCGAGCAGCGCCGCCGCCCCGAGCATGAGCCCGGCCGGGCCGAGCGGGTTCATCTGTGCTTCCAGCAGGAAGGAGGTGCGGCGCGGCGGCGGGCCGGAGAGGGACGAGGTCTCGGCCAGGTCCTCCTTCGGCTCGTACAGGTTGTCGCGCCGCTCCTCGCGGCCGGGCTGGTCGGAGGATTGGCTGGGCTTGGCGATCTTGCTCATCATCAGGTCCGTCAGTTTCGGGGCGAGGCGGCCCAGGGCCGGAATCATCCACCCGCCACCCCCCACGACGAGGTCGCGCACCGGCGTCTCGCAGGCATAGAGGATGGCGCGCGCCACCACGCGCGGGTGGTAGCTCGGGGGCGGGTTCCTGGTGCCCGGCGTCCCCATGAGGTTGCGGGCATGCTCCATATAGGGCGTGTCGATCGGGCCGGGTTTCACCAGCGTCAGGCTGATCGGGTAGCCCTCCGCGTCGAATTCCGTGCGGAAGCTCTCGGTGACGCCCTTCACGGCGAACTTCGCGGCGGAATAGGCCCCCTGCAGCGCCATCGCGCGGTCGGACAGCACGCTGCCCGTGTTGACGATGGCGCCACCCTTGCCCTTCAGGTGGCGCGCCGCGACGAGCGTGCCGTGCACGACGCCCCAGTAGTTCACGTCGAACAGCCGCCGCTGGTCCTCCAGCGGCACGTCCTCCAGCTCGCCATAGATCGCGACGGCGGCGTTGTTGCACCAGGAATCGAAGCCGCCGAAGACGCGGATGGCGGCCTCGCTGATGGCCTCCATCTGCGCCATGTCGGCGACATCGGCCACGACAGGCTCCGCGCGCCCGCCCTTGGAGCGGATCTCGTCCGCGAGGGCGTTCAGCGCCTCCTCGTTGCGCGCGGCGATCACCACCGCCGCCCCCTGCTGCGCCGCCATCCGCGCGGTGGCGAGGCCGATGCCGGAGGTGGCGCCGGTGATGACGACGACCTGCTCGGAAAGAGGTTTCAGGGTGACGGAGGGCATGAGCTGGTCCCTGGCATTGCGGGGTCTCAACGGCGAAAGCCTTCCAGGGTTCCGCCGCATCCCCCGGGGTCGGAAGAGCCCTGCTGGACGTTCCGCAGGCCAGAAACGTTCCCCCGAACCGGCCCCCCGGACTGGCCCTTGCCGATCCCGCCCGCGGCCTATCCCACCACGGCCCGTGTCACCCGCCCCTCCGCCTCCGCGAAACCGACCTCCGCGATCACCGGCAGATGGTCCGAGGCCTCCCGCGCCGCCTTGTCCGTCCAGCTCCGCAGCAGGGCAGCACGCGGGCGGGCGTAGATCCGGTCCAGCGCGAAGAGCGGGCGCCGGACGGGGAAGGTGCGCGCCCGGGTGCGGGAGGGGAGGGTGCCCAGGAAGGCGCGGTCCACCGGGCCATGCGGCTCCCAGTCGTTGAAGTCCCCCATCGCCAGCAGCGGGTCCGCCGTGGCCCGCGCGATGGCGGCCAGCCGGGCTGCCTGCGCCCGCCGCTCCCCCCAGCCCAGGCCGAGATGCGCGGTCAGCAGCCGGAGCGTCCCGCCAGGCGTCTCCACCCGCGCCGTGATGGCGGTGCGCGGCTCCCGCCCGGCCACCGAGATGTCGTGGAGCGCCGCCTCCTCCAGCGGCCAGCGGCTGACCAGCATGTGGCCGTAGCAGCCATCCGTGGCGCGCAGCGTCGGCGCCTCCACCGCGTGCCCGCCCAGCGCGTCGCGCAGGGCGGTGAAGGGCAGTACCCCTGGCCGGCTGCGGCCCTCCACCTCCTGGATGGCCACGATATCCGGCGCGTGCCGCAGGATCAGGTCGATGGCCCGCTGCAGGTCGTGCCGCCCGGAGGGGCAGACAGCGCCATGGATGTTCCAGGTCATGACCCGGAACGAGGATGCGTCCGTCATGCGGGAGGGCTACTCCCGGCGCAGGCGCCGGAACAGGGTCTGCAGGCCCCAGGTGACGCCGGCCCAGACGGCGAGCACGAGCACCAGCATCCCGATATTGCGCGGCGTCGGGTTTTCCAGGATGCGCGACAACCCCTCCCCGACGAGGGAGAGCAGCGCGATCCCGGGCAGCAGCCCCAGCGCGGTGCCGATCATGTAGTCCAGGAAGCGGATCCGCATCGCGCCCGCCACCAGGTTCACCAGGGTGAAGGGCGCCACCGGCAGCAGGCGGATGGTGGTGACCGCCAGGATGCCGTTGCGGTTCACCGCCTGGCTCACCCGGCTGATCCGCGGCCCCAGCACGCGGCGCAGCAGGTTCGGCCCCAGCTTCCGCCCGAGCCCATAGGTGGCCGCGGCCGAGACCATGGCGCCCACCGCCGCATAGGCCAGGCCGGGCCAGGTGCCGAAGGCGGCCGCCGTGCCGAGGATGAGCACGTTCACCGGGAAGGCCACGAAGCCCAGCAGCAGGAACAGCCCCACGGAGAAGGCGGGGCCCCAGGACCCGCCGGCGGTCAGCGCGTTCCGCATCGCCTCCGGCGTCATGTAGCCGGCGATGGGCGTCATCTTCCAAAGCAGGAACAGAAGCGCCACCGGCACCAGCATCAGCGCGGCGCGCGCCAGCAGCGGCCAGGGCTTGCCCGAGGGCGGCGCGAGGTCGGGATGGCCGAGATAGTCCGCCAGCGCCTCGCCCGTCTCCATCGGCCGGCGCGGATCGGCCGCGCGCTCGATGCCCGGCAACAGGCTGCGCGCGGGCTGGTCGCCATCCTCCACGTCGCGCAGGCTCTTGCCCCCGGCGGAGAGCCCGTCCACCGCCTGCAGGATGGACCCGGTGGCCTTGATGCGGGCGGAGACGGCTGCGGGCGGTACGCCGGTATGCTCCGCGATCAGCCGGTCGCGCACGCGCTCCACGGCCGCGGCCTGCTCCGCATCCCGTGCCTCCAGCACGAGGTCGCATTCCGTATCCGTGCCCATGGAGCGGTTGCAGAGGTTGGAGGAGGCGACGCGCAGGAGGCGGTCATCCACCGCCATCACCTTGGAATGCACCATCACCTCCGAATCCGCTCCTCCATTGCTCACATGCGGGAAGACGAGCCGCACCCGGTCCCCCAGCCCCGCGCGCCGGATGGCCCGCATGAAGCGGATGCGCCCGGCGAGCATGGTGCGGTGCTCCAGCCAGGTGTGATGCGTCTTCGGCGCGACGATCAGCGCCTCCAGCGAAGGCCGCTCCTTCATCCGCCGGATCAGGGCCCGCGCCAGCCGCCCGCAGGTAAGGAACTGGTTCTCGATGTAGAGGATGCGCTCCGCCGCCCCGATCATGTCGAGATAGAGCGCCTCCACCTCCCGCACCTCGGGTTCGGCCCCCTGGCGGGGCATGGTGCGCGCGATGCCGAGCCGGGCCTCGCGGAACTCAGGCTCCACCGAGGCGGGCCAGGGATCGTGCTCCGCCTCGATGGGCTCCGGCAGTTCCAGGCATTCCTCGCAGGCGCGGTTCCAGCGCTCGCGCACCAACTCCTCCAGCGCCGCCGCGGCCCCTCCGTCCACCAGCATCTGCACGTCGTGGAAGGGGGGATAGGGCTTGCCCGCCGGGTCCACCCGCGCGGGGTCCAGCGGATCATGCGCGCCCCGGTCCCAGCGCCGGATCGTCAGGTCCAGCCCGCCGGAGAAGGCCACCTTCCCGTCCACCACCACCACCTTCTGGTGGTGGGAGGCGCCGAAGGGCGTGCGGTCGTCGAGGCACAGCTCCACGGCCTCCGGCGTGTTCCAGCGCAGGTGCAGCGCGGGCAGCGGCTCGCGCTCCAGCGCGTAGAGCACCGAATAGTCCCAGAGCAGCAGCTTCACCGAGAGGCCCGGCCGCCGCTCCACCAGCGCGGCGAGGAAGGCGCCCAGCTCCTCCGGCAGCCCGTCCTCCGGCGGCGCCTCGCCGACGAGGCGGGTGCGGCTGTCGATATCCCAGCCCAGCACATGGATGCTCTGGCGCGCGTTCAGCATCGCCTCGCGCACCGCGGCGAAATAGGTGGCGCCGTCGGCCAGCACCGCCGCCCGCCGGGCATGCGCCACGCGCCAGGCATTGCGGCCGGGGGCCAGCAGGGAGGCGGGAGGGGCGGCCGCCGGGCGCTCGGGCGCCGTGCGGGGCCGCGCGCGAGGGGGCGCTTCGGTCAGCATCGCTCCCGCTAACGCAGCAGGAGCAGCTTCGTTCGCCCGCTGCACGAAGCGCGGCCTGCCTCTTGCTAACTTCACGGAGAGGGGCGCCCCGGGCCGGCCTGACCATCGGGGCCGGACCATCGGGGCGAAATCGTTCGGGGGACTGGAATGCTGTGGGATCTGGCGCGGGCCGAGGGCCCGGTTGCGGCGGCGCAGGCCGCGCTGGACCGGATCGAGGCATGGGACGACCCGGCCCTCTTCATCACGCGCGTCTCGCCCGAGGCGGTGCTGGCAGAGGCCCACCGCCTGGAGGCCGAGGGCCCGATGGGCCGCCCCCTGCACGGCATCCCCTTCGTGGTGAAGGACAATATCGACGTCGCCGGCCTGCCCACCACGGCCGCCTGCCCGGACTACGCCTATACCCCGGCCGAGGACGCCCCCTGCGTCGCCCGGCTGCGGGCCGCCGGGGCCGTCCTACTGGGCAAGGTGAACCTGGACCAGTTCGCCACGGGGTTGGTGGGGGTCCGCAGCCCCTATGGCACGCCGCGCAACGCCATCGCCCCGGACTGCGTGCCCGGCGGCTCCTCCTCCGGCTCGGCCAGCGCCGTCTCGGCCGGCATCGCCGCCTTCTCCCTCGGCACCGACACGGCCGGCTCAGGCCGCGTGCCGGCGGGGTTCCAGAACATCGTGGGCCTCAAGCCCAGCCTTGGCCTGGTCCCCAGCCGGGGCGTCGTGCCCGCCTGCCGGTCGCTGGACGTCGTCTCCCTCTTCGCCCTCACGGCCGGGCAGGCCGCCACGGTGCTGGAGGCCATGGCGGGCCCTGACGCCGACGACCCCTATTCGCGCCCCGCCCCGCCGGGCTGGCGCGCCACGGGCGGCACCCTGCCGCCGCATCTGCGCGTGGCCGTGCCGGAGGAGGTCGATCTCGTCTTCGACACGCCGGACGATGCCGCCCTCTTTGCCGCCGCCCTCTCCCGGCTGGAAGCCCTGGGCGCGACGCTGGAGCGCGTCTCGATCGCGCCCTTCCTCGCCCTGGCCCGCCGCCTCTATGACGGCGCCTGGGTGGCCGAGCGCACCGCCGCCCTGCGGGAGGTGGTGGAGAACCACCCGGACGCCCTGCACCCCGTCACCCGCATCATCCTGGAAGGCGGGCTGCACCGCCGCACGGTGGACGCCTTTGAGGACTTCCACGCCGCGGCCCAGACCCGCCTGCTCTCCCGCGCCCTTTTCGCGCGCTTCGACCTCCTGGCCGTTCCCACCGCGCCCGGCATCCCCACGCTGGAGGCCGTGGCGGCCGAGCCGATCGCGGCGAACAGCCGGAACGGCACCTACACCAACTTCGTGAACCTGCTGGACCTCTCCGGCATCGCGCTGCCCTCCGGCTTCCGGGCGGACCGGCGCCCTGCCGGCATCACCCTCCTCGCCCCTGCCTTCGCCGAGGCCCGCCTCTGCGCCGTGGCCGCCGCGCTTCACCACGCGGCGGGCCTGCCCCTCGGCGCCACCGGGGAGGCCACGCCCGCGCCCATCTCCGCCGCCGGTACCGAATCTGGTCCCGAATCTGGTACCGAATCTGGTACCGAATCTGGTACCGAATCTGGTACCGAATCTGGTACCGAATCTGGTACCGAACCGGGCGAGATCGCCCTCTTCTGCATCGGCGCCCATATGTCCGGCCTGCCCCTCAACGGGCAGATCACAGGCCTCGGCGGCCGCTTCCTCCGCACGGACCGGACGGAACCGGCCTACCGGCTCCACGCTCTGGGCAACCGCCCCGGGCTGATGCGCGTGGCGGCGGGCGCGGCGACCCCGGGCGCGGCCATCGAGGGCGAGGTCTGGGCCCTTCCCGCCGCTGCCATCGGTCCCCTCCTCGCCCAGGTCCCGGCGCCCCTCGGCTTCGGCACCGTCGCGCTGGCATCCGGGCCATGCCTGGGCTTTCTCGCCGAAGCCGCGGGGGTGGAGGGCGCGCCCGACATCACGGCCCATGGCGGATGGCGGGGCTGGCTGGCGGCGCAGGCCGGCTGAAAGGCCGCTTCCTCGTCGCTCCGGCCGCAACGCCTCACCCGGCGGGTGGCGGCGCGACCGGCAAGGCGGGGGTGACGGGCTCGATCCGCAGGGTCTCGTTCCGCATCAGGGCAACGCGGCGCAGGGCGGCGTAGCGGGTGGAGCCGTCGGGCGCCCGGCCGACCGCGTAGAGCCAGACGGTGAGCTGGCCGTCGGCCACGAGCTTACGGGCGATGCGCTCCACCTCCGGCCCGCTGCCCAGGGCGGAGAGCTCGGCGGCGGTCAGGCCGATGGTGACCTCGTCGCGCGGGCTGACGACCTTGAAGAGCCGGACGCCCGCCTCCTGTGCCAGAGCCGGCATGACCAGGGCCGGCATGGCCAGGGCGGCGGCGATCGTGAGGGCGAGGCGGCGGCCTGGGCCGGCATGCTGCATCTGGGTGGTCCTCCCTGCCCGCGGCTCCTGCCGCGCGGCCGGACTGTGCCGCGAGGTCAGACGGGACCGCAATGTTCCGGGAGCGGCGTGTGGAACGCTATCCCAGCGCTTCCCGCCCATGCGGGGCGGTGAGGTCCTGGACGGGGCCCAGAGGCACGATGCCGGTCGGGTTGATGCCGGGGTGGCTCTCGTAATAGTGGCGCTTCATGTGCCCGAAGTCGCAGGTCTCGCCGAAGCCCTGCGTCTGGAACAGGTCCCGCAGATAGGGAAAGAGCGCGGGAAGGTCCGCGATGCGGCGCAGGTTGCACTTGAAGTGGCCGTGATAGACGAGGTCGAAGCGCACGAGGGTGGTGAAGAGCCGGATATCGGCCTCGGTCAGCCGCCCGCCCATGAGGTAGCGCTGCCCGGCCAGGCGGCGGTCCAGCGCATCCAGCGTCTCGAAGAGCGGGCGCACCGCATCCTCATAGGCGGCCTGCGTGGTCGCGAAGCCGGCCTTGTACACGCCGTTGTTCACGCGGTCGTAGACCGTGGCGTTGAGGTCGTCGATCTCGGCCCGCAGATCCTCGGGGTAGTGGTCCTCCGCGCCGCCGAAGGCGTGGTCGAGCATGCGGATGATCTCGGCAGATTCGTTGTTCACGATCGTCCGGCGCTGCCTGTCCCACAGCACGGGCACGGTGACACGGCCGGAATAGAGCGGATCGGCCGCCGTATAGACCTGGTGGAGGAAGGAGGCGCCGTTCACCGTGTCGGGGATGACGCCGGGGCCTTCCTCGAAGGTCCAGCCATCCTTGCCCATGCGCCAGTGGACGACGGAGAGGGTGATCGCCCCTTCCAGCCCCTTGCGGGCGCGCATGATCAGCGCGCGATGCGCCCAGGGGCAGGCGAGGGAGACATAGAGGTGGTAGCGCCCCGGTTCCGCCGCGAAGCCGCCTTCGCCGGAGGGGCCAGGGCGGCCATCGGGCGTGATCCAGTTCCGGAAGGCGCTTTCCTTCCGCACGAAGCGGCCGCCCGTGGCCTTGGTATCGTACCACTGGTCCTGCCACTGGCCGTCCACGAGCAATCCCATCGCGCCTCTCCCGGTCCCTTTCCGTGCAACGCCGTGGGGCGCCCTTCGGATCAGCCGGCGCGATAGGCGGAGAGGATGGCCTGGCCTTCGGCCCCGGCGCGGCTCGCCCATTCCGCGATGACGGGCTCGGCCGCGCCGCCGAGGGCCGCGCGCAACGGGGCGCCGCTGGCGAGGGTGACGCCATTGGCGCGCATCCGCGCCTCGTTCTCGGCCAGGCGAGTGCCGATGGCGCGGAACTGGCGCGCTTCCGTCTCCTGCGCGGCCCGCGCCACCGCATCCCGCGCGGGGGCGGGCAGGGCCCGCAGGGCGGCCGTGTTGCAGAAGGCGAGGCTGAGGGGAGAGGCGTAATCGAGGACGGTGAAGTGGGGGAGGATTTCCCACAGCCGCGCGCCGGCGCCGCCATCGCCGGAGGAGAGTACCGCGTCCATCTCCCCGCTGCGCAGGCGCGGCATGGCGTCGGCGAAGGAGATCTGGGACGGCGCGGCGCCCGCGCGCTGCATCACCGCGGTGCTGGCGGCGTCATAGGTGCGGATCTTCAGGCCGCGCAGGGCTTCGGGGCCGGTGATGGGATGGCGGGACCAGAGGCCGCTGGCCGGCCATGGCGTGGCGTAGAGCAGGGTGACGCCACGGGATTCCAGCGCGCCCGCATAGGCCGGGCGGGCCACCCGCAGCAGGCGCGCCGTATCCTCGGCGGAGGCGGTGAGGAAGGGCAGGGCGGAAAGGGCGAAGATCGGTGCCTCGGCCGCGAGCGGGCCGGTGAAGGCATCTGTCGCCTGCACCCGGCCCTCGGCGGCGGCGCGGATCATGGCGGCGGAGCGGAGGCCGTCCGGCGCGTCGAAGCCGGGGGCCACGGTGAGGGCACCGGCGGAGAGGCGTGTCGCGGCTTCGGCGAAATGCGCGATGCCTTCGCCGGGCATGGCGGTGGCGGGATATTCCGTGACGATGCGCCAGGCATCGGCGGCACGCGCATGGCGGGAGAGGGTCAGGCCGGGAAGGAAGGCCGGAAGCAGGGCGGAAAGGGCGCGGCGGGGGAGCATCGGCGGGCGACTCCGGGACTGTCCGGATCGAGTATCGGCGCGCGGTGGCGTGGGGCAATGGTGGCTTCTGCCCTTGCCCCGCCGCCTCTCCGGGGCCGCGCCCCTCCTCCAGCCGCATGTGGGGAGGAGAGGCGCGGCGCCCGGGCGAGGGGATCAGCCCGCCTTTTCGGCTTCCGGCCGCCGGCGCAGCGCGCCGAGGCCGAGCAGGCCGATGCCGAGCAGCGCCAGGGAGGCGGGTTCGGGCACCGGGATGGTGGCCGTGGTCTCGCCCGTGAAGGTGCAGGGGGCGGCCGCGCAGAGGAAGCTGGAGCTGAACAGGCCGGTGAAGCCGCTCCCCGCCAGCGTGATGTCCAGCGAGAAGACGGGATTGTCCACGCTGATGGTGCCGAAGGGCAGGCCCCCCGGCGCGGAGGTGATCGTCGCCGCGGCGGTGGTTCCGGCGGGGAAGGCCGCGGGGTTGAGGAAGTCGGCATCCGCCAGGTTCAGGGGGAAGCCGAGCACGACGACCGACACCAGGAGCGAGACCAGCCCTTCCGCTCCCGTCAGGGTCGCGCCGTTGCCGTCGAGCGAGTAGGCGAGCGTGCCGCCATTCGCGAAGGCCTCGTCCGTCAGCACGGCCTGCGCGAAGAAGCTGGCCTTGTTCGATGGGGCCGGCGTCACCTGCTCGAAGGACAGGATGACATCCGCGCGTGCCGGGGCGGCGGAGAGAAAGGCAAGCCCGGCGGTCAGTGCCAGGGCCTTCGGGTTGAGCAGCATAGGGGCTCCTTCCAGTTCTTGGCGCCGCAGCGCGTGGGATGGAAGGAGCAACATCGAGGCCGCGGAATTTCGCGTTGCAGAACAGAGCGATACGAGAAGGCGAGTGGACGCGGGGCCTGTTCCGTCAAGTTCTTCGACAAGCCCGGGTGGCTCACGTCACCCGGGCTGGCCCGCGCCGCCTATTCCGCCGCCTGCCGGGCGTTGGACAGCACGCCGCGGCGCAGCTGGTCTTCCTCGATGCTCTCGAACAGGGCGCGGAAGTTGCCCTCGCCGAAGCCGTCGTCGCCCTTGCGCTCGATGAACTCGAAGAAGACAGGGCCGATGACGTTGGCGGAGAAGATCTGCAGCAGCAGGCGGGCCTTGCGGTCCTCCACCACGCCCTCGCCGTCGACCAGCAGCCCGTTCTTTTTCAGGCGGGGCAGGTCCTCGCCATGGCCGGGCAGGCGGGCGTCCACCTTCTCGTAATAGGCGTCCGGCGGGGCGGGCATGAAGTTGAGGCCGGCCTCGCGCAGGCCCTCGATGGTGCCGTAGATGTCGTCGCAGCCGCAGGCGATGTGCTGGATGCCCTCGCCCTTGTAGGCGCGCAGGTATTCCTCGATCTGGCTCTCGTCATCGGCGCTCTCGTTCAGCGGGATGCGGATGCGGCCGTCGGGAGAGGTGAGGGCGCGGGAGAAGAGGCCGGTATACTCGCCCTTGATGTCGAAGTAGCGGATCTGCCGGAAGTTGAAGATGCGCGCATAGAAGTCGTACCAGAAGTCCATCCGGCCGCGGAACACGTTATGCGTCAGGTGGTCGATGTAGTAGAGGCCCGCGCCCACCGGCCAGGGGTCGCGCGCGCCGAGCCATTCGAACTCGGCGTCATAGGCGGAGCGGCCTTCGCCATACTGGTCGATGAAATAGAGCAGGCTGCCGCCGATGCCCTTGATGGCGGGGATGTTGAGGGTCTTGCCCTCGGTGGCGGGCTCGGCGCCGTTCCTCACCGCATGGTCGAAGGCGTGCTGCGCGTCCACCACGCGGAAGGCCATGGACGGCACGCAGGGGCCGTGCTCAGCCGCGAAGCGCACGGCGTGGGAGCCGGGCTCCTCCGTCAGGAGGTAGTTGATGTCGCCCTGGCGGTAGAGGGTGCTCTTCTTGCCGCGGTGCCGGGCAACGGCGGTGAAGCCCATCTGGCGGAACAGGGCATGGAGCTTCTCGGGCTCGGGGCTCGCATATTCGACGAAGCCGAAGCCATCCGTTCCGGCCGGGTTGTGGTCGGAGATGACGGCGCGGGGGGCGTCATGCGGGAACGGGCCCATGGAAGTCTCCTCTGCGTTTCCTGGAAGCCTAGTCCGGACCGGGCGCGAGAAGCGTGCGAACTTGGCCCGATCCTGGCGCTGGACGCACGCTTCGTGCGCCGTATGATCCTTCGATGCATGAAACGGTTACGCTCAACCCGATCGACCTCCGGCTGCTCGCGGCCCTGCAGGAGGATGCGCGGCTGACCAACCAGCAGGCGGGGGAACGGGTGGGGCTCTCCCCGTCCCAATGCTCGCGCCGCCGCCTGGCGCTGGAGGCGGCGGGGGTGATCCGGGGCTATCACGCCGAACTGGCGGCGGAACCGCTCGGGCTGCGGCTGCTGGTTTTCGTGCAGGTGACGCTGGCGACGCATAGCCGCGACAATGCCCAGCGCTTCCGGGAACTCGTCTCCCGCCTCGAGGAGGTGCAGGAGGCCTATGCCATGACCGGCGATGCCGACTACCTCATCAAGGCGGTGGTGCCGGACCTCAAGGATCTCTCGGCACTCGTGAACGACGTGCTGCTGCCGCATGAGAGCGTGGCGCGGGTGCGGTCCTCCATCGTGCTGGAGCGGATCAAGGAATCGAACCGACTGCCCCTGGGGGCGCTGCGGCGGGGGTAGCGCGACGGCGCCGCTGAATGCCTGTGGGGAATGAACAGCATAGCCGGTCGGCATTGGAGGTTCGGGTCTGGAGGGATCAGGTTCTGGGTCACGGAAGCGGCGCCTCCGCCGCGGAACACAGAGCTGAAAGGGACCTTCCCATGCGCAAGATGATCGCCACGCTGAGCCTCGCCACCGCCCTGGTCGCGGGTGTGGCCGCCCCCTCCTTCGCCGAGGGCGACTATGTCTCTGGCCCGACCGCCTCGGGTGCCTTCAGCCAGGCCGATGCCAGCCGCACGCCGCTGGCCGGCGCCAGCAACCAGGGCGCCAACTTCGACATGTCCCGCCAGGGCGCCTGAAGCGCCTGCCTCCGAACCCCAGGGAGAACACCCCCATGCGCAACCTCTTCAACATCGCCACCCTTGCCGCCGCCCTCGTCGGCGGCGCGGCCTCCTCCCCGGCGCGGGCCGAGGGCGAGTATGTCGCGGGCCCCGTCGCCTCGACAGCATGGGGCCAGGGCGAGAGCCGCACGCCGCTGGCCGGCGAGATCCGCCAGGGCAACGCCAATTTCGACATGAGCCGCCAGGGCGCCTGAGCCCCTCCCCGGCTCGCCTTCCCCGCCAGCCTCGCCGTCCCCTCCCCGGGGCGGCGGGGCTTGCCGTTTTCCGGGCATAGCAACGTCGCGGCCATCCTCGCGAACGGCCCGTGCCTTGACGCTCCGGGAGCCGGATGGGAGCGTCCCGCCATGGTGCGCATCCGTGAACTGCCGTGCCCTCATGGCGGATGACGCGCTGAAGGCGGTCAAATCCGCCGATCGCGTCCTCACGCTGTTCGAGCTGCTGGGCCGCTGGGGGCGGGAGATGTCCCACAGCCAGATCGCCGAGGCGCTCGACATCCCGAAGAGCAGCCTCACCCAGTTGCTGCGGAACCTCGTTGCGCGCGAATGGCTCCGCTTCTCGCCGCTCACCAAGGGCTATTCGCTCGGCCCGGCCATCGAGGCGCTGGCGCGCCGCGCGATGCAGGCGCGGGACCTGGTGCAGCTCGCGCAGCCCATCCTGGCGACGCTGACCGCGACGGTGGGCGAGTCCTCCGCGCTCAACCTCCTGAAGGGCGACATGGCCGAGGTGGCGGCGACGGTTCTGGGGCCGCAGCGCCTGGTCTCGCATATGCGGCTCGGCGACGTGGCGCCGCTTTACGCCACCTCGGGCGGCAAGGTCATCCTCGCCTTCCTGCCGCGCGAAATGCAGGAGGATTATCTCTCGCGCGTGGTCTTCGAGCCGAGCACGCCGAGGACCCTGCGTGATCCGGCGGCGCTGCGCCGGCAGCTCGCCACCATCCGGCGCCGCCGCACCGGCCATTCGATCGAGGAGTGGACGCCGGGGATCGTCGGCATCGCGCAACCCGTGCTGACGCGCGCGGGGAGCGTGCTGGGCGCGATCAACGTCGCCATGCCGCGCCTGCGATACGACAAGGCGGGCGAGGTGCGGATCATCGAAGCACTGGCGCGTGCTACCGCCGCACTGTCGGAGAGGGTGGAGGGCGCGCCGCCGGCCTAGGGTCGTGGTGTCCTCAGGCGTCTCCGGCCAGGTCCCAGCCGGGGCGGCGATGCGCGAGACGTTCGCGGGCACCCTCGCCCGGAAAGATCGAGGCCAGGTCATAGACGCCGCCGATCTCCGCCGCGCCGTGCGGCAGGAAGGCAGTGAGCGCGGCGTCGAAGGCGCGCAGGGCGGAGGGCCGGTCCAGCGCCTCGATCAGCAGGACGGAGCCGAAGGATGCCGGGCCGTCCGGTGCCCGGGAGCTCGCCCAGGCCGGAGCGGGCTCCTGAGCCTCATGCCGCCCAAGCCGAAGGGCGACCACGCCCGGAGCCTCGGCGAGAGAAGCCAGAACGCCCTTCGCCTCGCCGTCCGCGGGCTGGCCGGGCAGGCGCATCACGGCAAGGGACGCGCCGCGGCCGAAGCCGGCGCGATGCGCGACGGTGCAGGGCGCGCGGAGGAAGTTCCGAAAGCTCGGGCGCATGGCGGCCGACCAGGGCGTGGGGTGCTGCAGGAGGTCGCGATACTCCGGTGTCGCCAGCGCGGCGAGGCTCTCCAGCTCGTAGAGCGTGAAGTAGCGATGCACGGGGTGGTCCCGGTCCACATAGCGGCAGCCGCTGCGGAAGCCGGGGGCGGCGACGCGCTCCGGCACATGCTCCCGCGTATGCCAGCGGTCGTATTCCGCCTCGCGCCCGCGTTCGATATCGTTCCAGAGCGCGAGGAAGGCGGTGCCGCGCGCCGTCATGCCTGCCCTTCCGGGGCGACGGATTGCGGACGCCCCGCGAGCTGCGCGCCGCCGGCGACATGCAGCACCTCCCCCGTGATGAAGCGCGCCTCCCCGGAGGCGAGGAAGGCGACGGCATTCGCCACGTCCTCGGGCGTGGCGAGCCGTGAGAGCACGCCGAGGCGGAGATGCCGGCGCTCGGTTTCCGGGCCGCTTTGGGAGTTGAAGGCGCTGCGGACATAGCTGGGCGCCACGGCGTTCACCGTGACGTTGAACTCGCCGAGCTGCACGGCGAGCGAGCGCGTGAGGCCCACCAGCCCGGCCTTGGAGGCCGTGTAGGCCGGGCCCGCGCCGCTGAGCCATGTGCGCGAGGCCATGTTGACGATGCTGCCGCTGCCTTGCGCGCGCCAGAAGCGCATGGCCGCATGGGCGAGGAGCATCGGCACCGTCAGGTTGATGCGCATCACCGCCTCCCAATCCGCGAGGGAGATGGAGGCGATCTGATGCCCCGCGCTGAGGCCGGCATTGTTCACCAGGCAGTCCAGCCGGCCATGGCGCTGCGCGATCTGCTCCATCGCCCGTGCGGCTGCGTCAGCCGCCACGAGGTCGAGCGCGATGTGAGAGGGCGGGAGGCCGAACTCGGCCTCGAGCGCGGCCGCGCGCTCGCTCAGCCGGGCGGCGTCCCGGTCCAGCATCACGGGCAGCATGCCCGCACGCGCCAGGCGGCGGCAGATGGCGAAGCCCAGCTCTCCCGCACCGCCCGTTACCGCCGCGACGGGCCGGCCCGCGCTGCTCATGCCCGCGCCGCCCATGCCTGGTACGGGCAGCTGGCGTTCCACCGGTTCCGTGGCGGCATGGCGATCCTCCTCTCCCGGCCAGCCATGCGCTTGACGCGCATGGGATCGAGTGCACTGATCTGAACACGTTCAAGACAATGAACCAAGGGGCGGCGCCATGGAGGAAACCAGTGATCGGGCTGCCACGGAGGCCGAGGAGGTGGCCGATCGCCGCCGGATCCGCGAGCTGCTCCAGAACTGGGTCGTCTGGCGCGACGCCGGCCATTGGGAACGCTTCCGCACGGTCTGGCACCCCGATGGGCGGATGATGGCGACCTGGTTCCAGGGCTCGGGTGACGAGTTCATCCGCGTCAGCCAGGAGGGCTGGGCCAAGGGCGTGAGCATCCTGCACTTCCTCGGCGGCATCTCGATCGACCTCGCCGGAAGCCGCGCGGTCTCGCAGACCAAGATGACCATCTCCCAGCGAGGAGTGGTGGAAGGCGTGTCGTGCGACGTGGTCTGCACCGGCCGCTTCTACGACTTCCTGGAGAAGCGGGACGGGCGCTGGGGCATCGTCCTGCGCCAGCCCATCTATGAGAAGGACCGGCTGGATCCGGTGACGCCCGGCGCGGTGCCGCAGCTCGACGCCGCGCTGCTGGCCCGCTTCCCCGAGGGCTACCGCCACCTCGCCTATATCCAGACCCGCATCGGCTACACGGTGAAGCCGGACATGCCCGGGCTGAAGGGACCGGAGGTCGAGGCGCTCTACGCGCGCGGCGCGGCCTGGCTGCGGGGCGCCCCCATCTGAAGCGGCGCCTCGTCGCCCCTGGGTGATTTGGCGCGCGGCGCCGGGGCCGGGCATCCTGCCCCGAGCATGGATGCATGGATGCATGGATGCAGGGGGGGCAGCGCTTGGGCGCCGAGGGGTTCGACGTGGTGGTCGCCGGCGGCGGCGCGGCCGGGATCGGCGCGGCGGTGGGCGCGGCCCAGGCCGGGGCACGCACGCTGCTGTTGGAGCGCTACGGCTTTCTCGGGGGCGCGGCGACCAATGCGAATGTGCTCACCTATTGCGGCCTCTACCAGGCAGGCGAGACGCCGCGCCGGGCCGTGGCTGGGGTGGCCGAGGCCATGCTCGCCGGGCTGAAGGCGCTGGGCGGGGACATCACCCCCCGGCGTGGGCAGACCGGCAACTGGATCGTCGTCTTCGACCCCGAGGCGCTGAAGCGCGCGGCGGACCGCGTTGTCATCGCTGCGGGGGTCGAGACTTGGCTGCATGCGCGGCTGACCGGGGCCGTGCGGCGGAACGGCGTCCTGGAGGCCGTGCGGGTGACGGACCATGCCGGCACGCACGAGATCGCGGCCCGCGCCTTCGTGGATGCGAGCGGCGAGGCGGATCTCGGCGTGCTCGCGGGCCTTCCCATCGCCTTCCCCCGGCCGGGGCTGGATGGGGTGCAGCCGGGCTCTGCGCCGCTCCGGCTCGGCGGCCTTACGCCGGGCGCCATGCCGGACCGCGCCTGCCTCGCCCGTGTCGCCGCCGCCGCCAACCGCCTCCTCCCCAGCCCCTGCGTCCGGCCGGAGGGCGGGATCTTCATGCCGATGCCAGGGCCGGGCGAGGCCTGGTGGATGTGCATCGACCTGAACACCGACGGCCTTTCGGCCCCGGACCTCACCCGGGCCGAGCAGAGGGGCCGGGAGGCGGCCTGGGCCTGCATCGAGGCGCTGCGGCAGGAGCGGGGGATGGAGGGGGCGCATCTCCTCTCCACCGGCCCGCAATTCGGCATCCGCGAGACGCGGCGATGCACCACGCGGCAGATGGTCACGGGCGAGCAGGTCGTGGCCGGCGCGCGCTCCCCGGACGGCGTGGCCCGTGGAGCCTGGCCGATGGAGGTGCATGAGGCGCCGGGCCGCGTGGCGCTGACGCCGGTGGGCGCGGAAGGGTTCTTCGACATTCCCCTGCCCGCGCTGCAGGCGGCGGGCATCGACAACCTCTGGTGCGCCGGGCGGGTGATGGGCGCGGACCGGGCGGCCTTCGGCTCCGTGCGGGTGATGGGGACGGCGCTGGCAACCGGCCACGCGGCAGGCGTGGCCGCGGCGCTGCGGTCGGCGGGAGTTGGCGAGGTGCAGGCGGAACTGCGGCGCCAGGGGGCCTTGGTGTAGGTCGTTTTGCGGCGTTCTGAACTGCTGGTCTGTCCCGGGGAGAGGAAGAAGGAATTCTTCCTCTCCCCGGACCCCTCACCATCATCTTCTTTTAGAAGCTTGGAATCACGGGGCTGACGGTGCGCCTCGGGTCATCGACCCGAGGCGACTGCAGGGGCAGGAAAAACACCCGTCCACCAGAAACCCCGCCGATCAACGGTATCCACGGCCGTCAAACGGGGTTCCAAGGGCCTCAGGCCCTTGGCGGGTGAGGTCCGGAGAGGGCGGAGCCCTCTCCGGCAGGCCTCCGGCCAGGCCAGAACGCGACGGGCCGCCTCAGTGCGGAAGGGCGCGCAGCGCGGCCAGCACGTCGTCCGGTTCGGCGCGGCGGGTGAAGTCCACATCCACGAAGGACCAGCGGACGATGCCCTCCCGGTCCACCACGAAGGTGGCGGGCACGGGCAGGAACCAGGAGCTGCTGCCTTGCCGTTCGCCGAGGTCCAGCTTGTCCCGGCTCAGCAGGCTGCGATAGGCGGCCGGCGTCTTGAAGGCCACGCCGCAGGCCAGGGCGAGGCCGTGATCGACATCGGAGAGGAAGCGGAAGCCTGGCGGGGCCTTGAAGCCGGGGCGGAGGGCGTTGCCGCTGGTCTCCGGCGAGACGGCCACGAGGCTCGCGCCCTCGGCCCGCATCGCGGGCAGGCATTCGAGCATCGAATCCAGCGCCGCCACGCAGATCCGGCACCAGTGGCCGCGGAAGAAGGTGACGACCAGCGGGCCCTTCTCCAGCAGCTCGTCCCGTTCCACCAGATGGCCGGTGGGGCAGGGCAGCATGAAATCGGGGAAGGGCTCGCCGACGGACAGGGCGTGCAGCCCCGTGCCGTTCCGGCGCAGCTCGGCCACCGCTTCCTTGATCGCGGCCATGACGCCGGGCGAGTCCGCCGCGCCGTCCCTGATGCCGTCGAGGATTTCACTCAGCCTCATCTGGCCCTCCTGTAGGCAGCAATCTGAGCGCTTCGCCCGAAGGAGTCAGCCCGCCGACCGGGCATGGTTTCGATGCCCCCCTGTTATCAGGCCTGCCTTATCAAGCCATCGCCTGGCGTATCCACTCCGCCCAGCACAACGCTTCGCGGTCCCGTCCGGGTGCGGCGACGATCTGCACGCCGAGCGGAAGGCCATGCGGGCCGGTGCCTGCCGGCACGCTGACCGCCGGGGCGTGCAGGGCGGTCCAGAGCAGGTTGAAGGCGGGATCGCCCGTCCAGGCGATGCCCTCCGGTGCCTCGCCCGGGGCGGCGGGGGTGAGGACGGCGTCGTATTCCGCGATGGCGGCGGGAAAGGCGGCCTGCGCGGCGGCGAAGGCGGCACGTGCCTCCTCCAGCGCGCGGGCGGGCAGGGCGAGGGCGGGTTCCAGCTTTTCCAGCAGGGCGGCGGAGATCCGGTCCCGGTGATGGGCCAGCTCCCAGGCCAGGGCCTGGGCGCTTTCCATGTTCATCACCGTCGGGTGGGCCTCGGCCGCGGCCATGACGGCGGGCGGAAGCACGCCGCGCGTCACCCGGGCGCCGGCGCGGCTGGCGGCCTCGGCCGCGCGCTCCATCAGGGCCAGGGTCTCGGGCGCGGCCTTGTCGGCATGGGGGCCGAGGCAGAGCAGCAGGCGGGGGGCGCGGTCTGGGTGGGTTTCGGGGTTGCCCATCTCCCGGCCGCTGACGGCGCCGATCAGCAGGGCGCAGTCGGCCACCGTGCGGGCCAGGGCCCCGATGGTGTCGAGCGATTCGCTCATCACCTTCATGCCGGCGCGGTGGATGGAGGCATGCGTGGGCATGAAGCCGACGATGCCGCAGAAGGCGGCGGGGCGGAGCACACTGCCCGCGGTCTGGGTGCCGAAGGCCAGTGGGAACAGCCCCGCGGCCACGCCGGCCGCGGAACCGGAGGAGGAGCCGCCCGGCGTGTGGGCGGGGTTCAGCGGATGGGTGGTGGGGCCGGGGTGGCGGGTGGCGAATTCGGTCGTCACCGTCTTGCCCATCACCACCGCCCCCGCGGCGCGGGCGAGGGCGACGCCGGCGGCATCGGCGCGCGGCACATGGCCCGCCCAGATCGGCGAGCCGTAGCCGCAGGGCATGCCCCCGACATCGAGCACGTCCTTCACGCCCAGCGGCAGGCCGTGCAGCGGGCCGAGGGGGGCGCCGGCGGCGGCGCGGGCATCGGCCGCGCGGGCCTCGGCCAGGGCGGCCTCGGGGTCGAGATGGGCGAAGGCACGCAGCACCGGCTCCCGCTCGCACGCGCGTTCGAGGCAGGCCTCCATCACCGCCGTGGCGGTCAGCGTGCCCTCTCGCAGGCGGCGGGCGGTGTCGGTGGCGGAGAGGGGGCTGGCACTGGTCATGGCGCCGGGAGTGTCGGCGCCGGGCGGGCCGGGGGGAAGGGGCTTTTCGGTGCCCTTCTCAGCCCAGCAGCGCGGCCGCCAGCCAATAGCAGAGGGCCCCAACCGCCGCGGCGGCGGGCAGGGTGACCACCCAGGCCCAGACGATCCGCCGCGCGACCCCCCAGCGCACCGCCGAGGCGCGGCGGGAGGCGCCCACGCCCACGATCGCGCCCGTGACGGTGTGGGTGGTGGAGACGGGGATGCCGAGCCAAGTGGCGCCGAAGAGGGACAGCGCGCCGCCGGTTTCCGCGCAGAAGCCCTGCATGGGCCGGAGATCGGTGATGCGGGAGCCCATGGTGCGCACGATGCGCCAGCCGCCCATCAGCGTGCCGAGCCCCATGGCCGCGTGGCAGGAGATGACGATCCAGAAGGGCACGTGGAACTCGGGCCCCAGCAGCCCCTGCGAATAGAGCAGGATGGCGATGATCCCCATGGTCTTCTGCGCGTCGTTGCCGCCATGGCCGAGGCTGAAGAGGGAGGAGGACAGGAGCTGGAGCACGCGGAAGCGCCGGTCCACCGCGAAGGGGGTGGACCGGCGCGAGAGCCAGCTGGTGATGAGCACGAGGAGGAGGGCGAGGAGGAAGCCGACGAGGGGGGAGATGACGATGAAGGAGGCGATGGTGCCCACCCCGCCCCAGAGCACGGCCCAGAACCCCGCCTTGGCGATGCCCGCCCCGATCAGCCCGCCGACGAGGGCGTGGCTGGAGCTGGAGGGGATGCCCCAGATCCAGGTGGCGACGTTCCAGGCGATGGCGCCCAACAGAGCGCCGCCGACCACCAGCGGATCGACCACCTCGGCCGAGATGATTCCCTTGCCGATGGTGTTGGCCACATGCAGGCCGAAGAACAGGAAGGCGATGAAGTTGAAGAAGGCCGCCCAGACCACGGCGACGCGCGGCGAGAGCACGCGGGTGGAGACGACGGTGGCGATGGAATTGGCCGCGTCGTGCAGGCCGTTCAGGAAATCGAAGAACAGGGCGATGAGGATGAGGCTGACGAGCAGCGGCATCCCGATGGTCATGGCGGTCATGCGGCGTGCCCCGCGGCTCAGACCTGTTCGATCATGACGGCCTGGATGAGGTCCGTCACATCCTCGCAGCGGTCCGCCACGGCCTCGATGCCGTCATAGACCATCTGCACCATCAGCTTGTGGCCGGGGGAGGGGCCGTCCACCGCGCCGCCGAACAGCTCGTCCATGCCGGATTGCAGCGCGCGGTCGGCCTCGCTCTCGATGGAATCCACCGCCTCGCACATGGCGGCGATGCCCTTGGCGTTGCCCGAGATGTCGCCCAGCAGCGGCATCCCGTCCCGCAGCCGCTCGCAGGCGCGCAGGATGCAGTCCGCCATCTCCAGCATCTGCGGCGTGACCGGCACCTTGTAGAGCAGCATGCGGCGGCCGGCATCCTTCATGCGGTCGATCACGTCATCCAGCGCATCGGTCAGGGCCAGGATATCCGAGCGGTCGAAGGGCGTGACGAAGACGCGGTGGATGGAGCGGATGGTGGCGCGGTTGATGTCATCCGCCTCGCGCTCGATGCGGCTGAGCTGGGCGTGATGGGCGGGGGCGTTCGCGGGTTCGGCCAGCATGGCGCGGAAGACCTGCGCGGCCTCCACCGTCTTCGCCGCCTGGGCCGAGAAGGCGGCCACGAAGATGTCGTCCCGCGGCATGAGGAAACGGAAGAGCTTCAGGACCATCGCACGGCTCCGGGGGGCGGACGGCGCTGCCCCTAGCCCAGAACCGCTGTCACGTCGATGTCACATTCGCCTCAGGGAGGCCTGTCTCCGGGCCGGGCCGCCTCATCGGCGGCCGTTGATCGAGGTCAAAGCAGAAAGGCCCGGCCTGGCCCAAACCCATGCGGCGAAGGAGGCCGGATGGTGGTCGATCGATTGGACGGCGGGGTGGCCAGGAAGCGCTTCTGCGACTCCTGGCGCGACCAGACGGAGAGGCGGATCCAGGCGCTGGTGGCCGAGCATGTGGTGCTGCGCGCCCTGTGCGACCGGCTGGAGGCCATCGCCGACGGCCTGCCCCGGCTGCCGCCCCATGGGGAACGCCAGCAGCTGGCCCGCCATCTCACCACGCTGATCACGCCGCATCAGGCGCGGGAGGATGACCTGCTGGAATCCCTTCTGCCGCCGGAGGGCGCCTCGGCGGTGGAGCGTTCGCTGGTGGAACGGATCCGAGGGCAGCACATCATGGATGCGGTGCACGCTCAGGACCTCGGCGCCGCTCTGGAGGCGGCCGGCCCTGGCGAGGACCCGGAGGCGCTGGGCTACATGCTCCGCTGCTTCTTCGATGGCTGCCGCCGCGCCATGGCCTTCGAGGAGCTGACCCTCCTCAACCTCTGCGGGCGGCGGCTCTCCCCCGGCACGGATGCCCTGCTCTCCGCCTGCCTGCGGACCGGGCCGGCGCTGAACTGAGGAACGCGGCTCAGGCCGCCTCCGCACGCTCCTGCAGGGCCCGGCGGTCGCGGATGGTGACCACGCGCCCCGAGGGCAGGCCGATCAGCCCATCGCGCTTCAGCTTCGTCATCTGGCGGCTGACCGTCTCGATGGTCAGGCCCAGCACATCGGCGATCTGCGCCCGGGTGAGGGGCAGGTCGAAGCTCGTCTCCCCCGGCTGGCGTGGGCCGCCGAGATGATGCGCCATGTCCAGAAGGAAGCTGGCCACCTTCTCCTCGGCGGTCTTGCGGCCGAGCATGAGCATGCGCGCCCGCGCCTCGTCCAGCGCGGCCAGGGTGCGGCGGAGCAGCAGCCGCTCCATCCGCACATGGTTCTCCAGCGCCGCCTCGAAGGGCTTGCGGGGGAAGACGCAGAGCTCGACATCGGTCAGGGCGGTGACGCTGTGCTCCGCCTCCTCCGCGAAGGGGCGTCCGACGAAATCGGCGGGGTAGAGCAGGCCGACGATCTGCTCCCGCCCATCCGCCGTGGCGGCGCTGAGCTTGAGCACGCCGGAGAGGAGGTTGGCGCAGAGAACCGCCTCCTCCCCCGCCCAGACGAGGGTCTCGCCCCGGGCCAGGCGGCGCTGGCGGCCGATTCGGTTGAGGGCGGTCAGTTCCTCGTCGCTCAGGCTGCCGCAGAGCGATTGGTCGCGGACCGCGCAATCGGAACAGACGGTGCTGATGGTGCGGCCCTCCTGACGATTTCGTGATTATAGGGAGCGACTGGTCCGTTTTGGACTGGAATATGCGGGTAGGCGGGTCGCGTCGGCGGAATGCCGCGGAAGGGGTGGCCTTTCGGCCACCCCCTCATGCCTTCCCGGCGCGGCTCAGGCCGCGGGGTGGTCCCGGTCGTCCAGCGGCAGGTGGAATTCGTGCCAGATGCCGTTCAGCACGCCGAAGGTGACGGCGAGGCCGAGGCCGAGGACCCAGGCGAAGTACCACATGGCGGGTTCCCTCTCAGTAGAAGTGGGGGTTGCGGCCGACCTCCTCCGTCGTCACCCGGCCCCACAGCACCCGGAAGACCCAGGCGGTGTAGGCGAGGACGAGGGGGAGGAAGATCACGGTGACCACCACCATGATGAACAGCGTCCTCTGCGAGGAGGAGGCGTTCCAGACGGTGAGGCTGGAGGTGGGGTCAATCGAGCTGGGCAGGATGTAGGGGAACATGCTCAGCCCGACCGTGGCGATGATCCCGAGCGCGGAAAGCGAGGAGCCCGCGAAGGCCGGCACCTCCCACTTCGCCCGGATGCCGAGCAGCGCGAGCGCGGCGCCGAGGAAGCCCAGGGCGGGGGCGATCATCATCCAGGGATGGGCGGCGTAGTTGGCCAGCCAGGCGCCGGTCTCCCGCACCGAGGTGGTGCGGAGGGGGTTGGAGGGGCCCACCGGGTCCACCGCGCTGGTGATGCGGAAGCCGAGATCGCCCCAGGCCACGAAGGCCCAGCCCGCGGCGAAGAGGGCCAGCGAGAGCAGGGCCGCCACCGTCCCGAACCGCCGGGCCCGGTCATGCACCGGCCCGCGCTCGATCCGGATGGAGAGATAGGCCGCGCCATGCAGCACGATCATCGCCACCGAGAGCAAGCCGCAGAGCAGGGTGAAGGGCGTGAACAGGCCGAAGAAGCTGCCCTCGTAGAAGGCGCGCAGGTTGCCATCCAGCCGGAAGGGCACGCCTTGCAGCACGTTGCCCACGGCGACGCCGAAGACGAGGCTGGGGACGAAGCCGCCGATGAAGAGCGCCCAGTCCCAGCGTGCGCGCCAGGCAGGGTCGGGCCTCTTGGAGCGGTACTTGAAGCCCACCGGCCGCAGGATCAGCGCCGCCAGCACCGCGAACATGGCGAGATAGAAGCCGGAGAAGCTGACGGCATAGACGAAGGGCCAGGCGGCGAAGATGGCGCCGCCGCCCAGGATGAACCACACTTGGTTGCCCTCCCAGGTTTGGCCGACGGCGTTGATGACCATCCGCCGCTCCACATCGGTCTTGGCGACGAAGGGCAGCAGGGCGGCGGCGCCGAGGTCCCACCCATCGGTGAGGGCGAAGCCGATGAGCAGGACGCCCATCAGGCCCCACCAGATCAGCCGCAGCGCGGCGTAGTCGAATGCGAGATCCATGACGGTCCCCTCCTTCAGGCGACCATGGGGGTGGCGGGCAGCGAGCCGGGGGCGGGGTTCGGGTCCTCATGCCCGGCGAAGGGTCCCTTCTTCACCGTGCGGATGATGAGCCCGACCTCGATCACGGCGAGCACGCCATAGACGAGGGTGAAGCCGGCCAGCGTCATCCACAGTTCCGCCCGGCTGAGGGAGGAGACGCCGAGGAAGGTCGGCAGCACGCCCTCGATCGCCCAGGGCTGTCGGCCCAGCTCGGCCAGCACCCAGCCCAGCTCCGCCGCGATCCAGGGCAGCGGGATGGCGAGCACGGCCAGGCGCAGGAACCAGCGCTGGTCGAACTTCCGCAGGCTGCAGAGCAGAAAGGCGGTGGCGAAGAGCGCGATCATGGCAAAGCCGATGAAGGCCATGATGCGGAAGCTCCAGAACATCAGCGGCACGTTGGGCACGGTGTCCCAGGCGGCCTGCCGGATCTGCTCCGCCGTCGCCTCGCGCGGGTCCGCGACATAGCGGGTGAGGAGGAGGCCGTAGCCGAGGTCGCGGCCATGGCGGGCGAAGACCTCCCGCGCCGCGGCGTCACTCGGGTTGGCCTTGAGAGCCTCCACCGCGCCGAAGGCGAGGCGGCCGGATTCGATCCGCTCCTGCGCCAGCAGCACCAGCTCGCTCATGCCCGTCACCTGCTTGTCCAGGCTGCGGGTCGCGATGACGCCGAGCACCCAGGGGATGTTCACGGCATAGTCGGTGTGGCGTGTGGTGCTGTTGGGCAGGCCGAAGAGGGTCAGCCCGGCCGGCGCGGGTTCGGTGTGCCAGGCGGCCTCGATGGCGGCCAGCTTCATGCGCTGGTTGTCGGTCAGCGCGTAGCCGGATTCGTCACCCAGCACGACGACGGAGAGCGAGGAGGCCAGGCCAAAGGCGGCGGCCACCGTCATCGAGCGCCGCGCGAATCCGACCCAGTGCCCGCGCAGCAGGTAGAGCGCCGAGACGCCGAGCACGAGCACGGCGGCGATGACATAGCCGGCCGAGACGGTGTGGACGAACTTCGCCTGCGCGATGGGGTTGAACAGCACGGCGCCGAAGTCCGTCACCTCCATGCGCATCGTCTCCGGGTTGAAGGCGGCGCCCACCGGGTTCTGCATCCAGCCATTGGCGATGAGGATCCAGAGCGCGGAGAAGTTGGTGCCCAGCGCCACCATGAAGGTCGCGAAGAGATGGCCGAGCTTCGACAGCCGCTCCCAGCCGAAGAACATCAGCCCGACGAAGGTCGCCTCCAGGAAGAAGGCCATCAGGCCCTCGATCGCCAGCGGCGCGCCGAAGATGTCGCCCACATAATGGGAGAAGTAGGACCAGTTCGTGCCGAACTGGAATTCCATGGTGAGCCCGGTGGCGACGCCGAGCACGAAGTTGATGCCGAAGATGGTGCCCCAGAACTGCGTGACCGTGCGCCAGATCGGGCGGCCGGTCATGACATAGACGCTCTCCATGATGACGAGCATGAAGGAGAGGCCGAGGGTCAGCGGCACGAAGAGGAAGTGGTAGAGCGCGGTCAGCGCGAATTGCAGCCGCGACAGGTCTACGACGCCGGGATCCATAGGTTTGCTCCGCCCAACTGGCGGCCGCGCGCATGCGGGCGGTCCGCTCTCGGGTGGCGGCAATAGGCGCCCGGGGCGCCTCGCCTGCCCTGACATGGATCAAGGTAGCGCCTCCCCTGATGGGCGAGAGGGAAGGCATGTCGCAGCCCGCCCCGGACAAGCAACGCAACGCCCGCCGTCAGGCTTGGCTGAAGGAGGCCGCCAGGGCGGGTGGCCGCTGGAACGGCCTGGCCACCGGGCTGCTGCTGCTGGACGGGGTTGCGGCCATCGGCTTCGCCGGTGCCCTGGCGGGCGGGCTGGGTGCGCTGGAGGGCGGGATGGCGGCCGCCTGGCCCTGGCTGGCGTTGGGCGTGGTCTCGGCCGCCGGTCGCGGGGCCTGCGCCACGCTCTCCGCCCGGGCGGGGGCCGAGGCGGCGCGGCGGGTGAAGACCGCCCTGCGCCGCCGGATCACCGTGGCCAGCCTGGCCATCCCAGCCGGGGAAAGGCCGCCGGTGGGCAGCCTCATGGCCTCGGCGGTGGATGAGGTGGAGGCGCTGGACGGCTATGTCGCCCGGTTCCTGCCGGCCCGCCGCGCGGCGGGCCTCGTCCCCTTCCTCGTCCTGGGCGCGACGGCCGTCGCCAGCCCCCTCAGCGCGGGCATCCTGGCGGCGACGCTGGTTCCCTTCATCCTCGCCATGGCGCTTGCTGGCGGCGCCGCGGCGGACCAGGCGCGGCGGCAATTCGAGGCCCTTTCGCGCCTCTCCGCCCTGTTCGCGGACCGGGTGCGGAGCCTTCCGGCCGTGCTGGCCTTCCAGGCCGAGGCCGCCGAGACTCGGCGCCTCTCGGGTGCGGCGGAGGAACTGCGGGGGCGCACCATGGGGGTGCTGCGCCTCGCCTTTCTCTCCTCCGGCGCGCTGGAATTCTTCGCCGCTCTCTCCGTCGCGCTGGTCGCGGTCTATGCGGGCTTCAACCTGCTGGGGCTGCTGCCCTTCCCCGTGCCGGAAAGCCTGACCCTCGGCCCGGCCTTCTTCGTGCTGGCCCTCGCACCCGAATTCTACGCGCCCATGCGGCGCCTCGCCGCCGCCTATCACGACAAGCAGGCGGCCGAGACCGCCGCCGACCGGCTGGAGGCGCTCGAGGCCCTGGCGCGTAGCCCCGCCGCCCTGGCCAGGCCGATCCCCCGCGCGCCCGCCATCCGCTTCCGGGGCGTGACCATCCGCTATCCCGGCGAGGACCGCGCGGCGGTCGATAACTTCGGGCTCGAGATCGGGCCGGGCGAGGTGGTGGCGCTGCTCGGCCCCAGCGGCTCGGGCAAGACCACGCTGCTGAACCTCCTGCTCGGCCTCGCGCCACTGACAGGGGGCGAGGTGCTGGTGGACGGGCTTCTCCTGTCCGAGGCCGGGTCCTTCGCGCCCTCCATCGCCTGGATGGGCCAGGCGCCGCTCATCGTCCCCGGCAGCATCGCGGCCAATGTCGCCCTCTCCCGCCAGGATGCGCCGGCGCATGAGATCGCGGAGGCCGCGGAGCGCGCGGGGCTGGGGCGGATGCTGCGGGAGCGGCCGGAGGGGCTGGATTCCGTGCTGGACGAGCGCGGCGGCGGGCTTTCCGGCGGCGAGCGCCGGCGCATCGCCCTGGCGCGCGCCCTGCTGAAGGATGCGCCCATCCTGCTGCTGGACGAGCCCACCGCGCATCTGGATGCGGAAGCAGAGGCCGCGATGATCCCGGTCATCCTCGACGGCGCGCGTGGCCGCACCACCCTGATCGCCACCCATTCCCCGCGCCTGGCCGCCAGGGCCGACCGGATCGTGAGGCTCGCCTGACCATGTCGAATCCGGGGCGCCTGAAGGACCTCGTCGCCGCCGAGCGGGCGCGCCAGCGCGGTCGGCTGCTGATCGCCGGGATAGCTGCCGCGGTGGTCACCGCCGCCTCCGTGGCGCTGCTGGGCCTTTCCGGCTGGTTCATCACCGGGGCGGCGCTGGCGGGGGCCGCGGGCGCGGCCTCGGCCCAGGGCTTCAACTACATGCTGCCCAGCGCCGGAATCCGGCTGCTGACCATCCTGCGGACCGGCAGCCGCTATGCCGAGCGGCTGGCCGGCCATGACGCCGCGCTGCGGGCCCTGGCCCGGATCCGCCCGGCCCTGTTCGCCGGGCTGGCAGCCGCCCCTCCCGCGACCGCCATGGCTCTCTCCACCGGCGAGGCCTCGGCGCGTCTGGTGCAGGACGTGAACGCGGTGGAGGCGCGCTTCGTGCGGCTTTCCGGGGCCTGGGGCATGATGGCCTCCATCGCCACGGGCACCGCGCTGCTGCTTCTCGCCGGGCCGATGCCCGCCCTGGCCGCGCTGGCCGTGACGGGGACCTATCTCCTCGTGGCGGACCGGCTCGCCACCCTGCTCCAGGCGCCGGGGCGGGAGGCGCAGCGCGCCGCCGGGCGGCTGAAGGAGGATTTCGCCACCCTGGCCGGCGCCGCTTCCGAATTGCGCGCCTATGGGCTGGAGGGCTGGGCGGCGGAGCGGATCGGTGCCCGCAGTGCCGAGCTGGCCGAGGCGCAGCGCCGGGTGACGGGCGGCGCGGGCTGGTTCGAGCTGGCCCAGGGCGTGGCCACGGGCCTGGCCGCCATGGGGGCCATGGCCCTTTCGGCGGAGCAATCCCTGCCGATCGCCGCCATGGCCGCGCTGGGCGCCGCGATGATGGTGGATGGCGTGGCCGGCTTCGCCCGCGGGCTGGAGCGCCGCGGCACGCTGCGGGAGGCCGAGGCGCGGCTGGATGCGATACTCGGCATGGCGGAGCCGCCCCGCCCCGCGCGCCCCGCCCTGGCCGATGCGCCGGTGATCCGCCTGGCGGAGCCGGATGCCCTGCTGCGGCCCGGCATGGTGGCCGCCATCACCGGCCCCTCGGGCTGCGGCAAGACCACCTTGCTGGAAACCCTTCTCGCCCTGCGCCCGGTGGAGCCCGGCCGGATCAGCCTGGGCGGCGCCGACATCGCGGCCCTGCCGCCGGAAGCCGCCCGCCGCTGCTTCGCCCATGCGGCGCAGGACGCCGCCCTGCTGGCCGGCACCGTGCGGGAGAACCTGCTGCTGGCGAGCCCGGACGCCACGGAGGCCGAACTGTGGGACGCCCTGCGCGACGCCGCGCTGGATGCGCGGGTTCTGGCGCTGCCTGGCGGGCTGGATGCCTGGCTGGGCGAGAACGGCGCGCGGCTCTCGGGTGGGGAGCGGCGGCGGCTGGTGCTGGCGCGCGCCCTGCTTCGCCCGGCACCTTGGCTGCTGCTGGACGAGCCGACCGAAGGGCTGGACGCCGCGACCGAGATCCGCGTGCTGGAGCGCCTGCGCGCGCGGCTGGCGGCGACAGGGCAGGGCGCGCTGATCGTGACGCATCGCGCGGCGCCGCTGGCGCTGTGCGGGCGGGTGCTGGAGATGGGCGGCGAGCGGCGGGTGGCGGCGCTGGCGGCTTGAGGTCAGGCCCGATTCGGCTTCCAGCTCCGCCGCCTGGCTGATGGCAGAGGCCACGTCCTTCAGCATCTCACCGGCGCGGCCGGTGGGCGGGCGCCTTTTACGGCCGGAAGGTAGCGGAGCGGGCCTTCATTCATGCGGTGCGATGGGGCCGGCAATGGCCCGGGCGGGCGGCATGGGCTAGACCGGCTGGGCATCCTTCCTGGCCCGGGAGTCGTTCCCATCGTGCCGACGCGCACCGACCCGCTGCTCGATCCGCTGATCCTCGCCGCGCCGCCCGTGATCGACCCCGGCGCGCTGGGCCAGGCGCTCGCCGCGCATTGGGGGCTGGAGGGGGCGCTGCATTCCCTGGGCGGGGAGCGGGACCGGAACTTCCGGCTGGACCGGCCCGGTGCCGCGCCGCTGCTGGTGAAGGTCGCGCATCCGGACGAGGATCCGGCGATCACGGAGTTCCAGACCGCGGCGCTGCTGCATCTGGAGGCCACGGGACCGGACCTGCCGGTTCCGCGCATGATCCGCACGCGGGATGGCGGGACCGGCACCCCGCTCGCCGCGCAGGATGGGCGGCTCTGCCTGTTGCGCGTGCTGACCTTCCTGCCCGGGCGGGTGATGACGGAGGCACTGGCCTCCGCGCGCGAGCTGGGCGTGCTGACGGCGCGGCTGGACGGGGCGCTGGAGGGCTTCGCACACCCGGCGGACAGGCGGCGCCTGCTCTGGGACATCCGGGAGGCGCCGGCGCTGCGGGCCTTCCTGGGGGATGTGGAGGATGCCGGGCTGCGCGCCCTGGCTGCGGCGGCGCTGGACCGGTTCGAGCGGGAGGCGGCGGGGCCGCTGGCCGCGCTTCCGATGCAGGTAATCCACAACGACCTGAACCCGCACAACGTGCTGGTGGATGCGGAGAGGCCCGCGCGGCTGGCGGGGATCATCGATTTCGGGGACATGGTCCGCGCCTCCCGGCTGCAGGAGGTGGCGACGGCCTGCGCCTATCTGCTGGGGCCGGGGGAGAACCCGCTCTCCGGCCCGGCGGCCTTCCTGGCGGGCTACCGCTCGGTGCTGCCCCTGCCGGAGCCGCAGGCGGCGCTGCTGCCGGCGCTGATCGCGACGCGCATGGCGATGACGGTGCTGATCACCCATTGGCGGGCGCGGCGGCAGCCGGAGAACGCGGTCTATATCCTGCGCAACATGCCCCGGGCCCGCGACGGGCTGGAGCGCCTCGCGCGGCTCGCCCCCGCCACGATCGAAGGATGACGGCCATGCCCGACGCGAACCCGCCCCAGGAAGCACCGCGGGGCATGGCGATGATCAACGCCTTCGATCCCAGCCGCGCCACGGGGCTGAGCGCGCGGGAAAGGGCGATGGTGGAGCGGCGGCAGCGGCTGCTCGGCCCGGCCTACCGGCTGTTCTACGAGCACCCCGTGCATGCCGTGCGCGGGGAGGGCGCCTGGCTCTTCGATGCCGAGGGCAACCGCTACCTCGACTGCTACAACAACGTCGCCTCCATGGGCCATGCGCATCCGCGGGTGGTGGAGGCGATCGCGCGGCAGGCTTCGCTGCTGAACACCCATACGCGCTACCTGCACGAGACGGTGCTGGACTATGCCGAGGCGCTGCTGGCGACGTTTCCGGCCTCGCTCGGCCATGTGATGTTCACCTGCACGGGGTCGGAGGCGAACGACCTCGCGCTCCGCATCGCGCGCGCGCATACGGGCGGGGAGGGCATCGTCGTCACCTCGCTGGCCTATCATGGCGTGACGGCCTCGCTGGCCGAGCTGTCGCCTTCCCTGGGCGAGGGCGTGCCGCTGGGGCGGCATGTGGCGACGGTCGCGCCGCCCGATGCCTATCGGGGCGGGGCGGGGATGCCGGCGCGCTTCGCGGCCGACATCGCGGCGGCCTTCGCCGGCCTCGCGCGCCACGGCATCCGCCCCTGCGCGCTGCTGGTCGACACCATGTTCACCTCGGACGGCGTGTTTCCCGACCCGGCCGGTTTCCTCGCCGGGGCGGCGGAGGCGGCGCGCGCGGCGGGGGCGCTGTTCATCGCGGATGAGGTGCAGCCGGGCTTCGGGCGCACCGGCGCGATGTGGGGCTTCCAGCGCCATGGGGTGGAGCCGGACATCGTGACCATGGGCAAGCCCATGGGGAACGGGCACCCGGTGGCCGGTCTCGCGATCCGGCCGGAGCTGCTGGAGCGCTTCGGGGGCACGGTGCGCTATTTCAACACCTTCGGCGGCAACCCGGTCTCGGCGGCGGCGGGGCTGGCGGTGCTGGAGGTGCTGAGGGAGGAAGGGCTGGCGGAGAATGCGGCGGCGATCGGCGCGCATCTCGCCGCCGGGCTGCGCGCGCTGGCGGAGCGGCACCCGATCATCGGCGACGTGCGCGGCGCGGGGCTTTCCATCGGCTGCGAGCTGGTGAGCGACCGGGCGACGAAGGAGCCGGCCACCGCCGAGACGGCGCGGGTGGTCAACGCCCTCCGCAACCGCCGTGTGCTGATCAGCGCATCAGGCCCCGGCGCCAACATCCTGAAGATCCGCCCGCCGCTCTGCCTTTCGTGTGAGCAGGCGGAGCTGTTCCTGGAAACGCTGGACGCGGTGCTGCGCGAGGCCTGAGCGCGGCTTACGGCCCGCTCGCCACCGCATGCCCCGCCGCGACGGCGCCGAGGCAGAGGATCACCGAAAGGCCGATATTCCCCAGCGCCGCGACGGTCCGCCCGGCCTGCAGCAGCTCCAGCGTCTGCAGGCTGAAGGAGGAAAAGGTGGTGAAGCCGCCGCAGATCCCGACCATGACGAAGGCGCGCAGATCTGCATGGGCGCCGTGGCGCGCGCTGAACGCCGCGAAGGCACCGATGACGAAGGAGCCGAGCACGTTGATGGCGATGGTGCCCCAGGGAAAGCCGATCCCGGCGAGGCGGATCGCCAGGACGGAGCCCCAGGCCCGCGCGACGCTGCCCAGTGCGCCGCCGAGCGCGATCCAGAGATAGGTCTTCATGGTCCTCTCATGCCCGCCCGGGCCGGATCATCGGGGCGGGCGGAGGGCGCTGCAAGGCGGCGGGGCGCGGGGGCTTATCGGCCCCGCCGTTCCTCCAGCACGCGCATCACGGCGCGGACGATGCCCCGGTAGCCCGTGCAGCGGCAGAGATTGCCCGAAAGCTCCTCCCGCACCCGCGCCTCATCGGCGCCGGGCAGGCGCAGCACGATGTCGCGGGCGGCGACGAGCATGCCGGGCGTGCAGTAGCCGCATTGCAGGGCGTGCTCGGCGCTGAAGGCCTCCCGCAGGGCGGCCATGACGGCATCCTCTCCGAAGCCTTCGATGGTGCGGATTGTGGCGCCGTCGCAGGCGCCGGCATGGGTGATGCAGGACCGCGCCGGGGCGCCGTCCAACTCCACGGTGCAGGCGCCGCAGACGCCATGCTCGCAGCCGATATGGGTGCCGGTAAGCAGCAGCTCGCCGCGCAGCAGGTCGGCCAGATGGGTGCGCGGCTCCGCCAGGACCTCGGCGGGCTCGCCATTGACGGTGAGGCGGATGGGCAGGCGGGTCATGCGGTGGGCATCCCGGCGGCGGCCATTCCGGCGGCGCGGCGAAGCGCCGTGCGGGCGAGGGCGGCGCGCCAGGGCTCCAGGCCGGGAAGGGTGGCGAGGAGGCGGTCCGCCTCGGCCTCCGGCGCCGCGAGCAGGGCGGTGGCGTCGGGGATGGGCAGGGGCGGGCCGTCCAGCGCGGCCAGGACGGCGCGCGGCGCCTGGCCGGGGATGGCGAGGAGGCAGGCTGTGGCCTTGGAGAACTCGCCGGGCTTGCGGCAGAACTTCCAGTGCCCCCAGCGCGTCTCCGGCGGCAGCAGCGGCAGCTCAATGGCGCGCAGCACCTCCTCCGGGCGGAGCGCCGTCTCGAAGATGCCGGTGACGAAGCCGGCCAGGGGAATGCGGCGCTCACCCGCCGGGCCGAGGGCGACGGCATGGCCGGGGAAGGCGGGCAGCACCGCCACCCAGTCGGCCGCGGGGTCCGCATGGGCCAGGCTGCCGCCGATCGTGCCGCGGTTGCGCACGGGGCGGTAGGCGATCCGCCGCGCCACCCCGGCCAGGATGGCGCCCAGGCGCCCGGGGACGGCGCCGTCCTCGATGGCCGCATGGGTGGTGCCGGCGCCGATGCGGCAGGTGCCGCCCTGCACCGCGATGCCGCCGAATTCCGGCAGGTGGCGCAGATCGGCCACCAAGCCGGGCTGGGCCATGCGCAGGTTCAGCATGGGGCCGATGGACTGCCCCCCGGCGACCGGCCGGGCACCGGAGCCGAGCAGGGCGAGGGCGGCGGGCCAGTCCGCCGGGCGGGCATAGGCGAAGGGGGCGGGCTTCATCGGGCGCGCGCCGCCTCCAACGCGGCGAGCACGCGGGCGGGGCTGGCGGGCAGGTCCAGCACCTCCGCCCCGAAGGGGGCCAGCGCGTCGTTGATGGCGTTCACGATGGCGGCCGGGGGGCCGATGGCGCCGCTCTCGCCCAGTCCCTTCTGGCCGAAGCGCGTCCAGGGGCTCGGCGTCTCCATATGGTCGATGCGGACCTCCGGCAGCTCGGCCGTGCCGGGGATGAGGTAGTCGGCCAGGGTGCCGGCCAGGGGCTGGCCGGCCTCGTCGAAGGGCATTTCCTCATAGAGGGCGGTGCCGATGCCCTGGGCGAGGCCGCCGAGAACCTGCCCGTCCACGATCATCGGGTTCAGCAGCACGCCGCCATCCTCGACGATCAGGTAGTCCTCCAGCACCACCTCGCCCGTCTCGGTGTCGATCCGCAGCGTCACGGCGTGGCAGGCATAGGAGTGGGTGCCGGTATCGGGGTCCGGGCGGTAGCCGCCGGTGACCTCCAGCCCGCCCGTATCCACGCCGCGCGGCAGGTTCTGGGGGCGCCGGTACCAGGTGCGGGCGATCTCCTCCAGCGTGACGGCGGCGCCGCCGTCACGCCGCCGCACGGCGCCGCCGGACAGTTCAACGGCGCCAGGTTCAGCCTGGAGGAGGGAGGCGCCGATCGCGAGCGCGCGCTCGCCCAGCAGGCGGCAGGCCTCGGCCACGGCGCCGCCGCCCATCACGGCCGCGCGGCTGCCCCAGGTGCCGGTGGAATAGGGGGTGAGGGCCGTGTCCCCATGCACCACGCGCACGCGGGCGGTGGGCAGGCCAAGGACTTCATGCGCGACCTGGGCGAAGGTCGTCTCCATGCCCTGGCCGTGACTTTGCAGCCCCGTCCGGATTTCCAGCACGCCATCCGGGGTGAAGCGGGCGGTCGCCTGCTCGTAGCCCGGCACGAAGGGGATGCCCCAGCCGTGATAGACCGAGGTGCCGTGCGCGCCCTGTTCGCAGAAGACGGCGAGGCCGAAGCCGATGCATTCCCCGGCTGCCCGACGCGCCGCGATGCGGTCGTGATCGATGGCGGCCAGCGCTCGGCGCAGGGCTTGGGGATAGTCGCCGCTGTCGAAGACTTTTCCGACGAGGTTGCGGTAGGGCATCGCCTCGGGCGGGACGAGATTGGCGAGGCGGATGGCGGCGGGCGTGATGCCGAGCTGCCGCGCCAGCGCGTCCAGCGTGGTTTCCAGCGCGTAGCACACGCCCGTGCGGGCCACGCCGCGATAGGGGAGGATGGGCGGCTTGTTCGTGCAGGCCGAGACGGTGCGGCAGCGGAAGCGCGGCAGCGTGTAGGGGCCGGGGAAGATCGAGCCGACCTGCGCCGATTCCAGGCAGGCGCTGAAGGGGTAGAGGGAATAGGCGCCGGAATCGACCGTCGCATCCACATCCACCCCGAGGAGCCGGCCGCCGGCATCGGCCCAGGCGGTGACGGTGTAGTGGTGTTCCCGGCAGTTCGCATTCGCGCTGAGATGCTCCAGCCGGTCCTCGATCCAGCGCACGGGGCGGCCGAGGCGCATGGCGAGGTGACAGCACACCACCTCCTCCGGCGAGAGGATGCCCTTGTAGCCGAAGCCGCCGCCGACATCGGGCGCGACGACGCGGATCTGCCCTTCGTCCAGCCCCAGCACCTCCGACAGGCCGGTGCGGATGACATGGGGCTGCTGGGTGGATGTGGTGACGATCAGCTGTTCGAGGCGTGGGTCCCATTCCGCCAGCACGCCGCGACCTTCCATGGGCACCATGCATTGCCGGGCCGTGCGGAGCCGGCGCGTGACCTTCGCCGCGGCGATGGAGTCGAGCTCAGACAGGTCCTCGTCGCGGAAGGTTTCGAGGAAGGCGTTGTCGGGCCAGTGCTCATGGACCAGCGGCGCGCCGGGGGCGCGGGCGGTGAGCATGTCGGCGACGACCGGCAGAGCCTCGTAATCCAGGATGCAGGCGGCGGCGAGGTCCTCCGCCGCGGCGCGGCTGGGGGCGAGGCATGCGGCGATGGGCTCGCCCACATGCCGTAGCTTGCCCGTGGCGAGCACCGGCTGCTCCGAGACGCGGAAGCCCGGAAGGGCGGAGGGCGCGCGGATCGTCCCCACCCCGGCGAGATCGGCCGCGGTGAAGACCCGGCTCTCCGCACCCTCCGCCTTCTGCACCCCGAGCAGCCGCGCATGGGCGACGGGGCTGCGGAGGAAGGCGACCTCCAGCATGCCTGCCGCGCGGATATCGCCGACATAGCGGCCGCGCCCCAGGAGGAAGCGCGCATCCTCCTTGCGGCGGAGGCTCGCGCCGACACCTTCGCCGATCGCCTCAGGGCTCACGCGGCTTCGGCCAGGACAGGCTTGGGCAGCACGATGGAATCGGCATCGTAGCGCCGCCCCGCGCGCAGGCAGAGAACGGGCTGGAGGAGGCGCTCGGTCACCACCTTCGTTCCCTCATTGTCCTGCAGCAGGAAGCGGCCGCGTTCGTCGGACAGCACGGAGATGTCAGCCTCGCGCCCCACGCGGAGGGTGCCGATCTCGTCGGCCATCCGCAGCATCTCGGCCGGGTTGATCGTGACCATGCGCACGACATGCGTGAGGTCCATGCCCAGGGCGAGCATGCTGGTCATCGCCGAGGCGAGGGAGAAGTTCTGCTTGCCGGCGAAGAGATGCATCTCCTCCTTGTCCGGATGCTCGTCCGGCGTGCCGCGCGGCTTGGGGACGGTGGTGTTGTAACCGTGCATGTCGGCGCCGAGCGTGTCGGGCAGCACACCGGCCTCCAGCACCAGCCGCGCCATCTTGAAGGAAAAGTGGGAGCCGTGGCCCACATCGGTCTTCAGGCCGCGCGCCAGGGCTTCCCGGACCACCGGGTGCAGCTTGCCATGGCGGTCCACGAAGCCGCCGGGGTGGCGGGTGAAGGGATGCGCCAGGATGTCGCCCGGGCGCATGATTTCCAGCATCTCCGGCAGGATGGCGTCGGGGTCGTAGGAGGGCGTGTCCTCCGGCAAGGGCCAGAGCTGGCCGAAATGGATGTAGAGCGGCCGGTCCAGCTCCCGCGCGACGATGGCGGCGCGGCGCATCGCCTCGTCACCCCAGCGGGTGAAGCCGCCGATCTCGGCATGGCCCTTGATGCCGCGCACCAGGTCCGCATTCTCCCGCCCGCAGCGGATCGTGTCCTCCACCGCGATGCAGTCGGGGCGGTAGAGCTCGGGGTAGTAATGCCCCTCCAGCCCGCCGACCATATAGGCGGAGAGGAAGGCGAGGACGCGGCTCGCGGCCTTCTTCACCACGAACTCGCGGAAGCCGGGGAAGGTGAGGACGGACGGGCCGCCCTGGTCCACCAGCGTCGTTACGCCGGAATGCACGCCCACCATATCCGCCTCCAGTCCGAAGCGGCCGGTGACGTAGCGATAGACATGGGCGTGGGTGTCGATCATCCCGGGCAGGACGAGCTTGCCGGCCACGTCGATAGTATCCCGCGCCGGGCCCGGCAGGTTCGGGCCGATGGCGGCGATGCGGCCGTCCCGCACCGCGATGTCGGCGATGGTGTCGAGACCCTGGGCCGGATCGATGACGCGGCCGCCGCGCAGCACGGTGTCGTAGGGTCCCGTTTGCGTGAAATCCATGAGGGCCTTCCCTGAACCTGGCGCCCGCCGGGCCCCGCCATGGTGGCAAGGCCCGTGCCATGGGCGCTGATTGGCTTCCCCCGATGCATCGCGCGGATGGCGGGTGCAGCGCCAGCGGAAATAGGTGGGTGCAGGCACGTTTTTTTGGCGATCCCGCGATGGGGCGCCTAAACTTTGTGCGGGGCTCTGCGCGGAACCCGCCCCCGGCCCTGGCATGGGGCTTGCTGTCACAGCCCGCACAGGGGCCCATCCGCCCCGGACCGACGCAACCGTCGAAGGGGCGCCGACGCATGGAACGTTCTCGTTTTCTCCGTTGGCTGGCCGCGGCGCCGCTGCTCGCCGCCGCCGTGATGGCACCCTCCCGCGGGGAGGCGCAGACGCCGCTGCGCTTCGCCTGGGACTGGGCGCCGCAGGGCTATCACGCGATCTGGGCGCTGGCCGAGGAACGGGGCTTCTTCCGGGATGCCGGGCTGCGCGTGCAGCAGGACCGCGGCTACGGCTCTGGCGACACCATCACCAAGGTCGCCACCGGCGCCTACGACGTCGGCTTCGCCGATATCAACGCCCTGGTGCAGTTCAACGCGCGGAACCCGCAGCAGCGGGTGATCGCCGTGGCCATGGTGTTCGACAGCAACCCGGCCGCGGTGGTGACGCTGAGGCGGACGGGCATCCGCACCGCCGCCGATCTTGCCGGGCGCAACCTCGGCGCGCCGGAGGGGGAATCGAGCCGCGTGCTCTTCCCGGTTTTCGCCCGGGCGGCGGGGATCGATCCGGCGAGCATCCGCTGGACCTCGATGACCGCCAGCCTGCGCGAGAGCATGCTGGCGACCGGGCAGGTGGAGGCGATCACCGGGCTGCAGCAATCCGCCGTGTTCGGGCTCCGGGCGGCGGGCGTGCCGGCCTCGGAGATCGTCTCGCTTCCCTATGCCGCGGCGGGCGTGGATCTGTACGGCCACGGCGTCATCACCTCCGCGGCCTTTGCGGAGCGGAACCCTGAGGCCGTGCGAGGCTTCGTGCGGGCCACGCTGCAGGGGCTGAAGGCCGCGCTGGCGGACCCGGCGGCCGGCATGGCGGCGATGAGGAAGCGCGAGGCGCTGTTCGATCCGGCGCTGGAGGGCGAGCGCTTCGCGATGACCCGCGACGTCGCTATCCTGACGCCGAATGTGCGCCGCACCGGCTTCGGCGCGCTGGAGCTGGACCGGATGCGCCGCCTGGTGGCCATCAACGCCGAGGTGAACCGGATCGAAAATCCGCCGGCGGCGGAGACGCTCTTCTCCACCGACTTCCTGCCGCCCCAGGCGGACCGCATGCCGTGAGCCCCGGGCCGCTGCAGGGCCGGGTCGCGCTGGTGACGGGCGGGGCCGCCGGCATCGGCCTCGCCCTGGCGGAGGGCCTGGTCCGGCGCGGCGCCTCGGTGGTGATCGGCGACCTCGAGGGGGCGGAGGCGGCGGCGGAACGCCTGCGTGCAGAGGGGCTGGCCGTGCACGGCGTGGTGGGTGACGTGACCTCGGAGCCGGCGGTCGCCACCATGGTGGAGGCGGCCGAGCGCCGCTTCGGTGGGCTCGACATCCTCGTCAACAACGCCGGCATCTATGCCAGCCTGACGCCGAAGCCCTTCGAGGAGCTGGACGTCGCGGAATGGCGGCGGGTGCTCGACGTGAATGTCATCGGCACCTTCCTGTGCTGCCGCGGCGTGCTGCCGGCCATGCAGCGGCGCGGCGGCGGGCGCGTGGTGAACATCAGCTCCGGCGTGGCCTTCAAGGGCAATCCGTACATGGCGCATTACGTGGCCAGCAAGGGCGCCGTGGTGTCCCTCACCCGCGCGCTGGCCACCGAGATGGGGCGGCACGCCGTGCTGGTGAACAGCGTCGCCCCCGGCTTCACGCTGAGCGAGAACGTGCTGCGGAACCCCACGCTCATCGCAGGGGTGAAGGAGCCCTCGCTGCGCAATCGCGTGCTGGGGCGGGACATGCTGCCGGATGATCTCGTCGGCGCGGTCTGCTTCTTCGCGGGTCCGGATTCCGCCTTCATCACCGGGCAGACGCTCGTGGTGGATGGCGGCGCCTACTACCATTGAGGGGGGAGCCCATGTCCGACATCCCGGTGATCGACCTGTCCTCCGCCCTGGGCGGGGATGCCGCCGCGCGGCTGCGCACGGGGCGGGAGATGGACCGCATCTGCCGGGAGATCGGCTTCTTCACCATCACCGGCCATGGCGTGCCGGCGGCGGTGATGGATGGGCTGCGTGACAAGGGGAATGCGTTCTTCGGCCTGCCCTTGCAGGAGAAGCTGCGCGCCGTGCATCCGGTGAAGGGCACGCCGCGTGGCTACATCGCGCTCGGGGTCGAGGCGCTGTCGCATGGCAATGCGGTCGAGACGCCGCCGGACCTGAAGGAATACTACCATTTCGGCCGGGAATCCTGGCCCGGCGAGCCGTACTACACCAGCGAGGAAGGGCTGCGCTATTTCCGACCCAATCTCTGGCCGGAGCAACCGCCGGGCTTCGCCGATGCCGCCGCCGCCTACTATGCCGAGATGGAGAAGCTGACGGTCGAGATGATGCGGCTCGCCGCCCTCGGCCTCGGCATCCCCGAGCGTTTCTTCGACGACAAGATCGACCGCCACATCACGGCGATGCGGCTGAACCACTACCCCGAGCAGCTCACGCCGCCCGCGCCGGGCCAGCTCCGCGCCGGCGCCCATACGGATTACGGGCTGCTGACCATCCTGAACGGCGAGAACGTGCCGGGTGGGTTGCAGGCCCAGACGCGCGATGGCCGCTGGCTGGATGTGGAGACGGACCCGCGCAGCTTCGTGGTGAATATCGGCGATCTGCTGATGCGCTGGACGAATGACCGCTGGGTTTCCAACGTGCATCGCGTGGTGAACCCGCCGGACAGCGCGGCGGCGCGCAGTCGGCGCCTGTCCATCGCCTTCTTCCATCATCCGAATTACGACGCCGCCATCGAATGCATCGCGCCGCCGGGTCAGGCCAAGTACCCGCCCGTGCTCTCCGGCGCCTACCGGGACGAGAAATACCGCCAGACACGCGTCGCTGCCGCCTGACCCCATCCAAGGAGCCAACGCCATGCTGACCAGACGCACCGCCCTTCTGACGGGCCTCGCCCTGCCCGCGCTGCACCGAACGGGCTTCGCCGCCGATCCGATCAAGATCGGCATGACCCAGCCGCTGACAGGCTCCGTCGCCGCTTCGGGCAACTATGTCGCGAATGGCGCGAAGATCGCGGTGGACGTGCTCAACCGCGCCGGCGGCGTGCTCGGCGCACCGATCCAGCTCGTGCTGGAGGACAACAAGTCCAACCCGCGCGAGGCGGTGGCGGCGGCGGAGAAGCTGGTGCTGCGCGACAGGGTGCCGGTGATGATCGGCGCCTGGAGCTCCACCTTCACGCTTTCCATCATGCCCAAGCTGCTGGAGTACAAGGTGCCGATGGTGGTCGAGACCTCCTCGGCGGCGCGCATCACCACCTCCGGCAACCCCTATGTCTTCCGCATCGCTCCCACCTCGGAGATGGAGGCGGTGGCCTTCGCCGAGCAGCTGGCGAAGTTCTCCCCGGCGATCCGCAAGATCGACTTCCTCTCCGTCAACAACGACTTCGGCCGCGGCGCGACGGAGAAGTTCACCGCCGCCCTCCAGGCCAAGGGCATCGGCATCGGCCGCACAGAGACGATGACCCCGGAGGCGACCGACCTCTCCGCCCAGATCACGGCGCTGAAGCAGTCCGACGGGGACACGGTGTTCCTCACCACGGGGGTGGAGCAGCAGACCCTCGCGCTGCGCCAGGGGGTGGAGCAGCGGCTGGGCAAGCGCTGGGTGACCACCGGTGGGTCCTTCCCCGATGCGCTGCTGGCCAACCCGCTGCCGGCCGGCAACACCAGTTACCACATCCTGTTCTACGCGCCCTGGTTCCCCGAGCGCGCGCCCTATCCGGCGATCGCGAAGGCCTACACGGACGAATGGAACAAGCATGGCTGGGAATTCGCCGGGCTGACGGAGGGCTTCCGTGGCTATGACGCGGTGCTGACGGTCGTTGAGGCCATCAAGCTCGCCGGGCGCGCCGAATCCGAGGCGATCCGCGAGGCGCTGTGGAAGGTGAAGCTGCAGGGCGTGAACGGCGACATCGCCTTCATGAAGGAAGGGCCGGCGGGGCGCGAGAGCGGGCAGAACAAGCCCAATGTCGCGATCGTCACCCTCTCCGAAGGCAAGACCGGGCTGCTCTGAGAGGATGGACCAGGCGCTCCAGCACCTCGTCAACGGCACGGTCCTCGGCGGCACCTACGCGCTGCTGGGGATCGGGTTGACGCTGATCTTCGGCGTCATGCGGGTGGTTAACTTCACGCATGGCGAGCTCTATACCTTCGGCGCTTACATGACCTATGCGCTGGTGTCGTTGCTGCAGCTGGATTTCTTCCTCTCGCTGCTGCTCGCCACCCTGCTGGGCGTGGCGCTGGGAGCGGCCATCGAGGTGCTGCTGCTGCGCCCGCTGCGCGGGGCCGATATCGATTCCGTCATGCTGGCGATGATCGGCGCGGCGCTGGTGTTGCAGAACGCGGCCATGTGGGCCTGGGGCGGGGTGGCCAAGCTGGTTCCCACACCCTTCGGCGGAACGCCGCTGGTGCTGGGGCCGGTCTCGGTCATGCCGTTGCGGCTCTTCGTGCTCGGGGTCGCCTGCGCGCTGCTCCTTGGCTTCTGGCTGCTGCTGGAGCGCACCCGCGCGGGGATCGCCATGCGGGCCACCTTCCAGGATTCGGAGACGGCCTCGCTGATGGGCGTACGCGTGGGCTGGGTCAGCACCGCCACTTTCGCCATCGGCTCGGGCCTCGCGGCGGCGGCGGGGGCGCTGCTGGGCCCGGTCTTCATGGTCTCGCCCACCATGGGGGACCTGGTGGGGCTGAAGGCCTTCGCCATCGTCATTCTCGGCGGGCTGGGCAACCTGCCCGGCGCGGTAATCGGGGGCTTCGCGCTCGGCTATGTCGAGGAATTCGGCGGCGGCTTCGTCTCTACCGAATACCGAGATGCCTTCGGCTTCCTGCTCATCATCCTCGTGCTGGCGATCCGCCCGCAGGGGCTGGTGGCCCTGAAGGAGCGGGTGGGATGAGCGGGCTTGTCGGCTGGGCCTTCGTCCTGGCCATGGCGCTGCTGCCGGTCGTCGCGCCCGACCCCTACATGCTGGCGGTGCTGACCTCGGCCGGCATCTTCATCATCGGGGCGATCAGCCTGAACCTGCTGCTGGGCTATACGGGCCAGCTCAGCCTGGGGCATGCGGCCTTCTTCGGCCTGGGCGCCTATGCCAGCGCGCTGGCCTCCTTGGGCTTCGATATCGGGATCGGCTTCGGGATGCGGCTTCGGCTGGAGCCGCAGCCCGTCTATGTCGGCTTCCTCTCGGCCATCCTCGTGGCGGGCGTCTTCGGCTGGCTGCTGGGGCGGCTCGCCTTCCGCATCCGCGGGGCCTATTTCGTCATCATCACCATCTGCTTCGCGCAGGTGCTGCGGATGCTGGCGCTGAACTGGGTGGAGCTGACGCAGGGGCCGATGGCGCTGGTCGGCATTCCGCCCTTCTCGCTCTGGTGGCCGGGGCAGGGCGTGGTGGACCTCACCTCCAAGGCGCAGACCTATTGGCTCGTCCTCGGCGTGGGGGTGCTGGCCTTCCTCGTCGTGCGGCAGATCGTGCATTCCCGCATCGGGCGCGCGCTGGTGGCCCTGCGGGAGAACGAGACGCTCGCGCGCTCCGTCGGAATCCGCGCGACGCATTACCTCGTGATCGCGACGGTGGTCTCCGCTGGCATCGCGGGTGCGGCCGGGAGCCTCTTCGCCCATTACGTCCGCATCGTGGACCCGGACGTGTTCCTGTTCATCTACACCGTCACCATGGTCATCATGGTGATCACGGGCGGCAAGGGCACGCTCTGGGGGCCGGTGGTGGGCGGGCTGATCTTCGGGCTGCTGCCGGATATGCTGCGCGGCTCCGCGCGGCCGGAGGCGCAGTGGATCGCCTATGGCGCGGCGATGATCCTGCTCGTCATGTTCCTGCCGCGCGGCATCGTGCCGGCGGTGGCCGCCTGGCTGCCGGCCCGCCGGCCCGCCACGCAGGCCCTGCCCACCCCCGTGCGGGAGGGCGTGGGATGACCGCGCCGCTTCTGCGGGTCGAGCATGTGATGGTGCAGATCGGCGGGCTGGTCGCCGTCTCCGATCTCGGCTTCGAGGTGGGGCAGGGCGAGGTGGTGAGCCTCATCGGGCCGAACGGCGCGGGCAAGACCACGGCCTTCAACGCCATCACCGGCTATATCCGCCCCCGCCGCGGCACCATCCACTTCGAGGGGCGGGACATTATCGGCCTCTCGCCCGAGCGCATCGCGGCGCTGGGCCTCGTGCGCAGCTTCCAGCGAACCAGTATTTTCGGCGCCTGCACCGTGCTCGAGAACGCGCTGATGGCCCTGCATCTGCGCGGCCGCGCGGGGCTGCTCGAGGCCTTCATCCCCCTGCCGGGACGCCGGCGGGAGGAGGCGCGGCTGCGCGACGAGGCGATGGCGATGCTGGACTTCGTCGGGCTCTCCGCGCGGGCGGCGGCGCGGGCGGATTCCCTCGCCTATGGCGAGCAGCGGCGCCTGGGCATCGCCCTGGCCGCGGCGGCGGCACCGCGCCTGCTGCTGCTGGACGAGCCGGCGGCGGGGCTGAACCCATCCGAGACCGCCGATTGCATGGCGCTGATCCGCCAACTGCGGGACCGCGGCACCACCATCCTGCTGGTGGAGCACGACATGGCGATGGTGATGCGGATCTCGGACCGGATCGTGGTGCTGAACCAGGGGCGCATCATCGCCGATGGACCGCCCGCGGCCATCCGGGAGAATCCGGAGGTGATCCGCGCCTATCTCGGCGGCGCGCCTGAGGGAGTGGGCCATGCTGCGGCTTGAGGATGTCTCCGTCTCCTATGGCCGCGTCGCCGCGCTCTCGGGCGTGTCGCTGGAGGTGCGGCCGGGGGAGCTGGTCAGCCTGATCGGCGCCAATGGCGCGGGGAAATCCACCACGCTGAAGACGATCAGCGGCCTGCTGCGCCCGGCCGCGGGCCGGATCACCTGGGACGGGGCGCCGATCGCGGGGCTGCCGCCCGGGGAGATCCTGCGGCGCGGCATCGCCCACTGCCCGGAGGGAAGGCGCGTCTTCCCGCATCTCTCGGTGCGGGAGAACCTCGTCATGGGCGCGCTGCTGCGGCGTGATTCCGCCGGCATCCGGGAGGATCTGGAGGCGATGTATGCGCGCTTCCCCCGGCTGCGGGAGCGGGCGGCGCAGGCAGCCGGCACGCTGTCGGGCGGGGAGCAGCAAATGCTGGCCATCGCCCGCGCGCTGATGTCCCGCCCGAGGCTGGTGATGTTCGACGAACCCTCCCTGGGGCTGGCGCCGAACCTGGTCGAGCAGGTCTTCGAGATCGTGCAGGAGGTGCGCCGCCAGGGGCTGATGGTGTTGATGGTCGAGCAGAACGCGTTGGCCGCGCTGAGCCTCTGCGACCGCGCCTATCTGCTGGAAACCGGCCGCGTGGTGCGCGCGGGCACGGGCGCCGAGCTGCTGGAGAGCAGCGATGTCCGCGAGGCCTATCTGGGCGGGCGGGCCTTTGCCGCCTGAGGGGGCGGCCTGACGAGGGGGGATGCCATGACCGAGGACGAGGCCTGGCGCGGCTGGGACCGCGCGACGCTGAGCGCCGCCTATAACAACAACGCGGCCGTGCCGGAGGGCAGCGCCATGGTGGCCGGCTGGGCGGCGGATTCGGCGGCGCTGCGCGCGGCGCGGCCGGAAGGGCTGGAACGGCTCTACGGCGCCACGCCGCGCCAGGGCTGGGACCTGTTCCCGGCAGCGAGGGCCGATGCGCCCTGCCTTGTCTTCATCCATGGCGGCTATTGGCAGAAGAACGCGCGGGAGGGGTTCTCCTGCATGGCGGAGGGGGCGCTGGCCCAGGGCTGGTCGGCGGCGCTGCCCGGCCACACCCTGGCTCCGGAGGCGAGCCTGACGGAGATCGTGGGCGAGCTGCGGCGCGCGCTGGACTGGCTGGCGGCGAACGGCGCGGCGCATGGCATCGGGGGGCCGCTGATCCTCTCGGGCTGGTCGGCCGGCGGGCATCTGGCGGCGCTGCTGGCGGATCATCCCCTCGTGCGGGCGGCGCTCGCCATCTCGGGCATCTTCGACCTGGAACCGATCCGCGGCACCGGCCTGAACGATGCGCTGAAGCTGACGGAGGGGGAGGTCGCGGCGCTCTCCCCCCAGCGCCTGCCGGTGAGCCTCAAGCCGGTCGCCGTCGCCTATGGCGCGAGGGAGCTGCCGGAGCTGCGGCGGCAATCCGAGGTCTTCCACGCCCGCCGCGCCGCGGCCGGGGCGCCGGGGCCGCTGATGGCGCTGGAGGGGGAGGACCATTTCAGCATCCTCGCCCAGTTGCGGCAGCCCGGCGGGGCGCTGCTGAAGGCCGCCGGGGCGCTGCTCTAGATGGCGGTGGAGGCGCCCCTGCTGCGCACCGATGTGCTGGTCATCGGCGCGGGCGGGGCGGGGCTCTACGCGGCGATCGAGGCGGCCCGGCGGGGCGCGCGGGTGCTGCTGCTGGACCGCTCCCTCATCGGGCGCGGCGGCGCCACAGTGATGGCGCAGATGACCGTCGCCGCCGCCCTGGGCAGCGAGACCGAGGACGACTGGAGCCACCATCTGGCGGATACGCTGGCCGCCGGGCGGGGGCTGTGCGACCCGCGCCTCGCCCGGCTGCTCTGCGAGGAGGGCGCCGAGGTCATCCGCGAGATGGACGAGTGGAGGACCGGCTGGGCCCGCCACCCGGATGGGCGAATCCGGCAGGTGCAGGCGCCGGGGCATGACCGGCCGCGCTGTGTCTATGTGGATTTCCTTAGCACCGGCCCCGCCGTCTCCCGCGCCCTGCGCGCGCGGGCCCAGCGGGAGGGTGGCATCCGCCGCATGGGCGAGGTGCTGGTGACGGACCTCGTCACCTCCGGCGGGCGGGTCCGGGGCGCGGTGGCGCTGGACCTCGCGCATGGCGTGCCACTCCGCATGTCCGCCGGGGCCACGGTCATCGCGACAGGCGGGCTGACGCGGCTGTACCGGCGCAACAGCGCCTCCTCGAACATGGCCGGCGACGGCTATGCCCTGGCCCTGCGCGCCGGCGCTGAGCTGGTGGACATGGAATTCGTGCAGTTCTTCCCCATCGGCCATCTCGCGCCCCGGATGATCGGCATGGACCCGATCATGTGGGATCCCTTCCGCTACAAGCTGGGCGGGCGGTTGCTGAACGGCGCCATGGAGGAGTTCACGGACCGCTACGGCGCCCCGGATGGCGGCCGCTACGTCGTCACGCGCGACCTGGCGACCTATGCCATCACCAGGGAGGTCGCGGCCGGGCGAGGCTCGCCCTCCGGCGGGGCTTGGCTGAGCTTCCAGCACGTGCCGGAGGCGGTGCTGCGGGAGAATTTCGGCCCGGTGATCGACCGGCTGGCCGCCAACGGCATCGACCTGACCCGCACCCCCGTGGAGGTGGCGCCGATCGCCCATTACCACATGGGCGGCATCCGCGTGGATGCGCGCATGGATACCGGCTTGCCCGGCCTCTTCGCGGCGGGCGAGGCGGTGGGCGGCGCGAACGGGGCCAACCGCCTCTCCGGCAATGCCATCACGGAAGCCCTCGCCTTCGGCCGCGTCGCCGGGCGGGAAGCCGCCGCCCTGGCGCGGCGGGATGGCGAGGGCTGGGACGAAGCGGCGGCGGCCGAGGCGCTGGCGCTCGCCGGAGGCACCGGCCCCGCCCGGCCGGGGATGAACACCGCCGCCCTGTTCCGGCGCCTGCAGGACATCATGGCCGACGATGTCGGCGCCTTCCGCACGGCGGAGGGGCTGGCCCGCGCCGGGCAGCGGCTTCAGGCCCTCTCGGCCGAGCTGGGTGAGGCGCCGCCCGGCCCGCCCCTGCCCCACGACCTCGCCCGTGCCGACTGGTTCGACCTCCGCGCCGGGCTGCAGGTGGCCGAGGCCGTGGTGCTGGCCGCCGCGGCCCGCACCGAAAGCCGCGGCGCGCATCAGCGCGAGGACCATCCGGGCCTCGACCCGGCCTGGGGGCACAACCAGACCCTGGCGCTGCGGGACGGGCAGCTGCGCCTGGGCCGCCAGCCCGTGGCGGAGGCCGCATGAGCGTCGCAACCCTCTCCATCCATCGCGGCGGGCCGGGCGAGGCCCCACGGCGCGACCGCTTCGAGGTGCCCTTCGAGGCCGGGCAATCCGTGCTGGACGGGCTGCGCTGGGTGCGGGAATGCGCCGACCCCAGCCTGGCCATGCGCTATGCCTGCCTGAACGCCAATGCGTGCAAGGAGTGCATGATGCTGGTGGACGGGCGCGTCGGCTATGCCTGCACCATCCGGCTGGAGGCGCGCGAAATGCGGCTGGACCCGCTGCCGAACAAGGCGCTGCTGCGGGACCTGGTCACCGCTATCGCCCCGCCGGATGAAAGGCCGCCCGAGCCGGGGGCCTGATCCTCAGCGCACCTTCGGCGGGGGCGTGCCGACGGTGCCGTGATGCTCCACCAACTGCTGCAGCGCCTTGAGGAACGCCTCCCGGCGGCTGGGTGGCAGGGGCTCCACCAACCGGTCATGGGCGCGCTGCACGCCCTCGCGCATCGCGGCGAACACATTCGCCCCCCGCCGGGTCAGGGACAGCCCCTTCGCGCGGCGGTCCTGGCCCGGCTTCCTCTGCACCAGCCCGGCCGCTTCCAGCCGGCGCACGACATCGGCGGTGGTGAAGCGGTCCAGCCGCAACCCGGCGGCGGCGGCGCCCTGTTCCAGCCCGGGATGCTCCGTCAGCAGGGTCAGCAGGCTGTACTGCACCGGGGTAATGCCGAAGCTGGCCGTTTCCTCCTGGAACATGGCCGAATGGACCTGGTGCAGGCGGCGGACGAGCACGCCGGGCCGCTGCAGCAGCGCCGCGCCGGGGTCGGGGGGCAGCAGGGTGGCGGGGCCGGTGCGCCTGCGCGGCGGTCGCGCCGTGGCGTCGCGGGGCGCGGGCATGGGGGGCGGGAACCTTTCGGCCAGGCGAGGCGGGGGGAGCGGCGATGTAGGCCAGGGCCTCGCCCGCCGCAAATCCCCGGCCCGCCGCCCGGTTCAGATCACGTCCGCGTAGGCCCCGGGCCAGGGCCGAACCGGCAGCCCTGCGCCCCGTTCCCGTCCCGCTGGGGAGCGTTTCCGCTTCCCTCACCAAAACGATCGGAACGGCACCTTGGCGGACATCATCAAAGCGCGGATCAAGGAAGGCTCTCCCGCCGCCCGCGGGGCGAACTGGGATGGGCAGGGCACGAACTTCGCCCTCTTCACCGCCAATGCGACGAAGGTGGAGGTCTGCCTCTTCGACAGCACGGGGGAGCGGGAGATCGAGCGGATTGAGCTGCCCGAATACACGAACCAGATCTTCCACGGCTACCTGCCCGATGTCGGGCCCGGCACCTTCTACGGCTACCGCGTCCATGGCCCCTATGAGCCGGAGGCCGGGCACCGCTTCAACCCGAACAAGCTGCTGTTGGACCCCTATGCCCGCGCCCATGCGGGCGAGCTGACCTGGGACCCGGCGGTGTTCGGCTACAAGATGGAAACCGGGGACGACCTGACCTTCGACGAGCGCGACAGCGCCGCCTTCATGCCGAAATGCGTGATCGTGGACCCCAACTTCGACTGGCATGGGGAGCCGGAGCGCCAGTTCGTGCCCTGGGACCACACCATCGTCTACGAGACCCATGTGAAGGGCTTCACCAAGCTGCACCCGAAGGTGCCGGAGGAGCTGCGCGGCACCTATGCCGGCCTCGGGCAGAAGGAGGTGGTGGACTACATCCGCTCGCTCGGCGTCACCTCGGTGGAGCTGCTGCCGATCCACACCTTCATCAACGACGACTTCCTGCTTCAGAAGGGGCTCACCAACTACTGGGGCTACAACAGCATCGGCTTTTTCGCGCCCGACCCGCGCTACGCCTCCGACGTGCCGAACAGCCTGCGCGAGTTCAAGGAGATGGTGGCCCGGCTGCACGAAGCCGGCCTCGAGGTGATCCTGGACGTGGTTTACAACCACACGGCGGAAGGGAACGAGAAGGGGCCGACGCTGTCCTTCAAGGGCATCGACAACGCCAGCTACTACCGCCTGCTGCCGGACCAGCCCCGCTACTACATCAACGACACGGGCACCGGGAACACGGTGAACCTCTCCCACCCCCGCGTGATCCAGACCGTAACGGACAGCCTGCGCTACTGGGTGCAGGAGATGCATATCGACGGCTTCCGCTTCGACCTCGGCACCATCCTGGCGCGTGAGCCGCACGGGTTCGACGAGCAGAGCGGCTTCCTGAAGGTCTGCCAGCAGGACCCCGTCCTCTCGCAAGTGAAGCTGATCGCGGAGCCCTGGGATATCGGGCCGGGCGGCTACCAGGTCGGCAGCTTTCCCGCGGGCTGGGCGGAGTGGAACGACAAGTTCCGCGACACGGTGCGCGACTTCTGGCGCGGCGAGGCGACGCCGGCGGAGCTGGCCCCACGCCTCTGCGGCTCAGGCGACGTGTTCAACAACAGCGGCCGCCGCGCCTGGGCCTCGGTGAACTTCATCACCGCCCATGACGGCTTCACGCTGAATGACACGGTCTCCTACAACGAGAAGCACAACGAGGCGAATGGTGAGGACAACAACGACGGCCATTCGCACAACCGCTCCTGGAACTGCGGGGCGGAAGGCCCGACCGACGACCCCGAGGTGACCGCGCTGCGGGAGCGCCAGATCCGCAACTTCCTGGCTACGTTGTTCGTGGCCCAGGGCACGCCCATGCTGCTGGCCGGCGACGAGTTCGGGCGCACCCAGGGCGGCAACAACAACGCCTATTGCCAGGACAACGAGATCAGCTGGCTCAACTGGGAGATCGAGGAGAAGGGCCAGTCCCTCATCCGCTTCACCCAGAAGCTCCTCACGCTGCGGCACAAATACCCCATCCTCCGCCGCACCCGCTTCTTCACGGGCGAGATGAACGAGGAGCTGGGCATTCGCGACGTCACCTGGATCAACGCCAATGGCGGCGAGATGCAGCCGGGCGACTGGGAGGACGCGAACGCCAAGTGCTTCGGCATGGTGATGGACGGCCGCGCGCAGGTGACCGGCATCCGCAAGCGTGCGCAGGACGCCACCGTGCTGATCGTCATCAACGGCTACCACGACATGGTGGAATTCACCCTGCCGGAAGCGTCGGGCGGCAAGGGCTGGCAGCTTCTGGCCGATACCAACCTGCCGGAGGATGACGGCGAGGCCTTCGAGTTCGGGGCGGTGTACCAGGCCACCGGGCGGTCGGTGGTACTGTTCCTGCTGCAGCCGGAAGGGTGAAAACCCTAGCCTGAGCTGACGGTGCGCCTCGGGTCCAAGACCCGAGGCGACTACAAGGGCAGGAAACGCCCTTCACCCAGAGGCCCCGCCGATTCGGGGTATCCACGGCAGTCCGATCGTGGGTCCGGGGAGCCCGTTGGCTCCCCGGCGAGGGGGCCCGGGGAGCGGCGCTCCCCCGGGCAGCCGCGCCTACTTCTGGCCGAGTGCCCCATCCACGCGCCGCCACAGCCCCATCGGATTGTCGTTGCGCAGCGCCGCGGGGAGGAGGGCTTCCGGCATGTCCTGGTAGCAGACCGGGCGCAGGAAGCGGGTGATGGCCATCGTGCCGACGGAGGTGGAGCGGCCGTCGGAGGTGGAGGGGTAGGGGCCGCCATGGACCATGGCGTGGCTCAGCTCGACGCCGGTCGGGTAGCCGTTGACGAGGATGCGGCCCACGCGGCGCTCCAGCACCGGCAGCAGCTTCTTCGCCATCTCCACATCGCCTTCCTCCATCTGGATGGTGGCGGTCAGCTGGCCTTCCAGCCCTTCGGCCAGGCGCAGCATCGTCTCGACATCCGGGCAGCGGATGACGAGGGAGGCGGCGCCGAAGACCTCCTCGGCGAGGGCGGGGTCATCCATGAAATGGGCGGCGGTGGTTTCGAACAGCGCGGCCTCGCCCTGGGTTCCGGCGGTGGCGAGCTGGCCGGAGGCCACCTTGCGGACGCGGTTGTTGCCCGCGAGGTGGGAGACGCCGGTCTGATAGGCGCTGAGGATGCCTGGGGTCAGCATGGTCTGGGCGGGGGCGCCGCCGAGCGCCTCGGTGGCGGAGGCGAGGAAGGTGTCGAGATCCGGGCCTTCGAGCGCGAGGACGAGGCCGGGATTCGTGCAGAACTGGCCGGCGCCGAGGGTCAGCGACCCGACGAAGCCCTTGCCGATGGCGGCGGCGCGGGAGGCCATGGCCTTGGGCAGCAGGAAGACGGGGTTGATGCTGCTCATCTCCGCATAGACGGGGATGGGCTCGGGCCGGGCGGCCGCGGTCTTCATCAGCGCCGTGCCGCCGGAGCGGGAGCCGGTGAAGCCGACCGCCTTGATGCGCGGGTCCGCCACCAGCCCCTGGCCGACCACCTGGCCGGAGCCGAACAGCATGGAGAAGACGCCTTCCGGCAGGCCGGCGGCCTTCACCGCGCCCTGGATGGCGCGGCCCACCAGCTCGGATGTACCGGGATGGGCGGAATGGGCCTTCACCACCACCGGGCAGCCAGCGGCCAGGGCCGAGGCGGTGTCGCCGCCCGCGACCGAGAAGGCGAGGGGGAAGTTGGAGGCGCCGAAGACGGCCACGGGGCCGAGCGGGATCATGCGCAGGCGCAGGTCCGGGCGGGGCAGGGGGGCGCGGGCCGGCAGGGCCGGGTCGATCCGAGCGGAGAGGTAGGAGCCGTCCCGCACCTCCCCGGCGAAGAGGCGGAGCTGGCCGACGGTGCGACCGCGCTCGCCCTCCAGCCGGCCGCGAGGCAGTCCGCTCTCGGCCATGGCGCGGGTGATCAGCTCGTCGCCGATGTCGAGGATGGCCTGGGCGCAGGCTTCCAGGAAGGCAGCGCGGGCCTCGGGCGCGGTCTCGCGATAGGTGTCGAAGGCGGCCCAGGCGAGCGAGCAGGCGCGGTCCACATCGGCCGCGGTGCCGCCGCCGAAGGCGGGTTCCATGGGCTGGCCGGTGGCGGCCTCGATCGCGCGGATGGGCTTGTCCGTGCCGCGGAGCGCGGTGGCGCCGATCAGCATTTCGCCGGAGATGGGCATGGGCACTTCCCTCGTCTGGCCTGGCTCGTCTGGTCTGGACGCGGCCGGACCAGGGCCGGCGACGTGGAAAGTGCTATAGCACAGCCTCCGACTTGTCTGACAAGTTGCCGTCCGAGTGGGGTGCCCCGGTCAGACGCGCCCTTCGAGCCGTGCCCGCAAGGCGCGCACCGCGCTGTCCGGTGTGGTGAGCACGGGCTTCCCGGTCGCCGCCGCCACCATTGGGGCCGCACGGGCGAGGCTGAACTGCGCGAGGGCGATGGCGTCGCAATCCCCGAGGTCGCGCGCGGCTTCGGCGGCCAGGCGGTCATGCGCGTCGGCGTCGCCGCGGTTCAGCGCGTCCAGCGCGCCCTCCGCCAGGCGAGGGACGAGAGTGACATTGCCCGGGAATTCCGGCGGCATGCTGTCCAGCGTGGGGGCGAAGCTGGCGAGGAGGCCGATCCGCCCTCCCAGGGCGGCGGCATCGGCCACCATGGCCTCGTTGGGCTTGAGGACGGGGAGGGGGGCGAGCTCCGCCGCCACGGCGTCGATGCAGGGGCCGAAGGCGGAGCAGGTGAAGAGGATAGCCTGCGCCCCCGCGGCCACGGCGTAGCGCGACAAGGCGAGGAAGCGCTCCGTCATCGCGGGCGTCAGGGCGCCGTCGCGCGCGAGGTCGGCGGAAAGGCTGTCATCTAGGAGGTTCATCAGCACCGCTTCGGGCCAGATCCGGGCGAAGGCGGCCTCGATGGGCGGGGGGGAATGGCGCAGGGCATGGATGAGGGCGATCCGCATGGGGCGAGTGTGACGCGCCGCCGCCGCCGAAACAAGTGTTGCGAAACATCCGCAACGGTGCACTATACGTTTCATGTCTCCCGATGCGCCGCTGGACCGCCTGCGCCTGGCCCTGCCGGAGCTGCCGCCCCGGCTGCGGGAGGCGGCACGCTACCTGGCGGACCATGCCTTCGACGCCACAACCCGTTCGATGCGGGAGCTGGCGGCCGATGCGGGCGCGACGCCGGCCAGCTTCACGCGGCTGGCCCAGGCGCTGGGCTATGCCGGGTGGGAGCCGTTGCGCGCCGCGCTGGTGGAGGCGCGGCGGCCGCCCGCGCCCTTTTCCGGCCGGGCCCGCGCGCGGGACGACCTGCCGGCGGCGATGCTGGCCGCCGACGCGGCGGCGATAGGGGCGCTGGATGCCGGGCCGGTGGCCGCCGCGGCCGCGGCGCTGCATCGGGCGCCGCGCATCTGGTGCGCCGGCTTCCGTTCCTGCCGCGTGGTGGCGGGGCTGCTGCATTACCAGCTTCGCCTGTTCCGGCCGGAGACGCGCCTGGTCGGCGCGGAAGGACCGGAGGAGCTGGACCTGGATGCCTTCGCCGCGCGCGACGCCGTGGTGCTGGCCAGCTTCGCCCCCTATTCCGCCGAGGCGGTGCGGACCGCCGCCGCGGCGCGTGCCGCAGGGGCCGGGCTGGTTGTCCTGGCGGATTCGCCGGCCGCCCCCGTGGCCCGGGGCGCCGCGCATCTGCTGCGCTTCGAGGCCGGCGGCCCCGGCTTCTTCCACTCGCTGACCGGTGCTGTCTCCCTCGCCCAGGCCCTGGCCGCCGCGGTCTTCGCCGCGGGCGGCGCCGCATCCCTGGAAAGGCTGCGTCAGACCGAGGCGCGCCTCGCTGAACTCGCCCGCTACGCTTCCGAAGGGGAATCCCGATGACCTCCCGCATCCTGCATCGCGGCCGCACCGCGCCACCCGTGGCGAGAGGGGGGAAGGGCCCCTGGCTGCATCTGGCGGATGGGCGGGAGATCCTGGATGCGTCCGGCGGGGCGGCGGTGTCCTGCCTGGGGCACGGCCACCCGGCCGTTGTCGCCGCCGTGCAGGCCCAGGTCGGGGCGCTGGAATATGCCCATACCGGCTTCTTCACGAACGAGCCCGCCGAGCGCCTGGCCGAGATGCTGGTGGGGCATGAGCCGGGCGGGCTGAGCCACGCCTATTTCGTCTCTGGCGGGTCGGAGGCGATGGAGGCGGCGCTGAAGCTCGCGCGGCAGCATTTCCTGGAAGCCGGGCAGCCGCAGCGTACGCGCTTCATCGCCAGGCGGCAGAGCTATCACGGCAACACGCTGGGCGCGCTCGCGGCTGGCGGCAACGCGGCGCGGCGGGCCCCCTATGCGCCGCTGCTGGCGGACAGCTTCAGTCATGTCTCGCCCGCCTTCCCCTATCGCGGCATGCGCGATGGGGAGGACGAGGCGGGTTACGTCGCGCGGCTGGCCGAGGAGCTGGAGGCGGAGTTCCAGCGCCTGGGCCCGCAGAACGTGGCCGCCTTCGTGGCCGAGACGGTGGTGGGCGCGACCGCCGGCTGCGTGCCGCCGCCCGCCGGATATTTCCGCGCGGTGCGCGCCATCTGCGACCGGCACGGCGCGCTGCTGATCCTGGATGAGGTGATGAGCGGCATGGGCCGCACCGGCACCCTGCATGCCTGGGAGCAGGAGGGCGTGGCGCCGGATATCCAGGCCATCGCCAAAGGGCTGGGCGGCGGCTACCAGCCGATCGGCGCCATCCTGATGAACGAACGCGTGCTGGCGCCGATCATGGCGGGCTCGGGCGCCTTCGCGCACGGGCATACCTATCTCTCGCACCCCGTCGCCTGCGCGGCGGCCCTGGCGGTGCAGGAGGCCATTGCGAAGGACGGGTTGCTGGAGCGGGTGCGGACCCTGGGCGCACGGCTGGAGGCGGGGCTGACGGAGCGCTTCGGCAACCACCGCCATGTCGGCGATATCCGCGGGCGCGGGCTGTTCCAGGCGATCGAGCTGGTGGAGGACCGCGCGACGCGCCGGCCCTTCGACCCCGCGCGCAAGCTGAACCTGCGCATCAAGGAGGAGGCCCTGGCGCGCGGGCTGGCCGTTTATCCCGGCGGCGGCACGGCGGATGGGGTGGCGGGCGACCACATCCTGCTCGCCCCGCCCTATACCGCGACTGAGGCCGAGATCGACCTGATCGTGGCGCGCCTGGGGGAGGCCGTGGACGCGGCCCTGGCCGCATGATGCACGCCGTCACGCCCCTCTATGCCGGCCTGTGCGGCCTGTTCTTCCTCGTGCTCTCGATCCGCGCGATCCTGGCGCGCGGGCGGGCGCGGGTGATGCTCGGCACGGGCGAGGACCCGGCGCTGCTGCGAGCGGTGCGGGTGCACGGCAATTTCGCCGAATACGTGCCGCTGACGCTGGTGCTCATGCTGTCTGTGGAGGTGATGGGCGTCACGCAGTGGCCGCTGCACCTCGCCGGCATCAGCCTGCTTCTTGGCCGTCTGGCGCATGCGGTCAGCATCGGTCGCGAGGCGCATGACCACCGGCTGCGCGTGGCGGGGATGATGCTGACCTTCCTCGCCATCACCGTGCTGTCGCTCGCGGCGATCATCTTCGCCGTTCTCTGATCCCTCAAGGAAGGATGTTCCCATGAAGCGTCTCTTGCTGGCGGCCTGCGCCGCCATTGGGCTTTGCGGCGCGGCCCAGGCCGCAACCCTGGATACGGTGAAGCAGCGGGGCACGCTCGCCTGCGGCGTCTCCACCGGCTTCGCGGGCTTCTCCGTGCCGGACAGCCGCGGCGAGGTGCGCGGGCTGGATGCGGATTACTGCCGTGCCATCGCCGCCGCCGTGCTGGGCGATGCGACGAAGGTGCGCTTCGTTGGGCTGACCGCGCAGAACCGGTTCACCGCGCTGCAATCCGGCGAGGTGGACGTGCTGCTGCGCAATTCCACCCAGACCTTCCTGCGCGACGCCTCCATCGGCCTGCATGCGGGGCCGGTGAACTTCTATGACGGCCAGGGCTTCGCCGTGCGGCGGGACGCGAATGTGCGCGACGTGAAGGGGCTGGACGGCGCCAGCGTCTGCGTGGCCCAGGGCACGACGCATGAGGTCACGCTGGGCGACGTGGCGCGTGCCCGCAACATCCGCTTCCAGCCCGTGGTGTTCGAGCGGGTGGACACGATGTACCAGGCCTTCTTCTCCGGCCGGTGCGACGCGATGACGCAGGATGCCTCGGCTCTCGCGGGGGCGCTGGCCACGGCGGCACCGAACGCGGCGGATTACATGGTGCTGGCCGAGACCATCTCGAAGGAGCCGCTCGGCCCGTTCACCCGCAGCGGGGACGACCAGTGGAGCAACATCGTGGCCTGGGTCCATTACGGGCTGGTGGAAGCGGAGGAGGCCGGGATCACCCAGGCCAATGCCGACCAGATGGCGGCCGGGCAGAACCCCGTGGCGCAGCGCCTGCTGGGCACGAGCGGTGAGTTCGGCTCGCGGCTCGGGCTCGACAACCGCTGGATGCTGAACGCCATCAAGGCCGTGGGGAACTACGGCGAGGTGTTCGAGCGCCATCTGGGCGGGGGCAGCACGCTGAAGCTGCAGCGCGGGCTGAACGGGCTGTGGAACGCGGGCGGGCTGATGTACGCCATTCCGTTCCGCTGAGGGTTAGGGTCCTGAGCTGACGGTTTGTCCCGGGGAGAGGAAGAAGGAATTCTTCCTCTCCCCGGACCCCTCACCATCATCTTTTTCTGGAAGTTTGGAATCGCTCGGCTGACGGTGCGCCTGAGGTCGATGACCTCAGGCGACTGCAAAGGCAGGATCAGCACCCCTAACCCGAAACCCCTTCGATCATCGTATCCACGGCAGTCAGAAGGGGTTCCAAGGGCCTCAGGCCCTTGGCGGGTCGAGGGCGGAGCCCTCGCAGGGCGGACCCCGGAAAGGAAAAGGCCCCGGCGGAGCGATCCGCCGGGGCCTTTCGGTTCAGGCCGATGGGCCGGTGAGGATCAGCCGATGCGCTCGCCGTGCAGGGAGACGTCGAGGCCCTCGCGCTCCTCTTCCTCGGTCACGCGTAGGCCGACGATCACGTCCACGATTTTCAGCAGGATCCAGGTGGCGATGGCGGTGAAGACGAAGACCGCGACCACGGCATACACCTGGATGAGCAGCTGGCCGGTGCTGCCGGACACGCCTTCCGGCAGCGCCGTGGTGGCCGAGAGCGGGCCATAGGCGAAGATGCCCGTCAGCAGCGCGCCGACGATGCCGCAGACGCCGTGCACGCCGAAGGCGTCCAGGCTGTCGTCATAGCCGCACCAGTGCTTGAGCGCAGTGGCGCCCCAGAACCCGGCCAGGCCCGCGACGACGCCGATGATCAGCGCCGGCACCGGCAGGACGAAGCCCGCCGCCGGGGTGATCGCGACAAGGCCCGCGACCGCGCCGGAGATGGCGCCGAGGACGGACGGCTTGCCCTTGACGGCCCATTCCGCGAAGACCCAGGCCAGCGCCGCGGCGGCGGCGGCCACCTGCGTCACCAGCATGGCCATGCCCGCGCGGCCGCCGGCGGCGCCTGCGGAACCGGCGTTGAAGCCGAACCAGCCCACCCACAGCATGGAGGCGCCAATCACGGCGAGGCCGAGGTTGAAGGGCGCCATGTTGTCATGGCCGAGGCCCACGCGCTTGCCGAGGACGAGGGCGCAGACCAGGCCCGCCACGCCGGCATTGATATGCACCACCGTGCCGCCCGCGAAGTCGAGCGCGCCAAGGCCGAAGATCCAGCCATTCGGGTGCCACACCCAGTGGCAGACCGGGGCATAGACCACGATGAGCCAGAGGATGGTGAAGAGCACCATGGCCGAGAACTTCATCCGCTCGGCATAGGCGCCCGTGACCAGGGCGGGGGTGATGATGGCGAAGGTCATCTGGAACATCAGGAAGACCGTCTCGGGGACCGTGAAGGCCACCGCGGAGTCACCCGTGCCCAGCGTGAAGGGCTTGTCCCAGTTCTCGGCCACGCCGCGCAGCAGCAGCTTGGACAGGTCGCCGACATAGGCGCCGCCCTCGCCGAAGGCGAGGCTGTAGCCCACCACCATCCACACGATCGTCGCGATCGCGGTGATGGCGAAGGACTGCATGAGGGTGGCCAGGATGTTCTTCTTGCGCACCATGCCGGCGTAGAAGAGCGCGAGGCCCGGGATGGTCATCATCAGGACCAGCGCGGTGGAGGTGAGCATCCAGGCGGTGTCGCCCGTGTTCACCACCGCATCCGCCGCCGGGGCGTCCTGCGCCAGGGCCGGGCCGGCCAGGAGCGTGGCGGCGGCGGCCGCGGCCATCGCCCAGCCGCGCAGTTGGGGTCGCATCGTCGTTTCCTTGTTCGCCATTGTCGTCACAGGGCCCCCGCATCGGTCTCGCCGGTGCGGATGCGGAGCGCGCGCTCCAGATCCAGCACGAAGACCTTGCCGTCGCCGATCTTGCCGGTGCGGGCGGTGGTGGCGATCGCCTCCACCACGGCATCGGCCAGCTCCGCCGGCACGGCCACCTCGATCTTCAGCTTCGGAAGGAAGGAGACCTGGTACTCCGCACCGCGGTAGATCTCCGTCTGCCCCTTCTGCCGGCCGAAGCCCTTCACCTCGGTCACGGTCAGCCCCTGCACGCCGAGCGGAGTGAGCGCTTCGCGCACCTCGTCCAGCTTGAACGGCTTGATGATCGCCATCACCAACTTCATCGTGTCGCGGCCCCCTTCCTCCGCTTGGACAGGGGGAGGGATGCGAGTTGCGTGCCACGCCGTTACAACCCCTGGGGCTGGCGGGATCTGGCGCACTGCCCAAATGATGGGCAGAACAGCGCGCCGTGATGCAGGACCGCCCGATGATGCCGCCCCCCACCGAGACGACCGACCTGGAAGTGCTGGTGATCGGGGCCGGTCCGGCGGGCGGGACCCTGGCGGCTACCCTGGCGACGGCGGGGCTTTCGGTGGCGGTGGTGGATGCGCAGGCCCTGCCGCCGATGGAACTGCCGGCCTTCGACGGCCGTGCCTATGCCATCGCCGCCGGCAGCCGGAACCTGCTCGCGGCGGCCGGGCTCTGGGACCTGCTGCCGGAGACGCCCTGCCCCATCACGGGCATCGACGTGACGGATGGCCGCCCGGGGGAGCGCCCCTCCCGCCTGCGCCTGCGCTTCGACGCGGCGGGCATGGGGGAGGAGGCCTTCGGCTGGATGGTCGAGGCGCGTTCGCTCCGGGTGGCGCTGAATGCCCGGCTGGCCGGCCTGCCTCATCTGCGCGTGCTCGCCCCGATGACGGCCACGCTGGAGCGGGGGGCGGAAGGGGTGGTCGCCCGGCTTTCGGATGGAAGCGTGATCCGGGCGCGGCTGGCCGTCTCGGCCGAGGGGCGCCGCAGCGCCCTGCGCGGCGGGGCGGGCATCGGGGCGGCGCGGCTCGATTACCGCACCTCCGGCATCGTCTGCGCCATCGCCCATGAGCGGCCGCATGACGGCACGGCGCTGGAGGCCTTCCTGCCCAACGGGCCCTTCGCTCAGCTTCCGTTGGCCGATGCCTCTCCGGAGGGAGAGGGGGAGCGCTCCCAGGCGGCGCGGGAGGGCTTCCCCCATGCCTCGGCGATCGTGTGGTCGGAGAGGAGCGACCTGGCCCCCCATTTCATGGCCATGCCGCCCGAGGCCTTCGCGCACGAGGTAACGCGGCGGATGGGCGAGCATCTCGGGCGGGTGAAGCTGGTTGGCGGCCGCTGGTCCTATCCCCTCTCGGCGCTGCAGGCGATGCGCTTCGTCGATACGCGGCTGGCCCTGGTGGGAGACGCCGCGCATGGTATCCACCCCATTGCCGGCCAGGGGTTGAATGTCGGCCTGCGGGACGTGGCGGCGCTGGCAGAGCTGGTCATCGCGGCGAGGGCGGCGGGGGAGGATGTCGGCGGCCCCGCCCTCCTTGCCGCCTATCAGGCGGCGCGGCGGCCGGATTCCCTGATGATGCTGGGCGCCACCCATGCGCTGGAGCGGCTCTTCGGCAACGACATCGCGCCCATCCGCATCGCCCGCCGCCTCGGGATCGCAGCGGTGGACCGGATTTCGCCGCTGAAGGCCTTCTTCGCCCGGCAGGCCATGGGGCTGGGGGGCGGCGCCGCCTCCAGCCTTCTCGCCGGGCGGGGCATCCTGCCCGCCGGCTAAAGCGGGGGTGCTGGACAACCCGGCACCCCGGATAAACGCTGGTTCATCTCAGCGGGAGGGCCGGCAGGATGTCGGAGACGGACATGGCGGGGGAGGAGCCGGGACTGCGCCAGACCATCGGCCCGTTCCAGCTCTTCGCCTACACCTTGGGCGGCATGCTCGGGGCCGGGATCTACGGGCTGGTCGGCCGGGCGGCGGGCGAGCTGGGCAATGCGGTCTGGCTGGGCTTCGCGGTCGCCATGGTCGCGGCGCTGCTGACCGGGCTGAGCTATGCCTCGCTCGGCTCCCGCTATCCCCGCGCGGGCGGCGCCGCCTATGTCACGCAGCGGGCCTTCGGGATGCGGCTGCTGACCTGGGTGGTCGGGCTCGCCGTGATGGCCTCGGGCCTCACCTCCGTCGCCACCCAGTCCCGCGTGGTGGCGGTGAACCTGCTCTCCCTCGTCCCGGCCGGCGTGCCGCCCCTGATCGTCGCATTGGGGTTCCTTCTCGTGATCGGGGGCGTGGTGTTCCGCGGCATCCGGGAGAGCATGGCGCTGAACGTGCTCTGCACGGCGGTGGAGTTCCTCGGCCTCGCCTTCGTCATCCTGGTCGGCATTCCCTATTGGGGCAGCGTGGACCTGATGGCCACGCCCTCCCCGGACGGGATCACGGCCTCCCTCCTGCTCTCGGGCGCCATCCTCACCTTCTTCGCCTTCATCGGCTTCGAGGACACGCTGAACGTGTCCGAGGAATGCAAGGACGCCGCGCGCACCGTTCCCTTCGGCATCGTCACCGCCATGGTGGTGGCCACCCTGCTCTACATGGCCGTGGCGGTCACGGCTGTGTCGGTCGTGCCCTGGCAGGAGCTGTCCCACGCGCCCTCGCCGCTTTCGGCCGTGACGGCGGTGGCGGCGCCCTGGTTCCCGGGCTGGGGCTATGTGGCCATCACGGTCTTCGCCGTCGCGAACACGGCGCTGCTCAACTATGTCACCGCCTCCCGCCTCCTCTTCGGCATGGCGCGGGACGGGCTGCTGCCGCGGGCGCTCGCGCGGGTGCATCCGCGCACCCGCACGCCGCATGTTGCCATCGCCGCGCTCTTCGTCATCCTCGTGGCGCTGGTGCTGGCGGGCGATATCGGGCAGCTCGCCTCGGCCACCGTGCTGCTGCTGCTGGCGGTGTTCACCGTGGTGAACGGCGCGCTTCTCGTGCTCCAGCGCCGCCCGGGCGAGGCGCGCGGCGGCTTCGAGGTGCCCTCCTTCGTGCCGGCGCTCGGCTCGGTGGTCTGCCTGACGCTGCTGGGGAACCGCGTGGCGACGGGGGACTGGCGGGCGCCGGCGCTGGCGGGGGTGATCCTGCTGGTGATCCTCGGCCTCTACGCCATCATGCGCCCGCGCGGCGTGCCGCAGGAGGCCTGAGCGCCGGGTGGGCAAGGCCGGCGCCATCGTCGAGCGGCTGGCCTCCGCCATCGAGGCCGGCGCGCTGCGCCTGGGGGAGCGCGTGGCCTCCGTGCGGGATGCGGCGCGGGAGCATGGCGTCTCGAAGAACACCCTGGCCGGGGCCTATGACCGGCTGGTCGCCTCCGGCCATCTCGAGGCCCGGCGCGGCTCGGGGTATTTCGTCGTGGCCGGGGAGCGCCGGGCCGTGCAGCGCCCCCCGCCGGACGTGGCGGAGGCCCTGGACCTCGTCTCCCTCCTGCGGGAGCAGACGGAGGCGCATTACGCCGTGCGCCCCGGCGAGGGCCGCCCGCCCCCGGCCTGGATGGAGGAATCCGAGTTAGGCGCGCATTTCGCCCGGGCCGCCCGCCTGGGCGGGCGCGGCGAGGCGCATGACTATGGCAGCGCCTGGGGCTACGGGCCGCTGCGGGAGCGGATCGCGCTCTCGCTGCAGGAGCGCGCCGTTCCCTGCGCGCCGGAGCAGGTGCTGCTGACCCAGGGCGCCAACCACGCGCTGGACCTCATCATCCGCCAGATGATCGAGCCGGGCGACGCCGTGCTGGTGGACGACCCCGGCTACTACCCGCTCTTCGGCAAGCTGCGGCTGGCGCGGGCGCGCATCCTGGGGGTGCGGCGCCGGCCGGACGGGCCGGACCTGGAGGATCTCGCGGCCAAGCTGGCGGTGGCGCGGCCCAAGGCCTTCTTCACCCAGTCCCTGGCGCATAACCCAACGGGCGGCACGCTTTCGCCCGCCGTGGCGCATGGGCTGCTCCAGCTGGCGGAGCGCCATGGCTTCCAGATCGTGGAGGACGACCCCTTCGCCGACCTCCTGCCCGCGACGGCGCCGCGCCTGGCCGCGCTGGACGGGCTGCGGCGGGTCCTGCATGTCGGCACCTTCTCCAAGACCCTTTCCGCCTCGCTGCGCGTGGGCTTTGTCGCGGCCTCGCCCGGCGTGGTGATGGCGCTGGGGCATATGAAGCTGCTGACCGTGGTCGCGACCTCCCAATACGCGGAACGCATGGTCGCCGGGCTGATTGCGGGCGGGCATTACCTCCGGCACCTTCGCCGCTTGCGGGCGCGGGTGGAGCGGGCGACGGATGCGGCGCTGCGTGACCTGCGGGCCGTGGGCCTGCACCCGCCCCGCCCGCCCGGCGGCGGGTTCTATCTCTGGACGCCGCTGCCGGAGGGGGTGGAGGAAGCGGCCATCGCCCGGGAGGCCGCGGCCCGCAGCATCTTCCTCGCGCCGGGCTCGGTGTTCAGCCCGGAGCGGGGCGGTGGGCCGCCCATGCTGCGGATCAACGTGGCCCATGCCAGCGATCCGCGCTTCCTGGCCTTCCTGCGGGAGCGGCTGGCGGGCGGCTGAGACCCGCCGCTACCACTCCACGCCGATCTTGCCGAAATGGCTTCCGCCTTCCTCGTAGCGGAAGGCATCGGCCAGGCCCTCCAGGGGAAAGACGCGGTCGATCACGGGGCGCAGGGCGCCGCCGTCGAGGGTGCGGACGAAATCCTGCTGGTCGCGCCGGCTGCCGACGATCAGGCCCTGGAGGCGGGCCTGCTTGGCCATCAGCAGGGCCGTGGGGATCTCGCCGCCCCGCCCGGTGAGCACGCCGATCAGGGAGATATGGCCACCGACGCGCACCGCCTCGATCGATTGGGGGAGGGTGCCGGGGCCGCCGACCTCCACGACGTGATCCACGCCGCGGCCGCCGGTGAGCTCGCGGACGCGCGCGCCCCAGTTCGCGGTCTGGCGGTAGTTGATCGTTTCGTCGGCTCCCAGCGCCCGGGCCCGCTCCAGCTTCTCGTCCGAGGAGGAGGTGATGATGACGCGGGCGCCGATCATCTTCGCCAGCTGCAGCGCGAGGATGGACACCCCGCCGGTGCCCAGTGCCAGCACCGTGTCCCCGGGCTTCAGCGCTCCATCCACCACCAGAGCGCGCCAGGCGGTCAGCCCCGCGGTGGTGATGGTCGCGGCCTCAACATGGCTGAAGCCGCGCGGGGCGCGGGTGAAGGCGGTGGCGGGGAGGATGGCATGCTCCCGCGCGAAGCCGTCGATCCCATCCCCGGGGGTGCGGGAGAAGTCCGCGACCGTGGGAGGACCGGCCTGCCAATCCGGGAAGAAGCAGGACACCACATGGTCGCCGGGGGCGAATTCCGTCACGCCCTCGCCCACCGCCTCTACCACGCCGGCGCCGTCGGCCATCGGGATGCGGCCATCCGCCGCCCGGGCACGGCCGGTGGCGACGCCGTAATCGTGGTAGTTCAGGCTGCTCGCATGCAGGGCGACCCGGATCTCGCCCTTGCCCGGCTGGCCGGGATCGGGGCGCTCCACCATCTCCAGCCTGTCCAGCCCTCCGGGGGCCTGCACCACCATCACTCGCATCCGGCTTCTCCAACCCAAGCCAGGGCTAAACGCTGGAAGCGGCAGGAGGCGTCATGCCCGGCCGCGGCCTGGCCCGCCCAAGATCAGGAAGGTTCCGCATGGTCATCACGGACAGCACGATCGGGGTCATCAAGCCCTCCGGATCGGTGGAGGAGGATACGGCCCGGCTGACGGAGCTGGCGCGGACCACGCGGCAGATCTTCTTCGACCCTGGCGACGGCCAGCCCCTCCGCCTGAACCGGACGGTGGCGTTCCGCCTGGCCGGGCAGCGCTTCTGGGGTTCGGCACCCTGGGCGAACACGGTGGAGTGGCACGGCGATCCCGCCCAGGCGACCGTGCTCTCGCTGCGCGGCAACCAGTACATGTCGATCGCGAACATGATGATCCGGCCCGCCGGCTGGGGCACGCCCGATGCGCTGCGGGTCACCGGCGGGGCCGCCATCACGATCGAGGATGAGGACGGAGCGTCACCGGCCTTCTGCGAGCTGGACAACATCCTCATCCATGGCATGGGCGATGGCGTGCTGGTCCGGGGCGGTGCCGAGCACCGGATCAGGCGGCTGCACCTGCGGAACCTGCGGGGGCGGAAGGGGCTTCAGTTCCTGGCGCGCTGCCGCGCCACCGCGCTGTACCGCTGCATCGTGGAAGACCTGGTCTCGGCGGAGCCCGAAAGCCCGGAATACGACGCCATCGACCAGAACAGCTACAGCTACTCCGTAGAGGTGAGCAAGGCGGCGCTGCTGGGTGGTGGATGCGGCTACGCCATGCGCGACGACATCGCGGATGGGGGCTCCTATCCCTTATGGGCCTTCGCGCAGGACCTCGAGACGGACCATACGGCGAAGGGCGGCGTGGAGCTCCGGGCCGGCGAGGGGTTCGAGGCCGTCACCTCCTGGTTCGGCTCGTCCCTGGGCAGCGCGGGCCTGCTGACGGAGGATGCCTGGCGGGGGGACCTCGCCCTGTCCGCCTGCCGCATCTACGGCAATGCGCGGGAGGGCATGTCCCTGGCCGCGGGGAAGGGCGCGGCCCTGTCCGGCCTGCTCGTCGGGGATAACGGCGTGATGCGCCCCGGTGCGCTGGCGGGGATCCTGATCGGCGGCGGCGCGGAGAACATCTCCATCGCCGCCTCCTGTTGCGGGGACATGGTGGGCGTGCGGGGCAACGCGCAGGGCTGGGGCGTGATCCTGCGCGGCACGCCGAGGCGCGTGAACCTCTCCACCTTCGGCACGCTGGAGGGAAACCAGCGGGGCAAGATCCTCAACGAGACACGGACCGTCCGGCATGACGAGCTGGCCGGGCCGCATCTGAGCGAGGCCTCGATCCGCGAGGGGGCGAGGAGCGGGGTGTATCTGTAGCCCCGCGCGGCGGGCAGGTCGTCCTAGGCGGCGCCTGCCCGCATCCTTTCCAGCTCCGCCGTCGCCACGTCCTGCCTGACCTGCCGGCGTTCCACCAGGATGGCGGCCAGCATCGCGACCTCGTCCCCCACCGCGCCGGCGGCGATGGCGACGTTGTTCGCGTGCAGGGCCATGTGGCCCTTTTGGATGCCGGTGGTGGCCAGGGCCTTCATGGCGCCGAAGTTCTGGGCGAGGCCGACGGCGGCGATGATGCGCGCCAACTCCGCGGCGGTGGAGACGCCGAGGATCTTTAGGCAGGCGCGGGCGGTCGGGTGGATCTTCGTGGCGCCGCCGACGAGCCCGACGGGAAGCGGGATCTCGATGGAACCGGCGAGGCTGCCATCCGCCGTCACCTCCCAGCTCGTCAGGCTGGTGTAGCGGCCCTTCCGGGCGGCATAGGCATGGGCGCCCGCCTCCACCGCGCGCGTGTCGTTGCCGGTGGCCAGCACCACGGCGGAGACGCCGTTCATGATGCCCTTGTTGTGGGTGGCGGCGCGGTAGGGATCGGCCTCGGCGAAGTGGTAGGCGCTGATCATGCCGTCGCGCACCGCCTCGCCGCCGATGGCCTCCGCCGGCCAGGTCGCGCGGGCGCGGGCCAGGCGGCGGTCGGCGAGGTTGGAGAGGATGCGCAGGAAGACCTTGCCGCCCGTCCAGGATTCGATGGAGGGCGCCAGGGTCTCGGCCATCGTGTTGACCGTGTTGGCGCCCATGGCGTCACGCGTATCGACGATGAGATGCGTCACCACCATCGGGCCGCCGCGCGAATCCACGATGCGCACCTCCAGGTCCCGGAAGCCGCCGCCGAGCTGGACGAGCATCGGGTCGCACCGGTCGCAAATGGCCGCGATCTCGTCCCGGTGTTCGAGGATGCGGAGCCTGGCATTCTCCGGGTCGGTCACGCCGACGAGCTGCACCTGGGCGATCATCAGGGTGCCCGAGACGGAGGTGATGAAGCCGCCGGAGTCGTAGCATTGCCGCGCGGAGTTGCAGACCGCGGCGACGACGGAGGATTCCTCCGTCGCCATCGGCACCAGCACGTCCTTGCCGTCGACGCGCATGTTGGTGGCCACGCCGATCGGGATGGATAGCGTCGCAACCACGTTCTCGATCATGTGGTCGGCGAGATGCGTGTCGATATTGCCCGGCGCGGCGAGCTGGGCGCGCGTGGTCTCGTCCAGGTCGGAGAAGGCGGCCACCGCCTCCAGCCGCTCGGCCGTGCTCATGCGGTGGAAGCCGGGGATGCGGGAGGTCAGGTTGCTGATGCTCATGGTCTTGTCCGGGTATGGGCGATGAGGAAGGGCGGCCGGCACTATTCGAGCTTGATGTTGCCCTCGCGGATCACGTCGCCCCACTTCTTCGTGTCGCCCACCAGCGCCGCGCGCAGCGCCGCGGCATCGCCCGAGACGAGCTCCACGCCCTGCTCGGCCATGCGGGCGCGCAGCGCGGGGTCGTCGGTCGCGGCGCGGAGCGCGGCGGCGGCGCGGGTGACAATGGGGGCGGGAGTGCCGGCCGGGGCGAAGAGGCCCTGCCAGAAGAAAACCTCGAAGCCCGGCAGGGTGTTCGAGACGGGCGGCAGGTTCGGGTAGTTCGGCAGCGGCGCGTTGGCCGTCACGGCCAGGCCCTTCGTGCCGCCATCCGACAAGGTGGTCGCGGCCTCCTGGATCGCCTGGAACACGACATGGATGCGGCCCTGGCGCAGGTCGAGCGCGGCCGGCGCCCCGCCGCGATAGGGGACATGCACGATGTCGATCCCCGCCCGGGCGCGGAACATCTCGAGGCAGAGATGGCTGACCGATCCGGTGCCCGGCGAGCCGAACAGCACCTTGCCCGGATTGGCCTTGCAGTAGGCAATCAGCTCCGCCGTGTTGCCGGCGGGCACGGAGGGATGGACATGCAGGATGAAGGGCGTGCGGAACACCATCCCGATCGGCTCCAGCTCGCGCGCCGGATCCTTCGGGGTGAGGTTGGGCTGGAGGGTCTGGTTGATGGCGAGGGTGGTGGTGCCCATCACCAGCGTGTAGCCATCGGGCCGGGCCCGGGCGCCATAGGTGGCGGCGACGGAGGTGGCCGCGCCGGGCCGGTTCTCGACCACCACCGGCACACCGAGATTGCGCGACATCGGCTCGGCCACGGCGCGGGAGGCGAGGTCGGTCACGCCGCCGGGCGGATAGCCCTCGACAAGGGCGATGGCACGATCGGGCCAGTTCGTGCCCTGGGCGCGGGCGGCAAGGGCAGGCACGGCGAGAGCCGTGCCGAGGAGAGTGCGGCGATACATGCTGGACATTCCCTGCTTCGTCTTGTGTTTGACGTCAGGGTGTCCCAGTTCGCCTGCAGTCGGAAAGGGACAGTTCGGCGGGTTATCCGCGGTACTGTCCCAGTCAAACTGCTAGGACAGGTGAGGAACCTGAACTCACTCGGCTGGCGGTCCGCCTGAGGTCTTGGACCTCAGGCGACTGCAAGTGCAGGAAAGCCCCGGCAACCAGAGACCCCACAAATCCGGGGTATCCACGGCAGTCAGACGGGGTTCCAAGGGCCTCCGGCCCTTGGCGGGTGAGGGCGGAGCCCTCTCTTCGGAACTTCCGGCGCGCCGGAACCGGAAGGCTCACTCGCTGCCGAGGAGCCCTTCGATGATGCCCCGCAGCAGGGCCGCGCCTTCCGAGAGGCGTTCCAGGGCCAGGGGGCGGCCCCGTGCTTCGCCGCCCGTGGCCAGCACCGCGCGGTCCTGGGTGAGCTCGCGGGCGGAGAGGCGGCCGTCGCCGTCATAGTCCAGGCTTTCCATCATCACCCGCGCGGCCAGCACGCCGCCCATGGTGCCCGCGGTGTTGGTCAGGCCGGAGAGTTCCGGGCTTGCCTCGGCCTGGAGGGAGAGGAGCCAGGTGGCGCCCCGGAACAGGCGGGCCAGCTCGGCGGAGCCCAGCAGGTTGTCGCCCGAGACGTCCCCGGCGCGGATGAGGGCGGTGGCGCAGTCGGTCACGCTGCCCGTCTCTGGCCCGCAGGCCGCCTCCAGCGATTCCACGGCGCCGAGGAAGGCGATTCCCTCGCCCTGGGCGGCGAAGGAAAGGGGCGTGGTGGGGCAGCGGCGCCAGGTGGTGAGGGGGGCGTCGCCCGGCAGCCGGTCGTCGCGGGTCTTGTTGTTGGGTTCGGCGGTTTCCAGCGCGGGGCCGGCGGCGCGGAACATCAGGCGCGGGGCCTCGGCGCCGCGGGCGGTGGCAACGGTCCAGCCAGGCTCGAGCCGCCGCGCCTCGGTGAAGCGCAGCAGGCGGCCGGAGCCGCTTGCCGGCACCCGGGCCGCGCCGCGGGCAGAGAGGGCGAGCATGGCGGAGGGGGCGGTGCATTCGCCCTGGAACCAGGCGCCGCGCAGGGCGGCCGGGACCGGCGCCTCGGGTGCCTGGGCCTGGGCGGCCGGGGGCGCGGCCAGGGGAGCGGCGAGAAGGGCGAGCCCGGCCAGGAAGGGGCGGAGGAAGGGGGTCATGGCAGGGGCACCTCGATCCCGGCGCAGAGGTCGATCGGGTCACGCGTGGTCTCGCGCCCGTCGCGGAACACCGCGGTCAGGCGGGCGGGGCAGCCGCCGCCGTCCGGGGGGGCGACATCCAGCGTCTCATTCGCCCCGAGCACGGTGGCGCCGAGCCGGTCCTCGCCGCGCGGGGCACCGGGGGCGTCGATATAGAGTTCCACGACCGGCAGGCGGGCCGTGTTGCGGAGGCGCACGCTGCCGGGGCGGGGGCCGTCGTCGTCCTCCTCGCCCTCATCGAGGCGCTGGGCGATGGTCCAGCCCGGGCGGATGGCGATCACGGGGGTCTGGCAGATATTCACCTCCCGCCGCTCCTCCGCGCCGCCGCTGGGGAAGACGACCCGGAGGTCCGCCACGCACTCCACCGGCACGGAGAGGGTCTGGCGGTCGTTCCGCCCGAGACCGCCGGGCAGGCGCTCCGGGCCCCAGTCGCCCTCGGTGGCGGAGGAGACGTAGATTTCGTCGATCCGCGCACCATGGCGGTTCACCAGGGTTAGCGGCCGCTCCGGCGGGCGGGGAATGCCGCTGCCGTCGAAGGTGACAGGGTTGGTGGTGCAGATGTTCACGCCCCGCTTCGCCTCGGCCGCCCCATCCTCATAGGTGGCGCGCAAATCGGCTTCGCAGCCCGGCAGGCGGATGCGCAGGCGGAAGGTGGCGCCGTCGGGCGCGGTTTCCTGGCCCATGCGGTCGGCGCCCCAGCCCTCTTCGGAATCGAGCGGGCCGCCGCGGCCGGCGGCGACGATGTGCAGCCCGTGCAGCGGCCGGCCGGCGCGGTTGGCGACCGTGACGTCACGCCAGGTCAGGCCCGGATCGGCCAGGGTGACGCGCGGGCTGCGGCAGACATCCACCCGCGGGCGCGAGACCTCCGAGCCATCGGCCATGACAGCCGTGATGTCGAAGACGCAGTCGCGGCGGCGGCCCAGGCGCAGGCGGTGGGTGCGGCCGGCGGCCAGCATCTCCGCGCCCAGCCGGTCCGGGCCGCGGGCGGCACCGGGCGGGGCGGCGTAAATCTCCCGCACGTCGAGATCCGTGTCGTTGTTGACCACCGCTTCCCGCGCGGGGACGGAGGTGTCGCCCAGGGTGACGCGGGCGCTGCGGCAGAGGTCGAGGTTCCGCCGCTCCTCCACCGTCTCATCCGCCAGGATGGCGCGGAGGGACCAGTTGCAGGGCTGGTTGCGGCCCAGCCGCACCCGGAAGCTGCCGCCGGGCGGCAGGGTATCGGCGCCCAGCCGGTCTGGGCCGGGGTCGGCTTCCGTGGCGGGTGCCAGGTAGAGTTCCCGCACGGCGAGGCCGGTTTCGTTCGCGACCAGGGCCTCGCGCTCGGCATTCGGGCGGCTCTGGGCCAGGGCGGGCGCGGTGGAGAGGGCCAGGCTTATGAGCCCGAGTCCCGTCCATATCCCGGCGACCATCCCACGCATCCAGACGCCCCGATTCCTTCCCGTGCCGGGCTGTCCGGCTGGGTGCGGTGCAAGATCGTCGCCTGAAAGCCACGGCGCAATTGCAGAAAAGACACAGCTCGCATTCCGTCGGCCGATCCAGCTTCACGGCGGCGCGATTTGCCGGCCGGGGAATGGGTTCATGAAGGGGCTTTCATCCCGCCCCGCCTGGATTTCCGGCCGGGGCGGATTCTGCGCCGGGCCGGTTCCGGGGTAGGATGATCCCAATTGTCCATGGGAGGACCGATCGCATGACCCGCCTTCTCGCCGGCCGCCGCCAGATCCTGGCCGGCGCCGCCGCCCTGCCCTTCCTTGCCGGGGGCGCACGTGCCCAGGGCAGCCAGCGCTATGGCAACCTCAACATGTTCATCCCCGCCGCCCCGGGCGGCGGATGGGATGGCCTGGGCCGCGCCATCGAGCAGGTGGCCCGCCAGGGCGGGCTCGTCGGCTCCATGCAGTTCGAGAATGTCGGCGGGGCCGGCGGCGCGGTGGGCCTGCCGCGCTTCGTGTCGCAGCGCCGTGGGCGGCCGGATGCACTCATGGTGGCGGGCGCCGTGATGGTGGGCTCCACCATCACCAACAAGAGCCCGGTGGGCATCAAGGACGTGACCCCGATCGCCCGGCTGACGGACGAGACGCTGGCCATCGTGGTGCCGGCGAATTCCGAGATCCGCGATATCAAGGGGCTGATGGATGCGCTCAAGGCCAATCCCGGCGCGGTGGCGGTGGGCGGCGGCTCGGCGGGCGGGATCGACCACATCCTGCTGGGGCTGATGATCAAGTCGGTCGGCCGCAACGCGCGCGAGGCGTCCTATGTCGCCTTCGCCGGGGGCGGGCCGGCCCAGGCCGCCATCCTCGGCGGGCAGGTGAAGGCCGGCATCTCCGGCTATTCGGAGTTCGCCGAGCAGATCAAGGCCGGGCGGATGCGCGTGCTGGCGACGAGCGGCGACAAGCGCGCCGATCCCCAGGCGCCGACGCTGAAGGAGAGCGGGATCGACATCGTGCTGGGCAACTGGCGCGGCCTCTTCGCCCCGCCGGGCATCAGCGCCGAGGTGCGGGCCAACCACACGCGCTTCGCGACCGAGCTGCATGCGCTGCCGGCCTGGAAGCAGCTTCTCGAGACCCGCGGCTGGGAGGACGCCTTCATGGAGGGCGGCGCCTTCGAGGAGTTCCTGAAGCGCGACGCCGATGCGACGGCGGCGGTGCTGCGGGATATCGGCCTGGCCTGACCCCGGGAGGGCGGGGGTGCGCGTCGTGGCGCGCACCCCCGCCCGGTTTCCTCAGGCGATGACCTGGATGTCGCTCGCCTGCAGGAATGCGCCCGACAGGCCGGCGACGAGCACCGCGGCGCTGCCGCCCGCCCCGTCCGCATCCCACCAGAGCCGCGGCGTGTCCGTCTCGAAGATGAACTGGCCGGTTCCGAAAGGTGCGTCCGCGCGGCCGGTGGTGTTCTGCGCGAAATGCCCCGTGGCCAGGAGGTCCATCCCCTCGGCCAGTCCGCCGCCGAACCCCGCGGCCGACACCTCGATACGGTCCGTGCCCGAGAGGAAATCGGTGATGGAATCGGCGCCCTCGGCCGCCACGGCGTAGCGGAAGGCATCCGCCCCCGCATCGCCGGTCAGCCGGTCCGCCGCGGCGCCGCCGATGAGCGTGTCGTCCCCCGCGCCGCCGATCAGCGTGTCCTTGCCGCCCATCCCGCTCAGCAGGTTGTGCCCGGCATTGCCGAGGATGCGGTTGGCGGCCGCGTTGCCCGTGCCGCTCACCGCCGCGTTGCCGTTGAGGGTCAGGCTTTCCACCGCGAGGCCGATGGTGAAGGAGACGCTGGAGACGACCGTATCCGTGCCGCCTCCCTCCAGCTCGATCGCCAGGTCGCCGGCATCGTCCACGATGTAGCGGTCATCGCCGAGGCCGCCGAACATCGTATCGGCCCCTGTCCCGCCATCGAGGCGGTCGGTGCCGTCGCGGCCTTCCAGCAGGTCATGCCCATTCCCGCCCAGCAGCGTGTCGTCCCCGGCCTCGCCGAAGAGCCGGTCGTCCCCGTCGCCGCCCAGCAGGGAATCGTGGCCGTCGCCGCCCAGCAGGACGTCGTTGCCGGCATCGCCGCGCAGCGTGTCGTCCCCCTCGCTGCCGAGCAGCGTGTCCATGTCGCCCCCGCCCAGGATCAGGTCGTTGCCGGCGCCGCCATGCAGGGCGTCGCGCCCGGCGCCGCCGATGAGCGTGTCGTTCCCGTCGCCGGCGAGGACGAAGAGGTTGCCGCCCATGGGCAGGGCGGAGGCCCTCAGGAAAAGCGAGGCGGCGTTCGGCGCGAGGATCGCGACCCGGCCATCGGTGAAGGCCAGGGCGGCATTGGCCCCTAGGGTCAGGCTCTGCGCGCCGGCGCCGTCGAGCAGCAGGCCCTCCATGTTCCGGAGCGAGGCGAAATGGCTGTCCGTCAGCGTCACGTTGCCGAGGAAGACGAGGCCATCGGCGCCCGCGCCGCCATCGAGCGGGCCGGCAGCGAGGAAGCGGTTCAGGTCGTCGAAGAGGAAGAGATCGGTCCGGCTGGTGCCTGCCACAGCGGGCGATGGGTTGATGTAGATCGTCAAGGAGCTGTCCTTCCCGGGCTGACGGAGGGGCCGGAGGGGGCAGGCTACCGCCCCAGGATGAAGGAATCGTAAGTATCGGCCCGCGCCTTCCGCTTCCCGCGGGGCCATGCGATGCAGGCGCAAGGCCTGCCCCCGGTGGGCCAGGGAACGAGACCGCCATGAAACAACCCTCCCCGCAGGCCGGGACGCCGCGCGCCGATCTGGGCGTCGGCCTCTTCGTCGTTCTGCTCGGCCTGCTGACCGTCTATGCCGCCTGGGCCATCCCGGACTCCCCGCTCTATGCGCAGGTCGGCGCCAAGGCGGTTCCCTATCTCGTCGGGGGCGCGCTCGTCGTGCTGGGGGCGGGGCTTTCCGCCGTCGCGCTGCGCGGCGGGTGGAGCCGCGACATCGAGGAGGCCATGGAGGCGCCGCCGACCAACTGGCGGGCGATCGGCCTGCTCGGCGCGGGGCTGCTGGTGCAGATCGCCCTCATCGACTGGCTCGGCTTCGTCATCGCCGCCACCATCCAGTACGTGCTGGTCTGCGCCGCCTTCGGGTCCCGCAGGCCGCTGCGGGACCTGGCGATCGGGATCATCGTCACGCTCGGCGCCTTCATCGGCTTCTCGCGCCTGCTGGGCGTGAACATCGGCGCGGGCGTGCTGGAGGGCATTCTCTGATGGACGCGATCTCCGGCCTGGCCATGGGCTTCGGATCGGCGCTGACGCCGATCAATCTCGGCTGGGCGCTGCTCGGCTGCTTCCTCGGCACGGCCATCGGCGTGCTGCCCGGCATCGGCCCGGCGCTGACCATCGCGCTGCTGCTGCCCGTGACCTTCCAGGTGGAGGCGACCGGCGCCTTCATCCTGTTCTGCGGCGTCTTCTACGGCGCGATGTATGGCGGCTCGACCACCTCCATCCTGCTGAACACGCCGGGTGAATCGGGCTCGATCATCACGGCGCTGGAGGGCGCGAAGATGGCGCGGAACGGCCGCGCGGGACCGGCCCTGGTCACGGCGGCCGTCGGTTCCTTCATCGCGGGCACGGTCGGCACGCTCGGCATCTCCTTCGTCGGGCCGCTGGTGGTGGAGGTGGCGCTGAAGCTTGGGCCCGCCGAATACTTCTCCCTGATGCTGCTCTGCTTCGTCACCGTCTCCGCCGTGCTGGGGGGCTCGGCGCTGCGCGGCCTCACCTCGCTCGGCTTCGGGCTGATGCTGGGGCTGGTGGGGATCGACCTGCAGACCGGCCAGCCGCGCCTGACCTTCGGCATCCCGGAACTGTTGGACGGGGTGAACGTGGTGCTCGTCGCTGTCGCCCTCTTTGCGGTCGGGGAGACGATGCACCTGGCCTGGCGCCATGCGGAGGGGGTGCAGGAGGTGCGCCCGGTCGGGCGGCTCTGGATGAGCGCGAGCGACTGGAAGCGTTCCATCGGCCCGTGGCTGCGGGGTTCCTTCCTTGGCTTCCCCTTCGGCGTGCTGCCGGCGGGCGGCACCGAGATGCCGACCATGCTCAGCTATTACGCCGAGCGGAAGCTGGTGAAGCCCGAGCACCGCGCCGAGTTCGGCACCACAGGCGCTATCGAGGGCGTGGCGGGGCCGGAGGCGGCGAACAACGCGGCGGCGGCCGGCGTGCTGGTGCCGATGCTCACCCTGGGCCTGCCCACCTCGGCCACCGCGGCCATCATGCTCTCGGCCTTCCAGTCCTACGGCATCCAGCCCGGGCCGATGCTGTTCACGCAGCAGCCCGTGCTGGTCTGGACGCTGATCGCCAGCCTCTACATCGCCAATGTCATGCTCGTGGTCCTGAACCTGCCGCTGGTCGGGCTCTGGGCGCGCATCCTGAAGATTCCGACGCCGCAGCTCTATGCCGGCATCCTGGTCTTCGCGACCATCGGCACCTACGGCATCAGCAACTCGGTCACGGACCTGGTGCTGCTCTATGGCATCGGCATCATCGCCATGTTCATGCGGCGCTTCGACTTCCCGACGGCGCCGGTCGTCATCGGGATGATCCTGGGGCCGATGGCGGAGCAGGCGCTCCGGCAGGCGCTGACCATCAGCCAGGGGGACTGGACCACCTTCGTCACCCGCCCGATCTCGCTGTCGATCCTGCTGCTGGCGCTGCTGGCCCTGGCCGGGCCGCGCCTCTGGGGGGCATGGCGCGCGCGCCGCGCCGGGTAAGGCGGCGGGATTCAGTGGCGCGGCGGCGATCCCGCCCCTATATCCCGCCGCGTCCCATCCCGAGTTCCACCTGTTGACGACCCGTCCCGAGGGGGCCGGACCTGGCTGGTCCGCCCCCGTGATCCCGATCGATTTCGCGGCGCTCTTCGCGGCCTCCCCCAATCCCTATGTCCTGATGGACCCCGGCTTCGCGCTGGTCGCGATGAACGATGCCTATCTCCGGGTCACGATGCGCCGGCGGGAGGAGCTCCTCGGGCGCAACATGTTCGAGGCCTTTCCCAGCGATCCGGCCTCGGAGGGGCACCGCCAGCTCCGCGCCTCGCTGGAGCGCGTGCTGGCGACGGGGGAAAAGGACCACCTTTCCCTGATCCGCTACGACATCGCCCTGCCGGACGGGGCGGGCTACGAGGAGCGCTATTGGAGCGCCACCCATACCCCCCTGGCCGGGCCGGACGGACGGGTGGCCCTGATCCTCCAGCACACGGTGGACGTGACCGAGCTGCACCGGCTGCGCAGCCTGGCGCGCCGTCTGGGCCCGGCCGGGCCCGCCGCGCAGATCGAGACCGACGTGTTCCGCCGTGCCGAGGCGGTGCAGGAGGCGAACACCGCGCTGGAGACCGAGCGCCAGCGCCTGCATGCCCTGTTCGAGCAGGCGCCCGGCTTCATGGCGGTGGTGGACGGGCCGGATCACCGCTTCAGCATGGCCAATGCGGCCTATCTCCGGCTCGTCGGCGGGCGGGAGCTACTGGGCCGCACGGTGGCCGAGGTGCTGCCGGAGGTGGTGGAGCAGGGCTTCGTGGCCCTGCTGGACCAGGTGAAGCGCACGGGCGAGCCCTTTGTCGGGCGGCAGTATCCCATCCTGCTCGCCCACCGTCCCGGCGCCGAGCCGGAGGTGCACTTCGTCGATTTCATCTACCAGCCGATCTTCCAGGGCGGCGAGGCCACGGGCGTCTTCGTCCAGGGCCATGACGTGACGGAGCAGAAGCGCGCGGTGGATGCGCTGCGCGAGAGCGAGGGGCGCTTCCGCCTGGTGGCCGAGAGCGCGCCGGTGAAGCTCTGGATGAGCACGCCGAGCGGAAGCTGCGCCTATCTGAACCGGGCCCAGCGTGCCTTCTGGCGGCTGGAGGAGGAGGAGGTCGCCTCCTTCGACTGGTTCTCCACCGTTCATCCCGAGGACCGGGAGGCTCTGGCCGGCCCCTATCAGGCCGCGATGCGCGCCCAGGCAGGCTTCCAGACGGAGGCGCGCTTCCGGCGCCATGACGGCGCCTGGCGCGTCCTCCGCAGCGAGGCCCAGCCTCGCTTCGGCCCCGGGGGCGAGTTCCTCGGCATGATCGGCGTGAACGTGGACGTGACGGAGATCCGCCGCGCCGAGAATGCCCTGCGGCGGGAGACCGCGGTGCTGGAGGTGCTGAACCGCACCGGCGCCACCCTGGCAGCGGAGCTGGACCTCGATCGCGTGGTGCAGATGGTCACCGATGCGGGGGTGGAGGTCACGGGCGCCGCCTTCGGGGCCTTCTTCTACAACGTGCTGGACGAGAAGGGCGGGAGCTACATGCTCTACGCCCTCTCCGGCGTGCCGCGCTCCGCCTTCGAGGGGTTTCCCATGCCGCGCGCCACCGCGGTGTTCGAGCCCACCTTCCGGGGCGAGGGGATCATCCGCTCGGACGATATCCGGTCCGACCCGCGCTACGGTCACCACGCCCCCTTCCACGGCATGCCGGAGGGGCACCTGCCCGTTCGCAGCTACCTCGCCGTGCCGGTCATCTCGCGTTCGGGCGAGGTGCTGGGCGGGCTGTTCTTCGGCCATCCCGAGCCCGGCCGCTTCAAGCCGGAGCACGAGGCGCTGCTGCGCGGCATCGGCGGCCATGCCGCGACCGCGATCGACAATGCGCGGCTGTACCAGTCTGCGCAGCGCGAGATCGGCCATCGCCGCCGCGCCGAGGATCAGCTCCGGCAGTTGAACGAGACGCTGGAGGCGCGGGTGATCGCCGAGATCGCCGAGCGCCGGCAGGCCGAGGCCGCGCTGCAGCAGGCGCAGAAGATGGAATCCATCGGCAAGCTGACCGGCGGCGTGGCGCATGACTTCAACAACCTGCTGCAGGTCGTCTCCGGCAACCTGCAGCTGCTGGCGCGGGACGTGGCCGGGAATGAGCGGGCGGAGCGGCGGCTGAACAACGCCATGGCCGGCGTTACCCGGGGCGCGAAGCTCGCCTCGCAGCTGCTCGCCTTCGGGCGGCGCCAGGCGCTGGAGCCGAAGGTGGTGAATATCAGCCGCTTCGTCACCGGCATGGAGGACATGCTGCGGCGGACCATCGGCGAGGCGGTCGAGATCGAGACGGTGGTGGCCGATGGGCTCTGGAACACCTTCATCGACCCCGCCCAGGCGGAGAACGCGCTGCTGAACCTGGCGATCAATGCCCGCGACGCGATGGAGGGCACGGGGCGGCTGGTCATCGAGGCCGGGAACGCGCGGATCGACGAGGCGGAGGCGCGCGCGCAGGCGGAGGTTCGGCCCGGGGACTACGTGATGCTCGCCGTCAAGGATACGGGCTGCGGCATGGCGCCCGAGGTCCAGGCCCTGGTCTTCGAGCCCTTCTTCTCCACCAAGCCGGAAGGGAAGGGGACCGGGCTCGGGCTCTCCATGGTCTATGGCTTCGTGAAGCAGTCCAGCGGCCATGTGAAGATCGAATCCGAGGTCGGGCGCGGCACCACCGTGCGCCTCTTCCTGCCCCGCGCCGCCGGGCCGGAGGAGGAGATTGCCGCGGTGGATGACAGCCCCGTCTCGGGCGGGGCCGAGACGATCCTGGTGGCGGAGGATGACGAGACGGTGCGCGCCACGGTGGTGGAGATGCTGACCGAGCTCGGCTACCGCGTGCTGAAGGCCCATGACGCGGCCAGCGCGCTGGCGGTGATCGAGAGCGGCGCGCCGATCGACCTTCTCTTCACCGATGTGGTGATGCCGGGCCCGCTGAAGAGCCCGGAACTGGCCCGCCGCGCGCGGGAGCGGTTGCCCGGCCTCGGCGTGCTGTTCACCTCCGGTTATACCGAGAATGCCATCGTGCATGACGGCCGGCTGGACGAAGGCGTCGAGCTGCTTTCCAAGCCCTATACTCGGGAAGCGCTGGCGCGGAAGCTGCGGCATGTGCTGACCCAGGCCGCCCAGCACCGCGTGGCGGATCCCTCGCTTCCGCCTGAGCGCCGGCCCTAGGGCACGGCCGGGATCGGCGCGGCGCGCATCCGCCACACCATGGCCGCGCCCAGCGCGACGAGCGCGCCCGCCACCAGCCCCACCTCCCGCAATCCGCCGCCGCCGATGGTCAGCCCGCCGGCCAGGGCGCCGAAGGCCACGCCGAGATAGGTCGCCGAGGCGTTCAGCGAGAGCAGCACCGGCGCGAGGGGCGGGGAGAGGCTGACGAGCCGGACCTGCTGCACCGCCGGGAAGCACCAGCCCGAGGCGCCCCAGATCACCAGGAGCACGAGCACGGCCGGGATGGCGGCCGACAGCGGCAGCCACTCCACGCAGAGGGAGATGGCGGCCAGGCTGGCGCCGAGGACCGCGTTGGAGCGGATGAGGAAGCGCCGCGGATCCTGCCGGTCCGCCGCCCAGCCGCCGAGCGAGACGCCGAGCAGCCCGCCCAGCCCCGAGAGCAGCAGGGCCAGCGCCGTGCCCTCTCCGCCGAACTGGAGCGTGCCGCGCACAAAGGGGCCGAGATAGGAGAACAGGGTGAAGGCCCCGGCGAAGACCACGACCGTCTGCATCAGCAGCACCGTCACCTCCGGCCGTGCGGCGACGGAGAGGCGTTCCATCACGCTCGCCCCCCTGGCGCCGGGCAGGCGGGGCAGGAAGGCCAGCGACCCCGCGGCCGAGGCCGCGCCCAGCGCCGCGACGGCCAGGAAGGCGGCCCGCCAGCCCAGATGCTCGCCGATCAGCGTGCCGAGCGGGGCGCCCAGCACGGTGGAGAGCGTCATGCCGCCGATCACCAGCGCCATGGCGCGACCGCGGTGATGGGGCTCGACGAGGGCGATGGCGCAGGCGCCGGCGGTGGGCACAAACAGCGCGGCCGAGAGCGCGGCGAGGATCCGCATCGCCATCAGCCCGGCATAGCCGGGCACCAGCGCGCATCCGATGGAGGCGAGCACATAGAGACCCATGCCGGCCAGCAACGCCGTCCGGCGCTCCATCCCGGCGGTTGCGGCGGCCAGCACGGGGGAGGCGAGCGCGTAGGCGAGGGCGAAGGCCATGGAGAGATGCCCGGCCGCCGGCACCCCCACGCCCAAATCCTCCGCGATGACGGGCAGGAGCCCGGCCAGGCTGAAGGTTCCCGTGCCCACGGCGAAGGTGCCGAGAGCCAGCCAGAACAGCGAGCGGGGCATAGCCGCATCCCTTGGTCCAATTGTTATTGAACTATAGGCCGGAGGCGGGGAGGTCAAGTTGGTCCAACGGGTCTTGGATCAACCCTCTTGGAGGAATGGGCGGCATTGCCTATCTCGTGGGCATGTCCAAGGCGCTCCCCCACCCCGGCCCGGAGGCGATCGATCTCTCCGCGGTGCTGGACGCGCTGCGGGATCCGATCCGCCGGGCCATCGTGCTGATGGTGGCCGAGGAGGGGGAGAGGCGTTGCTCCTCCTTCCTCCACTGCACGACCAAGACGAACCTCACCTACCATGTCGCCCGCCTGCGTGAGGCGGGCGTGGTGCGGGTGCGGGTCGAGGGGCCGGCCCGGATCGTCTCGCTGCGCCGCGCGGAGCTGGACGCGCGTTTCCCCGGCCTTCTGGATGCCGTCCTCGCCGGCACCCGGCAGGATCCGCCTCTCGCGCGGCTGGTCGAGACCGCCTGACGACCCGAACACCCCCATGGGGCGCGATCCCCGCGCCCGGATGATCCAGATGAATACCCAGGAAGCCGTGAACCTTTCCCCGCGCGAGATCGTGTCGGAGCTGGACCGCTACATCGTCGGCCAGCACGACGCGAAGCGCGCCGTCGCCATCGCGCTGCGCAACCGCTGGCGCCGCCAGCAGCTGCCGGACGGCATGCGCGAGGAGGTGGTGCCGAAGAACATCCTCATGATCGGCCCGACCGGCTGCGGCAAGACCGAGATCGCCCGCCGCCTGGCCCGCCTGGCCAACGCGCCGTTCCTGAAGGTGGAGGCCACGAAGTTCACCGAGGTGGGCTATGTCGGCCGCGACGTGGAGCAGATCGTGCGCGATCTGGTGGAAGCGAGCATCGTGCAGCTGCGCGACGCCGCCCGCGCCGAGGTCCAGGCCAAGGCCGAGCTGAACGCCGAGGAGCGCCTTGTCACCGCGCTTGTGGGCGAAGGCGCGAATGGCGAGACGCGCATCAAGTTCCGCAAGATGCTTCGGGACGGCAACCTCGATTCCAAGGAGGTCGAGGTGCAGGTGGCCGAGCAGGCGACCCCCATCGGCGCCATGGACATCCCGGGCATGCCGCCCGGCGCCCAGAACATCCAGGAGATGATGGGCAAGATGTTCGGCGGCCGCACCCGCGCCCGCAAGATGACGGTGGCCGAGGCCCGCACCGCCCTGCAGCGGGAGGAGGCGGACAAGCTGCTCGACCAGGAGAAGCTGACGCGCGACGCCGTGCAGCACGCGGAGCAGAACGGCATCGTCTTCATCGACGAGATCGACAAGGTCTGCGCCCGCACCGAAAACGGCTTCCGCGGCGGCGACGTGTCCCGTGAAGGCGTGCAGCGCGACCTGCTGCCGCTGATCGAGGGCACGACGGTGAACACGAAGCACGGGCCGGTGAAGACGGACCACATCCTCTTCATCGCCTCCGGCGCCTTCCACATCGCCAAGCCCAGCGACCTGCTGCCGGAACTCCAGGGCCGCCTGCCCATCCGGGTGGAGCTGAAGGGCCTGACCCGCGACGACTTCCGCCGCATCCTGACGGAGCCGGAGCACGCGCTGACCTCCCAGTACACGGCGCTGATGGGCACGGAAGGCGTCACGCTCGACTTCGCGCCGGATTCCATCGACGCGGTGGCGGAGCTGGCCGCCGACATCAACGACCGCGTGGAGAATATCGGCGCGCGGCGACTGGCCACCGTGCTGGAACGACTGCTGGAAGAGGTGTCCTTCACCGCCTCCGACCGCCGCGGCGAGACGGTGCGGGTGGATGCCGCCTATGTCCGCGAAAAGGTGGCGCCGCTCGCGGCCAGCACGGACCTGTCGCGCTTCATCCTCTGATCGTCCTGGTCTGTTGGTCTGTCCCGGGGAGAGGAAGAAGGAATTCTTCCTCTCCCCAGACCCCTCACCATCATCTTTTTCTTCGAGTTTGGAATCACTCTGCTGACGGCGCGCCTCGGGTCATCGACCCGAGGCGACTGCAAGGGCAGGAATTAGCCCCCGAATCAGAGACCCCTTCGATCAGGGTATCCACGGCAGTCAGAAGGGGTTCCAAGGGCCTCAGGCCCTTGGCGGGTGGAGGGCAGAGCCCTCCTCTTATCCGTTCAGATGCGCGCTGAACTTCGCCATCCAGAAGTTCGGCACCGCGTTGCCGGCGCCTGACTTCATGCGGACGGTCCAGATCGGTTCCGCCGTGTCGGCTGTCTCGATGATGAAGTTCCAGCCCACGCGTTTGTCGGCGGAGTTGTAGACCGGTTCCGTCCGCCATTTGCGGATGATGGAGAAGGGCAGGAGCCGGGTGATCCGGTGGGAGGCGATGCCGACCATTTCGTCCGCGCTGCTGAAGAGCAGCGTGGTGTCCCGGCCGTCCAGCCGGTCGTCCAGCCCGGGGCATTCGAGGGTCAGCGCCTCGATCGCCTTGCGCCGGCCGTTGTGGACGGCCCAGATCCGCCAGGCGAGTCCGCCCAGAATGGCGATCGCAGCCAGCACCGCCAGTGTCGCCACCGCCCCAAATCCCCTTCGTCCCGTCCCGGGCGGGGATAGGGCCATCGCGGGGCGCGATCAACGATCCGGGGCGCGAGCCTTGCGGCGCCGATGCAACCCGGCCCGCTCCGCACCATTTCACCGGCATGAGCAATTCCTGGTCCGCGCGCCGATGAGCACGACCCTGCCCGCCCTCCTCACCCTGCCCGAGGATGCCCAGACCGAGTTGGCCAAGGCCGTGGCCACGCTCGAGGGCCCGTCCTTCGCCGCCCGCCTGGCCGCCATCGCCGGAACTCCGGTGGAGGCGCTGAAGGCCCGGCTGCCGGAGGGAATCCGCGACCAGCTGGACCATGCGGTGCGCCGGGCGCTGGAGAAGGCCTGGTCGACCGCCGTGGGCACGGAGCCGCGCCGGACTCCCTTCGGCATGAATGTAGCCTGGTTCCATCGGGGCATCGCCATGGCGAGCGGTGCCGCCGGCGGGGCGCTGGGGCTGTTGGGCACGCTGGCCGAGCTGCCCCTTTCCACCACCATCCTGCTCCGCCAGATCGCGGCCGAGGCGGCGGAGGCCGGCGAGGACCCGAAGGTGGCCGCCACCGCGGCCGAATGCATGGCGGTCTTCGCCATCGGCAGCCCGAACAACAGCGAGGACGACGTGGCCGAGACCGGCTATTTCGCCGCCCGCATCGCGCTGGCCCAGATGCTGCCGAATGCGGCGACCAGCCTTGTTTCCGGCCTTGTGCCCGGCTTCCTCGGGGCCATCGCGGCGCGCTTCACGGGCACGGTGGGGCTGAAGCTCTCGGCCCAGGCGGTGCCGGTGATCGGGGCCGCGGCGGGGGCGGCGATCAACCTTGCCTTCCTCGAGCATTTCCGCGGGGTGGCGAAGGCGCATTTCACCGTGCGGAAGCTGGAGCGGGTCTATGGGGCCGACCGGGTGCGGGCGGCTTATGACGCGCTCCGGGATGGCAGCTCGCGATAGGGAGAAAGGCGGCCGCCCTTCATCCCTTCGAAAGATGTGGGGCGCAGGCTCCGGCGCGCTGAAGCCCAGGATTGGAAAGCGCGCCGATGACCTCCCTCCAACTGCTCCGCATCACTGCCCTTGCCTTGGGCACCCTCTTGTCGGGCGGCGCCATGGCGGCCTGCTCCGACGCCCAGGCCGAGGCCAAGATGACGGAGCTGACCAACCTCATGGGTCCGCTGATGACCCGCAACGCCGCGCTGACGCAGACCATCGCCGCGGAGATGCAGGCCACCATGCTGCAGCCCACCTCCGACGCGACCTGCGCCACCTATGACCGCCTGATCACGCGGGCGCGGGCGGGCCGCTGAGCCTTGCCTGTCCTGGCCGGCGGGGCCCCGCCTCGCTGGCCAGGGCTCAGGCGAGCGCCACCGCGGCGACCTCGCCCACCACCCGGTTGTTGCTGTCGAGAACCGGGGCCTCCACCGCCCGCGCCAGCTCCGCCGCGCGGTCGGCGGGCAGGAGGCCGAGCCGGCCGAGCAGGGTGGCGAAGACGGCCATCTTCCCGCGGGAGGCGCCGTCCAGCATCTTCACCGCGATGCCGAGCCCGCGTCCCGGCACGAAGCCGATGACGAAGCCCTCGGCGCCCTCCTTCAGCACCACGCGCCCCTCGGTGGCGGCGACGATCTTCGAAGTTGGGCGGTTGCGGCCGGAGACATGGTCCGGGTGCTCGCGCAGCGCGGCGAGGAGGCGGCGCATGGCGGCCTCGCGCCGCGGGTCCTTCACGGCCAGGGCGGCGTAGCGGGCGGCGGCGCGCGCGGCATCGGCCATGGTCATCGCCAGGGCCGGAAGGCCGCAGCCATCGGTGCCGCGCGGCAGGGCCGTGGCGTCGTGCCCGATCAGCTCGGACAAGGCGGCGAGCCAATGGAGCTGGGCCGGGTGGTCCGGCTGCTCATAGCCCTCCGGCCGGCCGAAGGCCCCGGCGGCGGCGAGGAAGCCGCAATGCTTGCCGGAGCAGTTGTGGAAGGCGCGGCGCTTGCCCCCGGCGCGCACCGCATCGGCCAGGTCGCCCTCTCCCATCGGCAGGGCGGGGCCGCAGACCAGGGCGGATTCGGGGCGGCCCAGCCGGCGCAGCCAGGCCTCCACCATGGAAACCTGGAAGGGCTCGGCGCGGTGGGAGGCGCAGGCCAGGGCGAGGTGGGCCGCATCCAGCCCATCCGCCGCGCCGCTCTCCACCAGGGACAGGGCCTGGAAGGGCTTGAGGGAGGAGCGGGGGAAGGTGAGGAACTCCGGGTCGCCCCAGGCATGGAGCAGGCGGCCATCGGCATCGGCCACCACGGCCGCGCCGTGATGGATGCTCTCGGCCACCCCGCCGCGGCGGATCTCGACCATGGGGATGGGGTGGGTCATGGGCGTGCCTTACGCAGCTGCAGCGCCCGGCCCAGCAGGAGGGGCAGGCGCCAGAGGAAGCCGAGCATCAGCCGTGTGTGCATGCCGGTGAGCAGCAGGTTGTCGCGGCCGTAGCGGAAATGGGAGACCCCGCCCTCGGCCGGGGTGAGGTAGCGCACCGCGGCGGGCATGTTGAGGGCGGGCACGCCGCGCCAGGCGAGGCGGACCACGGCCTCCGCGTCGAAGTCGTAGCGGCGCATCCAGGGATTGCGGCGCATGATCCGCAGCAGCGGCACGATGGGATAGACGCGAAAGCCATAGAGGCTGTCCCGGATCGGCTCGCCCCCGCGCGTGCACCACAGCGTTTCCAGCCCGGCCCACCAGTTGGAGATGCGGCGCCCGCGCACGCGGAGCAGCGGCGCCTCGGGGCCGAAGACGGGCGAGCCGAGGATCATCGCCCCGGGATGCGCGACGGAGGCGGCCATGAAGTCCGGGATCCGGCCTGCGGGGTGCTGGCCGTCCGCGTCCATCGTCAGGGCATGGGTGAAGCCATCACGCTCCGCCGCTTCCAGGGCGTCGCGGATGGCGGCGCCCTTCCCTCCGTTGCGCGGGCGCTCGATCAGGCGGAAGCCGGGATCCTCGATGGCGCGCAGCGGCGCGGCGGAGCCATCGGTGCTGCCATCCACCACCACCCAGACCACCGGCCAGGCGGCGCGCGCGGCCGCCACCGTCGCCGCGAGCTGCGGGCCGGTGTTGTAGCTGGGAATGACGACGAGATGCGTCCGGCTCAAGGCCGCGCCTCGCCGAGAGTGGCCGTGTATTGCCGGTGCAGGTTCTCGGTGAAGGCCTCCGCGGGCCCCGCGACGGTCACGGCCTCGCCCAGCCGGGCGCGGTAGCGCAGCGGGAAGTCCGGGCGGCGCCAGATCGGCCAGCCCTTGCTGAGATAGCGCGTGTTGCTCTCGATGAAGACCGGCTGGATGGGCGCGCGGGCACGGCGGGCGATGAGGGCGAAGCCGGGATGGAAGGGGCCGACGCGACCATCGGGGGAGCGGGTTCCTTCGGGGAAGACGAGGAGGTTCGCGCCCTCTCGCAGGGCATCCGCCGCGCGGCGGATGACCGGCAGGCCGGCATCGTTGGGGATGTAGCCGGCCAGCCGCCCGCCGCCCATGGCCGGGTTCCGCTCCAGCCCGGCCTTCATGATGCAGACCGCATCCGGCAGGTGGGACACGATGAGCATCACGTCGATCATGGAGAGGTGGTTGGGCGCGACCACCAGCCCGCGGGCCCGGCGCAGGGGCTCCAGTTCCGAGAGGTCGAATTCCACCAGGCCGGTCCGTTCCATCAGCCCCAGCAGGAAGCGGAACCCGGTGCCGATCGCCCGGCGGCCCAAGGGCCCCCCGATGCGCGGCGGCAGGACGAAGGAGAGGCCGATCGCGACCAGGCCCCAGCCGAGGTAGCAGGCGCAGAGCACCGCGAGCACCCCGTAGAAGGCCAGCGCATCCCGCAGCCGGCGGGGGCGGTCCGGCGGGGGCAGGGGCGTCCGGCCCGCGGGGCGGGCGGAGGGATGCGGCGCTGGCAAGTCGTTCCCTCTTCTGCCTGTCAGGCTGCCGCTGGCCCGGTTCGGTCTGGCGCCGAGAATAGCCGGATTCCGGGACCTGCCCTACCCCTCGAGCGCGAGCACGGCGAAGCTGGCCAGCCAGTGCTCGCCCATATAGTGCCCGGCCAGATGGGGCAGCCCGGCTTCAAGGTGGCGGGCGGCGGTGGCTTCCATGGGTGCGCGGCGCGGATCGCCGGGGGGAAGGGTGGCGGCCAGGCGCCGCCAGCACCAGGCGCGGGAGAGGTTGAGCCCGTCCAGATGCGCGATCTTGCCATCCGTCCGGTCCGAGACGCGGGCGGGGGCGAAGAGGGTGGCGGGCTCCCCCTGGGCGATCCGGGGCAGGAAGGCGTCGAACCATGGGCCGAACTCGCCTTCGGGCATCAGCCGGGCCATGCAGGCGGCCTCGATGAGGGTGGAGGACAGGAAGTCGTCCCCGGAGGGCTCGCCCCAGGCCGGGCAGTCCCGGTCGGCGCCATACCAGCGGAGGGTGGTGGCGCGGAGGAGGGGGAGGTCCCCCGCCATGTGGTCGGCGGCCATCAGCAGGCCGAAGGCGGTGTTGGGGTGGGTGCCGACCCGCACGGGATAGGTGGCGATTGGCAGGAAGTCGCGGAAGCGCTGGGCGAAGGCCTCCGCGAGCGGCGCGAGGGTGGCCGACCAGGGCTCCGACCGGTGGTGGGCCAGCTCGGCGGCCAGGGCGAGGAGCCAGCCCCAGCCATAGGGCCGCTCGAAGCCGCGCGACCCGGGGGCGGCGAGATAGGCGACCTCCCCGGCCACCGCCTCCGGCGTCAGCCGGCGCGCGAAAAGGCCGCGGATGGCAGGGGTGGGCTCCATGCCGGGGAAGCGGCGCAGCAGCCGGGCGAGCATCCAGTGGGCATGGACGCAGGAGTGCCAGTCGAAGCTGCCGAAGAAGACGGGATGAAGGGCGGCGGGGGTGCGGGCGTCCCCGGGTCCGTTCAGCACATGGCCGGGCTTGTTCGGGTACTCCCGCTCCACATGGCTCAGGGCGATGGTCGCGAGGCGGGTGGCCAGCGGCTCGTCGAGACTTGGAAGCATGGGGCCCCTTCTGCTGCCAGTTCAGGGGGCGAACCCAGCATAACGGGCCGGGGTGCGATAGCGGGCCATCGCTCCGGCGCGCCCGGGAGGCATGGTCGGACAGGCGAGGATCGGGGATCCTCGCTGGGGCCGCAGTCGCAGGTGCGGGAGGGAGGGCACCGGAATGGCGGGGCAGGAACTGGATCTCGACAACGCATTCTGGCGCTTTTCCTGCGCCGTCTATGCCGCCCCCGGGGTCGCCCAGGCTTGCCTTGAGCTGCAGGACCGCCACGGCGCGGACGTGAACCTGCTCCTGCTCGCGGCCTGGCTGGGCGCCAACCGAGGCGTGCGGGTCGAGGCGGCCTGGCTGGCGGAGGAGCCGGGGGCGGATTGGCATCGGGGCGTCATCGGGCCGCTTCGTCAGGCCCGGCGCCGCGTGAAGGCGGGTGGGCTGGGCGACGAGGCGCTCCGGCAGTTCCACGCCCAGTTGCTGGCCTGCGAACTGGCGGCCGAACGGATCCGGCAGGCTGAGCTGTTCCGTTGGACTCAGACGCGCCGCCCCGGCACGCCGCCCGCGCTCGCCATGACGGGGCTTGCGCGCCGCAATCTCGCGCTCCTGACCGGCGACCCGCCTGGCAGTTCCGCGGCATTAGACCGGCTGGCCCAGGCCTCCGAGGCCTATCGTCCGGAGGGTTGATCGCCTCCCGGGCCGGTGAATTTCGGCCCCTCTTCCTCGCGGAAGGCCGGGAGAGCCTCGCGGATGTTCCCCGACGAGCGGCCAGCGGCGTACTGCCAATCTGCGGCGCAGGCAGAGGTCACCATGTCCTTGCCGCTGTAATTCCGATGAAAGTCAGCGTCCCGCCCCGCATCACAGGGAAGGACCGTTTCCGTCTGGGTGATTCCGCCTGCGTAAAGCAACATCTAGTGGATTACGGGCGTTGGTGACACGAGATATGGTGTTCACCGGGAGCCGATTCGCGAGGCTCCGAGGCGAGCGGGCCGGTGATCCGGGCCGCCCGGCGCCATTCCTGATGCAGATGCGGAGCGTGCCGATGGACGGCTTCCACCCCCATTCCGATGTTTCGGCCACGCTCCGGCGGGCCCGCGCCCTCCCTGGAGGCGGCTTTGGCGAGGCGCCGCTGCCGGGCCGGCCGCTGGACGAGGGTATGGGCGTGGCGGTGGGCCGCCGCACCGTGTTCCGGCCGGAGGATGGCGAGGATTTCGGCCGCGTGGCGGACCGGGTGGCCACCGGCAACATGGCCCTGGCGCCCGTGCCTGACGCGCTGGAGGGGGCGCGGCTACGCAATGCGATCGCGACCGGGGCGCTGCTGACCTCCGGCCGGCACCTGCAGCATGGCGATGCCGGGCAGGCCGGGCGGAACATGGAGGTGTTCACGAACTGCGCGACCGCCATCGCCTCCTTCGCGGAGTTCTACCTTCTGCTCAACGGCTCCGGCGTCGGCCGGGCCTATGACGACGAGCTGTGCCTGGTGGATTGGAGCCAGGCGCCGGCGCTGCTGCTGCATCTGGACCCCGCCCATGCCGACTATCCCCGGGGGCGGGACGGGCTGCGGCGCTTCGGGATCGAGATGGGCATCCTGCCCTGGGGCACGGATGAGGCCGGCTTCGACGCGGAGGCCGAGGCGCGGGTGCGCGGCTTTCTCACGCAGGAGCTGGCGAGCGACCTGGACGGCCTGCCCGAAGGCGCGGTGATCCACCGGGTGGAGGACAGCCGGGAGGGCTGGGCCAAGGCGGTCGAGCAGCTGGAGTCCATGGCCTTCGCGGGTGCGCGGGGCGAGACGCTGGTGGTCGATCTCTCGGCCATCCGGCCCGCGGGGAGCCCGATCAGGGGCATGCAGGGCCGGCCGTCCTCCGGCCCGGTTTCGCTGCTGCGCGGGCTGCTGAACATCCGCCGACATGTGCTGGTGCCGGCGCGGGACCGCGACCCGGCGGGCGAGGCGCTGCAGCCCTGGGAGCAGGCGCTGCTGGTGGACCACTATCTCTCGGTCGAGGTGCAGGTGGGCGGGGCGCGGCGGGCCGCGCGCATGGCCACCAAGTCCTGGCGGGACCCGGGCGTGCTGCGCTTCGTGCGCGCCAAGTCCGAGGGCGGGCTCTGGACCGCGAACAACTCCGTGATGGTGGATGCCGAGTTCTGGGCCCGCGTCCGCGCTCCCGAAGGCACGGAGGACCCGCTGACCGCCCATGCCCAGGCGGTCTTCGCCGAGGTGACGCGCTGCGCCTACATCAACGGCGAGCCCGGCTTCATCAATGGCGACCGGCTGGAGGACCACCGCACCGGCAGCGCCTGGGAGAAGCCGGTGCATGAGGATGGGCGCGACTTCCGCAGCGCCCGCTACCGGGTGGACCACGCGGCCGGGCTGCTGGCCGAGGCGTCTCGCCGGGCCTCCGAGGCGCGCTTCCCCGTCACCACCAATCCCTGCGGCGAGATCACGCTGCATGTGACGGGCGGCTACTGCGTCATCGCCGATTTCGCGCCGCTGCTGGCCTGCCCCACCGATCTGGACAGCTTCGCCCCCGGCGAGGTGCCGGCCGATACCGCCGCCCTGTGGGATGAGCGGGTGGAGGACAGCGTGCGGCTGGGCGTGCGTTTCCTGATCCGCGCGAACCGGATGGACGCCCTCTACGGAGAGGAGGTCGCGCGCACCAACCGCATCGGCATCGGTCCCACCGGCCTGCATGAATGGGCCTGGATGCGCTTCGGCCTGGGCTTCCACGACCTGCTGGACGAGGCGCGCTCCGGCCCCTTCTGGCAGGCGCTCGCCCGGCTTTCCGAGGCGGCGAAGGAAGAGGCGGAGGCCTATTCCGCCAGCCTCGGCATGGCGCGGCCGGTGACGGTGACGACGGTGAAGCCGGCCGGCACCACCAGCAAGCTGTTCGGGCTGACCGAAGGCGCGCACCTGCCGGCGCGGCGGCAATATCTGCGCTGGGTGCAGTTCAAGGGCGGCAAGGACGAGGAGACGGGGCAGTGGCTGTCTGGCTCCGACCCGCTGCTGGCCGAATACGAGGCGCGGGGCTACCCCATCCGCACGCTGCGGAGCTTCCCCGGCATGAGCATCGTGGGCTTCCCCACCGTGCCGCTGGCACTGCGGCTCGGCCTGGGCGCGAAGCTGGTGACGGCGCCGGAAGCCAGCCCGGGCGAGCAATATGCCTGGCTGCGCCTGCTGGAGCGGCACTGGATCGGCGAGCACCAGGGCAACCAGGTGAGCTACACGCTGAAGGTCTATACCGACCGCGTGGACCTGGAAGCCTTCCGCGCCACCCTGCGGGACGAACAGCCGCGCGTGCGCTGCTGCTCCGTCCTGCCGAGCCGGCCGGATTCGGAACTGGGCTACGAATACCTGCCGGAGGAGGAGGTCTCCGCCGGCCGCTTCGCCGCCATCGTGGAAGGCATCCATGACGGCGCGGTGCGGGAAGCCGTGGACTGGGCGCATCTGCAATGCGCGAGCGGGGTCTGCCCGATCTGAGGGGTGACGGAGGGCTCCGCCCTCCACCCGCCAAGGGCCTGAGGCCCTTGGAACCCCGTCTGACCGCCGTGGATACGATGATCGGCGGGGTCTCGGGTTGAAGGGGATTGATCCTGCCTTTGCAGTCGCCTGAGGTCCTAGACCTCAGGCGCACCGTCAGCCGAGTGATTCCAACTCGGAGAAAAAGATGATGGTGAGGGGTCTGGGGAGAGGAAGAATTCCTTCTTCCTCTCCCCAGGACAGACCACCAGCCCAGAACGGATTCCCCACCGCGCGCTATCAGCCGGAGCGGGGCGGGACTACATCCCCGCCATGCCCTTCCGCCTCTTCGAGTCCTTTATCGACCCGGTTGCGCCGCCGGGCGCGCGGGCCGCGCGGCTGCTGGGCGTGCCGGTGCCGGAGGCGCCGCCGCCCCCCGGGCTGATCGGCTTCTATTGGCACTTCGCCCGGCAGGCGAAGCTGCTGGTCGTCGCGGTTTTCGTCACCGGCTTTCTCGTGGCGGTGCTGGATGCGCTGATCCCGGTCTTCATCGGGCGGGTGGTGTCGCTGCTGGGGCGGCATGAGCCTGGCGCGCTCTGGGCGGAGGCCGGGGGCGGCCTGATGACCATGGCGGCCGTGCTGCTGATCGCCCGGCCGGCGACCATCCTGGCGCAGAACCTCGTGGTGAATCAGGGGATCAATCCCGGCTTCACGAGCCTGATCCGCTGGCAGTCGCATCGGTTGGTCTCGCGCCAGGGCTGGCCGTTCTTCCAGGAGGACTTTGCTGGGCGGATTGCCAACCGGGTGATGCAGGCGGGGCCCGCGCTGCGGGAATCGGTGGTCCAGTCCGTGACGGCGGTCTGGTACATCCTGGTCTATGGCAGCAGCGCGGTGCTGTGGCTGGCCAGTGCCGACTGGCGGCTGGCGATGCCGATCCTCGTCTGGTTCGCCGCCTATGCCGCCCTGCTCCGTTTCGTGGTGCCGCGGATGCGGGACCGCTCCCGCGCGGCCTCGGAGCAGCGGAGCCTGCTGACGGGGCGGATCGTCGATGCCTACACGAACATCCTCTCCATCAAGCTCTTCGCCCGGGCGGAGCGGGAGGACGCGTTCACGCAGGAAGGGGTGATGGGCCTCACCCGTGCCTTCCAGGACCAGACGCGGATGGTCACGCTCAACGCGCTGCTCCTTTCCACCCTGAATGCGGTGCTTCTGGTTTCCATGGCGGCGGTGGCGATCGGCCTGTGGATGCAGGGGCGGATCGAGGCGGCGGCGGTGGCGACCGCCCTGCCCATGGCCTGGCAGATCGCCAACATCTCCGGCTGGGTTGCCTTCAACGTGGCCGGGATCTTCGAGAATATCGGCGTGGTGCAGGAAGCGATGCGGACCATCGCGGCCCCGCCCACCGAGCCGGACCCGCCGGGGGCCAGGCCGCTGGCCGTGCCCCGGGGCGCCATCAGCTTCGAGAGGGTCCGCTTCGGCTATGGCCGGGAGGGCAGCGCGGTGCTGGACGGCTTCGACCTGGACATCGCCCCGGGGGAGCGGGTGGGGCTGGTGGGCCATTCCGGGGCTGGCAAGACCACGGCGGTGAACCTGTTGCTGCGCTTCTTCCACCCCGAATCCGGCCGCATCACCATCGACGGCCAGGATATCGCCGGGGTGACGCAGGAAAGCCTGCGGGCCGCGATCGGGATGGTCACCCAGGACACGGCCCTGCTGCACCGTTCCATCCGGGACAACATCCGCTTCGGCCGCCCGGATGCGACGGATGCCGAGGTGGAGGAGGCGGCCCGCCGGGCGGCGGCGGCCGACTTCATCGAGGGGCTTTCGGACTGGCGGGGCCGCCGTGGCTATGACGCGCATGCCGGGGAGCGGGGGGTGAAGCTCTCGGGCGGGCAGCGGCAGCGGGTGGCCATTGCCCGGGTGCTGCTGAAGGACGCGCCCATCCTCATCCTGGACGAGGCGACCAGCGCCCTCGACTCGGAGGTGGAGGCGGTGATCCAGGAGCAGCTCACCACGCTGATGCAGGGCAAGACGGTGATCGCCATCGCCCACCGGCTTTCGACCATCGCCAATCTCGACCGGCTGGTGGTGCTGGAGGAGGGACGGGTGGCTGAGAGCGGCACCCATGCGGAGCTGCTGGCCCGAGGCGAGGCCTATTCCCGCCTCTGGGCACGGCAGTCCGGCGGGTTTATCGGAGGCTGAGACGGCGGCTGGGCGAAAGCCTGGGCGAAAGAAGGCCGCAACAGGCGCATGGAACCGTGCGTTGCAATGCGGCACGTGCTTGACACCACATGGACGCCAATTTAGGGACCCCCTGCCTTCCGGGGGATGACCGCGGAGGAGCGAAGTGGAACACCGGGACGGCTTCGACGACCGACTGCGGCAGGCCAGGACCCAGCAGGGCCTGGATCCCAAGCCCGATCAGGGCAAGGGGGCGCTGCCGACAGGCCCGTGGGGCATTGGCTTCCGCGCGGGGGTCGAGGTGGTGTCGGCGCTTGTTGTGGGCGCGGCGCTGGGCTTTGGGCTCGACCGCTGGCTCGGGACGTTCCCCTGGCTCTTCCTGGTTTTCTTCGTGGTGGGCGGTGCCGCAGGGGTGCTGAACATCTACCGGCTGTTCATGCCCCGGCCCGGTACCCGACCGTGATCGCCCCCACCCGGGGATAAAGGACCGAGACGTGGCCGCCGAAGGCAAGACGATCGACGCGCTGAGCCAGTTCGAGCTGATCCCGGTCCTGGGCCCGGTCGGCCGGGCGGTGGGCTTCTCCCAGTCCAATGCACATATGCTGCTGGCCGTGGGCCTGGTGACGGCGCTGATGCTGTTCGGCATCCGCAAGCGCGCCCTGGTTCCGGGCCGTTTCCAGTCCGCGGCCGAGATGTTCTACGAGTTCATCGAGAACCTCGTAACCGGGCAGGTGGGGCATGAGGGGCGGAAGTACTTCCCCTTCGTCTTCGCCCTGTTCATGTTCGTGCTGTTCGGGAACCTGATCGGCCTGTTCCCCTACGCCTTCACCTACACCAGCCACATCGCGGTCACGCTCGGCCTCGCCGCCACCGTGTTCTTCGTGACCACCATCGTGGCGCTGGTGCTGCACGGGAAGAAGTTCTTCGGCTACTTCTTCCCCGAGGGCGCGCCGCTCTGGCTCGCGCCCATCATCGTGCCGGTGGAGCTGGTGTCCTACCTCTCCCGCCCGGTCAGCCTTTCCGTGCGTCTCTTCGCCAACATGGTGGCGGGGCACGTGCTGCTGAAGGTCTTCGCGACCTTCGTCGTCCTTCTCGGTGGGCTTGGCATGATCGGGCCGGTGGCCGCGCTCCTGCCGCTCTCCGTCAACGTGCTGCTCGTCGGGTTCGAGATCCTGGTGGCCTTCCTGCAGGCCTATGTGTTCGCGATCCTGACATGCATCTACCTGCACGACGCGGTGCATCTGCACTAAGCCGCGCCGGCAACCACCTCCAACCGCTCAACAAGGAAGAGTCCTCCGATGAACGATCCTGCCGCCTATCTCGGCGCCTTTAAGGCGCTCGGCGCCGGCATCGCCGTCTTCGCTCTGTTCGGCGTGGGCCTCGCCCTCGGCAACATCTTCTCGACGCTGATCTCGTCGGTTGCCCGCAACCCGTCGGCCCGCGACACCGTGTTCCCGATCGGCATTCTCGGCTTCGCCCTCACGGAAGCCGTCGCGCTCTTCGCGCTGCTGATCGCCTTCCTGATCCTCTTCGCCTGATCGGGTCCGTGGCGCGGCCGGGGTGATCGCCCTGGCCGTCCGCCGCGGGACGGAGACCGCATGATCCGCCTTCTGCACGCGATGGCGCTGGCTGCCCTGCTTTCGCAGGCGCCCGCCGCGCTCGCCCAGCACGTTACGGCCCCGGCGCCGACCGGCCCGGTGCAGACCACCGCGCCCCTGCCGGGCCAGCAGGGCGAGAGCGTCGCCGTGCAGGCGGACAGCGACCGCACCCGCGCGGTACGCGAGGCGAACCGCACGGCTGCCGAGTACCAGCACGCCGCGCGCGACGCGGCGGATGCCGGCGGCATGCCGCAGCTCGACTTCAGCAACCCCCTGATGGTCTCCCAGGTGGTGTGGCTGTTCGTCATCTTCGGGCTGCTCGTCTTCCTTTGCTACCAGTTCCTTCTGCCGCCCGTGGCGGAGGTGCTGGAGAACCGGCGTGCCCGCATCGCGGCCGACCTGGACGCGGCGCGTGACGCCCGCGCCGAGGCCGAGGCCGCCGAGGCCGGCCGCCGCGACAGCACGGCCCGCGCCCGTGCCGAGGCCCAGGCCTCGGTCGCCGCCGCCGTGCAGGCCGCCCAGGCCGAATCCTCGGCCCGCGCCGAAGCGCTGGCCGAGCGCCTGAACAAGCAGATCGCCGAGGCCGAGGCCCGCATCGGCGCCGCGCGCGACGCCGCCATGGGCGCGCTGCGCGAAGTGGCGACCGACGCGACCGGGGCCCTGGTGCAGCGCCTGTCCGGCCTGACGGACGAGGCGGCGGTCGCGGCCGCCGTCCAGCGAGAGCTGGCGGCCCGTAACCTCAAGACAGCCGGCTGAGGGGGCGCGCCATGCATCACTACGAGCATTTCTGGCTGGACCCGAAGTTCTGGGTCGCTGTCTCCTTCATCCTCTTCATCCTCCTGCTCGGGCGGATGATCTGGTCGAAGCTGGGTGGCCTGCTGGACGCCCGCGGCGCCCAGGTCCGCGCCCAGCTCGCCGAGGCGACCCGCCTGCGTGAGGAGGCCGAGGCCATGCGCAAGCAGGCCGAGGCCGAGCGCGCCCAGGCCGTGCAGGAGGCCGAGGCGATGATCGCCCGCGCCCGGGCCGAGGCCGACCGCGTGGCCACCGCCGCCACGGCCGAGGCCGAGGCGAACGCCGCCCGTCGGGAGCGTATGGCGATGGACCGGATCGCCGCGGCCGAGGCCAGCGCCCTGGCCGAGGTCCGGCAGGCCGCCACCGAGATCGCCGCCGCCGCCGCGCGGAGCGTGATCGCGGAGAAGCTGACCGCCGAGGCGGATGCGGCGATGATCGACAAGGCTGTGGCCGACCTGCCCCGCGCGCTGCGCGCCGCCTGATCCTTCCTTCGCGCGGACGAATGTTGGACGGGGGCCCTTCGGCCCCCGTTTCCATTTCCGTGCCGCCCGCCTAGCCTCCCCTCAGATTCCATGCGGGGAGACCAGGGAATGCGACGACTTCTACTCGCCGGCGCCGCGGCGCTGATGCTCGGGGCAGGGTTCGGGGCCGGCTTCGGGGCAGGGAGCGCCGAGGCCGCCACCTTCCGCTGGGCGAATGACGGCGACGTCAACTCGATGGACCCCTATGCGCGGAACGAGACCTTCCTCCTCTCCTTCACGCAGAACATCTACGAGCCGCTGGTCCGCCGGAACCGTGAGCTGAAGGTCGAGCCGGCGCTCGCCACCTCCTGGTCGCAGCCCTCGCCCACCGTGTGGCGCCTCAATCTGCGCCAGGGGGTGAAGTTCCATGACGGCTCGCCCTTCACCGCCGATGACGTGATCTTCAGCGCCCAGCGCGTGCGCGCCCAGGGCTCGAACCTCACCTCTGTGCTCTCCTCGGTGAAGGAGGTGCGCAAGATCGACGACTTCACGGTCGAGTTCGAGACGCACGCCCCCGATCCGATCTTCCTGGAGGAGATCACCACCTGGGCGATGATGTCTAAGCGCTGGGCTGAGGCGAACAACGCCACCCAGGCGGTGGACCTGACCACGGGCCAGGAGAACTTCGCCACCCGCAACGCGAACGGCACCGGCCCCTTCATGCTGGCCAGCCGCGAACCCGATCGCCGCACCGTGCTGCGCCCGAACCCGAACTGGTGGGACAAGCCGGAGCACAATCTGGACGAGGTGGTCTTCAACGTCATCGGGAATGACGCCACCCGCGTGGCCGCGCTCCTCTCGGGCGAGGTGGACATGATCTACACCGTGCCGCCGCAGGATACGGACCGCCTCGGCCGCTCGGGCAATGTGCGGATCCACCAGCAGGCCGAGCTGCGCACCGTCTTCCTCGGCATGGACCAGGTGCGGGACGAGCTGCTGAAGTCGGACGTGAAGGGTAAGAACCCCTTCCGCGACGTGCGCGTGCGCCGCGCCTTCCAGCAGGCGATCGACCTGGAGGCGATCAAGGCCCGCATCATGCGCGGCCAGTCGCGCCCCACGGGCCTGATGATCGGGCCTGGCGTGAATGGCTGGTCCGAGGCCGCCGACCAGGTGGTCCGGCCGAATTTGGACGCCGCGAGGCGCCTGCTGGCGGAGGCCGGCTACCCCAACGGCTTCGGCGTGACGATGGACTGCCCGAACGACCGCTACGTGAATGACGAGGCGATCTGCACCGCCGTCGTTTCCATGCTGGCGCGCATCGGGGTGCGGGTGACGCTCAACGCGCAGACCCGCGCGCGCTACTTCGCCGAGATCCTGGCGCCGCGCTACCAGACGAGCTTCTACCTGCTCGGCTGGACGCCCACGACCTATGACGCCCACAACACGCTCTACAACATCATGGGCACGCGGGGCGGATCGCGCGGAGTGTTCAACTCGGGCGGCTGGAGCAATGCGCGCTTCGACGAGCTGACGAACCAGATCGCGGTGGAGACCGATGCCGCGAAGCGCCAGCAACTCATCAACGAGGCGATGCGGCTGCACGCGGACGAGGTGGGCCACATCCCGCTGCACCAGCAGGTCGTGGTCTGGGCGGCACGCAACAACATCACGCTGCAGCAGATGGCCGACAACTACTTCCCGCTGCGCTACGTGCGGGTGGGGCAGTAGCCCGACCGGCGACGGGGAGGGCGCGTCCCCCCCCTCGTGACACCTCACAAAAAAGGGCCTCCGGCGGAATGCCGGGGGCCCTTTTCATTTCCGAGCTAGAGCAGCTCCAGCTGCCGCGCCTCGACACCCGGCACAACGAAGCGGGAGCAGTCCAGCCCGCCATTCTCCCGTGCCTTGTCCAGCCCCAGGCGCTTCATCGCCACGGCGAAGCGGCTGGCCAGCATGTCGGCATAGGGGCCGGTGCCGGTCTGGCGGATGCCGAAGCGGGAGTCATAGGCGCGGCCGGCGCGGGTCTCGCGCACCAGGGCCAGAACGCGGGCGGCGCGGTCCGGCATATGCGCGTTCAGCCAGTCCTCGAACATCTGCCGGATTTCCAGCGGCAGGCGCAGCAGCACATAGCCGGCGGCACGGGCGCCATGGGCATGGGAGGCCTCCAGCACCTTTTCCATCTCGGCATCGTTCACGCCGGGGATGACGGGCGCCACCAGCACCCCAACGGGGATGCCGGCACGGGAGAGCTCATGCATCGCGGCCAGCCGGCGCAGGGGCGCGGCCGCGCGGGGCTCCATAATGCGCGCCAGGCGATTGTCCAGCGTGGTGACGGAGAGGCAGACCTGGACGAGGTTCCGCGCTGCCATGCGCGTCAGGATGTCCATGTCCCGCAGCACGCCGGCGGACTTGGTCACGATCGTCACCGGGTGGTTGAAGCGGTCCAGCACCTCCAGCACTTGGCGCGTCAGGCCCAGGGTGCGCTCCACCGGCTGGTAGGGGTCGGTGTTGGAGCCCAGGGCGATCGGGCGCGGCGTATAGCCGGGCTTGCTCAGCTCCTTCTCCAGCAACGTCGCCACCTCTGGCTTGAACATGAGGCGGGATTCGAAGTCGAGGCCGGGGGAGAGGCCGATCCAGGCATGGGTCGGGCGGGCGTAGCAGTAGATGCAGCCATGCTCGCAGCCCTTGTACGGGTTCACCGACCGGTCGAAGCCAATATCCGGGCTGTCGTTCCAGGAGAGGGCGGAGCGGGAGGCGTCCCGCGTCAGCGAGGTGGCGAGCGGCGGCAGGTCGGCCAGCGCCTCGGCCAGCGTGCCCCACCCGTCATCGAAGGTATCGGTGCGCGACCGCTCGAAACGGTTCGCGGGGTTCGACACGGCGCCACGGCCACGGCGAAGGCCGGGCAGGGTGGACCGGGTGAGGAGAGGGCTGCCCAGGCTGCCGTCCGGCATGGTGGCCTCCTATCGAGTTCGCCTTGTGTTCTCCTGCATTTGGGCGTGCCCACCTCTCTCCGTCAAGAACAATGAGGGAACGAATGCGTGAAAACAAAGGCCGCGCTGGACTTTCCGCGCGGCCTCCTGCGGAACGGGGTGCTGTCAGCGCCAGACCATGTCGGTGCGGCTGCAGGTCTCCACGCCGCGGCGTTCCGAGGCCGCGCCGTTCATGTAGACCACCCGGATATCGGCCGCGCAGCTTCCGCCGCCCGGCAGGTCCACCCAGAGGGACTGGCCCGGGTTCATCACGTTGTTCCCGAGCCTGTCCTGCCCCCAGCTCGATTGGGAGGAGAGGGAGATGTAGAGCTCCCGGATGGTCTGGCCCGAACGGTTGATGAAGTTGAAGGAGGGATTGCCGCCGCGCGGCGCGGCGACCGATCCCCCCGGGCTCCCGCCGATGGTGGCGCCCACGCCCCCCCGGCCCTGGCCCGGGCTCTGCCCCTGGCCGAAGGCGATGGTGTTGATGGAGCAGGCATTCAGCCCCATCCGCGTTTCCTCCCGCCCGCTGGGATAGGTCACCCGCACATCCAACACGCAATCCCCGAAATTGGGGGTGACGAAGACCCGGTTGCCGGCGGGCAGCACGCTGTTGCCCAGGATATCGGGGCCCCAGTCCGAGCGGCGGGAGGGAGAGACATTGGCGGTCTGGATGGTCTCACCCGTGTTGTTGACCAGCCAGAAGCGGTTCTGGGCCTCGGCCGGATTGGCTGCGAGCCCGGCGAGCAGGACCAGGGCCACCATCAGCGCGCGCATCGCTCTTCCTCCCTCGCGAACGTCACGAAATGAATCACAGGCGGCCTGGAACGGAAAGACGGGCGGCTGGCTGCCGCTCTCACCACAGAAATGCCACAGTGGCCCTTCGCCTTCGGCGCGTGCCGAAGAGATGCTGGAAACTCACGCGCCAGTGATCCTACGCTGCACCGCATGATGCCGTCCGAGGCCCACTCCCGGTTCCTCCCCCCCTCCTCGCCCCGCGCCTGGGCAGGAGGTGCCACGGGGCGAGGCCGTGGCATCCTGATGGCCGCGGCGCTGCTGGCCGGCTGCGCGGCCGGGGGCACCTCCGGCTCCGCGCCGGCGGCTGCGGCAGAGGACGGGCTGCAAAGGCTTGCCCAGGCCGGGCCGCCGCAACTGCCCCAGGCCGCGCGCCGGGCCGCGCCTGCTTCGGGGCCCAGCGCGGCCCCGGCCTCGGCTCATACGCCGGAGGGAGTGTTCGGGCCCTATCTCGCTGGCCGCCTCGCCGCGAATGAAAGCGATGCCGGTCCGGCCGCCGACGCGTTGCTGGCCGCCCTGGCATCCGAGCCGGACGAGCCGGAAATCCTCACCCGCGCCTTCAATGCCGCCGTGATGGATGGCCGCCCCGAGGCGGTTCGCCTGGCGCGGCGGCTGCCGGAAAGCCAGCTGGCCGCGCTTCTGCTGGCCGGCGCCGATGCCCAGGGCGGGCGGTGGGAGCGGGCCGAGGCCCGCATCCGCGGCCTGCCGCGCCAGGGCAGTGCGCAGATCCTCCAGCCATTGCTCCTGGCCTGGGCGCAGGCGGGCCACGGCAATACGGAGGCCGCGCTGGCGACCCTCCGCCCCTTCACCGAAGGGGGGCAGCTGCGCGGCGTGGCCGCCCTGCACGGCGCCATGATCGCGGACTTGGCCAATCGGCCGCGCGACGCGGAGCGCCTGATCCGCATCGCGGTGGCCGAGGCGGATGAGCCGAACATGCGGCTGGCCACCATCGCCGCCGGGATCCTCGCCCGGGCCGGGCGGGAGGCGGACGGGGCCCGGCTGTTCGATGCCATGGCGGTCGGCTCCGACGATATCGCGCTGACGGCCGGGCCGCTGGCGCGCCGGGCGGCCTTGACCGAGCGGGCGGTCGCTTCCCCGACCGAGGGCATGGCGGAGGCGCAGGTGGCGCTCGGTGCGGCGCTGCGGGGTCAGGGCTCTCCAGAGCTGGCGCTGATCCTGGCGCGGCTTTCGCTGCGGTTGCGGCCGGGCTTCGTTCCCGCCCAGATCCTGGCGGCGGAGAGCATGGCGGATGAGCGCCATGTCGGCCCGGCCCTGGCCGTGCTGGAGGCGGTTCCGCCCACCGACCCCATGGCGCCGCTGGCGATGCTGCGGCGCGCCGGGCTGCTGGGCCGGATGGGCCGGGGCGGCGAGGCGGTGGAGTTGCTGAAGCAGCTGGCGGGCGCCCATCCGGGTGCGCCCCAGCCGGCCCTCGCCATGGGCGACATGCTGCGCCGGGAAGGGCGCCCGGCCGAGGCCGCCGCGGCCTACACCACTGCCATCAGCCGCCTGCCCCAACCCGCGGCGGCGGACTGGCCTCTCTTCCATGCGCGCGCGATCGCGCGGGAGCGGGCGGGGGACTGGCCCGGGGCGGAGGCGGACCTGCGGCAGGCCCTGGCGCTGTCGCCGGACCAGCCGGTGCTGCTGAACCACCTGGCCTATGCCTGGGTGGAGCGCGGCGAGCGGCTGCAGGAGGCCCGCGGGATGCTGGAAAAGGCCGTGGCCGCCCGCCCGCAGGATGGCAACATCGCGGACAGCCTGGGATGGGTGCTGTTCCGCCTGGGCGAGGTGAAGCCGGCGATCGAGTGGCTGGAGAAGGCGGCGGAGCTGGAGCCCCGCAATCCAGTCGTGAACGACCATCTGGGTGACGCCTACTGGGCGGTGGGGCGCCAGGCCGAGGCGCGATTCCAGTGGCGCCGCGCCCTTGGCCTGGACCCCGAGCCGGCCGAGACCGGGCGGATCGAGGCGAAGATGCGGGACGGCCTGCCCGCCTCGGCCACCGCGCTGCGTTGAGGGAAAGGCCTTTCTCGGAGTGACCATGCCCCTGGCGATGGAGGCGCCCCGCCGCATGGGGGCGGCGCCCGTGGATGAGGCCGTGGCCGAGCTGGCGCCGGCCAAGATTAACCTGCACCTGCATGTCACCGGGCGGCGTGCGGACGGATACCATCTGCTCGACAGCCTGGTGGTGTTCGCCGGGGCCGCGGATGAGGTGATGGTGGAGCCGGGGGAGGGGCATTCCCTTCGGCTTGGCGGGCCCGAAGCCGGCGCGCTGGCTGCCGAGCCGGACAACCTGGTTCTGCGCGCAGCGCGCCTGCTGGCCGAGGCGGCCGGGCGGGACCTGCCTGGCGCGGCGCTGCTGCTGGAGAAGCGGCTGCCGGTCGCGTCCGGCATCGGCGGCGGTTCGGCCGATGCGGCGGCGGCGCTGCGCGCGCTGAACCGCTTCTGGGGGCTTGGGATGGCTGGGCCGGCGCTGGAGGCGCTGGCCCTTCGGCTGGGCGCGGATGTGCCGGTCTGCGTGGCATCCCGGCCCACCCGGATGCAGGGGGTGGGGGAGGTGCTTTCCGCCGCACCCGGGCTGCCGGCCTTCGGCATGGTGCTGGCCAATCCTCGGGTTTCCCTCGCCACGCCCGGTATCTTCGCGGCGCGGACAGGTCCTTTCTCCCCGCCCGCCGTGCTGCCGGCGCGCTGGGCGGATGCGGCTGCCCTGGCAGAGGCGCTGCGGGCGCTGCGGAATGACCTGGAGCCGCCCGCCATCTCCCTCTGCCCGCCGATCGCCGGGGTTCTGGAGGCGCTCTCGGCGCTGCCAGGGGCGCTGATGGCGCGCATGAGCGGCTCGGGCGCGACCTGCTTCGCGCTCTTTGCCGACGCAGCGGCGGCCGAGCATGCCGCCATGCTGCTGCCCCCGGCCTGGTGGCGCTGGGGCGGGGGCGTGCGCGCCGCGGCGTGATGGCGGGTGGGGCTTTACGTCCGGCGCCGGGGAGGACATGTTCCGCCCCGCCGAGACGCCGGTTCCGGTGGGGCGTAGCCAAGCGGTAAGGCAGCGGTTTTTGGTACCGCCATTCCCAGGTTCGAATCCTGGCGCCCCAGCCACCCTTCTCCGTTCTTCTCGCAGTTTTGCCAGCCCAGACGGTGTCCCGCGAGAATGCCGGTGTTCCCGGGCTTTTCTGCCGACCTGATCGGGGCAGGCTGTCGGGGAGACGCTTTCGTGCGGCGGAGGCCGACGGAATGCGTCGTTTGTCTCCCCTGCGCAGGAAAGCAGTACCAGGGCCCTAGGAGTGGGGACTGGAGACGCCGGCGTGTTCTCGATCGGACTGAGAGGCTACCGCACCCGAAGGCGTGTCCCGCACAATCACGCGCACCAGGGTTGGATTGCGCCTGCTGGGGGCAGGAGCGTCCTGATCACCCAGCACCAGCGCTGTCCCGCGCCCGGCCCGCATCAGCGTGGAGGGCACGGAGAGGAAGATCGAGTCACGTCCCGCATCGGTGGCCTCAGGCTCCGTTCCGAGCAGGTGATCGCGGAGGTGGGCGGGATCGAGCCGGAGTGTGATCGCCTTGTCGGTGACATCGACCCGGGTGAGCAAGCGATGCAACAAGTTGCGCCCATCCTTGGGGCTGAGCTGAGGCCAGCCATCCGCGAGTGCCTGGGCGGCGCGGATCAGCTCTTTCTGCCCCGACAGGCTGCTGGGCAGCGCTCCTTCCTCGTTCAGACGGCCGAGTAGCCGCGGCGGGTCGGTCACGAACTGGAGCAGCGTGTCGACGACCAGGCGTTCGAGGTCGTTCGCCGGGATGCGGCGCCCATCGGGGGCTTTGCGGCGCCCGTCAGTCACGAGGCGATGGGAGACGTAGTAGCGGTAGCGCACGCCGCGGCGGACAGCGTGGGTCGGCGTGAGGCGATCGCCGGAGGCGTCGTGGACGAGGCCGAGGAGCAGGGCCGGGTTGTTGCTCCGCCTCCCCGGGCTGCGGTCCTGCCGGTTGTTTGCCAGGCGCTGCTGCACCGCATCCCAAAGCTCCTCCCCGACGATGGCATCGTGCTCGCCGGCGTAGGTTTGCCCCTTGTGGACCACTTGACCGCGGTAGAGGCGGTTCTGCAGGAGGTGGAACCGGGCACCGCGGGAGAGAGGCTGGCCTGCCTTGCTGAGCATGCCCTCACGGGTGGCCTCCTCCCGCAGTGCGAGCACGGAGCCGAGGGCGAAGTAGCGGCGGAAGACGTGCGCACCCGCTCGGCCTCGGGCTCGTCCACAATCAGCTTGCGCTCGTGCACCCGGTAGCCGAGGGGGACAGTGCCGCCCATCCACATGCCCTTGCGTCGGGAGGCCGCGAACTTGTCGCGGATTCGCTCGCCGGTAATCTCGCGCTCGAACTGGGCCAAGGAGAGCAGCATGTTGAGCGTGAGGCGCCCCATGGAAGTGGTAGTATTGAACTGTTGGGTGACGGAGACGAAGGAAACGCGGTGGGCGTCGAGGAAGTCCACAAGCTTGGCGAAGTCGGCCAGCGAGCGGGTGAGGCGGTCGACTTTGTAGAGAACGATCAGGTCGGCCTTGCCGGCGCGGATGTCAGCCGAGAGCTGCTGCAGCGCCGGGCGCTCGAGGGTGCCGCCCGAGAGACCGCCATCGTCGTAGCGGGCGGGGAGCGAGACCCAGCCTTCGTGACGCTGGCTCCGGATGAAGGCCTCGCAGGCGTCGCGCTGGGCATCGAGGGAGTTGAAGGCCTGCTCCAGCCCATCCTCGGAGGACTTGCGGGTGTAGATGGCGCAGCGACGACGGGCGGCGTCCGTGGATGACGCGTGTCCAGCCTCAGCTGACCTAGCCCGGTTGGATCGGCTGCGGCGCTCAGCCACCCGCGCTACTCCCGGCCGAGGGCCGGAGCTTGCGCAGCCCGAAGAAGCGCGGTCCGGACCAGTGAGCGCCGGTGATCGCGCGTGCCACTTCGGTGAGCGAGGCATAGCGGCGTCCCTCGTGCTCGAAGCCATTCTCCCGGACGAGGACGGTGTGGGTGCGCCCACCCCAGGCGCGAAGCAGCGAGGTGCCAGGGCGGAGCTTAACTGGAGGCAGGGCCGCCCCGGGGGGGCTGGCGGCGCTTTGAGATCGGCTGTGCGTGCAGACCCGCTGCTTCTCGACCCCGAGCCTTCGCTGGCGCATGCTCGCCAAGCCCCGAGCGGCGTGCCGCCGACATCCTGGAGAGATCCTATGGACTACCGTAACCTCGGTCGCAGCGGCCTGAAGGTCTCGTCGCTCTGCCTGGGCACCATGATGTTCGGCGGTGCGACGGACGAGCCAACCTCCATTCGAATCATCGACCGCGCGCGCGAGCAGGGCATCAACTTCATCGATACCGCGAACGCCTATAGTGCGGGCCGGTCGGAGGAGGTGGTCGGCAGGGCCATTCGCGCGCATCGCTCGGACTGGGTACTGGCGACGAAGCTGGCCAATGCGGTCGGCCCTGGACCGAATGATCGCGGCCTGTCCCGGCGGCATTGCCAGATGGCGGTCGAGGACAGCCTGCGGCGCCTCGGCACCGAGACGATCGATATCCTCTACCTGCACAAGGAGGACCACGTGACGCCGCTGGCCGAGACGGCCGGCGCGATGGCCGACCTCATCCGTTCCGGAAAGATTCGCTACTTCGGCGTGTCCAACCACAGGGCATGGCGCATCGCCGAGATTTGCCGGCTGTGTGACGAGCTGGGGATCGCCCGGCCCGTGGTTAGCCAGCCTCTCTACAACGCGCTGAATCGCATGCCCGAGGTCGAGCATCTGCCGGCCTGCGAGTATTTGGGTCTCGGCGTCGTTCCGTACAGCCCGCTCGCGCGCGGCGTGCTGACGGGCAAGTACGCCACTCAAGCACCGCCGCCGGAAGGTTCCCGCGCCGGGCGGGCGGACCCGCGCATGATGGAGACCGAGTGGCGGCCCGAGAGCCTGGCCATCGCGCAGCGTCTCCGCGAGCATGCAGAGGCCCGTGGCATCTCGGCAGGGCAGTTCGCCGTCGCTTGGGTGCTGAACAACGGGCTTATCACGGCCCCTATCGCTGGGCCGCGCACCGAGGCGCAGTGGGAGGATTACGCGGGTGCGCTCGCCTATGGCTTCACGGCCGAGGACGAGGCGCTGGTGAATGAGCTAGTCCCGCCGGGTCACCCCTCCACCCCCGGCTACAACGATCCGGCCTATCCGCTAGAGGGCCGCGTCCCGCCAGCGAGCGGCGAGTCAGCCCGGCCGGCGCCACGTCTGCAGCGGATCGGGCTCTGATCTCCGCGACTTGCAACCAGCTTCATCGCTGGGGCATCCCCTCGGGCACGACGGTTTTCACCAAGGTCTGATCCAGCGCCTCGTACTCGTGATAGCCGATGGCCTCGTAGAGCTGCGTCCGGGTCTGCATCCGGTCCACCATGCCCTGGGTGCCCCCGTCGCGGTTGATGGCGGCATAGAGCTCCTCCATCGCGCGGTTCGCGACCCGGGTGGCTGAGACCGGCCAGATCACCATGGAATAGCCCATCTCCTCGAACTCCTTGTCCGTGAAGAAGGGCGTGCGGCCGAACTCTGTCATGTTGGCGAGCAGCTTCACCCCGAGCATCCGGCGGGCGAACTCGCGGAACATCTCGGCGGTGTTCAGCGCCTCCGGGAAGATCGCGTCGGCGCCTGCTTCCAGATACAGCTTCGCGCGGGCGACCGCCCCATCCATGCCCTCGCTCGCTGCCGCGTCGGTGCGCGCAATGACCACCAGGTGCCGCCGCGCCTTGCGGGCGGCCGCCACCTTGGCGGCCATGTCATGGGCATCGGCCAGCTTCTTGTCGTTGAGGTGCCCGCACTTCTTGGGCAGCAGCTGGTCCTCAAGATGCACGGCGCCTGCCCCCGCCTCCTCGAAGGTGCGGACCATGTGCATGACGTTCAGCGCCTCGCCATAGCCGGTGTCGCCATCCACGAGCACCGGAAGGGCGGAAGCACGGGCTACCTGGCGGATGTGCCAGCACACATCGTCCACCGTGATCATGCCGAGATCGGGCAGGCCCATCCCGGCCGACATGGCCGCGCCGGACATGTAAAGCGCCTCAAACCCCGCCCTCTTGGCCAGAAGCGCCGCCATGCCGGTCTGGGCGCCGGGCAGGCGCAGGATGCCCGGGCGCTCCAGCAGGGCGCGGAAGCGGGTGCCGGCCGGGGCATCCGGCAGGTCGTCACCGATCACATAGGGCATCTCCACCCCTCTCCCTAAAATTCAGGCAGCGCGCATCGCGCGGCGTTCGTCGGCAGTGCTGGGTATGTCGACGCCACATAGAAAACGACCCAGGTCGGCTTTTGCTATTTACAACGACACGTATCGTTTTGAATAGTGCGGCTAAGGGAGACGTGCCAGAGCCAGGCCTGGGCCGGTCTGTTCCATGCCGCACGGGCTCCCTTTCGATCGATGAGAAGAAGCAGCGACAGAATCGTCGCCACATTGGGGGAATTAGGATGAGTGGGCAGAGCACGCCTCGAGCGCCAGCGGCATTGGTCGGCGAGCTGGAGGAGCGGCGCGAGCGCGGTTCATTGCCCCGCCGCTTGGTCTTGGCTTCCCCCGCACTTCTGCTGCCGCGTGCTGCGCATGCGCAATGGCCGGACAGACCGATCCGCCTCGTTGCGCCATTTCCCCCTGGGAGCGGTACGGACCTGCTGGCGCGCATCATCTCCGAGCCGCTCAGCCGCCTGTTGGGCCAGCCGGTGGTCGTGGAGAACCGTGCGGGGGGCAATGGCGTTGTGGGTGCCCAGGCGGTTGCGATGGCGCCGGCGGACGGTACGACGCTGCTCATGTTTGGCGTGTCGGTCGCGGCCATCAGCCCGCATACTGTCCCACGCCTGCCCTACAACACGCTGCGCGACTTCGCCCCGATCGGCATGATTGCGGAGCAACCTTATATCCTCGTTGTGCCTCCCGATGCGCCTGGCGGAGACCTCGCGGGCTGGCTCGAAGCCGTCAAGGGGCGTGACCTGACCTATGCCTACGGGAACGCCGGCTCGCAGATCATGGGGGCCATGCTGGCGAAGATGGCAGGGCTCAATCTCACCGGCGTGCCCTATCGTGGCGGCGTCGAGGCGCTGACCGATGTGTCGGTCGGCCGCGTGGACTGCAACTTCGCAGATTTTGGCGCCGGCATCGCGCAACATCGCGGTGGCCGGGTACGCGCCCTCGCAGAGAGCATGGCCAAAACCTTCCCTCTTTCGCCGGAGCTGCCGCCGCTCGCGACCCGGGTACCGGGATTTGATGCGGATGTGTGGCTGGCGGTTGCGGCACCGGCGGCAACGCCAGCTTCTGTCATCTCAAAGCTGTCCGGCGCGTTGGACGACATGGTCCGCGATCCGACCTTCGGGCCGAAGCTAGCCTCACTGGGCCTGGCACCGTTGCGCAAGGGGGCGGCGGAGTTCGGCGGCTTTCTCGAGAGCCAGGTCGCGCTCTGGGGCGAGCGGGTCCGAATGGCCGGCATCCAGGCCGGCTGACCTCATCTTCGCCCGCCTTTCATCGCTCCGGCACACTAGATGACGTGCTGACGCGCCCCATGCACTTCGCGAGGAGACCTGATCCCGTGCGCAAGCTTCAAACCCTCAGCTTCATCGGGCTGGGCGTCATGGGCGAGCCGATGTGTCGGCACCTGACGACAAAGAGCGGGCTGCCGGTGGCGATATACGACATCTCGGCCGAGCCGGTGGCGCGCCTCGCCGAGACTGGGGCAGTTCCCGCGCCCTCCGTCGAAGACGCCGCCCGGCATGGGAACGTCATCTTCCTCTCGCTGCCGAGCGGAAAGCACCTGCAGGCGGTCTGCGAGGGCGAGGGTGGGCTTCTTGCCTCGGTGCGGGAAGGGCAGACCATCGTCGATCTCGGCACGAGTCCGGTCGATCTCTCGCGCGCTCTCGCGGGACGCTTCGCCGCGAAAGGGGTCGACTACGCCGATGCGCCGGTGGCCCGTACCCGGCAGGCCGCCGAGCAGGGGACGCTTGCGATCACAGTGGGTGCCAGCGAGGCGGTGTTCGCATGCATTGAACCGCTGCTGCGCTGCTTCGCCTCCGAGGTGACGCATTGCGGAGCCGTCGGCGCGGGGCAGGTCGTGAAGATCCTCAACAACATGGTCGTCGTGGGAACAGTGACGGCCCTTTGCGAGGCAGCAGCGATCGCGCGCTCTGCCGGCGTCGAGGCCGGGCCGTTGTTCGAGACCTTCATGAAGGGCTCGGCTGACAGCTTCGCTCTACGTAACCACGGCCTGAAGTCCGTGGCGCCGAGGTTGTTTCCGCAACGTACGTTCCCGACCGAGTACATGCTCAAGGACATCTCCTACGCGCTCGACATGGCGGCGGCCGGCGGTGTGCGGGCAAGGGAGGCGGAACTCACGGCGTCGCTGCTGCAGGAGGCGGTGGAGCAGGGATACGGGGCCGACTACTGGCCCGTCATCATGAAGCTGATCGAAGTGCAGGAAGCGCGACCCGCCGAATGAGCAAGGGCAGGCCGCAAGCTCAGGGCTGGCTCAGGAGGTGAGCTGTGGGCGGACGCCGCCATAGCTGTGCCAGAGGCTGGCGACCATCCAGCCGCAATCCACCACAAGGTCCGTGCCGGTGATGGCGGAGGCACGGGGCGAGAGAAGGAACTCCACGGCCTCGGCGACCTCGGGCGGCTCGACGCAGCGCCCCAGGGCCATATGCGCGTCGATGTCGCTGGTGTAGCGCGTGCTGCGCCGGCGGCGCTCCACCACGCGTGGGACGAGAGTGATGCCAGGTGATACGCTGTTCACGCGAACCCCCGAGCGGCCCCACTCGCCGGCCAGCGATTTCGTCAGGTTGATGATCGCAGCCTTGCTGGGCCCGTATATGTTCAGAGGCGTGGAGACCTGCCCCGTGACGGAGGAGAGGTTCACGATGCTCCCCCTGCCGAGCGCGGCCATCCGCAGGCCGAAGATGCGGTTCAGGTGGTGGGTGCCGCGGAAGTTCACGTCCAGCACGCGGTCCAAGGTTTCGGCGGGTGTCTCGCCGATCGGGATATTGTCCTGGAAGGTGCCGGACGATACAACAAGTCCCTCGGGGCGACCGACGTCCTGCTCGATGCGCTCGGCCAAGCGCGTGATCGCTGTCTCATCCCGGACATCAACCTCGAAGGCGTGTCCGCCAACCTCATCGGCCACCGCCATCGCCGCAGGCAGGTCGCGATCCACCACCACGACGCGCCAGCCCTGCCGATGCATCACGCGGCAACATGCCGCACCAATGCCGTTTCCGCCGCCGACAATGACGCCGATGCCAAGTTCCGTTCGCAAACCCATTTTCCTTCCCTGTTCACGGCAGCCCTTCAGGGCCGCTCTCGATCGGCTGTGTTGCGCCGTTTGTCGAAGCGGGCGGCTGACGAGGGGACGCCCCGTCGGTGGCGGAGCAGGCTCAGCCCAGGTTCCGGCTCCGCTTCGCGCTCGGCCCGAAGGCAGTGAAGGCTGCGTCCACGATGCAGTCGATGAAAGCCTCGGTCACCGGCTCGCCCGAGACGACCTTGCGATAATACAGCGGGCCGTAGATCGTATCGAGGAAGAGGTCCGGGTCCGTCCCCTCCGCGATCTCGCCCGCTGCGATCGCTTGCTGCGCGAGCATCCGCGTTTGCGCACGTCGCGGCTGCGCAATCTGTTCCGAATAGGCTTGCGCCAATGCCGGATCCGTCTGCTTTGCGCCTACCAGGGCGAGGATGGCGTGCCCCTGCGCGCTGTTCAGCAACCGGATGGTCGCCTTGAGCTGCCGTTGAAACCGTTGCCGGTAGGTGCCGGCCTTCGAGGTGTCGGCGATCGGAGTCATGCGTGCCGAGACGCAATCCAGCGCGACGGCTGCCCGGTTGGGCCACCAGCGGTACAGGGTCGTCTTCGCCACCCCGGCCCGTGCCGCGACCGACTCCATGGTAACGGCCTGGAACCCGCCTTCGGAGAGCAGCTCCTCCGTTGCCGCCAGGATCTTGTCCCGCGCCTCTGTGCTGCGTGGCCGGCCGCGGCGGAGCGCGGCGGCCGGCGCTCCGTCCTTGACCGGCATGAAGGATTCCCTGGAAGCCGGGTCCCTCTTGGCGGAAAGGTCCATGACGTTCAAGTCGCGCCGGTTCGGCGAATTCCGGCTACTCGAGCCTTGCTCCGGATGCCCGGACGAGTTCCTGCCAAGCCGGGGTCTCCGCCTCGATGTAACGGGTGAAGGCGGCCGGTGATTCGTCGGTGACTGGCATGAAGCCGAGGGGCTGCAGGCGCTCCTTGTAGTCCGGCAGCTTCGCCGCCTGCACGGTCGCGGCGTGCAGTCGCGCGGCGACATCGGGGGCGAGCCCGGCCGGGCCGTCGATCGAGTACCAGAACTCCATGTCCATGCCCGAGCCCGGCAGCAGCTCCGCCATGCCCGGCACGTTCTCCAGGCCGGGCACGTAGGCCACCCGCTTGGCGCTTCCCACTGCGAGGGCGCGCAGCCGACCGTCTCGCACATGGGGGATGATGGCGGGAATGCCGTCGAAGAGCATGTCGGCGGCGCCGGACAGCACGTCGTTCAGGGCCGGGGAGAGGCCGCGATAGGGCACGTGTGTGATCTGTACGCCCGCGGACTGCATCATCTTAGACAGGGAGAGATGGCTGATCGTCCCCTGGCCGGAGGAGGCCATGGTGAGGGCGCCTGGCTTCTCCTTCGCGGCCGAGATGAACTCCGCGAAGTTCCGCCACGGCGAGTTCGCGTTGACGGCAAGCAGCGTGGTGCCAATCGACACGCGGCTCAAATGCGTGAAGTCCTTCATGGGGTCGAAGGGGATCCGCCCGCCATAGAGGTCCTTGTTGGCGCAGAAGATCGTGGCCCCGCCGAGGAAGAGCGTGTAGCCGTCCGGCGCGGAGCGGGCGACGAGTTCCGCCGCGATGTTACCGCCGGCGCCGCCGCGGTTCTCGACCACGACGGACTGGCCGAGTATGGCCGACATTCGCTCGCCCATCAGCCGGGCGGTGATGTCCGCGGCGCCTCCCGGCGTGAAGGGCACGACCAGGCGGATGGAGCGTGTGGGAAATCCCTGCGCCCGCGCCGGCCGAAGCAGCGCGGGGGCGGCGAGTGCCCCGAGAAGCAGCCCGCGGCGCCCGACCCGGCCGCCTCCCGCCCTCATTGGGGCTGATACCTCATCGCTCATGTGCTTCACTCCCTTTTTTGGCCTTGCTTGATCGCTTGTCTGTCTAGAGGGCCCGTCAGGAGGCGCGGGCGAACGGAGTCTCTTCGGCGGCGTGGCTGCCGGTGGCGCTGCCCTGGGCCAGTTCCATCAGCTCGGCGGCGCGGGGCAGTGTCTCCACCCGGCGGATCCGCTCCAGCAGCCGGTCCACCCCCGCAGCGCCGATCACCGGGTCGCCGAGCATATGCGTCTTCCCGGCCGCCTCCTCCGGCGTCATCGGGTTGGCGATGGAGCCCTTGGGATGGTCCACCTGCGAGGAGTAGGTGCTGCCATCGGCTGCCTCCGCGGTCATCAGGCAGGAGACCCCGCGCGGCAGGCCATCGTCGGGCACCACGGTGACCATTTCCGAGAGGCGGATGATGGCGGGGTCGTGGACCTTCTCCTCGGTGTATTGCGGCAGGAGCGCCGCGCCCTCGCGAAGCGCCACGGCCACCGAGTAATTCATACTCACCTGCGCCTCGTGATGCGTCGCGGGGCGGGGAATCTGGTGGTAGTGCGCCCAGGCCGGGTGACGACGGATGGTGATGCGGCGGATGCCGTCCACCCGGTCGGCGCCCATCTGGCGGCGGATGTCCAGCGCGCAATCGATGCCGTTGTGGATCGGGCGGGCGCAGGAATAGGCCTTGTACTCGATGTAGATCGGGAACTCCGTGCCCAGGCCGCGCGTCAGCGCCTCGGGGTCGAACTTGTCGCTGAACGCCCGGCAGAAGCCGCGCTGGCCGTCCAGGATGGTTGCAGCGCCAGTGAAGCCGAGTTGCGCCATCACAGCGGAGGTGACGCCGTTACGCGCCGCTGGCCCCGGGTTGAAGCGCTTCTGCATGGAGGGGCCGTACATCTCCATCAGCCCAGAGGCCTGTGCGCCGGCCAGGCCGAGGGCGGAGACCATGCGCTCCTCGTCCAGCTTGAAGAGAAGGCCCGCTGCCACCGCCGCGCCGAAGCCGCCGACGGCCGGCGTGGTGTGATAGCCGCGGTCGCGCAGCGAGGGGTTGGTCGCGTCGCTCAGGCGTGCCATCGCCTCGCAGCCCGCCACCACCGCCGTCAGCAGCTCCGCACCGGTGGATCCGGCCCGCTCGGCCGCCGCCAGGGCGGCCGCTACCACCGGTGGGCTGAAGTGGTAGAGCGCGAGGATGTCGACGTCGTCCAGCTCCACGCTGTGGGAGGCGATGGCGTTGGCAAAGGCCGCGTGCACTGCCGGCACGCGCGCGCCACGGCCGTTCACGATGGTGGCCTCCGCCACGCCGCCGGTCTCGATCGCGAAGCGCCGCGCGATGGCGCCGCTGTCAGCGCGGGAGCCGGCGAGAGCGACGCCGAACCAGTCGGCAATCAGCGCTTTGGCATCGTCCAGGTGCTTTTGCGGGATTCGGCCAATGGTGAGGGAAGCGAAGTGGCGGGCGAGAGTGACGGTGGCGGGTTCGGACATCGATATTTCTCTCCTGGTCTTGTTCAGGCGATCGGCTCAACGTCGAGGCGGACGGCGATGCCCTCCAGCTCCGGCGAGACGGCGGGGTAGCGGCGCATGACCTCGGGATCGTGCCCGGGAACGATGTGCTTCGGCGTGGGAGCGAGATTCCGCAGCCGGTCGAAGCCCTCCAGCATCTCCCCGATGTGGAAGGCGGTGGGGAAGGGGCGGCCCTTCTCCATGTTCTCGTAGAAATGCGTGACGTCGGAGGCGAGGACGACGCGCCCGCGCTGTGTGTTCACACGCACGCACTGCAGCCCCGCCGAGTGCCCACCCATCCTGTGCAGCGAGACGCCGGGCGCGATCACTGCGTCGCCGTCATGGAAGCGGACGCGCTGCGCATAGTTCAACCGGACCATGCCGCAGACATCCTCCACCTCAAAGGAGTGCGACAGCTTCGGATAGGCCATGTAGCGGCCGGTGGCGTAGTGCATTTCCGGCTCCTGCAGGTGGAAGCGGGCTGCCGGGAAGCGGTCGAAGTTACCGACGTGGTCGTAGTGCAGATGAGTCAGCACCACCTCCTGAACCGCCGCCGGGTCGAGGCCGATCAGGCGCAGGCTATCCACGGGGCAGCGCAGGAAGGTGCGGCCGCGCCTGGCTGCGGTGGCTTCGGTAAAGCCCGTGTCGATCACGAAGCTTCGCTCGGCGCCGATGGCGACCCAGACGAAGTAGTCCATCGGCATGGGCGCATCATGCGGGTCCCCGCCGATGAAGTGGTCCCGCCTCTTCGCGTCGCGCGTTGCGTAGCGGATGGCGAACAGCTCGTAGGTGTCGTCCACTGCGTGGCTCCCTAGGACACGGCCAGATGGGGCGTGGCGGCGTGGGCCCGGGGGCGGCGCTCGATGGCCAGCGCGGCCATCCAGGCGTCGCGGATGCCGTCTAGGAAGTCGCTGGGCCGGTTGCAGTCGCCGACGAGCACATGCTCCACCCCGGCCTCCCGCAGCACGGGCAGAACATCCCGGTTCGGCACCGGACCCACGGCATGGACGATCACGTCGCCCGCCGGCATCGTCCAGCGCCGCTCGCCGTTCCGCAGGACAAGGTTGTTGCCCTCAAACCCTTCGACCAGCGTGCCGGTGATGCAGGTGACGCCGCCCTGCTCCAGCCGCTCCAGCAGGTCGAACCGGTTGTTGCGTGCCATGCCGGTGGCGACCGTGGGCAGGCCCTCGAGGACGGTGACGCGTCGGCCCTCCCCCATGATGAGGTCCGCCGTCTCCAGGCCGACGAGGCCGCCGCCGATGACGGTCACGGTCGCACCAGGCAGGATGCGCGACGGCTCGCGAATGACCTCCCAGGCATGGATGGTCGGGCAGGGGGCGGCGTCCAGCATCGGCAGACCGCGCGCCCGCGATCCCGTGGCCACGATGACAAGGTCCGGCGCGAAGTCCCGGATGGCGGCGGCGGTGGTCGTGGTGCCGTAGTGGACCGGGACGCCGAGCGCCTCGATCTGCGGCCAGCGATAGGTCCAGATCCCGCCGACATCTGCCTTGTCCGGCCCCGCGGTCGCGAGCGGCAACTGGCCACCCGCGCGATCGCTCGTTTCCCAGATCTCGACGGTATGGCCGCGTGCCGCGGCGACGCGTGCCGCCTCCACACCCGCGACCCCGGCGCCGAGGACAAGCACGCGCCGGCGCTGCGGCTCCGGCACGGGGTCGGCAAGCTGCGGCTCGGCAAATTCCAGCCGCTCGAACTCGGTGCCGACGAGCGGATTGGCGACGCAGGCGACGTCCTGCTCCAGCGTCAGACGCTCGAAGCAGACGTTGCAGGAGATGCACTTCTTGATGGGTGTCGGGATCCCTCCGAACGCCTTGTTCGTCCAGTAAGGATCGGCCACCAGCGCGCGGCAGACTGCGACGAACTGCGCGCTTCCCGCCTGCAGCACGCCCTCGGCGTCCTCCGGGTCGATGATGCGTCCGGCCATAATGACGGGAATGTTCAGCGCCTCCTTGATGGGGCGCGCGTAGGGCTCCAGGCAGCGCCGCGCGAAGGAGGGAGGCTGGATACAAAAGCGCGAAAGGGCGGGGCTCTCGTTCGAGCCGCCGGAAAGGTCGATGGCAATGACGCCGGCGTGCTCAAGCGCCTGGCAGAGGGCGATGATCTCCGCCTCGCCATAGCCGCCCTCCACATATTCCGTCGCGCTGACGCGGACCATGAGGGGCAGGTCCGGCAGTTCCGACCGGATCAGCTCCACGGTTTCCATCAGCAATCGCATGCGATTCTCGAGCATGCCACCATAGGCATCCTCGCGCCGGTTGATCCGTGCGGTGAAGAACTGCTGGAAGAGATAGCCGTTGGCGGCATGCAGCTCGACGGCGTCGTAGCCCGCCTGCCAGGCGCGGCGGGCGGAGGTCAGGAAGTCGTCCTGGATGGTGCGGATTTCGCTAATGGACAGGGCGCGGATCGGCTCGCCGGTTGCGGGATGGGTCCAATCCGAAGGCCCGACCGGCTCCATGCCGAGCACGGAACGCCGCAGCAGGCCGCCACGGTGGTTCAGCTGGGCGACGGCTAGGGCGCCACCCTCATGGATCGCGTCCACCACCGCGGCGAGGCCAGGGATGAACCGGTCGTGGTGGATGCAGAGGGAGTTGCGGTGGTTGCGTGCCCCGGCGGAGACGACCATCGCCTCCGTGATGATCATCGCCGCGCCGCCGCGCGCCCGCTCGGCGTAGTAGAGCTTGTCGCGCTCGGTGGAGAAGCCGTCGCCCGTGCCGTAATTGGTGCCCATCGGGCCCATGATGATGCGGTTGCGAAGGGTCAGCGGCCCCATGACGCCTGGCTGCGCGATCAGCAGCGCCCGGTCTGCGGCTGCGCTCATTCGGCGGCCTCCGCCGCCACCTGCCCGCCGTCGGCGGTGAAGACGTAGCCCTCCATGATCCGCCGCGCGGTGCGGCCGAGGGTTGCGCGTTCGACGCGGAACTCCGGCCCGTTTCCACCGGAGACCACAACCTCCGTGGTGATGACGCCGGCCGGGTGGCCGATACGGCATGCGACCGTCCCGAGCGGCACGGGGCGCGCGGCCTCGTGCACCAGGGTGCCGGGAAGGCGGCTCGCTACGCCGGTGCAGACGGTGCTGGTTCCGGCATAGGTCTTGTGGGTGCGCTGCATGAACATCAGCCGCGCCAGAACGTCCATGTCTTCGGCGGGAACCTCGCGGTCGTGGAGGAAGTCGCGATAGCTTTCGGGCGCCGCTACCATGCCGAGGATAGGCACGGCCGGTGTCTCGGCGCGCGCAGCCGAGGGCGAGGTGGCGAGACCGAGCCGGTGGGCGGCTGCGCCGCGGATGCGCTCCAGCCGGTCCAGCAGCTTGGCATCGCCATCGATCTCGCCTGGCGTCTCGCGACCGGTCATGCCCACATCGGTGGCGCGGACGAAAACGTGCGGGTTTCCGATATCGACCAGGCTGACCTCGATCGTGCCAATGCCCTCCACCTCGAGCCGGTCCATGGGACTGCCAGTGGGAAGCAGAGCGCCGGTCGCGCCACCCGCGGTGTCAGCGAAATCCACGAGGATAGGCGCGCCCGTTCCGGGAACACCGGGGACCGCGTAGTCGCCCTCCTCCATTGGCTGGCCATGCTCGACCGGCACTTCGATCCGCAGCACACGTTTCAGGTTCGTGTTCCAGGCGCGCACGACCGTTACCGGCGATCGCGCCTCGACCATGCCCTCGCGCACGGCGAAGGCGCCAACGGCCGAGCTGATGTTGCCGCATAGGCTGAGGTAGTCGATCGCTGGCTCATCGATCTCCACCTGACCGAAGGTGTAGGTGAGGTGTGTTCCCGCGGCTTCCGGAAGCTCCGTGCGGGGTGGGCCGATGACGGCGAGCTTGCTTGTCAGCGGATCTGCGCCGCCGAGACCATCGATCTGACGCTTATCAGGGGAGCCGAAGATCCCGAGGATGAGGGCGTCGCGTGCGGCGGGATCGGTCGGCAGGTCGGCTTCCTTGAGAAAGACAGCCTTGCTCGTGCCGCCGCGCATCATCACGCATCGCGTTTGCCGTGCCATCGTATCCTCCAGTCGCTGCCATTCGAATTGGCTTGCGGCTATTAAGCATACGACACGTAGCGTTGCAATAAGCGACGCGGCTTCGATGGACGTTGCTCGGAAGCTGCGCACTCCTCCATCTGTGGCTTTGACCTTGCGTCGTTGACACGGCACGCGCCGGCCACAGCCTTTGGCGATAAGAATGCCCCTGACGTGGAGGCCCCTTGGCTTTCACCCTAGGACTACGCGGGACGGGAACCTCCTCATGCGCAGGTCACGCCGAGAGCTGCTGGCCATAGCTGCAGCATCGTCCCTAGATCCACGCCCCGGCTCGGCCCAGGCTCTCTACCCCTTACGCCCCATCCGGCTCATCGTGGCCTGGGCCCCCACCGGGGCCATCGACACGGTAGCCCGCAAGCTCGCCCAAAAGCTCTCTGAGCAGCTTGGTCAGGCCATCGTAGTGGAGAACCGCTCGGGCGCGGGAGGCAGCATTGGGGCGTCCGAGGCAGCCCGTGCTGCGCCGGACGGTTACACTCTGATCGCGCTGGACAGCACCTACGGCATGATGCCCTTTCTGGTGGGGCATCTGCCTTTCAACCACGCCCAGGCCTTCAAGCTGATCACAATCAGCGCGTTTACCCCTGTGATCGCGGCGGTTCATCGGGACTCGTCCATCACGAGCCTGCAGGCTCTGGCGGAAGTCGCGCGCCAACAACCGGAGAAGCTGACCTATGGCAGCGGCGGAGTGGGCAGCTCCGTCCACTTCGCGACCGTCGCCTATGAACTCGCCGCCGGCGTGAAGCTGCTCCACGTTCCCTATCGCGGTGGGGGGGAGGCGGTGACGGCTCTTCTGGCCAAGCAGGTGGACGTGGTCTTCGCCTCGCCCGGCGCGGCGATGGGCAGCGGTGCGGGGCTGCTTCGCCCGCTGGCGATCAGCGGCTCCGGCCGCCTCGCCGCCCTGCCCGATGTGCCGACCTTCGCCGAGGCGGGACTGCCCGGCTACGACGTGATGCACTGGTCAGGGCTTGGGCCCCGCGCGGCACCCCTCAGGCCGTGATCGACCGCCTTTACACCGAGACGGCGAAGGCGCTGGCTTCGCCCGACATGGTGGAGTTCCTGGCCTCCATTGCCTGCCTCCCGGGCGGCGGGCGGCGGGCGGCCGGAGGAGGTGGCGCGCCTCCTCGCCGGCGAGACGGTGCGATGGCGCGGCGTGGTGGAGGCGGCCGGAATCCGGCCTCAGTGAGGGCGGGTTCCGTGACGGCGCAGGGCTGGGACGTGGTCGTGGTCGGCTCCGGCCTGGCCGGCCTTGCCACGGCCATCGCCGCACGTCTCCTCGGGCTGGACTGCCTGCTGGTCGAGAAGGCGGCGATGGTCGGCGGCGGCACCGCCATCTCCAGCGGCCTGCTTTGGATCGGCGACAACCACCTGAACGCGGCGGCGGGCGGCGGTGACAGCCCGGAAGCCGTGCGGGCCTATCTCCGCTACGTCGGAGCGGACGGGCTTGACCCGGCACGGATGGAAGCCTTCGCCGCCGAGGCGCCTGGAGCGCTACGCTTCTTCGAGGCCGCCGGCCTGCCGTTTCGGTTGAGCCCGCGCCTCGACCATTACGGCATGGCTCCGGGGGCGACGGCCGGGGGCCGTCCGGTCGAGTTGCCGGCGATCGACTTAGCGGAGCTGGGTGAGTGGGCGGACCGGGTGCTGCGCCCGTCTGGGCCGCTCTACCGGCTCGGGGGCCAAGAGGCGGTCGCGCTTGGCGGGCCCAACCGGAAGGCGACCTGGGACGCTGCCGAGGAGGTCGCACGCGCCAACCCTGGCCTCTGCGGCGCCGGCGCGGGGTTGGTGGCCTGGATGCTGCGCGCGGCGCTGCGGCACGGCGTGGAGATCCGGACGGGGGTGGGTGCGGAGCGGCTGGTCGTAACAGATGGCCGGGTGGCAGGGATCGTGACCCGTGATGGCGAGACCTTGGGCCGCGCGGAGCGGCGTGGTGCAGGCAAGCGGCGGCTATGAATCCAGCCCGGAGCTCGTCCATCGCTTTGAGGCATTGCCGGGCTGGCAGTCCATGTTTCCCGAGAGCCTGACCGGCGACGCGCTGGTAATGGCCACCGAGATCGGGGCCGCCCTCCGCGTCGTCGGCAACAACCTGTCTATCTTCCTTGGCTTCCGAAATCCTGAGGAGGCTTCGGGCGGAACCGCGCTTTGCCGCCTCTCTGCGACCGCGGAGCTGACGGCGCCGCGGACCATCGTCGTGAACCGGCACGGACATCGGTTTGCCGACGAGAGCTTCTTCCAAGCCGTAGCGCCGCGGTTGCGCGAGTTCGATGCGCGCACGCGCGAGCAGCCGAACCTGCCCTGCTTTCTGATCTTCGACGCGGGCTATGCGAAAGGCCAGTCCTTTGCAGGGCGCGCGCCGGGCAGGGAGATCCCGTCCTGGGTGCTGCGCGCCACGTCCTTGGAAGCCCTCGCGATTGAGCTCAGGATTGACGCTGAGGGCCTCGCGGCCACAGTTCAGCGTTTCAACGAGGATGTGCGGCGCGGCTTGGACAGTGAGCAGCGCCGCGGCGAGACCCCATGGGGCTTGGCGCGCTTCGACCCGAGCACGACGCTCGGCCCCATAGAGCAGCCGCCATTCTACGGAGTTCGTCTACATCCGACGGCGCTATCGTCCGCGGGTGTCGTGGCTGACACCGAAGCGCGTGTGACCCATGTTCGTGGGCATCCCATCCAAGGCCTTTACGCTGTGGGCAATGCGGCAGCGAGGACCGAAACAGGATCCGGCTATCAGACAGGCTTTTCTCTCGGCTCGGGCCTGACATTTGGCCTGCTCGCAGCGCGAGGGTTGGCGCTCACCATGAACAGCTAGCGGGTTTGTGCTGAGGCGTTTGCCACGGCTGCTGCTCCAGGGATCCCATTGTCCGGTGTATGGGCTGACCGTCTGTGGGCTCCTGATGTTTCGTGATAATGCGGCCCGATCTGGAAGAGGTTGCCGTCGAACGGCTCGTACGGGCGTACCGCCGTGGGTGGGGATCGCCTCGCCGCGGCAGTAAACCAGCCTCGGAAACGCGTGCTGAAAATTCGAGTGGCACGGCGCCGGATCCGGCGTTGATCCATCCCGGCGTCCGGCGCGTTCTTCAGGAGATCGGGCTGGGTCGAAGCACAGAGGAAGGCATTTCTGGCGCCGATTTGGGGCAAGTAGGCGTAGTGGCGGTCTCACGTTATCCAGCATGAGATTGCTCGCGTGCTGCAAGAGCTGCGAGCAGTCTGTGCCCTGTGCCCGCCACGTGCGCTCTACTGAGGCGACCGAGCGTCACTGAATCGCCCGCCTCAAAAGCCGCGAAGATGGCCCGATGCTCGTCGCGTACAGTCGGCATATCCGCGGAGAGAGCGCCGCCCAGTCGGATGTAGCGCTCAACCGTCTCGCGCAGCGAGAGCATCATTCGGAGGAGCCTCGGGCGATCCGCCACCTGAAAGATGCGTGTGTGGAAGGCGTGATTTGCTGCAGCGAAGAGACCCAGCTCGCTCTCATCAAGCGCCTCCATCCTGGTAAGGAGAGCGGCGACCTCACTGACGTCCTTACGAGTCCTGCGCAATGCGGCGAGTTCAGCGGCGTGTTCCTCGAGGCGTTCGCGGATGTCGAAGATCTCGGCGACCTCGGTCATGTTGAGGGACGCCACGACATAGCCGCGGCGAGGGCGAAGCTCGACTAGGCCCTCACCTTCCAATAGGCGGAGGGCTTCCCGCACGGGAGGGCGGCTCGCCCCAAGCTGCTTCGCGATGTCCTCCTGCCGCAAGGGCGTACCAGCCGCGACGTGGCCGCCCAGGATCGCTGCACGTAGTTGATCGGCCACATAATCCGGCAAGCTGGACGGCGGCGAGGGCAGCGGTGCTCCTGCAAGTTGGGCGGACGTGAGAGAAGGGCTTGTCCTCATGATCATTCCCGGACAGGATTGTCTTCAATATTCTGTTTAACGGATTAGGGAATGCCAGGCTACAGCTTTGGGAGTTTTGGTGGATGTCTGGGACCGATCGTGCCGCTGGGCTGTGGACATTCAGGACTGTCGGACTAAGCGCCCCGACCGTGGTGCAAGAGGGAGGGCAGTTGAGTTCGGCTAGCCCCACGCCGTTCCAAGCAGGCCGGCGCAGCGCCCTCAGAGCCCTGGCCGCTGGTGCAACTGCCTTTGCTTTACCTAAGCGCGCTAAGGCGCAGGCTTCCTGGCCCACCCGCACGATTCGCGTGGTCGTTCCCTTCGCGCCGGGCGGCGCGACCGACCTGATCGCACGTCTCATCGCCGAGAACCTCGGCGGGCCTCTCGGACAGCAGGTCGTGGTGGAGAACCGCGCCGGCGCCTTCGGCGTCATTGGGGCCGATGCCGTCGCCAAGGCTCCGGCCGATGGTCACACGCTGCTCGCGGCCAGTCCTGGGCCAATGGCGGTGAACCCCTACGTCTACAAGACGCTGCCCTACGATCCCGAGCGAGACCTCGTCGGCGTCTCCATGGTGGCGAACATTCCCTATGTGATGATCGTGCCGCCCTCGCTTGGTGTGCGCACGGCGCAGGAGTTCATCGCGCTCGCCAGGCGTCGCCCGGGCGAGTTGAATTTTGCCACATCCGGCATGGCGTCCCGGCTGACTGTTGAGATGTTCCGCGCCCTTGCTGGCGGCCTGCAGCTGGAAATGGTGCAATACCGCGGTGGCTCTCCGGCCCGCACCGACTTACTAGCCGGTCGTATCCAGCTGGTGATCGAGCAGGCCCCCTCGTTCCTCGATGATTTCCGCGATGGGCGCCTGATCCCGCTCGCGGTCGGCGGCACCACCCGCTTCCCATTGTTGCCGGATGTGCCCACGCTCCAGGAGGCCGGTCTCGCTGGCTACGAGGCGAATGCCTGGCTTGGCTACGCCGCCCCGGCCGGGACACCGCTTGGGGCCCGTCGCGCCATCGCGTCGGAGATCGACAAATTGCTCCGCCAGCCCGCCATCCGCGACCGGCTCTTGAGCTGGGGCGCGGAGCCGGTGGGCGGCACCCCGGAGGACATGGATCGCGTGCTGGCGGCAGAGCGCAAGCGCTGGAGCGACGTGGTCCGAATGGCTGGGATCGAAAAGGAATGAGTCAGCTATGGCTTGCCGTTGTCTAGCCTTGGTTTTCTGCCCCCAGAGTTCATCGTTGGCCACGCGCGAACGCGATGGACGTCTCCCTGGTGGGTAGAAGTCCCGGTCAGGACGCGCTCCGCGGGGCGCGCGTTCCCGGCGGCATCATTGAGAAGCAACCCCATCGCTGCGTCGCGGAGCCGAGATGGCCGGAGGTTGCGAATCATCCAGAAGACGAAGAGAGGCTGAGCTCATGCCGATGATCCTTGCGGCTAACGCCAATGCTCAGGGCAGCCACGTCAGCGAGTGGCGGCATCCGCAGGCCTGGGAGGCACCGGCAGCCAACATCCGGAACGCCGTCCGTCTTGCGCAAATCGCGGAGGCGGCAAAATTCGACCTCCTCTTCCTGGCGGACGGCAACGGCGTTCGGCAGATGGACAAGCCAGACCTCTTCGCGGCCACCAGCCCGTCCGACAGGCCCGGCGTGCTGGAGCCCGTGACGTTGCTCTCGGCACTCGCCATGCACACGAGCAATATCGGCCTGGTCGCGACTGCGACCACGACCTACGACGAGCCGTTCCACGTCGCCCGGCGCTTCGCTTCGCTGGACCATCTCAGCGGTGGCAGGGCTGGCTGGAATCTCGTCACCACATCGAACCCCGAGGATGCCCTCAACTTCAGCCACGCGGAGCATGTGGCGCGTGACCTGCGGTATGACCGCGCGAGCGAGTTCGCGACCGTCGTCAAAGGATTGTGGGACAGCTGGGCTGAAGATGCCTTCCCGCAGGACAAGGAGAGTGGGCAGTTCCTCCGCCCGTCCAGGGTGAATGTGCTCGATCACAAGGGAACGCACTTCCAGGTCCGCGGCCCGCTGAACGCACCGCGGCCCCCTCAGGGCCACCCGGTCGTGTTCTCGGCCGGGCAGTCGGACACTGGCAAGGATCTCTCGGCTGCCCATGCCGACTGTGTCTTCGCCATCGAAGGCAGCCTTTCGGCGGCGCAACGCCTGTACGCCGACATAAAGGGGCGCTTGCCGAAGTTCGGACGAACTGCCGAGGACATGCGTATCCTCGCAGGTGTCACCATCTTCGTTGGCGAGACGGCGGCGGAAGCGGACGCCTTGCTGCAGGAGCTCGATGAACTCGTCTCGCCAGCAGTTGGCGTCGACTACCTGTCCAAGATGCTGGGACGAAAGATGAAGGACTACCCGCTGGACGGGCCCTTGCCCGACTTCGACGAGGAGCATGTCGGACATACCGGCATCGGCAAGTCCATCATCAGGATGGCCCGCGAGGAGGGGCTGACGATACGGCAGACCTACCGACGGATCCTTCCACAGATGGGCGGCAACATGTTCAAGGGCGATCCGATGACGATCGCGGACACCATGGAGGAGTGGTACACCTCTAAGGCATGCGACGGCTTCATGATTGCAGCACCGGTGGTGCCGACGGGGCTTGAACGCTTCGCTCGGCTCGTCGTCCCCGAGCTGCAGCGGCGTGGTCTGTTCCGGAAGGAGTATGAGGGTGCGACCCTGCGGGACAACCTAGGCCTGGCACGGCCGAGTAATCGCTTCTTCGCGGCAGGGAGCTGACGAGGGGCGGGCAGGACGACCTTTGACGGGGAGGCTGGTCAGGGGACGTCGCCTGCCCTCGACGGAGCGAGGTGGCCGCAGCGCACCCGGGAACGGCGAAAGTAGGCTCACTCTGGTCCTCTTGACCCCCCGGCGCCAGCAAGGCCCCGTCTGATCGCAGTCGCCACGGCTCGACCCCCGAGGGAAAGCGGCCGTCTTAGTCCGAGCAGGAGCCTCGGACGGAGGATGATCGCCGGGCGGAGCGGACGCACAACGAGCTCGGCCCACCAGCCCGTCGAAAGCGCGGAGTCCTCGACGAGCCCAGGGAGCCCCAGCCGCCGCGCGGCCTCGCAGAGGACCGTCGAGGCGGCGACCTCCACCGATGGCCTGTACGCTCCACCGGCGGCGGCGAACGCGGACTGCATCCGTTCGCCTATCGGGGAGGCCAGCGTATAGGAAACATAGCGCGCCCCGTTCAACGCCGCCGCGTGAATGATTTCAAGTTTGGCCAGCGGATGCGTTGCCGGCAGCACGCAGACCATGGTCGTAGTCCCGACGTCCTCGCCTTGAACACGCGGGTCGTCGTCGAGCAGTCGGTGCACGAGCCCGATATCAGCAGTGCCGAGGGCAACGGCTTCCGCGACCTCGCGGGTCGGCAGGATCTTGAGGCTGATCTGCAGGTTCGGATGCTGCTCGGTAGCGAGGCGGACGGCATCGGGTACGACGACCGTCGCCAGTGTCGGAAGCGCCGCGATGGTCACGGGCCCGCCCGCCTCCTGCCGCGCGGCCCGAGCGGCCGATTGCAGCCCCTCGAGCGACCCGAATACGCCCTGCAGCGCATAGGTCATCGCCTCCGCCTCGGGCGTTGGCAGCAGACGCCCGCCCAGGCGCTCGAACAGGGGAAAACCGAGCCCGGCCTCTAGCTGTTGCAGGGACTTGCTGATGGCCGGCTGCGAGACGCCGAGCAGCTGGGCCGCCGCGGTGACCGACCGGAGATCCAGGACGGCGCGGAAGATCTCCAGCTCGCGAAGCTTGAAAGGACGAAGCCTCATAACCGGAAGTTTGCCTCATCAAACTTTTCCGTATTGGACGTCATGCCGCGATGCACCGCAACCTGCTGTGAGGCCTCGGAGATCGTCGGACCCGCATGAAGCTCGCCGTCGGCATGTTCAAGCACGAGACAAACACCTTCTCGCCGGTCCCGACCCGCTGGGAGGATTTCGGCCCCGGCGGCCCGCTCTTCGGTGATGCGGCCCACAAGGCCTTCCGCCACTCAGGCTACGGGCTTTCCGGCCTGCTCGAGGTGGCAGAGGAGATGGGGGCGGAGATCGCGGTGCCCATCGCGGCGCGTGCGCTGCCGAGCGCGCCGGTCGAACGCGAAGCCTTCGAGCGGCTCTCGGACATCCTGTGCCACGCGGCCCTCTCCTGCGATGCCATGCTCCTCGATCTCCACGGCGCCATGGTGGCCGAGGGTGTGGAGGACGGGGAGGGCGAGTTGCTTGCCCGTATCAGGCGGGTGCGCCCGGGCCTGCCGATCGGCGTCTCGCTCGACTCTCACGCCAACCTGTCCGACCTGTTCATCGCGAACTGCACGGTCATGCCGGGTTACAGGACCTACCCGCACACGGATATGCCGGCCACCGGGCGAATGGCGGCCCGGATGCTGCGGGACGTCCTGAAGGAGCGGCTCGACCCGATCACCGTCGTGCGCCGCTGCCCCATGCTGCCGGATATGGTGAAGTGCATCACCGATTCCGAGCCCATGTCATTGCTGATCGAGGCGGCCGCCAAGGCGGAGCGCGATGGGATGCCGTGCGTGACCGTCTTCACCGGCTTTCCGTTGGCAGATACGGCGGACACCGGCCTCTGCGTGCTTGCTACCTCCAACGGCGATCCCGCCCGGGCTGCAGCGGTCGCACAAGAGATCGTGGATCTTGCCTGGTCGCTGCGCGATCGCTTCACGACGCCGACCTTCGAAGCGCTAGCGGACTCGATCGAACGCGCGGCAGCGATCGGGGCAGGGGACGGCGAGGGGCCCGTGATTCTCGCCGACATGTCCGACAACTGCCATTCGGGCGGAACGATGGATTCTATGGCGGTCGTCGCCGCCGCGCTCGATCGGGGTCTGGACGGGATCCTGGCGGGGCCGATCTGCGATCCGGAGGCCGTGGCACGGATGATCGAGGCCGGGGTCGGCGCCAGCATCACCATTGATGTCGGCGGTAAGCGTCCCATCCCGGCCCTGAAGGAGCCCCTGCACCCGCTCCAACTCACAGGCACCGTCCGTAGCATCGCGCTAGGCCGGTTCACCGTGGAGGGGCCTATTTTCACCGGTATGCCCGTGGACCTCGGCCGCTGCGCCGTCCTGGAGACCGGCCGCCTCACGCTGCTGGTGAGCGAGGCTCGGGTGGAGGCGCTGGACCCGCTCCAGTACCGCATCTTCGGGCTGGAGCCGACGCGCTTCCGCTACGTCGTCCTGAAGTCGAAGACTAATCATCGCCCGACGTTCCTGCCGCTCGCCCGTGCCAATGTGGAGTGCCAGGGGCCTGGCGTTGCCACACTCGACCTGCACGCACTCGATTTCCGGCATGTGCGCCGACCGATCTTCCCCCTGGACAGGAGCAACGCATGATCCGCTTGCCCGTGCGGCGCGTCCTCGCCGCTCTCGCCATCGTGCTCAGCACTGCAGTGACGGCCGAAGCACAGACCACCGTGCGATGGGGCAACAACGGCGAGGTCACCACGATGGACCCGCACGGCGTGTTCAGCACCGCCAATGCCGCCTTGCTGGGCAACGTCTACGATTCACTTGTTCGACTAGATCGCAACCTGGCATTCGAGCCCGCGCTCGCCACCGCCTGGGTCGTGATGGCGCCGGACCATTATCGCTTCACCATCCGTCAGAACGTGCGCTTCCACGACGGGACGTTAATGACCGCCGGGGATGTTGTCGCATCCCTGCGGCGGGCCAGCGTACCGAACTCGCCCTATGCTTCCGTCACTCACATGATCAAGGAAGTGCAGCAGAGCGGGCGTGATACGGTCGACGTCATGCTCCGCGGGCCTTACCCGGTCCTCATCAACGACCTGGCCGGCATCTCGATCCTGAGCGAGGCCTGGATGAAGGCCCACGACGCCCTGCTGCCCACGGATCCCGCTCGCGGCACCTCGGGGTATGCCAACGTTAATACCAACGGCACCGGCCCCTTCCGCGTGGTCTCGCGCCAACTGGATTCCGAAACGGTGCTCGAGGCGTTTCCGGATTGGTGGGATAAGCGCGAGCACAACGTCGATCGCATCTCCTTTCGGCCGGTACCGAACGATGCCACCCGGCTCGCAGGATTGCTCTCGGGCCAGCTGGACGTGATCACGCCAGTGCCCCTGCAGGACGCCGAACGCCTGCGGCAGAATTCGGCAATCACTCTTGTGGAGGCACAGGACCTTCGCGTCATGTATTTCGGCTTCAACGTCGGACCCGACCATCAGACCGCTGCTGGAACCGGCCCCAACCCCTTGGCGGACCGCCGCGTGCGGGAGGCCATGACGATGGCGCTTGATGTGCCGTCGATTACCCGCGCCGTCATGCGCGGCCTCACCCAACCCACCCATTCCATGATCGCTCGCGAGATCACAGGCTACGAGCCTGCGCAGTCAGTCCAGCGCGCCACCTACAATCAGGACGGCGCGAGGCGGCTCCTTGCCGAGGCCGGCTATCCGGACGGGTTCACGATCGGGCTGGAGTGCCCCGTCGATCGCTTCGTCAACGGCGACCGGCTTTGCCAGGCGGCCGCTGCCATGTGGGCGCGCATCGGCGTGAAGGTCACCTACTCCGGCATGCGCTATGCTGCCTTTATGCAGCGCTTCATGAAGCAGGAGCCGGACATCTATCTGATGGGCTGGGCCAACACCCCGCAGCTGGATGGCTTCTCCATCCTGAACAATGTCTTTCATACCCGGAACCAGCGGAGCGGCAGCTGGAACGCGGGCAGATACTCAGATCCCGCCCTCGATACGCTTATCGGCCGAGCCGCAGTCGAAATGGATCTCGCGAAGCGTACAAGCCTGCTTACCGAGGCCTTTGCGATGGAACGGGCCAACTTCTGGGCAATTCCGCTTTATCGCGAGCCAATGCTTCTGGCCTCTCGCAAGGGCTTCGAGGTTCCGGCATTCGCCGATGGACGGATGCGCTTCTGGATGGCGAGGGCACCATAGCCAGATCCGGTTGGACCGAAGGAGAACGGCGGCGTTACTTGTTGTCGTTCCACCCGCGCGGGCGCTCACCTTCGCTGCTGCATTTTAAAGCTGTGTACTAAACCGTCGTAGGGGCCGCTTACGTGGCATAGATGCAGCCGCAAGCGGGCGCAGATGGTGGCCGTTTCCCCTGCTTACGTCGTTGCCGCGCGTCCCTGTAGTAGCGCTCTGCCATGTCTGAGCTTCATTTTGCCGCCCCGAATTTGCGGGATCTCTGGCAGAACTCCCGGAGCGAAAGCGCCGGGATCCGTTGTGCCAGGAACACGCGTCGCCTCGTCGTGCCCTATTCGCTGACGCATAATGACGGGAAATACGCGGGATCCGTCGGCACCTCGGGCGAGTGGTTCGCCTTCGTGCGGGACGGCTTCGACACCCTCTACGCAGAGGGCGCGACAGCGCCGAAGATGATGTCGGTGGGGCTGCACATGCGCCTGATCGGGCATCCCGCCCGTGCCGCAGGGCTGGCCCGGCTGCTGGACCACATCGGAAAACATGAGGGGGTCTGGGTCGCCCGGCGGATCGACATCGCCGGCCACTGGCTCGCTCACCACCCCTTTCCCGGGCGTGGTCTGAACGAGCAAGACTCCCTCATAAAACGGCTGTCTTGCGGAGCGCGCGACGAGGTCGAACCGGCCGATCCGTGACCGATGAACAGGAGCGCCTGTCTTCGGCAGGTCTCCTGCCCCAGTGCGAAAGGATGATGCGCTGCGTAGGGCAGGCGCTACAGAGACGCTGTGCTCACGGAAGGGAGGGGCTCAAGCTAAAGGTGAGCTCCGCCCCTGGCTCCGCACCGGATGTGACAGGGGGGTCTAACGCCCTGTGAACGCCGGAGCGCGTCTCTCTGCCTTCGCGCGACGCCCCTCGGCATAGTCCGCACTAGCGTAGCAGGCGTCCTCCGCGGCCTTCACCCGCGCCAGATCGGGGGTGCTGTCCGGCCGGAACAGCTCCGCAAAGGCGATTCTGGCGGCCCTCAGGCTGAGCGGTGCATTCGCGGCCAGCTCCCGTGCCAGCGCCGACACGGCCAAGTCGAGGGCCGCGATGTCCGGAAGGATCTGGGTGGCGACGCCGAGGGCGAGCAACTCGTCCCCGCCATACTGCCGCCCTAACAGGACCATCTCCCGCGCGCGGGCGAGGCCGACCACCTTCACCACCTTCTCGATGTCCTCCAGCCGGTAAGGAAGGCCGAGCCGGACAGCTGGGATGCCGATGCGGGTATCGCCGGCGCAGAGGCGGAAATCCGACATCAGCGCGAACTCGAACCCAGCCCCGAGGCAGTAGCCGTGAATGGCCGCGACGATCGGCTTCTCCAGCGTCTGCAATGCGGAGGCGACGCTCCGCTGCCAGCCATTGTAGCGGTCGGCGGCCTCGGGATCGGCGCGGATCGTATCGAACTCGCTAATGTCGTTGCCCGTACAGAATGCGCGATCGCCCGCCCCAGCCAGGACGAGGACTCGTATAGCCGGATCGGTCGCCACCCGGCCCAGCAGTTCGGGTAACGCTTGCCACATTTCCGCATTCACCGCGTTGAGGCGCCGCGCATTGTCGAGGGTAAGACGGGCAATGCCCTCCGTGACCTCGAAACGGAGAAAGGCGGTCACAGCGCCTTCTCCCGGCGCAGCACCGCGATTTCCTCGGGCGTGAAGCTGAACTCTGCCAGCACTCCCTCCGTGTGCTCGCCGCGATCAGGAGTCGGCTGACGCGGATTAGCAACGCCAGACATCTGGATGGGTGTACGGACCAGATGGATCTCGCCCAGCCGCGGATGTTGGACCGGAAAGGACAGGCCAAGATGCCGCACCTGCTGGTCCGCGAAGACCTGGTCCATCGCATAGACTGGCCCAGTGGGTACGCCGGCCTTGTTCAGCCGCTCGATCCAGTTCGCCGCCGTGTCGCGCAGCAGGCTGGCCTGCAATACGGCATTGACCTTCGCGCGGTTCGCCGAACGGGCGGCCTCCGTCGCCAGCTCGGGCGCCTGCGCCTCCTCCGCGAGCTCCAGAGTCTCGACGATTCGGCGCCACATCTCGTCGCCGCCCGCCGCGAGATTGATGACGCCATCGGCCGTGTGGAAGAGGCCGGTGGGGACGGTAGTCGGGTGGTCGTTGCCGGCCTGCTCCGGCACCTCGCCGGCCATGGTCCAGCGCGTGGCCTGGAAGTCCATCATCGCAACCATCGCCTCCAGCAGCGAGGTGTGGACCCATCTGCCCTTGCCGGTCTTCTCTCGCTCCAGCAGCGCAGTGAGGATGCCGATGGCACAGAACAGGCCTGAGGTGAGGTCAGCGACGGGGATGCCCGCCCGCACCGGCCCTTGACCAGGCAGGCCGGTGACGGACATGAGGCCGCCCATACCCTGGGCGATCTGGTCGAAACCGGGGCGGCGCGCATAGGGCCCGTCCTGCCCGAAGCCGGAGATGGAGCCAAGCACGATGCGCGGGTTAATCGCCGCCAGCGCCTCGTAGCCGATGCCCAGGCGGTCCTTCACGTCGGGGCGGTAATTCTCCACCACGACATCGGCCTGCGCCACCATGCGGAGGAAGGCGGCCCGGCCGTCCGGGTGCTTCAGGTTCAGAGTGATGCTGCGCTTGTTACGGTGCACATGCTGGTAATCCGGGCCGTTGCGGGCGCCCCCCAAACCTTTGCCGGTGTCAATCTCGTCTGGCGCCTCGATCTTAATGCAGTCCGCGCCCCAATCGGCGAGCTGGCGCACGCAGGTGGGGCCGGAGCGCACGCGCGTCAGGTCGAGGACGCGGATGTGGGAGAGGGGAAGGGTCACTGAACGGCCTCTCGCTGGCGAACGGGTGGCAGGGCGGGTTGCGACAGATGGACGACGATGTTGCCGCTCGCCTCCACCGCGGCACGCGCGCCGGGCGGGATGAGGAGGGTGGACATGGCCTCCTCGATGATGGCCGGGCCGGCGATCTCGGAGCCGGCAGCGAGGCGCCGGCGGTCGAGCACCGGGGCGTCCACCACCGTATCGCCGAAGCGGGCGCGGCGGGTGCCGGTCCGAGGGTCGCCTCCGGCGGTCATGGGCACCTCCGGGTCCAGCGCGCCCTCGGCCGTGCTGCCGGTAACGGAGACGCGGATGTTGATCAGCTCGATCGCCGCAACGGCGGGGCGGCGGGAGAAGACGCGCTCGTACCCCGCCTCGAAAGCAGCACGGATGCCTGCCTCCGCCTCGGGGCCGTAGGGGCCGGGGGGCAATTCGGTGATCACCTCGTAGCCCTGGCCCAGGAAGCGCAGATCGGCGGCGCGGCGGACCGTGAGAGCGGCAGCGGGGCCGAGGGTCGCGGTGATGACCTCCCGCGCTTCCCGCTCCATCGCGGCGTAGCCGGATTCCAGCGTATCCCAATCCATACTATCGAGGCGCCGGGAGACAGTGGAGACCCGGTCTACCCGAGCCGGGGCTAGCAGCAGGCCGAGAGCGGAGGCGACGCCGGCACCGGGAGGGCAGATGACCTCGGCGATTCCCAGCCGGCGCGCCAGCTCGCAGCCATGCAGCGGGCCGCCGCCGCCGGTGACGAGAAGGGCGAAGTCGCGGGGATCGTGGCCCTGCTCCGCCACATGCACGCGGGCGGCGGCGGCCATGGTCTCGTTCACCACGGCGTGGATGCCGGCGGCGGTGCGGGCGGTGTCGAGGGCGGCCTGGGCCGCGAGGTTGCCGACGGCATGCTCCGCGGCGGCCGTGTCGAGCCGCATCGTGCCGCCGGCGAAGGTGGCGGCGTCGAGGTAGCCGAGCAGGAGGTTGCCATCGGTAACGGTCGGCTCCGTGCCGCCGCGGCCATAGCAGGCCGGGCCGGGGGTGGAGCCGGCGCTGCGCGGGCCGACCTTGAGGAGGCCGAGGGCGTCATGTGCTGCGATGGAGCCGCCGCCGGCACCGATCTCGATCAGCTCGATGGTGGAGATGTTCAGGGGCAGGCCGCTACCGGTGGTGAAGCGCCGCTCGCGCCCGGCCTCGAAGCGATGGACGACCAGAGGCTGGCCTTCCGTCACCAGGGCAAGCTTGGCCGTCGTGCCGCCAAGATCGAAGGCCAGCAGGTCACCTCGGCCGGAGCGCCCCCCGAAGAAGGCGGCGGAGAGGGCACCGGCCGCCGGGCCGCTCTCCAGCAGCTGCACGGGCACGCGCTTGGCCTCGTCCACATGGGTCAGGCCACCATTGGACAGCATCATGAAGAGCGGCGCCGTAATGCCCAGCGCCGCGAGGTCGCCGGAGAGCCGGTTGAGGTAACGTTCCGCCAAGGGCTTCACATAGGCGTTCGCGACGGTGGTTGAGGAGCGCTCGAACTCGCGGATCTGCGGCGATACGTCGCTGGACAGCGAGAGGATGAGGTTGGGGTGGCGCGCCGCGATCAGCCGGGCGGCTTCCTGCTCGTGCGCCGGATTGGCATAGGCGTGCAGGAAGCAGAGGGCGACGGACTCCACGCCCTGCGCCACCAGCGCATCGCTCGCTTCCAGGACGCTGGCTGGATCGAGCGGGATCTCAACCGTACCGTCCGGTGCTAAGCGCTCCATCGCCTCCTGGCGGAGCGCGCGGCGGACCAGGGGCTGCGCAAGGGGCAGGTGCAGGTCGTAGAGCTCGTATTTGCGCTCGTGCCCGATTTCCAGCGTGTCGCGGAAGCCGGCGGTGGCAATGAGGCCGGTGACGGCGCCGCGCCGCTCAATCAACGCGTTGGTGAAGAGGGTGGTGGCGTGCACTACGCGGCCCACGGAGGCGGGATCCACTGCCTCCGCCGCGAACAGATGACGGATGCCGGTGACGACGCCCACGGCCGGATCGGCCGGGGTGGTCAGCTCCTTGTGGGCAGCGAAGCGGCCGTTGGTGCCGTCATAGAGCACGAGGTCGGTGAAGGTGCCGCCGATGTCGATGGCCAGCGCGTGGCGATGCGGGGTCATGCCGAGGCCTCCGGGACCAGCCCGTCCTGGCGGTCCTGCGCAGTAAGTTGGGTGGAGCGTTCGGCGGGCGGGCCGAAGCCGCCGCCGCCCGGGGTGCGCAGTTCCACCGTGCTGCCGGGCTGGAGGATGTGCTGGCGCTTGGGGTCGACCACCGTGCCGTCGATCAGCACGGCGCCTGGCGTGCCCGCGCTGCCGCCCGCCAGGCCACGGGCCGCCGCTTCCTCGCGCGTGCGCTCCGCCATGAAGGTAATGGCAACGGGCGTCGCAGAGCGGCTCTCGAAGGCCCATTCCTGGCCGGTGCCGCCGCGGTGTCGCCCCTCGCCGCCCGTGCCCTCACGCAGGCGGCGGTGGCGGATGCGGAAGGGAGCGCCCTGCTCGATCATCTCGACCGGGGCGGCGGAGACGTTGGAGGGCCAGCTCAGCACGTTGGCGCCATCGCGGTCGGCGCCGGCGCCGTAGCCGCCATTCATGAAGAACTGGTTGGCGATCGGCGTGCCGTCCGACCGCACGCCGGCGAAGTTGAGGCTCCAGAGCGGGGAGCCGACGCCGGCGATGACCCGCTCTGGCAGGGCGCCGGCCAAGGCCTCCAGGATCATCGGCGGGATGAAGTGGCCGGTGAGGGCGCGGTTGGCGCCGGCGGCCGGGGGCGTCGAGTTGAGGATGCAGCCGAGCGGCGCCGAGACGGTGATGGGACGGAAGGCGCCCTCATTGTTCGGCACCTCCGGGCAGAGGGCGGCTTTCACCGCGAAGGCGGTGTAGGCGAGGGTGTAGGCTAGGCAGACATTGATCCCGCGCGGCACCTGCGGGTCCGTCCCCGCGTAGTCCGCGTGAATGGAATCGCCCTGCTTGTGCAGGGCGAGGCGCAGGCGGATCGGCTGATCCAGCCCGTCCGTCAGCACCTCGGCGTGGTAGGTGCCGTCGGGCACGGCGCGGATGGCCTGACGCGTGGCGCGCTCGGAGCGGCCGTGGATTTCGTCGGCCAGGGCCTCCAGCGTGCTCATCCCATGTTCCGCCAGCAGGGCGCGCAGGCGCCGCTCCATCAGGTCCAGCGCGGTGAACTGGGCGTAAAGGTCGCCCATCACCTGGTCGGGCACGCGGGTGTTCTTGCGGAGGAAGCGCACGAAGGTGTCGTCGATCGTGCCGGCGCGGACGACCTTCATGATGGGGATCTGCAACCCCTCCTCATACACCTCGCGCGATTCCGCGGTGCGGATGCGGCCGCCGATATCGGGCGCGTGCGCGACGGAGCCGGCGAAGCCGAGCAGCCTCCCTTCGAGCATGATCGGCTTCGCCACCGTGATGTCCGGCAGGTGGCCGGTGCCGAGCCAGATGTCGTTGGTGATGAGGATGTCGCCCTCGTCCAGCGTCTCCGGCGGATACTCCGCGAGGAAGTGGCCGATGGTGCGGGGCACCGTGCAGAGGAAGGAGGGCACGCCATCGGTCGCCTGAACGAGCGAGTGGCCGCGCGCATCGGTGAGCACGCAGGCAAAGTCGTGCGATTCGCGGACGATGGTGGAGAAGGAGGTGCGGAGTAGCGCGGCCCCGGCCTCGTCCACGATGGAGACGAGGCGGGTCCAGAGCAGCTCGAGCGTGACCGGGTCAAAGGGGGTCATGATGGCCTCAGTTCAGTCGGATGCCGGCGGCCTGGATCACGCGGTTCCACTTCTCCGTTTCGCTGGCGAAAAAGGCACGAGATTCGGCGAGGGTGCCGCCCACGGGCGTGATGCCGAGGGTGGCGAGCTTCTCCCGCACGGCGGGCACGGCGAGCACGGTTCGGGCATCGGCGTTCAGCCGCTCGAGCAGGGGCTCGGGCACGCTGGCCGGGGCGGAGAGGGCGAGCCAGGCGGTGGCGACATAACCGGGCACGCCGGCCTCCTCCACCGTCGGCACATCGGGCATGGCGGGCGCGCGGACGGCGGAGGTGACGGCCAGCGGGCGCACGGCGTTGCCCTGCACCAGCGGCGGGATGGTCGGCAGGTTCTCGAACATCACCTGGATGTTGCCGGCGACGAGGTCGTTCAGTGCCGGCGCGCTGCCGCGATAGGGGATGTGCGACATCTGGATGCCGGCCGTGAGCATAAAGAGCTCGCCGGCGAGATGGGTGGAGCTGCCGTTGCCGGCAGAGCCGAAGGAGATCTGCCCGGGCTGGCGGCGGGCGAGAGCGACGAGTTCCTGCAGCGTCCGCGCGGGCACGGCGGGATTCACGACGATGACATTGGGCAGGTCGCCCAGCACCGTGACGGGCGACAACTCGCGCGCCGGGTCGTAGTTCAGCCGCGGGTAGATGGCGCTGGCGCCATGGATGCCGAGCGTGCCCAGCAGCAGCGTGTAGCCGTCGCCCGGGGAGCGCGCGACGGCCTCGGCGCCGATGTTGCCGCCGGCGCCGGGACGGTTCTCGACGACGACGGGTTGGCCCCAGAGCGTGCCGAGCGGTTCCGCCATGATGCGAGCCAGCACATCGCCGGACCCGCCAGGGGCCAGCGGCACGATGATGCGCACCGGCTTGGCCGGAAAAGCGGCGGGCTGGGCGCCTGTCTGTGCAGGCGCCCCCGTCGCGGAAAGCGCGATGGCGAAGGCGGTGGCGAGGAGGCGGCGGCGCAGCATGGCTTTTCCTTGTTCGAGCGCGGCCGTGCGAGTGGCGGTATCCCTGGTTTTCTATTTCTTAAGTGTGGTCGAAAGCACGCTGACATAGATCGCGCGTCCCGCGGCGATGTGGCGCCGCATGGCGGTCTCGGCCGACTGCGCCTGACCGGCCTCGATGGCCGCCAGGATGTCGGTGTGCTCCTCCGCGATCCGCTCGTGCCGTTCGGGCACGCCGCGGGCCAGGTGGCGGTATCGCTCGAAGCCCAACAGGATCTGCTCGTGGCAGGCGGCGGCGGAGGCGTTGCCGCTGAGGCGGCGCAGTTCCTCGTGGAAGTCGTATCCGACGGCCAGCGTGAGCTCCGCGTCGCCGATGTTGAGGACGCGCATGTGGCGCGCGTGGATGTCTCGCAGCCGACGGGGGTCCGTCAGGCCGCGCGCGACCCGGTCGGCGGCCGCGCTGGCGAGCAGACCTTCCAGGACCTCGCGGGTGGCGGAGAGGTCGTGCATCTCCTCCATCGAGAGGGGCGGGACACGCAGGCCTCGTCCCTGCTCGCGGCTGAAAAGCCGAAGCTGTTCCAGGCGCCGGACCGCATCGCGCAGCGGCGTGCGGCTGACGTTGTAGCGAGCCGCCAGCTGCTCCTCGGTTTCGATGGTGTCAGCCGCCAGCTCACCGGTGGTGATGGCGTTGAGAAGCTGCCGGAAAACCAGCTCCGCTGCGGTGAGGCCGGAGGAGGCCCGATCGAGGTTGTTGCGGCCGGAAAGTTCGCATCTCATCCACCCATGAATACATGTATACATGGATACGGCAAGTCTGACTTTTCAGCTGCCGTGGTCGGAGCTCTCTCGCGTTTCCGTTCGGACTTGGCGGAGAAGCCAGTCGCGGAACGCGCGCAGAGTGGGCACCTCTTTCGCCGCCTCCGGGTAAGCAAACCGGTACGCGGCATCACCGCCCAGCACCTGCGGGAATGGAATTGCTACCCGTCCCGCCGCGATGTCGGCCGCCACCAGGAAGCGCGGGAGCAGCGCGACGCCCAGTCCGGCAGCGACAGCCTCGGCGACCATGGCCGTGTGCTGGAATAGTGGGCCACGCAGGCCGTCAATGCCGTCCAGCCCGGCAAGCGCAAACCATTCCACCCAACCGCGCGGTCGTGTCGTTTGCTGGATCAGGACATGCCCGGCCAGGTCCGCCGGCTCCTGCAACCCAGCGAGGACCGAGGCGGCGCAGACAGGAAGGCGCGCATCGTCCACCAGCCGGTGGCTGACCATCCCGGCGGGAGGGTGCTCCGTCATCATGATCGCGGCGTCCACATCCTCGGCGGCAAAATCGAGGGGCGTGAGCCGTGTCGTGTAGTTGAGGAAGTTAATCATCACCCCTGGATAGGTGGCGCGGAAAGCGGGTAGGCGCGGCACCAGCCAGCGCGCGCCGAAGGTGGGTGACACGGCCAAGTTCAGCGTACCGCCTGCACCCCGATGAGCGAGCAGCTCCAGGGTTGCGCCTTCCAGCCGCGCGAGGCTGGCGCGGACACGTGGCGCATAGGCCGCGCCGGCAGGGGTAATGACCAGCCGCTGCCGCACGCGCTGGAACAGCCGGAGGCCGAGCAGGGCTTCCAGTCCGGCAAGCTGCCGACTGACGGCGCTCTGCGTCAGCCGTAGCTCGTCGGCGGCGCGGGAGACGCTGAGATGTCGGGCGCAAGCCTCGAAGGCCTGGAGCGCGGCAGTGGGCGGAACATGGCGGCGCATGGGCGACTTCATTCCCGATCGTCATGAACAGATGCAGATGTTTCAGTTGCAGTCCACTGGTTTCGCCCCGAACCTCCCTCTCAACCGATGTGCATCGTGCGGTAGCAAGGCGCAGGCCATGCAGAACCAGCATGAGCCCCTTCGGACGCGATAGGACCGCTCGGACACGGGATCTGGCGGCCGGGAGATGATGCCAACCCCACCCGGCCTCCCAGGAGGTGAGTTGATGACGCTTGTCCGGATGCCGCGCCGCGCCTTCATGGCCGGTGCCACCACCGCCTTCGCATGCCCTGCGTTGATCTCCGCCGCCCTGGTCTCGCCAGCTGAGGCGGCCTGGGCGCCGAGCCAGCCGATCCGCATCCTTGTGGGCTACCCGCCCGGTGGCGCGGTCGACATCCTCGTCCGCGTGGTGGGGGAGGGCGCACAGCGCCTCCGCGGCGCCAACGTGATCCCGGAGAGCCGCAGCGGTGCCTATGGCTTCATCGCGGCCCAGGCGGCCGCCCGCGCGGCACCGGATGGCTACACGCTGGCCAGCGCCATCATGGGCATGATGAGCGTCCTGCCCGCCATCCCCGGCGTGCCCGTGCCGCTGGACCTCGACCGCGAGCTCACCCCGGTCTGCACCCTGGCCGGCACGCCGATGGCGCTGGTGGTGCGGCCGGACGCGCCCTTCAGCGATGTGGACGGGCTGATCGCCTATGCGAAGGGCAAGGCGGGCGCGGCGACCTACGCCTCCTCCGGCAGTGGCTCGATCAACCATCTCGGAGCCGCGCTGTTCTGCGGCGCGACCGGCGTGGCGATGACCCACATCCCCTATCGCGGCGGGGCGCCGGCCACGCTCGATGTCTCAGCAGGCCGGGTCGACATGATGGTGGCCAATGTCGCCGAGGTGGCGCAGCAGATCAAAGCCGGACAGCTCAAGGGCCTGGGCGTGACGACGAAGGAGCCGACGCCCCTGATGCCGGAGCTGGCGCCGCTGGCCCTGCGCATCCCCGCGATGGAGATCAACAATTGGTTCGGCCTGGCCGGCCCGGCGGGCCTGCCCGCCGAGGTTCGCGCCGGCCTCGGCGACCTGTTTGCGGCCGTGGTGAACGACCCGCATACGGCGAAGACCCTGACCGACCGGGGGCTGATCCCGCTCGGCGAAGCCGGCCCGGTCTTCGAGGCACGGATCCAGCGCGACCGCGCGCTCTGGAAGCGGGTCGTCCAGGCCAACGACATCCGCGGCGACTGAAGCGCACTCCTGTTCCGCGACGCATCTCAAGGAAGCCCATGACCGCGTCTCTCTCGCCTGGCCCGCTCTCTCTCGGGATCGATATCGGTGGCACCTTTACTGATCTCGTCATCCTCGACCCGACCGATGGAGCCGCCTCCATCTGGAAGGAGAGTACGACACCCGACGATCCCTCTCGCGGTGCGGTCACGGGGCTGGAGAAGTTGCTGGCGCGCAGTGGTATCCAGGCCGGGTCCATCGGCCGCGTGGTGCATGCGACGACGCTGTTCACCAATGCGCTGATCGAGCGAAAGGGCTCCGCGACGGGGCTGCTGACAACGGCGGGATTCGCCGACGTGCTGGAGATCGCGCGGGAGCGGAAATACGAGCTCTACGACCTGTTCCTCGAGATGCCGAAGCCTCTTGTTCCGCGCCCCTGGAGGCGCGAGGCGAAGGAACGGCTGGGGCCGGATGGCAGCGTCGAGGTGCCGCTGGACGTCGAGGCGGCGCTGGCCGAGGTGGCGGGCCTGGTGGAGCAGGGGGTGACGAGCCTCGCCATCTGCTTTCTGCACTCCTACGCCAACCCCGTGCATGAACGGCAGGCGGCTGCGGCGATCGCGGAACGCTTCCCGCAGCTCTCCCTTTCGCTTTCCTGCTACATCGCGCCCGAGATCCGGGAATACCCGCGCGCGGTGACGACGGTTGCCAACGCCTATGTGCGGCCGATTGCGGAGACCTATCTCGATACGCTCGAGGCCGCGCTGAAGCGCGCCGGCATCCCGGGCGGGTTGTTCCTGATGCTCTCCAATGGCGGGCTGACCCATGTGGCGGAGGCCAAGCGCGCCCCTGTCCAGCTGCTGGAGAGCGGGCCTGCGGCTGGTGCGCTGGCGGGCGCCTGGTTTGGCCGCCATGCGGGGCTCGACCGCGTGCTGGCCTTCGACATGGGCGGCACAACCGCCAAGCTGGCCCTGGTGGATGATGGCGAGCCCCTCGTCGCCTGGGGCTTCGAAGCGGCGCGGACAAAGCGCTTCCTCCGCGGATCGGGCCTTCCCGTGCAGATCGCGACGGTGGAGTTGATCGAGATCGGCGCCGGGGGTGGCTCCATCGCGCGGCCGAGCGAGCTCAACACGCTGCATGTCGGGCCGGAGAGCGCGGGCGCGCAGCCTGGGCCCGTTTGCTATGGCCGCCGCGGCACGGAGCCCACGGTAACTGACAGCGATCTGGCGCTGGGCTACCTCAACCCGGATTTCTTCCTGGGCGGGACCATGCGCATTGATCTCGGCCCGGCAAGGGCTGCCTTGGAGGGGCTGTCGGCACGGCTCGGGCTTGAGGCCGGGCGCGCGGCGCCGGGCATCCATGATGTGGTAAATGAGAACATGGCCGGCGCGGCCAGGGTCGCCATCGCGGAGCGGGGCCGCGTGCCGCGCGATTATGCGCTGCTTGCAACCGGCGGTGCAGCACCGGTGCATGCGTGGAATGTGGGGCGCAAGCTCGGCATCTCGCAAGTCGTGTGCCCGCCAGGGGCGGGCGCGGGCAGCACCATTGGCATGTTGATGGCGCCGGCGCGGATCGACCGCGTCGCTTCCCGGAACGTTCCCCTCGCCCAGGCCGACTGGGCGGAGATCGGCGCCACCTTCGAGGCGCTCGAGCGCGATGCCCTGGAGATTGTGGCGGCGACGGGTGCCGACCTTGCTCGCCGCAGCGTCCGACGGCTGGCCGATATGCGGTATGTCGGACAGGGGTCCGAAATCACCGTCGTGCTGCCGGAGGTGCTGGACGAACCGGGCGTGCTGGACGCGTTCGAGCTGGCCTACAAGCAGCTCTTTGGCCGCACGCCGCCGGGGGCCGCTGCGCAGTTCGTGGCGTTGCGCCTAGCTGTGACCGCACCCATGCCGGGCGCGGGTGGGATGCTGCGAATCAGCGGCGGTGCCGCAGGGGCGGCCGCGCTGAAAGGTATGCGTCAGGTGCACTTCCCCGAGGAGGGAGAAGTAGAGACCCCGGTTTATGACCGGTACGCGCTTCCCCTGGGCACCACCCTCGATGGACCGGCGGTCTTCGAGGAAAACGAGAGCACCTTCGTCGTCGGGCCCGGCGCGCGCATTCGCGTGCTGCCCGACGGTTCCATCCTGGCGGAGCGCGTGGCGTGATGACGACTGAACCCGTGCGGCGCTTCGACGCGGTCGAGATCGAGCTGCTCTGGCGGCGCCTCATATCCCTGGTGGACGAGGCCGCGGCGGCGCTCGTCCGCACCAGCTTCTCCACCCTCGTGCGGGAGAGCTACGACTTCTCCTGCGTCGTGACCGACGCGACCGGCCAATCGCTGGTGCAGGCGACGGAGAGCATCCCGAGCTTCATCGGCACGCTGCCCGAGACGGTGAAGCACTTCATCCGCCTCTTCCCAGAGGACAGGCTTCAGCCTGGCGACGTGCTGATCACCAACGATCTCTGGCTTGGCACTGGTCATCTCCCGGACATCACTGTCGCCAAGCCGATCTTCCGGAATGGTAGGTTGGTGGCCTTCAGCGCCTCGACCGCGCATGCGCCGGATATCGGCGGCAAAATCCGCAGCCCGGAGCCGCGGGAGGTGTTCGAGGAGGGGCTGCAGATTCCGCCGATGAAGCTGCTTCGGGCGGGGAAGCAAGACGACACCCTCGTGGCCCTCATTCGTAAGAACGTTCGTACACCTGACCAAACCATGGGCGACCTCTGGGCGCAGGTCGTGGCGCTGGACCTGATGGAGGAGCGGCTTCTCATCTTAATGGAGCAGGCCGCGCTCGATCACCTGCGGGATCTCGCAGCGGAGATCCACGACCGCTGTGAGGTGGCGATGCGGAGCGCCATTGCGGCGCTCCCCGACGGCACATATCGCAGCGAGCTGCAAACGGATGGACTGCTCGACAAACCGATCACGCTGAAGATGGCGCTCACGATCGCCGGCGATTCCATCTCCGTCGACTACAGTGGCACTGACCCCCAGGTGGATCGGGCCATCAACTGCGCGCTCTGCTACACCTATGCGATGACCATGTACGGGGTGAAGGTCTGCACGAGCGCCACCCTGCCGAACAATGAGGGGGCATGGCGCCCCATCACCGTCGAGGCGCCGCCGGGCTGCATCGTGAACCCGGTCTTTCCGGCTTCGGGCGGGTCGCGCATGCTGATCGGGCACTATTTGCCGATGCTGGTCTTCGGCTGCCTCGGCCAGGTGGTGCCGGACCGCGTGATAGCGGCCTGTGGGTCGCCAATGTGGGGCATGAACCAGTCCGGCCTCAACGCGGACGGCAAGCCTTACGCGAACATGTTCTTCTTCAACGGTGGAATGGGGGCGAACATGCGAGGAGACGGTATTTCCTGTCTTTCTTGGCCGTCTAACGTCTCCTCCACGCCGGTCGAGATCACGGAGCACATCGCCCCGTTGCGCGTGCACAGCAAGCGCTTGCGCCCGGATAGTGGCGGCCCCGGTCGCCACCGCGGTGGATTGGGGCAGGAGGTGCTGATCGAGAGCCGCTCCGAGACGCCGATCGCCGTTTCCTTCCTGGCGGAGCGTACCATCTTTCCGGCTTTCGGCATCGAAGGCGGTGAGGCTGGCGCGCGCGGCACGCTACGGATCAACGGCGAGGCCGTCGATCCGAAGCGCCAGTATGTTCTGTCGAAGGGCGACACGGTTCTAATGGGCACGCCGGGTGGCGGTGGCCATGGCCCTCTGGCGGAACGCTCCGGCGAGGCGAGGCGAGCGGATCAGCTGTCCGACTACGTGACCTGAACGTCCTGACAGCGATCGCCAAGCCCCAGCGCATCGGCTTCCTCGGCTGGTGTCAGGCCACCACCACGCCTGTATGCGTATCGCCGCGTGACTGTTCCAGCACTGAGAAGGCTAGCTCGGCCGTTGCCGGCTAGCAGCGTGTTCCCGAGAGGAAGAAGAGAGCGGCGCCCGCCTCGATGGGCGGGCGGCGTTCGGTTGGGGCCTGCGCGACGGCATTAGCGGGGGAAGTGACCAGGGCCTCGGTATTCAGGAAACACCTCTCCCTCCTGAGCCTAGGCCGCACCGAGGCTCACTGGCAGGGATTCAGTGGCCGGAGATGCCGGGCGACCTTCGAATGCATGCGGCTGTACTTGATCGCAATCTACACCTTTCCCTCCACTTTTTCCTTATTCCACCCCGGAACTTCCCTGTTCCGCGACGCTGGGATCTAGCCATATAGGGTCGCTTTGATTGGCCGATTTTGCCTCTTCGAAGGTCGGTGAAACAAGAATGTCGGCCGGTTCCCTGCTCAATTCCCTGTATGCAGGGAAAGCGGCACAGAGACGGGTTCGCGGCTGACTGCGCCGACAACCACCCTTCTCCGTTCTTCTCGCAGTTTTGCCAGCCCAGACGGTGTCCCGCGAGAATGCCGGTGTTCCCGGGCTTTTCTGCCGACCTGATCGGGG
>NZ_FQZF01000012.1 GCF_900141905.1 Muricoccus roseus | reverse complement strand
TCTGACTGCCGTGGATACCCTGATCGAAGGGATCTCTGGTTGTGAGGGTGCCCGTCCTGCCTTTGCAGCCGCCTGAGGTCTTAGACCTCAGGCGCACCGTCAGCCGAGTGATTCCAAACTTCTAAAAGAAGATGATGGTGAGGGGTCCGGGGAGAGGAAGAATTCTTTCTTCCTCTCCCCGGGACAGACCGACACCCCAGAATCGAAGCCCGCCGGTATCGCTCCGAGGCCACGGCGTGACAGCCCCCGGCCCCGGGGTCTAGGGAAGGTCGCCCCTCGTCGCCCCGCGGGCGGGCGGGCGAGTCGTGATCCCGCGCGGGGTGGGTGGTGCGATGAACATCCTCTCGATCCAGTCCTGGGTGGCCTATGGCCATGTGGGCAATGCCAGCGCCGTCTTTCCGCTGCAGCGGCTGGGGGCGGAGGTCTGGGCGGTCAACACCGTGCAGTTTTCCAACCACACGGGCTACGGCGCCTGGCGCGGGCAGGTCTTCGGGGCGGAGCTGATCGGCGACCTGGTGCAGGGGATCGAGGAGCGCGGCGCGCTGCCGCGCTGCGATGCCGTGCTCTCCGGCTATATGGGCGATGCCGCGATCGGCGAGGCGATCCTCGGCGCGGTGGCCAGGGTGCGCGCCGCCAATCCCGCGGCGATCTGGTGCTGTGACCCGGTGATCGGGGATGTGGGGCGCGGGATCTTCGTGCGGCCGGGCATCCCGGAGTTCATGCGGGACCGGGCCGTGCCGCTGGCCGCGATCGTGACGCCGAACCAGTTCGAGCTGGAATGGCTGACGGGACGGCAGGTGGTCTCACTGGAGGATGCCAAGGCGGCCGTGGCGGCGTTGCAGGCGAAGGGGCCGCGCACCGTGCTGGTGACGAGCCTTCAGGTGGAGGACACGCCGGAGGATTCCGTCGATCTCCTCGCCGGAGAAGAGGGGCGGTTCTGGCGGGTGCGGACGCCGAAGCTGCCGATCTCGGTGAACGGGGCGGGCGACGCGATGGCGGCGCTGTTCCTGTTCCACCGGCTGCGCTGGGATGATTCCCGGCTGGCGCTCTCGGCGGCCACTTCCTCCATTTACGGGCTGCTGCGGCGCACGGCGGAGGAGAAGTCCCGCGAGATCCTGACCGTCGCGGCGCAGGAGGAGTTCGTCACGCCCTCCCGCGTGTTCATGGCCCAGTCCTGCTGAGCGGGGCCTGCTGAGGGGGCCTCCAGGGCGCCGGGAGCGGCACGGGCATTGCAGGCCCGGCACGGGAACGCTCAAGATGCGCGCCCGCTACACGCTGCCCCTGGAGGCTTCCCGATGCTCCCGATCCTTCCCCGCCGCCTCCTGCTCGGCGGCGCCCTGGCGATGCCCTTCATCCGCATGGCGAGCGCGCAGCAGACCTTTGAGTTCGTCGCCGGCTCCCTCGGCGGCGGCTGGTACACGATGGGGGCGGGCGTCGCCGCCTTGGCGAAGGACGAGGCGGACCTGCAGATCCGCGTGGTGCCCGGCGGCGGGCTGGCGAACCCGACGCGCATCAACAATGGCCAGTCCCAGATGGGCTGGGGAATCGACGCCTTCACCGCCGCGGCGGTGCGGGGCGAGGAGCCGTATCGCGCCAAGCACGACAAGATCCGCACCCTCGGCACCGGCTATTCGCCGACCGAGCACAACTTCCTCCGCGCCGCCGACAAGCCGCTGGAGGACATGCGCGCCATCCTGACGCAGCGCGGGCTGCGGATCGGCACGCCGCAGCGTTCCTCGACGGATGAGATGACGCTGCAGCGCATCATGAAGTTCATCGGCACCTCGCCGGAGAAGATCCGGGCGGAGGGCGGCACCTATCTCAACGGCTCCTACAACGACATCGCCGCCGCCTTCGCGGATGGGCAGGTGGACTACATGTACTGCGCCCTCGCCAAGCCCGCCGCGATCCTGACCGAGATCGGGCAGGGCCGGCGCACGGCGCGGCTGGTGGCCTTCCCGGACGACATCCGCAAGCACCTGATCAATGCCTATGCCTACAACCAGGGCATCCTGCCGGCCGCGACCTATCCGGCGCTGCAGACCGCCGACCTGCCCGTGACCACGATGGACAGCGTGATCGTGGTGCATGAGAGCGTGCCGGAGGAGGTGGCCTACAAGCTGACCAAGGTGCTGATCGCGGCCAAGGGCGCGCGGCTGACGCAGATCCATGCCTCCATGGCGGCCTATGACCCGGCGGTGGCCTGGAAGTATGAGGGCGCGCCGCTGCATGCCGGCGCGGCCAAGGCCTATCGTGAAGCCGGCGTGATGCCGGGCTGAGCCGCATCCCTTGCGCGCATTGAAGGGGCCGCTCGGCCCGGTTCTGTCGGGGTGGCTGGCGCTTGCGGCGGCCGCCCATTTGTATTTCGGCGGCTTCGGCTTTCCCGAGCCGATCGCCATGCGGGCCTTCCACCTGCTGGCCTTCGTGCCGCCGATCTTCCTGCTCTGGCCGGCACGGGCCGAAAGCCCGAAGGACCGGCCGAGCCCCCTGGACTGGGCCTGGTTCCTCGCCGCCGCCGCGCCGCATCTCTGGGTCTGGGTGAATGCCGGCGCGGTGTCGGACCGCATGGAGTATGTGGACGACTTCACCCCAGTGATGTCGGCCATGGCCGTGCTGGCCATCGTCACGCTGCTGGAGGCCACGCGGCGCGCAGTGGAGCCGGGTTTGGCCTGGATGGTGATCATCAGCATCGCCTACATGGCCTTCGGCCACTTCCTGCCGGGGGTGCTGAACACGCGGCCCTTCTCCGTGGCCGAGATCCTCGAGGCCTCCTGGCTCGTGCCCACGGCGGGCGGCGTCTACGGGCCGCTGACCGGGATCGTGGCGACGACCATCGCGGTGTTCATCATCTTCGGCGCCTTCATGGCAGGCAGCGGCACGGGCCGGCTGTTCAGCAATCTCGGCGCGGCGGCGGCGGGGCGGTTCACGGGTGGGCCGGCGAAGGTGGCGGTCATCACCTCCGGCCTGTTCGGCACGATGAGCGGCTCCTCCGTCTCCAACGTCATCACGACAGGGGCAATGACGATCCCGCTGATGAAGCGCATCGGCTACCGGCCCGCCGTCGCGGGCGGGATCGAGAGCGCGGCGAGCGTGGGCGGCGCCATCATGCCGCCCGTGATGGGCGCGGCGGCCTTCGTCATGGCCGAGATCACCAACATCGCCTATGGCGAGATCGTCGTCGCGGCCGCGATGGGTGCCGTGCTGTACTATTTCGCCATCCTCTCCGCCGTGCATTTCGAGGCGAAGCGCGCGGGCATGGCGCCCATGCCGCGCGCCGAGATCCCGCCCTGGCGGGAGGTGCTGGCGGATGCGCATCTCGTCATCCCCATGGGCGTGCTCGTCTACCTGATGATGCAGCGCTGGTCCGGGAACTACGCGGCCTTCTGCGCGACCCTCGCGATGATCGTGGTCGCGATGCTGCGGCGGCGGACGCGGATGACGCCGCGCGCGATCTTCGAAAGCCTGCTGAATGCGGGGCTGACCATGGCGCCGCTGGCGGTGGCGATCGCCGGGGCAGGGATCGTGGTATCGGCGCTCACCGCCACGGGCATGGTCGTGGCCTTCGGCGGCATCATCAAGGACCTGGCCGGCGGGTCGCTGCCGCTGCTGATGATCCTGCTGGCGATCACGGTGCTGGTGCTGGGGATGGGGCTGCCGACCACGCCCTCCTACATCATCGCCGCGGCCATCGGCGTGCCGCAGCTGGTCGCCATGGGCGTGGACCTGCTGCCGGCCCATCTGTTCCTGTTCTACTTCGCGGTCCTGGCCGACGTGTCGCCCCCGGTGGCGGCGGCCGCCTTCGCGGCGGCTTCCATCGCGGGGGCCAAGCCGACCATCACCAGCCTGCACGCCACGCGCTTCGGCATCGCAGGCTTCACCGTGGGCTTCGCCTTCATCTACGACCCCGGGATCATGATGCGGGGCAGCTTGCTGGAGATCCTGCTCGCGGCCGGCATCCAAGTGGCGGCGCTGGTCGCGATCACGGCCTCCTATGCTGGGTATTTCCTCGCGCCGATCGGTCCGGTTGCCCGGGTGCTGCTCGGCGGGGCCGGGCTGGCGGCGGCCTTCGTGCCCGTGATCCCGGCGCCGGGCCGGCTGGCCCTGGCGCTGGCCGCGATGGCGCTGGCCTGGGTGCTCGGGCGGCTGGCGGCGCCGGCGAGGCGGGTGGCTTAGCCGCCCGTCCCCCGCTCGTCCCCCACCCGGCCGGTTCAGAAGCCGGCACAGCCGGAACGGAGGCTTCGGAGCACGCTCTCCTGGCCGAAGCGCGCCTTGTACGCGGCCGCCAGCGGCTCGGTGCGGCGGGATGCCTCCTCCAGCGTCGCGCCGGGCAGGACCAGCCAGAGGAGCTTCGCGGGCTCCCGGGCGATCCGCCCGTCCGGGGCGCGCCACTGGCCCTGGGCATCGAGGGAGGAGAGGCCGTCCGGGAAGCGCGGCGTGGCCTCCTCCGCAAGGAAGGCGGACCAGTCGGCCTCGCCCACGCGCAGCACGCCATCCGCGTTGCGGCCGAAGGCCAGCTCCGCGACCACGGCCGGGGCCGTGCCGGCGGGGCAGGACGGAGGGGCCGTGCAGGCGGCGAGGAGGAGCGGCAGCAGGGCCGCCGCGGCCCTCATGCGCCGGCGAGCACCACCACGCCGAGGCTGATCAGCGCGATGGCGACGATCTTCTGCGTGCCCAGCCCCTCGCCGAAGAAGAAATGGCCGATGAGGACGGCGACCACGTAGGAGACGGCGGTGAAGGGAAGGGCGACCGACATCGGGATCTTCCGCAGCGCCACGATGTAGAGCAGCGCCGCCCCGCCATAGAGGCCGAGGCCGATGATGGTGTGCGGACGGAAGAGCTGGGCGAGGAAGCCGCCTTCGCCCGTCGCGCCGGACTTCAGGAGGATCTGGCCGACCATCGAGGTGATGATGGCGGCCGTCAGGGTGAGCCAGTAGGCGGTCATGCCGCATCCTCGATACGCGTCTCGGCCACGGGGCGGGCCTGGATGATCTCGCGCACCACGCCCTGGGGCGTGCCGTTGGCTGAGAGGAAGGCGCGGCCGACATATTCGCCGAGCACGCCGAGGATGAGGAACTGCACGCCGGAGATGAGGAGCGTGACGGTCATGGTGGAGGCCCAGCCGGAGGGGGTCTCGCCGGTCATTGCCTCGATGATGACGAAGAGGGCGGCGAAGACGCCGAGCACGCCCATGGCCACGCCGGCGAAGACGGCCAGGCGCACGGGCAGGAGCGAGAAGTTGGTGGCGAGGTTCAGCCAGAGGCGGACCAGGCGGCGCAGCGTGTAGTTGCTGCGGCCCTCCACCCGCTTGAGGTGGAGCACCTCGATGGAGTCGATGCGCTGCGTGACCTGCATGATCAGGCCGTCGATATAGGGATAGGGCCCGGCGTAGCGGGTGATCTCGCGCACCACGAGGGCCGACATGCAGCGGAAGGAGGAGAGGTAGAGCCCGCGCGGCTTGTCGATCAGCAGGTCCGCCACCCCGTTGGCGAAGCGGCTGCCCAGGTTGCGCCAGCCCTCATGCTCCTTCACGGCGTAGCGCGTGTAGACGACGTCGAACCCGCCGAGCCGCGCATGGTCGTAGAGCTTCAGCACCTCTTCCGGCGGGTTCTGCAGGTCGTCATCCATGGTGATGACGTAGCTGCCGCGGGCGACGCGGAGGCCGGACATGACCGCGTTGTGCTCGCCGAAGTTGCGGGCGTGCTCGACATAGGTCAGCGGCACCGTGGCCTCGGCGGCCAGCCGGCGGCAGACTTCCCCGGAATTGTCGGGGGAGCCGTCGTTCACCAGCACGATCTCGATGCCGCCGGCGGGCTTGAGCGCCGAGAGGGCGGCGACGAGCGTGCCGACGGTGGCCGCGCCGCGATAGACGGGCACGACGATGGAGAGGCCGACGGTTTCCGTCGCGGGCGCCGGGGCGGTCTCGGGGCGCATAGGGCGGGGTCCTCTAGGGTCTGGTCGCGACCAGCAGCACGGAGCCGCCGGCGGGAAGGGGAAGGCGGGCCCGGCGCTCGATCTCGGTGACGCCGTGCAGGAGGTTGTCGAGCCAGGGCGGGAAGTCCCCCACATCGCTCGCATGGTCCTCGCGCCGGGCCAGGACCTTGCGCTGGAGGATCATGAGGGGAAGGAGGAATCCGTTCCAGTACCGGGCCGAGATATCGGCGAAGCCGGCGGCGCGGAGGAGGGAGGTGGCGCCGGCGGCCGTGTAGCGGCGGGCGTTGTGCACCCGCACGTCATGGGCCGAGAACATCCAGGCGAAGGCCGGCAGGTTCAGGACGAGGGTGCCGCCGGGGGCGATCACGCGCCGCAGCTCGGCCAGGGCGGCATCCTGGTCCACGGCCGCATGGCAGAGGACATCCACGGAGACCGCGGCGCCGAAGGCGGCATCGGGGAAGGGCAGGGCGTTGATGGTGCCGGCGGTGGTGGGCTGGCCGGACTTGGCGGCGGCCCGGGCGGCGGCGCGGGGGTTGTAGTCCAGCCCCAGGGCCGGGCGGGGCGAGGAATGGGCCAGGCGCGCGAGGAAGCCGCCCGTGCCGCAGCCGGCATCGAGCAGCGGCAGGGCCGGGAGGCCGGGCCGGGCTTCGATCGCGGCGAGGAGCCGGGCATGGATGGCGCGGTACCACCACATGCCTTCCTCGGCGGCGTCCATCAGGCTGTATTCGGCGTCTTCCAAGGCGGGCTCTGGGCGGAGTCGGTGGCGGGCCCGGGCCGTTCCGCCGGGTCCGGGGCCGGGACTAGCACGGGGCGGGTCGGCTTGTCGGCGCCTCGCTTCTGGCAGGGGGCTGCGGCAGGGACAAGGCAGCTCCGCCAAGGGGACGCCTCAATCGGGGGCTAGAATGGTGTTCAAGCCAGGGCCGGGCCTCGGCTGGGGGCCTCGGCTGTGGCCCCCGGTTGAGCCCCTGGCCGGGCCAAGGATTGCGCGGACGGGCCGCGCCACCCAGGATGCGACCGCAGAAACGCCACGCATGAACGCTTCCCTTCCTCCCTCTCCCGCGGCCGAGCCGGCGGGGCTGTCCGCCGCTGGGCGGGCGCCGCTGGGCACGCTGCTCAGGCCGGGATGGCGCGCGCGCTTCTGGCGGGCGGCGGCGTTGCTGCCGGCAGCCCTGTTCCTGCTGACCGTGCTCTCTCCCCCGCTGAACCACGACGTGGCGGCGGTGCTGAACTTCACGGAGCGCTGGATCGCGGGGGAACGGCTGTATTCGCAGCTGATCGACGTCAACCCGCCGCTGATCTTCGTCCTCAACCTCATCCCCGGCTATCTGGCGGAATTCACCCCGCTGGACGGGGTGAACGCGCTGCTGTTCTGCCTGGTGGCCCTTGCGGGGCTGTGCTGGTGGCTTTCCCTGCGCCTGCGGGACGGCATGGCCGAGGGGCCGGTCGAGACGGCGGCGCTGGCGGCGCTGGTGCCGCTGGTCCTGGTTCTGCCGGGCTATGATTTCGGCCAGCGCGAGGTGCTGATGGCGACGGTGGCCATCCCCTATGCCGTGCTGGCCGCGCGGCGGATGCTCGAGCTGCCCACCTCGCGCGGGATGACCTTCGGGGTCACGCTGCTGGCCGCGCTCGGCTTCGCGCTGAAGCCGCATTTCCTCGGCGTGCCGCTGCTGGTGGAGGCCGCGGTGCTGCTGCGGCCTCTGGCCCTGGGCGGCTTCGCGCGTGGCGCCTGGCGGCGCGCGGCGGCGGGGCTGAAGGACCCCGTGCCCTGGACCATGGCGGCGATCTGGCTGCTCTATCTAGCCTCCATTCCCCTCTTCTTCCCGGATTTCTTCGGCCATGTCGTGCCGCTGGTCTGGGATTATTACGTCGATCTTGGCGGGCTTTCGGCCTTCAGCACCTTGCTGACGGACCAGATGGGCCCGGCGACGCTGCTGCTGGCGATGGTCTCCTCGCTTTGCCTGATGCTGCGCTTCGGACCGCTGGTCCTCGCGCTCTGGGCGGCGATGGCGGGGGCGTTCCTCTCGGCCTGGGTGCAGCACAAGGGCTGGACCTACCATGTGGCGCCGGTCTTCATGCTGGGCGGGCTGACGGCGGGGGTGATGGCGGCGCGGTGGCTGGATGGTGCCCTGCCGGCCGGCCGCGCGCGGGCCGCGGCGCCCGCGATCGCGGCGGCGATGAGCGCGGCGCTGTTCCTGGTGATGGTGCGGGGCGGCGAGGCCCCGCTGCGCGAGATCAACTTCGAGGACGCCAAGGGCGGGCGGCTGACCGCCTGGCTGCGCGAGCATGCATGGAACGAGCGGCTGCTCGTCCTCACGCCCGATATCTGGCCGATCTACCCCGCGCTGAACTACGCCCACAGCCAGTCCACGCTGCGCTTCATGAACCTGTGGCTGCTGCAGGGCGTGAACCGCGTCTGCCCCGAGAACGGGGAGCGGTATCGCCAGCCCTGGGAGATGTCGCGGGCCGAGTTCTTCGTCTATCGCACGGTGGCCGAGGATTTCGCGGCGGCGCCGCCCTCGGCGGTGCTGGTGACGCGGCATGTGGGCATTCCCTGGTGCGGCAAGGAATTTGACTTCATCGAGTATTTCAGCCGCCATCCGCTCTTCGCGGAGGCCTTCCGCAACTACCGCCAGCAGGGCGAGATCGAGGGCTACAAGCTCTATATCCGCGAGGATTGAGGCGGGCCGCGAACACGATGGCCGGACCGCATGGCTGAATCCGGCCCGGCGCCCTGTCGCGGGCGCGGGTTGGGGCTAAGCTGCCCCCGCAGGACGTGCAGGCGGCCGCGCGAGGGGGGAAGAGATGGCATTCGAGGCATATGTCGGTCGCGATGAGGTGCGGGAGGACCGTGCCGATGCGCGCCTGGCGGAGGGGATGGCCGCCACGCTCGGGCGCTCCCTGGAGGGCGAGGCCTGGCCGGAGCTTTGGCACTGGATGCTGTTCCAGGACTGGCGCATGCCCGACGGGCTGGGGCCGGACGGGCATCCGCGCCGCGGCGGCTTCCTTCCGCCGGTGCACGACCTGCCGCGCCGGATGTGGGCGGGCGGGCGCGTGACCTTCCACGCCCCGGTGCGGACCGGGGATGCGCTGCGCCGCGTCAGCACCATCCTCTCGGTGAAGGAGAAGGCGGGCGGCTCCGGGCGGCTGGTTTTCGTCACGGTCGGGCATGTGCTGCACGGGCCGGGCGGCGTGCTGCTCGAGGAGGAGCAGGACATCGTCTATCGCGGCACCGAGGGCGCGGCGGTGAAAGATGCCCCGGCTGCGCCGGCCTGGGATGGCGCGCTGGAGGCATCGCTGGTGCCGGACCCCGTGATGCTGTTCCGCTATTCCGCGCTGACCGGCAACGGGCACCGCATCCATTACGACCACCCCTATGTGACGCGCGAGGAGGGCTATCCGGGCCTGGTCGTGCATGGACCGCTGCAGGCGACGCTGCTGGCGCGCCATGCGCTCGACCTCGCCGGGGGCGCAGGCCGGGGCATGCCGGGCGCGCGGCTGGCGCGCTTCGCCTATCGCGGCCGGCGGCCCTGCTTCGATGGGCGGCGGCTGGCGCTGCTGGGGCGGCGGGACGAGGCTGGCGTGATCCGGCTGGAGACGCGCGACGAGGCGGGCGCGACCTGCCAGGAGGCCGAGGCTTTTCTTGTCTGACCACCAAACCAGGGGGTCCGCGGCGAAGCCGCTGGCCCCGGATTCCTCCGCCGAGCGGCCCGACGAGGCGCTGCGCGGCATCGGACTGATCGCCCTCGGCTTCGGCATCGTCACGGTCTCGGACGCGGCGGTGAAATGGGTGCTGCCCGAGATCGGCGTCGCCATGGCGATGATCCTGCGGGGCTCGCTCGGGGCGCTGACCGTCCTGGTGCTCTCGGGCGGCTTCCGCGTGCGGGCCGTCAACCGGCGGCTGGTGGTGTCGCGCAGCCTGCTGCACTGCGCCGTGACGGTCACCTTCTACTTTGCCTGGTTCCGCGGCATGCCGTTGGCCGACAGCTATGCCGTGGCCGCCGTGGCGCCGCTGGCGATGACCGTGCTGGCCATCCCGCTGCTGGGCGAGACGGTGGGCTGGCGCCGCTGGCTTTCCACCGTGGCGGGGTTCCTCGGCGTATTGGTGATGGTGCGGCCGGGCGGCGACCTCTGGCGCTGGGAGGCTGCGGTGCTGCTGGGCGGCGTCGGCTTCATGGCGGTCACGCGGATCTGGACGCGGGTGCTGGCGCGGACTGACCGGCCGGCGACGGTCGCCTTCTGGCTGATGGTCGCCCATGTGCCCTTCGGCATCGCCATGCTGCCCTTCTTCCCCCCGGTCGGCTGGCCCTCCTGGGGTGGGGTGGTGGCGATCATCCTGCTCGGCCTCGGCAATGGCGCGGCGCATCTCCTCTTCGCCCGTGCCTTCGCGCTCGCGCCCGTGGGGCTGCTGGCGCCATTCGAATACTCGACGCTGGTGACGGGAACGCTGGTGGGCGTGCTCGTCTGGGGCGACGTGCCGGCCTGGACCACGCTGCTCGGCGCCTCGATCGTGGTCGCGGCGGGGCTCTACAACCTCTACCGAGCGCAGAAGCGGGCGAGGGAGGCCCAGGCCCTTCGGCAGGCCGCCGCAAGGGAGGCCCGCTGATGCCCCTGCGCCACGACATGCGCCGCGGGGCGCTGCTGATGGTGGGGGCCACGGCGGCCTTTGCGCTGATGGGCGTTTTCGTGAAGACGCTGAGCGCCCGCTACAACTTCCTCGAGCTGATGTTCTTCCGGAACGCCTTCTCCCTGCCCATCGTGCTGGCGGCGGGGCTGCGCGCGGGCGCGCTGCTGCGCACGCGGCGCTTCGGCGGGCATGTGGTGCGCGCCACCTCCGGGCTGCTGGGCATGGGCTGCGCCTTCTTTGCGCTGACGCTCCTTCCGCTGGCCGAGCAGACGGCGCTGAACTACACGCAGCCGCTCTTCATCATCCTGCTGGCCATCCCCTGGCTGGGGGAGCGGCCCGGCCCGGCGCGCTGGGCGGCGGTGATGGTCGGCTTCGCCGGCGTGGTGGTGATCGCGGCGGGGCAGGGTGCGGGCGGCGCGGGGTTGAGCAGCGCCGTCATCCTGGGTTGCGCGGTGGGTGCGCTGGGCGGCTTCTTCGGGGCGCTGTCCACCATGCTGGTGCGCCAGCTCTCGGCCACCGAGGCGAGCACGACCATCGTGTTGTGGCAGGCGTTGCTGATGGCGGCGATGACCGGGCTGTTCCTGCCCTTCGTCTGGGTGACGCCGAGCTGGGGCGACCTGGGCCTGCTGGTGGTGATGGGGCTGATCGGCGGCGTGGGGCAGGTGCTGAACACCGAGGCCTTCGCCAGCGCGCAGGTCTCCTCCCTCGGGCCCTACACCTACACTGGCTTGCTCTGGGCCGGGCTGCTCGGCTGGATCGTCTGGGACGAGGCGCCAGGCTTTGCGATGCTGCTGGGCAGCGCGCTGATCATCGGTGCGGGCATCCTCGTCCTGCGCAGCGAGTTCCGGGGGAGGACGAAATGAGCCCAGAGTTCCGGCGGGACGACCCCCTGGCGCCAGGAGCCGTGGAATGGATCGCGCCGGGGATCCGGCGCATCCTCTGCGGCAATCCCGGTCCTTTCACCTGGCGAGGGACGAACACCTACCTCATCGGTCGCGGGGAGGTCGCCGTGCTCGATCCCGGGCCGGTGGATGACGCGCATCGCGCCGCCATCCTCGCGGCCCTGGCCGGGGAGCGGGTGACGCGCATCCTCGTCTCCCACACGCATCGGGACCATTCGCCCGGCGCGGCCCCGCTCGCGGCGGCCACGGGGGCGGAGACGCTCGGCTTCGGGCCGCATCTCACCCCGGCGGCGGAGGGCGAGGGTGGGGACCACACCTTCTCCCCCGATACGCGGTTGCGGGATGGCGAGACGGTGGAAGGCGACGGGTGGCGGCTGACGGCCCTTCACACGCCCGGTCATTGCGCCAATCACCTGTGCTTCGCCCTGGAGGCGGAGCGGGAGCTGGCGCCGGAGGGCGTGCTGTTCAGCGCCGACCATGTGATGGCCTGGTCCACCAGCGTGGTGTCCCCGCCGGATGGGGACATGGCGGACTACATGCGTTCGCTGGAACGGGTGGCGGCGCGCGGCGACCGCCTTCTGCTGCCCGGGCATGGGCCGGCGCATGATGCCCCCGGCCCTTTCATCGCCGCGCTGATCGGGCATCGGCGGGAGAGGGAGGCGCGGGTGCTGGAGGTGCTGCGCGCGGCCGGCGGGCCGGCTTCGGCCCTGGCGCTGGTGCCTGCCGTCTATGGGCCGGTGCTGGAGGAGCGTTTGGTGCCGGCGGCGGCGCGGAGCCTGCTGGCGCATCTGGTGAAGCTGGAAGGCGAGGGGCTGGCCAGGCGGGAGGGCGAGCGCTTTCTCGCCGCTTGACCTTGCCATAGGGGGAAGCCCCAGCTTCGGGAGGCGAGGTGGGGCGGGGCGCCGTCGAGAGAGGCCATCGAGGGCCTGCCCTGGCCCGGCGGAAGCACCGACAGGACCACAGCCCATGATCTTCATCCCTCCCGCCACGGGAACCTCCGTGGCCAAGACCCGGTCGCGCCGTCCCCTCCTTCTCCTGGCCGTCGCGGCTTCCGCGCTGCTGGCCGCCCGGCCTGCCCTGGCTGTGCTGGGAGAGGGGGACGGGGAGGGCGCCGCGCCGGTCGTCACCCGCTCCTACACCGTGGTCTCGCCGGAGCGGCTGGCGGCGGTGCGGAAGGCGGACCGGGATTATGTGACCGGGATGCGCGCGCATCATGCGGGGGCGCTGACCATGTCCCAGGAGTATCTGAAGGATCCGCAGGCGAGCAGCCCGATCCTGAAGGAGCTGGCGCATGCAATCATGCAGAACCAGCGCTACGAGATCGCGGTGCTTGACGAGGTGGCCCGGCAGCTCGACCAGGCACCGCGGATGGTGGATCTCGGCTTCCTGCGCTTCGCGGTGCAGCCGGCCGCCTCCGAGGGGCTGGCGCAGCAATACCGCTACGCCCGCTATCCCGTGCCCAGCCTTCTCACGCCGGTGTTCCGTGCCGATGCGCCGGTGACCATGCGGGACGTGCAGTTCGCCAAGGCCATGACCATTCATCACCAGGGCGCGCTGGACATGGCCCGCGCCTACCAGGCTGACCCGAATGCGCGGAACAGCTTTCTCGGCCTGATGAACGTGGACATCGTGACGGACCAGTCGCAGGAGATCGCGCTCATGCGGCGCGTGGTCGCGGCCTATGCGGGAGATGCCGAGGCGGTGCCGGTGCCCGCCTCGATGATCCATGGGATGGACGGCATGTCCCATGGCGGACATGGCGGCGCCTCCCCACCCGCCGATCGGCACGCGGGGCATGGGACGGGTGCGGCGGCGGAGCAGGGGGGCGGACATGCCGGGCGTGAGGCGGTGATGCCGCCGGCGCCGGCCCGTCCGCGCCGGGCCGCGACACCGCCCGCGCAGCGGCGCCCGCCGGCCTCGCGGGGTTCGGGGCAGGGCGGGGGCTCGGGGCATGGTGGCAGCGAGGGCGCGGCGCCGAGGGCCGGGGCCGGTGCGCCGGCCGGGCACCACCATCATTGAACGGGGGCAGGGAGCCGGAGGCGGGCGGAAACGCCGCGCTGGCGGCGCCGTTGTAGGGGGATGAACCCCTTTCCGGAGGCCGCCCCGGCCGGGTGCCGCTGATGCCGGCGCCCCGGGGCGGGCTGCGGCTGGCCCAGCCCATCAAGCAGGCCATCACCTCCCAGGTGGTGGCGTTGTTCAACGATCGCGAGCGCGGCGAGCGGCCGGTGACGCGGCGGCCGGATGGCCTGTTCGGGCCGGATTCCGTCGCTTGGCGCGTGCATGGCGACGTGACCTCGATGATGGTCGGCGGCGTCGCGGGGCTGCTGTTGCAAATGCTGCATCCCGCCGTGCTCGCGGGGGTGTGGGACCATTCGAACTTCCGCGCGGACATGCATGGGCGGCTGCGGCGCACCGCGCGCTTCATCGCGCTGACCACCTATGGCGGGCGGGAGGAAGCGGAGGCCGTGATCGCGCGCGTCAGGGGGATCCACGGGCGGGTGCGCGGCGCCTTGCCGGACGGGAGGCCCTATGCCGCCGACGATCCGGCGCTTCTGGCCTGGGTGCATGTGACGGAGGCGGAGAGCTTCCTGGAGGCCTGGATCCGCTATGCCGAGCCGCGGATGCGCGCCGCGGAGCAGGACCGCTACTTCGCCGAGATGGCGCAGGTCGGGCAGGCGCTGGGCGCCGACCCCGTGCCGCGCAGCCGGGCCGAGGCCCGGGCGCTGATCGCGCGGATGCGGCCGGCGCTGCGCTCGGATTCGCGCACGCGCGAGGTGGCGCGGCTGGTGCTGGGGCAGCGGGCCACCCACCCCATGGCGGAGCCGGTCCAGGCGCTGACGCTGCAGGCCGGGGTGGAGCTCTTGCCGGACTGGGCGCGGCGGATGCACGGCTTTCCCGCCCCGGTCTTCAGCCGCCCGCTGGTGCGGGCCGGCATGCTGGGCATCGCGCGCACGCTGCGCTGGGCGTTTTCGGCCGGGCGCTGACGGGGGCACCCCTATCGCATCCGTTCCAGCCGGCGCGTGTCCCGCCCCTGGTACCAGATCAGCGGCCGCGTCTCCCGCTCGGCTTCCGGCAGTTCCATGAGGTCGCGGAACTCGCCCAGCACCTTGGCGGTGATGGGGGCGAGTTCGTGGGGCGGGGTTTCGCCCAGCGCGTAGAAGGCCAGGTGCTCCAGCTCGCCCGAGCCGGCGAGGGTGCCGGTGGCGGCGTCGGCCGGGGCGTAGAGGAAGCGGGCGTTGAAGCGCACCGGGCTCATCGCGGGGGTCAGGGCGCGGCAGAGATAGCGGAGGGGCGCGAGATCGGCCTGAAGGCGGTCCGCCTTCATCTGGCCGAGGGTCAGGCCGGTCTCCTCCTGCAGCTCGCGGATGGCCGCGACAGCGATGGCATGGGCGAGGCGCGGCGCGGCGCGGAGTTCGAGCGACTTGCGGGTGTGCGGGTGCAGCTCGGAGGCGGCGGGGGCGGTGCGGTCCTCCCGGTCCACCCGGCCGCCGGGAAAAACGAGGCGGCTCGGCATGAAGCGGTGCCCGGCGCTGCGGACGCCCATGAGGACTTCGAGGCCGCGTGAACTCTGGCGCCAGAGAAGCAGGGTGGCGGCGTCGCGGGGCCGGACGATCCTTTCCGGCCGGGGCTCGCCCGCGGCGGTGAAATCGGTGGGTCGCATCGGTTCGGGCATAGCGCCTCCTCTCGTCGCCGCTTCGGGCGCTTCCTGGGCGCGCGGCCCGGCTGCCGTGATCTTGCGCCGGCGGGGGAGGCCCGGCCAGGGGGGCGGAGGCCGCATGCCAGACAAGCGAGAATCGCTCGCAACGTGTTGTTTTCAGCGGTCACGGAGGCGTGGGCGGCTTGACAGTCAGGGGATGAAGACGCATTTCCCCGCCATACCGGACCGCTGGGGTCTGGTATCCCCTTCAGCGGCCGGAACCCCCACCGTGTTGCGCTTGTCGAAACTGGCGGATTACGCCGTCGTCCTTCTCGCCCGGCTTGGGCGGGAGGGCGGGCTGCATACCGCACCCTCCCTCGCCGCCGCGACCGGCATCGCCGAACCGACGGTGGCGAAGGTGCTCCGCATCCTGTCTCAGGGCGGGCTGGTGGAAGCCCAGCGCGGTGCGCGCGGCGGCCACAGGCTGAGCCGGCCCATTTCGGACATCCCGCTTGCCGAGGTGATCGTGGTCATGGACGGCCCGATCGCGCTTACGGCCTGTGTGGATGGCGCGATGGGCGGCTGCGACGCCGAGCACCATTGCGCCGTGCGCGGCCGCTGGGACCCGGTGAACGAGGCCGTCCGCGCCGCGCTGTCCACCATCAGCATCGCCGATCTCTCGCGGCCCTCCTGCCCCGAGATGCACCGGCCCCCCGTCTTCTCCCCCGCCCATGTGGCGGCCCCATCATCCGCCCCTTGGGCCGCCGAGTAAGGGACCCGACATGCCCGCCGTCGAAGAGACCCTCGATACCGTCCGGGACGCCACGCAGGGCGCCTATAAGTGGGGGTTCGAGACCGATATCGAGATGGAGTTCGCCCCGAAGGGGCTGAACGAGGATATCGTCCGCTTCATCTCCGCCAAGAAGAACGAGCCGCAATGGCTGCTCGACTGGCGCCTGCGCGCCTTCGAGGTCTGGAAGGGCATGGAGGAGCCGCGCTGGCCCGCCGTGACCTATCCGCCGATCGACTACCAGGACGCCTATTACTACGCCGCGCCGAAGAAGAAGGACGGCCCGAAGTCGCTGGACGAGGTCGATCCCGAGTTGCTGAAGACCTATGCCAAGCTGGGCATCCCGCTGAAGGAGCAGGCGATCCTGGCCGGCGTCGAGGGCGCGGGCGAGGTGCCGGCCGACGGCGCCCGCATGCCCGTGGCGGTGGATGCGGTGTTCGACAGCGTCTCCGTCGCGACGACCTACCGGGAGCGGCTGGAGAAGGAAGGGATCATCTTCTGCGCGATCTCCGAGGCGGTGCAGAAGCACCCGGAGCTCGTGCGGAAGTATCTCGGCACGGTGGTGCCCCATACCGACAACTTCTTCGCGGCACTGAACAGCGCGGTCTTCACGGATGGCAGCTTCGTCTACATCCCCAAGGGCGTGCGCTGCCCGATGGAGCTGTCCACCTATTTCCGCATCAACGCCAAGAGCACGGGCCAGTTCGAGCGGACGCTGATCATCGCCGACGAGGGCGCGACGGTCTCCTACCTCGAGGGCTGCACCGCGCCGCAGCGGGACGAGAACCAGCTGCATGCGGCGGTGGTGGAGCTGGTCGCGCTCGATGACGCCTCGATCAAGTACAGCACGGTGCAGAACTGGTACCCGGGCGACGAGAACGGCGTGGGCGGCATCTACAACTTTGTCACCAAGCGCGCGGCCTGCCGCGGCAAGCGCAGCAAGGTGAGCTGGACGCAGGTGGAAACGGGTTCCGCCATCACCTGGAAGTACCCGTCCTGCATCCTGCAGGGCGAGGAATCGGTGGGCGAGTTCTACTCGGTCGCCATCACCAACAACCACCAGCAGGCCGATACCGGCACCAAGATGATCCATCTTGGGAAGAACACGCGCAGCACCATCGTCTCGAAGGGTATTTCGGCCGGCAAGGGCCAGAACACCTATCGTGGCCTGGTGCGGATCAGCCCGAAGGCCTCCGGCGCGCGCAACTTCACCCAGTGCGACAGCCTGCTCATCGGCGATCTCTGCGGCGCGCATACCGTGCCCTACATCGAGAACCGCTGCATGACGGCGAAGGTGGAGCATGAGGCGACCACCAGCCGTATCGCGGAGGACCAGCTCTTCTACTGCCGGCAGCGCGGGCTGTCGCAGGAGGATGCGGTGGGCCTGATCGTGAACGGCTTCTGCCGCGAGGTGCTGAAGGAACTACCGATGGAATTCGCGGTCGAAGCGCAGAAGCTGCTTCAGATCAGCCTGGAAGGGAGCGTCGGCTGACATGCTGCGCATCGAGAACCTCACCGCCGAAGTGGACGGCAAGCCGATCCTTAAGGGCGTCACCCTGGAGATCCCGGATGGCGAGGTGCATGCCATCATGGGGCCGAACGGCGCGGGCAAGTCCACGCTTTCCTACGCGCTCGCCGGGCGCGAGGGCTACGAGATCACGGGCGGTGCCGTGCTGCTGAACGGGCAGGACCTGTTGGAGATGGAGCCGGAGGAGCGCGCGGCCGCCGGGCTGTTCCTCGCCTTCCAGTATCCGGTGGAGCTGCCGGGCGTCGGCAACGCCAACTTCCTCCGCACCGCGCTGAACGCCATCCGCCGCACCCGCGGCGAGGCGGAGGTGGATGCGATGCAGTTCCTCAAGCTGGCGCGCGCCCGCATGAAGGAGCTCTCCATGCCCGAGGACATGCTGAAGCGCGGCGTGAATGTCGGCTTCTCCGGCGGCGAGAAGAAGCGGAACGAGATCCTGCAGATGGCGCTGCTGCAGCCGAAGATCGCCATCCTGGACGAGACCGACAGCGGGCTGGACATCGACGCGCTGAAGATCGTGGCCGATGGCGTGAACGCCATGCGCGGCCCCGCCTTCTCCGCCCTGGTGATCACCCATTACCAGCGGCTGCTGAACCATATCGTGCCGGACCGCGTGCATGTGCTGGCCGATGGCCGCATCGTCACGTCGGGCGGGCCCGAGCTGGCGCACCGGCTGGAGGCCGAGGGTTATGCGGGCGTCCTCCATGAGGCGGCCTGAGGACAGCGAGATGAACAGCGTGACCCCTTCCGGCAACGCGGCGGCGTTCCTGCACCGCTATGCCGGGCTGGCCGAGCGCCTGCCGGGGGCCTCCATCCCCGAGGTCCGCAAGCTGCGCGACGCCGCGGCCGAGACGCTGATGGCGGGCGGCCTGCCCAGCCGGCGCGTGGAGGCCTGGCGCTACACGGACCTCTCCCCGATGCTGCGCGGGGCGTTCCGCGAGGCCCTGACCGCCGTGGACGAGGCGGTGGTGCTGCCGGCGAAGCGCGCGGAGCGCCGCGCGGTCTTCGTGGATGGGCGGTTCCGGGCGGACCTGTCGGAGCTGGACGGGTTGGTGGCCGCCTCGCTGGCCGAGGTGATCGAGACCGTGGCGGGCCGGCTGAACACGGTGGCCTCGGCCTCGCAGCCCATGGTGACGCTGAACACCCTTCTCTTCGAGGACGGGCTGGTGCTCGAGGTGCCGGAGGGTGCCGATGCGGGGCGGCTGGAGCTGCTCTCCGTTGCCTCTGGCGAGACGGCGAGCACGGTGCATCCGCGCCATCTCATCCGGCTCGCGCGCGGTGCGAAGCTCGTGCTGCTGGAGACCGCGCTTTCGGCAGCTGGCGCGCGGCACCTGCACAACCCGGTCTTCGAGATCGAGGTGGCCGAGGGGGCGAAGATCACCCATGTCCGCGTGCAGCGGGAGGCGGAGAGTGCCTATCACCTCGCGCATCTCGGCGTGCGCGTGGCGGAGGGCGGCACCTATGACGGCTTCGTGCTGAATGCGGGCGGCAAGATCAGCCGCAGCGAGACGCATCTGGCCCTGACCGGCCCGAACGCCATCGCGCATCTGAACGGCGCGCAGCTGGTGGCCGAGGGGCAGCTGGCCGATACGACCACCGCGCTGGACCATGCGGCGCCGAACTGCGCCTCCCGCCAGACGGTGAAGACGGTGCTCGCCGGGCGTTCGCGCGGCGTGTTCCAGGGCAAGATCCTGGTGCGGCGCGAGGCGCAGAAGACCGACGGCTACCAGATGAACCAGGCGCTGCTGCTCTCCGAGGATGCCGAGATCGACAGCAAGCCGCAGCTGGAGATCTACGCCGACGACGTGAAGTGCAGCCACGGCGCGACCGCCGGCGCGCTGGACCCGGACAGCCTCTTCTATCTCCGCGCCCGCGGCATCCCGGCCGATACGGCCCGCGCCATGCTCGTGCGCGCCTTCCTGCAGGAGGCGGTGGAGATCGTTGCGGACGAGCCGGCGCGCGAGGCGCTGGAGGAGGCCGTGTCGGCCTGGTGGGCCCAGCATGGAGAGGCTGCGTGATGGACGGCACCCTGCGCCCGGCCCTGGATGTTCAGCGGATCCGGCAGGATTTCCCGATCCTGTCCACCAAGGTGCATGGCAAGCCGCTGGTGTTCCTGGATTCCGGGGCTTCGGCGCAGAAGCCACGCGCGGTGATCGATGCGATGCGGGCGATGTTCGAGACGAGCTACGCCAATGTGCATCGCGGCGCCTACCATCTGAGCGAGGCCTCCACCGCGGCCTATGAGGCGGCGCGGGAGGCCGTGGCGCGCTTCCTGAACGCGCGGGATGCGCGGGAGGTGGTGTTCACCTCCAACAGCACGGCCGCGATCAACCTCGTCGCGCATTCCTATGGGCGTGGGGTGATGAAGCCGGGGCAGGCGGTGGTGGTGTCCGAGATGGAGCACCACGCCAACTTCGTGCCCTGGCAGATGCTGGCCCAGTCGCATGGGATCGCGCTACGCATCGCGAATGTCACCGATGCCGGCGAGCTGGACATGGCGGACCTGGAAGCGAAGCTGGCCGATGGGAAGGTCGGGCTGGTGGCCGTCACGCATATGTCCAACGTGCTGGGCACCGTCACCCCGGCGGCCCGCATCGCGGCGCTGGCCCATGCCCATGGCGCGAAGGTGCTGTTCGACGGCTCCCAGGCGGCGGTGCACCGTCGCGTGGACATGCAGGCGCTGGACGCTGACTTCTATGTCTTCACCGGCCATAAGCTCTATGGCCCGACCGGCATCGGCGTGCTCTGGGGCCGGCTGGAGCTGCTGGACGCGATGCCGCCCTTCCTAGGCGGCGGCGACATGATTTCCGAGGTGACCCGCGAGGGCTTCCGCCCCGCCCCGGTGCCCGCGAAGTTCGAGGCCGGCACGCCGCCGATCGTGGAGGCGGTGGGGCTGCACGCAGCCATCGACTATGTCAGCGCGATCGGGATGGAGGCCATCGAGGCGCATGAGCGCGCGCTGGTCGATCATGCGATGACAAAGCTCTCGGCCATCGAGGATCTGACGGTGATCGGGCGGGCGCAGGACCGGGGCGGGGTCTTCTCCTTCGCGCTCGGCAACGCCCATGCGCATGATCTTTCCACGCTGCTGGACCGGGTGGGCATCGCGGTGCGCGCCGGGCGGCATTGCGCGGAGCCGCTGCATGTCCGGATCGGGCATGACAGCACCTGCCGGGCGTCCTTCGGCCTCTACACCACGCATGAGGAAGTCGATTTCCTGGCGGAGGCGCTGACCTCCGCGCGGAGGTTCTTCAGCTGATGTTCGATGACCTGCGCGACCTCTACCAGGAGGTCATCCTGGACCACGGGCGCAAGCCGCGGAACTTCCGCCGGCTGGAGGCCGCCGATCTGAACGCGCGCGGGGACAACCCGATGTGCGGCGACCGGATGGAGCTGTTCCTCGATATGGAGGGGGACCGCATCGCGGATGCGTCCTTCCAGGGCCGGGGTTGCGCCATCTCCATGGCGAGCGCCTCGCTGATGACCGAGACGGTCAAGGGCAAGACGGCCCTCGAGGCGCGAGAAATGGCCGCGAAGTTCCGCGAGATGGCCATGACCGGCGCCTGCCCGGAATGCGGCGGCGCGCTGGAGGAGGAGATGGAGCGGCTCCAGGTCCTCTCCGGCGTGCATGAGTTTCCCAGCCGCGTGAAATGCGCGACGTTGGCCTGGCACACCCTCAACACCGCCCTCGACGGCGGGAAGGAGGCTTCGAGTGAGTGAGCCCATGACCCATACGGGGGCCCATCCCGGGGCGAGCGAGGGTGCGACGCATGAGGCCTGGTCGCCAGACGGGCCCATCGCGCCCACGCGGGTGAGCGAGGTCGCGGTGCTGGATGCGCTGAAGACCGTGTTCGACCCCGAGATCCCTGTCGATATCTACGAGCTCGGCCTGATCTATGCCGTCGAGGTCGAGGATGACGGGGCGGTGAAGATCGACATGACCCTCACCACGCCCTCCTGCCCCTCGGCGCAGGAACTGCCGGGGCAGGTGGAGGAGGCGGTGAGGGGCGTGCCGAACGTCACCTCGGCCAAGGTCGAGATCGTGTGGGATCCGCCTTGGGATCCGTCGCGGATGAGCGAGGACGCGAAGCTCGCTCTGAACATGTACTAGAGGAGGGCGCCATGGGTACGACGACGACCGAAGCCCCGAAGACCCGCCGCGCATTGCCGCCGCTGATGTCGCTTTCCGACGCGGCGGCGGAGCGGCTGCGTGGGCTCTATGCCAAGGGGGAGGGGAAGCTGCTGCGTATCTCCGTCTCCACCAAGGGCTGCTCGGGAATGTCCTACCAGATCAACTGGGTGGATGAGGCGGGCCCGGCGGACGAGACGGTCACGGACAAGGGCGTGACCGTGCTGGTGGACCGCAAGGCGACCCTGTTCCTGATCGGGACGGTGATGGATTACGAGCGCAAGGCGATGTCCGCCGGCTTCACCTTCACCAATCCGAACGAGAAGGGCCGCTGCGGCTGTGGCGAGAGCTTCCACATCTGATGCGTGGTCCCGCGGCGCGATCGCGCCGCGGGACCGGTGAACCTCACACCACGCTCGACCATTCGGCCGGCACCAGCCGGTAGCCATTCCCCTCCTTGAGGACGGTGCCGTTCGCCGGGAAGGGCCAGTGATAGGCCACGCAGCGGATGCGGTCCGTCGCCACGCGGTCGAACACGCGGCGGCGCGTGGCCTCCGCCTGGGCCGGGTCCATGTCGAAGATGACGTGCCAACCGGGATTGGTGAGGTTGAATTCGGGGCGGCTGGTCAGGTCACCGAGGATCATCGCCTGCGCGTCGCCGTCGGAGAGATGGTAGGAGCTGTGGCCCGGCGTGTGGCCGGGCGTCTCGTTCAGGCGCAGGCCGGGCAGGATCTCCGCCCCTTCGGCCACGCGCTCGATGCGGCTCTCATAGGGCGCGAAGCGGCGGCGGACATTGGCGAAGGCAGGGCGCATCGCCTCCGGCGCGCGGCTGGCCTGGCCTTCATCCATCCAGAAGGCCCATTCCTTCTCCGGGACGATGATACGGGCGCGGGGGAAGGCGGCGTTACCCGAGCCATCCAGCAGGCCGCCGACATGGTCGCCGTGGAAATGGGTGAAGGCGACGATGTCGATCGAGGCGGGATCGATGCCGGCCGCCGAGAGATTCGCGGGCAGCTGGCCCACGCGGCTATCGGCCGCCGTCTGGGGCCCGTTGCCGGTGTCGAACATCACCGTGCCCCGGGGCGTGCGGACCACCGGCACGGTGAAGGGGTTCACGAGCTGGGCCGGGTTCAGCCCCTGGGCGCGCATGGAGGCGGTAACCTCCTCGGCCGAGGCGTTGCGGACGAAGCCCTGGGTCGGGTTGGGGCGGATCGCCTGGCCGTCATGCAGCATGGTCACGAGGTGCTGGCCGACGAGGAAGCGGTAGTAGCCGGGCGCCTGGGGCGGCACCGGCTGGGGCTGCGCCGGGGCTGGCGCCTGCGCCCGAGCCTCCCCGGCGGTCAGCAGGGCTGGGGCGGCCAGCCCGGCCGCCAGCATCGCACGTCGTTGCATCGGTCCGTTCCCTCAGGGGTAGGCCGAAGAGTTCTGGACTCCGGGCGAGAGTTCAAGGGCCGCGTGCGAGGGTGACCACCGCTTCGACCTGCGACGACCAGAGGAACTGGTCCACGCTCACGGCCGCTTCCACGCGCCAGCCCGGGGCACGGGCGAAGGCGGCGAGGTCCCGCGACAGGGCGGCGGGGTTGCAGGAGACGTAGATCACGCGGGGGATGGAGGAGCGCGCGAGGATGGCGGCCTGTTCCGCGGCGCCGGCGAAGGGCGGGTCCAGCACCAGGGCGGCGACGCCGTTCAGCTCGGCGGGCAGGAGGGGCTGGCGCACGAGGTCGCGCCGCGTGGCCTTCACCCGCGCGCCCGCCCGCCCGGCCGCTGCGGCGAGGGCCGAGACGGCCTCGGCCGCCCCCTCATAGGCTTCCACCCGGCCCCGGGCAGAGAGCGGGAAGGAGAGGGTGCCCAGGCCGGCATGCAGCTCCACGATGCGTGGCTTGCCGGGCATGCGCCGGGGCAGGCCGTGCAGGACGGCGGCGATGATGGCCGCCTCGCCCTGCGGCGTGGCCTGCAGGAAGGCGCCCGGCGCCGGCGAGACGGGGACGCCGGAGAGGCTGGTCATGACGGGGCCTTCCTGCGCCGCGACCTCGGGCGTATCGCGCGTGCCCTCCCGCGACCAGGCGATGCGCGGGATGCCCTGCGCCGCGGCGAAGGCGGCAAGGTTGGTCCGGTCCTTCGGGGCGAGGGGGGCGTCGGTCCGCAGCCAGAGGTCGGGCCCGGTCTCCAGCAGGTTCACCATGGCAGAGCCGGCGCGGTGCAGGGCTGGCAGGGTGGCGAAGAGGGCGCGCAGCGGCTCGACGAGGGCGAGGATGCGCGGCTCGACGACGAAGCAAACGGCCATGTCGAAGGGCTCGGAGGAGCCGCGGGCATGGAACCCGATGGTGATGCCGCCCGGCCCGCGGCGAACGGCGAAGTCGGCCCGGCGGCGGCTGTTGGGCGGGCTGGGCTTGGCCGCCTCGACGGGTACGTCCCGGAAGCCGGCGCGGGAGAGGGCCTCGGCGATGTGCGCCGCCTTCCAGGCCGCCACGGCGGAATCCGCCAGATGCTGCACGGCACAGCCGCCGCAGGTGCCGAAATGCGGGCAGGGCGGGGCGACGCGATCGGGGGAGGGGGTTTCGACGGCTTGGAGGACCGCCGTTCGGCCATCGCCGCGCGCCGCGCCGGGCTCGGCCTCCACCACCTCGCCCGGCAGGGCGAAGGGGATGAAGAGGGGGCGTCCCGCCTCGTCGCGGGCAATGCCGTCGCCGGCAGCGCCGAGGGCCTCGATGGTCACGCGCATGGTCTGATCCAAAAAAAAGGGCGGCCCCGAGGGACCGCCCCTTCAGAACACGATGAGGGACGGCTTAGCCGCCGAAGGCGTTCAGCCCGGTCTGGGCCCGGCCGAGGATGAGGGCGTGTACGTCATGCGTGCCCTCATAGGTGTTGACCGTCTCGAGGTTCACCGCGTGGCGGATCACATGGTACTCGTCAACGATCCCGTTGCCGCCATGCATGTCGCGCGCGACGCGGGCGATATCGAGCGCCTTGCCGCAGTTGTTGCGCTTCATCATGGAGATCATTTCCGGCGCCGCCTTGTGCTCGTCGAAGAGGCGGCCGAGGCGCAGCACGCCCTGCAGGCCGAGGGTGATCTCGGTCTGCATGTCGGCCAGCTTCTTCTGGATAAGCTGGGTCTGGGCCAGCGGGCGTCCGAACATCTTGCGCCCCATCGTGTATTCGCGGGCGCGGAACCAGCAATCCTCGGCGGCGCCCATCACGCCCCAGGCAATGCCGTAGCGGGCGCGGTTGAGGCAGGAGAAGGGGCCGGCGAGGGACTTCACGCCCGGCAGCCGGTTCTCCTCCGGCACGAAGACCTCGTCCATCATGATCATGCCCGTGACGGAGGCGCGCAGCGAGAGCTTGCCCTCGATCTTCGGCGCGGTGAGGCCCTTCATGCCCTTGTCGAGGATGAAGCCGCGCAGCACGCCTTCGTCGTCCTTCGCCCAGACGACGAAGACATCGGCGATGGGGGAGTTGGAGATCCAGGTCTTGGAGCCGGAGACGAGATAGCCGCCATCCACCTTCTTCGCCCGCGTCCGCATGGAGTTGGGGTCGGAGCCCGCATCCGGCTCGGTCAGGCCGAAGCAGCCGACATATTCGCCGGTGCGCAGCTTGGGCAGGTACTTGTCCTTCTGCTCCTCGGAGCCGAAGGCCCAGATCGGGTACATGACGAGGGAGGACTGCACGGAGAAGGCGGAGCGGTAGCCGCTGTCCACCCGCTCCACCTCACGCGAGATCAGGCCGTAGGAGACGTAGCCGACGCCGGCGCAGCCATGGCTGTCGAGCGTGGCGCCCAGGAAGCCCATCTCGCCAAACTCGTTCATGATCTCGCGGTCGAAATGCTCGCGGCGGGTCGCCTCGATGACGCGCGGGAGGAGCTTGGACTGGCAGAAGTCACGCGCGGCGTCGCGGATCATCCGCTCGTCCTCGGTGAGCTGCTCCTCCAGCAACAGGGGGTCGTCCCACACGAAGGCGCCCATCTTGGCGGCGGACTTGATCGGGGTGACGACATTCATCTCTGCGTTCCTCTTATGGGCAGTCCAGAAGGCGGCGCATCCTGCCCCAGAGGGCGCGGGACTGCCATGCCCGGGGCCCTGTTCCGGGCCATATGATGTCTATTCCTGCTTGGAGGAGGGCCGGGGTCCTCCTCCTGTCTTCGGCGGGGAGACGGTCCTGTCTCCCTGCACGATACGGGCGGCTGTCAGGCCGCCTCGGCCTCGTCGTCGCGGTGGCGCTTCGGCCGCGGCACGGGGATCAGCATGAAGGCCGGCACGGCATCGCCGAAGCCGACCACGGACGGGCCGAGGTCCTCCTGCCGATAGCGGCGCTCATCCCGGCGCGGGCGGTCGTCGCGGTCGCGGCGCGGGCGCTCGTCCCGGCTCCGGTCGTTGCGGTTCCACTCGCGAGCGGCGTCGCGGTTCACCTCCTCCAGCACCCGGTCGCCGGAGCGGCTCCCGTGCTCGCGGCGGGGCGTCTCGCGCTCCTCGCGGGGGGCACGCGCCTGGCGCTCCTCGCGCGGAGCCTCCTCGCGCGGCGCCTGCTCGCGCGGGGCCTGCTCGTCCCGGCGCCCACGGCTGCCGTCGCGGCCACCGCTGCGGGGCTCGCCGCCCCGTTCGCGGCGCGGCTCGCCACGGCCGCGCGGGCCCCGGCCCGAATCGCGGCCTGAATCGCGGCCGGCATCACGCCCGCGGGATTCGCCGCCCCGCCCCCGGCCGCGCCCACGGCCCGTGGCCTTGAGCGCCGCCTCGATATCGGCGGGATCGACAGGGTCGAGGCCCTCGATCGTCATGGGCGGGATCGGGCGGCCGGTCAGGGTCTCCACCGCCACCACGGCCTTCGCCTCATCGGCGGTCGCCAGGGTATAGGCATGGCCCTCGCGCCCGGCACGGCCGGTGCGGCCGATGCGGTGGACATAGTCCTCGGCATGGAAGGGCACGTCGAAGTTGAAGACGTGGGAGAGGCCGCCGATGTCAATGCCGCGCGCGGCGACATCCGAGCAGACGAGAAGCTGCAGCTCGTTCGCCTTGAACTTCTCCAGAGTCGCGAAGCGGACGGACTGGGCGAGGTCGCCATGCAGGGCGCCGACGCTGAAGCCGTGCTTCTTCAGGCTCTTGTAGAGGATGTCGACATCAACCTTGCGGTTGCAGAAGATCAGCGCGTTCTGCACCGACTGGCTCTTGATTAGCCGCCGCAGAGCCTCGCGCTTGTCGCGCTCCTGCACCCAGAACAGGCCGGCCGTGATGGTGGTCGCCACTGAGGCGGGGGCGGAGACGCTGATCTCGCGCGGGTTCTGCAGGAAGGCATCGGCCAGGCGCTTGATCTCGGGCGCCATGGTGGCGGAGAAGAACAGGGTCTGGCGCAGCTTCGGCAGCATCGAGACGATGCGCTCGACATCGGGGATGAAGCCCATGTCCAGCATGCGGTCCGCCTCGTCGATGACGAGGACCTTGCAGTCCGCCAGCAGGATGCGGCCGCGGTCGAACAGGTCGAGCAGCCGGCCCGGGGTGGCGATCAGCACGTCCACGCCCTTCTCGAGCACCTGCTTCTGCTCATCCATGCTTTCGCCGCCGATCAGCAGCGCGTGGGTGAGGTTCAGGTACTTGCCGTACTTCACGAAGTTCTCGGCCACCTGCAGCGCCAGCTCGCGCGTCGGCTCCAGGATGAGGCTGCGCGGCATGCGGGCCTTGGCGCGGGAGCCGGCCAGGATGTCCAGCATGGGCAGGGTGAAGCCGGCGGTCTTGCCCGTTCCGGTCTGGGCGCAGCCCAGCACGTCCCGGCCCATCAGCACGACGGGGATCGCGGCTTCCTGGATCGGGGTGGGGTGGACATAGCCGGATTCGGCCACGGCCCGGAGGATCGGATCGGAGAGGCCCAGATCCGAGAAGGTGGCGCGGGGGGCGGCCTCCTCCTCCTCGTCCTCTTCCTCCTCGTCGTCTTCCTCGTCCTCGTCGGCGCCCGCGGAGCCGGACTCGTCGAGATCGGCACCGGTCTCGCCGGTCTCCTCGCCGTCGGCGCCGGTCTCACCGGCGTCCTCGGCATCCGGGCCCGTCTCGCCCGCATCGGGGGCGTCCGAGGCGGCGAGCGCCTCGACCGGCTCGGCGGCCTCGAAGGCGGCCGGGGTTTCGGCGAAGCGGGGGGAGGTGCCCTCGCCCACGGGGTCGCCGTCGGCGGCGCCTTCGCTGATGCCGATGGGGCCGCCGTTCCCGCCCGTCTCGGGCAGGGCCTCGCGCGGGGCCTCCGGCAGGGTCGCCGGGGCCTGGGCCTCGGGGGTGGTCCCCTCGGCGTCGCTGTCGGCGGGGCGGGGCTGTTCGTGTTCGGTCAAGCGTGTGTTCCTGTGCCGCCGCCCGGCCGGTTCCGGCGGGGGCGGCGAAAGTCGGGCTGCGTCGTCAAAGGGGTCGGGCGCCGTGCGGCATGGCCGGAAGCGCCCGGCCTATGGTCCGGCGTGGCGCGGCCGCCCCTGCCTCGGGGCAGGAATCACGGCCGCGCGGCACGCAGCCGCGTGCGCGCGATATGCGCCCGCAACGTCCGGGATGCAAGGTTGAACGGCCATTCCGGGCGGTTGCGCCCGCGGTGCCGCCATGTTTGACACGCGGGATGACTGTCCTGCCCCTCCTCCTCCTGCCCGGCCTGCTCTGTGACGAGCGGCTCTGGCGGGACCAGGCGGCCGGGCTTGCCGATATCGCCGCCCCCGTGGTGGCAGACCTCACCCGGGATGACAACCTCGCCGCCATGGCGGCGCGGGCGGTGGCGGCCATGGATGGGGCGGGCGCGGCTCGCTTCGCCGTCGCCGGGCTTTCCATGGGCGGCTATGTGGCGCTGGAGGTGATGCGGCAGGTGCCCGGGCGGGTGGAACGCCTCGCGCTCTTCGATACCTCCGCCCGGCCGGACACGCCGGAGCAGTCACGCCAGCGGAAGGGGCTCATGTCGCTCACCCGCTCCGGCCAGTTCCGGGGGGTCACGCCGCGGCTGCTTCCCCGTCTCCTGCACCAGGATCATCAGTCCGGGCCGCTGGCCGCCGAGGTGATGGCCATGGCCGAGCGCGTCGGGCGCGACGCCTTCCTGCGGCAGCAGTCAGCCATCCTCGGGCGGCCCGATTCGCGCGGCGACCTCCGCTGCATCGCGGTGCCCACCCTGGTCGGGGTGGGGGAGGCGGATATCCTCACCCCGCCGGAGCTGGCGGAGGAGATGGCCGAGGCCATTCGGGGAGCCGTGCTGCGGCGTGTGCCGGGCTGCGCGCATCTCCAGCCCATGGAAGCGCCGGAGGTCGTGACCGCGATGATGCGGGACTGGCTGGGCTGAGGCCTTCCGGCCGCCGCCGGGCTTTCCCATCTCGGCGACATGACCGAGCTCAGACGCCTTTTCCTGGCGGCGGCGCTGGCGGCGTTGCCCTTCCTTTCCACCGCACCGGCCGAGGCACAGGTGACCTTTGGTTTCGGGTTCGGGCCAGCCTATCCGGTCTATCCCGCCTATCCCTACCCGTATCCCTACGCCTATCCCGTGCCACCGCCGGCCTGGACCGTGCCGCCCTATCCGGCCTATGCGCCGCCGCCGGTAGTAGTGGTGCCGCCCCGGCCTCCGGGGCAGACCTGCTATGCCGGCGCCTATATCTGCCCGCTCGACCGCACGCTCTCCGCCGGGGATGCCTGCGGCTGCCCGGCGCCGAATGGCGGACGGGCCTGGGGCCGGGTGGGCTGACGCCCCGGCCGCTGTTCTGAAACCAGGGGCCTGGCGGGCCGCTTCCCTCCCGGACAGGGACGACGCCATGCCACGTGATTCGAACAACGACCCGGATGCGGGCGAGATCATCGTCGACCCGCGCGAGGCCGCACGGGCGGCGGGACTACGCTATGTCAGCGATTCCAGGCCCGGCATCACCCGTGAGCCCCGGGGGGAGGGCTTCGTCTATCGCGACGCGTCGGGCGCGGAGATCAAGGACGAGGCGGTGCTGGAGCGAATCCGCTCGCTGGCCATCCCCCCGGCCTATGCGGATGTGTGGATCTGCCCTTTGGCGAACGGGCATATCCAGGCCACGGGGCGGGATGCGCGCGGGCGCAAGCAGTACCGCTACCACCCGCGCTGGCGCGAGACGCGGGACGCGACGAAATACGAGCATATGGCGGAGTTTGCGGCGGCCCTGCCGGCCATCCGCGCGCGGGTGGCGGCCGATCTCGGCCGCAAGGGGCTGCCGCGGGAGAAGGTGCTCGCCACCATCGTGCGCCTGCTGGAGACGACGCTGATCCGCGTGGGCAATGACGACTATGCGAAGGAGAACGGCTCCTTCGGCCTGACCACGCTGCGCAACCGGCATGTGAAGGTGGAGGGCGGCACCATGCGCTTCGCCTTCAAGGGCAAGAGCGGCAAGACCTGGAAGCTGGGGGTGCAGGACCGGCGCGTGGCCAAGGTGGTGCGGGACTGCCAGGACCTGCCGGGGCAGGAGCTCTTCGCCTATACGGATGAGGACGGAACACCGCATGACGTCACCTCCGGCGACGTGAACGAATACCTGCGGGAGATCACCGGGCGCGAGATCACGGCCAAGGACTTCCGCACCTGGGCCGGCACGGTGATGGCCGCTCTGGCGCTGCGGGAGTTCGAGACCTTCGACAGCCAGGCGGCGGCCAAGCGGAACATCCGGGCGGCGATCGAGCAGGTTTCCTCGCGCCTCGGGAACACGCCGACCGTCTGCCGCAAGTGCTATGTCCATCCCGACCTGCTGGAGGGCTACATGGCCGGGCAGCTCGCGCTGGAGATCGCCGAGGCGGCCGATGAGGAGCTCCGCGAGGAGATGGAGAGCCTGCGGCCGGAGGAGGCGGCGGTGCTGGCCCTGCTCGCCCGGCTGAAGACGGTGAAGGCGCCGCCCGCACCGAAGCGGGCGGCGGCGAAGGCCCGGCAGAAGAAGGCCGAGCGGGCCGGCGCGGAGGCCAGCCCCTAGCAGCCCCTAGCAGCGCCTACAGCACGAAGTCGGCGTGCTGGAGGGTGAGGTGGCCCTTGATGAGGATCTGGAAGTCGGCCCTGGCATCGCCGTTCACATCACCTTCGACGATGGTGTTCGAGCCCGCTGTGATCTGGTGCAACTGGCCCGCCTGCTTGGTGAAGCCGCCGGTGCCGAGGAAGGTGAAGGCCTGGTCCAGCTCGGCGCCCTCCACCGCCTGGAGGGCGGAGAGGTTGATCCGGTCCTCACCCGAGACGAAATCGCTGATGAGGTCGCGGGACGCGCTGGCGAGGCTGTCCGCGAGGCTCTGGAACAGGAAGCTGTCCTCGCCGGCGCCGCCGGTCAGGGTGTCCTGGCCAAGGCCGCCGACCAGGATGTCGATGCCATCCGCGCCGATGACGCGGTTGGCGAACTCGTTGCCCGTGAGCATCAGCCCCGCTGCTTCGGGATTCGCGCGCAGCACCTCGATCTCCTGGCCGCTGGCCAGGGCGTAGCTGACATAGGCGATGACCGTGTCCGTGCCGCCCCCCGCGGCCTCGATCACCTGGTCCCCCGCGTCATTCACGTGGAAGCTGTCATTGCCGAGACCCCCGGCGAGCACGTCCTCCCCGGCGCCGCTGACGAGCCAGTTGGCCAGCTCGTTCCCGGTGAGGGTGATGCCGGACGCCCCGGCATTGGCGCGGATGACCTCCACGGCCTGGCCGGCGCCCAGGGTCCAGCCCGTGCTCGCCCAGACCACGTCGCCGCCGGCGCCCGCCTCCTCGCGCAGCTCGTCGCCCGCATTGTCGACGAAATAGGTGTCGTTGCCCGCGCCGCCGAAAAGACGGTCCGCCCCGCCGGCGCCGTCCAGCGTGTCGTCGAAGGCGCCGCCGGCCAGGGTCTGGTCCGCGTTGGTGCCCGAGCGGTTCACCGCCGTGTCGGGCGCGCGGCCATAGATGATGTAGGCCGCGCCGCTGCCCGCGCCACCGAGGCTGGAGGCGTTCGCGCCGACGGCGAGATCGTCGAACCCGTCGCCGTTCACGTCCCCGGCCGAGGAGACGGACAGGCCGGCCATGTCGCCGGGCTGCTCGCCCCCGAGACGGAAGCCGTTCGTCCCGTCCAGCGTACCGAGATCCACGACCGGGAAGCTGAAGGCCTGGCCGAAGACCACATAGGTGCTGCCGAGCAGGAAACCGCCGCTCGGGCCTGGCGCACCGATCAGGAGGTCGTCGAAGCCATCACCGTTGACGTCCCCGGCGGAGGCGACCGAGGTGCCCGCCGCGTCGAAGGAGAAGGGCGCGCTGATGGAGAAGCCGTTGAGGCCCAAGAGGGTGGCCGGCGGCAGATCCGCGAGGAAGCTGCCCGCATGGCCGAGCACGACATAGGCGGCGGTGGGGTTTCCGCCTTGTGCGACCGGGCGGCCGACGATGATGTCGTCATATCCGTCGCCATTCACGTCGCCCGCCGAGGCGACGGAGGTGCCGAGCCGGTCCCCGGCCGCGGCACCGGGGATGCGGAAGCCGTTCGTGCCATCCAGCCCGCTGAACAGCATGTCGGACGTGAAGCCACTCGCGCGCCCGAAGAGCACATAGGCCGCGCCGCTGCCCGAATCGCTGCCGAGGCCATTGGGTGCGCCGATTAGGAGGTCGTCGAAACCGTCCCCGTTCACATCCCCCGCCGAGGAGACGGAGGCTCCGGTCCGGGAGAAGGGGGTGGCGCCGTTGATGCGGAACCCGTTCGTGCCATCCAGGCTGTCCAGGGACAGATCGGCCGGCATGCCGTCGGCCGTGCCGAAGACGACATGGACGGCGCCGAAGGGCAGGCCGATCCAGGTGGCATCCGGGGCGCCGATGATGAAGTCGTCGATCCCGTCGCCATTCACGTCCCCGGCGGAGGAGACGGACTGGCCGGCGCTCGAGGAGGGCTGGCCGAGGATGCGGACGCCGTTCGTGCCGTCGAGCGAGGCGAGGTTCACCGAGGGGTCGAAGGGGCCGGCCTGGCCGTAGATGACATAGGTCGCGCCCGTCTGCCCCAGCGTGCCCGGCGCGCCGATGAGGATGTCGTCGAAGCCGTCGCCGTTGATGTCGCCGGCCGAGGAGACGGAGCTGCCCGCGAGGAGGCTGCCCCCGCCGCCATCGACGCGGAAGCCGTTGGTGCCATCGAGCGTGGCCAGGGAGAGGTCGGCCGGCGGGCCGCCCTGGCGGCCGAAGACGATGTAGGCCGCGCCGGCCCCGCCATTCGCCCCGAGCGCACCGATCAGGATGTCCTCCAGCCCGTCGCCGTTCACGTCTCCGGCGGAGGCGACGGAGCTGCCGGCGCGGTCGCCGGCGAGGGCCCCGGCGAGCCGGAGGCCCGTCGTCCCGTCCAGCGCGCCGAGGGTGATGAGCGATGGATACTGAGCCATGCGCGTGTTCCTCCTCACCGCTGACCCGGCGCCGGCCGGTGCGGTGCTTGTGCGGGGCCAGGCTGACGGAGGCCGGGCGGATGCGGAGGGGGGGGCGCGCGGGCCGGCCGGGAGCCAGGTATCGCGATCGCCCCGGGCATCCTCCCTGGGCCGGGAGCCTGAAAAGCCAAGTCCATCGCTTTGCTGCGGGCGAAATTCTCCGTCAAGATACAACCTGGGCGCGAAACAATGATGTTTCGTGCCCAGATCGAAGGGCGGGCGGATCAGCCCCTCGGGCGCTCGCTGTCCATATGGGCCAGCTGGGCTTCGGGGTAGCGGGCGCCAGCCGCGGCGCCGGGCGGGATGGCGGCTTCGATGGCCGCCAGGGCCGCTTCGTCCAACGCAACGGAGAGGGCGCCCAGGGCTTCCTCCAGCCGGTCGCGACGGCGGGCGCCGACCAGCGGCACGATGTCGGACCCGCGCGAGGCCACCCAGGCGATGGCGATCTGCGCCGGGGTCACCCCGCGCGCTTCGGCGACCCGGCCCAGTGCCTCGGCCAGGGCCAGGTTGCGGTCCAGGTTCTCGCCCTGGAAACGCGGGGAGAAGGCGCGGAAGTCGCCGCCCGCATTCGGGTTCTTCGACCAATGCCCGCTGATGAGCCCGCGGGAGAGCACGCCATAGGCCGTGACGCCGATGCCCAGCTCGCGGCAGGTGGGGAGGATGTCCTCCTCGATCCCGCGGGAGAGGAGGGAGTACTCGATCTGCAAGTCGCTGATCGGGTGGACGGCATGGGCGCGGCGGATCGTCGCGGCGCCGACCTCGGAAAGGCCGATATGGCGGATATGGCCCTGCTTCACGAGCTCGGCCATCGCGCCGACGCTCTCCTCGATCGGCACGTCCGGGTCGAGCCGCGCGGGGCGGTAGATGTCGATGTAATCGGTGCCCAGGCGGCGGAGGGAATAGGCGACGAAGTTGCGGATGGCGGCGGGGCGGGAATCATAGCCGTTCCATTCCCCGTCCGGGCCGCGCAGGGCGCCGAACTTGACGCTGATGGCGAGGCTTTCGCGCGGGAGGCTGCGCAACGCCTCGCCGATCAGCATCTCGTTGTGGCCCATGCCGTAGAAGTCGCCGGTGTCGAGCAGGGTCATGCCGCGCTCCACCGCCATGGCGATGGTCGCGAGACCCTCCGCACGGTCGGCCGGGCCATAGAGGTCGGACATGCCCATGCAGCCGAGGCCGAGGGCGGACACGAGGGGGCCGGTGCTACCGAGGCGGCGCTGTTCCATGGGAGGGCTCCTTTCCAGAGGGGGTGGCCCGGATATGCGCTGACGCCGGCCCAGGCTTAATCCCGTATGATCTGCATGAGCTGTTCGGGACTCGCGAATGATCAGGGCGTCGCTGGAGGATCTGGAGCTGCTGGAGGCGGTGGCGCGGCATGGCAGCTTCCGCCGCGCCGCGACGGAACTGCGCATCTCCCCCTCCAGCGCCACGGAGCGCATTCGGGCTCTGGAAGACCGCGTGGGAGCGCGGCTCCTCAACCGCACCACGCGCAGCGTGAGGACAACCGAGGTCGGGGCCGGGCTCCTGGCACGGCTACGCCCGGCCCTGGGCGAGATCGCCGCCGCGCTGGACGCGGCCGGGGAGGGGGCGGCCGCCGTCTCTGGCCTCCTGCGGATCAATGCCCCGCCGCCAGCCACCCAGCTCGTCCTCGCCCCGCTGATCACCCGCTTCGTGCCTCTGCATCCGCGGGTGGTGATGGACGTCACCTCGGAGAGTGGCTTCGTGGATATCGTGAGCGCCGGCTACGATGCGGGCGTGCGCTACGGTGAAAGCCTGGCCCGCGACATGATCGCGGTGCCGCTGGGCGGCACGCAGCGCTACGTTGTCGTCGCCTCCCCCGCGCTGATCGCGAGGACGGGCCGGCCGGCCGAGCCGCAGGCCCTGCTGCGCCTTCCCTGCATCCGCACGCGCTTCGGCAACGGCACCATGCTGCCCTGGGAGTTCGAGCGGGACGGTGAGGTGGTGACGATCCGGCCGGAGGGACCGCTCATCACGACGGATGCGCAGCTCGGCATCGCGGCGGCCATCGAAGGCCTGGGTTTCTACGTCACCTTCGATGGCTGGGCCCGGCCGGCGCTGGAGGCCGGGCAGCTGGTGACGGTGCTGGACGACTGGCTGCCGCCCTTCGACGGGCCCTTCCTCTACTACCCGTCCCGCCGTCACATGCCGGCCGCGCTGCGGGCCTTCGTGGATTTCGTGAAGGGGAGCCCTGGCACTCCCCGGTAGGAAAGGCGGAGGTCTTGCCGTTGAGGGCTCCGCCCTCACGCGCCAAGGGCCTGAGGCCCTTGGAACCCCGTCTGACTGCCCTGGATGCTCCGGATCGGTAGGGTCTCTGGTGAGGGGGCTCTTGCAGTCGCCTCGGGTCCATGACCCGAGGCGCACCGTCAGCCCCGTGATTCCAAACTGATAGAAAAGATGATGGTGAGGGGCCCGGGGAGAGGAAGAATTCTTTCTTCCTCTCCCCGGGACAAACCAACAGATCAGAACAGAAGCCCCGCGGCATGAGCGCCACTTTCCGTCCGGGCCCGGGGCTGGCAGAAGCTTCCGCGACCCGTCGCGGAGAGCCTTCATGGTCCATGCCCCCGAGCGCCCGGCCCCCGGCGCGCCGCCTGTCCGCATCAACCTTTATTCGGACACGCAGACCCGCCCCACTACGGCGATGAAGGCGGCGATGATGGAGGCCGAGGTCGGGGATGAGCAGCATGGCGACGACCCCACTGTCCATCTGCTCTGCGACCGGATGGCGGCCTTGCTGGGCAAGGAGGCGGCGATGTTCCTGCCCTCCGGCACCATGTGCAACGTGGTCGCCATCAACACCCATTGCCGGCCGGGCGACGAGGTGCTGGCGCATGAGACCGCGCATATCCTGAGCAGCGAGGGCGGCAGCCACGCCGCGGTCGCGGGGGTGCAGATCCACCCGTTGCGCGGTGAGCGCGGGATGTTCGATGCGGCGGCGCTGCGGGCCGCCATCCGGGGGCACGGCCGTTATTCGCCGCCCCAGACGCTGCTCGAGATAGAGCAGACGGCCAATATCGGCGGCGGCGCCGTCTGGCCGCTGAACACCTTGACCGAGCTGACGGGCATCGCGCGGGAGCAGGGCTGGGCGACGCATATGGACGGCGCGCGGCTGATGAATGCCTGCGTCGCCTCCGGCATCCCGGCCGCGGAGATGTGCGCGGGCTTCGACACGGTGTGGCTGGACTTCACCAAGGGGCTTGGCGCGCCGCTGGGTGCCGTGCTGGCCGGCTCCAGTGAATTCATCGGCCGTGCCTGGCGCTGGAAGCAGCGCCTCGGCGGCTCGATGCGCCAGGCCGGCATCTGCGCGGCCGCCTGCCTCTACGCGCTGGACCACCATATCGACCGGCTGGCGGAGGACCATGCGAATGCCCGCAGCCTGGCGGCGGGGCTGGGCCAGATTCCCGGCATGACGGTGCAGGAGCCGGAAACGAACCTGGTCTATTTCGACCCGGCCGGCGCCGGGATGGGGGCAGGGGAGCTGCAGGCCGCGCTGCGCGCCGAGGGGATCGCCGTCAGCGCACTGGGTGGGCGCCTTCGCGCCTGCACCCATCTCGATGTCGAGGCGCCGATGATTGGGGCGACGCTGGAGGCTATCCGCCGCCTGCTGCGCGCCTGACGCCGGGCTCGGCGCCGTCCTCGCCCAGGAGGCCGCCGAGCGCGCCGGTCTCGATCCGGTAATAGGTCCGGCTCAGCACGCGTCCGCCGATGCCATCATAGAGGCGGCGTGCGGGCAGGTTCAGGGAGTCCGTGGTCCAGTCGAGGGCGCAGAATCCCCCCTCGCGCACCAGCTTCGCCGCACCGGTAACCAGGGCGCGGCCGGTGCCCCGGCGGCGTGCGCGCGCCGAGACGAAAAGGTCCCGGATATAGAGGGAGTGGCGCAGCTCGGCGGCCGGGAGCATTACGTTCAGCACGCAGGAGCCGATCGCAATGCCGTCCTCGAGGGCCAGCAGCGTGCGGGGGTTGAAGCCTTCCGGCGGTAAGGAGCAGAGGAGACGCGCTGCCTCCAGCGCGTCCGCCTCCGTCACCGGAGCGCCGTAATGGGCCTGCATCTCGCCGAGCAACGCCGCGAGGCCTTCCGCATCGGAAGGCCCGGCGGCACGGACGATGGAGGTCATGCCACTTGGGCTCGGAACTGCCGCGCTCGGCGCAGGCCATGATTCACCCTTGGGCACTTGTGCATCCCCATTCTCCAGCAGCCTCAATCGCGTGACCCGCCCGGCTACCTGATGCGACCGGTGCATCATCATAGCGGGCAGGATGGTGCGATAGATGCAACACATGCGGGCAAATGCGCCACACCTACACGGGTTGCCCTGTTTCGTGCTGCGCTACCTCGTGAGCGGTTCGGCCATTCTCATGGTAGACTGAACCGCTTCGGCAACGGTGGCGGCCCGCACCTCCGCCCGGTCGCCCGGAAAGAGGTGCCGGCGCACCTCCGTCGGCATGCCGCGCCGGGCCACGCCGATATAGACGAGGCCGACCGGCTTCTCGGCGCTGCCGCCTCCGGGGCCGGCGATGCCCGTGACGGCAACCGCGATGTCGGCGCCGGCCGCATGCAGCGCACCGGACGCCATCCGCTCGGCACAGGCTTCGGACACCGCGCCGACAGTGGAGAGGATCTCCTCCGGCACGCCGAGCAGGCGAGTTTTCATCCCGTTGGAATAGGTGACGAACCCGCCGAGCACGACATCCGAGGAGCCGGGCACGGCGGTCAGGGCGGCGGCGATCAGCCCGCCCGTGCAGGACTCCGCGGTCGCGACGGTCAGGCCGCGGGACCGGAGCAGGTCGAGGAGGGCGGCGGCGCTTTCGAGGGTGGCGGCGGGCAGCATCAGTGCGGCAGCCCCAGGGCCCGCAGGGCCAGAAGCGCCGCGGCCGCCAGCAGCCCGGCCAAGATGTCGTCCAGCATGACCCCGAGGCTCCCCTCCATCCGGTCGGCCCAGCCGATCGGGCCGGGCTTCACGATATCCAGCGCGCGGAACAGCGCGAAGCCCAGCAGGACCCACCAGCCCGAGGCATCCGGCGGCAGGGCGGCGAGCGCGAGGCACTGTCCGGCCGCTTCATCCACCACCACCCAGCCCGGATCCTCCTGCGCCTCCGGCAGGCGGGAAACGGCCCAGAGGCCGGCGACGGAGAAGCCGACGCCCAGGGCGAGGCACCACCAGGGACCGAGCAGGGCCGCCGGCAGGACCAGGGCGGAAGCCCAGGTGCCGGGTGCCGGCCTCAGCCGCCCGAGGCCGCCAAGGCTCAGCACCGCCGTCGGGAGGTTCATCAGGGAATGCGGTCCAGGAAGTCATCCACGGGCCGGACCAGCTCCGGCTCCTCCAGCGTGGGGGCATGGCCCGCGCCGGGCAGGGTGACCAGTTCCAGGTCGGGCTTGTCGCGCACCATCTCGCGGACCGTCTCGGCGGAGAGGAACTCGCTGGCCTCGGCCCAGATCAGCATGGCGGGGATCGGCCGCAGCCCGCGGAATGCATTGCCCAGATCGGGCGCGCCGCCTCCGGCTTCCATGGCCTGCTGGATCCGCGTGTCCCAGCGGGGATGGAGGAGCCCGTCCTCGCCTTGCTTGTAGGTCAGCGCGGCGAAGCGGCGCCAGGCGGCATCATCGGGCAGCGGCACGCGCGGCATGATGCCGCGGAGATAGGCGACCGCATCGTCGATCCCGGCGAAGCCCGGGTCGTGCCCGGCGAAGCCGCCGACCAGTTCCAGGCCGCGAGGGTCGATCCGCGGCCCGATGTCGTTGAGCACCGCCGCCCGCATCAGCGTCGGCCGGAGGATCGACAGCACCATCGCCATGAGGCCGCCGAAGGAGGTGCCGACCACCACGACCCGCGGCAGGTGCAGCGCCGTGCAGGCGTCGAGGATATCCCCCGCCGCCCGTTCCGGCCGGTAGCGCGACAGCTCCGCCGCGCGGGCGCTGTCGCCATGGCCCATGTAGTCGAGCGCGACGACGCGGCGCTTGCCGGCATGGCGCTCGGCCAGCAGCTCGTAGTCCCAGGCGGTGCGGCAGATGCCGGGCAGGCAGAGCAGGGGGGTGCGGCGCTCGTCCCCGGCCCAGTCCAGTGCATTCAGCAGCAGCCCGTCGCGGGCGGCGACGCGGCGCGTGATGGGCCTCAAGGCGTGGTCATCCAGGGCTTCAGGGGGTGGGTCATGCCGGCGGTCGCCGCGTCGCGCGCCCGGTACACCACCGCATTCTCCACCACCCGCTGCACGTAGTTGCGCGTTTCGGAGAAGGGGATCAGCTCGATCCAGTCGATCACGTCCACGCCGCCTTCGCCCGGCATGCCATAGGTGCCCAGCCATTCCTGCACCCGCCCGGGCCCGGCATTGTAGGCCGCCGCCGCCAGGGCGAGATTGCCGCCGAAGCGTGTCATCTGGTCCGCCAGGTATTGCGACCCCAGCCGCATGTTGTGCGTGGGGTCGCTGGTGAGCCAGCCGACCTGATGGGCCATGCCCAGCTTCCGCGCGACGCCCGCGGCCGTGCCCGGCAGGAGCTGCATCAGCCCGCGCGCATTGGCCGAGGAAACGGCCTCCGGGTCGAAGTTGCTCTCCTGGCGGGCGATGGCGTTGACGATGGCCGGTTCCAGCACGCCGGAAGGGGCGGCGTAGGGGGCGGGCCAGCCCTCCGGCAGCAGCATCACCCCATCGGCCCCCGCGCGCCGCGCGATCCAGACCGCGTGGTCCGGCCGGCCGAGCGCCATGCCGAGCCGGGCGATCAGGACACGGTCGGCCGAGTCGGGGGAGAGTTCCTCCATCCGCAGCAGGAAGATGCGCGCCCGGCGCTGGTCGCCGAGATCGGCCAGCGCCGCCGCCGCCGCGGCCAGCTCCCGGCCGAGGAAGAGGCGCTGGGCCTCCTCGCTCGGCTGGGGCGGGGCGATGGCTCGGATGCGGGCGGAAAGCCGGGCCTCGTCCTCGCCCAGGGCGAGTGCGGCGAGTTGGCCGTAGAAGGCCGTGCCCAGCAGGGCCGCCTCGCCATAGCGGGCGCGGGCGCGCGCGGCATCGGTGGGGGCAAGGGCGCGCCCTTGCCAATAGGCGGCGCGGGCGCGGGTGATCACGCTGGCGCTGTTGTCGCCCAGCAGGGCGAAATGCCGGGTGGCGAGGGCCGGCTCGTTCAGCCGGCGGAGTGCGATCCAGCCGGCCAGGAACTCCGCCTCCAGCCTCGGCTCACCCTCGGCCTGCCCGTGCTGCGCGGCGGTCTGGTAGGCGAGCCGGTCCTGGCCGAGGCGGATGAGCTTGCGGGCGAGGATCTGGCGTTCCGCCCAGATCGCCTTGGCGGCCTCGGCCGGCAGGTCTCGCTGCAGGGGCGCGGCGGTGGCCCAGACCGCGGCGGCTTCGGCATCCCTGTCCTGCCGGCGGAGCTGGCGCGCGCTGGCGGCCAGGAGGCCGAGGTCGTTGCCCTCGATCACCGGCCCCGCGCGTTCGCTGGCGACCGCAAGGCGGGTATCGGCCAGCGCGCGCTGGGAGGCATCCAGCCAGTTCGCGGCGCGGGCGGCGTCGCCCAGGTCCCGGGAGAGGAAGAAACGGTCGAAGCGGCGCCAGCGGTCCTCGGCGGTCAGGATGGCGGCGTTGCGCTCGGCGAAGCCCCCCTCGGCCGCGGCATCCCCGAAGCCGCCTGCCCAGGCGGCGCGCAGGATGGCGGTGGCGCGGGCGGCATCGCCGGTGCGCGACAGGGCGTCGGCGTGGCGCTGCGCCCCATCCAGGGTAATAGCCGGGTTGCGGGCGAAATGGGCCAGGGCGCGGGCATCGTCCGGGTCGCTGGCCAGCGCCTCCTCGGTCCGGCGGTTCAGGGTGAGCGGCAGGGGCCAGTCCGGGTTCTCGGCCACCCAGGCTGCCAACTCGGCTCCGGTCCCCTGGCCGCGTTGCTGGAGCCGCAACCAGAGCGCGATCTTCCGCACGAGGGGATCGGCCTGCATGGCCGCGGCCTCGGCGGCGACATGTCGGCCGCCATTGGCAAGGGCCAGCGCGGCCCGCCCGGCGGTGCGCTGCGTCTCGTTCGCCCAGGGCTGCGCCTGGGCCGGCGCGACAGTCTGGCCGGCCAGGCCGAGGCCGAGCAACAAGGCAAGGCGCGGCACGGTACGGATGGAGAGGGCCGTCAGGGGCATGGGCTGGCTCCGGCGGTGGCGCCGCAAACTCGGGCCGCGCCGCGATGCTGGCAAGCCCTTGCCTGCCCCCCATGCCGGCTTCGCCCTTGTTCCCGCTCGGCGCGGCGCGTAATCCCAGCTTCGGCTGGCGCGCGGGGCGCCGGCTTCCCATATCCGCCTCCCTCCCGCAGGAAACGCCTCCATGTTCAAGGGTTCGCTCGTCGCCCTCATCACGCCCATGACCCGCGACGGCAAACTGGATGAGCGTGCCTTCCAGGACTTCGTCGCCTGGCAGGTGGCCGAGGGCGCCCAGGGGCTGATCCCGGTCGGGACCACGGGCGAGAGCCCGACGCTGTCGCATCAGGAGCACCAGCGCGTGGTGGAGCTCTGCATCGAGGCGGCCGGAGGGAAGGCCCCCGTGATCGCGGGCGCGGGGTCCAACAGCACGGCCGAGGCGGTGGCGCTGACGCAGCACGCCAAGAAGGCGGGCGCGGATGCCGTGCTGGTCGTGACCCCTTATTACAACAAGCCGACCCAGGAGGGGATGTACCTCCACTTCAAGGCCGTGGCGGATTCCGCCGATATTCCCGTTATCATCTACAACATCCCGCCGCGCAGCGTGGTTGACATGAGCGTCGAGACCATGGCGCGGCTGGCGAAGCACCCGAACATCGTCGGCGTGAAGGACGCGACCGCGAACCTGACGCGCCCACTGCACACCAAGGCGGCCTGCGGCCCCGATTTCTGCCAGCTTTCGGGCGAGGACCACACGGCGCTCGCCTTCCTTGCCGCCGGTGGGGTGGGCTGCATCAGTGTGACCGCCAACATCGCCCCGCGCCTGTGCCGCGAGATGCATGACGCCTGGGCTGAAGGCCGGGTGAAGGATGCCATGGCCATCCAGGACCGGCTCGTGCCCGTGCATGACGCCATGTTCTGCGAAACCTCCCCGGGCCCCGTGAAGTTTGCGGCGAGCCTGCTCGGCCATGGCACCGACTTCTGCCGCCTGCCTATGGCGCCGATCGCCGATGCCTCGAAGGAGCGGGTGCGCGCCGCGCTGACAGGCGCGGGGCTGCTGAACTGAGGAACTGATGGCCGAACCCCGCAAAAAGGGCCTGATCAGCCACGGCGTCGCCGCGCAGAACCGCAAGGCGCGCTACGACTACAAGATCCTGGATACCTACGAGGCCGGCATCGTGCTCGTCGGGCCGGAGGTGAAGAGCCTCCGCGCCGGCCGCGCCACGCTGACCGAGGCCTGGGCCGGCGAGCGCGACGGTGAGATGTGGATCTTCAACCTCTACATCCCGGAATGGCAGGCGGGCTCGGTGGTCGCGAAGTTTGAGCCGCGCCGGCCGCGCAAGCTGCTGCTGCACCGCAAGCAGGCGGAAACCCTGGCCGGCGCCGTCTCACGCGAGGGCGCGACCCTGGTGCCGCTCGACATCCACTTCAACGACCGGGGCGTCGCAAAGCTCACCCTGGGCCTGGCCGAGGGCAAGACCAAGGGCGACAAGCGCCAGGCGATCGCGGAACGCGACTGGCAGCGCGACAAGGCGCGGGTGATGCGCGACCGGGGCTGATCCTCGGGCGCTTTGGGTTCTGATCTGCTGGTTTGTCCCGGGGAGAGGAAGAACGAATTCTTCCTCCAAAGGCAGGAAGAGCACCGGCCACCAGAGATCCCGCTGGGCAACGGTATCTACGGCAGTCAGACGGGGTTCCAAGGGCCTCAGGCCCTTGGCGGGTGGAGGGCGGAGCCCTCCGGACCGACCCTATCAGACCCCCGTTAGACCTGCGCGATAGTCAGCGCCAGCGGCGGCAGTCCCTCGATCTCACCCAGGTAGTGGGCGCCCTCCTGAGGGATGGCGGGCATGCCGCTTAGGCTGCCGAAGGTGAGCACCTCCCCCGCCGCGATGCCGCGTCGCTCGCGGGCGAGGCGGGCGATCCAGGCCTCGATCAGGGGGCGGATGGGTGTGGCGACATGGGGCCCCTCGCGGGTCGCAATCACGCCGCCGTTCTGGGTGAGGCGCACGGGGGGCGGCGCGTCCAGCAGGGCGAGGGTCCAGGGGGTCGCGGCCGTGCGGATGGCGGCGCCGTGGCTTGCGAGGCACTCGGCGATGCGGTCGAGCGGGCCGATCTGGGCGGACGCCGTGAAGCGCGGCTGCACCAGTTCGAACAGCGTTCCGATATGGGCCAGGGCGGGTAGGTCCTCCGGTCGCAGCCCCGCCACTGCCTCGGGCGCGACGGGCTGATGGAAGCGAATCGCCAGTTCCAGCTCGATGAAGCGCGCGGCGGGCATGGGGATGGCGCCCTCGACGGGGTCGAGGAGGATCCGCGAGGCCGGGATGGGCGCCGCGAAGATCACCTCGCCCTGCCGCCCGAGCTTCCATCCGCCGCAGGTCTCCCCCAGGGCGGCGAGGGTGGCGTTCTGCATCGCCTCGGCCTCGGCAAGGGAGGCGGGGCGGAGCGCCTCGGGCAGGCCGTCGAGCGCGGCGCCCGTGCGGGCCCCGGTGAGAAGCGCGGCGGCGGCCTCGATCTTGTCCAATGCAGTGCTCCAGGAAGGACGGAGGCGCAGGAGGCCCTCGATCCGTCCTGCCGGCAAGCCCCCGCCTACTCGGCCGGGGCCGGGGCGGGAACCGGCCGGTCGCGCCAGCGCAGCCGGTCGAGGGCGAGGTACACGACCGGCGTGGTATAGAGCGTGAGCACCTGCGAGACGACCAGCCCGCCGATGATGGCAATGCCGAGCGGCGCGCGCAGCTCCGACCCCGTGCCGCTTCCAAGGGCCAGCGGCACGGCGCCGAGCAGGGCGGCGAGGGTGGTCATCAGGATGGGGCGGAAGCGCTCGCGGCAGGCGGCGAGGATGGCTTCCTCGCTGCTGCTCCCCTCGGTGCGCTCATGCTCGAGGGCGAAATCCACCATCATGATCGCGTTCTTCTTCACGATGCCGAGCAGCAGGATGACGCCGATCAGCGCCACCACGGTCAGCGGCGTGTTCGTCGCGAGCAGCGCGAGCAGCGCGCCCAGGCCGGCGGTCGGGAGCGTGGAGATGATGGTGATGGGATGGATGAAGCTCTCATAGAGCACGCCGAGCGTGACATAGATGGCGAGGAAGGCCCCAAGGATGAGCAGCGGCATGTCCCGCGTGAAGGACTGCGCCGCTGCCGCGTTGCCGCCGAACTGGGCGCGGATGGTGGTGGGGAGGCGGACCTCCCGCTGCACCTGCTCGATACGCTCCTGGATTTCGGCGACTACCAGCCCCTCATCGGGGTTGAAGGAGATGGCGGCGGCGGGGAAGCCGCCCTGATGGGTGACGGCCAGCGGGGCGGAGGCCGGAAGGACGCGCGCAACAGCGGAGAGCGGCACCTGCACGTCGCCGGCGCCCGGCAGGAAGATGCGCGACAGGTCCGGCGGGCCCTGCTGAAGGGCGGGGTCCACCTCCAGCACCACCCGGTACTGGTTGCGGGAGCGGTAGATGGTGGAGACCTGGCGCTGGGAGAAGGCGTTGTTCAGCGTCGCGTTGATCTCGCTCTGCTGCACGCCGAGCCGTGCCGCGGCGGCCCGGTCCACCTCCACCCGCGTGACGAGGCCGGCGCGGTCCTGGTCGCTGGTGACGTCGTTGATGCCGGGCACGGCGCGCAGCGCCTGGACCATGGTCTGGGTCCATTCCCGCAGCTCTTCAATGTCGTTGCCGAGCAGCACGTAGGAGAAGCGCCCGCTGTCCTGCCGGCCGCCGATGCGGATGTCCTCGTTGCCCCACAGATTGACAGACGCGCCGGGGATGCGGCCCAGCGGAGCCCGCAACCGGGCGACCACCTGTTCGGCCGTCATGCCGCGTTCCTCGCGCGGCTTGAGAGTCACGAAGATGCTGCCGCGGTTGGAGGAGCCCTGGCCGCCATTGCTGCCGACTGTGGCGGCCACGGTCTCCACCGCCGGGTCCGCGGCGATGATCTCGACCGCGCGGCGCTGGAGCGCCTCCATGGTAGCGAAGGAGGTATCCGGCGCCGCCTGGGTGACGCCTTGCAGGAGGCCGGTATCCTGCGTCGGCAGGAAGCCCTTGGGGACGATGACGTAGAGCCAGACGGTGAGCGCCATCAGCCCGAAGGTCGCCAGCAGCATCAGCCAGCGGAAGCGCAGCAGGATGGCGAGGCTGCGGACATAGCCGCGCGAGGTGGCCGAGAGCGCGCCCTCGAAGCCACGCGCCAGCCGGCCGGGCGGCTTCTCCGGGCCGCCGCGTTCCATCCAGCCGGCCATCATCGGGGTGAGGGTGAGGGACACCACACCGGAGATGCCGACCGCGACCGCCAGGGTGACGGAGAACTCCCGGAAAATCCGGCCGATGATGCCGCCCATGGCGAGGAGCGGGATGAAGACCGCGATGAGGGAAATTGTGATGGAGAGGACGGTGAAGCCGATCTCCCTGGCGCCCACCAGCGCCGCTTCGATGGGCGGCAGCCCACGCTCCCTGTGGCGCGCCATGTTCTCGATCATCACGATGGCATCGTCCACGACGAAGCCGACGCAGATCGTCAGCGCCATGAGGGAGAGGTTGTTGAAGGAGTAGCCGATCCACCACATCACCGCGACGGTGCCGAGCAAGGAGAGCGGCACGGCCGCGCTGGCCGCGAGGATCGGCGCCCAGCGCCGGAGGAAGACGGCCACCACGGCCACGACGAGCGCGATGGTGATGATGAGGGTGAAGCGCACCTCCTCGACCGAGGCGCGGATGGTGACGGAGCGGTCGCTCACCACCTCCAGCTTCACGCCGGCGGGCACCCAGGCCTCCACCTGCGGGATCATTGCGCGGATGCCGTCCAGCACGTCGATGACATTCGCATCGGCCTGCTTGCGGACCATCAGCAGGATGGCGGGCTTGCCGTTGAAGCGGCCGGCCTGGCGGCGGCTGCGGGTCCCGTCCTCGACCTTGGCGATATCGGCGAGCCGGACGATGGCACCGCCCTGCGCCTTCACCACGATCTCGCGATACGCATCCGCACGGTCGATCCGGTCGTTGGTGCGGATTGCGGCGGATTGCTGGGCCCCCTCGATATAGCCAGTGGCCTGGGTGACGTTCGACCGGGTGATGGCGAGCCGGACGTCCTCCATGGAGATGCCGGCGGCGGCCGCGGCGGAGGGGTCGACCGCGACGCGGACGGCGGGCTGGTCGCCGCCGCTCACCTCCACCTGGGCGACGCCCGGCACCTGCGCCAGGCGCTGCGCCACCAGGCTGTCCGCGGCGTCATAGACGGCGGGCCCTGACAGGGTGTCGGAGGTCATGGCCAGGATCATGATCGGCGCGTCGGCCGGGTTGATCTTGCGGATGGTGGGCGGGTTAGGCAGGCCGGAGGGCAGGTCCTGCCGCGCGCCGTTCACCGCCGCCTGCACGTCCTGCGCCGCCTCGCGCTGCGTGCGGGCGAGGTCGAACTGGATGATGATCCGCGTGCTGCCGAGGGAGGAGAAGGAGGTCATCTCCGTCACCCCGGGGATGGTGCCGAGGCGGCGTTCCAGCGGGGCGGCCACGGTGCTCGCCATGGTCTCCGGGCTCGCCCCGGGCTGGCTGGCCGAGACCACGATCGTGGGGATGTCCACCCGCGGCATGGAGGCGACGGGCAGGCGGAACAGGGCCACCAGCCCGACCAGTGCGATGCCGACCGCAAGGAGGGCGGTGGCGATGGGACGCGCGATGAAAGGCGCCGAGATGTTCACGGGCGCCCCGTCATTCGGCGGGCGCGGCCACGGCCCGCCGGGGCTGCAGCTTCGCCCGCACCCATTCGAGGGCGAGATAGACCGAGGGCGTGGTGAAGAGGGTGACGAATTGCGAGAGGATCAGCCCGCCGACGATGGAGACGCCGAGCGGCAGGCGAAGCTCCGAGCCGGCGCCCTGGCCGAGCACCAGGGGCAGGGCGCCGAGGAGTGCCGCGAGGGTGGTCATGGTGATGGGGCGGAAGCGCAGGATTGCGGCTTCCACGATCGCCTCATGGGGCGGCATTCCACGCTCGCGCTGCGCCTCCAGGGCGAAGTCGATCATCATGATCGCGTTCTTCTTCACGATGCCCATGAGCAGCAGGATGCCGATGATGCCGACGACCGAGAGGTCGAGGCCGAACAGCTCCAGCGCGAGCAGCGCGCCGATCCCGGCGGAGGGCAGGGTGGAGAGGATGGTCAGGGGATGGACCAGGCTCTCATAGAGAACGCCGAGGGTGATGTAGATGACGACCACCGCCGCGAGGATCAGCCAGGGCTGGCTGCGGAGCGAGGCGCTGAACTCCGCAGCATCGCCGGCGAAGCGGCCGGTGATGGTGGAGGGAACGCCCAGGCGCTGCATCACGCCCTGAATGGCCTCCACCGCATGGCCGAGGGAGACACCCTCCGGCAGGTTGAAGGAATAGGTGACCGCCGGAAACTGGTTCTCCCGCGTCACCTGCAGGGGGCCGCTGCCGCGGCCGATCCGCGCGATCTCAGAAAGGGGCACCACCGCGGCCGTGCCGTCCGTGCTGCCGGCGACGCGCAGGAGGCCGAGCTTGGTCGGGTCCGCCAGGAAGTCCTCGCTCGCCTCCAGAATCACGCGGTACTGGTTGTTCTGGGCATAGATGGTCGAGATCTGGCGCTGGCCGAAGGCGTCGTAGAGCGCGTCGTCGATGGCCTGCATGGTCACGCCCAGGCGGCCGGCGCGGGCGCGGTCCACCTCCACCGTGATCCGCAGCCCTTCCTGCTGCTGGTCGCTGGAGAGGTCGATCAGCTCCGGCAGACTCCGGAGCGCCTCCAGGATGCGCGGTGACCAGGCCGCCAGCTCCGCGGCATCGGCGTTGACGATGGTGTACTGGTACTGGGTGGTGCTGGCGCGCGCGCCGATCTGGATGTCCTGCACGGCCTGGGGGTAGGAGACGATGCCCGCGATGCCGGCGAGGCGGGGCGTGAGGCGGGCGATCACCTCCTGCGCCGTCTCCGAACGGTCCTCGCGCGGGCGCAGCACCGCCGTCACCCGCCCGCCATTCAGCGTGGCGTTCACCGTGCCGGCGCCGACGACGGAGGTGACGGCCTCCACGGCCGGGTCGGCGCGCACCAGCTCGGCCACCTGCCGCTGCAGTTCGGACATGCGGGCGAAGGAGACGTCGCCCGGCGCCTCGGTGGCGATCTGGATGAGGCCGGTGTCCTGGGCGGGTAGGAAGCCCTTGGGGATGACGACATAGAGCCAGGCCGTCAGCGCCACCGTGCCGAGGGCCACCAGGAGGGTGAGTGCCTGGACGCGCAGCGTCACCTCCAGCGCGCGGCGGTAGCCCCGGAGAAGGGCATCGAACACCCGGTCCGAGGCGCGGGCGATGCGGCCCTTGGTGGCCGGAGCCGGGCGCAGCAGCAGGGCGCACATCATGGGGGTGAGGGTGAGCGAGACCACCATGGAGACGAGCACGGTGGCCGTGAGCGTCTGGGCGAATTCCCGGAACAGCCGCCCGACCACGCCCTCCATGAAGAGGAGGGGGATGAAGACCGCGATGAGGGAGACCGTGAGGGAGACGATGGTGAAGGCGATGCCCCGCGCGCCCTCATAGGCCGCGGCGAGCGGCTCCATCCCGTCCTCGATAAGCCGGACGATGTTCTCGATCATGACGATGGCATCGTCCACGACGAAGCCGGTCGCGATCACCAGCGCCATGAGCGAGAGGTTGTCGAGCGAGAAGCCCATCCAGTCCATCACGGCAAAGGTTCCGATGATGGAGAGGGGCAGCGAGACGGCGGGGACGATGGTCGCCCGGCCGGAATGGAGGAAGAGCCAGATCACCGCCACCACCAGCACGGTGGAGAGGACCAGGGTGAGCTCCACCTCATGCACCGAGGCGCGGATCGTCTCGGTCCGGTCCGAGACCACGGACATCTGGATGCCCGCCGGCAGCCCGCGTTCGAGGTTCGGCAGCTGGGCGCGGATGCGGGTGACGGTGTCCACGATATTGGCGCCGGGCTGGCGCTGCACGTCGAGCACGACGGCGGGGCGGCCGTTCAGCCAGGCGGCGTTCAGGTCGTTCTCCAGCCCCTCGGTCGCCTGTCCGAGGTCGCGCAGCCGGATGGGTGCCTCATTGCGATAGGCCACGATGATCTCGGCGAATTCGGCGGGAGCGCCGATCTGGTCATTGGCCATGATGGTGGAGGCCTGGCGCGCGCCGTCCAGCGAGCCTTTGGGCGTATTTGCGTTGGCGGCCGTCACGGCCGTGCGCACATCGGCCATGGAGAGGCCATAAGCCGCGAGCCGCGCGGGATCGATGCGGATGCGCACGGCCGGGCGCATGTTGCCCTGCACGGTCACGCGCCCGACGCCCGCGGATTGCGCCAGCTTCTGCGCCAGGAGCGTATCCGCCGTGTCCGAGAGTCGTGCGATGGGTAGGGTGTCGGAGGTGAGGGCCAGGGTGATGATCGGCGGGTCCGCCGGGTTCACCTTCGCATAGGTGGGCGGGTAGGGGAGGGTCGAGGGGAGGGTGCCACGCGCCGCGTCCAGCGCCGACTGCACATCCTGTGCCGCCTCGTCGATGTTCTTATCGAGCGCGAATTGCAGCGCGATCCGGCTGGTTCCCGGGCCGGAGCTGGAGGTCATCACGCTGATGCCCGCGATTTGGCCGAGCTGCCGCTCCAGCGGCGCCGTAACCAGCAGGGCCACCGTGTCCGGAGAGGCGCCGGGGAGCTGGGTGGAGACCTCGATCGTCGGGAACTCGACCTCCGGAAGGGAGGAGACGGGCAGCTTCCAATAGCCCCAGAGCCCCAGCAGCAGCACGGCAATGGAGAGCAGCGTGGTCGCCACCGGCCGCGAGATGAAGGGGGCGGAGATGTTCAATTCGGCGTCTCCCGCGCATCGGCGGTGCGTCGCGGCCCGGCCCCCTGTGGCCGCGCCGGCGCATTCTCATCGGCCACGGCCACCCGCGTTCCGGCGCTCAGGCGCAGGCCGCCGGAGGTGACCACGCGTTCACCCGGCTGGATCCCGGCCTGCACGACGGCATCGGTCAGCGTCATCTGGCCGATGGTGACGGGGCGCTGCTCCACCGTGCGGTCCTCGCGCACCACGAAGGCGTAGCTCCCCTCGGGGCCGCGCTGGATGGAGACCAGCGGCACGACCGTCGCCTGGGGCAGCACCTCGATCCGCAGGCGGAGGTTCACGAAGGCGCCGGGCCAGAGCACGCGGTCCTCGTTCGCGAAGGTGGCCTTGGCCTTGATGGTGCCGGTGGTGGGGTCCACCGCATTGTCCACCGTCAGCAGCGTGCCGCGCGCCACGGGCGCGTTCCCCGGGCCCGGCAGCGTCTCCACCGGTACCGGGCCGCCGGCGAGGGCCCGCATCAGCCGGGGTAGCTCCTGCTGCGGCAGGGTGAAGGTGACGCCGATGGGGGCCATCTGCGTCACAGTGACGATGCCGTTCGTGTCGGAGCTGCGGACAATGTTGCCCGGGTCCACCTGGCGGATGCCGACGCGCCCGGCGAGAGGCGAGCGGATGGTGGCGAAGCCAAGCTGCGTGCGCGCCTGCTCGATGGCCGCCTCGTCCTGCCGCACCTGGGCTTCCAGCATGGCCACCTGGGCGCGCTGCGTGTCCACCTGCTGCTGCGTCACGCCCGCGCCGCGGGCGAGGCTCTGGTAGCGCTGCAGGTCCACCCGGGCATTGGCGAGCTGCGCCTGGTCATAGGCCCGCTTCGCCTCGGCCTGCTGGAGCGCGGCACGGGTGTTGCGGTCATCGACTCGCGCCAGCACGTCGCCTTCCGCCACCTCCTGGCCCTCGCGGAAGTTCACCTCCATGAGCTGCCCGTCCAGCTGTGTGCGGACGACCACGCTTTCGAGCGGCACTACCGTGCCGAGCGCGTCCACGGTCAGGGCCAGGTCGCGCCGCACGGCTTCCGCCACCGTGACCGGGACGGGAACGCCGCCGGCCCCTCCGGGCCGGCGGGGACGGGCGCCACCCGGCGCACCCTGGCGCGGTGCGCCCGGTCCCTGGGGCGCTGCCTGCCCCTGAGGGCCCTGGGCCTGCATCTGGTCGCGGGCCGTCGTGGGATCCTGCACCCCCTGCCGCTGCTGCCACCACCACCAGCCCGCGCCGCCGGCGCCGGCCAGCAGCACCAGGGTGAGCAGCCAAGCCGAACCTCGCCTCATCGGGCGACCTCCGAAACGACCGTCGGGGCCCCGGCGCCCCAGCCGCCGCCCAGCGCCCTGAACAGCCCTACCGAGGCCTGGAAGCGGCTCAGCCGGGCGTTGGAGAGATTGCGCCGGGCGCTGAACAGCGTCGTCTGGGTGTTGAGCAAGGTAATCAGGTTGATGATCCCGCCACGCAGCTGTGCCTCGGCGATATTGTAGGCGCGGGCGGCGCGGCTTTCGGCTTCCCGCAGCAGCCTTTCCTGCTCGGTGGTTTCGCGCAGCGCCGCCAGGGCGCTCTCCACATCCGAAAGAGCGGAGAGAATAGCCTGGCGGTAGGCCACCAGCAGTTCCTCCTGCTGGGCGCGGGCGAGTTCCACCTGGCCGCGCAGGGCGCCCCCGTCGAAGACTGTTTGCGCGAGGCTGGCGACGAGCGAGTAGAACTGCGCCTCCGGCCGCAGCAGCGTGCCGAGGAGGAGGGACTGGAACCCGCCCTGGGCCGAGAGGTTAAGCGAGGGAAACAGCGCCGCGCGGGCGGCGACGACATTCGCCCGGGCCGCGGCGAGGTCGGCCTCGGCCGAAAGCACGTCCGGCCGCCGCGCCAGCAACTCCGAGGGGAGGCCGGGCGCGGGGGAGGGGACATCCAGCCCCTCGAAGCCCTCGGCCACGACCTCGAGTTGCGAGGGCGCGAGGCCGACGAGGACCGCGAGGGCGGCGAGGTTCTCGGACACGGTCTGCCGCAGGGGCGGCACGGCCGCCTGCTGCTGGGCCACCACCGTCTCCTGCTGTGCCAGGTCCAGGCCGGTCGCCGTCCCGGCCGCCACCTGCTGGCGGATGACGGTCAGCACCCGCTCCGCAGCCTGGAGGTTCTGCTGCTGGATCCGCAGTGCCTCCCGCGCCTCCAGGATGGTGAAATAAGTGTTGGCGACCGAGGCCTCAGCGGTGATGAGCGCCGTACCGAGGTCGAACCGGCGCGCGACCGCGGTCAGCCGGGCCGATTCGGCCGTGCTGCGGTTGCGGCCCCAGAAATCGACCTCGTAGGAGGCGGCGAGGTCCGCCGAATACTGGGTGACCGCCCGGTTGCCCGCGCCGCTGCGGCTGCGCTGGGCGCTGCCCCCGGCGGTCACCAGCGGCAGCAGGGCGGAGCCGGCGATCCGCGTGGAGGCATCGGCCTGGCGCACGCGCGCGGCGGCGGCGGCAAGGTCGAGGTTCTCGCTCGCCATGCGACGCATCAGCCGCTCCAGCTCCACCGAGCCATAGCCGCGCCACCAATTCGGGTCGGGCCAGCGGACCGGAGTGCCAGACTCGGTCTCCCGGAACCGGTTCGGCCCGGCCTCGACCGCCGGGAGGGCATCGGGCAGCAGGGAGCAGCCCGGAAGGCTTCCGATCAGGGCGGCCAGCATGAGCCTGTTCGTGCCCCGGCGCGTGGTGACGGCGGGGTTGGTCATCGAAGTCGCATCTCGCACCCTGGTCATCTTAGGTGGCTTCGCATCCGCGCCCCATGGGCTGTTACCCTTCGCCACCTGCTGTTCCCGGACCGCCATAGGGCCCCTCCACGGCGAGAAGATGGCCCCTCCGCCCGGCCAGACCAGGGCGGCGCGGCCGAACCGCGCCCCGCAACAAGCCGGGCGGAAGGAAGCCGTTGCATCCGGCGCGGCTTGCGCGCACCTCTGCGGCATGACCGACCCGACGAACCCCGGCCCCCAGGGCATGAAGGAGAAGCTTGTCCGGACGAAGGAGCGCTGGGCGGAGGAGGGGCGCCTCCTCACCGGCAACTCGGCGGACCCGCAGCGCGACCGCCTTCCCCCCGGCCAGCGCCTTGTGACGGATTGGCCCGTGCTCGACCTCGGCATCCAGCCCGCCGTCTCCGAGACGGCCGCGCGGCTGGACATCGACGGCCTGGTCGAGGCCCCGGTCTCCCTCTCCTGGGCGGAGCTGATGGCGCTGCCGCAGGAGGAGCGCCGGAACGACATCCACTGCGTCACCCAGTGGTCCCGCTACGACAATGACTGGCGCGGCCTTTCCGTCACCGACCTCCTGGCCCGCGCCCGGCCCCGGCCCGAGGCGCGCTTCGTGACCATGGAATCGCATGACGGCTACACGACCAACCTCCCGCTGGCGGATCTGGACCGTCCCGAGAACCTGCTGGCCACCCATTGGGAGGGGAAGCCGCTGACGCGGCAGCATGGCGGCCCACTGCGGCTGGTCGTGCCGCATCTCTACTTCTGGAAGAGCCCGAAATGGATCCGGCGCATCACCCTGATCGCCCAGGACCGTCCGGGCTTCTGGGAGGTGCGCGGCTACCATGACCGCGGCGATCCCTGGATGGAGGAGCGCTACTCGGCTTGAGGCCATGGGCGACATCCTGGTCGCGATCGGCGCCAACCTGCCGGGGGCGGATGGCACGGCGCCCCTGGCCAGCTGCCGGGCCGCGGCGGCGGCGCTGGACGGGCTATGCGGCCTTTCGCTGGTTGCCACCTCCTCCTGGTGGGAGACGGCTCCGGACCCTCCGCAGCCGAGCAGCCCCTGGTATGTGAACGGGGTGGCGCGGCTGCGAGGAGAGGCCGACCCGGCCGCGCTCCTCGCCGCGCTCCAGTCCATCGAGAATGCCGCCGGGCGGGTGCGGCCCTATCCGAATGCGCCGCGGACCCTGGATCTCGACATCATCGCCATGGGCGGCTTGGTCCGGGCGGCGCCGGACCCCATCCTGCCTCACCCCAGGGCCCATCTGCGCCGTTTCGTGCTGGAACCCCTGCGGGAGGTCTGGCCGGGCTGGACCCATCCGGCGAGCGGGCTTACCGTCGAGGCATTGCTGGGTCGCCTTCCGCCCGCCCCCATGCGGGCGGCCGGGACGGCTTGACCCCACGGGATGGCCTGGCGGGCTTGTGTTTCCGGTCATCCCTCTCTATCTGACCCGTTCGCCCGCACACAATTTCGGAGTCCGGTATGGCCCGCGTCACGGTCGAGGACTGCATCCTCCAGGTTCCCAACCGCTTCGACCTCGTCCTGCTCGCAGCGCAGCGCGCCCGCGCGATCTCGCGCGGGGATGAGCTGACGGTGGATCGGGACAACGACAAGAACCCCGTCATCGCGCTGCGCGAGATCGCCGAGCAGACCGTCGAGCTGGAGGGGCTGAAGGAGGACATCGTGAAGTCCCTCCTGCGCGCTCCGGAGCCGGAGCCGGTCGAGGAGGAGGTGATCGACCTGATCGCCACCGACGAGAACATCTTCGGCGTGATGGACGTGAACGAGGAGACCGCGGCCGAGGCCGGCATGCAGGTCGAGGACATGTCCGGCGACGACCTCGAGGCCGCGATCGCGGCCGAACTCGGCGGCCGCCGCTGACCGCGAAACGCATCATTCGATGACCGACGGCACCGGGAACCCACGAACCCCCGGTGCCGTGCCGGGTGCCCCCCGGGCACCTGAGGGCGTCGCCACGGGCGCGCCCGACACCCTGGATTCTCCGCTGGCCGCGGCCCCGACCGCCGAAGGCTCGGGCGGCGACCTCGTGGGCGATGCCGGCCTTGGCTCGGATCCCGGCAAGGCGCTGGCCGAACTGGTCACGGGTTACGACCCCCGCGCCGATGGCGCGATGATCGAGCGGGCCTACCGAACCGCCGAGCACGCCCATCGCAACCAGCGCCGCGACAACGGCGACCCCTATATCGGCCACCCCGTCGCGGTGGCGCAGATCCTGGCCGGCTACCGGCTGGATGCCGCCACCATCGCCACGGCCCTGCTGCACGACACGGTGGAGGATACCGGCCTTACCCTGGCCGATCTCTCCCGCGACTTCGGCCCCGACATCGCCCGGCTGGTGGATGGCGTCACGAAGCTGACGCGGCTGGAAATCCAGTCCGAACGGACAAAGCAGGCCGAGAACTTCCGCAAGCTGGTGCTGGCCATGAGCGAGGACATCCGTGTCCTTCTCGTGAAGCTGGCGGACCGCACCCACAACATGCGGACCCTCCATTTCGTGCCCCAGCAGGCCCGGCGCATGCGCACGGCCCGGGAGACGATGGAGATCTATGCGCCGCTCGCCGAGCGCATCGGCATGCAGGCGGTGAAGGATGAGCTGGAGGATCGCGCCTTCCGCGAGCTCCAGCCCGATGCCTCCCAGACCATCAATGCCCGCCTCGCCTTCCTCCGGGGCCAGGGCGCGGACCTGATCGCCGAGATCGCCGAGGACCTGCGCCGCCGCCTGCGCGATTCCGAAGTGCCCGTGATCGAGATCCAGGGGCGCGAGAAATCCGCCTATGGCATCTGGCTGAAGATGCATTCGAAGAAGGTGGAGTTCGAGCAGCTCTCGGACATCATGGCCTTCCGCGTCATCACCGACGACAAGGCGAACTGCTACGCGGCGCTCGGCGCCATCCACTCGGCCTATCGGGTCGTTCCCGGGCGCTTCAAGGACTACATCTCTACCCCCAAGCCGAATGGCTACCAGTCCCTCCACACGGGGGTGACGGTGCCGGAGCGGCGCAACGCCAAGATCGAGGTGCAGATCCGGACGCCGGAGATGCATGAGGTGGCTGAGTTCGGCGTCGCCGCGCACTGGATCTACAAGCAGGGGCCGGATGGCGTCGTGAACGCTTCCCGGGACCGCAAGCGCTACCCCTGGGTCAAGGACCTGCTGGAAATCCTGGAGAATGCCGGGGAGGCGCAGGACTTCCTGGAGAACACGAAGCTCGCCCTGCACCAGGACCAGGTCTTCTGCTTCACCCCCAAGGGCGACCTGATCGCGCTGCCGCGCGGCGCGACGCCGGTGGACTTCGCCTATCACGTCCATTCCCAGATCGGCGACAGCTGCGTCGGCGCGAAGATCAACGGCCGTATCGTGCCGTTGCGCCACCAGCTGGAGAATGGCGACCAGGTCGAGATCATCACCGCCCGCGGCGGCACGCCCAACCCGGCCTGGGAACGCTTCGTCGTCACCGGCAAGGCGCGGGCCCGCATCCGTCGCACGGTGCTGGCCCGCCAGCGCGAGGAGAGCCGCGAGAACGGCCGCCAGGCCATCGCCCGCGCCTTCCGCCAGGAAGGGCTCGACTTCTCGGAGAAGATCGCGGAGCCCGCGGTCAAGGCGCTCAAGCAGCCGGGCTTCGAGGAACTCTGCATCGCCGTCGGCTCGGGCAACATCACGGCACGGGACGTTCTGCATGCGGCCGTGCCGGAGCTGCGCGGGCCGCCGCGTCCGGCTGTCAGCCCGCTGGAGGCCCTGGCGCTCACCCGCGCCCGCGGGAAGCCCGGCGCGACCGTGCCCCACCGGGTCACCAAGGGCCGGGAGGTCGCGCATGGCATCACCGGCCTCGTCTCCGGCATGGAGGTGAACTTCGCCGGCTGCTGCCACCCCGTACCGGGCGACCGGATCGTCGGCATCGTCTCCACCGGCCGCGGCGTGACCATCCACAAGCAGGGCTGCCACACGCTGGATGCCTTCGCGGGCACGCCCGAGCGCTTCATCGACGTGGACTGGGACTCGGCGCCCGGCGCGGCGGGCGAGCATGTGGCGCGGCTCGCCGTCGTCACCTCCAACGAGAGCACGGCCATCGCCGGCATGACCACGGCGATCGCCAAGCAGGAGGCGCGCATCCAGTCGCTGCGCTTCCTGCATCGTGCGCCGGACTTCGCGGAGTTGAACGTGGATCTTGAGGTGAAGGACCTGCGCCACCTGTCCAGCGTCATCGCGGCGCTTCGGGCGCTGCCGGGCATCGAGCAGGTGGAGCGGGCCAAGTCGTGATTCTCGGTCTCGGCAATGACATGGTGGATATCCGCCGGATCGAGCGGACCATCGCCCGCCATGGGGACCGCTTCCTCTCGCGCATCTTCACCGAGGCGGAGCGCGCGAAGGCGGAGCGCCGGGGCGAGCGCACGCGCGTCGCCACCTATGCCAAGCGCTTCGCGGCGAAGGAGGCGGCCTCGAAGGCGCTCGGCACGGGGTTCCGTGCCGGCGTGTTCTGGAGGGATCTGGGCGTGGTGAACCTCCCCTCCGGCCAGCCCACCCTGCGGATGACCGGCGGCGCGGCCGAGCGGCTTGCCGCCATACTGCCGCCGGGCCATGCCGCCCAGGTCAGCCTGACGATGACCGACGAGTATCCCTATGCCGAGGCGGTGGTGATCATCTCGGCCGTGCCCTTGCATGGCCACGCCGTGCCCCTGCATGGCCAGGTCGTGCCGACCGGCGGCCCGCCCTCGGAGTCACCGCCGGGCCGCCTTCCTTGACAGCCCGTCCCATCTGGCGCACCCAGCGCCAAGCGGCGGCCCGACCCGTGCCCCCTCGTCGGGCTTCCGGGGGCGTTCGGCCGGCCGGGTGAAGGCCGCGAGCAAGCACACGATGAGCAAGAAGACCTCCGGCGGCTGGCTGGAGAGCCTGAAGACGATCCTTTACGCGGGCCTGATTGCCGTCGGCATCCGCACTGTCGCCTTCGAGCCCTTCAACATCCCTTCGGGCAGCATGATCCCCACCCTGCTGGTGGGCGATTACCTGTTCGTCTCGAAGTATTCCTACGGCTATTCCAGGGCCTCGCTGCCCTTCAGCCCCAACCTGTTCAGCGGCCGTATCCTGGGCAGCCTGCCGGCGCGCGGCGACGTTGCGGTGTTCAAGCTGCCGCGGGACGGCACCACCGACTACATCAAGCGCATCATCGGCCTGCCGGGCGACCGTATCCAGGTCCGCCAGGGCATCCTGCGCGTGAACGGCCAGTCTGTGACCCGCACGGCGGCCGGGCCCTATACGGTGGAGGGCGACGGGCCGCGCATGACGGTCCGCCTCTACCGCGAGACCTTGCCGCCCAGCGCCAACGCCCCCGCACGGACGCATGACATCTTGGAGGCCTCGGATGACGGCCCCTATGACAACACCCAGGAATTCGTCGTGCCGGCCGACCATGTCTTCGCCATGGGCGACAACCGCGACAACTCGCTCGACAGCCGCGCCACCAGCTATGTCGGCTTCATCCCGGTGGAGAACCTCGTCGGCCGCGCCGAATTCCTCTTCTTCTCCTGGGATGGCTCGGCGCGCTGGTGGGAGGTCTGGGCCTGGCCCTTCGCCGTCCGCTGGTCCCGCATCTTCTCGGCGGTCCGGTGATGAAGGGGCGCCGCCCGTGAAGCCGCCCGTCGCTGCCCTGGCCGGACGACTGGGTCACAGCTTCCGTGACCCGGCCCTGCTTGAGCAGGCGCTCACCCACCGCTCCGCCGCAGACCCCAAGCGTCGCCAGCTCGATTCCAACGAGCGGCTGGAATTCCTGGGTGACCGCGTGCTGGCGCTCTGCATGGCCGAGTGGCTCGCCGAGCGGTTCCCGCAGGAGCGGGAAGGCGAGCTGGGCAAGCGCCTAGCCGTGCTGGTGGCCGCGGACACGCTGGCGAAGGTGGGCGATTCCATCGGCCTGCCCGCCGCCCTGCGCATCCCCCCCGCCGAGGGCCGCACGGGTTTGCGCCAGCGCGCCAATGTCGTCGCGGATGCGACGGAGGCGCTGATCGGCGCCCTCTACCTCGATGCCGGGCTAGAGGCGGCGCGCGACTTCGTCCGCCGCGAATGGACCCAGGCGCTGGAGGCCGATGCCACGCCGCCGATGTCGGCCAAGAGCCGGCTGCAGGAATACCTGCTCGGCCGCGGCCAGGGCCTTCCCGAATACGTGCTGGTGAGCACCGAGGGCCCGTCCCACGCGCCGCTCTTCACCGTTTCGGCCCGCGCCTGCGGCCGTGCCGCCGAGGCGAGCGGCGACAACAAGCGCGCGGCCGAGCAACTGGCAGCCGAAGCCCTGCTGACGGAACTCTCACGTGGCTGAGGACACCGACGACATGCCGCCGGCCTCGCCCGAGCTGCCGCCGGAGCCGGAGGGCCCGACGCGCGCCGGCCTCGCCGCCGTGCTGGGCGCCCCGAATGCGGGCAAGTCCACCCTGGTGAACCGGCTCGCCGGGGCGAAGGTCTCCATCGTCTCGAACAAGCCGCAGACCACGCGCTTCCGCATCCGCGCCATCATCACCGAGGGCCGGTCGCAGGTGGTGCTGACCGACACGCCCGGGATTTTCGCGCCCCGGCGGCGGCTGGACCGCGCCATGGTCGCGGCCGCCTGGGGCGGGGCGCAGGATGCGGACCTGGCCATGCTGGTGGTCGATGCCCGCGCCGGCATCACCGACCCGCTGCGCGCCATCATCCGCAAGCTGGCCAAGGGCGCGCCGCCGCTCTGGCTGGTGCTGAACAAGACCGACCTGTTCGACACCAAGCGCCTGCTGCCGCTGACCGCGGAGCTGACCGCGCTGCTGGATTTCGCCGAGACCTTCATGATCTCGGCCGAGACGGGCGACGGGGTGGACCGGCTCCGCACCCGGCTCTGCGAGGCCATGCCGGAAGGCCCCTGGCTCTTCCCGGAGGACGAGCTGTCGGACGTGACGGACCGGATGCTGGCCGCCGAGATCGTGCGCGAGCAGATCCTGCGCCAGACCCATGAGGAGGTGCCCCACCACGCGACGGTGGAGACCGAATCCTGGCAGGAGCGGAAGGATGGCTCCGTTCGCATCGACTGCACCATCTATGTCGGCCGCGCCTCGCAGAAGGCGATCCTGATCGGCGACAAGGGGTCCCGTATCCGCGAGATCGGCCAGCGGGCCCGGGCGGAGCTGACGAAGCTGCTGGAGCGGCCGGTGCACCTCTTCCTCAACGTGAAGGACCGGCCCGGCTGGGATGAGGAGCGCGGACGCCTGCGCGCGCTCGGCCTGGAAGACCTGGAGTAGGCGTCGGGAATAGCCTCGGGGAGTAGCCGTCGGCCCGGGGGCGCCCCATCATCGCGGCATGGAATGGACCGCCCCCGCCATCGTGCTGGAGTCGCGCCCCCTGGGTGAGGGGGGTGCCATCGTCACCCTGCTCACCGAGGAGCATGGGCGCCATGCCGGGCTGGTGAAGGGAGGAGCCTCCCGCAGCCAAGCCGCGACCTGGCTGCCCGGCAACCTCGTGGAAGTGCGCTGGATGGCGCGGCTGGCGGACCAGCTCGGCGCACTGAGCGGAGAACTGGTCCATCCGGCCGCCGCCCTTGCGATGGAGGACCCCATGGCGCTGGCGCTGCTCTCCTCAGCCTGCGCCGTCGCGGCGGAGGCGCTGCCGGAGCGGGAGGCCCATCCGGCCGTCTTTCGCGGGCTGCTGCCCGTGATCGCGCATCTCCAGCGCGGCGCGGAGGAGGTGATCCCGGACTACATCCATTGGGAGCTGCTGCTGCTGGCCGAGCTGGGCTACGGGCTCGATCTCTCGCGTTGCGCGATGACCGGCGACACCGCCGATCTCACCCATGTGTCGCCGAAATCCGGCCGCGCGGTCCGTGCGGACATCGCGGCGCCCTATGGGGACCGCATGCTGCGCCTGCCGCCATTCCTGCGAAAGCCGAGCCTGCCCAGCGGCCCGCGTGACTGGTCCGATGCGCTGCGCCTGACCGGCCACTTCCTGTCGCGGGACGCCTTCGGCGCCCGGCACCGCCCCTTGCCCGCCGCGCGGGAGGCCCTGGCGGACCGGGTGGCCGCCCTCCTGCCGCTGACTGGCTCCGGAGCGGGCGGGAACGGCGAGCCGCCCCCGCCCGCCTGATCAGGGCGCCGGCCGGACGAGAACCAGGTTGAACGCGCCCGCGCCGCTCAGCAGCTTCGCCCGCAGGAAGGCCGGGCGTGGCGAGGCAGGGATATTGAGGCGGGAGGCAAAGCCCTCCGCATCGTCATTCTCCGCCAGCACCTCGCCGGACTCGTCGAGGAGCGCGATCTCCGTATCCGTATCCCGGCCGAGGGCGAAGGTCATGGCCAGGGACTCCCGGCCATCATGCGGCAGGGCGAAATAGGCCTCCTGTCCCGCCGAGAGCTGGACGCGGACGGCTTCCCCGAGGATCAGCGAGGGGCGGCGTCTGGCCTCCTCCAGATCGGCGGCGGGCGCGCCGCCCTGGGCGGGGGCGGCGCTGCCCTGCACGACGAGATCGAACTCGCCCCGGGCCCCGTTCAGCAGGGTTGCCCGCACAAAGGCGGCGGGGCGCCCCCCATCGGCCGTGCGGATGCGGGAGGCGAGGCCGCCGCCGCCGTCATCGTCCTCGGTGATCATCTCGCCCTGCGCATCCAGCAGGGCGAGCACCGTATCAGCCTCGTCCTGGAGGTTGCGGGTGGCGATGGTGAGGGGCTGGCCCTCCGGAAGGGCGAAGATCGCCTGCCGGCCACGTCCCAGCGCGATATGCACGTTCTGCCCCGGCGCGAGCGGGCCGCGCGCGCGCGCCTCTTCGAGGTTGGTGGGGTAGTCCGGCGTGGGGGCGGGGGCCTCGCGCTCCAGCATCACCTCGAAGCTGCCGGTGCCGCCGCTGATGAGGCTGGCGCGCAGCGTCACCGGCCCGGTGGTCCCGGCGATGGAGAGGATGGAGGCGAGGCCCTGCCCGCCATCGTCATTCTCCGCCAGCACACGCCCCTCGGCATCCAGCAGCGCCAGGACCGTGTCCGTGCTCTGGGAGAGGTCCCGGGTAAGCGCGATCACGTCCGTGCGGTCCTCCGGCAGGGCGAAGAAGGCCTGCTGGCTCCGCCGCAGCCGCACGCGGACGGGCTGGCCGAGGGCGAGTGGCGGGCGCTGGGCGGCTTCCGCCTGAGTGGTGGCGAAATCCGGCGGCGGCATCGGCTGCTCGCGGGTGAGCACCAGCTCGAAGCGCCCGGGCGAACTGTCCAGCGTCCCGGCGCGCACCACCCGGACGCCGTCGCCCGGCTGAACCTCGATGCGGGAGGCGAGGTTCTCGCTGCCTCCGTCGTCATCCTCCGTCACCACCGCGCCGGCCTCGTCCAGCGCGGCGAGGACGGTGTCCGTGTTCCGGCCCAGGCGGCGCGTGACGACCGACCAGGCCTCGCCCGCCTCGGGCGCCACGCGGAAGAAGGCCTGCTGCCCCCGGCGGAGCGTCACCTGCACCGGGCGATCGGGCTGCAGCGGCGGGGTGCGGGCCGCGTCGGCCGCGCTGAGCGCGAAGGCCGGGGCGGGGGGCTGGGGAGGGCGCGGCGCGCTTCCGCCGCCACCGCCGCTGGGCGGGGCCGGGCTCTTCGCCTGGCCGCCCTGCACGGGAAGCAGGAGCTGCTGGGGCGCCTCGACAGGGGTGAGCGCCAGGGCGGGGAGCGCAGCCGCCATGGCCATGCCCAGGACCAGCGCTGGCCGGGCCGCGAGGATGCGGCGGTGGGGCGTCCCTCCAGGTTGCGACATGCGGCGTCCTCCTCTTGAGCGGGCTCCCCCCTAGACCCGGGGGACGCGGGCCGTCCATCAACAGAGCCGTGCCCTGGCGCCGGGGCGTCCGGCCTGCTAGAACGGAAAGACCTGAACGAACGCAGAACACGGGTCCGCCCAACATGCCCGACGACGTGAAGACATTGCCGAACCCGGGCCCCGAAGGCGGCCGGATCCACGAGACGCCGCTGGCCGGTGCCCTGTCGGAGCGGTACCTGGCCTATGCCATGTCCACCATCATGGCGCGCTCGCTGCCGGATGTGCGGGACGGGCTGAAGCCGGTGCATCGCCGGCTGCTCTGGGCCATGCAGCAGCTCAAGCTGGACCCGGCCGGCGGCTTCAAGAAATGCGCGCGCGTCGTCGGCGACGTGATCGGCAAGTATCACCCGCATGGCGATGCCAGCGTCTATGAGGCGCTGGTGCGGCTCGCCCAGGACTTCGCGGCGCGCTACCCGCTGGTCGAGGGCCAGGGCAATTTCGGCAATATCGACGGCGATAACGCCGCGGCCATGCGCTACACCGAGGCGAAGCTCACGGAGGTCGCCAAGGCGCTGCTGGAGGGCATCGACGAGGATGCCGTCGATTTCCGCCCGACCTATGACGGCGAGGAGCAGGAGCCGGTCGTCCTGCCGGCCGCCTTCCCGAACCTTCTGGCCAATGGCGCGAACGGCATCGCGGTGGGCATGGCCACCTCCATCCCGCCGCATAACGCGGGCGAGGTGTGCGGCGCCGCGCTGGAGCTGATCCGCAACCCCGAGGCGACCACCGCGCAGCTCCTCCTGCACATGCCGGGCCCGGACTTCCCGACCGGCGGCGTGATGGTGGAGCCCGCCGACAGCATCCTCCAGGCCTATGAGACCGGGCGCGGCGGCTTCCGCCTGCGCGCGCGCTGGGACATGGAGAAGCTGAAGAACGGCACCTGGCAGGTGGTGGTCACCGAAATCCCTTACCAGGTCCAGAAGTCCCGCCTGATCGAGCAGATCGCGGAGCTGCTGGAGGCGAAGAAGCTGCCGCTGCTGGCGGATGTGCGCGACGAGAGCACGGACAAGGTGCGGATGGTGCTGGAGCCGAAGACCCGCACCATCGAGCCCGCCATGCTGATGGAGAGCCTCTTCCGCGCGACGCCGCTGGAGAGCCGCATCCCGCTGAACATGAACGTGCTGGATGCCGAGCGCACCCCGCGCGTGATGGGTCTGCGCGAGGTGCTGCGCGCCTGGCTGGACCACCGGCAGGTCGTGCTGGTGCGCCGGTCCTCCCATCGGCTGGCTGCCATCGAGCGGCGGCTGGAGATCCTGGACGGCTATCTCATCGTCTACCTCAACCTCGATGAGGTGATCCGCATCGTGCGGGAGGAGGACCATCCGAAGGAGGTCCTGATGCGGACCTTCGAGCTGACGGATATCCAGGCCGAGGCCGTCCTCAACATGCGCCTGCGCGCCCTGCGCAAGCTGGAGGAGATGGAGATCCGGCGTGAGCACACGAAGCTCACCAAGGAACTGAAGGGGCTGCAGAAGCTGCTCTCCAGCGACAAGGCCCAGTGGGCCAAGATCGCCGAGGAGATCGAGGCGGCACGCGACAAGTTCGGCTCGGGCGCGCTGGGCGACCGGCGGACGGTGCAGAGGGAGGCCGTGGCGGTCGCCTTCGACGAGGCGCAGTTCGTCGAGCGCGAGCCGATCACCGTCATCCTCTCCGAGAAGGGATGGCTGCGCGCGCAGAAGGGCCATATCGAGGACACGGCCGGCCTCCGCTTCAAGGAGGGCGACAGCCTGGCCCTGCTGCTGCACGCGGAGACGACCGACCGGATCGGCTTCCTTGCCTCGAACGGGCGCGCCTACACGATCAAGGCCGATGTCATCCCGCGCGGCCGCGGCGATGGGCAGCCAGTGCGGCTGATGGTCGAGCTGGGGAATGAGGACAACATCCTCTCCGCCTTCGTCTGGAAGGAAGGGATGCGGTTCCTGCTCGCCTCCCGCAGCGGGCGTGGCTTCGTCGCGAAGAGCGAGGACCTGCTGGCCGAGAAGCGCACGGGAAAGCAGGTTCTGGTGGTGGACGCGCCGGACATGCTCGCCGTCTGCGCCCCGGTCGAGGGAGACACGGTCGCGGTCGTCGGGGAGAACCGCAAGCTCCTCGTCTTCCCGCTGGAGCAGGTGCCGGAGATGACGCGCGGCCGCGGCGTGGCGCTCCAGGGATACCGCGATGGCGGGCTTTCGGACGTGAAGGTCTTCGATGCGCGTCGGGACGGCCTGACCTGGCGCATCGGCGACCGCACGCGGACCGAGACCGCGCTTGCCCCCTGGCGCGGCAACCGTGGCGGGGCAGGGAAGATGCCGCCGAACGGCTTCCCCAAGTCCAACCGCTTCGACGGCTGAGGGCGGAGCCGGCCCAACCCTGGGAGCCCCGGCCCCTTGGAGCCGTGGGCCGGCTTCTAGCCCACGCTCTCCGGCACGATGGCCGTCATCGGCGGCACGGCGTCGCGCAGGGGGTGCCAGGCGCCGTTCGTCAGGATCTCGCTGGGCTTGAAGCCGGCCTTGTAGGCCATCTTGGCGCTCTGCGGGACCCAGTAGCCGAGATAAACATAGGGCAGGCCCAGCGCCCGCGCCCGTTCCACCAGATGCAGGATGGCGAGCGTGCCGAGCGAGCGGCCCGCATGCTCCGGCTCGAAGAAGGAATAGACGGCGGAGAGGCCGTCCTTCAGCCAATCCGTCAGGCAGGCGCCGACCAGCCGGTCCGGCGCCTCGCGGAACTCGATCAGCATGGTGGTGATCGGCGTGTCCTCGACCATGGCGCGGTAGTCGTAGAAGCCCATGGCGGCCATGTCGCCGTCCCGGTGGCGGGCGCGCTGGTAGCGCTGGAACAGCGCGAACTGCTCGGCGGTGGCGCGTGCCGGCACCTCCTGCGCCACCACCCCGGCATTGGCGCGCTGGACGCGGCGATGGGTCCGCCCGGGGGCGAAGTCGTCCACCACGATCCGGATGGGAATGCAGGACTGGCAGCCCGGGCAGACCGGCGCATAGGCGATGTTGTGGCTGCGGCGGAAGCCGGCGCGGGAGAGGCGGTCATGCAGCGCTTCGCCTTCCGGGCCGGACAGCTCGGTCACCACCTTCCGCTCCGTCCGCCCGGCCAGGTAGGGGCAGGGCAGGGGGGCGGTGGTGTAGAAGAACTGCGGTCGGCGTTGGGCACGGTGCAGCATGAGGGCTCCAGTTTCGGCTGAACGGGCCCCGCCGTCCATGCCTGTATCGCCGCATCGACGCGATCGGCTCCCCCGGGTGGCAGAATGCCTCACGGATCGAGCCGCAGTCTGGCCCGCGCGGGCGCGATGGCGGGCAACGCTTCGGCCTGGCCGGCGGCCCAGCCGGCAGTCCTGTCCCCCCAATGGCGGGAGAAGGGATTGCCCGACTGTCCCGTGGCGATCGCGGCCAGCACGCCGTCCGGCGAGGACAGATCCATCACGATCCGCAGCCCGGGGCCGTGGATATGGGTGAAGTCCCGGCCCATTCCACCCCGGTTCACCGTCTGTCCGTCACCGGGCGTCGGGGCCTCGATGCGGATCAGGTCGCGCAGCAGGGGCACGAAACGGAGCAGCGGGTGCTCCAGCCGCACGCGATGGGCATCCCCCCAACGCCAGCGATGGGGATCCGGGCCGAAGCGCGGCGAGAGCGACGCGACGGCCGCCTCTAGCGCCCGCATGGACATCGCCTCGCAGCCATCGGCCCCGCACCACGCGGCGCCCTCAGGCCGGGTGAGGAGGGCCAGGAATTCGGGGCCGGCCGTCCATGAGCCCTCGGGCACCCCTCCCGCCGCCATGGCGAGCCGTCCCAGTTCGCGCATCCAGGCGTTGAAGACGAGGGGCTGCGGCAGCTCGGGGCCCATCCGCCCGTCCCAGCCTGGCAGCAGGTCGCGCGCGGCCCCGGCCATTCCCTCCGGCCGTGGAGGGGCGAGCAGCAGCGGCAGCATCTCGCGCGCCAGCAGGCTCACCGCATCCGCCTGCATGGCGGCGAAGTCGCCGGGCGCGTGCCGCGGGCGCTGGCGCAGCAGGTCCCCGATCCTTCGAAAGCGCCAGTCGCCGAACCAGTCGCGGCCGAGGAACACGTTGCTGCCCGCCGGCTGCACGCGGTTGTTGGCATTGGCGATCACCCCGCCCGGCGGCGCGACCACATGCGGCATCTCCTCGAAGGGCACCCAGCCCGTCCAGTCATGCGAGCCGTCCCAGCCGGGGGCGGGCAGGGTGCCGTCGCCGGCGGCGCGGCGCGGCGTGCGGCCGGTCAGGAACATGGCGATCCCGCCCGCCGCATCGGCCACCATGAGGTTCTGCGCGGGGCTCGCGATCAGCGCGGCCGCCGCGCGGGCCTCGGCGACGGACCGGGCGCGGTTCAGCGCGAGCAGGCCGGCGGCCTGCGTATCGGCCGGGGCGAGGCTCGCCATGGCGACGGCCAGCACCTGCTCGCCCGGCGGCTCCTCGTCGAGGTCGGAGATCACCGGGCCGTGCCGCGTCTCCCGCACCCGCAGCACCTCCTCCGGGCGGCCGCGCACCGCGATACGCTCCTCCCGCGTGGTGAAGGGGCGGGGGCCGTCCGGCGTCTGGTAGGCATCCGGCCCGGCGAGGCGTTCGACGAAGACGTCCTGCGTATCCGAATGAGTGGTGGTGAAGCCCCAGCCCAGGCTTTCGTTCCGCCCGATGACGATCATCGGAACACCCGGCGCCGTGGCCCCGGCGAGGAAGCGCCCGCCGGGCAGCTCGACCCGGGCGAGATACCAGAGCACGGGGGCCTGCAGCCCGAGATGCGGATCGGAGGCGAGGAGAGCCCCGCCGGTCACTGAGCGCGGGGGCGCCACGGCCCAGGCGTTGGAGGCGGAATTCGGCAGCGGTGCGTCCTCGCCCCAGCGCGGCACCGCCTTCAGCAGGGAAGCCAGCCTCGCCGGCTGCGGCAGGGCAGCGAGGTCGGCGCGGCCGAGGCTCTCATCGGCGGGCCAGAGCTGCTCCATGCGCTCGGCCGAGAGAATCCCCGCCAGCCGTGCCCGCTCCGTCTCCGTCCGCCAGTTGCCCGAGAGCCAGAGCCCCATCACCTTGCCCCAGAGCAGGCTGTCGGCTGGGCGCCAGGGCTCCGGCTCGCCCAGCGCGATGAATTCCGGCGCGACGAAGCGGCCGCGCGCGCGGGCCCAGGCATTCACCCCGTCGGCATAGGCCTGGAGCATGTCCCGCGCCTCGGCGGGCAGCGCGGCGAGGTCGGCTTCGGCCCGCTGGCGCAGCCCGAGGGTGCGCATGAAACGGTCCAGCCGCAGGGTGGAGGCGCCGGCGATCTCGCTCAGCCGCCCGGCGCCGCCCCGCCGTGTCATCTCCATCTGGAACATCCGGTCCCGGGCATGCAGCACGCCCAGGGCCATGGCGGCGTCCCGCTCGCTGGCCGCGCGGATGCGTGGGATGCCGCGGTCGTCGAAGCCGATCTCGACCGGGCCCGAGACGCCGGAGAGGCGCAGCGCCTCCGCCTCGCCCGGGAGGGTCCACCAGATGGCGCCAGCCGCGGCGGCAAGGAGAAGGAGCGGCAGCGCGACGAGGATCAGGAGCGTGCGGCGGAGCCAGCGCCCGAGGTGACGCCCCGGGTGACGCCCCTGATGGCGAATGACGGGGCGGACGCGCCGGGGAGGGGAGGCCATGGGCCCCATATGAACCCGACCCGCCGCGCCCGTCCAAGCGCTGCTCCGTGAAGTCTCACGCGCCGCGCGCCACGCGCCCCCGGCCCGCCGGTGGACCCGGCGCGCGAAGCGCCCAGCGGTGGTTCAGGCTGGCGCGGCGGCCGCCAGCGCGTCCCCTAGGGCCGCCATGGAATAGGGCTTCCGCAGCAGCGGCAGCCCCGCCTCCGCCACCCGGGCGGGGGCGCCGCCATAGCCGCTGGTCAGCAGCACCGGCAGGTCGGGATGCGCCTGGCGCAGCGCATGGGCCAGGTCCAGCCCGTCCATCCCGCCGGGCATCAGCACGTCGGTGAAAACCAGATCGATCTCGATTCCGGACTCCAGCTTCGCCAGCGCGTCGGTCGGGCCTGTTGCTCGGAAAGCCGCGTGGCCGAGATGGCGCATCATGTCGAGGACCAGCCCGGCCACCGCCTCGTCGTCCTCCACCACCAGCACCCGGAGGGGGCGCGCTTCGGCCGGCGCCGCATGAGGCGGGGGCTGGGCCTCGGCGGCCGGCGCGGTGGCGGCGCGCGGCAGGAGCAGTGTGACGCAGGTGCCGTGGCCCGTCCGGCTCGCCAGGCGCGCCGCTCCGCCGCTCTGCCGGGCAAAGCCATAGACCTGTGCGAGGCCGAGCCCCGTGCCGCTGCCGGGCTTGGTGGAGAAGAAGGGTTCGAAGGCGCGGGCCAGCACATCCTCCGGCATGCCCATGCCGGTATCCCGCACCTCGATCCGGAGGAAGTCGCCGCGCAGCGCGTCCGGGTCTTCCGGATCATCCAGCCGGGCGTTCCGCACGGCGATGCGCAGCTCGCCCCCTCGCGGCATGGCATCCTGCGCGTTCAGCCCGAGATTGGTGAGCGCGAGCTCCATCTCCGAAGGGTCGGCGAGCACCGGCCAGACATCCTCCGGCGCGTCCACCGTCACCGCGATGTCGGCCCTGAGGGAGCGGGAGAGGAGGGCGCCGAGATCGGCCAGCCAGGGGCCGGTGGCGATCGGCTCGGGCCGAAGCGCCTGGCGGCGGGCGAAGGTCAGCAGCCGCCGCGTCAGGTCCGCCCCGCGGCTCGCCGCCTGGGTGATGCTGCCGATCAGCTTCTCCCGCCGCGCCGGGTCCTCGGTGCGGGCGAGGAGAGAGGTGCCGGCGGTGACGACGGCGAGAAGGTTGTTGAAGTCATGCGCGACGCCGCCGGTCAGCTGCCCCAGCGCCTCCAGCTTCAGGGTCTGCGTCACGCGCGCCTGCGTGGCCTCGCGCGCCGCCACCTCGCGCTCGACCTCCCGCCGCAAGTTCTCGTTCGCATCCCGCAGGGCCTGCTCGGCCCGCTTGCGCGCGGTGATGTCGATGCAGAGGCCGGTCAGCCGCCAGGGACGGCCTTCCGGGTCGCGCTGCATCCGGCCGCGGCAGGAGAGCCAAAGGGTGCCGCGCTGCGGATGGCGCACGCGGTACTCCACGTCGAACTCGGGCCGGTGCAGATCCAGCACTGCGCGGATCGCGCGCTCCGCCGCCGACCGGTCGTCCGGCAGGACCGAGGCGAGCCAGGCCTCGTAGGAAGCCGGCGCGTCCGGACAGATGCCCAGCAGCTCGCGATACTCGTCCGACCAGACCACGGCATGGCGCGCGATCTCCCAGTCCCAGGAGCCGGCGCCGGCATAGCGATGGGCGAGGCGCACCCGTTCCTCGCTGTCGCGCAGCGCGGCGTCGATCGCGGCCAGCTCGGCGCGCCGCTCCGCCATCTCGCGCCCAAGCGCCGCATTGGCCTCCTCCAGCTCGGTGGTGAGGGACCAGAGATCCTCGAAGGCGGCGCCGAGGACAGGGTCATCCTCGTCGAGAGCTGTCCGGCGCGCCGAGACGAGGGCGCGCCAGGCCATGAGCTGCCGCTCGGAGGCTTGCAGCCGATCGGCGAGACGACCCGATTCCGCGCGCGCCTCGGCGAGGGCCGTGCGGAGGGATTCCACCTCCGCGCCGCTTTTCGCCACAGGCCTCACGCGGAGACGTCCCACTGGTGCGCGCCCCTCCACTGCCTCTCCCGACCGGTTGACCTATGTTACAACGATCCAGGAAGGGGCGGGTTCGGTCGCGCGCTTCACAGAAGCTGCTGCGACAAGGATGACGCTTCCGTCAGCAGAAGGGGCAGGAAGCGCGCGGCCATCTCGCCAGAGGCGTGCAGAGCCACCGGCGCGCCCAGGTTGAGCGCGGCGACGACGCGGCCGTCATAGCGGCGCAGCGGCACGGCCAGGGAGCGGAAACCCAGTTCCATCTCCTCCTCCACAAGGGCGTGCCCTTCCGCGCGGGCCAGGAGGATCGCCTCGCGAAGCCGGGCCGGATCGGTTTCCGTGCGCGGCGTGACGGCTTTCGCGTCGAGCGTGGCGAGAAGCGAGTACAGGGCTGGGTCGGGCAGGGCGGCAAGCAGGACGCGCCCCAGCGCCGTGCAATACGCGGGCAGGCGCGCGCCGATCATGGTGTTCACCGGCACGAGCCGGGAGGGCTGGCCATAGGCGACGAAGACAGCCTCCGCGCCGTCCAGCATCGCGACCGAGCAGTTTGCCCCGGTGGCCGCGGCGATCCGCTCGCAGCAGGGTTGCAGCAGGGCCGAGACGCCATTCGCGCCCAGATAGCCCGACGCCAGGCGAAGCACCCGGGGGGTGAGGCGGAACAGCCGCCCATCGGCTTCGACCAGTCCGAGATGCGCGAGGGTGAGGAGGGCCCTGCGGGCGGTCGCGCGCGGAAGGTCCACCGCCCGTGCCGCCTCGGCCAAGGTCATCTGCCGCCGCTCAGGCCCGAAGGCCGAGAGAATCGCGATGCCGCGTGCCAGGGCCTCGGAATGATCTGGGCCGAGTGCCGCCTCCTCGCGCCGTCGCGCGGCATCCGCACGAAGTCTCGGCATCCTTGCTCCTCTCTTCCGGCGCGCCGTGATGCATCGTTGCGCCGCTCGGAAAGAGGGTTCTACAATCGCACTAACGTTCGGTCATTGAACATTCGCGGGAGTCATCGGCCATGATGAGTGCGGAACAGAACCGGCGGCTCACACAGGTCGGGCCGGGAACACCGGGCGGCGCGCTGCTGCGCCGCTACTGGCAGCCGGTGGCATTGCTGGACGAGCTGGACAGCGCCCGCCCCGTGCGCCCGGTGCGCGCGCTGGGGCAGGATTTCGTCCTGTTCCGCGACGAGGCCGGCACGATCGGCCTGATCGACCGGGACTGCCCGCATCGCGGCGTCGATCTCGCCTATGGCCGGCTGGAGGATGGCGGGCTGCGCTGCCCTTTCCATGGCTGGCTCTTCGCGGCCGATGGGCGCTGCCTGGAAACCCCGGCGGAGCCCGAGGGCAGCACCCTGTGCCAGCGCATCCGCACGCGCTCCTACCCCGTGCAGGTCCGCTCGGGCATCGTCTTCGCCTATCTGGGGGAGGGCGAGGCGCCCGCGCTGCCGGCCTTCGACTGCTTCGTCGCTCCTGGGACGCACACCTTCGCCTTCAAGGGGCTGATCGAGTGCAACTGGCTGCAGGCACTGGAGGTGGGGATCGACCCGGCGCATGCCTCCTTCCTGCACCGGTTCTTCGAGGATGGCGATTCGAAGGAGGCCTATGGCAAGCAGTTCCGGGGTGCTTCCGACGGCTCCGACCTGCCGATGACCTATGTTCTGCGCGAGTTCCCGCGCCCGCAGATCGAGGTGGAGAACACCGATTACGGCCTGCGCCTGACCGCGCTGCGCCGGATCAGCGACCAGACGACGCATGTGCGCGTGACCAACCTGTATTTCCCGCAGGCCTTCGTCATCCCGATGAGCGCGGAGATGACCATCACGCAGTGGCACATGCCGGTGGATGACGAGCGCTGCTACTGGATCGCGGTCTTCACCAGCTTCGCGGGCCCGGTGGACCACGCGACCATGCGCGCCCAGCGGCTGGAGACCTACGCGCTTCCGGACTATCTGCCGCGCCGCAACGCCCGCAACGAATACGGCTACGACCCCGCCGAGCAGGCGAGCCAGACCTATACGGGCATGGGCCACGACATCAACACGCATGACCAATGGGCGGTGGAGAGTCAGGGCCGGATCCAGGACCGCACCCGCGAGCACCTGGCTTCCACGGACAAGGCGATCGCCGCCAACCGGCGCCTGCTGATGCGCGCCATGGCCGCCGTGGAGGAGGGACGACCGCCGCTCATGGCGCTGGATGCCTCTCAGGCCGCTTCCATGACCGGCCCGGCCACGATCGACGGCATGGCGCCGACCGAGGGTTGGGAGGCGCATTGGAAGGCGGCCGTCGCCCGGCGCCGCGCCGCCGCGCCCTGGTCCGCCCCCGCTCTCGCCGCCGAGTGATCGCCGCGGGATGAGCTTCGTCGAACGGCACGGGCTGCGGGACGCCGCGGCCCGGGAACGCGCGGCCGAGGTGCTGCGCCGGATCGAGGCGGAGGGGATCGGCGTCCTCCGGCTGTCCTATCCCGACCAGCACGGCATCCTGCGCGGCAAGACGGTGGTCGCGGCCGATGCCGCGCGCGCGCTGCGCGACGGCATCGCCATGACCACGACGATGCTGCTGAAGGACAGCGCCCATCGCACGGCCTGGCCGGTCTTCACGGCCGGGGCGGGGATGGGCATGAAGGAGATGCAGGGGGCCGCGGACTTCCTCCTTCTGCCGGATCCCGACAGCTTCCGCGTGCTGCCCTGGGCGCCGCATACGGGCTGGCTGCTCTGCGAGGCCTATTTCGCGGATGGGCGGCCTGTGCCGCTCTCCCCCCGCCAGCAGTTGCGGCGGGCGCTGGACCGGGCCGCCGGCATGGGCTTCGGCTACACCACCGGCATCGAGCTGGAATTCCACCTCTTCCGCCTGCTGGACCCGAAGCTGGCGCCGGAGGATGCGGGCCAGCCCGGCACGCCGCCCGAGGTCGCGCTGCTGACCCAGGGCTACAACTACCTCACGGAAAGCCGCTACGACGCGCTCGACCCCGTGCTCGAGATCCTGCGCAATGCGGTCGAGGCATTGGACCTGCCGCTGCGCTCCATGGAGGTGGAGTACGGGCCGAGCCAGGTCGAGTTCACCTTCGATGCGCAGGACGCGATGGCCTCGGCCGATACGGCGATCCTGTTCCGCTCGGCGGTGAAGCAGGTGGCGCGGCGGCATGGCTATCACGCCACCTTCATGTGCCGCCCGCGCATCCCGAACGTGATGTCCTCGGGCTGGCACCTGCACCAGTCGCTGACCGAGGCAGGGACGGGGCGCAACGTCTTCATGGGGGAGAGGGGCGCGCTGCTCTCGGGGACGGCGCTGCACTTCCTCGGCGGGCTGCTGCACCATGCGCGCGCCGCCGCCGCCTTCTCCACCCCCACCATCAACGGCTACCGCCGCTACCGGCCGCTCTCCCTGGCGCCGGACCGGGCGGTCTGGGGCATCGACAACCGGGGCGTGATGGTCCGCGCCCTCGGCCAGCCGGGCGACCGCGCGACGCGGCTGGAGAACCGGGTCGGCGAGCCCGCCGCCAATCCGTATCTCTACATGGCCTCCCAACTGCATTTCGGCCTGGACGGCATCGCGCGGGAACTGGACCCCGGCCCGCCAGCCGACACGCCCTATGAGACCGAGGCCGCGCCGCTGCCGCGCAGCCTGGCTGAGGCGCTGGACGCGCTGGACAGGAACGGCACGGCGCGCGAGGCTTTCGGGGAAGGCTTCATCGACTGGCTCCTGCGAATCAAGCGCGCCGAGATCGCCCGCTTCGAGGCGGAGGTCTCGGAATGGGAGCAGCGGGAGTATTTCGAGCTCTTCTGATGCGCGGCTGACGCGCCGGGGAAGCGGAACAAGGGGGCGGGGATGGCGATCCTGGAACTGGAGGCGGTGGAGAAGTCCTTCCCCGCGCGGGGTGGCCCGCCCACCCTGGCGATGGACCGCCTCTCCCTCTCCGTCCGGGATGGGGAGTTCCTTTCCATCCTCGGGCCCTCCGGCTGCGGGAAGTCGACCCTGCTTCAGATCGCGGCCGGGCTCATGGCGCCCTCGGCCGGACAGGTGCGCGTCGCCGGCCGCCCCGTTACTGGGCCACCGCCGGAAGCGGTCTATGTGTTCCAGCAATATGGCCGATCGCTGTTGCCCTGGCGCAGCGTGCGCGACAACGTGGCCTTCGCCGTGGAGCATCGCCCGGGCATGTCGCGCGGCCGTGCGAGAGAGGCCGCGGATGTGCAGCTCGCCTCGGTCGGGCTGACGGGCTTCGGGGACCATTTCCCCTGGCAGCTTTCGGGCGGGATGCAGCAGCGCGTGGCGCTGGCCCGCGCATTGGCCGCGGAGCCGAAGATCCTGCTGATGGACGAGCCCTTCAGCGCGGTGGATGCGCTGACGCGCCTCGACCTGCACCGGCTGATGCTGGAGCTGTGGGAGAAGCGCGGCCTGACGGTGGTTCTGGTGACGCATGACGTGGAGGAGGCGGTGGCGCTTTCCGACCGCGTCGCGTTGCTCACGAAGCGTCCCTCCACCATCGCCCGCGTGGTCGAGACGGGGCTGCCCCGCCCGCGCGACGCCGTGGAGGTGCGCGAGACGGCGCGCTTCCTCGAATTGCGGCATGAATTGTTGGACGCCCTACTGACCCGTGGCGGCCATGCGGCCTGAGAGGCTCCTGGGCCTGCTTCCCGGCCTCGGCTTCCTGGCGGTGCTGCTGGCCGCGCTGGAATGGGCGGTGAATGAGGGGCTGATCCGGCGCGCCCTGATGCCGCCGCCCTCTGCCATCTGGGAGGTGCTGTCGGACCTGATCGCCTCCGGCGAGGTGCTCGGGCCGCTGCTGGCCACGCTGCGCCTCGTCTTCATCGGCTTCGCCATCGGCTCGGCGCTGGGGATCGCGCTCGGCATCGCCATGGGCTGGTGGGGCGCGGCCTACCGGCTGCTGGAGCCGCTGGTGGAACTGCTGCGCCCCATTCCCAAGGCCGCCCTGGTGCCGCCGCTGATGCTGTTCCTCGGCATCGGCGACACGATGAAGATCACCTCCGTCTCGCTCGCCGTCACCTTTCCCGTGCTGGTGAACACGCTGCAGGGCGTACGCGGGGTGGACCGGGTCCTGCTGGATTCCGCGCGCACCCATGGCTGGGGCACGGCGCGCGTGCTGCGCCTCGTGGTGCTGCCCGCCGCGCTGCCCTTCATCCTGGCGGGGATGAAGACGAGCCTCGGCCTCGCGCTCATCATCACCGTGCTGTCGGAGATGCTGACGGGGCAGGGGGGGCTGGGCTTCCTCATCCTGGACATGCAGCGCAGCTTCCTGATCCGCCAGATGTATGCCTGGCTCGTGATCCTCGCCCTGGTGGGGCTGGGGCTGAACGCGTTTTTCGCCTGGGCGGAGGCCAGGGCCCTGCACTGGCAGAACCGAAGCTGACCAAGCAAGAAAGAGAGGAAACAACCATGACCGAGATTTCCCGGCGCGCCGCCATTGGCGCCACGCTCGCCCTTCCGCTCGCGGCGCCGTCGCTGCGGGCCCAGGCGCTGACCAAGCTGCGGGTCAGCGTCATCCCGGTGCTCGACGTCGCGCCGCTACATGCCGCCATCCGGCATGGCTACTTCGCCGCGGAGGGCATCGAGATCGACACCTCCACCACGGCCGGCGGCGCGACCGGCCTGCCCGGCGTGGTGGCGGGGCAGTTCCGCATGGCCTTCACCAACACGGTTTCCGCTCTGCTGGGCGTTCGCGAGGGGCTCGATTTCCGCTTTGTCGCCCCCGCCGTCCGCTCACAGCCGAACCCGCCGGACAGCATGGCCATTCTCGTCCGCAAGGGCTCGGGCATCACCAACGGCAAGCAGCTGGAGGGCAAGCGCGTGGCTTCCAACACGCGCAACAACATCGTCTGGCTGCGCGGCATGGCCTGGATCGACAAGACCGGCGGCGAATGGCGCAAGGTGAACGCGGTGGAGGTGCCCTTCCCGCAGATGGCCGATGCGCTGGCGGGCGGGCAGATCGATGCCGGCTTGTTCAGCGAACCCTTCGTGACCGCCGCCCTGCAGGCCCATGGCGACAAGCTGGAGCGCATCGGCTGGTTCATCCATGAGACCGCGCCGGCTTCCTCCGTCGCGCAATACGTCGCCATGAAGGAGGATGCGGAGCGCAACGCCGAGGTGTTCGAGCGCTTCGCCCGCGGCCTGGCCAAGGGCACGGATTGGGTGAACGAGCGGCTGGGCAAGCCGGAGCTGCTGGAGCTGATCTCTGGATTCTCCCGCGTTCCCGTGGAGCGGCTGCGCGATTGCGCCTTCACCGTCTATGTGAAGGAGGTCACCGAGGCGGAGATCGCGGAGGTGATCGCCACCATGACGAAGTTCGGCCTGGGCGGGCGCTTCCCCGAGCCGTCCCAGCTGATCTTCCGCACGGCGAAGGCCTGAGGTGATCGGGCGCTCGCGGTTTCCGCGCGTCCTGCGAGGCCCGGCGATTGCATGCGCCGCCTCGCCAGGACCGACCTGCTGAAGGAGACCGCGAGCATGATCCGCCTCACCCGCCGCACCGCGATCGTCGCCACCCTCACCGCGCCTCTCGCCGCGCCTGCCTTGCGGGCCCAGTCGCTGACGAGGATGCGGGTCAGCGTCATCCCCGTGCTCGACGTGGCGCCGCTGCACGCCGCGATCGCGCAGGGCTATTTCCGCGCGGAGGGCATCGAGATCGACACCTCCACCACCGCCGGCGGCGCGACCGGCCTGCCGGGGCTGGTGGCCGGGCAGTTCCGCGCGGTGTTCTCGAACGGCGTCTCGACCATGCTCGGCATCCGGGAAGGGCTGGAATTCCGCTTCATCTCCGGCGCCTCCCGCGGCACGCAGCAGGCGCCGGACATCCTGGCGGTGCTGACGCGCAAGGGCAGCGGCATCCGCACGGGCAAGGAGCTGGAGGGCAAGCGCCTGGCCAGCAACACGCGCAACAACATCGTCTGGCTGCGCGGCATGGCCTGGGTGGAGAAGACCGGCGGCGACTGGAGAAAGGTGACCACGGTGGAGGTTCCCTTTCCCCAGATGGCGGATGCGCTGGCCGGCGGGCAGGTGGATGCCTGCATCTCCTCCGAGCCCTTCGTGACCGCCGCGCTGGAAAGCCATGGCGACCGCATCGAGCGCATCGGCTGGCCGATCAGCGAGACGGCGCCCGGCGGGACCAACGCCCATTACGTCGGCATCGCGCCCGACCTGGAGCGCAACGGCGAGGTGTTCGACCGCTTCGCGCGCGGCCTGCACAAGGGCGTGGACTGGGTGAACGAGCGCCTGGGCAGGCCGGAGCTGCTGGAACTCATCTCCGGATTCTCCCGCGTGCCGCTGGAGCGGATGCGCAGCGTCGCGCTTCCCGCCTATCCCAAGGGCGTGACCCCCGCCGAGATCGACGACCTCGTCGCCACCATGCAGCGCTACGGGCTCACCGGCCGCTATCCGGCGAGCGCGGGGCTGATCCATCGAACAGCGCAGGTGTGATGCGTCGCTTCACCTCCGGCTTCTGGCTCATCCTGGCCCTGCTCGCGCTGTGGGAGGTTTCCGCGCGGGCGGGTTGGGTGGACAGCCCGAACTGGCCGCCCCTGACGCATGTGCTCGCCGCGCTGCTGCGCGACACGGCCTCCGGCGAGATCCCCATGCTCGTCGGTTCGACGCTGGCGCGGATGTTCGCCGGCCTCGCGGGGGGGACGGTCGCGGGGGTGGCGATGGGGCTGCTCTTCGGGGCCAGCCCCCTGGCCGCGCGGGTGCTCGGCCCGACGGTGGAGCTGGTTCGCCCGATCCCCATCCCCGCCATCATCCCGCCGCTCGTCCTGTTCCTCGGCCTCGACAATGGGATGAAGATCAGCATCGCCGCCATCACGGCCTTCTTCCCCGTGCTCACCAACACGGCCCAGGGGCTGCGCGCGGTAGAGGCGGACCAGCTGGCGATGGCCCGCACCTTCGGCGTGCCGGCCTGGCGGCGGCTGTTCCTCGTCACCCTGCCGGCCATCCTGCCCTATGTGCTGGCGGGGCTGCGCGTCGCCCTCGCGCTGGCACTCGTGACGACGGTCGTCGCGGAGATGATCGCGGGCGAGCAGGGCGTCGGGCATTACCTCGTGCTGATGCAGTTCGCCGGGCGCGCCGAGGAGATGTACGCCGCCGTGCTGGTGCTGGCCGCGCTGGGCTACGCGCTGAACCGCGGCTTCCTCTGGCTGGAGCGCCGGCTGATCGGCTGGTTCTTCGCCACGGGCCGCGATGGCTGAGCAGCCCGCGCGGGCTGCCCCGGGCGATTCGGCCAAGGCTGTGACCCGCTGGGCAGAGGTCGCGGTGCTGGTCGGCGCGGGCGTCACCGCTTCCCTGCAGCTCGGCAAGGTGGCGCCGGCGCTCCTCGCCATCGCGGCAGATCTCCAGGTCGGGCTGTCCGGGGCCGCCGGGTTGCTCTCGGTCTTCGCCCTGATGGGGGCGGTGTTCGGCCTCGCGGCCGGGCTCGTGGCGGCGCGGCTGGGGATGCGGCGGGCCTTGCTGGCGGGCCTCTGGGCGCTCGGGGCCGCTGGGCTGGCGGCCGCCTTCGCGCCGGGGCCGGCCTTGCTCTATGCCTGCCGCGTGGTCGAGGGAGCGGGATTCCTCGCCGTCGTCGTCTCCGCCCCGACCCTGGTGGCGGCCCGCGCCGCCCCGGCGGACCGCGCTCTGGCCATGAGCTGGTGGAGCATCTTCATGCCCAGCGGCATCGCCCTGGGCATGCTGGCCGCGCCTGTGGTCGAGGGGTTTGGCTGGCGCATGGCCTGGGCGGTCATGTCGCTGCTGCCGCCCTTTGCCGCCCTCCTGGCCGGGGCGCTGCTGCCGCGCTCGGCGGGCCAGCCCGTGGGCGCGCAGGACGGGCTGCGGCGACGACTCGCCGCGCTGTGGCGGGCGCGCCTGCCCGTGCTGCTGGCGGGCGCCTTCTCCTGCTACGCCGTCATCTACTTCGGCATCGCGGGCTTCCTGCCGGCGCGGCTGGTGGAGGGATTCGCCCTGGCACTGCCCCTCGCGGGCCTCGCCGGGGCAGCGGCGGCCATCGTCAATATCGGCGGCAACCTGCTGGCGGGCCGGCTGATCCGGCGGGGATGGCGGGCTTCCCTGCTCGTGCTTTCCGCGGGGATGGCGATGGCCCTGCTCTCGGCCGGCACCTTCGCGCTGCCCTTCTCGCTCGGCCTAACCCTGGCGGCGGCGCTGCTGGCCTCGGGGATCGGCGGAATGATCCCGGCCTCGCTCTTCACCCTGGTGCCCCGCAGCGTGCCGGAGCCGTCCCTGACCGGACCGGCGCTCGGCCTGGTGGTCCAGTGCAACAATATCGGCTCGCTCCTGGCGCCGATGGCGGTGGCGGCAGCGGCGCGGCAGGGCTGGGGCTTCGCGGCGCTGCCCCTGCTTGCCGCCGGGCTGGCGCTGGTGCTGCTGGCCCGGCCTCTCCGGCGGCTGGGCTAGCTGCCGCCCCCGCTCAGCGGCCGGTGAAGTGGGACGGACGCTTCTCGAGCCAGGCGGCGCGCCCCTCCCGCAGATCCTCGGAGTCCCGGACGCGGCGCGCCGTGGCCGCGATCGCCTCCAGATCGGCATCGCCCCGGGCAATGTCGTTCAGGGCCCGCTTCATGCCCTGCACGGCGAGCGGGGCATTGGACGCCAGGGTCGCGGCCAGCTCGGCCACGCGCCCCTCAAGCGCCTCGGGCGCGACCAGCTCGGTCAGGAAGCCGATCCGCAGCATCTCCTCCGCGTCCAGCTTCCCGGCCGTCAGGAACAGCCGCTTGGCCGAGTTCAGGCCAAGCCGACTGACATAGCGCTGCATCCCGCTGGGATAGTAGTGCAGTCCCAGCCGCGCGGCGGGCATGAACATGGCCATGCCCGTGACGCCGATCCGGAAATCGCAGGCGAGCGCCAGGTCGGTGGAGCCGCCATAGACGCCCCCATTCATCGCGCAGATCGTCGGCACGGCGAGACGCTCCAGCCGGTCCGCCAGCCGGCCGAAGGAGGATTCATCCTGCGGCCCGCCGGAGCCGATCTCGCCGATATGGAAGCCCGAGCTGAAGGAGCGCCCGCCCGCGGTCAGCACGGCGACCCGCACCGACGGCTCGGCCGCGATGCTGTCGAGCAGCCCGTCGAGCGCGACCAGATCGGCTGGTTCGATCCGGTTGTGCACGGCCGGGCGGTTGAGGCGGATGGTGGCGACCGCGCCCTCGATCGCGAGGGTCGGGATCCCGGGCGCGGCCTGCATCACCTCCGCTCCTTCAGGCCATGTTCACCATGATGGTCTTCTTATGGGTGAAGTGCTCCAGCATCGCCTCCAGCGAAGCCTCCTTGCCCAGGCCGGAGGACTTCACGCCGCCATAGGAGAGGTTCGCCTGCACGACGAGGTTCTGGTTGATCTGCACCAGCCCGGCCTCGAGCTTATGCGCCAGCGTCAGGCCAACCTTCAGGTTGTTGGTCCACAGGCTCGCGGCCAGCCCGTATTCGCTGTCATTCGCCTCTTCCAGCACCGCCTCGGCGTCGTCGAAGGGGAAGATGCAGGTCACGGGGCCGAAGATCTCCTCGCGCACCAGCCGGCTCTCCTTGCCGAGGCCGGTGAAGATATGCGGCTGGATGAACAGCCCCTTCTTCAGCGCGGGGTCGGAGGGCATGGCGGAGCAGGCGCGCCCGGTTGCGCCGGCGGTCGCCTTGCCCTCGTCGATGAAGGTCTTCACCTTCTCGAACTGCCCGTCCGAGATGATGGTGCCGATATCGGTCTTCTCGTCCAGCGGGTCGCCCATGACCATCTTGTCGACCTTCTCCGCCATGGCATCGACGAAGCGCTGGAAGATCGGCCGCTCGACATAGATGCGGCTGGCTGCCGTGCAGCTCTGCCCCTGGCGGGTGAAGCGCATGGAGGTGAGGGCGCCGGCGAGCGTCTTGTCGAAGTCGCAATCGGCGAAGACGATCATGGGCGACTTGCCGCCGAGTTCCAGCGTCACCGGGATCAGCTTCTCGGCCGCCGTCCGGTAGACGATCTTCCCGGTCTCGACGGAGCCGGTGAAGGTCACCTTCCGCACCTTCGGATGCGAGACCAGCGGCGCCCCGCATTCCGGGCCGAAGCCCGAGACCATGTTGAAGACGCCGGCCGGCAGCACGCGGTTCATCAACTCGCAGATGCGGAGCACCGCGAGCGGCGCCTCCTCCGCGCTCTTCACCACCACGGAATTGCCGGCCACCAGGGCGGGGGCGACCTTCAGCGCCATCAGCAGCATGGGCACGTTCCAGGGGATGATGGCGCCCACCACCCCCAACGGCTCGCGCACCGTCACGGACAGGACATCGGGGGCGAAGGGGACGGTCTCGCCCTTCAGCTCGCCGCCGAGCCCACCGAAGAATTCGAGGATGTCGGCGACGGTGTTCGCCTCCACCCGGCTCTCGGTGCGCAGCGCCTTGCCGGTCTCGAGCGCGATCAGCCGCCCGAGCTCCTCCACATGGGTGCGCATCAGGGCGGCGCATTGCGCCACCAGCGCGCCGCGCTTGCGGGCCGGGGTCTTGGCCCATTCCTTCTGGGCGCGGGCCGCGTCCTCGACGGCCGCCTCGACATCGGCGGCGTCACCCTCGGCGGCGCGGGCCACCTCCTCGCCCGTCGCGGGGTTCACCACGGCGAAGCTCTTGCCGGACCGCGCCGGAACGTAGCGGCCGCCGATGAAGTGATGCCCCGACAGCGCCTTGGCCAGGACGAAGGGATCGGTGGTCGGCGCCTCGGGGGTGGGGTGGGGGCGGTCGAGCATGGGCGTTTCCTCATCCGTGCCGGCAAGGGGCGGGGGCAGGGGGCGGGGAGGGTGCCTCCGCTGGCCGGGAGCCGCAAGCATCTGGCCCCCGCTTCCTGTCGGAAGCGTGCCTTGCCCGGACGGGGCGGGGGAGCCAATCTGCCCATCCCGGCGCCCGAATGGGCGTCAGAGCCATCCCGGCGCGCATTGGCGCCGGAACCCACCTGGCGCCCGGCAGCGCCCAACGGAGGACCGGATGTCCGAGGCTGCGACGACGATTGAGCGCGTTCCTGGCGAGCAGGAGCCGCGGGAGCCCGCCCCCGCCGCCGCCCGTTCCTGGATCGAACGCCTTTGGTCCTCCATCGCCGATCGCGGGCGCCTCTTCGCCTCGGTTCCCAACGACTCCGTCCCGCCGCTGGAACGCGCCAAGAGCCTCACCGAGGCCCTGCTCACCGAACGCGGCGAGGCCTCCGGTGCGGCCGTGGCGCGGGAGGTCATGGGTGCCCTGCGGGACCTGGCGCCCGCCGACCGGGCGGCCTTTCACCTGTTCCTCGCCACGGGGTTCGATGCGAATCCCGAGCCGCTGCGCGAGGCCGCCGAGGCCTATCTGGCCGATCCCTCGCCGAAGAACGCCACCCGCCTCGCCCGCTGCGCGGAGCCGCCCCGCCAGGAGCTGCTGCGGCGCATGAACATGTCCCCGGGCGGCACCGCCGCGCTGGTCGAGCTGCGGCGGCAGCTGCTGCACGAGCTGCGCGAGGAGCCGGCGCTGAAGCCGCTGGAATCCGACCTCCACCACCTCTTCGTCTCCTGGTTCAATCGCGGCTTCCTGCAGCTCCGTCGCATCGACTGGCAGACCCCGGCGGCCGTGCTCGAGAAGATCATCCGCTACGAGGCGGTGCATGAGATCGCGGGCTGGCACGACCTGCGCCGGCGCCTCGCCGCCGACCGGCGCTGCTACGGCTTCTTCCACCCGGCCCTGCCGAACGAGCCGCTGATCTTCGTCGAGGTCGCGCTGGTGCAGGGCCTCGCGGAGTCGATCCAGCCGCTGCTGGACACGGAGCACGAGGCGGGCGCCGAGACCCGCGCGGCGGAGGCCGACACGGCGATCTTCTACTCCATCTCCAACTGCCAGGACGGGCTGCGCGGCATCTCCTTCGGCAACTTCCTCATCAAGCAGGTGGTGGAGGACCTGAAGGCGGAGCTGCCGCAGCTCACCCGCTTCTCCACCCTCTCCCCCATCCCGGGCTTCCGGCGCTGGCTGGAGAAGCGGATGGCGGAGGGCGGTGCCGATGCCGAGCTGGCCATTCCCGTCTCCGAGGAAGGGTGGTGGCAGGACCCGGCCCGGGCGGAGGCGCTGCGCGCCCCCCTGCTGCGGCTCTGCGCCGAGTATCTCACCAGCCCCGGGGACCGGATGGACCCGGTGGCGCGATTCCATCTTGGCAACGGTGCCCGGCTGGAACGGATCAACTGGCTGGGCAATACCGCGCCCCGCGGCATGCAGGAATCCTACGGACTGATGGTGAACTACCTCTACGACCGCGACGAGATCGAGCGGAACCACGAGGCCTTCGCCCGTGGTGGCACGGTGGTGCGCTCCGGCGCGGTGGACGCGCTGCTGGCTCCGGCCAAGGCTGCCCCGGCGAAGAAGGCGCGCAGCAGCGCGAAGGCCTCCTGAGCATGCAGGGATCCTTCGCCCCGGGGGCGCTGAACGGCCTGAAGGTGCTGGACCTCACCCGCGTCCTCGCTGGCCCCACCTGCACGCAGATGCTCGGCGACCTCGGCGCCGAGGTGATCAAGATCGAGCGGCCCGGCGCGGGCGACGACACGCGCGGCTTCGCCCCGCCCTATGTGCCGAAGACGACGGAGAGCGCTTATTTCGTCGGCGTGAACCGGAACAAGAAGTCGGTCACGCTGGACATCGCCAAGCCCGAGGGACAGGCGATCGTCCACCGGCTGCTGGCCGAATGCGACATCCTCGTCGAGAATTTCAAGGTCGGCGCCCTCGCCAAATACGGGCTGGGCTGGGACGAGCTGAAGGACAAGTACCCCCGGCTGATCTACTGCTCCATCACCGGCTTCGGGCAGACCGGCCCCTACGCGCCGCGCCCCGGTTATGACGCGCTGATCCAGGCGATGGGCGGCGTCATGTCGCTGACAGGCGAGATCGACGGCGAGCCGCAGAAGGTTGGCGTTCCCGTCGCGGACCTGTTCGCGGGCCTGTACGGCTGCATCGGCGTGCTGGCGGCGGTGAACCATCGCAACGCGACGGGGCAGGGGCAGCGCATCGATATCGGCATGCTCGACACGCATGTCGCCTGGCTGGCGAACCAGGGCATGAACTACCTCGCAACCGGCGAAAATCCGCCGCGCCTGGGCAACCAGCATCCGAACATCGTCCCCTATCAGGTCTTCCCGAGCCAGGACGGCTACATCGTCCTCTCCGTCGGCAACGACCCGACCTTCGAGCGCTTCTGCAGGCTGGTCGGCCGCGAGGAGCTGCTGCGGGACGAGCGTTTCGCGACGAATGCGAAGCGGGTGGAGAACCGCCAACTCGTCACCGACACGCTCACCCCGGTCATGCGCACGCGCAGCACGAAGGAATGGGTTGCGGCACTCGAGGCGGCGAAGATCGGCTGCGGGCCGATCAACACGCTGAAGGACGTGTTCGAGGACCCGCATGTGAGGGCGCGCGAGGTGATCGTGGAGATGGAGCATGCGAGCGGCGAGACCGTGCAGGTCATCGCCAATCCCGTGCGCCTTTCGGCGACGCCGCCGAGTTATCGCAGCGCGGCCCCTGTCCTCGGCCAGCATACCGAGGAAGTGCTGGGACGCCTCGGCCTGAGCGCCGAGGAAGTGGCCAGGCTGCGCGAGAGCGGCATTGCCTGAGCGTTCGTTAGTCGAGCGTCCCCGGCCCGGTGCCTTCCGTTGCCGTGTCGGCCCCTTCCAGGCCAGCCTTCGCTGGGTGGAATGGGGGCCGGCGGATGGCATGCCGGTGGTCTGCGTCCATGGGCTGACGCGCAACGGCCGGGATTTCGACGCCCTGGCCCTGCGCCTCGCCGCGCGGGGCCGGCGCGTCATCTGCCCGGATGTCTTCGGGCGCGGCTTCAGCGACTGGCTGCCGGACGGCAAGCTCTATGCCGTCCCCACCTATGCACTCGCCTTCCAGCAGTTCGTGGCGCAGCTCCCCAAGCCGTATGACTGGGTCGGCACCTCCATGGGCGGGCTCATCGGCATGGGGGTGGGCGCCATGCCGGGTGTCGCACCGCGACGCATGGTGCTGAACGATATCGGCCCCTTCCTGCCCGGCCGTGCCCTGCAGCGCATCGCCGCCTATCTTTCCCTCCGGCATGATTTCGCGACGACCGAAGAGGTGGAGACGCATCTCCGCCTGGTTCACGCGGGCTTTGGCGACCTGCCGGACGCGGCCTGGCGCCACATGGCCGAAACCAGCGCGCGGCGCACCCCGGAAGGCCGCCTGACCCTGCACTACGATCCGGCGATCGCCGAACCGATGATGAGCACCGCCATCACCGACATCGACCTCTGGCCGGTCTGGGAGACGCTGCGCCAGCCCATTCTCGTGCTGCGCGGTGCGGAAAGCGATCTGTTGGACGAAACGACCGCGGCGGCCATGGCGGCCCGCCCCGGGACGCGGCTCGTCACCATTACCGGCTGCGGCCATGCGCCGGGCCTGATCGACCCCGCCCAGACTGCCGCCCTCGCGGATTTCCTCGGGCCCGAGCATCCGGCAACCGCCACGGGGGCGTGACGTTCCAGCCGGCAGCGCCCGACCGGCGCGGTTGGAGATGCCCGTCATGACCCCCGTTTCGCGCCGCAGCGCGCTCATGCTACCCCTCGGCCTCGCCGCCCTGACCACGGCCTGCGCGCAGCAGGACCCCCGCATGGCAATGCCCGCCGATCCGTCGGGTCGCGCCGATCCGGAGCAGCGCGCGCTTCTCGAGACCCTGGCCCGCCTGAACCCGCGCCCGATCGAGGCGCTTAGCGCCGCCGAGGCGCGCCGCCAGCCCTCCTATTCCGATGCGGTGAAGGCGCGCGCGCTGGAACTGGCGAACACCAACCCGGGCCGCGTGATCGGCAGCCAGGAAGACATCACCATCAGCACGCTGCCGACGCCGCTGCGTGCGCGGCTGTACCGCCCCATTCCCGCGCATAACCGTCCGCTGCCGCTGATCGTCTACTTCCATGGCGGCGGCTGGGTGATCTCGGATATCGACACCTACGACGCGTCGGCGCGCGCCATCTGCCGGCTCAGCGAGGCGATGGTCCTTTCCGTGCACTACCGCCAGGGCCCGGAGTTCCGCTTCCCCACCGCGCATGACGACGCCAACGTTGCCTATGCCTGGGCCGTGCGGAACGCCGCCTCCCTCGGCGCCGACGCCACCCGCGTCGCCCTGGCCGGCGAGAGCGCGGGCGGCAACCTCGCCCTCAACGCCGCCACCTACGCGCGCGACAACCGCGTGCCGGCGCCGATCGCCATCGCGGCCATCTATCCCGTGGCGGGCGTCGATCTCGACACACCGTCCTATCGCGAGTTCGCGAACGCGAAGCCGCTGAACAGGCCGATGATCGAGTGGTTCGTGCGGAACTACACCCGCGGCCCGCAGGACCTGCAGGACCCCCGGCTGGACCTGATCGGCAAGGCCAACCTGGCGGGGCTGCCGCCCGTGGTGCTGGTGAATGCCGAGATCGACCCGCTGGCCAGCGACGGCACGCGGCTGGCCGACAAGCTGCGCGCCAATGGCGTGGTGGTGCAGCACACCGTCTATCCCGGCGTCACCCACGAGTTCTTCGGCGCGGATGCGGTGCTCTCCAAGGCGCGCCAGGCGCAGGAATTCGTGGGCGCCGAGATGCGCCGGTTCTTCGAGGCGCCCGTGCCGGTTCCGCCTTCCGCCCCGCGCGGCCGCGTTCCGATGCGCCGCCCGGCCATGTGAGACGGCGGTTCCGAGTGGCCGCTTCCGGCATGTTGCCGGGGAGCTCTCGTTCTCGTCTGCCGGTCTATCCCGGGGAGAGGAAGAAGGAATTCTTCCTTTCCCGGACCCCTCACCATCATCTTCTTTTCCGAGTTTGGAATCGCTCGACTGACGGTGCGCCTGAGGTCTGCGACCTCAAGCGACTGCAAACGCAGGAAGGGCACCCTCAACAGGAGACCCCTTCGATCATCGTATCCACGGCAGTCAGACGGGGTTCCAAGGGCCTCAGGCCCTTGGCGGGCGAGGGCGGAGCCCTCCGCCTGCATTCCTTCGTTCAGCCAGCGCGCATCCGGCGCGCCGCGTCCACAGCGAAATAGGTCAGCACGCCATCCGCGCCCGCGCGGCGGAAGGCCATGAGGCTTTCCAGCATCGCGCGCTCGCGGTCGATCCAGCCGTTCCGCGCCGCGGCCTCGATCATCGCGTATTCGCCGCTCACCTGATAGGCGAAGGTGGGCACGCGGAATTCGTCCTTCACGCGCCGGATGATGTCGAGATAGGGCATCCCCGGCTTGACCATCACCATGTCGGCGCCCTCGGCCAGGTCCGCCGCCACCTCGCGGATCGCCTCGTCGGAATTGGCGGGGTTCATCTGATAGGTCTTCTTGTCGCCCTTCAGTGCGCTGCCCGAGCCCACAGCGTCGCGGAACGGGCCGTAGAAGGCGGAGGCGTATTTGGCGGAGTAGGACATGATCCGCGTGTGGATCAGCCCCTTCGCATCCAGCGCCGCGCGGATGGCGCCCACGCGCCCATCCATCATGTCCGAGGGGGCGATGATGCCGATGCCGGCCTCGGCCTGCACCACGGCCTGCGCGACCAGCACCTCCAGCGATTCGTCGTTGTGCACGTAGCCGTCGCGGATCACGCCGTCATGGCCGTGGTCGGTATAGGGGTCGAGCGCGACATCGCCGACGAGCGCGAGCTGGGGGAAGTCGCGCGTCAGCTGCCGTGCCGCGCGGCACATCAGGTTCTCGGGGTTCTTCGCCTCGGTGCCCTCGGCGTTCTTCTTCTCCGCCGGCGTCGCGGGGAAAAGGGCGATGGCCGGGATGCCCAGCTCCGCCGCGGGGCCGACATGCTCGGAAAGGCGGTCGAGCGAGACCCGCCGGACGCCCGGCATGGAGGCCACCTCCTGGTTCTGCCCTTCGCCCTCCACCAGGAAGATCGGCCAGATCAGGTCGTCCACCGAAAGCCGGTTCTCGGCGACCAGGCGGCGGGTGGCGTCGTCCAGGCGGTTGCGGCGGGGGCGGGAGATCGGGAAGGGCGGGTGGCTCATGCGGGGGTTTTCGCGCCAATGCGTGGGCCCGCCAAGCCGAAACCGGGGCGGGGGAGGGACGCTGCACCGGAATGAAGCGCCTTGCCCCGCTCGCCCTGCTCGCCGCCGCCCCCGTCATGACGGCCGAGCCTGTCAGCATCCCTGGGCCCGGCGGGCAGCCCTTGCGGGGGCTTCTGGTTCGCCCGGCATCCGGGCTTCCCGGCATTCCCGTGGTGGCCCTGCATGGTTGCGGCGGGCTGGGCGGGCCGGGGATGCCGCTATCGCTGCCTGCGCGGGAGGCCGATTGGGCAGCGAGGCTCGCGGCCCTGGGCCATCCCGTCCTCTTCCCCGACAGCTTCGGCAGCCGCGGCGTCACCCAGGTCTGCTCCGGCGGGGAGAAGGGGATCCTGCCGGAGACGGTCAGGCGCGCCGATGCCCATGCCGCCGCGGCATGGGCATCGGGCCAGGGCTGGGCGGCACCCGGCGGCGCCTTTCTCATTGGTTGGTCCCATGGCGGCAGCACGGCCCTGGCGGCGGCCGGCGCGCCCGTGCCGCCCGGCGTCCTGCGCGGGGCGATCGCCCTCTATCCCGGCTGCGCTCGTCCGGGCCGGGAGCCACCGCCCTGGCGGCCGGCGACGCCGGTGCTGATGCTGCTGGGCGGCGCCGATGACTGGACCCCGCCGGGTCCCTGCCGCCTCGCCGCCGAGCGCACCCGGCCGGCGCCGGTCGAGCTGGTGGAGTATCCGGGCGCGGTGCATGGCTTTGACCAGCCAGGCATGCCGGTTCGCGTGCTTTCCGGCCTGGACATGACGGCGCGCGGCGATGGCACGGCCCGGATGGGCACCGACCCCGCCGCCCGCGTCGACGCGCTGCGGCGGGTGCCAGCCTTCCTCGCTGCCCGCGGAGCGGCGCATGGCGGACCCGCCCCCAAGGAGTAGCGGCGCCGTTCCAACCCAGGCCCCACCCGTGGTAGACGGCCGCGATGACCGCCCCGCTTACCATTGCCGTCGGCGCTGACCATGCCGGTCTCGCCCTCAAGGCCACCCTCCGCCAGGCGCTGGAGGAAGCCGGCCATTCCGTCCTCGACATGGGCACGCATGGCCCGGAGAGCGTCGACTATCCCGATTTCGGCCATGCGGTGGCCGAGGCCGTGAACGCCGGCCGCGCACGCTTCGGCCTGCTCGTCTGCGGCACGGGAATCGGCATCTCCATCGCGGCCAACCGCCTTCCGGGCATCCGTTGCGCCCTGGTGCATGACGTGACAGGCGCGCGCCTTTCGCGCGAGCACAATGATGCCAATGTGATCGCCTTCGGCGCCCGCATGACGGGGCCGGAGCCGGCGCTCGAGGCCCTCGAGGCCTTCCTCGCCACCCCCTATGCCGGCGGCCGCCATGACCGCCGGGTCCTGAAGCTCTCTCCGGACTGGACCCGCACGCCGTGAACGAAAGCTCCCCCGCCGCCAGCGCCGACCGCTTCTTTAACGCCCCGCTCTCGGAGATCGACCCCGAGATCGCCGAGGTCCTCTCCCGCGAGCTGGTGCGACAGCAGGACGGGATCGAGCTGATCGCCTCGGAGAACATCGTCTCCCGCGCCGTGCTGGAGGCCCAGGGCTCCGTCCTGACGAACAAGTACGCCGAGGGCCTGCCGGGCAAGCGCTACTATGGCGGCTGCGAGGTGGTGGACATCGCCGAGAACCTGGCGATCGAGCGCGCCAAGAAGCTTTTCGGCTGCGGCTTCGCGAATGTTCAGCCCCATTCCGGCGCCCAGGCGAATGCGGCGGTTTTCTTCGCCCTGCTACAGCCCGGCGACACCTTCATGGGCCTGGATCTCGCGGCCGGCGGGCACCTCTCCCACGGCTCGCCCGTGAACCTGTCGGGCAAGTGGTTCAAGGTCGCCCCCTACACGGTCCGGCGCGAGGACCAGCGGATCGACATGGACGAGGTCGCGCGCATCGCCCGCGAGTCCCGCCCCAAGCTCATCCTGGCCGGCGGCTCCGCCTATGCCCGCGAGTGGGACTTCCCGCGCTTCCGCGAGATTGCGGACGAGGTGGGCGCCATCTTCATGGTGGATATCGCCCATTTCGCCGGGCTCGTGGCCGGCGGCGCCCATGCCTCGCCCTTCCCCCATGCCCATGTGGTGACCACCACCACCCACAAGACCCTGCGCGGCCCCCGTGGCGGCATGATCCTCACGGATGACGAGGCGCTGGCGAAGAAGCTGAACTCGGCCGTCTTCCCGGGCACCCAGGGCGGGCCGCTCATGCATGTCATCGCCGCCAAGGCCGTGGCCTTCGCCGAGGCGCTGCGCCCCGAGTTCCGCGCCTATGCCCGCGCCGTGGTGGACAACGCCAAGGCCCTGGCCGCCGAGCTGAAGTCCCAGGGGTTCGGCCTCGTCACCGGTGGCACGGACAACCACCTCGTGCTGGTGGACCTGCGCCCGAAGAACCTGACGGGCAAGGCGGCCGAGGCCGCGCTGGGCCGGGCGCATCTGACGGCGAACAAGAACGCCATCCCCTTCGACCCCGAGAAGCCCTTCGTCACCTCCGGCGTCCGCCTGGGCTCCCCCGCCGCCACCTCCCGCGGCTTCGGGACGGCGGAGTTCACCGAGGTCGGGCGGCTGATCGGCCAGGTGCTGGACGGGCTGTCCCGCTCGAACTCGCCCGAGGGCAACGCGGCGGCCGAGAAGGCGGCGGGCGAGGCGGTTCACGCCCTCTGCGCCCGCTTCCCCATCTACCGAAGCTAGGATAGCCCCGCCGGATGCGCTGCCCCTTCTGCCAGTCCGAGGACACGCAGGTGAAGGACAGTCGTCCGGCCGAGGACGGCGCGGCCATCCGCCGCCGCCGCTCCTGCAATGCCTGCGGCGCCCGCTTCACCACCTTCGAGCGGGTGCAGTTGCGCGAGCTGACGGTGGTGAAGAGCGACGGCCGCCGTGTCGCCTTTGACCGTGAGAAGCTGGCCCGCTCCATCCGCGTCGCGCTGCGCAAGCGGCCCGTGGACGAGGAGAAGGTGGAGCGCATCGTCACCGGCATCCAGCGCCGGCTGGAGTCGGAGGGGGCGGAGGAGCTGACCTCCAAGGCCATCGGCCAGCGCGTGATGGAGGTGCTGCGGGAACTGGACCCCGTGGCCTATGTGCGCTTCGCCAGCGTCTACCAGAACTTCCGCGATGCGAAGGACTTCAACGCCTTCCTCGGCTCGCTGGACAACGGCTGACACCGCGAGCAAACCCCCTCCCGTGTCGGATCAAGAGCATATGCGCGCGGCTCTCGCGCTCGCCGCGCGGGGCCTGGGGAGCACCTGGCCGAACCCTTCCGTGGGCTGCGTCATCGTCCGGGACGGGCGGGTGGTCGGGCGCGGGCATACCCGCCCGGGCGGCCGCCCCCATGCGGAAACCGAGGCCCTGCGCGCCGCCGCCGGCCAGACCCGCGGCGCCACGGCCTATGTCACCCTCGAGCCCTGCTGCCATTGGGGCCGCACGCCGCCCTGCACGGATGCGCTGATCGCGGCCGGCGTCGCCCGCGTGGTGGTCGCGCTGCGCGATCCCGATCCGCGCGTCGATGGCGTCGGCCTGCAGCGCCTGCGCGATGCCGGGATCGCGGTGGAGGTCGGGCTGCTCGAGGAGGAGGCGCGGCGGGTGAATGCCGGCTTCGTCAAGCGCCTGGCGCGTGGCCTCCCCATGGTGACGCTCAAGCTCGCCACCACCCTGGACGGCCGCATCGCCACCCGGACCGGCGAAAGCCAGTGGATCACCGGCCCCGAGGCCCGGCGCATGGCGCATGCCCTGCGCGGCTGCCACGACGCGGTGATGGCCGGCAGCGGGACCCTCCTGGCCGATGACCCGGAGCTGACCTGCCGCCTTCCCGGCTATGCCGCCCTTCCCACTGTCCGGGTGATCGCCGATGCGCGGCTCCGCACCCCGCCGGGGGGCCGCCTGTTCAGCAGCGAGGCCCCGGCGTGGATCGCCACCCGGCCCGGCCACGATCCGGCGGCCCGGGCCGCGCTGGAGGGGCGCGGCGCGTCCTTCATCGAGGTGCCGCCCGCGCAGGGCGGCGGCCTGGAGCCCGAGGCGCTGCTGCGGGCCCTGGCGGCGCGGGGGATCACCCGGCTGATGGTGGAGGGCGGGGCCGTGCTCGCGGCCTCGCTGCTCCGGGCCGGGCTGGTGGACCGGCTGGCCTGGTTCGTCGCCCCCTCGCTGATCGGCGGGGACGGGCGTTCCGGCCTGGAATCCCTTGGAGTGGGCGGGCTGGACAGCATGCTCCGGCTGCGGATCACGGGCCGCCGCCTGGCCGGCGAATGCTGGCTGGTGGAGGCCGACCTTCTTCCTGGGCCCACTCCGTCGTCCCGCGCGCCGGGCTGATCCGCGCCGTTTCCCCCTTGTCACAGGGCGCCCCGCGCGCCATCCCCTGCACCGCAACGCCCACCAGACGGAACCATCTCCCGTGTTCACCGGCATCGTCACCGCGATCGGCACGATCCGCCGCCTGACCCCCATCGGGGCCGGGCAGGACATGCGCGTGGCCATCGCCACCCCGCCGGGCTGGTTGGAAGGGGTCGCCATCGGCGCCTCCATCTGCTGCTCCGGCTGCTGCCTGACCGTGGTGGCGCAGGAGGGCGATGTCTTCGAAGTGGAGATCTCCGCCGAAACCCTGTCCCGCACCACGCTGGGCCAGTGGCGGGAGGGGAGCCGGATCAACCTGGAACGCTCGCTCCGGATGGGCGACGAGATGGGCGGCCATGTGGTTTCCGGCCATGTGGACGGGGTGGCCGAGGTGCTCTCGATCACCCCCGAGAACGGTTCCCACCGCTGGGCCTTCCAGCTGCCACCGGGCCTCGCCCGCTTCGTGGCGGAGAAGGGCAGCATCACCATCGACGGTGTTTCCCTCACCGTGAACGCGGTGGAGGGCGCCACCTTCGGGGTGAACCTGATCCCCCACACCACCGAGGTGACCGCGCTGGGTGGCCTGGCCCCCGGGGCGCGGGTGAATATCGAGATCGACATGCTGGCGCGCTACGTCGCCCGCCTTCGGGAGTTCAACGCGTGAGCACCGAAACCCGCATCACCAGCTACGCGGACTTCATCAGCCCGACGGAGGAGCTGCTGGAGGAGGCCCGGCGCGGCCGCATGTTCATCCTGGTGGATGACGAGGACCGGGAGAACGAGGGCGACCTCGTCATCCCCGCCCAGTTCGCGACACCGGACGCCGTGAACTTCATGGCCCGCCATGCCCGCGGCCTGATCTGCCTCGCCATGACGCGCCAGCGGGTGGAGCAGCTTGGCCTGCCGCTGATGGCGCAGAGCAACGGAACACGGCACCAGACCGCCTTCACCGTCTCCATCGAGGCACGGGACGGCGTGACCACCGGCATCTCCGCCGCCGACCGCGCCCGCACCGTGGCGGTCGCCATCAACCCCGAGATGGGGCGCGAGCATATCGTCACCCCAGGTCATGTCTTCCCGCTGGTGGCGCGGGAGGGCGGCACCCTGGTGCGGGCCGGCCACACCGAGGCGGCGGTGGACTTCGCGCGGCTTGCGGGCCTCAACCCCTCCGGCGTGATCTGCGAGATCATGAACGAGGACGGCTCCATGGCCCGGATGCCGGACCTGGTCTCCTTCGCCCAGCATCACGGCCTCAAGCTCGGCACCATCGCCGACCTGATCGCCCATCGCCGCCGGACGGAGCGGCTGGTGCGCCGGGTCGAGGAAGGCATGCTGGAGGACGCGCCGGGCGGCCCCTGGCGCGTGGTGATCTATGCCAACACGCTGGAATACGGGGAGCATGTGGCGCTGGTGAAGGGCGACCTCTCCCGCCCCGGGCCCATCCCCGTGCGCGTGCATGCCGTGAACCTGCTCTCCGACATCACCGGCCGCCATGGTCCGAAGGACCTGCACCAGGCGATGGAGGAAATCGAGCGCCAGGGCCGCGGCGTTGTGGTCCTGATTCGCGACGTGAAGCCGAGCGCCCTGTCCGAGCGCGTCCGCGCCGGGCGCGAGAAGATGGCGCCGGAGCTGCGCGACTACGGCATCGGCGCCCAGATCCTATCCGACCTCGGCGTGCGGGAGATGATCCTGCTGTCCAACCATCCCCGCCCCGTGGTCGGCCTCGAAGGCTACGGCCTGACCATCACCGATATCCGCCCGATCGGAGACGCCCCTTGAGCACTGCCGACGCCCCCCTCCGCGCCGCCCCGGAGCTGACCGGCCCGCCGCCTCGCGTCCTGGTCATCCAGGCGCCCTATTACGCGGATGTGGTGGGCGGCATGGTGGATGGCGCGCTCGCGGTCCTCGCCGGGATCGGCGGGGAGTCGGAGGTGGTGGACGTTGCCGGCGCCTTCGAGCTTCCGGCCGCGCTGCGCATGGCGATCCGCACGCAGAAGTATGACGGCTATCTCGTCTTCGGCTGCGTTGTGAAGGGCGAAACGGACCACTACGACCACATCTGCCGGGAGGCCTGCCGGGGCGTGATGGACATCTCCGTCGAGACCGCCGCGCCCATCGGCTTCGGCCTTCTCACCGTCCACAGTATCCAGCAGGCCATCGCCCGCTCCTCGCCCGACCGCCACAACAAGGGCGTCGAGGCGGCCAATGCCATGATCGGCCAGATTGCTCTGGCCCGACGCTTCGCGGAGACCACCGGATGAGCCAGGCCCCGAAGCGCAACCCGCGTCCGAATGCCGGGCGCCCCCGGACCGGCGCCCGCGTGGCCGCCGTCCAGGCGCTGTTCCAGTCCGAGGCGGGCGGGGAGAGCGCGGAAACGGTGATCGACCAGTTCGTGCGCCACCGGATCGGGACGCTGGGGAGCGATGCGGGCTTCGAGGATGGTCGCGTTCCCCAGGCCGACGTGCCCCTGTTCAGCAAGATCGTGCGTGCCGCCGCCAAGGATGCGGAGACGATCGACGCGGCGATTTCCGGACATCTTTCGGGCACCTGGACGCTGGACCGGCTGGACCCCGTGCTGCGGGCCCTGCTGCGCGCCGCCGCCACCGAGTTCTGGGGCAGCGCGGATACCCCGGCCCGGGTGGTGATCAACGAGTACATGGACATCGCCCATGGCTTCTTCGACGGCGAGGAGCCGCGCTTCGCCAATGGCGTTCTCGACGCCCTGGCGCGGCAGATGCGCGGGGACGAGTTCCAGCCCAAGCCCTGAACCCGGGAGCCGCGCCGGTGAGCCTGCCCCCGGAATTTGCCCTCGTCGCCCGCCATTTCCGCGGGCTGGCGGGGGAGGGGGCGCTTGGCCTCTCCGATGATGCGGCCCTACTGTCGCCGCCCGCCGGGCGGGAACTGGTCCTGGCCGCCGATGCTATGGTCGAGGGCGTCCACTACCTGCCGGATGACCCGCCGGAGACGATCGGCCGCAAGCTGCTGCGGGTGAACTTGTCCGACCTCGCCGCCATGGGGGCGGAGCCGCTCGCCTATCTCATGACCACGGCCCTGCCGCGCGGCACCCCGCCGGCCTGGCTGGAGGGCTTCGCCGCCGGCCTCGCCGCCGACCAGCGCGAATTCGGCCTGCATGTGCTGGGCGGCGACACGGTCTCCACCCCGGGCCCGGCCTGCCTTTCCCTGACCATCATCGGCACGGTGCCGCCCGGCACGGCGCTGCGCCGTGGGGGCGCCCGTCCGGGCGACGATCTCTGGGTATCCGGCACCATCGGGGACGGGGCGCTGGGGCTTGCCGTGCTGCAGGGCCGGGTCCCGGCCGATGCCGACGGGCACCTGGCCCGCCGCTACCGCCTCCCCGAGCCGCGGCTGGGGCTGGGGCGCGCCCTGCGGGGCCTCGCCCATGCCGCCATGGATGTCTCGGACGGGCTGGCCCAGGACCTCGGCCATCTGTGCCGCGCCGCTGGCCTCGGCGCCGTGCTGGAACTCGCCCGCGTCCCGCTTTCCCCGGCCGCCGCCGCACGGGTGGCAGAGGAGCCGGGCTGGCTGCCTCGCCTCGCCACCGGGGGAGATGATTACGAGCTGCTTTTCGCGGCCAGCTCCGCCGATTCCGCCCGCATCGAGGCCGCCGCCCGCGCGGCGGGCACATCGGCCACGCGGATCGGGCAGTTCACGGAGGGCCCGCCAGAGGTCAGGGTGCTCGGGCCGGACGAGGGGGCGATGACCCTCCCGCAGGGGGGATGGAGTCACTTCTGATGTCAGCGACCACGGCGGATCTGGCCACCGATACCGCGATGCGCCGCAACGTCCGGCTGCTCTTCTTCTGCCAGGCGCTGATGAACTCGGCCGTGGTCGGGCAGGCCACCATGGGGGCGCTGATCGGCTACAGCCTGGCCGAGAACAAGTCCCTCGCCACCCTGCCGATGGCGCTGCAGATGCTCGCCACCATGGGGGCCTCCATCCCAGCGGGCTTCGTCTTCGCCCGGCTGGGGCGCCGGCCGGGCTTCCTTCTCGGGGCCATGGGCAGCTTCCTCGGCAGCCTTACCTTCGCCTATGGCGTCTGGCAGGGCAGCTTCCTCATCTACTGCCTCGGCGCCATCCCGGCCGGGCTCGGCTTCGGGATTGCCCAGCACTACCGCTTCGCGGCCGCCGAGCTGGCCACCCCGGCCTATCGGCCCCGTGCCATCGCGCTGGTGATGGCCGGCGGCGTGATGGCCGCGGCACTCGGGCCGGAATTGGTGAAGCACAGCAAGGACCTGCTGCCGCCCTTCCTCTTCCTCGGCACCTATCTGTTCCTGGCGCTGATGCCGCTGATCTGCATGGCGCTGCTCTCGATCGCCGTGCTGCCGCCGGCGCCGCCCCGGGCCGCGGTGAACACGCCGGTGATGGAGATCGTCGCCCGTCCGGCCTTCCTGACCGCCGCGCTGACGGCCGCCGTGGCCTATGGCGTGATGAACCTGCTGATGACCTCGACGCCGCTGGAGATGATGCTCTGCGGCTTCGGCGTCTCGGCCAGCGCCACGGTCATCCAGGCCCATGCGGTGTCCATGTTCGCCCCGGGCTTCTTCACCGGGCGGCTGATCGCCCGCTTCGGGGCGCGGCCCGTGATCCTGGCCGGGGTCCTGCTGAACGCCGCCTGCGTGGGGCTGGCCCTTCTGGGGAAGGAGTTCATGCACTTCACCGTCGCGCTGGTGGCGCTGGGGCTGGGCTGGAACTTCATGTTCACTGGCGCGACGACGCTGCTGGCCGAGGCGCATAGCGCCGCCGAGCGGGTGCGCGCCCAAACGGCCAACGACTTCATCGTCTTCGGCACGGTGGCCTGCACCGCCTTCGGCTCTGGCCTGCTGCATGCCACCAGTGGATGGTACATGCTGAACCTCATGGTCCTGCCAGCCCTGGTCTTCGCGCTCTGGCGGGTGACCCGGCCGCCCGCGCCGGCGGCCTGAGGAGGGGAGCGCAACAAAAAGGCCCGGGACTCTGTCCCGGGCCTTTTTGTTGAGATCCGCGCAGGGATCAGGGGGAGGGCGCGGCGACGCCCGGGGTGGCTGCCTGCGTCGGGGTGGGGCCGAAGCGGCCAATATTGCCGAACAGGGCCTGGAGGACCGAGCGCTCGTTGCCCGGCACGGGCGTGGTGCGGTCCACCATGGCCACGTTCCGCATGTCGGCCTCGCCCTTCTGCTCAATGCCCTCCACCACGCCCCGGTCGTTGAAGCGGACCACCACGACGCGCTGGTTGTCCACGCCCGGCAGCTGGCCCGGGCGCGTATGGGTGGTGGCGCTGATATAGTACCACTCGCGCTGGTCGAAGGTGGCGGTGGCGCTGGGCGAGCCGAGCAGCGCGGAGACATCCGCGCGGCTGGATACGCCGGGGGTGAGCTCCTTTAAGAGCTCGGGGTCGGCCCGGTTCCCACGCGGTTCCTCGGGCGCGCCGAACAGGGCGCAGCCTCCGAGGGGTACGGAGAGCAGGGTCACGGCCACCAGCGCGGCGCGCCAGCGGGCCGCCGGGCGGGAAGCGAGTGGATTGACGGGTGCGGTCATGGGGGCCATCTCGCGAGTTCGATTGCCACCGCCCCGCCGCCCGGTCAACAGAGTGCCGCGGCCGGATGGAGCCACGCCCGCCAGCCTTGCCCCTGGCGTGAAATGGAACAGGGAGCCCATGGCCCTTTTCGGCCTTCTCCGCCGCCGCACGCATGAGCGGGCCGGCTTTGCCCTCTACACCGCCGCGGTGCAGGCGGCCCGCGACCCCGGCCTGTTCGGGGAGGACGGCGTGCCGGACACGCTGGAGGGCCGTTTCGACCTGATCGCCCTCCATGCGGCGCTGCTGGTGCGCCGCCTGCACCGGGACCCGGACCCGCGGGGCCCCGCCCTGGCCCAGGCCGTGTTCGACGCCATGTTCGCCGACATGGACATCAACCTGCGCGAGATGGGCGTGGGCGACATGTCCATCGGCAAGCGCGTGCGGGTCATGTGGGAGGCCTTCCACGGCCGGGCGCTGGCCTATGAGGCGGCGCTGGAGGCCGGGGACGAGGCGGCGCTCGAGGCGGCGCTGGCGCGCAACGTGTGGGGCGGCGAGCCGCCAGCGGGGGCGGCCCGCCGCCTGGCCGGCCATGCCATGGCGCTGAACGCCGCCCTGGCGGGCCAGCCCTTCGAGGGCTTCGTCGCCGGGCAGGCCGATTTCCGTGCAACCCCTGTCGGAGCCGGCGCATGAAGCGTGAGTTCAGCCGCAGCATCCGCCCGGCCATCATCGGGACGGAAGGGCGGAAGGAGTATCTCGAGGCCAGGCCGGAGGAGCGTGCCGCCCTGGCCGCCCGGCTGGGCCTGCTGGGCCTGGACGCGCTCTCGGCCGAGCTGGAGCTCGCTCCGGCGCCTGGGGGCGCTCTGCGCGCCCGGGGGCGCCTGCGGGCGAAGCTGGTGCAGCCCTGCGTCGTCACCCTGGATCCCGTGCCCCAGGAGGTGGACGAGCCTCTGGACTGGCGGATCCTTCCCCCGGGGGAGGAACCCGGCGAGGAAATGGACGAGGGGCCTGACGAGATCGAGTCCGAGCCCGACGGCACGGTGGATCTGGGGGAGGCTCTGGCCCAGAGCCTTTCCCTCGCGCTCGACCCTTATCCCCGGGCGCCTGACGCCCAACTTCCCGAGGAAGCGAAGGACGAGGCGTCCTCGCCCTTCGCCGCCCTGCGCGTGCTGAAGGGCAGCCCCCCGGCCTAGCCAGGCGCCGTAACCCTTGCTCCGCCCGGTCACGGGTGGTAAGGCGCGCGCCTCCCGAGAATCCCGTCCGTTCGCGTGACGCGTTGCATATAGAAAGGCCCGGCACCGATGGCCGTTCCGAAGAAGAAGGTTTCGCCCTCCCGCCGCGGCATGCGCCGTAGCCATGAGGCGCTGTCGCGCGAGGCGCATGCCGAGTGCCCGAACTGCGGCGAGCTGCGCCGCCCGCACAACATCTGCGTCTCCTGCGGCTTCTATGACGGCCGCGAGGTCGTGGCGGCCGGCAAGCCGCTGAAGGCCGCCGTTCGCGCCTGATCGCGCTGTCCTCGCCCGTCCATAGCTGAGGAGCGCCGGAATTGGCCGCATCCGGGGCCGCCGGGTCTATGTCTGCTGGGCCGGCGGAGCGCTTCGCGCTCGCGGTGGATGCCATGGGGGGCGACCACGCCCCCGATGCCGTTCTGGACGGGCTGGAGCAGGCCGCGGAGCGTCACAAGGGCGCCCGCTTCCTGCTGGTGGGGGATGAGGCGCGCCTAAAGGCGGGCCTCGCCACCCGCCCGCGCGCGGCCGCGCTCTGCACCATCCGCCACACGCCCGACTACATCCCCGGTGACATGAAGCCGACGGCCGCGCTGCGCGTCCGCCGCGCGTCCATGCGGCTGGCGATCGATGCGGTGGCGGCCGGCGAGGCCGAGGGCGTGGTTTCGGCCGGGAATACGGGCGCGCTGATGGCGCTCGCCAAGATCGTGCTCCGCACCATGCCCGAGATCGACCGCCCGGCCCTGGCTGCCATCGGTCCCTCGGCGCGGGGCGATGTGGTGCTGCTCGATCTCGGCGCGAACATCTCCTACGAGGCGCGCAACCTCGTGGAATTCGCGGTGATGGGCGATGCCTTCGCCCGCGCCGTGCTCGGCCTGACCGCGCCCACCATCGGGCTGCTCAATGTCGGCTCCGAGGAGCTGAAGGGCGACGAGCGCATCCGCCAAGCGGCCGAGATCCTGCGCGACAGCCATGTGGGCGCGCATTTCCATGGCTTCGTGGAAGGGCACGACATCACCGCCGGAACGGTGGACGTGGTCGTGACCGACGGCTTCACGGGCAATGTCGCGCTGAAGACGGGGGAGGGGGCGCTGAAACTCGTCGGCAGCCTTCTGCGCCAAGTCTTCAACTCCTCCATCCCCGCGCGGCTCGGCTATCTTCTCGCGCGGCCCGCGCTGGACCGACTGCGGCAATGGATGGACCCGCGGCGCTACAACGGCGCCGTGCTGATCGGATTGAACGGTGTGGTGGTGAAGAGCCATGGCGGGACCGACGCCCTTGGCTTCGCCCATGCCGTTGACGTGGCGATGGACATGGTGACGCACGGCTTCAACGATCGCATCCGCACCGGCGTCGCCCTGCTGGGCCAGAGGTCGGCCCCGCAGCAGGCCGTGGCCGGCTGATGGTCCGCTCCGTCATCGCCGGCACGGGCGGCTACCTGCCCGCGCGCAGCCTCACCAATGATGAGCTCGCCGCCGAGTTCAACCTGGACACATCCGACGCCTGGATCAGCGAGCGGACGGGCATCCGCCGCCGCCACATTGCGGCGCCCGGCGAATCGACCGCCGACATGGCCGCCGCCGCCGCGCGTGAGGCGCTGGCCCAGGCCGGGGCAGATGCTTCCGAGGTGGATGCCATCATCCTGGCCACGGCGACGCCCGATTCGGCCTTCCCCTCCACCGCCACCCGCGTGCAGGAGAAGCTGGGGATCCATAAGGGCTTCTCCTTCGACATCTCCGCCGCCTGCACCGGCTTCGTCTATGCGCTCGGCGTGGCCGACGCGATGATCCGCGCCGGGCAGTGCCGCAGCGCGCTGGTCATCGGCGCCGAGGCCTTCACCCGAATCCTGGACTGGACCGATCGCGGCACCTGCGTGCTGTTCGGGGACGGCGCCGGCGCCGTGCTCCTGCGCGCGACCGAGGAGGAAGGGCCAGCCTCCCGCGCGATCCTCTCCACGCACCTGCACTCCGATGGCCGCCACGGCGACATCCTTCAGGTCGAGGGCGGGCTCGTCCGCATGGCGGGGCGGGAGGTCTTCCGGCACGCCGTCTCGAAGCTCGCCTCGGCCGTGGACGAGGCGCTGGCCGCCAACGGGCTCGACAAGTCCGATGTGCAATGGCTGGTTCCGCACCAGGCGAATCTGCGGATCATCGACGCCATGGGCCGAAAGCTCGGCCTTCCGTCGGAGCGCGTGGTGGTGACGGTGGACCGTCACGCCAACACCTCCGCCGCTTCCATCCCGCTGGCCCTGGCGGAGGCGCGGCGCGACGGCCGCATCCAGCCCGGCGACCTGGTGCTGATGGAAGCCATCGGTGGTGGCCTGACCTGGGGCGCGGCGCTCGCGCGCTTCTAGGGCCACTCCAGCCCGCCTGAGGACCTGCCACTAGGCGGGTGGACGCGGCCCGGCTTGTGCCCGGAGCCGCGCGTGCGTGTTCCGCCCGCTGCGACTCACCACGACATTTCGGCAACACTGCGTGCGGGAGTCCACACTCGGCCCGCCGAGTCGATTGACGCCACCCCGTCCCCGGCGGTCCAATCCCCCCATCGGCGAGAGGGGGCATGGCCGCGTGAACACCATCACCCGCGCTCAGTTGGCTGAGGCGATCTACATGCAGGTCGGCCTCTCCCGGAACGAGAGTGCGGCCCTGCTGGAGGATGTGCTGAACCGCATCTCCTCCACGCTCGAAAGCGGGGAGGCGGTGAAGCTCTCGGCCTTCGGCACCTTCTCCGTGCGGCAGAAGGCCCAGCGGATCGGGCGCAACCCCAAGACGGGCGTGGAGGTGCCGATCACCCCGCGCCGCGTCCTCTCCTTCCGCGCCAGCCAGGTGCTGAAGGCCCGGATCAACGGCGAGACGCCGCCCCGGTCCGAGGACTAGCGAGGACTGAGCAGGAGCGCGATGACCGGCATGAGCGTGCTTGGCGACATCACACCCACTCCGCCCGAGGCCCTGTCCGAGGGCGGTGGCCCGGAGGCGGCGACTCGCCGCAAGTCCCCGAACGCCTTCCGCACCATCAGCGAGGTGGCTGAGGACCTGCACATCCCGCAGCACGTGCTGCGCTTCTGGGAGACGAAGTTCCCCCAGCTGAAGCCGCTGAAGCGGGGTGGTGGGCGCCGCTACTACCGGCCGGAGGACATCACCCTCCTCCGCCGCATCGGCGACCTGCTCTACACCCAGGGCTACACCATCAAGGGCGTCCAGCGCCTGCTGCGCGAGGGCGGGCTGGAAGGTGTGGAGGCCGCGAGCGAGGCCGACGAGGCGCCGATGCCCGAGCTGCCGCCCGAGGGCTCCGAACTCCGGGCCTGCCTGGACGAGCTGGACCTGATCGCCGCGGCCCTCAAGGCTCTCTCGGCGCCGCGCTGAAGGGAAGGGCGGAAAAGCCGCCCTTGCGGGGTTGAGGCCCCGGCAGGCCGGTGCTAGACCCCGCCGCGTCGGAGCGTAGCGCAGCCTGGTAGCGCATCAGTCTGGGGGACTGGGGGTCGTGGGTTCGAATCCCGCCGCTCCGACCATTCATCTCACGATGCCTGTCCTGCCCCGTGTCTCCCGGTTTGAAGGGTGGATCGGTGGCCGCATCGTCGCAGTCCGGTAAGGTCGGGCTTGGTATCATCGGCTTCGGCATCATGGGGGAGCGGCTGCTCCGTGCGGCGCTCGACGCGCCGGAACCCGCTGTCCAGCTGATAGGCGTCTGGGATCCCGCACCCGAAGCCGCTGCGCGGCTGGCGTCCGTCGCGCCGGGGCTGCCCATGCTTCCCAGCGCCGATGCGGTGATCGAGGGTTGCGATTGCCTCTACGTGGCCACCCCGCCCGCTGCCCATCTCTCCCTGGCTGATGCGGCGCTGGCCAGCCGCCGGGCCCTGCTGCTGGAAAAGCCCCTTTCCCATGACGTGGAGGCCGCGCGGCGCTTCGTGGCCCGTGCCGAGGCGGAGGGCGCGCGGGCTGGGGTGAACTTCCCGATGGCCTCCTCGCCGGCCGTCGCCCAGCTTCGGGCCTGGATGGAGGGCGGGGCGGTCGGCCAGCCAGAGGCACTCGAGATCAAGGTCGCCTTCGCCACCTGGCCGCGCTCCTGGCAGCGCGATGCCGCGCCCTGGCTCTCCCGCCGGGCGGAGGGAGGCTTCACCCGCGAGGTGGTGTCGCACTTCCTCTTCCTGACCCGCCGGCTGCTCGGCCCCCTCGCGCTGAAGGGCGCGCAGGCCAGCTTCCCGCCGGGGGACGGATCGGAAACGGCCATCGAAGCCCGGCTGACCGCGGGCGGCGTGCCGGTGACGCTGCACGGCGGGGTGGGCACCACGGAGCGCGACGACACCAATGGCTGGACGCTGCGCGGCACGGCGGGGGCGATCCGCCTGCGCGACTGGTCCATCGCCGAGCGCCAGGGCGAGGCGGGCTGGGCGACCGCGCCGGACGCGCTGCCGAACGAGCGCATGCGGCCCCTGGTCCTCCGTGGCCAGCTGGAGAAGGTGGCCGCGATGACGCGGGGCGAGCCCCACGGCCTAGCGACGCTGCGCGAGGCGCTGGAGGTGCAGGAGGTGGTCGAGGCGATCCTCGCCGCGGGCTGATCCGCGCCGGGGAGAAGGACGGGCCGATTCTCCCGCAGGACCGCCCCGGCCCCGAAGATCCTTCCTTGCAAGCCGCTCGTTCCGCAATCCGCTTGCGCGGCCCCGGTCATCCCGGCATGGTTCCCTGACAGCCGCGAAGACGGCGTTCAGGGAAATGGGGCGGTCCGGGTGCAGGAATTCATCCTGGAGACAGAAGGTCTGACCAAGGAGTTCCGCGGCTTCGTCGCGGTCTCGGGTGTGGACCTGCGAATCAGGCGCGGCACGATCCACGGGCTGATCGGCCCGAACGGGGCGGGCAAGACGACCTGCTTCAACCTGCTGACGAAGTTCATGCAGCCCTCTCGCGGGACGATCCGCTATGACGGGCGCGACATCACCGCCATGAAGCCGGCCGAGGTCGCCCGGCTCGGGCTGGTGCGGTCCTTCCAGATCTCGGCGGTGTTCCCCCATCTCTCCGTGCTGGAGAACGTGCGGGTGGCGTTGCAGCGGCAGCGCGGCGGCAGCTACGACTTCTGGCGGAGCGACACGGTGCTGCGCCGCTACGACGAGCGGGCGATGGAGCTGCTCGCCGATGTGGGACTGACCGCCTATGCGGGCGCCCCGGCCGGCACGCTCCCCTATGGCCGTAAGCGCGCGCTGGAGATCGCGACCACCCTGGCCCTCGAGCCGACTCTCATGCTGCTCGACGAGCCCACGGCCGGCATGACGCATGAGGATGTGGACCGGATCGTCGCCCTGGTGCGCCGCGTAGCGCAGGGGCGCACGGTGTTGATGGTCGAGCACAACCTGAAGGTGGTTGAGGGGCTCTGCGATGCCATCACCGTGCTGACCCGCGGCAAGGTGCTGGCCGAGGGGCCCTATGCCGAGGTGTCGCGCAACCCGGCGGTGGTGGCCGCCTATCTCGGCAGCGATCCCGGGGTTTCCGGCGCGGCGGAGGTGGCCCATGCCTGACGCGTTGCCGCCGGTGCTGCCCGACGCCATCACGGATGTGATGCTCGCCATCCGGGACCTCCATGCCTGGTATGGCGAGAGCCATGTGCTGCATGGCGTGAACCTGGATATCCGCCGGGGCGAGGTGGTCACGCTGCTCGGCCGCAACGGTGCGGGCAAGACGAGCACGCTGCGCGCCATCATGGGGCTGACGGGCCGGCGCACGGGGTCGGTGGTTTTCGAGGGGCGCGAGACGATCCGGATGAGCCCGGATGCGATCGGGCGCGCGGGCATCGGTTACTGTCCGGAGGAGCGCGGGATCTTCGCGAGCCTCGACGTGACCGAGAACCTGATGCTGCCGCCGAAGGTGCGCGAAGGTGGGCTGGATATCCCGACGATCCATGCCCTCTTCCCCAATCTGAAGGAGCGGGCGCGCAGCCAGGGCACGAAGCTCTCGGGCGGGGAGCAGCAGATGCTGGCCATCGCCCGCATCCTGCGCACCGGCGCGCCGTTGCTGCTGCTGGACGAGCCGACCGAGGGGCTGGCCCCCGTCATCGTGCAGCAGATCGGCGCCATGATCCGCGAGATCAAGCAGCGCGGCTACACCGTGCTGCTGGTGGAGCAGAACTTCCGCTTCGCCCAGACCGTGGCCGACCGCCATTACGTGATGGAGCATGGCCGCGTAGTGGACAGCGTGATGAATCACGAGATGGCCGGCAGCATGGAACGGCTGCACGCCTATCTCGGTGTCTAGCGGCGGGCGGGGAACCCGCCGCGCCGGATGAAGAACGAAGAACTGGGAGACAAACAGGAATGACCATCGACCGCCGCAGCTTGCTCGGGGGCGCCGCAGCCCTTCCGGCCCTGGGCATGATGCCCTGGGGCAGCGCCCGCGCGCAGGCGAACAACGTGCTGAAGCTCGGTGTGCTCACCGACATGTCCGGCACCTATCGTGACGGCTGCGGCCCGGGTTCCGTCGCCGCCGTGCGCCAGGCCGTGCAGGACAGCGGCGTGGCCGGCCGCAACATCCAGGTGGAGGTGCTGCAGGGCGACCACCAGAACAAGCCCGACGTCGCCTCCACCATCGCGCGCCAGTGGATCGACCGCGACGGCGTCGATGTCATTATCGATGTCGCGACCTCCTCCTGCGCCCTAGCCGTGCATGGCGTGGTGAAGGAGAAGAACAAGATCATGCTGAATTCCACGGGCGCCACGGCCGACCTCACCGGCCCGGCCTGCCACGGGAACACGATCCACTGGACCTACGACACCTGGATGCTCGCCAATTCCACGGGCGGCGCCATGGTGAAGGCGGGCGGCGACACCTGGTTCTTCATCACCGCGGATTATGCCTTCGGCCATGCGCTCGAGCGCGACACCGGGGATCTGGTGCGGAAGCAGGGCGGGCGGGTACTCGGCTCCGTGCGCCATCCGTTCCCGGGCACGACCGACTTCTCCTCCTTCCTGCTGCAGGCGCAGCAATCGCGCGCCAAGGTGGTCGGCCTCGCCAATGCGGGCGTTGATACGATCAACAGCGTGAAGCAGGCCGCGGAGTTCGGGCTGACGCGCCGGCAGAAGCTGGCCGTGCTGCTGATGATCGTCAGCGACGTGCACAGCCTTGGCCTCAACACCGCCCAGGGGCTGGTGCTTTCCGAGACCTATTATTGGGACCTGAACGACCGCACGCGGAACCTGGCCAACAAGCTGAAGGGCCCGCTGAACGGTGCCATGCCGACCATGTGGCAGGCGGGCTGCTACTCCGCAGCGCTGCACTATCTTAAGGCCGCGGCCGATATGGGCGTCGCCCAAGCCAAGGCGAGCGGGCTGGAGACGGTGACGCGCATGAAGGCCATGCCGACGGATGACGACGCCTTCGGCCCGGGCTCGATTCGCCAGGACGGCCGCAAGCTGCATCCGTCCTACCTCTTCGAGGTGAAGGCGCCGGGCGAGAGCAAGGGCCCGTGGGATTACTATAAGCTCGTCCGCACTGTGCCGGCGGAGGAGGCCTTCCGCCCGATGGCCGAGGGCAGCTGCTCCCTCGTCCGCACCTGAACCGAAACCCGGGGAAGCCGCCCAGCGCGGCTTCCCTGGCTAGCACGGGTGATCCGCCTTGCTCGAGGAACTTCTCTTTCAGCTTGAGATGTCGGCGCCGCAGATCGTGCTGGGGCTGGTGAACGGCGCCTTCTACGCGCTGCTGTCGCTGGGCCTTGCCGTGATCTTCGGCATGCTGAACGTCATCAACTTCGCCCATGGCGCCCAGTTCATGATGGGCGCCTTCGTCGCCTGGATGCTGCTGAACTGGGCCGGCATCCCCTATTGGGGCGCGCTCATCCTCTCGCCGTTGATCGTGGGCGTCTTCGGCGTGATCCTCGAACGAACGATGATCTCCCGGCTGTACAAGCTCGACCACCTCTACGGCCTGTTGCTGACCTTCGGCCTGGCGCTGATCATCGAGGGGCTGTTCCGCAACCAGTTCGGCTCCTCCGGCCTGCCCTATGCCCCGCCGGCCGCGCTGACCGGCGCGCCGCTCGACCTCGGCTTCATGATGCTGCCGAAGTACCGCGTCTGGGTCGTGGTCGCCGCCTTCGCGGTCTGCATCGCCACCTGGCTGGTCATCGAGAAGACGCGGCTCGGCGCCTATCTCCGCGCCGCGACGGAGAATGCGCCGCTCGTCCAGGCCTTCGGCGTGAACGTGCCGCGCATGGTCACCCTGACCTATGCGGCGGGCGTGGGGCTGGCCGCGCTGGCCGGGGTGCTGGCGGCGCCCATCTATTCGGTCAATCCGGGCATGGGGTCGAACTTCATCATCACCGTCTTCGCCGTCGTGGTGATCGGCGGGATGGGCTCCATCCTCGGCTCGGTCATCACCGGCTTCGGCCTCGGCCTCGTCGAGGGCCTGACCAGGGTGATCTATCCCGAGGCCTCAGCCACCGTGATCTTCGTCATCATGGCGATCGTGCTGCTCGCACGCCCCGCCGGCCTGTTCGGAAGGGCCTGACCCATGGCGTCCGCCACGACACTCTCGCCCCATGCCGCCCCCGGCGCCTCAGAGGGCGGCACGCCCGCCGCGCTGCCGCCCTCGGCCCAGGGATTCTTCGGCTTCACCCGGGCGCAGGGGATCGCGCTCCTGGTGCTGATCGCGGCGCTGATCGCCTGCCCCTTCTTCCTCTACCCGCAATTCCTGATGAAGCTGCTCTGCTTCGCCCTCTTCGCCTGCGCCTTCAACCTTCTCATCGGCTATGTCGGCCTGCTCTCCTTCGGGCATGCGGCCTATTTCGGCATGGGCAGCTACATCGCGGCGCATGCGGCCAAGGTCTGGGGGCTGACGCCGGAGCTCTCCATCCTGCTCGGCGGCGTCGCCGGGGCGGCTTTCGGCCTCGTCTTCGGCTGGATCGCCATCCGGCGGGCGGGCATCTACTTCGCCATGATCACCCTTGCCCTCGCGCAGATGGTCTACTTCTTCTGTCTCCAGGCGCCCTTCACCCATGGCGAGGACGGCATTCAGTCCATCCCGCGCGGCATGCTCTTCGGCGTGATCGACCTACGGGCGGACATGAACATGTACTGGTTCGTCGCCGCCCTGTTCCTCGTCGGCTTCCTGCTGATCCACCGGATCATCCATTCCCCCTTCGGCCAGGTGCTGACCGCCATTCGGGAGAACGAGCCCCGGGCCACCTCGCTCGGGTACCGGACGGATGACTACAAGCTGGTGGCCTTCGTCCTGTCCGCCGGCATCGCCGGCATCGCCGGGGGGGCCAAGGCGATCACGGTCGGCATCGCCACCCTGACGGATGTTCACTGGTCCATGTCGGGCGAGGTGGTGCTGATGACCCTGCTCGGCGGGCTGGGCACTCTCTTCGGGCCCGTGATCGGGGCCGGGGCCGTGGTCAGCATGCAAACCTACCTCGCGCCCTTCGGGGCCTGGGTGACCATCATCCAGGGGGTGATCTTCGTTCTCTGCGTCCTCGCCTTCCGCGCGGGCATCGTCGGCGAGATCGCCCGCATGCTTCGTGTGAAACTCTAGGCCCGGGGCGCTTGAAGAGGGGGCGGGGCGGGGCGATCTTTCGGCCTGCGATGAACCCCGCTCCTCTCCCAGCCCCCGTCCGGCGAATCGCTGGCCTCGCGCTCCTCGCGGCCAGTGTCGGCTTCACGGGCATACTCTCCTTCATCCATGTCCTGGTGAGGCTCTTCGATTGAGCCCGACCCAAGGCCCGTATCGGGGCTTCGACAGGCTGCCGCGCTGGTGGACCGGCCTGCGGGGCGTGCCTATCGCCCTTTTCGCCCTTCCCTTCGTGCCGGCTTTCTTCCTCTCCCTCGCCAGCGGGCAGGGAAGGCTGATCGGCGGCTGCATTGCCGGGATCGCCGGGGTGGCCAGCGCCATGACCCATCTGGCCCGTGCCCGGCGCGGCGATGCCCGCAGGGCTGGGGTGGTGCTGGGCGTGGGCACGGGGCTGGCGGCCGGCTTCGCCGGCGGGACAGGGGCATGGGGCGCCGTGGTGCTCGGCTTCATGGCCTGGGGCGGCGCGCGCCTGCTCTATGAGGGGGTGACGGAGATGGCACCGCCACCCCCGCCGCCGCCTCCGCGTCCGCCCGATGGGCTGGACCCGCTGCGCGCCCGGATCTCCGCCCTGCAGACCGGGGACCGCCTCCTCCTGCCGGCGGTGGAGGCCATGCGCGGCCTCCTGCATGAGCTGACGCTGCGCCCGGATGCCGCGGGCCAGGCCCGGCGCGTGCTGGTCGTCGGCGTGGACGGGCTGGAGCGGATCAGCCAGCGCCTCGCCCAGGGCGCCACGCCGCCGGAGACGCTGCCGGTTCTCGTGGACGACCTGGCGCGGGCCGCCCGCCAGTCCGCCGAGGATCTGCGCGGCGCGGAGACCGAGGCATTGGCGATCCAGGTGAAGGTCCTGCAGGACCGCCTGCACCAGGAGGGCATCGCATGAGCGACAAGGCGCTGGAGGCCGCGCCGGAGCGCGTGGCGGAGCTGGCTAAGCGGATCGACCTGAACGACCCCATCAGCATCACCCGTTTCGGGCAGGAGGCGCAGGGACGGGCCACGGCGGCGGCGGACGCCATGCTCGGCGCCGCGCGCAACGACGCGGTGGGGGAGGCCGGCGATTCGCTGTCGCGCCTGCTCACCACGCTCCGGGGCTTCGACGTGACGAAGCTGGACGCGAAGCCAGGGCTGATCACCCGCCTGTTCAGCCGGGCGGGGGCGGAGACCGCCGCCATCCTGCAGCGCTACGAGGGCGTGCGCAGCCAGGTGGAGGCGATTGGCGACAAGCTGGACGCGCACCGCACCAGGCTGATGGAGGATGTGGAGCGGCTGGAGCGGCTCTATGACGGGACGCTCGCCTGGTTCCACGCCCTGGCGGACCATATCGCGGCCGGCGAGGCCGTTCTCGCCCGGACGGACAAGGAGGCCATCCCGGCGGCCGAGTGGGAGGCCGAGGTGGGCCGCGATCCGCTCGCGCCACAGCGCCTGCGCGACCTGCGCGCCGCGCGGGAGGAGCTGGACCGCCGCGTCCACGACTTGCGCCTGACGCGGCAGATCGCGATGCAGGCGCTGCCCTCCATCCGGCTGATCCAGGAGAACGACAAGGCGCTGGCCGGGCGGATCCATTCCGTGCTGGCCAACACCGTGCCGCTCTGGCGCACCCAGCTGGCCCAGGCACTGGCCCTGCAGCGGATGCGCGAGGCCGGGCACGCGGTGCGGGCGGCGACCGACCTGACGAACGAGCTGCTGACCGCCAATGCCGAAGGCCTTCGGCGCGCCAATGTGGAGGTGCGGACGGAGATCGAGCGCGGCGTGGTGGATCTGGACGCCGTGCAGAAGGCGAACGCGGCGCTGGTCGCAACGATCGAGGATTCGCTGCGCATCGCGCAGGAAGGCCGCGAGCGGCGCGTCGCCGCCACCAAGGCGTTGGGCGAGGCAGAGGCGGAAATCCGCCGCGCCCTGGTCTCCGCCCGCGCGCCCGCGCCGAAGAAGCCCTGATCCGGCGCCCGGGTGGGCGCCGGGTTCCCGGCCTCAGCGCCGGGCCGAGGCCTGGGCGACGTAGTTGTCGAAGGGCAGTTCCGCGACGCGGTGCCAGATCCGCATGTCGTCGCGGTGCTTCGACCAGCTTTCATGCACCTTCGCGAAGTCGGGATTCCTCGCGACCAGCTCCTTCTCGATGTCGAGCCAGGTGCGCAGGCAGGTGTCCAGCATGTCGCGCGAGAAGGGGGTGAGCTTCGCGCCCTGGGCGACGAGGCGGCGCAGGCTGTCCGGGTTGCGGATGTCGTAGCGCGCGACCATCCAGTGCGTCGCCTCGGCGCAGCCGGCGCGGATGGCGGCCTGGTAGGACTTCGGCAGCGCGTTCCATTGGTCGAGGTTGACGTAAAAGTAGGTGGAGGCACCGCCCTCCCACCAGGCGGGGTAATGATAGAAGGGAGCGACGCGGACGAAGCCGAGCTTCTCGTCGTCATAGGGGCCGAGCCATTCGGCGGCGTCGATCGTGCCGCGCTCCAGCCCGGGATAGAGGTCGGCCGCGCCGAGCTGCTGCGGCACGCCGCCAAGACGGGAGAGCACCTGCCCCGCGAGGCCGCCGATGCGCATCTTCAGCCCGTTCAGGTCGGAAGCCGGGCCCATGGCCTTGCGGAACCAGCCGCCCATCTGCGCGCCGGTGGCGCCCAGGGGCATGCCGTAGACGTTGAACTTGCGGTGCACCTCGTTCATCAACTCGATGCCGCCGCCTTCATACATCCACGCATTCTGCTGGCGGGTGTTCAGGCCGAAGGGCAGGCCGGTGGCGAAGCCGAAGGCCTCGTTCTTGCCGGTGTAGAGGAAGCTGGTGGTGTGGCAGCACTCGACGCTTCCGGTCTGCACGGCGTCCAGCGCCTGGAGCGGTGGCGCGATCTCGCCGGCGGCGAAGACGCGGATCTGGAAGCGGTCATCCGTCAGCTCGGACACCACGCGGGCGAAGACCTCGCCGGCGCCATAGATGCAGTCCAGCGACTTCGGATAGGAGGAGGTGAGGCGCCAGCGCAGCGTGGGCTGGGCGGTCTGGGCGATGGCGGGGGCGGCGATGGTGGCGGCACCGGCGGCCAGCGTCGCGGCCCCCCCGGCGCGGCCCAGAAGGGCGCGGCGATCCATGACGTTCTCTCCCAACAGCGATGGCGGCAGTAACGCGATCGCGTCGGCGGCGCCAGGGGGATGTGCGCTTGACCCGGCCCCGACACGGGTGTGCGATTGACCTCCAAGCAAAGGGGAGGGGTGGGATGCGCGCCTGGGCGGTGGTGGAGACGGGGGCGCCGTTGCAGGCGCTGGACATGCCGACGCCGGAGCCGCGGGGCGCCGAGGTGCTCATCGAGGTGACGCATTGCGGCGTCTGCCATTCCGACCTGCATATCTGGGAAGGCGGCTACGACCTGGGCAGCCGCGGCAAGCTCTCCCTGAAGGATCGTGGCGTCGTGCTGCCGCTGGCCATGGGGCATGAGATCGCCGGCCGGGTCGCCGCGATGGGGCCCGAGGCCAGCGGCGTCGCCATCGGCGAGGCGAAGGTGGTCTTCCCCTGGATCGGCTGCGGCCGGTGCGAACGCTGTGCCGCAGGGGATGACAACATGTGCGCGAATGCGGCGCGCACCCTCGGCATCTACCGGAACGGCGGCTACGCGACCCATGTGCTGGTGCCGGACGCGAAGTACCTGGTCCCGGTGGACGGGGTGGAGCCCGCGGTGGCTGCCACCTATGCCTGCTCCGGGATCACGGTGCATTCGGCAATCAGGAAGCTGGGTGCCATTCCGCCGGACCGGCCGGTGGTGCTGGTGGGGGCCGGCGGGCTCGGATTGAACGCCATCCATATGCTGCGTGCCCTGGGGCACCGGAGGATCGTCTCGGTCGATGTCTCGGCCGCGAAGCTGGAAGCGGCCAAGGCGGCCGGGGCAACGGACACGGTGCTCGCGGAGGGCGATGTGACGGCGGCGATCGTCGCCGCCTGCGGCGGGCCGGCGCTCGCGGTGATCGACCTGGTGAATGGTGCCGCCACGGCGCGCTTCGCCTTCGATGCGCTCGGCAAGGGCGGGGTGCTGGTCCAGGTCGGGCTGTTCGGCGGCGAGATGACGATCCCCCTGCCGCTCATGGCCATCCGTGCCCTGACCATCCAGGGATCCTATGTGGGCTCGCTGGACGACCTTAAATCCGTCATGGCGCTGGCCAAGGCCGGCAAGCTGGCGGCGCTGCCGGTTAGTACCGAGCCCATGAACCAGGCGAATGCCGTGCTGGAGCGGCTGCGGGACGGCAAGGTGACGGGCCGCGTGGTGTTGCGGGCCGAAGCGGCCTGAAGGAGGCCGGTCCCTCAGCCCGGCAGGCGGGAGAGGCGGACGGGAAGGCCGCGCGCGAGGGAGTTGCTGACGGTGGAGCTCTCCTCGGCGCGGCGGACCAGCGCGTCGAGGTCCGCCTCCGCCTCCTCGGCCCGGAGGGAGACGCGCAGCTCGGCGGCGGTGGCGAGCAGGGGAGAGCCCTCGAGCTGCAGGATCACCTCGACCGAGATCGAGGCGAGCCGCACGCCCATCTCATGGGCGACATAGTGCAGGTCGTTGCAGAAGCAGCCGCCGATGGCCAGGCCGAGCAACTGCCCGCCATTGAACCCCAGCCCCTGTCCGCCGGCCCTTCCCTCCGGCCGGTCCACCACGACGCTATGGGCGCCGGCCCAGCCGAGTGCGACCTCGGTCCCGGGGATGCTTTGCAGCCGGATACTCATGACGGTCATGCCGGCCTCCGGGAACGGGCCGGGGCAGCCTGCATCAAGGCGCGTCCGATGGTCGAGGACGGAGTGCGGGGCTGGGACGGGCGCATGCGAAAACGCCCGCGGGACGAGATGTCCCCGGGCGTCGCCGGTCAGTCTCCTTGCGGGCGCGAGGCGCCCGCCGGGATTACTTGATCTTGGCCTCGCGGAAGACGACGTGCTTGCGGGCGACGGGGTCGTACTTCTTCTTCTCCATCTTGCCGGTGGCATTCCGCGTGTTCTTCTTGGTCACGTAGAAATAGCCGGTGTCGGCGGAGGAGACGAGGCGGATCTGGATGGTGTTGGACTTGGCCATGGCTCTACTCGGGACTCGATTCCACAGGGGCGGGTGCCGGCCAGGGCCGGGTCGCGAAGGGGCCGCAACCTAGCCGCCACGGCGCCCGCGTCAAGCATTTATCCCAGCATGGGCCGGAGTCAGCGGGCCAGGGCGGCCTGATAGAGCTCCGGCGAGTCCAGCACCGCCCGCGCTACCGCGTAGTCGGCATCGCGCCCCTCGGCCGGGGGGCAGGCACTGCGCAGGGCGGCGACCTCGCTGGTGGGCACGGGCGCACGCGCCGCGCGGGCGCGGGCGAGGGGGATGGCCATGGGGCTGTCCGGCGTGCCGAGGGTGGCGAGGTTCCGGGCCGTCTCCTCCGCCCCGCGGCTCGTGCAGAGGGCGGGCAGCACGCCGAGCATCTGGAGGGGCCAGCCGCGCGGGGCAAGGATGCGGGACCAGGAGAGGGCCAGCTCGCCGCCATTGGGCAGGGGAACGAGCACCTGGATGAGCCCCTTGCCCATGGTGGCGCTGCCGACGACCACGCCCCGGCCGAGATCCCCGATCGCGGCGGCCACGACCTCGGCCGCCGAGGCCGTGCGGCCGTCCACGAGGACGATCAGGGGCCGGCCAGCGGCGAGGTCGGGCCCGGCGGCCGTGAAGCGGCGTCGCGAATCGGGGTGGCGGCCCTCGGTTGTCACCATCGTGCCGGCGGGGATGAAGGTATCCGCCACGCGGATGGCCTGCTGAAGCAGCCCGCCGCGGTTGCCCCTGAGGTCGAGGACCACACCCAGCGGCGCATCGGCCGAGGTGGTTTCCCGCAAGGCGCGGTCGAGCTGCTCCGGCGTGGCCGCCGAGAAATGGGGCAGGTTCAGCCAGAGGATGCCGTCCCGGACCCGGGCCGAGACGGAAAGGGTCGGGGCGGCGCTGCGGGTGAGGAGGACCTCGAGCCGGCGCCGGCCCCGGCGGATGGAGAGGAGCACGCTGCTGCCCGGAGGCCCTTCGAGGATGGAATGAGCCTCGTCCAGCTGCTCGGCCGAGAGGGCGATGCCGTCAGCCTCCACCACAATGTCCCCTGGGCGGAGCCCGGCCCGGTCGGCCGCGCTGCCGGGGGTGACGGCGCCGATGGCCACCTGGCGGCGCGACGCATTGGCGAGGGTAAGGCCGAGATCGTTCGTGCCGAGCCGACGATCGCGGCCCTGCCGCGCCTCGTCCGGCGTCATGTAGCGGCTATAGGGGTCGAGGTGGTTGAACACCTCCTCGAAGCCGGCCTGGAGCATGGCCTGCCGGCCGGCGCGGCGGAGGGCGGGGGACTGGCGTTCCGCCTCGGTGAGCAGGGCGGCCACGGCATCGGCCGCGGCGGCCGGCGTGTCGCCGGCCAGCCGGTCGGCGGCCAGGTTCTCGGAGAAGCCCAGCACCAGGGCGGGGCCCCGGCGCGTGGCCGAAAGATAGGGGTCGATCGCCTCCAGCCCGCGCAGGGCCCAGAGGGCGACGAGGGCGGGCTCGGTCGGCTCCAGGTGGCGCTCGGCGATGGCGGAGAAGGCGACGCGCAGGGTGGGGGCGAAGTCCTGCGACGGCTGAGCATGGGCCGACAGGGGGGCGGCCAGGGAGGCGAACAGCGAGGCCCCGAACAGGGCGACCGAAAGAATCGTGCCGGGGAGGGCGGCGCGGAGCCGCCGGGTGGTGGAGCGGCGGGAGGTCAGCGTGGCCGCTTCGCCCCCGAAGCGGGGCCGCCATGCTGGCCGGGCCTCGGCTTTCGGTCGGTGATCTTCTGGCGCCCACGAGGCGGCGTGCCCCCGCGCGGAGTCGTCGCGCGCGGATCGCCCATCATCAGCTGGAAGGTGAGGCTGCCCGTTCGCGGCACCGCCTCGGCCAGTCGCACCTCGACCTCCTGGCCGAGCGTGAAACTCAATCCCGTGCGGCGGCCGATCAGGCGCATCGCCGCGTCCTCGTGGAACCATTGGTCGTCCGGAAGGGCAGTCATCGGAACGATTCCGCTGGCGCCGTTCTCCTCTACTGTCACGAAGAGCCCGAAGCGTGTCACGCCCGAAACGCGCGCGGAGAAATGCGCGCCGACACGGTCTGCCATGAAAGCGGCGAGGTAGCGCTCCACCGCGTCGCGTTCCGCCAGGGCGGCGCGGCGTTCGGTCTTGGTGATCTGCTCGCCCACATCCGGCATGGCGGCGGCCTCGGCTTCCGTCAGCCCGTCCTCGCCCAGCTTAAGGCCGCGGATCAGCGCGCGGTGGACCAGCAGGTCGGCATAGCGCCGGATCGGGCTGGTGAAATGGGCATAGCGCGGCAGGGCGAGGCCGAAATGGCCGATATTCTCCGGGTTGTACTCGGCCTGGGACTGGCCGCGCAGGATGGTCTCGCTCACCAGGCGGGATTCGGGCGCGTCCTTCATCTTTTCGAGGACGCGCGCGAAGTCGCGGGGTTTCACGAGGTTCGAGGGCGGCAGGGTGAGGCCGAGGCTGGAGAGAAAGCCGCGCAGCGCCTCCATCTTCTCGTCAGAGGGCCGGTCATGGATGCGGTACATGCAGGGCATGTGCAGCCGCTCCAGCTCCTCGGCTGCGCAGACATTGGCGGCCACCATGAACTCCTCGATCAGCCGATGGCTGTCGAGGCGTGGGCGGGGGGCGACCGAGAGCACCTTCCCACCGGCATCCAGCACGACGCGGCGCTCCTGCAGGTCCAGGTCCAGCGTGCCGCGGCGCAGCCGGGCGGCGGCCAGGGCATCGAAGGCGCCATAGAGGCGGGCGACATGGCCCTTCTCCAGCCCGGCATCCTCCCCGGCATCCCGCGCGGCCTGGACCTTCTCATAGGTCAGGCGGGCGGCCGAGCGCATGAGGCCGCGGCCGAAGCGGTGGCCGGTCTTGTTGCCCTCCCGGTCGAAGCGCATCTCGACATGGAGGCAGCCGCGATCCTCACCCGGCTTGAGGCTGCACAGCCCGTTGGAGAGCGCCTCGGGCAGCATCGGCACGACATGGTCGGGGAAGTAGACCGAGTTGCCGCGCAGCCGCGCCTCGCGGTCCAGCGGCGCCTCGGGCCGGACGTAATGGGCGACATCGGCGATGGCGACGATGACGCGCCAGCCATCGCCATCGCCATCGGGCTCGGCGAAGACCGCGTCGTCGAAATCGCGCGCATCCTCGCCATCGATGGTGACGAGAGGGACGGCGCGCAGGTCCTCGCGCGTGCCGAGGGGCACCGGCTGCGCGCGCTCGGCCGCCCGCACCACTTCCTCGGGGAAGCTGTCGGGGATGTTGTGGGCGGCGATGCAAAGGCGCGAGATGGCGCGGGCATCATCCATCCGGCCCAGCCGCTCGACCACGCGGGCGGGCTTGGGGCCCATGAAGCGCTCGCGCGAGCCGCCGGGGATGGGCTCGGCCTGCACCAGCTCGCCTTCCTCGGCGCCGCCCTCCTGGCCGGGCGGGATGACCCAGCTGGCGCGGGAGCGGCGGTCCACCGGCTCGACCAGCCCGTTCGCGTAGATGCCGAGGATGCGCGAGGGCGAGCCGCTGCCGATGCGCTTGAAGGTGCGGCCTTCATATTTGCCTGGCCCGATCCGGGTGATGCGGGCGAGCACCCGGTCCCCTGGCGCGAGGGCGGGCTGGCCCGGGCGCTCCGGGCGCATATAGACCACCGGGCGGTCAGTCCCATCCCAGGCGATCGGGCGGGCCATGGGCTCGCCGTCCGGGTCCGTGCCGAACACCTCCAACGCGGCCATGTCGGGCAGGTTAGCCGAATGGCGGACGGTGCGGCGCCCGACCGGGGCGAGGCTGCCCTCCTCCTTCAGCGCGGCCATGAGAGCGCGCAGCGCGGGGCGCTGCTCCGTCGAGAGGCCGAAATGGCGGGAGATCTCGGTCTTGCCGACCGCCCCGGTGGCGCTGCGCAGGAAGGCGCGCAGCTCCTCCCGGCTGGGCAGCGGATTGGGCTCCGCGCCTGCCTCGCGCCGGCGGGGCGGCGGGCGCGTTGCCAAATCAGACCGACCGCTTGCGGGCGGCGGGCTTTGCGGCGGCCTTCGCCGCCGGCTTCTTCGCCGGCTTCTTCGCGGGGGCCTTGGCCGCGGTGGCCGGCTTGGCGGCCCGGGCCGGGGCCTTCTTCGCCGCCGCCTCCGAGCTGGCAGCCTTCTTCGCCGGCGCCTTCCGGCCGGCGGCGCCCTTCTTCGGCGGCAGCACCTTGCCCTTCTCGGCCAGCAGCGCGACCGCCTGGTCGAGGGTGAAATCCTCCATCTGCACGCCGCGCGGCAGGGAGGCCACCGTGTTCCCGTGCTGGGCGAAGGGGCCGAAGCGGCCGCGCTTCACCTCCACCGGGGCTCCATCCTCCGGATGGTTGCCCAGGGTGATGCCGCGGGGCTTGGCATTGGCCAGCAACTCCATCGCCCGGTTCATGCCGAGGGAGAGGATGTCGTCCCCGGGCTGCAGGCTCTGGGAGAGGGCGCCCATCTTCAGATAGGGGCCGAAGCGGCCGAGATTGGCCGTGATCTCCTCGCCCGTTTCGGGATGTAGGCCGACGACGCGCGGCATGTTCAGCAGGGCCAGGGCCCGCTCCAACGTCAGCGTGTCGGGGTCCATCCCCCGTGGCAGGGAGGCGCGGCGTGGCTTGGTCGGCTTGCCCTTCTCATCCGTGCCGGGCTCCCCGAGCTGGACATAGAGGCCATAGGGGCCACGGCGGACGGAGACGTCCTGGCTCGTGGCCGGATCCGTGCCGAGGCTGCGCGGCCCGTCATTGGCGGCATCCTCGCCCTCCGCGCCGGGCACCGCCAGCGGGCGGGTGTAGCGGCATTCCGGGTAGTTGGAGCAGCCGATGAAGGCGCCGGTGCGGCCCAGGCGCAGGCCCAGCCGCCCCTTCTGGCAGTTCGGGCAGAGCCGCGGATCCGTCCCGCCCTCGTTCGGCGGGAAGAAGTGCGGGCCGAGATCCTCGTCCAGCGCGTCGATGACGTCGCTGATCTTCAGTTCTTTCGTGGCGTCCACGGCGGCGCGGAACTGGTCCCAGAACTCGTGCATCACCTGGCGCCAGTCGGCCCGGCCGCCGGAGATGTCGTCGAGCTTCTCCTCCATGGCGGCGGTGAAGCCGGTGTCCACGTAGCGCTCGAAGAAGGAGATGAGGAAGGCGGTGACGAGGCGCCCGCGGTCCTCCGGCACGAAGCGCCGCTGCTCCAGGCGGACATATTCCCGGTCCTGCAGGGTCTGCAGGATGGAGGCGTAGGTGGAGGGGCGGCCGATGCCGAGCTCCTCCATCTTCTTCACCAGGCTCGCCTCGGTGTAGCGGGGCGGGGGCTGGGTGAAGTGCTGGCTCGCCATCACCTCGCCGCGCTTCGGGGCGTCGCCCTCGCGCATCGGGGGCAGGGTCTTGTTCTCGTCATCGGCCGCGAGACGCGCGTCGTCGATATCCTCGCGGTAGAGCTTGAGGTAGCCGTCGAAGGCGATGACCTGGCCGGTGGCGCGCAGCCGGGCCTTGCCGGCGGCGTCGTCGAGGTCCACCGCCGTCTGGTCCATCTCGGCCGACTGCATCTGGGAGGCGACGGCGCGCTTCCAGACGAGGTCATAGAGGCGCCGCTGATCCGGGTTGAGGTAGCGGGCCACCTGCTGCGGCGTGCGGGTCACGTCCGTCGGGCGGACCGCCTCATGCGCCTCCTGGGCGTTCTTGGCCTTGGATGTGTATTCGCGGGGGGCGGCGGGCAGGTAGTCCGGGCCGAAGGCGGACTTCACATGGTCGCGGATGCCCATGATGGCTTCGCGGGCCATGGTGACGCCGTCGGTCCGCATATAGGTGATGAGGCCGACCGTCTCACCGCCGATATCCACGCCCTCATAGAGCTGCTGGGCCAGGCGCATCGTGGCCTGGGCGCCGAAGCCGAGCTTGCGGGAGGCCTCCTGCTGCAGGGTGGAGGTGGTGAACGGCGGCGGCGGATTGCGCTTGGTCCGCTTCTTCTCGACGGCGGAGACGGTGAACCGCCCGCCCTCGACCAGGGACTTGGCGTGGTGGGCCGCGGCCTCGTTCGGGAGGTCGAACTGGTCGAGCTTCCGGCCCTCGAGATGCGTCAGGCGCGCGGTGAAGGGGGCGCCGGCGGGGGTGTGGAAGCCCGCCTCGATGGTCCAGTACTCGCGCGGCTTGAAGGCCTCGATCTCGGCTTCCCGATCCGTGATCAGGCGCAGCGCGACCGACTGCACGCGCCCGGCCGAGCGGGAGCCGGGCAGCTTGCGCCAGAGCACCGGGGAGAGGGTGAAGCCGACGAGGTAGTCGAGCGCGCGGCGGGCCAGATAGGCGTCGATCAGCGGGACATCGAGGTCGCGCGGGTGCTCGATCGCATGCTGGATGGCGCGCTTGGTGATCTCGTTGAACGTGATCCGGTGGACCTCAACGCCCCTGAGCGCGTGCCGCCCCTCCAGCATCTGGCGGACATGCCAGGAGATGGCCTCGCCCTCCCGGTCCGGGTCGGTCGCGAGGTAGAGGCGCTTGGAACGTCCGGCCTTGAGCGCCTGGGCGATCTCGCGGACCTGCTTCTCGCCCCGGTCCTCGGAGGACCAGTCCATGGCGAAGTCTTCCTCCGGGCGGACGGAGCCGTCCTTGGCGGGCAGGTCGCGGACATGGCCGAAGGAGGCCAGGACCTTGTAGCCATCGCCCAGGTACTTGTTGATGGTCTTCGCCTTGGCGGGCGATTCGACGACGACGACGTCCGTCATGCGGGGCTACGCGCCCTCCAATCCTTCTGCGCGCTGAGCGCCGGACCGCACGACACGGTTTCCGGGCAGCGCCTCGATCAGGCCCTCCAGCTCCAGTTCCAGGAGCGCGGCGCGGGCATTTGGCGGGGACAGGTGGCAGCGGCGAAGCACCTCGTCAACCGCGACGGGCGTGGGGCCGATCAGGGAGAGGAGGTCGGAAACCCCTGATGCGCCGGGCTCCGCGTGCGGCCGTGTGGGCACATCCGCCGGCGGGCGCGCGGGCACGCGCGAGGGGCGGGGGGCAAAGAGGGGCAGCGCCTCGGCCGTGGCGGGCAGGGTTTCCAGGATGTCTCCGGCGTGCTCGCAGAAGCGGGCGCCGTTCCGCAGGAGGTCGTTCGAGCCCTGGCAGCGCGGGTCCAGCGGGGAGCCGGGGACGGCATAGATCTCCCGCCCGGCCTCGGCGCCCAGGCGGGCCGTGATGAGGGTGCCGGAGCGGGGGGCCGCCTCCACCACCACCACGCCGAGGGAGAGCCCGGCCACAATTCGGTTCCGCTTCGGGAAATGCCGGGACAGGGGGGCGGTACCCAGAGGCGCTTCGGCCAGGAGCAGGCCCTCCGCCGCGATCCGCTCCTGCAGGTCCCGGTTTTCGGGCGGGTAGGTCACGTCCAGCCCGCCGGGGATGACGGCGATGGTCCGGCCGTGCCGGAGCGCCCCCTGATGGGCGGCGGCGTCGATGCCGCGGGCGAGGCCGGAGGTGACGGCAACGCCTGATTCCGCGAGGGCTTCGGCCATGTCCTCCGCGATCCGGCGGCCGGCGGCGGAGGCGTTGCGGGAGCCGACGATGGCCACCTGCCGCATGGCGAGCAGCGAGAGGTCGCCGATGGCCGCGAGCACCGGCGGGGCGTCCTCCAGCGCGGCGAGGAGGGGCGGGTAGCCGGGGGAGCCGATATGCAGCCAGGCGCCGCCCATGCCGAGAACGGCCTCGTGCTCCCGTTCCACCATCGCCGGATCGGCCGCGGTGAAGCGGCGCGCGGGGTCCGCCGGGAGGGCGCGGAGCGCAGCCGCCGCGCCGCCATGCTGGGCGGTGAGGCGGCGAAAATGCTGCGGGCCGATTCCCTCGGTGCGGGCCAGGCGAAGGCGGGCGAGGGAGTCGGCCGGCGTCACTACTTGCCCTGGCCGATCCGGGGCTCGGTGCCCGCGAGGAGGCGGGCGATGTTCTCGTGGTGGCGGAGGAACACATAGGCCACGATCAGCGCCACGGGCCAGAAGAGCGGCCAGCCTCCCCAGGCCCAGGCGACCAGGGCCGCCACCAGCATCCCCGTCAGGGCGCTGGCGGAGGAGATCCGGGAGATCTTCGCCATGGCGAGCCAGGTGAGGCCCGCCGCCACGAAGACCGGCCAGGCCAGGGCGAGGAAGACGCCCAGCGCCGTGGCCACGCCCTTGCCGCCCCGGAAGGCGAGCCAGGGCGGGTGGCAGTGGCCGAGCACGGCGGCCACCGCGGCGATACCGACGGTCTCCGGCCCGAACAGGGATGCGGCCAGCCAGACGGCCGCGGCACCCTTCAGGAAGTCCAGGGCGAGAGTCGCGGCGGCCAGCTTCTTGTTGCCGGTGCGCAGGACGTTGGTCGCGCCGATATTGCCGGAGCCGATGCTGCGGATGTCCCCCAGCCCGGCCGCCCGGGTCAGGAGCAGGCCGAAGGGAATCGAGCCGAGGAGCAGGCCGAGGATGGCGGCCCAGAGGTGGGCCAGGAGCATCGCGGCGTTCATCCGAAGACGCGCCGCCCGGCCTTCCAGGTGCCGACCACGCGCCCTTCCAGGGCGCGGCCGTCGAAGGGCGAGTTCTGGGCCTTGCCGGGCAGCTTCCCGGCCTCGACCTTCCAGCCGCGATCGGGGCTGAAGAGGACGAGGTCCGCCGGCGCGCCGGGGACGAGGCGGCCGGTTTCGAGTCCGAGGAGCTTCGCCGGGCCGGTCGTCAGCAGCTCAAGGCAGCGCAGCAGGGGCAGGTCCCCGGCATGGTAGCGGGCGAGGGTGACGCCCAGCAGGGTCGCCAGCCCCGCACCGCCGGCCTCGGCCTGGGCGAAGGGCACGCGCTTGTCGTCCGCGTCGCGCGGCTGGTGGTCGGAGGCGATGGCGTCGATGGTGCCATCCGCCAGCGCCGCCACCACGGCGCGGCGGTCCTCCTCCCGCCGCAGGGGCGGGGAGAGCTTGGCGTAGGTGCGGAAGTCGCCGATCGCCGTCTCGTTCAGGTCGAAATAGGGGGGCGCGGTGTCGCAGGTGACGCGCAGGCCCTCGGCCTTCGCGGCCCGGATCAGGTCGAGCGCGGCGCCGGTGGAGACATGGGCGAAATGCACATGGCCGCGGGTGAGGCGCGCCAGGGCGATGTCGCGCGCCACCATCATCGCCTCGGCCGCGGCCGGGGCGGCGGGCAGGCCCATGCGGGTCGCCATCTCGCCCTCGGTCACCGAGGCGTTGCGGGTGAGGGAGGGCTCCTCCGGGTGCTGGACCACGAAGCTGCCGAAGCCCCGCGCATAGGAGAGGGCCAGGCGCATGGCCCGGGCATCCGCGATGGCGTGGGTGCCGTCCGTGAAGGCGATGGCGCCGGCTTCGCGCAGCAGGCCGAACTCCGTCATCTCCTTGCCCGCGCATCCGCGGGTGGCGGCGCCATAGGGCAGGATGGTCAGGCTGCCGGTTGCCTCGCCCTTGCGCAGGATGAATTGCAGCAGGGCCGGGTCGTCCAAGGCGGGGTCGCTGTCCGGCAGGGCGCAGAGGGTGGTGATGCCGCCGGCCGCGGCGGCCTCGGCGGCCGATTCGATGGTTTCCCGGTGCTCATGGCCGGGCTCGCCGAGGGCGGCCCGCAGGTCGATGAGGCCCGGGGCCAGGATGGCGCCGCGGCCATCGACGGTCTCTGCGCCTTCGGGGGCCGTGACGTCGCCGCCGAGGGCGGCGATCCGTCCGTCGCGCACGAGGAGCGCGCCGGGCGCGTCGAGGCCGCTCGCCGCGTCGAGCAGCCGGACATGGGAGATCAGGAGGTCTGGCATCGGAACGGCGTTATAGGCGGGGGCGCGCCTGGGGGCCACGGGGTCCCGCCCGGTGGCCGGCCCGTCTCAGCTCTGGGGGATGCCCTTCGCCTCCACAAAGGCACGCCAGCCGCCATAGGCGGTGATCTCCTCCATCCCCTCCACCCGCCAGGGCTCAATCAGCACGCCGAGCGGGGCGGTGCCGTCCGAGAGGGGGACACGGCCGACGCAGAGGCCGGGCGCTTCCTCCTCCACCACCTGCGGGAAGGTGGTGCGGGGGATGGCGTAGAGCTCGGCGGCGATGGCGCTGCCCTGGGCGACGCGGATCATCCCGGGATGGCGGTCCCCGATGGACCAGAGGCGGTAGAGGGGCGCGGTGGTGACGTCGCGTAGGAAGAGGGCGCCGGCCGCGATCATCCGCCCATGGGCGCGCATGCCGCGCATGAGCCCGCCATTCACGACGAGCCCGACATGGCCTTCCGGGATGTCCGGCGCTTCGGTCGGGCGAGGGAAGGTGATGCCCATCAGTCCGTGGTGATCCCGGCTTCGCGCACGACGCGGCCGTTCCGCTCGAATTCGCGCGTCAGCATGGCCTGGAAGGCGTCGCGCGTCATGGGGCGGGGCTCCACGCCGAGCTGAGCGAGCCGGGCGATGGAGTCCGGCTCGGCCAGCAGCGTGGTGATGGCGCCATGCATGCGGTCCACGATCGGGGTGGGCACCTCGCTCCGGGCCACCACGCCGAACCAGGTGTTGGAGACCACGCCGGGTAGGCCGAGTTCCTCGAAGGTGGGAACATCCGGGAGGACAGGGCTGCGCGCAGAATCGGAGAGGGCGACGGCGCGGAGCCGCCCCTCGCGGATCAGCGGCAGGGCCTCGGGCAGGTTGGAGAAGGCGAGGGCGACGGTGCCCGCCATGACATCGGCCAGGGCCGGGGCGCCGCCGCGATAGGGGACGTGCTGCAGGTCGATGCCGGCCGCGAGCTTCAGGCTTTCCGCCCCCAGATGCTGGGAGGTGCCGTTGCCGATCGACGCATAGGAGAGGCGGCCCGGTGCGTCCTTCGCCGCCGCGACGATGGCCGGCAGCTCCTTCGCCGGCAGCCCGGGGAAGGCGACGAGGACATGCGGGTTGAAGCCGATGGAGGAGACGGCCTGGAAGTCCTTCCGCGCATCGAAGGGCGGGTTGCGCGCGAGGGTGGCATTGATGGTGAAGCTGTTGGCCACGTTGAGGAAGGTGTAGCCGTCGGCCGGCGCCTTGGCCGCCGCATCGGTGCCGATGAGGGTGCCGGCGCCCGGGCGGTTGTCGATCACCACGGGCTGGCCGATCGCCTCGGCGATGCGGGGCTGGAGAAGGCGCATCAGCACGTCGCTGCCGCCGCCCGGCGGAAAGGCGACGATGAAGCGGACGGGGCGGCTGGGCCAGGCCCCCTGCGCGCGGGCGATAGCGGGGAGGAGGAAGGGCGCGGCAAGGAGGGCGCGTCGGCTGGGCACGGGTTCCGCTCCGTCAGGGACGGGTGCGGATTCAGCAAGGGGCGTGCCAGGACGGTGCGGGGGCGGAACCTTCCGCCCCGCGGGTCAGGTGTTACGGCGCTGGTTCTGCGAGAGGATGTCGAGCACCGCCATGCGGACGGCCACGCCCATCTCCACCTGCTCGCCGATCACGCTGCGGGCGGGGTCGTCGGCTACGGCGCTGTCGATCTCGACGCCGCGGTTCATGGGGCCGGGATGCATGACGATGGCGTCCGGCTTGGCGTGGCGGAGCTTCGCGGCATCGAGGCCGTAGAAGCGGAAGAACTCGCGGGCGGAGGGAACGAGGCCGCCCTGCATGCGCTCCTTCTGCAGGCGCAGCATCATCACGACATCGGCGTCCTTCAGCCCCGCCTTCATGTCGTGGAAGACCTGCACGCCCAGGGCTTCGGCCTCGGCCGGGATGAGGGTGGGCGGGCCGACGACGCGGACGCGGCAGTTCATGGCGAGCAACAGGTGGATGTTGCTGCGGGCCACCCGGCTGTGCAGCACGTCGCCGCAGATGGCGACGGTGAGGTTCTCCAGAGTGCCCTTGCGGCGGCGGATGGTCAGGGCATCCAGCAGCGCCTGGGTGGGGTGCTCATGCGTGCCGTCGCCCGCGTTGATCACGGCCGCCTCCACCTTCTGGGAGAGCAGGGCCGGGGCGCCGGATTGCGCGTGCCGAACCACCAGCAGGTCGGTCTTCATCGCATTGAGCGTGGAGGCCGTGTCCAGCAGCGTCTCGCCCTTGTTCACGGAGGAGGTGCTGACGGACATGTTGATGACATCGGCGCCGAGGCGCTTTCCGGCCAGCTCGAAGCTTGTCCGGGTGCGGGTGCTGTCCTCGAAGAAGAGGTTGATGAGGGTGCGGCCGCGCAGCACGTCCCGCCCGGTTTTGCCGCCGCGGTTGAGCAGGGCATAGGACTCGGCGAGGTCCAGGAGCTCGGCGATATAGGGGGGCTCAAGGCCCTGCAGCGCGAGGAGATGCCGGTGCGGGTAGAGGGGCATGGGGCCTCTTGGCTGCCTGGAGGACGCGCGCGGGGCGGATCGGCGCTGTGTAGGGGAGGCGGGGTTGCGGGGGAAGGCTTGGGGCTGGCGGGCGATGCGGGAGGCCGATCTGCCGGTCGTCTCAGCCATCGCGGCACAGGTGCATCCGGGTCATCCCGAGTCGGACCCGGTCTTCGCCGAGCGGCTACGGCTGGCGCCGGCGTCCTGCCTGGTGCTGGAGCGAGGGGGGGAGGCGGAGGGCTATGCGCTCGCCCATCCTTGGCTGCGGGCGCGCCCGGTTCCGCTGGACACGCTGCTGGGTGCGCTGCCCGGCCGGCCGGAGGTGCTCTACCTGCACGACCTGGCCCTTCTCCCGGCCGCACGCCGCAGCGGGGCGGGAGGGGAAGCGGTGCGCCGCCTAGCGGGATCGTTGCCCGGCCTGCCGCTGGCGCTGGTGGCGATCGGCGGGACGGAAGGGTTCTGGCGGGCCCAGGGCTTCGCGCCGGTGTATGACCTGGCGCTGGAGGCGGTTCTGCGGGGCTATGACCCCGGCGCCCGCTACATGGAGCGCGCGCCGGATCAGAGGGGCCCGGACCGGGTCGCGTCGAGCGCGGATTGGAGCATGTAGGCCGCCGCGGCCGCGTCCACCGCCTTCGCGCGCTTCGCGCGGGTGAGGTCCGCCTCGATCATCATCCGGTTCACGGCGGAGGAGGAGAGGCGCTCGTCCCAGAGGGCCACGGGCAGGCCGGTCGCGTCGGACACGGCCATGGCCCAGTCCTTGGCAGCCTGGGCGGCGGGGCCGAAGGAGCCGTCCAGCCCCAGGGGCAGGCCACAGACCAGCCCGCCGGCGCCCTCCTTCTCCGCGATGCGGCGGATCTCGGCGGCGGTGGGGGCGAGCTTGCCCCGCGGGAGGGCGGCATAGGGGCTGGCGAGCATCAGCAGCACGTCCGACAGGGCGATTCCGATGGTCTTGCTGCCCGGATCCAGCCCAATGAGGCGGGCATGGCGGGGAAGGGCGGCGCGCAGGGCCGGCAGGGGGGTGACGGGCATGGTCGCTCAGGGCCTGGCGGTGGAGGCGGCGGAGGGCGCGACATAGAGGCGTTGCCCGGCATAGGAGAGCCAGAGTCGGAGCTGGCCCAGCACGTCCTGCCCCAGGGCGAGGTCGGCCGGCAGGCTGGGCGGCAGGGGCGCGATGACGATGGGGAGCCGGATGTGCCCCGCCCGTCCGAGCTGGATCAGGGCGCCCTCATGGACATGGAAGTCGGCCGTGGCCGCGCCGGTGCCGTAGATGGTTCCGGCGGCCGGCGCCCGCAGGGCGGCGGCGGGGATGCCGAAATCGGCGATGCGGTCCCGCCGCAGGACCGTTCGGGCGGCGCCGGTGTCGAGCAGCGCCCGTGCCGGGCGGCCGTTGAGGTTGAGGGTGAGAACGACCAGCCCCTCGGGCGTCATCTCCACCGGAAGCGCCGTCGCGCCGGGCCACGGAGGTGGGGCGGCCAGGCAGGCGGGGCTGTCATGCAGCGCGACGCGACCGGCGGGGAGGTCCAGTTCCAGGGCGGCGTGGCGCAGGAGGTCCGCCCCCACGATGCCGGCGATCCCGTCGGTCTCCTCGCCGCCCGGCGCCACGGGAAGGGAGAGGTTCTGGAACACCCGGCGGCCGAGCTGGAAATGCCGGAGCAAGGCATTGGGAAGCCGCGAGGTTCCACCGACGCCGGTGATGGGCGTGGCGCGAGCGGGGTCCATCGGAAGGCCAAGAGCGGCCGCCGTGCCCGGGCGGAGGAGGGTGAGGTTCGAGCCGGTGTCCAGCACAAAGGGCAGGGCCGCGCCATTCGCCTGGGCGAGCACGACCGGCCGGAGGCCGGCCTGCGGCCCGAGCAGGGCCAGGGATGCCGGAGCGCCGCGTGCCGCGAGCACCAGGCGGTCCCCCTGCTCCGGCGGGCAGGCGGCGCAGGAGGCCAGGAGGATGGCGGCCAGCAGCGGGATGGAGGAGGGGCGAAGGGTCATGCGCCCCCCTTGTAGCGGATCTTCGGCCGGAGGGCGGAGCGGGGGGCCTGGCCCTTGACTTCGGGGGGGCGGAGGGCTTCCTGCCCCCTTCGGCCCCAGCCAGGGATGTTTACCCCACCATGTCGCTCGACCTGAAGACCGTGAGGCGCGTCGCGTCCCTCGCCCGGCTCCATCTGGAGGAGGGAGAGGACCAGCGCCTCCAAGCCGAGCTGAACGGGATCCTCGGCTGGATCGAGCAGTTGCAGGCTGTGGACACCACGGGTGTGGAGCCGCTTTCCGGCGCCGGCGGCACGGCCATGCCGATGCGCGAGGATGTGGTGACCGATGGCGGGCAGGCGGAGGCGGTGCTCGCCAACGCGCCCGACCGCGCGGGTGCCTTCTTCGCCGTTCCGAAGGTTGTTGAGTGATGAACCCGACCGATTTCACCATCCGCGGCGCGCTCGAGGCGCTCGCCGAGGGGATTGTCACCTCCGAGGCGCTGACGGCGGCGCATCTGGAGGCCATCGAGGCGCTGAATCCGCGCCTGAACGCCTTCATCACCGTCACCGCGGAGAAGGCGCTGGAGGCCGCGCGTGCCTCCGACAAGCGGCGGGCCGGTGGCGTGGCGGGGAAGCTCGAAGGCATTCCTCTGGCGATCAAGGACCTGTTCTGCACCGCCGGCACCCGGACCACGGCGGCCAGCCGGATCCTGGGCGAGTTCGTGCCGCCCTATGAGAGCACCGTGACCGCCAACCTGCTGCGGGACGGCGCGGTCTTCCTGGGCAAGGTGAATCTTGACGAGTTCGCCATGGGCTCGTCCAACGCGACCTCGGCCTTCGGCGAGGTGGAGAACCCGTGGAAGCGCGGGAATGACGATGGCACGAGGCTGGTGCCCGGCGGCTCGTCCGGTGGCTCCGCCGCCGCGGTGGCGGCACGGCTCGCCATGGGCGCGACGGCGACGGATACGGGCGGCTCCATCCGCCAGCCGGCCGCCTTCTGCGGCATCGCGGGGATCAAGCCGACCTATGGGCGCTGCTCGCGCTGGGGCGTGGTGGCCTTCGCCTCCTCGCTCGACACGCCGGGGCCGGTGGCGCGCAGCGTGGAGGATTGCGCGATCCTCCTGGAGAGCATGTCCGGCCATGATCCGAAGGACAGCACCTCCGCCAACCAGCCCGTGCCGGATTTCGCCGCGGCCTGCGCGCGTGGCGTGAAGGGGCTGCGGATCGGCGTGCCGCGGGAGTACCGGCTGGAGGGCATGCCCGAGGAGATCGAGGCGCTCTGGCAGCAGGGGCTGGACTGGCTGCGCGCGGAGGGGGCGGAGATCGTCGACATCTCCCTGCCGCACACGAAGTATGCGCTGCCGACCTACTACATCGTCGCGCCCGCCGAGGCGTCCTCCAACCTCGCGCGCTATGACGGCGTCCGCTACGGCATCCGCCGTGACGGCGAGGACCTGAAGGACCTGTACGAGCGCACCCGCGCCGCCGGCTTCGGCGACGAGGTGAAGCGGCGCATCATGATCGGCACCTATGTGCTGAGCGCCGGCTATTACGACGCCTATTACGTGAAGGCGCAGCAGGTGCGGGCGCTGATCAAGCGCGACTTCGACCAGGCCTTCGCGAAGGTTGATGCCATCGTGACGCCCGCGACCCCCTCCGCCGCCTTCGCGGCCGGGGAGAAGCAGGACGACCCAGTGGCGATGTACCTGAACGACGTGTTCACCGTGACCGCCAATCTGGCCGGCATCCCGGGCATGACCGTTCCCGCGGGCTATGACCGGCAGAGCCTGCCGCTGGGCCTGCAGGTGCTGGGCAAGGCCTTCGACGAGGAGACGGTGTTCGCGGTCAGCTCGGTGATCGAGCGCGCCGCTGGGTTGACGAAGCTGCCGCAGGTGAGGGCCTTCGCATGAGCTATACGATCGAGGGCGAGACCGGCCCGTGGGAGTTGGTGATCGGGCTTGAGGTGCATGCCCAGGTGACCAGCAACGCCAAGCTGTTCAGCGGCGCGGCGACGGAGTTCGGCGCGGAGCCGAACAGCCAGGTGAGCTTCGTGGATGCGGGATTCCCCGGCATGCTGCCGGTGATCAACCGGGAATGCGTGGCCCAGGCCGTGCGCACAGGGCTGGGGCTGAATGCCCAGGTGAACCCCTGGTCGCGCTTCGACCGGAAGAACTACTTCTACGCGGACCTGCCGCAGGGCTATCAGATCAGCCAGTACCAGTTCCCGATCGTCGGCACGGGCCAGATCACCATCGAGCTGGCAGATGGCAGCACGCGGGAGATCGGCATCACGCGGCTGCATCTGGAGCAGGATGCGGGCAAGTCGCTGCACGACCAGCATCCCAGCAAGTCCTATATCGACCTGAACCGGTCGGGCGTGGCGCTGATGGAGATCGTCTCGGAGCCTGACATGCGCTCGCCCGAGGAAGCCGGGGCCTATCTCACGAAGCTGCGCCAGATCCTGCGCTATCTCGGCACCTGCGACGGGAACATGGAGCAGGGCTCGCTGCGTGCCGATGTGAACGTCTCGGTCCGCAAGGCGGGCGAGGGCTTCCGCACGCGCTGCGAGGTGAAGAACGTCAACTCCATCCGCTTCGTCATGCAGGCGGTGGAGGCCGAGGCGCGGCGGCAGATCGAGGTGTGGGAATCGGGCGGCACGGTCGACCAGGAAACGCGCCTGTTCGACACGACGCGCGGCGTCACCCGCTCCATGCGCTCCAAGGAGGATGCGCATGACTACCGCTACTTCCCCGATCCGGACCTGCCGCCGCTGGTGGTCGATCCCTCCTGGATCGAGGAGCTGAAGGCGGGCCTGCCGGAGCTGCCGGATGCGCGGCGCACGCGCTACGTGAACGAGTTCGGCCTTTCGGCCTATGACGCCTCGGTGCTCGTGGCCGAGAAGGAGACGGCGGCCTTCTACGAGGAGGTGGCGGCCGGCCGCGACCCGAAGGTGGCCGCGAACTGGGTGATGGGCGACTTCTTCGCCATGCTGAACCGCATGGGGAAGGGGATCGAGGACAGCCCGGTGACCGCGCAGCATCTCGGCGCGCTGCTGGACCTGATCGCGGACAAGACCCTCTCGGGCAAGATGGCCAAGGAGGTGCTGGAGGCGATGGGCGAGACGGGCAAGCCGCCCGGCACCATCGTGGAGGAGCGGGGGCTGCGGCAGGTGACGGATACCGGCGCCATCGAGGCGGCGGTGGATGCCATCCTGGCGGCGAACCCCGACAAGATCGCCCAGTACCGGGAGAAGCCGACGCTGTTCGGCTGGTTCGTCGGCCAGGTGATGAAGGCGATGAAGGGGCAGGGGAACCCGGCCCTGGTGAATGAGGTGCTGAAGGCGAAGCTGGGGGGCTGAGGCCCCTCAGCCCTGCGGGTTGCCGCTCGGCTCGTCCTCGGTCGGCAATTCGCAGTGGTTGTGGATGTCGGTGGCGGCGGTGGCGGCATGGCCCATCGCCACCACGATCTGGTTGAGGCCGCGCACGACGTCGCCGGCCGCGTAGAGGCCGGGCACGGTGGTCCGGCAGTGGTCGTTGACGATCAGGGCACCGCTCTCGTCATGCTCCGCGCCGAGGCTGAGGGCGAGGTCGGAGCGGGTCTTCAGGCCGAGGGCGGAGTAGAGCGTGTCGAAGCGGTGTTCCTGCCCGCCCGCGCGGATGGCGCTGATGCGCTCCCCCTCGACCTCCAGAGCCTCGATGGGCGCGGTGATGACCCTCACGCCATGCTCCCCCGCGCGCGCCTCATCCTCCGGCGAAAGGGCCTCGCCCAGGGTCAGCAGCGAGACGTCGCGGGTGTAGCTGCGGGCCACGAAGATCGCCTCTCCCAGCCCGCGGGCGCCATGGCCGAAGACCCCGACCTTCTGCCCGCGCGCCTCATAGCCGTCGCAGATGGGGCAGTAGCGGATGAGGCCGCGCTGCACGGCATCGGGCAGGTTCGGCAGGTTCGGCTCGATATCGACGCTGCCGGTCGCGAGGAGGACACGGCGGGCGCGGACCTGCCGGATGGGGCTGTCGCCTTCCAGGATGGCCACGAAATGGCCGGGCTGCCGCTGCAGGCCCGAGACGATGGCCCGCACGGGCGAGACGCCGTACTGGGCGAGGTTGTCCCTTTGCCGCGCCAGGATTTCCGGCCCGCCGATGCCCTCGGCGAAGAGGGGGAAGTTATGGGTGGTGGGAATCCAGGCGGCCCGGCTCGCCCCGCCATCCACCAGGGCGATCTGGCGGTTGAATCGGGCGAGATAGAGGGCCGCCGTCAGCCCGGCCGGGCCGGCGCCGATGATGAGGCTGTCAAGGACGCCGTCTTCCGCCATGAACCCCTCCGCGCCCAGCTAGACGCGCGAGAGGGGGGCATGTTTCACCGGGGGGAAGAATTCCCCGGGTTCAGCGGCCGAGGGAGGTGATGATGTCCCGGTTATAGGCGCGGATCATGCCGGGGATGAGGAAGGCATCCACCAGCAGCCAGAGCCCGATGAAGCCGAGGCCGAGATAGCCGATGGCAATGGCCGTGAGCGCCCAGGAGATGAGGCTGACCGCGAGCATGAACAGCCCGCTGCCGATCCGCCCGGCATAGAAGCGGTGGGCCGCGAACCAGCCGAGGAAGAACCAGAGGATATAGGCGACGACCACCGAGCGCTTGTTGGCGTCGTAATGCATCATCGCGGCGGCGTCGCTCATGCCGGGGACGGGGCCGGGATTGGGGCCGAAGCCGGACATCGCTGGGTCGAATCCTTCTCTTTAGTGGCTGAGCCTGCCCCGGAATACGGGAGGGGGCCAGCCCGGGTTCAGCGTCGCGTCACCCGCATGGGCATGCCGCGCGTCGGGCGGAGGGTGATGCGCATCTGCAGGCCGGGGTCGAAGCCCGGCTCCGGCCGCAACCGCAGGGCGGGAAGGAGGCTGGCGAGGATGGCGGTGGCCTCCTCCTGCGCGAAACCCATGCCGATGCAGATGCGCGGCCCGGCGCCGAAGGGCAGCCAGGCGTAGCGGTGGCGCCCGCGCGCGGCGTCCGGCGCGAAGCGGGCGGGGTCGAAGCGGTGCGGGTCGGGCCAGTGCTCCGGCAGGCGGTGGGTGGCGTAGACCGGGATGATGACGGTGGTGCCCGGGGCGGCGCGCTGCCCGCCGATCTCGACGGGGCGGGTGGCGGCGCGCGCGACGATCGGAGCCGGAGGGTAGAGGCGCATCACCTCCTGCACCGCCTGGCGGGTGCGGGGGAGGGCGGCCAGGTCCTCCGGCCGGAGGGGGGCGCCCCCCGTGACGGCGGTGATCTCGGAGACCAGCCTTTCCTCCTCCTCCTCGTGTCGGGCGAGGAGGTAGAAGGCCCAGGTGAGGGCGAGGGCGGTCGTCTCATGGCCGGCCGTGATGAAGGTGAGAAGGTTGTCCGCGATGTCGCGGTCCTCCATCGCCTGTCCGGTCTCGGGGTCACGCGCGGCGAGCAGCAGGGCGATGAGGTCCTCCCGCTCGGAGCCGAGGCGGCGGCGTTCGGAGACGAGGCGGAGCAGCTCGTCCCGCAGGTAGTCACGGGCGCGCGCGGCGCGGCGCTGGCCGGGATAGGGCGTCCATGCGGGCGCATTCACCATGGCGAGCGCGATCGACCAGCCCGTGCTCTCCAGATAGTCCGTGATGCCCTTCTCGACGCGCGCGACATCGATGGCGGCGTGGCCGGAGAGCATGGTGTCCACGATGATGTCGAAGGTCGTCCGCATCATCTCGTGGCCGAGCTCGAGGGTGGTGCCGCTGGGCAGGGCCAGCCAGCGGTCCCGCGTGCGGGCCGCGGCATCCAGCATGGGGCCGAGGAGGGACTTCACCCGGTCCGGCCGGAAGATGGGGGCCACGGCACGGCGCTGCCACCGCCAGCGTTCTCCGTCGGCGGTGAGGATGGCATCGCCCAGGGCGGGCGCCAGGGCCCTGCGCATCGCCTCGGACTTCGCGAAGGACTCCGCCTCGGTCAGCAGCACCTGCCCGATGAGTTCCGGCGCGGTCACGAAGAGGCGTTCGCGCCCGAGCACGGTGCGGCGGGTGACCGGCTGTTCGAAGGCCTCCCGCGGGAGGGCCTCCAGCGGGTTGCGGATGACGGCGCGCAGGAGAGCCAGGCTGCCAAGCGGGGCTTCGGGGGGAAAGTGGCGCGCGAGGTCGGGCTGGTGGGTATCCGGCATGGCTGCGGCGATATCGGGATGCGGGGCAGGGGGTTCCAGGGCTTGGCCGTGGGGTGGCTTTTCCTCGGCTCCGGCCGGGGCGATGCTCCGGGCCGAGGAGAACCCGATGATCACCCTGCACAGCTGGAATACCCCCAACGGACGCAAGATCAGCGTGGCCCTGGAGGAGATGGGCCTGCCCTATACGGTGAAGACCGTGAATATCGGAGCGGATGAGCAGTTCCGGCCGGAGTTCCTGGCCATCAGCCCGAACAACCGGATCCCGGCGATCGTCGATGACGAAGGGCCGGGCGGGCAGCCCATCAGCGTCTTCGAATCGGGGGCTATCCTTCTCTATCTCGGGGAGAAGACGGGCAAGTTCCTGCCGCGGGACCTGCGGGCGCGCGTGCCCGTGCTGGAATGGCTGATGTGGCAGATGGGCGGCTTCGGCCCCATGCCGGGGCAGGTGCACCACTTCCTCATGCAGCCGGAGGGGCCGGCCCGGGATTATGGGGTGGCGCGCTACGGGAAGGAGACGAAGCGGCTCTACGGCGTGCTGGAGAAGCGGCTGGCCGGGCGGGACTTCGTGGCGACCGAGGGAGAACCGAGCGTCGCCGACTTCGCCATTCTCGGCTGGGCATGGCGCCATGAGCGGCACCTCGTGCCCTTCGACGACCTGCCTAACGTGGCGGCCTGGTATGCGCGGATGATGGCGCGCCCGGCGGTGAAGCGGGGCTTCGAGGTGCCGCTCTCCTGAATCGGGAAGGGGTGGTTTGACGCGGGGGCGAGGGGCCGCTAGAAGCGGCCTCTCAAACGCCGTGAGACTTTCCACTCCTGCGGAGGGGTGGCCGAGTGGCCGAAGGCGGCGGTTTGCTAAACCGTTATAGGATGTCAAGTCCTATCGTGGGTTCGAATCCCATCCCCTCCGCCATTTCAACAGTTTGGGCGAGCAATCCACAGGGCCGGCATCGCGGTCCTTCAGCGACCGTGCCGCTGTCATCTTGCTCTTGCCTCGCAGCGGCAACGGCGGCGTTCCGACGATCCGGATCGGCCATGCCGAATGCATCGACGCTGATGACCCCGCGATCGCCGAGGACCCGCGCCGCGCCTTCCCCCTGACCAGCCCCCATGGGGAGATCCGGCCTGCGGCATGGATGAGTTCGGCTGCGCCGCTCCCAAAGGCATCGATCAGCTAAGCTTCAACCCCTTGCACGGCCCCGGCATCTCCGCCCTCTCTTGGCAGCGCCGCCAGATGCCTTCGCAACAGGGCCGCCGTCTCGGGGCGGCGATCGAGGCAGCGGGAGACCGGCCCGACCACGAGGATCGATAGCCGCCTTGGCTGGCCGGGGATGGGAAGTGCGACGCCCGCCAGGTCCGGGGTGTACTCGGCGTGGCTCTGGTGGAAGCCGCGCTCCGCCGCCTCGGCGATGGCCGCCTCCACGGCAGCGGGTGTGGTGGGGGTGGTCGCCGAATACACCTCGAATTCAATCCGCCGATAGAGCTTCTGGCGCTCCGCAGGCGTGGCCTGCGCCATGAGAGCCCGCCCGGCCGAGCTGGCGTGAAGGGGCACTCGATCCCCGGCCTGGGCGAAGTAACGCACGGGCTGCCGAGACTGTTCGACGCAGAGGAAAATGGCGTCGGTGCCCGCGGCGGTCGCGATCAGCGTCGTCTCGCCGCTTTCCCGGGCGACGACATGCACCAGCCGCTGCAGCTCCGGCGGAAGGGGATCCGCGCCCGCCACCACCTCGGCCAGCGAGAGCCAGCGAGGGCTGGGATAGTAGCCGCTGCGCCCCGCCCGTTCGTAGAGATACCCCTTCGTGGCGAGCGTACCCACAAGGTTGAAGGTGCTCGACCTCGGCCAGCCCAGATCGTCCGCGATTTCCGCCGGCGTCGCGGGGCGAAGGCGGCGCGCGAAGTATTCCAGGATCTCCAGCGCGTTCGCGGCCTGTCTCACATACATGGTGCTGCGCGCCTCGTTTGCCCCGGGGAGGTTGGACCAACACTGCCGCCGGGTGACCCAAATTCAAGCTGTGCCACGCGCTGCGCCATGGGACCGCGCGGGCGGACAGCGGTGGATAGTTATTGACCGAAATTCCTATATCGGTAACCTGAATTCAAGAGTGAGAATTTGGCGGCGGAGGCCACCCACCTCTTCGGCAGGTGACCCCTGCCGCGCCGGGCGACATCCCGGGTGCCGAGGCCGGGTACGGCGCGACCGGTCGAGGGAAGGGAAACGGCCATGCGGCTGAACGGCAAGCTGGCGGTCATCACGGCGGCCGCCTCGGGAATGGGGCGGGCGGGGGTGGAGTGCTTCGTGCGCGAGGGCGCGCGCGTCGCCGCGGTGGACATCAACGCGGACGCCCTCGCTGTTCTCGTGCGTGAACTCGGGCCGAACGGCGAGGTGGTGCCGGTGCAAGCCGACCTCTCCACCGAGGAGGGTGCCCGCGGCAGCATCAACCGGGCCGCGGAGGCGCTTGGAGGCATCGACATCCTCTGGGCGCATGCCGGCATTCCCGGCCCTGCCTCGGTCGAGAACCTGGACCTGAAGCAGTACGAGCTGGCGATGACGCTCAACGTCACCTCCGCCGTGCTGGCGGCGGGCGAGGTGGCGAAGCACATGCGGCGGCGCGGCGGGGGATCCCTCATCTTCACCTCATCCGTTTCGGGACTTGTGGGATCGATGATGAGCCCGGTCTACTCCACGGCGAAGTTCGCGGTGGTGGGCCTGGGGAAGTCGCTCGCCCTGAACCTCGCACCGGACCGGATCCGGGTGAACGTGCTCTGCCCCGGCCTGACCGAGACGCCGATGATGAACGGCTTCATCGGCCGCAGCGGCGATCCGGCGGAACTGGCCGCGAACGGCCAGAAATACCTGACCGCCATCCCGCTCGGCCGCTTCGGCCATGCCGAGGACGTGGCCCTGGCCGCGCTCTGGCTTGCCTCCGACGAAGCCACATACGTGACGGGCGTCGCCCTGCCCGTGGACGGCGGATACACCTGCCGCTGACCCCATGATGACGCATGGTGCCCCGGCTGGACCGCCCAGGGCACCATGCGCCGTGAAGGGTGGGGATCATCGCCTCCGCTCCTCCCGGCATCTTCTTGCTACGGTCCCGACAACAAGAACCATGCGTGGAGGAGACAGAGAGATGACGACGAGACAGCCGGAGATCGGCAGGCGGCTCGCCCTTGGGGCAGGGGCGGTGCTGCTCGCGGGAGGCGGCGCGACACGGGCGCGTGCCCAGCAGGCCCCGACCATCCGCATCGGATTCCTGACGGATCTCTCCGGGCCGTACAAGGACATCACCGGGGAGACAGGCGCGATCTGCGCGCGCCAGGCGATCGCCGATTTCGGAGCGGCCGAGAAGGGGATCAATGTGGAGGTGCTGCTGTCCGACCACCAGCACCGCCCGGATGTCGGCGTCGGCATCATGCGGGAATGGTTCGACCGCGGCGACGTGGACATGATCCTGGACGTCGGCAGCTCCGCGATCGCGCTCGCAGCGGGCGGTCTCGTGACGGAGCGGAACAAGGTGCACCTGAACACCGGCGCCGCCTCCTCGGACCTCACGGGCCGGTCGTGCAACGCCAACACGATCCACTGGCCCTATGATACCTGGTCGAACGCCAACTCCACTGCGCGCTCCCTCCTGACCTCCGGCGGGAACCGGTGGTTCTTCGTCACCGCGGACTACGCCTTCGGCAAATCGATGCAGGCCGACGCCACGCGGATCGTGGAGGCGGGCGGCGGGCAGGTCGTGGGCGCGGCGGTTCATCCCTTCCCCGGCACGACCGACTTCTCCTCCTACCTCGTCCAGGCTCGCGCCCGGCGCGCCAATGTGGTGGCCTTCGCCAATGCCGGGGCGGACACGCTGAACTGCGTGAAGCAGGCGGCGGAGTTCGGGCTGGCGCGCGCCGGCATCCGCCCGGCGGCGCTCGTGGCCTTCATCCAGGACATCAAGGCGCTCGGCCTGGAAACGGCCCAGGGCCTCACGATTAGCGAGAGCTTCTACTGGGACCTGAACGACCGCACCCGCGCGTTCACGGAGCGCCTGAAGCCGCGCCTCACCAACGGCAACATGCCGAACATGGACCACGCGGCCGCCTATTCCGCGACACTGCATTACCTGAAGGCGGTGGCGGAGCTCGGCGTCGCCAGGGCGAAGGCGGATGGGCGGGAGGTGGTCGCGGCCATGAAGCGCATGCCCACGGAGGATGACTGCTTCGGCCGGGGAAGCGTCCGCGCCGACGGGCGCAAGATCCATCCGATGTATCTGTGGGAGGCGAAGAAGCCCGCGGAGAGCACCGGCCCGTGGGACCTCCTCAAGCTCGTCGGCACGACGCCGGCCGAGCAGGCTTTCCGGCCGCTGACGGAGGGTGGCTGCGCGCTGGTGACCAACTAGCGCGGGGAGGTGGGGTGCGCCGGGGCCTCCCCCGACGCGACCTCCCGCAGGAGCCACTCGATGAACGCCTGCGCCGCCGGCCGGGCCGTGCCGCCGGGGCGGATGAGCCAGTAATGGTCCCCGGCCGGGATGGCGTCCGGTGCCAGGCGGCGCAGCGCGCGGCGGCGCAGCTCGCGCTCGACGAAAGCGGGGGAGCAGATGACGGCTCCCATGCCCTCCATCGCTGCCTGTATGGCGAGGGTGGTGCTCTCGAAGACCAGCGGCGGCGCGCCGGGCTCCAGCCCATGGGCGGCATGCCATTGGGCCCAGTCATTCGGCCGTATCCGGCTGGCCAGGAGGCGCATGGCGGAAAGGGGCTGCGCCCGCGCGAGGGCGGGGGCGGCGAAGGGAGCGAGCAGAACGGCCTGTAGCCGGATTGCGCCGGGGGCCGGGGGGTGGTCCGCCTGAGCGGTCCGGACGGCGACATCGGCCGGCGCGTTCGCGATGGCCCAGGCGTCCGTGGAGGTGGAGACCTCCACTTCCAACCCCGGATTCTCGGCGCGGAAGCGCGGTATGCGGGGAATCAGCCAGCGCAGTGCCCAGGTGGTATAGGCCAGGACGCGAACCGGGCGCGCTTGGCCGGGCAGAGCCGCCGTGGCCGCGCGGATGCGTGCGAAGGCCTCGGAGAGGGCCTCGGCATAGGCGGCGCCGGCCTCGGTGGGGCGGACGTGGTTGGCGCTCCGGCGCAGCAGCGGCTCCGCCAGCCGCGCCTCCAACTCGCGCAGGCGCTTGCTGATGGCGGGCTGGGTCACGTTCAGCCGGGCCGCCGCGGCGCTCAGGCTGCCCGTCTCGGCCACCAGCACGAAGGCGCGCAGGGAGGCGAGGGGAGGCAGGTCGTCGGCCATGAGGCAGCATAACCCTGGGTTGGGGCAGGGCAAGTATTCTTCCCTGGCCGCAGCGCCGGCGCCGACCCATCCTTCCCCTCCCCTGGGACATCCGGGGCCGCCGGTGCACCAGCCGGCGAGGAGGATCCGGGGCCATCCCGGACCAGGAGGAAACGCCCATGCGCCGCCGCGCGACCCTGATGCTCCCCGCCCTGACTCTGCCTGCTCTGGCCCTGCCGGCCCTCATCGGCCCAGCCCGGGCGCAGGAGCGTTACCCCAATCGCCCGATCCGCCTGATCATTCCCTTCGCCACGGGCGGCAGCAACGACGTGGTGGGTCGGCTCGTGGCGGAGGGGATGGGACAGCGCCTGGGGCAAACCTTCGTGGTCGAGAACCGTGGCGGCGCGGGTGGGCTGATCGGCAACGACCTGGTCGCGAAGTCCAGGCCGGAAGGATACGACCTGCTGCTCGCCGGCAGCGGAAGCTTCCTCATCAGCAGCCTGGTTCAGCCGCGCGTGCCCTATGACGTGCTGGCGGATTTCACCCCCGTCGGCTTCATCGGGCAGGCGCCCAATGTCATCTCCATCAATCCCTCCGTCCCCGCGCACACGCTGGCGGAATTGCAGGACGTGGCGCGGCGGGCGAGGCCGCCGCTCACCTACGGCTCCCCGGGCGTCGGGACGACGGGCCACGTGCTGCCGGCCATGATTGCACTGACCCTCGGCATCGAGATGGAGCACGTGCCTTATCGCGGCACGGGCCCGGCACTGACCGACGTGCTCGCCGGGCGGCTGAGCATGATCACCAATGCGCTCGCGCCGCTGAAGCCGCATATCGAATCCGGCGCGCTGCGGGCGATCGCGATCGCGGCGGCGAAGCGTTCACCGGTGATGCCGAACCTTCCCACGACGGGGGAGCAGGGCTTTCCGCAGATCCTCTCCTCCACCTGGTACGGCATCGTCGGGCCGAAGGACATGCCGGCCGAACGGGTCGCGCGGCTGCATGCGGCGCTGAACGCCACCCTGGCTGACCCTGAGACGAGCCGCCGCCTGCTGGACGAGGGCGTGGAGGTGGAGGCGAGTGAGACGCCGGCCGCCTACGGGCGGTTCCTTTCGGAGGATCGCGGGCGCTGGGCCGAGGTGGTCCGCCGCGCGCAGATCAGGGTGGAGTAGCCGCGATGCTGCGCCGCGTCGCGGTGCTGGACGACTTCGGCGGCGCCGCCGCCGGCGCGGCCGACTGGTCCGGCCTGCCCGTCACCTTCTTCACCGACCATGTGGCCGACGAGGCAGGGCTGGCGCAACGCCTGGCGGGTTTCGACGCCGTGGTGCTGATCCGGGAGCGCACGCCTTTCCCCGCCTCGCTCATCGCACGCCTGCCGGATCTGCGGCTGGTCGTGACGACGGGGGCGAAGAACAGGACGCTGGACCTGGAGGCCTGCGCCGAGCGAGGCATCGCCGCCTGCGGCACGCATTCCCTGGAGACGCCCACGGTGGAGATGACCTGGGCGCTGATCCTCTCCCTCGCGCGGCGTGTGCCCTTCGAGGATGCGGCCCTGCGGGCAGGAGCATGGCAGACCGGGCCGGGGCGGAGCCTGCATGGCGCAACGCTCGGCGTGGTGGGCCTTGGCAAGCTCGGCCGGCAGGTGGCGGCCCTGGGCCGCGCCTTCGGCATGGAGGTGATCGCCTGGAGTGCCAACCTGACGGAGGAGGCGGCGGCCGCGGCAGGCGCCCGCCTCGTCGGGAAGGACAGGCTGTTCCGCTCCGCCGATATCGTCACGCTGCACCTCGTGCTGAGTGACCGGTCCCGCAACACGGTGGGGGCGGGGGAGCTGGCGGCGATGAAGCCTGGCGCGCTGCTGGTGAACACGGCCCGGGCGGGGCTGGTGGACCAGGCCGCGCTGATCGCCGCGCTGGAATCCGGCCATCTCGGCGGTGCCGCGCTCGATGTCCACGACACCGAACCGCTGCCACCGGCCCATCCGCTGCTCGCGGCGCCGCGCACCATCCTGACGCCGCATCTCGGCTACGTCACCGCCGAGAACTACCGCCGCTACTTCGAAGGCGCGACGGCGGCGCTGCGCGCGTTCAGCGCCGGCCGGCCGCTGCCATACCCGCTGCTCCCCCAACCGCAAGCCGCCTGAGGCCCCTGTGAAGACCTACGACGCCATCACCCTGACCACCGACGGCCCCGTGGCGACCATGACGCTGAACCGCCCGCAGGTGCGGAACGCCATCGACGACGCCATGCGTTATGAAATGCTGGATGCCCTCGACCATGTCGCGAAGGAGGAGGGCATCCGCGCCCTCGTCATCACCGGCGCGGGCAAGGGATTCTGCTCGGGCGGCGATATCAGCGCCATGCAGCAGCGGCTGAGCGCGCCGCATGGCGCAGTGGGCATCAATGGCTGGCGGCGCCAGCACCGCACGCATCACATGATCTCCGCCCTGCACACCCTGCCCAAGCCGACCATCGCCGCGGTGAACGGCGCGGCCACCGGCCTCGGTTGCGACCTGGCCCTCTGCTGCGACTTCGTCATTGCGGCGGATACGGCGGCGCTCGCGATGACCTACGTGCTGCGCGGGCTCATCCCGGACGGCGGCGGCATGTACTTCCTGCCGCGCCGCGTCGGCCTCTCCCGCGCGAAGGAGCTGATCTTCACCGGGCGCACGGTGCAGCCGGACGAGGCACTGCGGATCGGCATGATCGACCGCGTCGTCCCGGCCGAGAGCCTGCTGGCGGAGGCCCAGGGCTGGGCGGGCGAGCTCTCGCGATCCGCGCCGGGCGCGGTGGCGCTGAGCAAGACCATCCTGGACCAGAGCTTCGAGCTGACGGCGGAGCAGGTCTTCGCCATGGGCAGCCAAGCCCAGGGCATCTGCTACGCCTCCCAGGACCACCTGGATTCCGTGAGGGCCTTCATGGCGCGCAGCGCCAAGCGGAAGGAGGCCTCGTCTTGAACGCCATCGCGCGTCTTCTCTCCCCCCGCAGCGTCGCGGTGGTCGGCGCTTCCGCCGATGCCACCAAGATGACGGGCCGGCCGGTGGGCTATCTGCGCAAGCACGGCTTCACCGGGGAGATCTACCCGGTCAACCCGCGCGTCAGCGAGATCGGCGGGCTGACCTGCTACCCCGATATCGCCTCCCTCCCTCGGGCGCCGGACGCGGCCATCGTGCTGCTGGGGCCGGACCGCGCCGAGGCGGCGGTGCGGGATCTGGCTGCGCGGGGCACGGCGGCGGCCATCGTGCTGGCCAGCGGCTATGGCGAGGCGGATGCCGAGGGCGCGCGGCGGCAGCAGGCGCTGAAGACGGCTGCGGGTTCCATGCGGCTGCTCGGGCCCAACACCATCGGGCTGGTGAACCTGACGGACCGCATCACCCTCTCCGCCACCGGCGCGCTGGAAATGGGCAACCTGCGGGCGGGCTCCATCTCCGTCGTGTCGCAGAGCGGGGGCATCCTCGGCTCTCTCCTCTCGCGCGCGACGGATCGCGGCATCGGCTTTGCCAAGCTGGCCTCCACCGGCAACGAGGCCGACCTGGACAGCACGGATCTGATCGAGCACCTGCTCGACGATGAGGCGACGCGCGTCATCGCCGTCTACATGGAGGGCCTGCGGCGGCCCGAGGTCTTCCGGCAAGTGGCGTTGCGCGCAGCGGCGATCGGGAAGCCGATCGTCATCTTCAAGGTGGGCCGGTCGGAATCCGGGGCCCGTTCCGCCAGCTCCCATACCGGTGCGATGGCCGGGTCGGACCGCGTCTATGACGCGCTGTTCCGGCAATGCGGCGTGATCCGCGCCGAGACCTTCGCGGACCTGCTGGATATTCCGGCGGCACTGGCCACGGGGCGCCGGGCCGTGGGGAGGCGCGTGGCGATCCTCACCTCCACCGGCGGGGCGGGCACGCTGGTCGCGGATAGCCTCGGCCTTGCCGGCTTCGCCGTGCCGGTGCCGGATGACGCGACGGCGCAGCGGATCGGCACGCTCACCGGGGAGCCGGCCTCGGCCGCTCGCAACCCGGTGGACGTGACCCTGGCGGGGCTGCGCTCCGACATCCTTCGCGGCACCCTGGACGCCTTGCAGGAGAGCCCTTCCTATGACGCGACGGTGGTGATCGTCGGTTCCTCCTCCCTGGCGCAGCCAAGCCTGGTGGCCGATGCGGTGGTCGAGTGCCAGGCACGCAGCGAGAAGCCCATCCTTTGCTATGTCAGCCCGCATGCGCCGGAGGTGACGAGGCTCCTGAACGGCCAGGGTATCCCCGCATTCACGGCGCCGGAGAGCTGCGCCGCGGCCCTGGCGGCCCTGCAGCCCCGCCCGGCGCCCGCCGCCGCGGTGCCGGAGACCGCGCTCGTCGATCCGAATATCGCCGCCCTGCCGCCGGGGCCGCTGAACGAGGCCGAGAGCAAGGCGCTCTTCGCCCGCTTCGGCCTGCCGGCCGCGCGGGAGGTGGTGGTGCAGGATGCCGCCGGGACCGAGGCCGCGGCTCGGGGGCTGGGCGAGCGCGTGGTGCTGAAGGTGCTGTCGCGCGCGCTTCTTCATAAGAGCGATCTCGGCGGGGTGGCGGTCGGGCTTTCCGCCGAGGCGCTGCCGGCGGCTGCCACCGTGATGCTGGAGCGCCTGAGGGCCGCTGGCGCTCCGCCGCCCGAGGGCTTCCTGGTTCAGGAGATGGTGCGTGGCGGAGTGGAGATGATCCTGGGCTTCCACCGAGACGCCCAGCTCGGCCCGGTGCTGCTGCTGGGAATGGGCGGGGTGACAGCGGAGCTGCTGCAGGACACGGCGCTGCGCCTGCTGCCCATCACGCGGCCCGATGCGGAGGGGCTGGTGGCGGAGCTGCGGACGGGCGCGCTGCTCAGGGGCTACCGCGGCGGGCCGCCCGCGGATGTGCCGGCCCTGGTCGATGCCATCCTCGCCTTCGCCGCCATGGCGGGTGCTGCCGGCGAGCGACTGCTGGAGGCGGAGATCAATCCGCTTTTCGTTCTGCCGGAGGGGCAAGGGGTGCTCGCGGCCGACGGGTTGGCGGTACTGGGCTGAGGGCGCCGGTTTGCGGTGCCACGGCGCCGCCGCCCTGAACGGCCGCCTGCGCCTCAGGGCGGGAGGTCCGCCGCGGATTGCCGGACGAGGAAGCGGGCCCCGTTGAGAGCGCGCCGGCCCCCGGAGCCGGAAGCAGGGCCGAACCGGCTGCGGGCCACCCGGTCTTTCCTGCCAGGCCGGGCCGCACTATGGCTGGCGCCCTTCTGGCCCAGGGAGATCCCATGACTGAGCACCGACCCGCCGCCAGCAGCCTTGCGTTCCTTCCACTGGACCGCCTGGACGACGCGGTGCTCGACCTGTCCGCGAGGATGGAGAGGCTGGGCACGGTCGCCGCGGAGCAGGCCAGGCGAGCCGATGCCATGGAGACGAGGGCGGCGGCGCTTGAGCGCGAGCTCGCCATCTCGGAGGCGAAGCTTGCGGTGGAGATGATGCATTCCGCGGGGCTGGCGGCGCAGGCGTCCCACCTGATGGCGCTCGCCATGGAGGCTGAGCTTCTGCCCCCTCCGGAGCTGACCGGAGAGGCGGATGGGGGCGGCGCGAAGGGCAGGCTGGCGCAGGTCTATGCCGAGGCCTTCGATGCCAGGGGTGCCGAGCTGGGCATCGAGGATCCGGCCCGGTTCCGGGAGGCATGAGGGCAGGGGCGAGCAGGGGGTAAGGCCCCGGCCGCCGCGGCACGAAGGGCTGGTCCGTGCGGGGAAGCTCCCGCATTCCCGGCATGCCCGTGGCGGTTGACGGTCGGTCATCGGATGTGTTCTCGGGCGGCTCCTCCCGCTGCCGGCGCGCCGAGCCGATCCCAGGCAAAGAGTACCCATGATCCGTCTCGATTCGATCAGCAAGCAGAGCGGCCAGCAGCTTCTCTTCATCGATGCCTCGGCGACCCTGCAGCGCGGCGAGAAGACAGGGCTGGTCGGCCCCAATGGCGCCGGCAAGACCACCCTGTTCCGCATGATCACCGGGCGGGAGCTGCCGGATGAGGGCCAGGTGCTGGTGGACCGCGGCGTCAGCATCGGCTTCTTCAGCCAGGACGTGGGGGAGATGTCCGGCCGCAGCCCCGTGGCGGAGGTGATGGACGGCGCCGGCGACGTCAGCACCGTGGCGGCCGAGCTGGCTTCGCTGGAAGCCGCCATGGCGGATCCGGAGCGGGCCGATGAGCTCGACGGCATCATCGAGCGCTTCGGCGAGGTGCAGGGGCGGTTCGAGGAGTTGGGCGGCTACGCCCTGGAAGGCCGTGCACGGGAGGTGCTGGCAGGCCTCGGCTTCAGCCAGGAGATGATGGAGGGCGACGTCGGAAAGCTGTCCGGCGGCTGGAAGATGCGCGTGGCGCTGGCGCGCATCCTGCTGATGCGCCCCGACGTGATGCTGCTGGACGAGCCCAGCAACCACCTGGACCTGGAGAGCCTGATCTGGCTGGAACAATTCCTGAAGGGCTATGACGGCGCGCTGCTGATGACCTCGCACGACCGCGAGTTCATGAATCGGATCATCAACAAGGTGGTGGAGATCGACGGCGGGACCCTGAACTCCTATTCCGGCAACTACGAATTCTACGAGCAGCAGCGCGCCATGAACGAGCGGCAGCAGCAGGCGCAGTTCGAGCGCCAGCAGGCCATGCTCGCGAAGGAGATCAAGTTCATCGAGCGCTTCAAGGCGCGTGCATCCCACGCCGCGCAGGTGCAGAGCCGGGTGAAGAAGCTGGAGAAGATCGACCGCGTCGAGCCACCGAAGCGTCGTCAGACCGTGGTGTTCGAGTTCGGTCAGGCGCCGCGCTCAGGCGACGACGTGGTGAACCTGAAGGGCGTGCACAAGCGCTACGGCAGCAAGGTGATCTACGAGGGCCTGGACTTCCTGGTGCGCCGCAAGGAACGCTGCTGCGTGCTGGGCACCAACGGCGCCGGGAAGTCCACGCTGCTGAAGCTGGTGGCAGGCGCGACCGTGCCGGATGAGGGCACGGTTTCGCTCGGCGGCAGCGTGAAGATGGGCTACTTCGCCCAGCATGCCATGGAGCTGCTGGACGGCGATCGCACCGTGTTCCAGGCGCTGGAAGACGCCTTTCCGCAGGCGGCGCAGGGCTCGCTCCGGGCGCTGGCCGGCTGCTTCGGCTTCTCCGGCGGCGAGGTGGACAAGAAGTGCCGCGTGCTCTCGGGCGGGGAAAAGGCGCGCCTGGTCATGGCGCGCATGCTCTACGATCCGCCGAACCTCCTGGTGTTGGACGAGCCGACCAACCACCTGGACATCGCGACCAAGGAGATGCTGATCGGCGCCCTGTCGGGATATGAGGGCACCATGCTCTTTGTGTCGCACGACCGCCACTTCCTGGCCGCGCTGTCCAACCGGGTGCTCGAGCTCACGCCCGAGGGAATCCACCAATATGGCGGCGGCTACACGGAATACGTGGCGCGCACCGGGCAGGAGGCACCCGGCCTGCACAGCTGATCGGGTCAGGTCCCGTCGTTCCACCGGGCTCTGCGCGGCTCCGGGCGGGTCGTTTCGAAGCGCCAGATGCCTTCCGCTGTTCCATGGCGCTGGACCTGGCCACGGCGGCGCAGGTGAGAGAGGTGGGCGAGAGCCTCCGACAGGGCGAAGGCGAGCTGCCGTCCTTCAAAGGTCCTGTCGAAAAGAACCGGCAGGGCTTCCGATGCGGTGAGACCCGAACCCAGGCTGCCCGCGAGCCGTGTCAGGGCGGTCTCGTGGTGCTGCCGCAGTGTCGCGATACGGCCGCGCAGGTCGCGGAAAGGCTCCCCGTGGGACGGGAGCACATGCGTCCCGGCTGGCATGCGCGAGAAGCTCTCAAGGGCGGCGATGAAAGTGCCGAGGGGGTCCGCATCGGGTTCGGTGGGCTGAAGCCCGATATGCGGCGAGATCCGCGGCAGGATGTGGTCCGTCGAGATCAGGATTCCTCCGGCCTCGTCGTGCAGGCAGGCCATTTCCGGCGAATGGCCGGCCCCGATCCGCACCCGCCATTGGCGGCCGCGTGTCTGGAGGAGGTCCCCCTCGGCGAGGGGTTCGTAGGTGCGGGGCAGCGGGGCGACGGTTCTGCGATAGGCGAAGCCCTCCTGCCGCAGCCAGGCCAGATGCTGCGGGCCCGCGCCGGCGCGACGCTGGAAGTCGATGAACAGCTCCGCCAGCGCCGCCTCGTCCTCCGTCAGCAGAAGGCGCGTCCTCTGCCATTCGCTGCGCGGCATGAGGAGCGGCACGCCCCATTCAGCGCAGATCCACCCGGCCAGCCCCACATGGTCCGGGTGGAAATGCGTGACCAGAACGCGCGTGAGGGGACGGCCGCCGAGCGAGTCCGCGAAGATCCCGCGCCACAGCGCGCGGGTGGCCGCGTCGCCCGCGCCGGTATCGACCAGCAGCCAGCCCTCTCCATCCGCAATGAGCCAGCAGTTCACATGCGATGGCGGTCCCGGCAGCGGCATGCAGGCCCGCAACAGCCCCGGCGCCACCGTCGCCAGCGTGCCGGGCGCCGGCCGGACGGGCCCGGGTTGGCTCACGCGTTCACGCCGGCATAGGCCTCGCGAAGCCGACGCTTGAACACCTTCCCCATGCTGTCCCGCGGCATGTCATCCACCAGCCAGATGCGCCTCGGGACCTTGTAGCCGGCCAGATGTTCCCTCAGGTGCTCCCGCAGCTGCTGTGCGGAGGCTGCGGCGCCTTTGTGCGGCTGTACCGCCGCGACCAGGGCCTCGCCGTATTCGGCATCCGGCACGCCGAAGACGGCGCAGTCCAGCACGCCGGGATGGGTGATGAGCGCGGCCTCGATCTCGGCGGGATAGATGTTCACGCCGCCGGAGATGACCATGTCCCGCTTGCGTTCGGTGATGAAGAGGAAGCCCTCCTCGTTCAGGTAGCCGACATCGCCGTTGGTGACATGCCCGTCCCGCTCCACCTGGGCGCGCTCCTCGGGCATGTTGTGGTAGGTGAAGGGAAGCGCGTTCGGCCCGGAATCGACGTAGATCTCGCCGACCTCGCCCGGCGGCAGAACGCGGCCGTCCTCGTCGAGGATGCGGATGGAGGTGCCGGGCAGGGCGCGCCCGACCGTGCCGGGGAACCGCAGCCATTCCTCCGAGCGGGAGGCGGCGATGAGGCTGGCTTCCGTGGAGCCGTAGGTTTCGGAGAGGATCGGACCCCACCACTCGATCATGCCGCGCTTCACCTTCGGCGCGCAGGCGGAGCCACCATGGGTGACGCCTTCGAGCGAGGAGACGTCGTAACGGGCGCGCACCGGCTCGGGCAGCTTCAGCAGCCGCACCAGCATGATCGGCACCAGGGCAAGGTGGGTCAGCCGGTGCTCCTCGATCGCCCGGAGCAGACCCTCGGCGTCGAAACGCGGCATGACCACGATCAGCTCGGCCTGGGCGAGTGCCACGCGTGCGCTGGAGGCCGGGCCGGCATGGTAGAGCGGGCCGACCACTGCGGTTCGCATCCCCTGCCGCGCGCCCCCCACGAGGTTGCGGATGCGCCGTGCGGAATCGTGCTGCTCCGGTGTTCCGGGAAGCCGGCGCACCCCCTTGGCCCGTCCAGTGGTGCCGGAGGTGTAGAGCATCATGCCCAGGGAGGGCGGTGTCGGTGCGGTCCGGGGCGGGTGCGCATCGCGCCAGCCCGGCCAGTCCAGCACACCGGGCGGAACGGCGGGAGCTGCGCCGATCCCGTAGGCTTCCAGGACCTCGGGCGGCGTCGGCGCGACGATCACCGTCACATCACCCGGCACCGAGGCGGCGATCGAGGGTAGGAGGTCGGCATGCACGATCAGCACGCGGGCCCCGCTATCCGTCAGCACATGCGCGGCCTCGTCCGTGCGGAAATGCCAGTTGATCGCCACCAGCGCCGCGCCGAGCCGATCCGCGGCCAGGATGACCTCGAGATAAGCGGGCTCGTTCCGCATCATCACGGCGATCCGGTCGCCCGGCACGACGCCCAGCGCCGCCAGCCCCGAAGCCGCGCGGACCGCGCCGTCGCGCAGCGCCTCTCCGCGGATGGCGGCGGCGCCGAAGATGATCGTCTGGCTCATGCGTCCACGGGGTCCATCGCGCCGAGGCGGCTGAGACGACGGCCGGCCGCCACGGCCTCCGCCATCAGCGTGTCGATGATCGTCTCCATCGGTTCCACCGCCCCGGTGAAGGCGGCGGCGGGGCCGCAGGACAGCATCCCGCGCTCCACCTCGCCGTTCCGGTAGGCGTGGTCGCGTGACTTCGTGCCCCCCACGAGGTCGGCGAACTCCTCGTAGCTGCGGGCGCCCGCCGCCTCCCGCCGCAGCACCTCCCGCGCGGCCTCGTTTTCCAGCACGCGCCAGGCACCCATGGGATGGGTGCCGGAGAAGGTCAGGACGGAGGAATCGTGCTCGGCTGCGACGATCCGGGCCTTGTAGGCCGGGTGTGCCCAGACCTCCTCGGCCGCCAGCAGGCGGGAGCCGAGCAGCACGCCCTCCGCGCCAGCGGCCAGGGCGGCCAGGACCCCGTCCCCGCTCCCGATCCCGCCGCCGATCACCAGTGGGACGCGCAGGCTTCGCGCGGCCATGGGCGCGACGACGAAGGAGGAGAGTTCCGCATTGCCGGGATGGCCGCCCGCCTCCCGCCCGATGATGGTGATGGCGTCCGCTCCCGCGCGTTCCGCGTTCAGCGCGTGGCGGAGCAGGGGGCATTTGTGGATGGCCAAGCCGCCGGCCTCGTGGATCCGGTGGATCAGGTCCCCTGGCGCGCGCCCCACCGTCTCGAAGTGGCGGACGCCGGCGCGGAGGGAGAGGTCCAGCCACTCGTCGAGGTGGAGGTTGTGGTTCTCCACCCGTGAGACGTTGAGGTTCACGCCAAAGGGCAGGCCGTCGCACAGCTCGCGGCAGCGCACCAGCTCCCGCGCGAAGGCGCCGGGCCCGGGGAAGGAGCGGGGCGTGAGGAAGGCCATGCCCCCCGCCCGCACCACGGCGGCGACGTAGCTCGCGTCCGAGAGCCACATCAGCCCGCCCGCGAGGATGGGGTGGCGGATGCCGAACAGTTCCGTGATGCGCGTGCGGAAGACGGGGGGATGCATGGCGCTGCTCCTCAGGGCATCGCGTAGCCGCCGCTCGCGCCGATATGCTGGCCGGTGACGAAGGCCGCGCGGTCGGAGGCGAGGAAGGCCACGACCCCGCTGACATCCTCCGGCCGGGAGAGGCGGCCGAGGCCCTTGGCGGAGGGATAGGCGTTCAGCATCTTCGCCAGGCGCTCGTTGTTCTCCGGCGTGGCATCGGCGCTCGTCGCCTGGCCGGGCGCGATGCCCTCGTGCGAGACGGCCCCGAGCACGACGACATTGACGGTGACGCGGTCCCGGCCATGCTCCTTCGCCAGCGCCTTGGTCAGGCCTATGATCGCGGCCTTGGCGCCGGAATAGGCGGCCAGCCGCGCCTCGCCGATGCGGCCGGCCTCGGAGGCGATGGAGATCACTCGGCCCCATTTCTGCGCGACCATGTCGGGCAGGACGGCGCGGCAGCAATACATCGTGCCGAAGACGTTCAGCTCCACCGTCTGGTGCATCTCGCGGTCCGGCGTATCGACGAAGAGCGGCGGCATCCCGCCCTTGGCGCGGCGCTCGGGCGTGACGCCCGCGTTGTTCACGAGGATGGCGATGGGCCCTAAGGCCTCGCGGCCCTTCGCGACGAGCGCGTTCACGGATTCCACCTGGGTGATATCCCCCGGCGAGGCCACGGCCTCGCCGCCGGCATCGCGGATCTCCTGCGCCACCGCCTCCGCCCGCTCGGGGAAGAGATCGTTGACGATCACCTTCGCGCCCTCCGCGGCCAGTTCCTTGCAGATGGCGCGGCCGACGCCCTGGCCGCCGCCCGTGACCAGCGCGACCTTGCCCTTCAGGTTCAGTTCCATGACGTTCCCTCAGCGCCCGACATAGACGGGCTTGCGTTTCTCGACGAAGGCGCGGAAGCCCTCGCGGCGGTCTTCGCTGTCGGTCAGCATGCCGGCGGCGTAGCGCTCGAACTCGAAGCCGGCCTCAAGCCCGCCCTGCATCCCCGCATTCACCGCGCGCTTCGCGAAGGCCACCGCGAGCGGCGGCATCTCGGCAATCCTGCGGGCCGTCTCCATGGCGGCCCCGAGCACGTCGGCCTCCACCACCTTGCTCACGAGCCCGATGGCCAGTGCCTTCTCCGCCGTCATGTGCTCGGCGGTGAACATCAGCTCCTTGGCCATGCTCGCCCCGACGACCCGCGGCAGGGTCTGCGTGCCGCCGGCGCCGGGGATGGCCCCCAGGCGTACCTCCGGCAGGCCCAGCTTCGCATGGGCGGCGGCGTAGCGGATGTCGGCGGTCAGGGCCAACTCCATCCCGCCGCCGAGCGCCACGCCGTTGATGGCGGCGATCAGCGGGCGCTCGAACTCCATCATGCCGCGGATCAGCTGGTGCGTGGCCTTCTGGGCCATGAAGTACTCCGGCCCGCTGCGGCGCAGCTCCGCCCGCTCCTTGATGTCGGCGCCGGCGCAGAAGGCGCGGTCCCCCGCGCCGGTGAGGATGACGCAGCGCAGGCCCGCATCCTCCTTGGCCAGCCTGAAGAAAGCGGTGGCCAGGTCCTCCTTCATCGTGCCGCCGATGGCGTTCATCCGGTCCGGCCGGTTCAGGGTCACGACGGCGACGCCATCCGCTGATTCGTAGATCAGCGTTCCCATTTCCTCGCGCATCCGCCTCTCCCTCAATCCCGCTGCAGCACGTGGCCGACGGCCACGGAGCCCAGCCCGATCATGTGTGCCAATGCCGTGCGCGCGCCGGGGTGCTGCCGACCCTCCGCCTCGCCGCGCAGCTGTCGGACGATCTCCGCGACCTGCCCCGCGCCGGTGGGCCCGATCGGGTGGCCCATGCCGAGCAGCCCGCCCGAGGGATTCACCGCGCAGCCCCCGCCGCCGATGTCCCACTTGCCCTCGCGGAGTTGCGCCGCGCCTTCGCCGAGAGGGCAGAGGCCGAGCGCCTCCGCATAGACGATCTCCTCGATGGTGAAGGCGTCGTGGAGCTCGATGATGTCGATCTCCTCCATGCCCACCCCCGCCGCCGCCAGCGCGGAGAGGCCGGAGCGTTGCACCATCTCGACGAGGCTCCAGCCCTCATCCGCCACCGCGTGCTCGGAGGAGGAGACGGAGGACAGCACGCGGATCGCCCGGCCGCGGTCGAGCCCGTGCCTTCGGATGGCCTCCTCGCTCGCCACGATCACCGCCGCCGCGCCCTCGCCGCGCGGGGTGCATTGCAATGAGGTGAGGTCACCGGCCACGGGGTTGGAGTTCAGCACCTGCTCCAGCGTGCGCGGCTTGCGGAACTGGGCGTAGGGGTTGCGCGCCGCGTTGCCGTGGTTCTTCACGGCCACCCGGGCCATGTCCTCCCGCGTCAGCCCGTAGCGGTCGCGCCAGGCGCGCGCCATGAGGGCGAATTTCACGGCCGGGATTTCGGCGGCCGGCGTAAGGCGGGGGATGCCGTCCTTATGCGCCGCGCGCTGCGCCGTGCCGAACTTGTCGACGCCGAGCGCCAGCGCGATCTCGTGCTGGCCGCTGGCGACCATCAGGCAGGCGCTGCGGAAGGCGGAGGAGCCGGAGGCGGAGGCGTTCTCGATCTGCATCACCTCCAGCCCCGTGGAGCCGATATGGCGCAGCATCACGCGCCCTGCGGCCATGCCGATGGCGCCGGTGCCGATGGCGGCGAAGGTCACGTCCGGCCAGGACAGCCCGGCATCCCCGAGCGCCTGGCGCAAGGCGGTCAGGCCGAGGGTGACGTAGGGCGTCTCGGTCGGGAACTGGTAGGGGTGCATCCCGATGCCGACGACGCGCACGGGGCGCATGGAGGCCAGGCCGCTCATGCCGCCACCCGGAAGCGGCAGGCGAGCACCGGCCCGCCTTCCCGCTCCTCCGGCACCAGCACGGCCCGCACCTTCGTGCCGGGGGCGGGCTCCTCCGTGCCCTCGAGGATGCCGTCCAGCACGATGCCCTCCTCCAGCCGCAGGCGGGCGACGAGCAGCGGCACCTTCATGCCCGGGGAGAGCGGCTGGTGCACGGTGACGCAGAGCAGGACCTCGCCCCGCCCGCTCAGCTCCACGGCGTCGGCCGCCTCGGCCGGCGTGCCGCTCCCGCCGATGCCGTAGGGCGTGCGGGGGAAGGCGAGGGCGCCCGTGGCGGGGTCGCGCAGTGCCAGCAGCACGGCGCCGTCGTTGGCGCCCGAGGGGGCGTAGAGGGATGGGTCGAGGAGTTCCAACTCGTCTACTCCAGTCGGATGCCGGCGCGGCGGATCACCTCCGCCGCGCGCTGCCGCTCGGCGGCCAGATGGGCGGCGAAGTCCTGCGGCCCGGCCCAGTAGGCTTGGCTGCCGAGGTCCTTCATCCGCGACGTGAAGACGGGCCCCTGCACCGCGCCCCGCAGCGCGGCGGAGAGCCGCGCGACGACGGGGGCGGGGAGGCCGGCGGGGCCGACCATGCCGAGCCAGGTCGTGATCACCACCCCGGGCACGATGTCCTTCAGCAGCGGGACCTCCGGCATCTCCTGGAAGGGCTCGCTGCCGGTCTGGGCGAGCGCACGCAGGACGCCGTTGCGAAGGTGCGGCGTGGTGGTGGAGACGCTGTCGATCATGAAGTCCACGGCGCCGGCCACCAGGTCGGTAATGGCGGGGCCGCTGCCGCGATAGGGGATATGGGTGATCTCCAGCCCGCCATACGCCTTCAGCATCTCGCCCGCGATGTGCATGGAGCTGCCGACGCCGGCCGAGGCGTAGTTCATCCTCCCCGGCCTGGCCCGCGCCGCGTCGATCAGCGAGCGCGCGTCGCGGTAGGGGGAGCTCGCGGGCACGACCAGGACGAGCGGGCCGCTGGTGGCCTGCGCGAGCGCGGTCACGTCCCGCGCGGCATCGAAGTTGAACCTGGGGTCCAGCAGCGGGTTGACGACAAGCTGCCCGGGGCTGGCCAGCATCAGCGTGTACCCGTCCCGCTCCGAGTGGACGAGCAGGTCGGTCGCGACATTGCCGCCGCCACCCGAGCGGTTCTCGACGACGATGGGCTGACCCAGGGCCTCGGCCAGAAGCGGCTGCAGCAGGCGTGCCGCGATGTCGGTGGCCCCGCCCGGCGCGAAGCCCACAAGCAGCTTGACGGGCCGCGTGGGGTAGGCCTGTGCCTGGGATGGGCGCGGCACGAAGGGGGCCAGCGCCGCGGCGGCCAGCAGGTGGCGTCGGATGGGCCTCATTGCGGGCGAACCCCCGCCAGCTCCACCCCGCGCGCGGCGCGGGCGCGCTCCTCGGCGAAGAAGGCCTTGAACGCCTCCGGCCCGAGATAGGCGGGGCCATTCCCGACCGCACGGAGGCGCGCCGCCGTCTCCGGCTCCTCAAGCGTTGCGCGCGTGGCATCGTCCAGCCGGCGGACGAGCGGGTCCGGCAGGGCGGCCGGCGCGGCGATCGCGGTCCAGCTCTGCACCACCACCTCAGGGTAGCGGTCGGAGAGCCGGGGGAGGTCGGGATAGACAAGATCCGGCAGGGATCCACCATTGGCGATGACCCGGAGCTGGCCGGATTGCACCTGCGGCAGCAGCGTGCCGCGGCTGTCGAAGAGGAAGTCGACTTCGCCGGAGGCGAGGGCGTTGATGGCCGCCGCGCTGCCGCGATACGGCACATGGGTCGCCTTCGCGCCGATGGCGTTGAGGAACACCTCCGCGCCCACATGCATGGCGAAGCCGATGCCGGGGGAGCCGTAGTTCGAGGCGTCGCCCTTGCGCTTCAGATGCGCGATCAGCCCATCCACATCCGTCACCCCGATCGAGCTGGGGACGGCGAGGAGGAAGCCGCCCGCGGTGATGCGGGACACCAGGCGGATGTCGCGCACCGGATCGAAGGGGAGGTCCCGGTAGAGATAGGGGTTGAGCGTCAGGATGCCGCCGGAGATGACCATGATCGTCTGGCCGTCGGGCGCGGAGCGGGCGAGGAACTCCGCGGCGATGTTGCCGCCGGCCCCGGGGCGGTTGTCCACCACCACGGGCTGGCCCAGCCGCTGCGCGAGGCCGGGCTGCACGATGCGCGCGATCAGGTCGGTGATGCTGCCGGGGGAGGAACCGCAGACGGCGCGGACCGGCTGCCCCTGGGCGGCAGCCTGCCGCGCGGCCAGGAGCGGGGGCGCGAGGGTCAGGGCGGCCATGACGGCGCGCCGCGGGATGGACATGGACGATCCTCCGTGAATCCGCCGCGTTGCCCGCCGCTGGACCTTGAAAACCGAGTGAGTGACCGAATGGTACTTGAAGTGACTTCAGAGTCAACTCTGATGACGCACCCTAACAGGTTGCTGAAGAAGTCGGCCCTCGACGCGATTTGAGGAACATGATTCACCTCCGCAGGGCAACCGCGGGGTTGATGATGCGGGGGACGGACGAGACGAGCGGGTCGCTGTTCAGCTACGTCGATCTTGAGGCGCGCATCCCGGCGCGGCATCCCCTGCGCAAGATCCGGCAGGTGGTGAACGAGGCGCTGGCCAGCCTGGATGCCGATTTCGAGGTGCTTTACACCGACTTCGGCCGCCCCTCGATTGCGCCCGAGCGGCTGATCCGAGCGAGCCTGATCCAGATCCTGTTCTCGGTCCGCTCCGAGCGGCAGCTGATGGAGCAGATGCAGTATAACCTG
>NZ_FQZF01000040.1 GCF_900141905.1 Muricoccus roseus | reverse complement strand
CCGTTGGCGAAGCCCCGCTCGGGGTGACCGGTGTTGTAGCGGGAGAAGGCGACGCGGAGCGCCTGCTGCGGGTCCGCCTCGCCGCGGCTGGCCGTGGCGTAGCCCTTGCGCAGGATGCGGGCGCCGGCCGCCAGGTTGGTGCAGGGGTCGAGGACTTCCGCGACCGTCAGCCCCAGCGCGCGCAGGTTGCCGCTGTTCACCTGCATCAGCCCCAGGTCCACGGAGCGGCCTTGGCGCTCGATGAGGTCCGTCGCGAGCGCCACGGCGGCCTCGCGCGTCTCGGGGAAGATCGCGCCGCCGCCCGGCCCGTTCACGCCCAGGGCGAAGGGCTTGAAGCCGCTTTCCGTCTGCATGACGGCGGCCAGCGTCTCGAAGGCGACAGAGGGAGCGCAACGGGCGGCGAGCTGCGCAACGACGGCCAGTTCCAGGATCACGCGGCCACCAGCCGGCCGCGGGAGGCCTCGCTAGGGGTCGAGCACGTCCGGCGCTGCAACCTCATCGCCGGCCGGTACCGGCTTGCCGGGCGGGGCCAGCCCGCCCGGCACCGCGCCGTCGAGGAAGGAACGGAGCTTGCCCAGCTTCGTGCAGTTCTCCTCGTGCAGCGAGATAGGGCCGTGGAAACCCAGGTCATCGCGCACGAAGCGCACCAGACGGGTGAGGTCGCGGTAGGCGCGCACGCCGGCGCCACGGAATAGCCCGATGGCAACGTAGCCCCGGCGCCAGCTCGGCAGCAGGTAGGGGACGTGTTCGATCCCGTCGGCCTCGTCGCGTCGCGCCACGATGACGACGTTCTCGATCCGCCCCCCGGCCTCCAGCCCGGCGCGGATATCCGCCTCCTGTAAAACCCCTCGCAAGTGTCCGTCTCCCTGACGGGCCGGAACCTTAGCGCCGACTGGCTTGCGGCGCCGAGAGGGGATGAACCGCTGCCGAGAGGCAGCCAACCGGAGCGGTGCCCAGGAACCTCATTGCGAAAAACCAATTTTGGCATTTTGCATAGAACCCCGAGCTGTTCCGTGCGGACACTACCGGGGAGGATTCCTCTTGATCAAGCCTTAACGCAAGGACTGAGCGTCCCTTCCAGCCCAATGCCTATCCCATGAACAAAACCGGATTTATAACTTTGCAGATTGTCAGGATCGATCTAGAATATTCGCACCGCCAGTGGCCACCCTGACCCAACTGGTGGTCGAGGCCGTGAGAGCTTTGGAAGGCCCGAAAAGGCCGCGAATTCTACGTACCCGGCGGGTTGGTCGACCTCGCCTGCGATTCGCATGACGCCTGAGGAGGAAGCCGCGCAGGAATCCCGGAGGTAGGCCTAACCGGCCGACGGGATCAGCCTGAGGCCGCGCACCAGGGTCTTGGGCACGGGGGGACGCGAGGGCATGAGCTTGAGGCCGTGATGGACCACCTCCACCTCAGCGTCCGGGTACACGGCGAGCACATCGGGCAGCACGGCCTTCACACGCTGCGCCAGGTGCGAGACCCGCGTCGTGTCGGAGCCGACCTGCGCCGCGAGCGCCTGCCAGCGTAGCAGGAGCGGCCTTTCCAGGCGCTGCAGCCGGTAGGCCAGCAGCGTGTAGAGGTCCAGACCGAGCGAGTTGTCCTTGAGGTGGGCGATGGCGTCGCGCGCGAGCGGCACGGCGTGCTGGCGCAGGTGCTCGTGGAACTCGCTGGTCAGCTCCACCGTGGCCGACCATCCCGGCCCCTCGCCGTCCTCTTGGCCCTGCCACAGCGACAGGCCCGATACGAGGCGCTGGTCACGGATGATCATCTGCTCTCCGCCGCCGGGCGAGGAGGCGGGCGCGCTCCATTGCAATGTGAACTCGCAGCGGGCGATCCGAAGCGACTGCTCACGGATGGCCTGGATGGTGCCCCTCGGCCCGCCGGTCACGGGCAGGCCGAGCGAGCGGATCCAGGCCGACATGCTGGGACCGAGATTGACGGTGCGCCCCCGCACGCCCTCGGTCTGGAGAAAGATCATGATCAGCCGCGCCCGGGTGCCGTAGGGCACGCCAACACGTGCGGCGCGCCCGTCAGCGCCGCGCACCACGCCGGGGCTGACCATCAGGTGAAAGCGCCCGGAACTGCGCTCCCAGATCGCATCGTTGCTGTCGGGGCGGGCATGAGGCAGGCAGGTCTGGCAGAGGCCCGAATGCGTGAAGGCCAGCTCGTCGTCGGCCAGCTCACCCATGGCGTTGCTAGCGGCCTCGATGCGGCCCAGCTCCCTACGGCGCAGCCCGGGATCGTCGATGGCGTTGGCAGTGCGGCGAAGGGCCTCGGCGCCGAAGAGCATGAGCTGGCGGTGAATCTCAGCCATGCGTCCCCTCACTCACCCTCCGGTGAGGCAAGCCTAGGCGAGCACCATCAGGCGTGTGCGCTGAATCGGCGGCCTTTCGAGGCACCGAAGCGCTTTTTCCCGATATCCCCGCTTGTCCACGCTGAATCCGCGGCCTTCCGCTAGGCTGCCTGGAAGGCAACGCTGAATCCGCGGCCTTCCTACGCTGAATCAGCGGCCTCGACAGGCCATGATCTACGCTGAATCCGCGGCCTGACCCCCAGTTATCCACGCTGAATCCGCGGCCCATACCTATAAGAGTCCTATACAAAAAACTTCCTATAGGACGCGTGCGAGCCAGCGCCGGAAAAGGCCGCGGATTCAGCGTTGCGCTAAGGACTTCAGACGCACACCATCCGACAAGGTGTTGAAAGAAGCTCGGGGTAGGGCGCCAGTGGAGAAGTAGCGACTCACGTCGGAAGGCAGCACCAACGGAGACGGCACACGGCGAGTCGGAGCGCAGAGGCATCAGGCAGACCTCGAGGTGACGCGTAGCGTCCTCAAGCGCGCCCGCGTGACAACCGCATCACGCAGCCGCTCGAACAGGATGGCCGGTAGCGGACCGTAACCCCAATTCGATCCGAGGGCAGTAGTCACAGGCCGCAGATCGGGGCCCGGCCAGACGAAGCGGTTTACCTCCGTCAGCACCGCCCAACACGGCTCGTCCTGCAAGCCCAGGCGTCGGCGAGTCGCCACGGGAATTTCCATACCCTCATCCGGTGTGGACGGCGCCCGCGACGTGATCGGCACAACAACGACGGACGGAACGCCCGCCACATCTGTCGTGGCGATCACGACCGCACACGGGCGGTCCTTGCGAGCCTCCTCTCGCCCCTCCGCGGCCTCGTGCATCCAGAGGTAGGCGTAGCGGATGACCTCGCCTGGAAGCGGTGGTGCTAAACGGCGCGACTCAGGCAACTTCGTCATCGAAGCGGCGCGACTCCTCGGAAGGCTGGGCGGCAGCGATCGCCTCGATCAGATCGGGCGGCAGCTCCTCGACCTTCATCGCCTGGCGGTCGCGACGACGCAGCCGCTCGTATTCCTCGACCGAGATCATCACCACGCGCGGACGACCACGACTGGTGACGGCGACGGGCTGGGTAAGCGCCTTGTCCTGGTAGAGCGCGAAACGGCGCTGCACCTCGGCTGCGGGCACGGCGAGCGGCTCAGCCATGGAAAATGCTCCTATCTGCGCAGAACCAGTATAACCCTGCTAACGCGTGAAACTCAAGTTTCGCATGTATCGCAGCTAACTCGCACCTGGGAGTGGGAGTCGCAAAGCGTCAAACGTCCGTTTGGGATTGCGACAAAGGGGCCTGAGAGGGCATTTTGAGGGTCCCGATGGCTCCTCCCACCCCCTCCCCCATCCGCTTCGTCGCCTACTACCGGGTCAGCACCGAGCGGCAGGGCCGCTCGGGCCTGGGGCTCGACGCCCAGCGGGCGGCCGTCGCGCGGCACGCGGCGAGCACCGGGGGCGTCGTGTGCGCGACCTTCGAGGAGGTGGAGAGCGGCAAGCGCGGCGACCGGCCGCAGCTCGCGGCGGCGATGACAGAGAGTCGGGCGCGCCGCGCCGTGCTGCTGATCGCCAAGCTCGACCGCTTGGCGCGCGACGCGCATTTCCTGCTCGGGCTTGAGAAGGCCGGCGTCGAATTCGTCGCCGTGGACATGCCGCACGCCAACCGACTGACGATCGGCATCATGGCGTTGGTGGCCGAGGAAGAAGCCCGCGCCATCAGCGCCCGTACGCGCGCCGCCCTCGCCGCGGCGAAGGCGCGCGGCGTGAGGCTGGGCAACCCGCGACTGCGGGCCGGCGACGGCGAGGTGGCCGCCATGGCGACTGCGGCCTGGCAGCGCGACGCCGCGAAGCGGGCGGCCGACGTGCTGCCCTACATCACCGCCGCGCGCCGAGCTGGCGCCACGTCGCTGCGGCAGATCGCCGCGGCGCTGACCGCGCGCGGTGTGCGGACCCCATTGGGGCGGGAAGTGTGGGGCGCGTCCCAGGTGCAGCGCGTGCTGCTACGTCACCCATGACTGGCCTGGTTGTGTTGCGAAGTTTGTGGCGGGCCGCAGATGGCCTGAGTAGCAGGTGGTTCAGGGTGCAATCTGGAACAGCTTGGCGACGAAGGCGGCTTGAGCCCGCATGTCTCGTCCGCCGATCTCTCGAACCTGTCCCTTCCTGATCATCGCCATCACCTCGTAGCCTGCCAGTGTTCGTCGTGCGGTGTGGAAGCCACCAAAGCCGAGCCCTGGTCTGGCCAGGCGTTTCACGCGCCGGTGGTCCTGTTCGACGATGTTGTTGAGGAACTTGACCTGGCGCAGGCGGGAGAAACGCCACAGCTCGCCGCCCTCTTTCATCTGCTCGACAGCACAGGGGTAAGCCGGGTTCTTGTCCACCGTGATCGTACGCGGGTTCACCGTATGCGGCTGCCCCAACGCCTTGCGGAAGAAGCGCTTCGCGGCCTCCGCGTCCCGCTTGGCCGAGAGCAGGAAGTCGATCGTCTGGCTGCGGCTGTCGACTGCACAGTACAGGTACATCCAGCGCCCCTTTACCCGCACATAAGTCTCGTCAACCCGCCAGGAGCCGTTGCTCGGGCGCAGATGCGGCCGGATCCGCTTCTCGATCTCTGGCGCATAGGTCTGGGTCCAGCGGAACAGGGTGGTGTGCGCGACATCCACACCGCGGTCGGCCAGCATCAGCTCGAGATCGCGGTAGCTGATCGGGAACATGAGGTACCAGCGGACCGCCCAGAGGATCACCTCGGCGGTGAACTGCCGCCCCTTGAAGGACTGATCCGGTCTCACCGAGGCCACTCGCCGCCGTCTTGCCATACTAAGGTTTGTACCTGCTCGGGGAGGCCCTGCAAGCTCGCAACGGAACCATCTTTAGAACTCGTTCGTCGACCGTCCCGAATTTCGAATATTGGAGCCGAATTTCCTATTTGGTCGGACCGATAGTGAGTCATACAGTTGAACGTAGTTGCGGCCCCGTCCGTTTCGATCGAAACGAGCGGATCGGTGCCTCAGGGGGAGTTCCACATCTCCCAGACAAAGCTACGGAGGAACGGATGCAGGCCAACGACAGTGCCGACCTGACGCGTGTCGGTCCGGGAACCGCCATGGGCCAGTTCATGCGGCAGTACTGGATGCCAGCCCTGATGTCGTCGGAGGTGAAGGCGGATGGCGACCCCGTTCGCCTGATGCTCCTCGGCGAGAAGCTGGTCGCCTTCCGCGACAGCTCAGGCCGTGTGGGGATCATGGACCATCGCTGCCCCCACCGTTGCGCCTCCCTCTTCATCGGCCGGAACGAGGAAGGCGGGATTCGCTGCGTGTACCACGGCTGGAAGTTCGACGTGGAGGGACGGTGCGTCGACATGCCGAGTGTTCCGGCGCGCCTCGACTTCAAGGAGAAGGTGCATGCCAAGGCTTACAAGACGCACGAGCGCAACGGCCTGATCTGGGTCTACATGGGCGATCGCGCCGTGCCGCCACCCCTCCCGGCGATCGAGGCGGCGATGATCCCGGGAGCTGAGATCTGGTGCCTCCAGCGCAGTTGCAACTGGTTGCAGGCTCTGGAGGGAGACATCGACACCTCCCACGTCGGCTTCCTGCACGTCGGCTCGCTCGAGCCGGACGACCTTGAGGAGAACCACCCGATGCGCCCGACGGTCCTGAACCGGGCGCCGGAATACGAGGTCTCCAACGCGGACTGGGGGACGATGTACGGCGCGTTCCGGCCCAACGACGACGGCCAGATGTCCTGGCGGGTCGCGCATTTCATGTTCCCTTTCTGGACGCAGACGCCGAACAACAAGTTCGCCACGCGCGCCATTGCCCGCGCCTGGGTGCCCATCGACGACGAGCACTCCATGCTGTTCGACATCACCGGCGGCGTAGACGGCGGCAACCCGGCCTACAATTCCAAGCGCAAGACGGGCGAGCCGCTCTTCGAGCCGTTCCGCTACGCCCCGAACACGACGGATTGGTACGGCCGCTGGCGCTCGGCCGACGATATCTCCAATGACTGGGCAATCGATCGGGAGTCCCAGCGCAACGGCACCCAGTACACGGGCATCCCCAACATCACCATGCAGGACCAAGCGGTCACGGAGAGCATGGGTCCGATCACGGACCACGCCTTCGAGCATCTCGCGCCGACCGACCAGATGATCGCGCGCACGCGGCGGCGCCTGCTGCTCGCTGCACGCGCCTTCCGTGACAAGGGCGTGCTGCCGCCGGGCGTCGACGACCCCGATGTCTTCTTCCGAGCGCGTGCCGGCTCGTTCCTGCACGATCCTGGACAGCCGCTCGAGCAGGCCTACCAGGAGCAGCTGGCCAAGGCTGTCCGTTGGCCCGCCGCGGAGAGGGAAGAACCGGCCCTCTCCCGGTAAGCCGGCAGCGTCGTCTGGCGCGCCTTTCCGGGCGCGCCAGCGGGTCACGTCCAGGATCGCCGAGGAAGTCATGCAGACAACCGTCCGGCCAAGCGCCGGCGAAGGGGCAATTGCCGTCCCCCAAACCCAGGCCGGTGCGCCCGAAAGCCTGAAGGCACGGATCAGGGCCGTGCGATGGGAGGCGGAGGGCATCAACACCTACGAGCTGGAACCGCTCCCCGGGGAGCGGTTCCCGCCCTTCACGGCCGGCGCGCACATCAACGTCCGGCTGACGCCCGGCCTCACGCGCAGCTACTCGCTGGCGAATGACCCGTCGCAACGGGACCGCTATGAAATCGGCGTGCAGCTCGCGCCCGAAAGCCGGGGCGGATCGCGGCACATCCACGAGAACTGGCGGCCCGGTCAGGTCGTGGAGATCTCGGCGCCCAGGAACAACTTCCCGCTCGAGGAGGGCGCCACGCGAACAATACTGATCGCAGGGGGGATCGGCATCACGCCGATGCTTTCGATGATCGCGCGGCTGGAGGCGCTGGGCCGGCGCTGGGAGCTGCACTACGTCAGTCGGCGGCGCGCAATCGCCGGTTACCTCGACCGCCTGGAGGAGCACCTTCCGGCGAATGTCCTGTTCGACGAGGAGCCGGGCGGGCTCCGGCTTGACCTCGCCGCGGTCGTGGCGGCCGCACCTCCGGAGGCGCACCTGTACTGCTGTGGTCCCGCCGGGATGATCCAGGCGTTCGAGGCGCTAGCCGCGGGGCGCCCGCCGGGGACCGTCCACGTGGAGTACTTCTCCGCGGACGTCGAGGTCGCGATTGGCGGCGACTACGTGCTGGAGCTCCGGCGCAGCGGGAAGACCGTCGCGGTGCAGGACGGCGAGACGATGCTGGATGCGCTGCTGTCCGCCGGGGCGAATATCGGCTTCGCCTGTTCCGAGGGGGTATGCGGAACCTGCCAAGTCGGCGTGCTCGAGGGCGTGCCAGACCACCGAGACCAATTCCTGACCGAGGAGGAGAAGCGGGCGAACCGGACGGTCATGGTCTGCTGCTCCGGCTCGAGGACGCCGAAGCTGGTGCTGGACATTTAGGGCGGGGCCGAACGCGCCGGCAAGGATCGGCGCCAGGCAAGATCAAGACGATCCGTGACCGGGAGGATGAAATGGAAAGAAGAGCGTTGGTGGGGCTGGCGTCGGCGGCCATCCTATCGTCCGCCTCGGTTGTCAAGGCACAGCCTCAACGGCCGCCTCTGCGCATCGTGGTGCCCTACGGCCCCGGCGGTTCGACCGACGCGATCGCGAGGGTTCTCGCCGCATCGCTCGCGCCGAAGCTCCGGCGCACCGTGATAGTCGAGAACCGGGGCGGCGCGGGCGGGCTGATCGGGGTCCGCTTCGTCCAGAGCGCGCCGCCCGACGGGAACGTCCTGCTGTTCACCCCGCCGGGCTACATCACCCTCACCATGGTCAACCGGGCCGCCGGATACGATCCTGTGAAGGATTTCGAGCCCGTCGCTCTGGTGGGGAGCAGCCCGCTCTTCCTAATGGTCCACAAGGATATCCCCGCGACGACCGTGCAGGAGTTCATCGCCTTCGCGAAATCGCAGCCCGACGGGATCAACGTGGCCAATGCCGGGATGGGTTCCGTGGGCCATATCGCGGCCATGCTGTTCGAGCACCAGACCGGAGTAAAGCTGACGCATGTCGCCTACCGGGGTACGGCGGAGGCGGGCCTGGCCCTCATCTCCGGTGTCGTGAAGATGCAGATCAACTCCACGACCCTGGCGACCAACGAAGCGATGCGCAACGGCACGATCCGCTTCCTCGCGGTGATCGCGGAGAGCCGCTCCTCGCTCGCACCCGAGGTTCCGGTCATCGGCGACGTGTTCCGCGGCGCCGGTGCCGAGCCCTGGTACGGCTTCCTCGGGCCGCCCGGGCTGCCCGCCGGCTTCGTGCAGGAGATGGACGTCGCGCTGCGCGCCGCGCTGGAGGAGAGCGAGGTGCAGGGGAGCTTTGCCGCCGGCGCCATTCAGACCACGTTCCGGCCGGCGGCCGAGATGCAGGCCGTCGTCCGATCGTCCACGGAGTTCTGGCGGCGCGCCTTTCGCGAGTTGAACATCGCGCCGCAGTAGGGCCTCATCCCCGGGCAGGAAGGCCTGGACCGGCGCGCGTGCCGCGCCCAGTCAGATGTGAGGATCATGGTGCAGGACGTTTCGATCCCTCCCAACGGGAGCTTCTCCTTCGCGGGCCGGACGGCGCTGGTGACGGGCGCAGGAAGGGGCGTGGGGGAGGCAATCGCCCGCGAATTGCACGCCGGGGGCGCGCGCGTGGCGGTGACCGACGTGGACCACGCCGCGGCCGGCACGGTCGCCGGGCAGCTCGATCCGGGCGGCAGCACGGCGATGGCCATCCCGTTGGATGTTCGCCGCAAGGCCGACTTCACAGTCGCGCGCGACCGGATGGTGGAGGCCTGGGGCAAGGTCGACATCGTCGTTAACAACGCCGGCTACGCGAAGCGGACGCCGACAGACGAGATCACGCCGGAGGAATTCGACGAGATCGTCGCTATCAACATGCGCAGCGTCTTCTTGAGCTGCCAGGTCTTCTCCGGGCACATGCGTGGCAACGGGTACGGCAGGATCGTCAACATCACCTCCCTGGCCGGCCAGAACGGCGGCACGGTGGCGTCTCCGCACTACGCGGCCGCGAAGGCCGGCGCGATCATGCTGACGAAGTACTTCGCCCGCTTCCTCGGCGGCACCGGGGTGACGGTCAACGCCGTCTCTCCGGGCCCCATCGCGAGCGCGAAAGGCCGGCTCTCTCCGGAGCAGATCGCGCGCATCGAGCGCGAGGTGCCGGCCGGACGGTTCATGGAGGTCTCCGAGATAGCCGCCGCGGTCGCGCTGCTGGCCTCCGACCGCGGCGGCTTCTTCGTCGGCGCAACCCTCGACATGAACGGCGGCCTCTATCTCCGCTGAGCGCCCCGGCCCTTCCGTGGGACGGATCAACGTTCCCGGGCGTGCACGCCGGGCGGCGGTCTGCCTCAGGCGGGCCGCTTCGCGCTGCGGCGTCCGGGAGGGCGCCTGGTCCCGGCGGCGTTGCCGCGCTGGATGTGCCGGTGGATGCGCTCGAGATGCTGTCGCATCTCCTCGACCGCCCCCTCGCAATCCTTCTCGCGGAGAAGGCGCACCAGGCGCAGCCGTGACTGGAACAGGCTTTCCTGTAGCAGCTCGTGATCGGGATCCTTCAGGAAGCTCTGCAGAATCGACGAAAGGGACTTCATCACCACGCCGAAGATTCGGTTCATCGTGGCGCGCGCGAGGACGGCGTAATACTCCTCGGCGCATCGCAGTCGTGTCTCGAGGTCTCCGGCCACCCGCGTCTCCTCGACGATCCGCTCCAGATCTACGAGGTGTGCCTCTGTCGCCCGCGCGCAGGCGAGCCGGACGATCACCTCCTGGAGGGCGATGCGCGCTTCCGTCAGCTCGTCGAGGGACACGCTGTCGAGATGAATGTAGTCCTGCATGGCCTGTGTCACGCGCTCAGAGTCCGCGGCCTGCACGAAGGCACCCCCCTTCGCGCCCTTGACGTTGTAGATGATACCCGCGACCTCCAGACTCCTGAGCGCCTCCCGGAGTGCGCCCCTGCTCACCTGGAACTGGGCCGCCAGCTCGCGTTCGGGTGGTAACTTGTCGCCGACCTTCAGCGTCTTTTGGGCCAGCTCCCTCCGGATCTGGTCGCAGATCACCTCGAAGGCGCGTTGTGTCCTCACCGGCACGAAGCCGGGCTTCACGGTCAGTGCGGGGCGTGCCGGCAAGTGAGACGGCCTCTTGCAGTGAGGCCGGCAGTTTACAGTGGGCCCGCTAGGGCCAGCAACGCCCGCCCGCCGCCGCGCAGAACATTCGCGGCGGAGCGGACCGATAGCCTGAAGGGTCGCAAGGCGCACGCGCCCCGGGCGCATCTCCGACCTTCGGACGGATGGCCGGGGCGCGCCGCAGGAGGTTGGTCAAGGCGAAGATGCTCGACGGCCATAGCCGGGGAAACCAGTAGGATCCTGCGGCAGATCGGTTCGCCGATGAGCCGCTATCTCCTCCAGCAGTTCGACGAAGCGGCGCTGCGACACAGAAGGGCGCCAGCCATGCCGCGTGATTAGGCCGACCGGCCGCACGGTGCCGCGGAGCGGCGCCCCGATGGTCGCGAGGAGTCCGCTCTGGACCTGGAGGGCGATCTGATCGGGCGAAAGGAGGGTCAGAAAGTTCCCCTCGGTGAGCAGGCGGCCGATGATCATTACTGACCCGCACTCGATGGGCGCGGGCGGCAGCTCACCGCCCTGGAAAAGCTGTTCCCACTGCGTCCGCAGGAACGAGTTGGGCTTCGCGACGATCCAAGGATAGGAGGCCAGCGCGGCCGCACCCGGCTGCCCGTGCCCGACGAGCGGGTGCTGCTGGCCCGCGACGATGATGAGCTGGTCCTGGTAGAGCGGGCGCTGCACGGCATCCGCGCCACCGACCGGGCGCAGGCCTCCCACCATCATGTCGAGGATGCCGTCCTGCAACGGCTCGACCAGGTCGCCCCATCCGCCCTCGACGACGTCGAACCGCACTCGCGGCTGCTCCGCGGCCATGCGCGCGATGGCCGCGGGCACCAAGAAGCAGCGGGAGAGAGGGGTTGCGCCGACGCGGATGAGCGTCGTGCCCGCGCCGTCGTCGAGATCGGAGATGGCAGCCGTAATCTCCGAGAGCGCGAGACGCATGCCGCGGGCAAGGCGCCGTCCCGCAGCGTTTAGGCAGACCCCGCGTCCCCGCCGATCGGTGAGGCCCGTGCCGAGATCCTTTTCCAGCTCACCGACGGCCCGGTGAAGGGCGGTCTTGGACAGCCCGGCCTCCCGCGACGCGGGAGCGTACCCGGCGGCCCCTGCCAGGGCGAGCAGGGCGCGGACCTGTGTCATCCTGAGCAGGCGCTCGTCCGAGCCGGATTTCCGGGGAAGCCGCCCCAGCCCGGCCGCGAGGTGGCCGAAGGCCGCGCGGACGCGGTCTGCCAGGACCTCGCCCGGACGCGTGAGGGTGATGCCGCCCGCCGTCCGGTGGAAGAGGTTGTGGCCGAACTGGGCCTGAAGCTTTGCAAAGCCCTGCGTCAGCGCGGGCTGAGACAGGCTCACAGCCTCGGCCGCGGCACTCAGCGTCCGGCGATCCTGGATGGCGAGCATCGCGCGCAGGTGGCGCAGGTTCAGCTGATTGGGGTCGGCCTGCATGGTTCTCCGACTTCCCCCCGGCCGGAGGCGATGTCAATATATCTATTGGCCCTACCATTTATACCCGATAAGGTGCTGCCCGGCGCACGTACGGACAAGCGCCGCGAGCGGGGAGGATCCTTCCATGAACTACCAGTCGCCGGGCGGGGCTGCGGCCCTGGATGCCGGGATGAACTTCGAGATCCCGGAGGCCGTCGCGGAGTTCCGCTCCGTCACCCGCGTCCTGGTCGATGACCTGCTTCCCCTGGAGAGGGAGTTCCAGGAGACGGGCGTCGTGCCCCCTCAGGTGCGGCAGACCCTCATCAAGAACGGCTACTTCGCCCTAGCCTTCCCGGAGGAGTACGGGGGTCTCGGGATGGGCGCACTGGCACAGTGCGTCGTCCAGGCCGAGCTGGCGCGCCTGCCGCCCCAGTTCTGGACGGAGCTCCGGCCCCTGATGGGCCCGGCTGCCAAGAACATCCTGAACCACGCCAGCGCCGAGCAGAAGGCGCGGCTGGTGCCGGGAATGATCAGTGGCGACATCCCCATCGCCTTTGGCTTGACCGAGCCGCATTGCGGATCGGATCTCGGGTCGATGCGTACGACGGCGACGCGCAACGTGGATGGCTGGCTGCTCAACGGCAGCAAAACGTTCATCTCGAACGCGAAGAACGCGAAGACCCTGGTGGTCTACGCCTATACCGACAAGGCGGCCGGCCCGCGCGGGGGCATCTCGGCCTTCCTGCTGGAGGCATCGACGCCCGGCTACCGCGTCGATGGCGTCATCCCGCTTATGGGGACGGCGACGCCAGGCGTGTACGAAATATCCTTCAGCGACGTTCAGCTGCCACCGGATTCCCTCCTGGGCGAGGAGGGAAAGGCCTTTCACTACGCCCTGGAGGGACTGAACGAGGGCCGCCTGAACGTCGGCGCGACCGCACTCGGCATGGGCGAGTACGCGCTGGAGCTCGCGGTCGATCAGGCAAAGATCCGACCGGCCTTCGGGGGCTTCATCGCGGATCTTCAGGCCATCCGACACATGATCGCGAATATGGCGACGGAGATGCGGGCCGCCCGCCTGATGCTGCTCGACGCCTGCTGGCGCTTCGACCAGGGCGAGAAGCGCCGCGAGCTCGCCTCCATGGCGAAGCTGTTCGCGACGGAGGCCGGGAGCCGCGCGGTGGACAGTGCCGTCCAGATCTTCGGCGGCTACGGCTACTGCCGGGGGTTTGCGGTCGAGCGGCTGTACCGCGACATCCGCATTACCCGGATCTACGAGGGCTCGTCGGAGATCCAGCGCAACACCATCTCCCGCGAGATTCTGCGTTAGGGAGGTCTCCGTTCGCCTGGGCTCACCTCAACCGCTCTGGCCTGTCGCTCGAGGAGAGGATGTACCTGTTCCGGTAAAGTCACCGGAACGGGATCTGCTCTAGTCCTCGAGCGACGAGCCTTCATCACCTGTTCGGCGGGCCAGAGCAGGGGAGGGCGCGACAGCCTTTTTCGAGAAGCGCAGCCCCGCTAAAGGCCGACGAAGCCCGACGTATGACCGGGCGGCATACCTGCCGCACGAGAGTGGAGGCTCCAGAATGAAGCTCCTCGTCCCCGTCAAGCGCGTGGTCGATTACAACGTGAAAGTCCGGGTGAAGCCGGATGGCACGGGCGTCGAGACCGCGAACGTCAAGATGTCCATGAATCCCTTCGACGAGATCGCCGTCGAGGAGGCCGTGCGCCTGAAGGAGAAGGGCATCGCGACCGAGATCGTGGCCGTCTCCATCGGCCCGTCCCAGGCGCAGGAGCAGATCCGCACCGCCCTCGCCATGGGCGCCGATCGCGGCATCCTGGTCGAGACCGCTGACACGGTCGAGCCGATCGCGGTGGCCAAGCTGCTGAAGGCCATTGTCGAGAAGGAAGGCCCGCAGGTCGTCATCCTCGGCAAGCAGGCCATCGATGACGACATGAACGCCACCGGCCAGATGCTGGCCGCCCTCCTCGGCTGGGGCCAGGGCACCTTTGCCAGCAAGGTCGAGATCGCCGACGGTGCCGCCAATGTCACCCGTGAGGTCGATGGCGGCCTGGAGACGGTGAGGCTGAAGCTTCCGGCCATCGTCACCACCGACCTGCGCCTGAACGAGCCGCGCTACGCCAGCCTTCCGAACATCATGAAGGCCCGCAAGAAGCCGATCGAGACGATCAAGCCCGCCGATCTCGGCGTGGACACCACGCCCCGCCTGAAGGTGATCAAGGTGGAGGAGCCGCCGAAGCGCCAGGCCGGCGTGAAGGTGGCCTCCGCCGCCGAGCTCGTCTCGAAGCTCCGCAACGAAGCGAAGGTGATCTGAAGATGACCGTCCTCGTCCTCGCCGACCATGACGGCGCCTCCATCAACCAGCCCACCCGCTCCGCCATCGCGGCCGCCGGCAAGCTGGGCGATGTCCATCTGCTGGTGATCGGGCCGGAAGCCGTGGCCCAGGCCGGCGCGAAGATCGCCGGCGTCGCCAAGGTGCTGCATGCCGCGACCGAGCACCTGCTCGCCGAGCCCGCCGCTGCCCTCATCCAGAGCCTGGCCGGCAACTACACCCATCTCCTCGCCCCCGGCTCCGCGCTGGGCAAGAACGTGATGCCGCGCGTCGCCGCGCTGCTCGACGTGCAGCCGATCAGCGACATCTCGGGCATCGTGGATGCCGACACCTTCGTGCGCCCGATCTATGCGGGCAATGCGCTGGCAACCGTGCAGTCCTCGGACGCGAAGAAGGTGATCACCGTCCGCGCCGCCTCTTTCGACCCGGCGGCCCCCGAGGGCGGCTCCGCCCCGATCGAGCCGGCGCAGCCCGCCGCCGACCCGGGCGTCTCCTCCTTCGTCGGCGCCGAGATCGTGAAGAGCGAGCGCCCCGAGCTGACCGCTGCCCGCGTGGTCGTCTCCGGCGGCCGTGCCATCGGCTCGGCGGAGAACTTCAAGATCCTGGACGGCATCGCGGACAAGCTCGGCGCCGCCGTCGGCGCCTCCCGTGCCGCGGTGGATGCTGGCTACGCGCCGAACGACCTGCAGGTCGGCCAGACCGGCAAGATCGTCGCGCCTGAGCTCTACATGGCCTTCGGCATCTCGGGCGCGATCCAGCACCTGGCCGGCATGAAGGACAGCAAGGTCATCGTCGCCATCAACAAGGACGAGGAGGCACCGATCTTCCAGGTCGCCGATTACGGCCTGGTCGGCGACATCTTCAAGCTGATCCCGGAGATCGAGGCGGAGCTCAACAAGTAGCAAAGAACACGGTAAGCTACCTTCGATGAGCACAAGAGCGCATTCCGGCCCAGCGTCGCGATGACGACGCAACCCAGCTACAGTGCGCAGTGAGCAACTGCTCGATCAAATGATCGCCGAGGCGGGCCAACCCTCATCGAGCGATCTCTCGCCGAACTGATTGAAAGGTAAGGGCAGGCCCGCGCGCATCGGCAGCGACCTACTCAAAGACCCTATCCTCCCTCCTGGTCTGCCACCATCCGCAACTGGGGCATCTCGAACAGGCCTCAGGCAGGTGCGGAAGAGGCGATGCCCTTTCAAGATCCCCCGCGCGAGTAGCCATCATTCCATAGATGCAATCACATGCCCAGGGCACGAGGGGGCAGATGCCGACACCACCTAGACTAGATGTCCACCTGAGGCGGGGAGGCCCGCCTCGAACTGTGCAGGAATGACGAGGGTTGCGCCGGGTGGGCCGGCGCCTTGCCTCAGCACAGGAGGCGCATTGTGGGAGAGCGTATCACCTTTGTCGGGCTGGACGTGCGCAAGGCGACGTGCGCTCTAGCCGACCACGCCTCGGGCCCGCAGGGCCTCGATCTCCGCATCGGACATGGCCAGTTCCTCGCGCAGGAGGCCGGGCCCATTCTCCCCGAGCGCGGAGATGTAGTTTCGGACGTCGGTCCGGGAATCTGACATGCGGAACGGGGGGTTCACGACGCGGAAGGTGCCGGCCCCGTCCGTGATCTCGGCAAAGGTGCCGCGCGCGGCAAGGTGCGTGTCGGCGAGCACCTCCGCCATGGTGCGGTAGCGCGAGCAGGGCACCCCGTGGCGCGACAAGGTTTCCTCCGCCTCCGCGGCGCTGCGCTGCAAGCTCCAGCTCTCGACCAAGCCGAGCAGCTCCGTCCAGTTCATGTTCCGGTCCGCGTTGGTACGGAATCGCGGGTCTTCCCGCCACTCCGGATGCCCCGTCGCGACGCAGAGCTGCTCGAAGTTGCGTGGGCTCGTCGGCGCGACCATGAGATAGCCGTCCCGGGTCCTCAGGGGCGGGTAGAGCGGACGGCGGTGTCTGCCCGGAAACTGCGCCTCCTGCGTCTCGAAGACGAGCATGCCGAGCATGGCGTCCAGCATCGCGACGTCGATGAACTGCCCCCGCCCGGTCCGCTCGCGCTGGTAGAGGGCCGCCTGGATAGCGGCAAAGGCGTGGGTGCCGCCGAGCACGTCCGCGATGAAGACGCCGCTTGTGGCCGGGCGCGACGCGTCGTCCTGGTAGGCGAGATTCACCATGTCGAAGCCGCTGGCAGCATGGACAACCGGAGCGTAGGCAGGCTCCAGCGCACGGGGACCCGACTGGCCATAGCCGGAGACCGAGCAGTAGATGAGGCGTGGATTAATCTTGGACAGGGACGGGTAGTCTAGGCCGAGCCTCCGCATCACGCCGGGGCGGAAGTTCTCGACGACGACGTCGAAGCGGCCGACCAGCCGCTCGATGAGACGCGTGGCGTCCGGCGACTTGAGGTCGAGCACGATGCTGCGCTTGCCCGCGTTGAGATGTCCGAAATAGCTGCTGTGCCCGTCGCGGAGCGGTGGGCGCGCCCGCACCTGGTCGCCCTCGAACGCCTCCACCTTCACGACATCCGCACCCAGATCCGCGAGCAGGCGGGTAGCGAAGGGACCGGCCATGACTGCGGTGAAGTCCAGGACCCTTACGTCCTGAAGAGCGCGTCCCTGCGTGTCAGGGGCAAGCCCACGAGCCATCGGAAATGCTCCAAACCAAGCGTCCCGAAATGTCTTAATGGTTCGGCCAATACGTAGCAAGGACAGGTCGAGGCACGGCGGAGCGGCCTAATGCCTCGGAGAACTGGTCGGCTCGACCGAGCAGCTCTCCGAGGCCCAGGGCCGCCCGCCGGTCTCGTCCCTTCCAGACGGTTTGCCGAGCCTTCGGAAAGTCCGCTGCGGGGGCTACTCCGCCCTGATGTTGGCCCGCTTCACGATGTCAGCGTAGGTGGCGAGATCGGCCGCCAGGAACCGCCCCGTCTCCTGCGGCGTCATCGGCATCGGCTCGAAATAGACCTCGCCGAGGCGCTCGCGGAATTGCGGTTCGCCGATGATGCGGGTCGTCTCGTCGTGAAGGCGTCGGACGACGGCCTCGGGCGTGCCGGTGGGTGCCATGAGGGCGTACCAAGTGTCCAGAACAAGCCCGGGCAGACCGGCCTCCGCGAGGGTCGGCATGTTGGCGGCCAGCGATGTCCGCTCGGCGCGCGCGACGCCGAGGCCGCGGAGCTGACCGTCCCTCGCGCGGGGAACGACGTCCCCCATCGAGAGAAAGCTGAACTGGACGCGCCCGGCCAGGAGTTCGACGACGATCGGACCGGCTCCGTTCAGTGGGATGTGCAGGAACTCCGTGCCGGTCAGCAGCTTGAACCACTCGCAGCCGACCTGTGACTGCCCCGCGAAGCCGCTCGATCCATAATTGACTGGCCGGCCACTCTTGCCCAACGCGATCAGCTCTGCGACCGATTGGATCCCCGAGTTCGCGGCGACGACAAGAACGAGGGGTGACTTGGCCACACCGGCGACGGGCGAGAAGTCACGCAATGGATCATACGGCAGGTCGGGATAGAGGCTCGGCCTCAGGGCCACCGGGCCGGGGTTGGAGAGCAGGAGAGTGTTTCCGTCCGGCGCGGAGCGGGCCACGGCGGCCGTTCCGAGCGCGCCACCGGCACCCGTCCGGTTCTCGACGACGACATTCTGCTTGAGGGCTGGAGAGAGTCTTTCTGCCAGCATGCGGGCGATAAGATCCATCGCGCCCCCGGGCGGGAAAGCCACAACCAAGCGGACAGGGCGCGAGGATGCCGGCTGCGCATGGACTGCGGGGGCGAAAAGGCCTGCCGCCCCGGCCATGCCGGCCAGGGTCCGACGACGGGAAATCTCCATGGGCGCTCTCTCTCCGATCTCTGGCCGGGCCTGGATTCGCGCCGGCATGTCTAACGTCGCCACGGACTCGCGAGAATGGGGCCGCAGCACACGATGATGGTCCCGCCGGTCACGTACCGGGAGGGGCGGTGACCAGGAACCCGAGAACTCGCCGACATCCTCCGGCCTGCCGACGCGGAACAGCAGCACGAGACCGATCGCCCAGTCGGTCCTGATGCCGCGCTCACTCGCGAGGGCACCGATCCGAGCGGTCCGGGGGTCGACCCGCACGGCACCGGTCAGGGCGGCGACCCTCTCATGGAGCTTTCCACCAGCCATCCTCAGGCTGCCTCCGGCATGGCCGAGAGACGGCTCCGCAGCCCCAGGGTGAGCAGCCGCCGGTCGCTGATGGTGTTGAAGATGCGGGCGCCGAGCTCGATCCAGCGCCTCGCCTCCTCCGTCGTCTCGTCCGGCTCGGCGGCCATCAGCGTGGCCCAGAGCGGCAGGCCTCGCGACCGCGACCCGTATCAGGTGCTGCAAGTGCGCCTGCACGGCAGGATGGCCGGTCTGCTTGAAGGGTTCTGTCAGCTCTCGCGCCAGAGGCGCGGTCGAACGCGGCATGAGGCTGTAAGCCTACCCTGCCGCTAAAATAGCGAGCGCGGTTGTCGCACGACGAAGATGGATCGTGCGGCGGCGGTTGGCAGGACGCCCCCGCGCCCGCCCTGTTCGGCCAGGCGCAGAGTGCCAGGGCCGCCAACCTGTGGCAATCCGCCCCTCGCCTTCCCCCGGGCACGATAATAGGTGGTTATCGTGCCCAAGGTCATGCAGGGGTACTGTGTAGTGATGAAAGCGAGGGGTGGCGCTTCGGTAGGGCAATGCAACATCGTCCTGAATGGACCGTTCCAAATCCCGTCATCGGGGCGGGGTAGGCCGCGCGGCCTCCCTCCCCTTTCGTCGCGCTCACGACACCCCCAGCCAGCAGCGATGACGGGGGCGGCGGCCGTAATGGCACCCAGCGCCGCCACGATGGCAACAGTCGGGGTGACGGAGCGGGCGACGCAGAGGTTAGCCGCGAAGGGATGGCGGCGCGCGGCGTGCAGCTCGTCAAAGGCATGATCCCACGGCGCGATGTTCTCCGAGCCGCCGGCTCCGTAGGTCGGCGCGTCCCAGGCGATGCCGATGCGGTGCCGCAGCTCGCACACGAGGGCGACGCCTTCGCGCTGCGCCCGCCAATAGGCCGGCGTTTCCGCGGCTGGCAGGCCGGGCAGGACGTCGCTCTCGCGGCCCGCCGGAGGCATCTGGATCGAGGCGGCGCGCATTATGCCAGCCACTGGCCGGGTGCCTGCACCCGGCGTGCCCTTTCACGCCGTAGGGGATGGAGCCGCGACGGGCCGTGGAGCGCAAGCGGGCGAGGGTTTCGCGCGCGGAGGTGGCAACCACGTCCTGTCAGAAGGCGAAAAGGCTGCGGTCCCGGCCGCGCCAGGAGATCGAAAAACACTGATGCATGACCTGATCTTTCAGGTTCAGCCTAAGCGGGACGCCTCGGCTACGAAGGAGATTAGCGCCCCTGCCCCATCAGGCCGAAGTTGTTAAATTTGAAAATACCAAAATACCGTCACGCTTCCGTGTTGTCCTCCGCGGCGCTGCCGCCTCGCCACCCCGGCGGCCAGGGTGCCTCGGCGTGAGCGTCCGCCACGCGGCGCAGCGCCGCCGCCTCGTCGTCGGACAGCGGGCGGATACCGCGGGGGTAGCGCACCCACTCCCCCCGGTCGCACCCCATCTTGTCGGAGAACTCGCGCAGCTCGGGTGACAGCGGCGCGTGAGCTGCCGCCAGCCCTTCCAGCCAGGTGCCGAAGTCGTCGCGGATTTCGTGCCGCCCGTTGGCCATGCTCTTCACCGCGCCTTGCCCGACGTTCAGCCGGCGGGCGAGGCCGCGCTTTGTCCAGCCGATCGTTTCCAGACATTCCGCGAAGCGCGAGGGGGACATAGCCATGCGGGCGGTAATGGCCCGGCGACGGGGCAAGCCGCAACGCAGAAAGCCGCCCGGAGGCGGCCAGCGGCGGAGCGCGGAGCGGGGCAGCGGGGGTGGGCCGACGCCCGCCCGCACCACCCGCAACGCGGTCACGGCGAGGCCCCGGCGGCGCCTGGCGCAGCACGATAGGGCGGAATCGCCGCGGCGGCGCGCACGGCCGCGCGCTGGTTCAGCATGGCCAGCAACAGCGCCTCGCTTTCGGCGTCGATGAGGTTGCGGATGATAGCGCGGCCGTTGCCGTCCTCGATCACGGCCAGGAGGTAGGCGGGATCTTCCGAGCTGGTGCCGAGCGCCAGGCCGTTGCCGGCGTCGTCGTTGAGGATGAGCGGAAGGCCCAGGATGGGCAGGGCGTGGCAATCCATGATGCGGAGCTTTCGACGGGGTGGAGCAGGAGGGGAAAGGAGGGGCGGGGATCGCTCCCCGCCCCTGCCCGTCAGGCGGCGCCCTTGAGAGCCGCCATGCGCTCGCCCAGCATCCACAGAGCCCGGTTGAGCTTCACATCCTGGTCAATGCCCGTGACCTCGCGCGAGGTGACGCGGCGCGGACGGTTGTTGCCGTCCCTGCCCCACGCCTGGAGGCCGCCGCGGATGGTGTTTTCCTGCACCCGGTTGAAGGTGGTCCACAGATCGTCCGAAGCGTCCGCGACCCGGCGGGCGCGCAACAACTGATCCGCCTGGATCGGGGTGGACACGTTGCCTTCCTCGTCCCCGAAGCGCAGCACGCGGGCCGCATCCGCAAGGGCGTGCTGTTCGTCGCGGTTAAGGGTGACGCCGGCCCAGGTGTCGGCCGCCTCGATAGCTTGGCGCGAGGCGTCCAGAACCTCGAAGCTGCCTTCGATCACCTGGCGCACCACGTCGCCCTTGTGCGGCACCTTCACCGAGCGTTCCGGCCCGTCAGACACCACCATGCCGTTGAGGCAGGCAAGGCGGAACACGCCCGCGGTGACGTGGTAGGCGCTGGTTCCGTCGTGGGAGTTGATGAGCACGACCTCGGGGAAAGTCATGCCGACGCGGCGCGGCTGGATGGCTTGGCCCTCGTGGCGGAAGCGGATGAGGTGCTTCGTGTGGCCGCTGCGGTCGGCGTCGCGCGGGCGGGTCTGCCGCGCCAGCACGGGAGCGAAGCCCTCACGCCGCAGGCCCGCAATCACGTCTGCGGTCGGAATGTAGGCATAGCGCGCGGAGCGGGAGGAATGGGCCTCGGTCGCGAAGGCGGACGGGGCGAGCTGCATCAGCTCTCCGTCGGACAGCGGGCTGGCGCCCATCGCGGCGCGGGTGGAGCCGAAGGAACGAGAGGAACGGAGAAACGACATTGGGGAGCACCTTGCTCTAGCAGCCGAAGCGAAGCGCCTCGGCTGAGAAGGAGATTAGCCCCCCCCCCCGCTTTCCCCGTCAACGTTTTTAAATTGAAAAATTATTCTATCTCATGATGCTTCGGTGATTGGTTCGGATCGGCGTCGCCGAGCCGCTACTCGGCCGGCGCATTCTCGCTCTTGGTCGCGAGACCCGCGGCGATCATGCCGGCGATGATGGCTTGCGGAGTGACGTTGCGGCCCGTTTCCACCGAGCGGCGAGCGCTTTCCTCCATGAGCGCGAGCAGGTGCGCGCGGGGGATACGGAGCGTCAGTTGCGCCATGTCGCCGCCAGCCGGACGGCCAGGGCGACGCTTGACCGGGTTGCCGCTGGCTGCTGCGGCAGGATTGGAACTGTCCGACATGCTGGACTCCTAGGGAGTGCCCACGATGATTGGTCAATTAAGAAACTAAACAACCACGATGCCTCTTTGCCAGGAAGGATCATCGAACGCTCGTTAGTGAGAAGCGTATAGGTGTAATACGCTTTACCCTTGACGATTGTCGATGTAGTCAAGCCGTGTTGACGCTTGCTATCTTGACGTAGGGCGTCTGCGGTTGGAGCAACCATGTCGATTATCACCGTTGCCAGCTCGAAGGGTGGGCCAGGCAAGACAACGCTATCGCAGATCATCGCAGGCACCCTCGCGGCGCGGGGGGTTGGCGTTGCCGTGCTCGACGCCGACCCAACTGCCGGTCTGTCCCGGTGGGCGTCCAGGCTCTACGAGGGAGCCGCCTTCGTCTGTCACCACGAACCGGACGAGGCGAAGCTGGCCCATCTGATCCATCGAATGGCCCAGGAGGCTGAGGTGGTGGTGGTGGACACGGCCGGCTTCGGCAACCGCGCCGCGACCGTTGCCATGACCGCGGCAGACGGGGTGCTGATCCCGATGGTGCCGGGAGAGGGCGACGTGACCGAGGCTGCCCGCACCGTCGAACTGGTGGCCGGCGTCGCGTCGGCGGCCCGCCGTGAGATACCCGCCCGCGTCGTGCTCAACCGTGTGCGGTCCTCCACGGCACTCTCCAAGCACGCCGCCGCCGAGGCGGCGACGCTGCCGAAGCTGGCTACCACCCTCTCCGACCTCGTGGCTTACGGAGAGATGGGCTTCTCAGGGCGCATGCCGTCCGGGAAGGCGGGGGCAGAGGCGGCGGCCCTGGTGGACGAACTGCGGGAACTAGGGTGGCTGCCGGGCAAGCCCGTAGCAGTCGGGAAGAAAAAGGCGCCAAGCGCCAAGCTGCAAGACGCAAGTCCGAAAGACGTAAAGACGCAGGCCGCAAAGACACAGGAGCCGCACCGTTGAAGGGCCTCAAGAGCACCAGGCCGGCGCCGGCCATCTCTCCCGACGAGATGCTGCGCGCGGCTGGCGAGGCAGCACCGCAGCAGCCTCCGGCCATCGTCCAGCGCCAGGGAGACGACAGGCCGGCCGTCCTGTCCGTCCGGATGACCGAAGGCACTTTGGAAGCCCTTGCCCGCTTTGCGATCGACAAGGGCACGACGCAGCGTCGCGTAATCGCGGAAGCCTTGGCGAAGCATGGCGTGCAGGTTTCCAGCCACGACCTTGAGGAGCGGCCCCAGCCCAGGCGCCGCGGAAGAAGCTAGAGGCGTAAAGCGGTATTGCGTAAAGCAGTAAGACGCAAGACAGCTTTACGATTGTCAGTCATAGTCAATCCACATGCTGGGAATGCGGGTGCGCAGCCAAAGGCAAAGCAGCCCAACAGCCCCGCCACCCCAGATCATGCCGAGCGGTTCCAAGAGCGGTTGCCCGGCGTCGAGTGCGGACCGGATGCTCAAAAGGCCTGCGAAGGCGCAGACGATACCGAGGAAGCTCAGCCCGGCCAGCAAGCCCCTCGCTGGCCCCCGCGCCAGGTAGAGCAGCGGGGCAAGCAGCAGCTAAGCGACAGTGCAGAGTGCGGAGCCCACCCTGCGGATCGCCCATGGGAGGGGCATCGCTGCTACGAGCGCGGCCCGGCCGGCGCCATCGGGGGCTGCGCCTCGTCCAGCCACAGCGGCACGGCACAGGCCCGCCGGCCGGCGGCGTCGGCCCACACCGTTCGCCCCTCGCAGCGCGCCAGCAGGCCCACGAGGTCGTTGCGGCGGATGGCGTCAGCCCAGGCCCGCGCCGAGGTCGAGCCATCCGACAGCGCGGCGCGGATCACGCCCGTAGCCTCGCGCACTTCCGCCGTCTCCGTGGACCGTCCCCACAGGTAGCCCCCGCCCAGCGCCCCCAACAGCAGCACCGCCGCCCCGAGACCCGACAGCACGGCCAGGCGCCGGGACTGCGCGCCGGCTTGGCGCACGAAGTCGGCCCGGCACGCCTGCACGAGCTGGCGGGTCATTTCTGCCCGCGCTGAGGCGTCCATTGGCTGCCGGCTGGCCTCTGCGTGGTCCAGCACCTCGCCCATGGCACCGAGGCTGGCCCCGAATGCGTCGAGGACCGGGCCGAGCGGGTCGCCTTCCAGTTGCGCCTTCGACGCGGCCACGCGCAGATCGGCGCGGGCGCGGCCGATGGCCGCGCGCGGGTCGGAGGGTGCTGCAGCTGTTGTGTTCACGGGATCCACGAGCGGATCGGCAGCAGGGCCGCGGCCATGTCCGCCATCCACTTGCGGACGCGGGAGCGGTCGAAGGGGCCGAGGATGGCGCCGGGCTGGTCGGTCGGGGCCTGACCGTCACGGGCCTGGCCGAAGCGCAGCCGCTTGCCCTCGATCTCGGCCGCAACGCCCGCGTCCAGCCGCGGCATCCAGATCGTCACCGCCCCGCGCTCCACGGCGGTGCGAAATGCGCTGTGCCGCAGCACGCGGGCAAAGGCGTCCTCCCGCGGCATAGTGGGATCGGCCAAGCCGGCGTTGAGGATCAGAGCCGTGGCCTTGGGCTGGAAGCCCTGGGCCTCGTAGCCGGCCAGCACACCCAGGTCATCGACGCGCGGTGACAGAGTATAAAGTGCGACCGGCTGCACGCCGGATTCCTCCAGGCTGCCGGCCAGGTCGGGCACGTCTTCCAGCAGCTTGCCCATGCTCAGGTCGCCGCCGCCCATGTCGAGGAGGGCGCTCTGCTTCTCGGCCATGACGAAGCCGAGCAGTTCTTCCGCCCAGCGGGCGACCCCCACGGGATCGGTCGTGTCGGGCTGCGCCACGTCGTTGACGAAGCTGGCGAGCGAACGGTTCTGCGGGTCGAGCGCCGCGGCGATGGGCGCCGGCTTCCCGGGGCGGGCCTCCTCCAGGATATATCGCAGCAGCGTGGTCTTGCCGCTGCGGCCGGGCCCCATGACGAACAGGGCCTTGGGACCATCACCCAGGTCCACGGCCGGGGCGGTGGGCAGGGCCATCGCGGCGTCCTCGCGGGGGCGGGCGGCCGGACCGACCGGGATTTCCCGTTCGCCCTCGATGGAGCGGGCGCGGCCGAACAGGCGAGGGCCGGTCGCGGGGGAGGGGGCGGGCTGAGGCGCCGCGGTCGGGGTGCTTTTCATGACTGGTCCTCTGGTCATTTCAGGGATGCGGGCTTGAACCGAGGCGGCGGCTTCGGATCGAAGGCGCCTTCCATCGGGTCGAAGTGCGCGGGAGCTGGCGACTGCGGTGCCGCGTCGGGGGCAGGCTGCGGCCGGGAGGTCAGCACGGGTACCGGTGCCGGGCGGGTGCCCGTGACCGGACCCGACCGCACCCGGTACCAAGCTTGCCGGGCGGTGCCGGCGGTGGGTGATCGGCCGGCAGCATCCCGCACGCCGAGGTCGGAAAGGACCTTGGCGACGGCGGCCCAACGTGGACGGCTGACGGCGAATCTCGCCTCCAACAGGACCCGGTGTTGCCGCAGCCAGTCGTAAAGGGGTGAGCGCCCTTCCATGGCGTCCAGGGCCGCGCGGACGCGGGCCGCTTCGCCCTCTTCATCCTTCATGTCCATCCTGACCCGCAGAGCCATTCGCAGCCCGGTTAGACAGGAGGCCGAGACACTTGTTCGTGAAAAACACCCGATAAAACCTCGTCGGAAGTCACACAGTCAGTGAGCATCGGAGAATCATAATTGTAAAAACGGTATTTTGCGAGACCAATTAGAGACGGTCTGAGCCACGACCGCGACGAGGGCCGCTACAGGCTGCTTGCAACTCGCGACGGAAGTGACGCCAAAGCGTGACAAAGGTGCTTCGAGGGCGGGGTAGGGGGGATAGGAGAAGGTCACTACAGACCAATGCACCCTAGAAGGATGCCCATCTTGCCCGTGCCGGGCGACCTCGGGATGGTGCCGAACGACCACTTGGAGAGCCCGCCATGTCCGACCCGATCGCCGCCGAGATCGCCCGGTTGAACAGCACCGTCGAGACCCTGACCCAAGGGCTGCGGATGATGGTGGAGACACAGGCCACCCACACCGAAATGCTGCAAGCCATCCTTGAGGCGGCGACCGAGGAAGCCGGCGAGAGCCCGCTGCCGGGCTTGCTGACGCAGATCGTGGAACGCCTGGACGAGCAGACTGGAATCCTGCACCGCATCGAGGCTGTGGCCGGCGGTGGGCCGGTGGAGGATGCCCAGGACGACGAGGGCCACGCCGGCCGGCGGCCGGGGCCGCTGTCGCAGCAGTAGCAGGCCCGGCCGGTGCTGACCTTCCGCAAGGGCGCGGCCACCGTCACCCCTGGCGGTGCGCGGGCGATGGCCGATCACCTGATGGAAGAAACCCTCTCGCCCGAAGCCGTGGCGATGGGGGACTACTACACCCGGAACCGGGCGGCCGAGCTGGGGGCAGGGAAGGGACCGGACGGCGAGCCGGGACCGGAAGCGCCGCGCCGGGGCACTCGGCCGCAGCCGCGGCGAGACATGCACCCCGGTCTGGCGGCGGCGCTGGGATTGGACCCGCACGGCACGCCGACCGTGGAGCAGGTCAGTCAGATCCTCGCCGGTCGGCGGGCGGACGGGGGCGAGCTGGCGACGAACGAGGCCGCGACCACGCGCAGTGTCAGCTACATCGACCTGTGTTTCTCGGCGCCCAAGAGTGTCAGCCTGGCGTGGGCGTTCGCCCCGACCGAGGCCGAGCGGGCGACCATTCTCCAGGCGCACCGGGACGCGGTTGACGCCTCGCTGCGCTACGTCGCCCGGGAAATCGGCCAGGTCCGCCGCGGCAAGGCCGGCAGCGGAGGCACCGAGGCCGGGCACATCGCGTGGATCGGCTTCGAGCACTTCACCGCCCGCCCGACCGCGAGCGTGGTCGTCACCGACCAGAGGACGGGCGAGAACCGCACCGAGTTCTTCACCCTCCGCATGGAGCGCGATCCCTCGGGGGCAGGGGACCCGCAGCTCCACACCCATTGCGCGGTGCCCAATCTGGTCCTGACGGACGGCGGACATCTCGGCGCCCTGGACCTCAACCCGACCCGGACGCGCATTCACGAGTTCGGCGCCTTCTACCAGGCGCAGATCGCGGCGAACCTGCGCCGCGTCGGGGTGGCAGTGGAGCTGGAGGAACGCACCGGCATGGCCCGCCTGCCGGCCATCCCGGAGGCGGTCTGCGAGGCGTTCAGCAAGCGCACCCGCGACGGCACCGAGGCGGCGCGCGAGGAGGCGGCGAAGCGCGGTCTTGATTGGGACGCCATGACGCCGGACATGCAGGTGGACTTCCTCAAGGGCGGCACGAAGGCGGCCCGTAAGAGCAAGGCGGACGACCTCAGCGACTTTGCCGCCTGGCGCGGCCAGGCCGCGGCCGTCGGCTGGCAGCACCGTGGCGTCGTGGCGCCACAGCGCCAGGCCGCCGAGGCGCCACGGGAGCAGAGCCGGGCGGCCCGCCTGGAAGCCGGCTACGAGGCGGCCTTGCCCTTCCTCGAAGCCGAGTTCTCCTGCGCTTCCGTGCTCAACGGGGCGGACCTGCGCGCCGCGGCGGCCCGCGCCCTGATCGCCGCCGGCATGACGCCAGGGGCAGACGGTGGCCGGGCCGACGTGGACGCCCTGACGCGGACCATGCGCGAGCGCGGGGTGCGCCAGGATGGCCAGCTCACGGGGCTGGTGTGGGGGCGCGACGGCGAGCGCGACGAGGTGAAGGTGACGACGGCGCTGCACGTCGCCCAGGAGGGCGAGGCCGTGGCGCTGGCCAAGGCTGCCGCGGCGGATCGCAGCCGTGCTCTGTCCCCCGCCGCCCTGGCCGCTGCGGTGGAGCGCAGCGGCTTGGACTTTGGTGATGACCACGGGAAGGCCCAGCACGCGGCCATGCTGCGCCTCGGCACGGGCGGTGCCGTGGGCGTGGCGGTGGGTGTGGCCGGGTCGGGCAAGACCGCCCTGTTGCGCCCGCTGGTGGATGCCTGGAAGGCCCAAGGGGACAACGTGGTGGGCGTGGCCATCGCCTGGCGCCAGGCCGAGCCGCTGAAGGAGGCCGGCGTGGGCAGCGTCGCCGCCCTGACCGGCTTCCTGCACGGGGTCAAAGCCGGTCGCATCTCGGTCGGGACGCGGACAGTGGTGGTGGTGGACGAGCTGGGGCAGGTGGGCGCTCGGCAGATGCTGGAGTTGCTGCGGCTGCGCGAGCAGCACGGGTTCCGCATCGTCGCGGTTGGTGACGACAAGCAATGCCAGGGCATTGAGGCTGGGCCGGTGGTCAACCTCATGCGCCGGGCGCTGGGACCAGAGGCGGTGCCGGAAATCCTCACCACGCGCCGGCAGCGCACGGAGCGCGAGCGCGAGATCGCCGGGCTGTTCCGCGACGGCAAGGCGGCCGAGGCGCTGGCCATGAAGCGCGAGGATGGCACGGCCGAGGCGGTGCCGGGGGGCTACGACGACGCCGTGCGGCGGGTGGCCGAGCTATGGCGGCAGCGGCGCGAGGCGAACGCCGGGGATGCGGGGTTCTCGATCAGCGTCACGGCGCCGACGAACGCGGACGCCCGCGCCGTGTCGCTCGCGCTGCGCGAGGAACGCCGGGCGATGGGCGAGCTGGGGGCGGACGTGTTCAGCGTGCGCGCGACCGACCAGGCCGGCGCTGCCTACAATCTCACCCTGGCGCCGGGCGACCGGGTGCGGCTGTTCGACCGCCTCAACGCCCGCTTCCTTGACGGCGGCCGGGGTAACATCGGCAACAACGGCAGCGTGCTCGAGGTCCGCGACGTGACCGCAGACGGGATCGTGCTGCGGACGGCCGCGGGCCGCGACGGCGCGGTGTCGTGGGAAAGCCTGGCGGACAAGAAGAACGGCCGCACGCGGCTGGCGCCGGGTGACGTGCTGACCATCGACGCGGCGCAGGGGATCACCAGCAGCGAGCACATCAACGCCATGCCGGCGGGATCGGCGGGGGTGCAGGGCTTTAAGGGCTACACGGCCGAGAGCCGGCACAAGGATTCCGCCTTCCTCATCACCTCGGACGGGGCTGAGCGGCGCGAGGTGATGGTGCGCCGGGCGCTGGGGGATGCCCGGCCGGTGGGCGAGGGCGATGTATGGGAGAACGTGGCGCGGAACCTGGCGCGTCAGCCGGCGAAGGCGTCGGCGCTCGACTTCATGGATCGCGCTCGAGATATCGGCCGCAGCGCCGCGCACGCCATGCAGGCCGGGTTCCGCCGGGCCGAGGCGCGCGAGGTGGCCGGCGAGCCGCGGGCGACGCTGGGGGCACAGCTCCGCGACCGCCGTGACGGCCGGGCGGTGGGCCAGGCGGTGGAGCGGCTGCGGCAGGCGCTCGATGCCCGCTGGCAGGCGGTGCGCGAGCTGGCCGAGCGGCTGCGACGGGCCGGTGGAACCGTTCTGCAGGACCGCGGACGCGAGGACCGGTGGCCGGCCGAGGGCGAGGCCAGGGCCGTGCGCGACCGGGCGCGCGACAACCGGGCGCAGAGCCGGGCGGCGGCCGAGCGGCACCGGGCGCCCCGGCCAAAGCAGGCTGACCAAGCGCGGCCGGTGGATGCGGCGGCCTACTGGCGACGGACAGCGGCAGGAGCGAAGGGAGCACCGCGGCCGAGCGTGCGGCGGGCGGCGCAGAGGAAGCGCGAGGAGGGCGCTGTGGCTGCGGTCGCGGATCGCCTGGCGCTGGCCCTGGACGAGCGCGGGGCGGTGCTGGCGGGCATGGGGCAGGGCAGGGGCCAGAAGCCCGCCCAGGCGGCCCAGGAGCCGCGCCAGGGCCGCGACGGGGTGCAGGCTCCCGCCCGCCCGGTAGAGCCTGCCCAGAGCATTCCCGCGCCTGCCCCGCGAGCTGCCGCAGCTCCAGGGCGACGTGAGGCGCCGCGCTTCATGGAGGCCGACGCAGCGGCAGACTTCGCCGTGGCGTTGCACCGGGCCGGGCTGCGCGTGGCCGGGCCGGTGGAGATGGACGGGAAAATGCATCGGGTTCCCGTGGAGAGGGACCGGAAGGGGCAGAAGTCGGGAACCTACGTCGGGCACCTCGACGGCTGGCCGGCGGGCTACATCCGCAACCACAAGACCGGGACCGAGATCCGCTGGAAGGCCGAGCGGCCCGTGGCGCAGATGGCACCGGCTGAGCGGGCGACGTTCGCGGCCGAGGCGGCGGCCCGCTCCGCGGAGCGGGCGCGGGAGCGCCACGACACCCAGGAGCGGGCGGCGAGGATGGCGCATCGGCTATGGGCCGCGGCGGCGCCGGCGACCTCGCACCCCTATCTCGCGGCCAAGGGGGTGCGGGCGCACGGGTTGCGGCAGGACCGGCGCGGCCGGCTGCTGGTGCCGGTGCAGGGAGCGGACGGGCGGCTTTGGGGCGTGCAGCGGGTAGACGTGGACGGGTCCAAGCTGTTCCTGAAAGGCGCCAGAACCGAGGGCGGGCACGCGCTGATTGGCGGCCGGCCGAGGCCGGGTGAGCCCCTGCTCATAGCCGAGGGCTACGCCACGGGGGCGACGCTGCACGAGGCGACAGGCCTGCCGGTGGCCGTGGCCTTCAACGCCGGGAACCTGGCGGCCGTGGCGAAGGCATACCGGGCGGCCGACCCGTCGCGGCTCATCGTCATCGCGGGAGATAACGACCACCACTTGCCGCGGCGGGCGGTGCCACTGCCGAACGTAGGCAAGGAGAAAGCCGAGGCCGCCGCGAAGGCCGTGGGCGGCGCTGCGGCAGTGCCGTTCTTCCCGAGCGGGGATCGGGGCAGCGACTGGAACGACTTGGCGCGTCGCCAGGGACATCAGTCTGTCGCCGCGGCGGTGCGGGGCGTGCTTGATCACCTGCAACGGGTGGCGGCGGATCGGGTGGAGCTGGCCGCTGCGGCAGCGACAGCGGCGACTGAACGGCAGGAGCAGGAAGTACGCGCGCGTGGTCTGCGTATGTGACCCTTGTGGATGAGCTAGGCGGACCGGCAAGAAAGCTTCTTGATGGAGTGCTCCCCATCAAACTGGACACCCGGCTGGAGCGGACGACTGACTGGCGATGAGCTCACGGGGCGAGAGCATGCGCAAGCCAGAGTGAGGGTGGACGGCGTTGTAGTCCTCGAACCAAGCAGGGAGCTGTTGGAGGACGGTGATGGCGTCAGGCCGGGGGTTCACCCAGGCGTAGTCGCGTTTAGCGGCCAGAAGGTCGTCATCGCCCTCGCGGCGGTAAGACCCACGAGAGCGGCCAAGGCGCCCGAAATTTCCATCGAGGGGGGACAGCAGTTTGATGTACGCTTGACGTCAAACATCAAACCTGTTATGCTGGCCAAGTGATTTTGGGATATCGCGACAAACGAACGGCCCAGTTCGCGGCCGGGGAGCGGGTCGCGGCCTTTTCCGGGTTCGAGCGGCAGGCTTACCGGCGGCTGGACATCCTGGCCGCCGCCATCAGCCTCGCCGACCTGCGCGGCATCCCGAGCAACCGGCTTGAAGCCTTGAGAGGCGACCGGGCCGGCCAGTTTTCGATCCGGATCAACCAGCAATGGCGCATCTGTTTCGAATGGCCGCTGGACGCATCCGGCCCGTCGAACGTCGAAATCGTAGACTACCACTGAAGGAGGACCGCACCATGAGCAGACCGCCCATCCATCCCGGTGAGATCCTCGCCGAAGAGCTGGACGAGCTTGGCGTCTCGCCGACCGAGCTGGCCCGTCAGATCAACGTGCCGGCCAACCGCGTCTCGCAGATCATCAACGGCAAGCGCGCCATCACCGGCGACACCGCCCTTCGCCTCGGCCACTGGTTCCAGACCTCGGCCGAATTCTGGCTCAACCTGCAATCGGCCTATGACCTCCGACTCGCTGAAAAGGCGGCCGGTGAAGAGATCGGCGCGTTGCCGGTCAGGCCAGAGAACAAGCCCCACCCTGAACAGCCAAGGCTGGTGTGACCCTTGGCGCGTCTGTGGCTTGTACGTGCGGGGAAAAATGGCGAGCGCGAGACGGCGGCGATCTCGCAAAGCGTGCTCGCGCCCGGCTTCATCGAAGTCGCCGACCTGACCCCCGCCAAGGATCGGGACGCCGTTCTCGTCAAAATCACCGAGGCGTTGCCGAGCGAAGGCCTGAACACGCGCAAGAACTTTGCGGCACAGCTCAACCAGTTCCGCAACACGATTGCGATCGGCGACCTGGTGGTGATGCCCCGGAAGCTGACGCCCGGCGTGGCGATCGGCCGCGTTACCGGACCATATGCGTACAGCGATGATCCGGCCCTGCGCCATGTCCGCTCCATCGAATGGAAGCGCGTCGATCTGCCCCGCACCGCGATAAAGCAGGATTTGCGGTTCTCGCTCGGCGCGTTCATGACGATTTGCGAGATTTCCCGCAACGAAGCCCTGAAGCGCATACAGGCAGTCATCGAGACTGGCAAAGACCCAGGTCCCTCGCTTGCTATTCCCAAGCCCAGCAAGCCTTCACCGGTGGCCACGGATGAGGTGGAGGATGCGGAGGATGCGCCAACCGATATCGAAGACCTCGCCAATCAACAGCTCATCGCGCTTATAAAGTCCGAGTTTGCCGGCCATGCGCTCGCCCAGCTCGTTGGCGAAATCCTTGAAGCTGATGGCTATAGCGTTCGTGTCTCGCCACCTGGCCCGGATAACAGCCGCGACATCCTCGCGGCCGATGGCGCCCTTGGCTTCGGCGAGCGCCGTATCTGCGTCCAGGTAAAATCGGGCGACAAGCCTGCCGATAATGCAGTGGTCCTAAGCCTTCAGGGCGCGATGACGAATGCGAAAGCCGCGACGGGTCTTCTGGTGTCCTTGTCCGGCGTGACGCCTCCGGCACAAAAGATCCTCGACGATAATTTTTTCACGCTGCGCCTTTGGCAAATGCCGGACCTGCTGAATGCCTTGTTCAGGACGTATCACCGGCTTCCAGATGAGACGCGCGCCAGGTTGCCTCTGAAGCAAATCTGGATTCCTGTTGGGCGCGATGAGGGCGGAGAAGCATGAACGCCGTTGAAATCGAGCAGGCTGTCTCGGAGCTTGCTGACAGCACCTTTGATGCCGCGGAGTTCCCGTTCGCCTTCCTGAGGGCATTCGGCAACAAAGATGCGACGATCAAGCGCCTGCGCACAGGTGGCTATAACAAGTCCGATATAGGCGGCGTCCTTCAGACGAACAATATTCACATCAAGGTCTGCCTGCCCGGCGCGGTCGGTGACACGCTGCGCGCTTTACGGGAAAGCCCGGCCACAACCCGAGCCAAAGCCAAATTCATCCTCGCGACGGACGGACAGGAACTGCAAGCGGAAAGCCTTTTCGAAAACGATCCGCCTGTCATCTGCGATTATAAGGATTTTCCCGACCATTTCGGGTTTTTTCTCGCGCTCGCCGGCATCACGACCGTCCGTCAGATCCGCGAAAGCGCTTTTGACATCAAGGCGACCGGCCGCCTGAATCGCCTCTATATCGAGCTGCTGAGGGATAATCCAGATTGGGGCACGGCTGCGCGCCGTGCCGACATGAACCACTTTATGGCACGGCTGATTTTCTGCTTCTTCGCCGAAGATACCGATATTTTCGCTAAGCCCGATATGTTTACGGATACGGTCGCGCAGATGAGCGCGAAAGACTCGTCCGACACGCACCAAGTCATCGGTGAGCTGTTCCGCGCCATGAACACAAAGCTGAAGGACCGCGAAACGGCCGGGATCGTCCGATGGGCGAACCTGTTCCCCTATGTCAATGGCGGGCTGTTTTCAGACAGTGTGGACGTGCCGCGCTTCAGCCGCATTGCCCGCTCCTACTTGATCAATATCGGTAATCTCGATTGGAAGAAGATCAACCCCGATATTTTCGGCTCGATGATTCAGGCTGTCGCAGACGATGAGGAACGTGGCGCGCTCGGCATGCATTACACGAGCATGCCGAACATCCTGAAAGTATTAAACCCGCTTTTCCTAGATGAGCTGCGAGCCAGGTTGGAAGAGGCTGGAAATAACAGTCGAACTCTACTCAATCTTCGCCGGCGAATGGCAAAGATCAGGGTCTTCGATCCAGCCTGCGGTTCAGGCAATTTTCTTGTGATTGCATATAAGCAGATGCGAGAGATTGAAGCTGAGATCAACCGCCGACGCAGCGAACCCGACCGCCGCAGTGATATCTCGCTAAGAAATTTCCGAGGTATCGAGCTTCGGGGCTTTCCTGCCGAGATCGCGCGTCTAGCACTCATTATCGCCGAGTATCAGTGTGACGTGCTGTATCGCGGGCAGAAAGAGGCTCTAGACGAATTCTTGCCACTTGATGCCATGAATTGGATTGTTTGTGGCAATGCACTGCGTCTCGACTGGCTCAGCATCTGCCCGGTGGAAGGAACCACCGTAAAGCTCAATGCTGATGATCTGTTCCATACACCGTTAGATCAGGCTCAAATTGACTTCGAAAACGAGGGCGGCGAGACATATATCTGTGGAAATCCCCCTTATAAGGGAAGTCAGAGTCAGACGGATGATCAGAAGTGGGATTTGGAAAACACTTTTAGTGCTTATACAGAGAAGTGGAAGTCCCTTGACTATGTGTCGGGCTGGTTTTTGAAGCTAGGGCCTGTTAGCGCCTGATCCAGTCGAGTGTGGCGGCGAGGTGGAGGACGCCGAGGAAAGACGAGGCAGTTTTCTCGTAGCGCGTCGCCACGGCGCGCCACTCCTTGAGCCTGGCCCAGAGGCGTTCGACACGGTTGCGGTTGTTGTAGATCCAGTCTGGACAGGCGACTGGGGCCTCGTTCCTCTTGGGCGGTATCGCGGGACGTGCGCCGAGGTCCCAGACGTGCTCGCGGAAGGCATGGCTGGAGTAGCCGCGGTCGCCCACCACCCAGAGCGGCACGCCGGGAAGCGTGGCGAGGAGGGGCGCGGCGTGGGGCAGTTCGTGCGCTTGCCCCGGCGCCAGTGAGAAGGCGACGGCGCGGCCTGCGCTGTCCGCGATCACGCAGATCTTGGTGCCGAAGCCGCCACGAGAGCGACCAAGTGCCTCACGCTCGTCCCGCTCCGCCGCTGTCGCGCCTTTTTGGCCGCCCCGGCGGCCTTGGCGTGCGCCCGCACGGAGGTGCCGTCGAGGAAGGTCATGCCGAGCCCCATGCCTCGGTCCTGCGCCATGCTCAGCAGGCGCTTCCAGACGCCCAGGCGCGACCAGCGTATGAAGGTCTGTGCGGCCATCCACCAGGGCCCCTCCTCCACCGGCAGGGCCCGCCACTTCGCGCCGTTGTCGTGCCGCCAGAGAATGGCCCCGATGGTCCGGCGCAGGTGCTGAGGTGGTACCTTGGCCTGCGGGCGGCAGGCCTCGACAAGAGGCTCCAGCACCGCCCACTGCTCATCCGTCAGCGCCATCCCGTTCTCCAGAAAGCCAGAGAACGCACGCACCTTGCCAAGGATTCAGGCGCTAACAGGCCCTAGAACTAAACAACAATATCGTGATTAGGTCTCAACCAAAACTTCTTTTTTCTTCCGACCTTTGGCTTCCGCGACCTGCAACCATTTCGGCAAACGGCCCCGGCCGCTCCACGCCTCGCCGTTTGGCCCCCTGAACTTCACCGGCAGCGTGCCGCCCGTCTCCTTCCAAGCTGCCTTCCCAACCCTCGGCCACGAGCGCCGCCTCAAGCGGCTCCATGTCCCAGGTTCCGCCCGCGATGAAGTGGTGCAGGGCGTCGTGGCTCGGCAGCCCCAGGCGCTCAGCCATCGGCTGGACGCTCTTGCGCTCGCCCGGCCTGATCAAGCCTGCGACGTAGAGCGGGTACATCGCCCGCCCCGCCGGGTGCCCGAGTGCCTCCAGGAACGGCGACGGCCAGCCAAAGTAGTGCTTCCGTAATGGGCCTTCGGGCGTCAAGCCCCTCGAGTGAGTACCACGTCGCCGGTGTCATGCTTCCGTCCGTGGTCGGCACGAGGCCGCCACAT
>NZ_FQZF01000067.1 GCF_900141905.1 Muricoccus roseus | reverse complement strand
GCGGCCTGTAGGCCGGTGTCGAGGAAGGCGAGCAGCATGGCGCCGCGGAACCGCTCGAAGAAGTGGCTATCGACCTCGCCATCCAGCCCGGCCTGGCCCATCACGTCGGCGCCGGGGCTGTTCAGCTCCATCTGCACGCCGCCAGGCGTGAGGGCTTGGGTCATCACCACGAACAGGCGACGCGAGCCGCGGGCCAGGCCGGAACGGACCTCGCCCACGATGCGGGTGCCACGCTCCATCAGCACGACGGTTCCGGTGGAGCCGCGCACGTCCACGGGAGTGATGCAGGAGAAGAAGCCGGCAACCGTGGAGTCTATCGGCATCTCGGGAATGCAGGGGATGCGCGTGCCCATCGGCACCGTCAGTTCAGGATTCCGCAGCACGGTTGCGCGGGCCGCGGCCATGCGGGACGGGCGCAGGCGCGAAGAGAGCGCGTCGTCGGGCTCATTGGCGCCCCCGGCCAGGCCGCCGGGGACTGTAGCAGGCGCCCCGGCCCGGGCAGCGCGGGGGCCGGCCGGCCCGTCCTGCACGAGCTGCGCGGCCTGCGGGGCGGCACGGTCCTCGTAGCTCATGATCGGGGTGGGGTTGGGGAGCTGGCGCCCGCCCCCGCCGCCGAAGGCTACGGCGCTGCCGGCGCCCGGCATCGGCATCGGCATCCCCATGGCCGCCGGGGTCGGCGGGGTGGGCAGCGCCGCGGCCGTGACGGCCGGGGCCGGGGACGGCGGGGCGGCCGGCTCGGGCATCGGCCGGTAGGGCATGGAGCGCCCGGCCTCTGCGACCGGCTGCTCGCGCTCGCGCTCCGGGGCCGGCTTGGACGAGGGCCACATCGCGACCAGGCCGCAGGCCGCGAAGATGCCGACGCCGATCAGCACCTTCTCCCGGCCGGTCAGCAGGCGCCGGCCGCCGGCCACGGGCGAGACAGGATCGTTGGAGGCGGCGGCGCCCCTGGTGGCCGTTGCGTCGCTCACTGTCTGATCTCCCGCACCACATCGGGGCTGGTGGTGCCGGTGCCGGGGTTGCGCCCGGTGGCATCGAAGGCCCGGTTGAGGATGCACAGCACCAGGCCGCCGTCCCGCAGGCGGAAGGTGCCGTTGGTCTGGTGGATGGTGATGAGGCCCGAGGTGTTGGCCGAGTAGTTCACGGCCGCCTCGCGTCCGTCCGCGAGGACGGAGAAGATGGCCGGCACGCGACGATTGCCGGGGAAGCGCAGGAAGGTGGATTGCCCGTCGTCCCACACCTCGGCCGGGGCCAGGTCACGGTCGCCCTGGCCGTCGTAGTTCCAGTTCAGGACGCCGGGCGTGGCGGCGTTCGTGCTGGCCAGCACTAGGCGCTCACGCGCCTGCCGGTCGGCCAGCTCGCGGCGGCGCGTCTCGGCCGCGGCGTTGGCCGCCTGCCGACGAGCTGCCGCCGCAGCCGCCGCGGCGGCGCGTTCCTCAGCGGGGTAGGTGAAGCGCACGAGGTAGTAGGTATCCGGGGCGTCCGCGGTCAGTGGCCCCTCTCGCGTGGACAGCTCGAAGGTATAGGCGCGCATCACCTCCTTGCCCGTGGTGGGGTCGGTGCTGCGGCCGATGATGAAGAGCGGCTGCGGGTCGAGGTCCCGCAGGGGCTTGAGCATCACGAAGTTGCCGCGGACAGCGGTGAAGAGGTTCCGATCCGTCGAGGCACCGCGGCCGGCGCCGGCCCGCTCGGAGGGAGTGACGGGGCCGCCGGCCAGGGCAATCGGGCCGTTACCGGGGCCGGCGGGCTCGGGCGTGTCCAACAGGGATTGATCCGACACTGGCAGGCCGGCGACCGTCTCACCGGGCGCGAGCTGGATGGTCAGGGTGGCGCCGGGGACGGCATAGAGCTTGACCACCTGTTGCGGGTTGTAGGCGATCACCCGCACGCGGGGATCGGCGCCGGCCGGGGCCGGGGCTTCGCCCGCCGTGGCCGGGGCACCCCAGGCCAGCGGCAGGGCGACGGAGGGGGCCAGAAGCAGCCGCAGGACGGAACGGGGGCGGTTCATCGGGCCTCTCCCAGCGTCGGCACGCCCTCACGCTCGGGCGGGCGGTATTCGGTCACGAGCACGCCCAGCGGGTTGATCGTGGTGCCGTCGGTGAAGGCGATGTTCTGGCCGGCGCGGTAGCGCAGTGTCGTGACCCAGGTGGACACGACCGGCGGGCGGCCGGCAGCGCGCTCGGTGCGGCGGAAGCGGAGCTGGTAAATCTCGTCGGCCTGCGCGGTGTCGTTCGGCAGCAGGGCGCCGCTGATCTGCTCCACGGTGACGGTCGCCCGCGTCCCCCACACGGCCTGCGGGCCGGGCGGCTTGTCGAGGTTGAACCACTCCTGAAAAGCGGTGCGAACAGCGGGCGCCGACATGCGGCTCACCACGTCATAGGCGTAGCCGGCCTCGCCGGAGGACCAGCCTTCGCGCAGGCGGACATACTGGAACAGGGTGGCGCGCACGGCGCGCTCCTGCACGCCGGCCGGCAGGGCGTCGCCGTGGACCACGGTGGCCATGCTGCCGTCCGGCTGCGGGATGGCCACCACGGGCACCACGCGCACCAGGGGAAAGAGCTGGAGGGCGGCGAGGGCCTGCATCCCGACCACGCCCAGCAGGCCGACGATGGCCCAGGTCTTTCCCATGCTGATGCGCTTGGCGCAGCGGGCGTCGCGGAGCTGGCGGGCCTGCGTCTCGGCGTAGAGGCGGTTCAGCTCGCCCCGTGGGATCACCACGGCGGCGGCCATATCGCCATCGGAGGGGCCACCCGCGGGCGAGGCGTTGGGCGGCACCGGCTGGCCGGGCGGGAGGATGGCGTTCAACGCACGACACTCCTGGCCGGGGCGACCACGGGGGCCGCGGCGGCGAGGGTGGCCGGCGGGAGCATCCGGGTCGGATTGAGCTGGAACACCTCGCCCTTGCAGGCCGGCGGTTCGGAGGCGCTGGCACAGGCGGCCAGGGCCAGCAGGGAGAGCAGCAGCGCGGGCTTCATCGGGGCTCCACGGTGACGGAGGAGGGGGCAGGAGGCGCGCACGGGATCAGCCCTTCGGCACGGTGTTGGCGGCTGTCGCCTCGGCGGCGGTGGCCGTTCGGCTCTGATAGGCTTCCTGCCGGCCCTGGGAGGCGGCGGCGGCCTTCTTGTCGGAGCGGCGCTGCATCGACGCCATGCCGCGGTCGATGGCTTCGCCCAGGGCTTGCGTGTGCGGGGCGAAGGAGCCGGCCAGGCCGCCGCCGATGGAGTAGGCCACGCCCGTCAGCGCGCCGATCAGTAGCAGGCCACACCAATACCAGGCGGCGACTTGCAGCAGCGCGCCCATCTTCTCATCCAGGCTACCGCCGGAATTGGACTGCGCGACGCGGACGTAGTTGTTGAAACCCGTCATCAGCATTTGCAGCATGACACTGACGGAGAGCTGCACGAGCGTCAGCGAGACGAGCTTGCCCACCCAGCGATCCACGAAGGGACGCGTCGCGTCGAACAGGGCAAGGCCGATCAGGAACGGCCCGAGGGCAATCACGAAGCCCATGACCACGCGGGCCACGATCCACATAAGGAAGATCACGACCAGGGCGACGAAGGAAATCACCATCAGCGCGCGGATCACCAGGCGCTCACCGAACTGCGTCCAGCCCGTCGCTTCCGCGAGCATGGTGGCGGCGATGCGCTGCGTGGCACCCCACAGCGCATCGAACTGCGCGGCCGGGGCGTAGGTGGTTCCGCCCGTGAGGGCACTTCCGACCGTGGAAGGAATGTCGGTCAGGAACAAGTCGCGGACGTAGGTGTTGAACGTGCCCGCCGATGTGAGCAAGGCGGCCACGGCCATGATCCGCAGCACGCGCCCGGCCAGCACGCTCTTGTCCATCCGGCCGGTCAGCACGAGCCAACCGGAAATGAGGATGAACAGCGTGGCAGCGGCCCGCACCTGGGGACGTGCCCAGGTGAGGCCGTTGTTAATGACGTTGTTGACGGCGGAAACTAGATTGCCATCGAAGGCTAGAGAGACGTTCTGGAAGAACTCACCGGCCACGGTCGCGTTCCTCCGGGTAGCGATCGAGCTGGTAGCAGTAGGGAAGGAACATCGAGCTTCCCGGCCCACGTTCCTGACAAGCCCGCTTTAGGGACTGAAAGCCGAACGGGTTGGTGCGCGGGTTGTAGTCCGGCTCCGGTAGGCCGCTGCTGTCCACGGGCGGCGCCTGGCGTCCCTGGCCGGCACGCGGCAGGGTGTTGGGCAGCGGGCGGCCCATGCGCGAGGCGCCCGCGGCTTCCGCGTTCTGGCACTCCCAGCTCGCGGCCAGGCGGGCGTCGCGCTGGCAGCGTCGCAAGGTCTCATCGAGGATTTGCGGATGCGCCTGGAACCAGGGCACGTCGCGGTTCTCGCGCGACCGCTGCGCGAGAACGGGCGCGGTGCCCACGGCCACCAGGGCGAGCACGAGCACCGCACCGCGCATCAGTTGTCCCCCAACGGCTGGAAGCTATCGCGGTATTGCTCCGCGCTCTGCCGGGCGGCTTCCTCCGCGCGCAGGGTGTCGCCCTGCTGCTGGGTGGCCGCCATGAGCTGCAACTGCGCGAGCTGCTGCTGCTGCGCCGACAGAAGCGCGTGCTCGGCCTGGATGCGGTTGTTCAGGGCGGCCGACGCCTGCACGTCGGGCTGCCCGTCAATCTCGCCCATCAGCTCGCGCAGGCCGGCGATGCGCTGCTCCGACTGCTGCATCCCCTGCATGGCCGCGGCCTGGACGTTGCCCAGGCGCTGCGCCCGCCGCGTCTGCTCGGTCGCGGAGAAGTCCGTTCCCGACGACGAGAAGAAGCGCATGTTGGCCACCTGATCGGCAGCGCCGGCCAAGCTCCCCACGCCCGTCATGGCGCCGCCGATCTGGCTGGCACCGTAGCCGTTCGCGACGCCGCCCAGGCGGTTTGCCAGGCCCGAGACGCTGGTGGTGTGGGCGAGCACGTTATAGGTGGCCTGGAGCTGCTGATACTGCTGCTCAAGCTGGCGCACGGTGGCCACGGCCTGCGCGACCTGCTGCACGAGCTGGGAGTTGGTAATCTGCGCCTGCGCGTTCGCGAGGGCGTCCGT
>NZ_FQZF01000020.1 GCF_900141905.1 Muricoccus roseus | reverse complement strand
AGCTCAAGGCCAGGAAGCGCCCCGAGGCGGCCGCCCACCGGCGCATGTACCGCCCCTGGGGCCACTATGAGGGGCTGATCCAGGGCGACCGCTTCCAGGTGAAGAAGATCCTTGTCCGCCCGGGCGAGAAGCTCTCCCTCCAGAAGCACTACCACCGCGCCGAACACTGGGTGGTGGTCAACGGCACCGCCATCGTCGAGCGCGACGCCGAGCGCATCCTCCTGCGCGAGAACGAGTCCGTCTACCTGCCGCTGGGCTGCGTCCACCGCCTGGAAAACCCCGGCATGATCCCGCTGACCCTCATCGAGGTCCAGTCCGGCGCCTATCTCGGCGAAGACGACATCGTCCGCTTCGAGGATACATACGGGCGCGCGTGAGGGCGCGCGGTCTGGCCGACTCCGCGCCGCCGGGCGCATGATCCGCAGCAACCAGCGAGGCCCGTCATGCCGATCCGGATTCTCCTTGTCGCCGCCGGCGCCATCGCCGCCCTCCTCGTGGCGCGGGATGCGGAGAACTTCGCCGTGGTGCAGGGCATGGTGGCCGTCGGGCTCATCGCCCTGATCGTCGGCATTCTCGCCCTGCTCAGCCGCAAGTAGCCCGGCTTAGCCTGCCGGGAATCCGCTGCTCGGGCGCCATACCGCGCTACGGAGGTTCTGGCCTCTCGGACCTTCGGAAGCGAGGGCTCCGCCCTCACCCGCCAAGGGCCTGAGGCCCTTGGAACCCCGTCTGACTGCCGTGGATACCGTGGTCGAAGGGGTCTCGGGTTGAAGGGGCTCTTTCCTGGCTTTGCAGTCGCCTCGGGTCATGGACCCGAGGCGCACCGTCAGCCCCGTGATCCCAAACTCTTAGAAAAAGATGATGGTGAGGGGTCCGGGGAGAGGAAGAATTCCTTCTTCCTCTCCCCGGGACAGACCGACCCGACCAAATCAGGAACCCGCCTCTATCAGTTCCCCAACACCCAACTGCCCAGCAAGGCCAGCGCCGCCGCGCCCATGGCGGCGGTGGCGAGCCAGCCCAGCCAGCGCAGCCAAGGCGGCAGGACCGCGGCCCCCATCAGTCGCTCGTCGCTCGCCATGCGGACGACGACCGCCATCAGCGGCGGCGCCAGCAGCCCGTTCGCCACGCTGCTCCAGTAGAGGGTTCGGATCGGGTCCAGTTCCGCCAACCCCATGCCGGCCGCCACCAGCACGGCCGCGCCCATGGCCGCGTAGAAGGCTGGCGCCCCGAGCGGCTTCCGGTCCAACCCTGTCCGCCAGCCGAAGCACTCGGCCACGGCATAGGCGATGGAACCGGCCAGGGCCGGCACGGCCAGCAGCCCCGTGCCGATGATGCCGAGCGCGAAGAGAAGGAAGGCCGCATCCCCCGCGATGGGGCGCAGCGCCGCGGCGGCCTGCTCCGCCGTGCCGATATCGGTCTGCCCCGTGGCGTGCAGCGTCACCGCCGCCGCCCAGATGATGCAGAGCGCCACGAGGTTGGAGACGGCCATGCCGACCAGCGTGTCCACCCGGATGCGGGCGAGCGCCTCGTGCAGTTCGCCGCGCGGGATGCGGCCGCGATGGAAGCCCTCGGCCTTGCGCCCTTCCACCTCCTGCGCGGACTGCCAGAAGAACAGGTAGGGGCTGATGGTCGTGCCGAGCACCGCGACCAGCGCCATCAGCGCGTCGCGCCCGCCGGACAGGCGCGGCCACGCCGCGCCCGCCAGGGCCGCGCCCCAGTCCATGCGCACGGTCAGCACCACCGCAGGATAGGCGACCAGGACGAGGCAGAGCCATTTCAGCACGGAGGCGTAGCGCGCGTAGGAGAGCGCGGCGGGCACGCCGATGCTGAACAGGGCGAAGGCCACCACCCATGGCCAGGCCGGCCCGCCCAGCACCAGCTTCGCCGCGGCGCCCATCGCGCCCAGGTCGGCCGCGAGGTTCAGCAGGTTCGCGGCCAGCAGCAGCAGCACAGCGCCGTAAAGGACGGGGCCGCCCGCCATCCGCCGCAGGTTTTCGGCGATTCCGCGACCCGTGGCGAAGCCGATGCGTGCGCAGGCTTCCTGCACGGCGAACATCAGTGGGTAGGACAGCACCATGGTCCAGCCCAGGGCGAAGCCGGCCTGCGCCCCGACCTGGCTATAGGTCGCGATCCCCGCCGGGTCGTCATCCGCCGCGCCGGTGACCAGGCCGGGCCCCAGCCCCCGCAGGATCCCGCGTGGCGAGGGGTCAGGCTGCCCGGCGTCGGCACCATGGCGGTGACCATGCGCGTGACCAGCGCCGCGGGCATGGCCGTGTTCGTGACCCCGCGCTTTCGCGCGCGCCCGGCTTGCCGCAGACTTCATCGATGCTGCTCCTCGAGATCACGCTGGCGCTGCTGGCCGTCTGCCTCGGCTTCGCCATCGTGTCACGTCACACCCGGCTGCCCTATGCGGTGGTCTTGATCCTCGGCGGCATGGTGCTCGCCTTCGTGCCCGGCCTGCCGCGGGTGGAGCTGGACCCGACCGTGGCCCTGGCCGCCTTCCTCCCGCCGCTGCTCCAGGCCAGCGCCTGGCGGACGGATTGGCAGGAATTCCGCGCCAATCTCCGCCCGATCCTGATGCTGGCGGTGGGCGCCGTCTTCTTCACCGCGGCCTGCGTCGCGGTCGCGGCCAAGCTCCTGCTGCCGGACCTGCCCTGGGCGGCCGCCATCGCGCTTGGCGCCGTGGTCGCGCCGCCCGATGCGGTGGCCGCCGCATCCGTCCTCCAGCGCCTGCCGCTGCCGCGCCGCATCGTCACGGTGCTGGAGGGAGAGAGCCTGGTGAACGACGCCTCCTCCCTCGTGCTGTTTCGCCTGGCGGTGGGCGCGCTGGCGGCGGGCAGCGTCGCGCCCGGCATCGCCGGCCTCACCTTCCTCGGCGTGGCGCTGGGCGGGCTGGCGGTCGGCTTCGCGATCGCCTGGCTGGCGGCGCGCGTCCTGCCGCGCCTGGGCGAGACGCCGCTCGAGATCGCCTTCACCTTCCTCGTTGGCTACGGCGCCTTCCTCCTGGCGGAGCGGCTGCATGTCTCGGGCGTCATCGCGGTCGTCACGGCCGGCATCCTGCTGGCGCAGCGGCAGCGTTCGCTGCTCACCCCCCGCACCCGCATCGAATCCCTCGCCACCTGGGGCTTCGTGGAGTTCGCCCTCACCAGCCTCGTCTTCATCCTCGTGGGGCTGCAGCTCAACGGCATCCTGGAACGGCTGGGCTCCTATCACCTTGGCTTCCTCGCCCTTTCAGCCGCCACGCTCTCGGTCACGCTGATCGTCTCGCGGATCGTCTGGGTGATGGCCTTCGCCTATCTCCCGCGCCTCATCCCCGCCCTCGCGCGAGACGAGCGGCAGCCGGCGCCGCGCCACGCCGCCATCATCGGCTGGGCGGGCATGCGGGGCGTGGTCTCGCTCGCCACCGCCCTCGCGCTGCCCTTGGAGGTGCCGCACCGGGAGCTGCTGATCTTTCTCGCCTTCGTGGCCATCCTCGCCACGCTGGTGGTGCAGGGCACCACGCTCGAATGGCTGATCATCCGGCTCGGGGTCGTGGAGCCCCGGCACAAGGGCATGAGCGCCCATGAGGCCGCGGCGCGCCGCCTGATGGCCGAGGCCGCCCGAGCCGAGGTGGAGGGCCGGCTGGACAGCCCGCTGGACGGCGCCATCGCGCGCGACCTGGCCGGGGAGTTCCGGGACATCGCCCGTGTCTTCACCGGCGTGGCCGCCGGCGGGCCGCAGGCGGAGCTGCGCGCGCGGCTGCAGATCCGCCTCGCCGCCCTCCGCGCCTCGCGTGAGCGGCTGCTTCAGCACCACCGGGAGGACGGGCTGTCCGACGAGGTGCTGACGAGTCTGCTCGCGGAGACCGACCATGAGGAGCTGCGGCTCGTGCAGCAGCTCGCCCAGGCCGGATAGGCCGCGGGAGGGCTAGACCGCCCGCGCCGCCGCCATCTGCGCGCGCACGCCCAGCGCCATGTTGGTCACATCGCTGCCCAGGGTCGCGTAGTCGAAGCCCATCTCGTGCATCCGCCGCACATAGGCGCCGGTGGTGCAGTGCAGGCCGACGAACTTGCCGCGCGAACGGCAAGCCTTGATGACATCCGCATAGATCGCGAAGAGCGCCGCGTCCTCCCGCTCCATGATCGGCGGCAGCAGGCCGATTGAGATGCCGAGATCGGTCGGGCCGATATAGATCCCGTCCACCCCGGGCACGGCGAGGATGGCGTCGAGGTTGTCCAGCGCCTCCCGCGTCTCGATCATCGGCAGGCACAGCACGTCGTCATTCGCCGTCTCGAAATAGCGGCCCGGCTCGCCATAGAGCCCGGCGCGGACGGGTCCGTTGGAGCGGCTGCCCAGCGGCGGGTAGCGGCAGGCGGACACGAAGGACTCGGCCTGGGCGGCCGTGTTCACCATGGGGCAGATCAGCCCCTGAGCGCCGGCATCCAGCAGCTTGCCGGCAATGCCCGGCTCGTTCCAGGGCAGGCGGGCCATCGGGGTAGGGCCCAGGGCCGGCATGCCCTGGAAGCAGGCCACGGCGGACATGTAGTCCTGCACCCCGTGCTGCAGGTCGACCGTCAGGCTCTCGAAACCGAGCTGCGCCATCATCTCGGCCGAGAAGGCGGAGGGGATGGAGAGCCACCCGTTCACCGTCTTCCGCCCGGCCTTCCAGGCCTCCTTCAGCTTGTTCGGCACCCGGCCTTCCCCCCTCGTTCCTTCTTGCCGCCGGGAGCATCCGGCGGGCCGCGCGGCATCCTTCTCCCTCCCCGCGCCGGGCGCAATGCGGTGCGGGCGGCGATGGGCAAGCCAAGCCGCCGGGTTTAGGCTGGCCGGATGCTGCCCTCCCCTCCCGGCCCCCTCGTCGGCGCCGCCTGGCGCGTCTCCTCGGAAACGGCGCCGCTGCGCGAGGTCCTGCTCTGCCCACCGGACCATTACCGCTGGATCCCCACCAACAGCATCGTCCGCCGCACCCTGGCCGGGGAGAACCAGTCCCCCGCCACCGCCCATCTCCAGGCCCAGCACCGGGAGCTGGTGCATGCGATCGAGCAGGGTGGCGCGCGGGTTCATCTCATCGCCCCCGAACCCCAGCTGCCCTACATGGCCTACACGCGGGACAGTGTGGTGGTGACGCATCGCGGCCCCGTCCTGTGCCAGCTGGAGCGCCCGCAGCGCCGCGGCGAATACGCGCCGCTGATGGACTGGCACGAGACCCATGGCAGCCGCTTCTGGCGCAAGTCCAGCACCGGCACGCTCGAGGGCGGGGACATCCACATCATCCGCCCCGGCCTGGCCGCCATCGGCGCCTCGGGCGGCCGCACGGACCATGCGGGGGCGGAGCAGCTCGCCGGCTGGCTCCGGGCGGAGGGCTGGGAGGTGCGCGTCGAGGATTTCGACGAGCATTTCCTGCATCTGGACGTGCTGTTCTGCATGGCGGCCGAGGGGCTGGCGGTGGCCTGCGAGGACGTGCTCGACCCCGCCTTCCTGGGATGGCTGCGCGACCACGGCATCCGCTGGATTCCCGTCCCCTACCGGGACGCCATGCAGCTCGGCTGCAACATCCTCGCCCTCGGCGAGGGGCGCGTGGTATCCGCGCATGAGAGCACCGGCCTGAACGCCGCCCTCCGCGCCGAGGGGCTGGAGGTGCTGGACCCCGCCCTCTCCCTCTTCACCGCGGGCGGCGGCGGGCCCCATTGCCTCACCTGCCCCCTGCGGCGCGACGACTGATACGGAAGACCCTCCATGACCGCCGAAACCCGCCCCGTCGACCACGTCATCGCCGCCCTCCGCGCGTTCATGGGCGACCGCGTCACCACCAACACCGCCATCCGCGAGCAGCATTCGCACGGCGAGGACACCACCACCCCCGTCCTGCCCGATGCGGTGGCCTTCGCCGAGACCACGGAGGAGGTGTCCCAGATCGTCGCGCTCTGCCACCGGCATGAGGTGCCCGTGGTGCCCTTCGGGGCCGGCACCAGCCTCGAGGGCCATGTCACCCCCGTCCGCCGCGGCATTACGCTCGACCTGTCCCGCATGAACGCCATCCTGGATGTCAGCCAGGAGGACATGGACTGCCTGATCGAGCCCGGCGTGACGCGCCACCAGCTGAACGACCACTTACGCGACCAGGGCCTGTTCTTCCCGGTGGATCCCGGCAGCCACTGCACCATCGGCGGCATGTGCGCCACGCGCGCCAGCGGCACCAACGCCGTGCGCTACGGAACCATCCGCGAGAACGTGCTGGGGCTGGAGGTGGTGCTGGCCGATGGGCGCGTGATCAACACCGGCGGCCGCGTGCGCAAGGCGGCCAATGGCTATGACCTGACGCGGCTGATCATCGGCAGCGAGGGCACGCTCGGCATCGTCACGAAGATCCGTCTGCGCCTGCACGGCATCCCCGAGGCGACCTCGGCCGCCGTGGTGCAGTTCGAGGACCTGCGCGGCTGCGTGGAATCCGTCATCCAGGTCATGCAGCTCGGCGTGCCCGTCGCGCGGATCGAGCTGCTGGACGAGGTGCAGATGGCGGCCTGCATCGCGCATTCGAAGCTCGACAACCTCCAGCCCCTGCCGACCCTCTTCCTCGAGTTCCACGGCACGGAGGCAGGGGTGAAGGAGCAGGCGGAAGCGGTGCAGGAGATCGTCAACGGCATGGGCGGCCTCGGCTTCGCCTGGGCGGCCGACAGCGAGACGCGCAACAAGCTCTGGACCGCGCGCCACAACGCCTATTACGCCGCCATCGCCTCCCGCCCCAATGTGCGCGGCGTCACCACCGATGTCTGCGTGCCCATCTCCCGCGTGGCCGATGCCATCCTCGGCGCGAAGGAGGACATCGCGGAATCCGGCCTCTCCGCCCCCATGGTCGGGCATGTCGGCGACGGCAACTTCCACACCGTCATCCTCGTGGACCAGGACGACCCCACGGCGCTCGACCGCGCCTGGGCACTGGACCGCAAGATCGTCGCCCGTGGCCTCTCCCTCGGCGGCACCTGCTCCGGCGAGCACGGCGTGGGCATGGGCAAGGCCGAGTTCCTGGAGCAGGAGCACGGGATGGAGGCGCTGGCCGTGATGCGCAGCATCAAGGCTGCGCTGGACCCCAAGGGCATCCTCAACCCCGGCAAGATCTTCCGGAACTGAACACCCACTGAGCGCGACCCCCGCCCCATGCAGGGCGGGGGCGCGGAGGAAACGGCACGTTGATGAATGACGAGACGCGGGAGGCCTCGCTCGCCTTCGCGGCCCCCCTCGTGGCCCTCACCCTGGGCCATGTGCTCTCGAATATGGTGCGCACTCTGCCCGCGATCGCCGCCGACGTGCTGGGGCGGGACCTGGAGGTCACGGCGCAGGGCCTCGCCTCCCTGACCGGAACCTACAACCTCACCTTCGCCCTCGCGCAGATCCCCGTCGGCGTCGCGCTGGACCGCTTCGGCGTCCGCCACACCGCCCTCGGCCTTCTCGCGGTCACGGCGGCCGGGGCGGTGCTGGCGGCGCTGGCGGGCGGGGCGCTCGGATTCCTCATCGCCCAGCTCGTCCTCGGCCTGGGCTGCTCGGGCATGCTGATGTGCCCCGTGACCTACGCGGCCAAGCGCCTGAGCCCCGCGCGCTTCGGCCTCTGGTCCGGGCTCGTCCAGGCGCTGGGCAATTGCGGCATGCTGCTCTCCGCCAGCCCCCTCGCGCTGCTGGTGGAGGCAGAGGGCTGGCGCGCCGGATACTGGAGCGCCGCGGTCTTCGGCCTCCTGGCCCTCCTCCTCGTGGCGCTGCTGGTGCGAGAGGGCCCGGCCGCCGGCTCCACGCGCAGCCTGGCCGCCGATGCGCGGGAGGTGCTTCGCCTCACCGTCTCTCCGAAGCTCCGCGGCATCGTGGTGCTTGCCTTCGCCTCCTTCGCCGCCGTCATCGGCGTGCGGGGGCTGTGGGGTGGGCCGTGGCTGATGGAGGTGAAGGGGCTGCCCCGGGTGGAGGCGGGCAACATCCTCCTCCTCGCCACCAGCGCCGTCGTCATCGGCCCGGCGCTCTGGGGCATCGTCGACCGGCGCATCGGGCACCGGCGCGCCTTGCTCATCCTTGGCCATCTCGGCGCGGGCCTGGCCCTGTGCCTGACCGCGATGGGCGCCCCGGGCGGCCCCTTCGGCCTGCTCCCGCCCTCCTGGGACGCCGCGACGCTGCTGGGCTTCTTCCTGCTCATCACCGTGCAGCCCCTGGCCTTCGCAGCGACCCGCGCGGCCGTGCCGCCGGACCAGGCGGGCAAGGCGCTGGCGGGGGTGAACCTCTCCTTCTTCGCCGGCGCCGCCGTGCTGCAGGCCGCCTCGGGCGCCGTGGTTTCGGCGGCGGGCATCGCGGCGGGCCTGATCTTCCTCGCGGCCGCCGTCGCCGCCTGCACGCTCGGCTATGCCGCGCTGACGCGGCCGGGGACCATGCCGCGCTGACGCGGCGGGGCCAATGGGTGCCGGGCCGCGTCAGCCCAGCCCGCGCACCCGCAACACCATTCCCTCCACGCCTTCCACCCGGACCACCTCGCCCGGCCGAGGCAGGCCGGAGACGGCGCGGGCGGGCCAGTCGCCATCCCCCACGCGCACGCGCAGCCCGGGCTGGTTGGATTCGATCACCACCCCCTCGCGCCCGACGAGCCCCGATTCCGGCGTGTTCAGCTCCGACCCGGCGTGCCGGTTCCTCCGGCGAGAGCGCAGCCCCACGGCCACCCCTGCCCCCATCAGCAGGATGAACAGCAGGACCGAGAGCGGGAAGCCGGGCGCCGCGACCAGCCAGACCAGCCCGGTGCCGATCGCCGCCAGCCCCGCCCAGAGCAGGAAGGCCCCCGGCAGCGCCAGCTCGGCCCCGAGCAGCACGAGGCCGGCGAGAACCCAGATCAGCCAGGGTTCCACGGGCCGCCCCCCGCACGCGGGACGGAGCCCGCCGGGCCCGCGCCGCCGGCCGGCGGCGGGAAGCCCATGGTGGCGGCGCCGGCCACCGTCCCCTGCGGGGCCCGCAACAGCTCCAGCGCGGCGGTCACGCCGCCGGCCAGGCTCGCGGCCTCCATCGGCACCACGACGAGGCGCGAGCTGGGATTCGAGGCCATGGCCTGGAAGGCCGCGACGTATTTCTCGGCCACGAAGTAGCGCAGCGCGTCGCCGCCCGCGCCCGAGGCGGCCTCGGCGACCATCCGGGTGGCCGCCGCCTCGGCCTGGGCCATGCGCTCGCGCGCCTCGGCGTCGCGGAAGGCCGCCTCGCGCCGCCCCTCGGCCTCCAGCACCAGCGCGGTCTTCGCGCCCTCGGCGCGCACCACCGTCGCGCGGCGCTCGCGCTCCGCGGTCATCTGCAGGTTCATCGCGCGGATGAGGTTCTCCGGCGGCTCGATCTTTCGGATCTCCACCCGGTTCACCTTCACGCCCCAGGGATCGGTCGCGCCATCGAGGATCGCGAGCAGGGCGGAGTTGATCCGCTCCCGCGAGGAGAGCGTCTGGTCGAGATCCATCTCGCCGATCACGGCGCGGATATTCGTCATGGCGAGCGCGGTGAGCGCGCCCCGCAGGTCCTGCACCTGGTAGGCCGCCTTCGCCGGATCCATCACACGGAAATAGACGATGCCATCCACCGTCACCGTCGCATTGTCCCGCGTGATGACGGATTGCTCAGGGATGTCGAGCACCACCTCCTGCACGTTCATCCGCTGCCCCACGGTATCGACATAGGGGATGATGAAGTTCAGCCCGGGCTGCAGCAGGTGGGTGAAGCGGCCAAAGCGCTCCACGGTCCACACCTCGCCCTGCGACACGGTGCGAATGCCCTTCGCCGCCGTGACGAGGGCGAGGATGAGGATGACGGCGAAGACGATGATGGTGCCGGATACCGGCATGGGCTGTTCCTCCCGCGCCCGTGTCAGGGCGGTTCCGTTCCGCGGAGACTGAGGGGTCGCGGCGCCGGCGGGAAGAGCCCGTGGCGGCGGGGACCGCCCGCCGCCTTCGGCTGGCGGCCTGTCTAGCTGGCCAGGGCGCGGGTCAGACCGGCGGCCGCCTCGGCCACCAGCGGCTTCACCCGCTCCACCTCCGGCCAGAGCCGCTCATTGGAGCCGGAGAGGGTGAGCGCGCCGCAGAGCAAGCCGCCCGGCAGGAAAACCGGCGCGGAAATGGCCGCCGCGTCGAGGTCGCGGTTGCCCTGGGTGGCGATCACCGGATGCGCGCCGGGCGCCAGCTCCGGCGCCGCCTCGGCCGCCTCGCCCGCACCCGGGTCCCAGATGGCGAAGACGCGGCCGGTCGCTGCGGCGCCCAGCGGCATCATGTCGCCGGCCTGCACCGCGACGCGCAGGGTGCGCGGCGGGGCGGCGCGGTAGAGGCAGACGCGGCGCTCGTCATCGGCGCGCACCCAAAAGGTGGCGCCCTGCCCCGTCGCCTCGGTCAGAGAGTCGAGCACGGGCGGCACCATCGCCTCGAGCCCGAGGCTGCGCGTGTACAGCGACCCCCAATGAAGCAGCATTGGGCCGGGCGACCAGGAGCCATCGGCATTGCGCTTCACGCAGCAATGCCGCTCCAGCGAGGCGAGGAGCCGCAGGATGGTGCTCTTGTAGAGGCCGGTGCGCGCCGCCAGCACCCGCAGGGGAAGAGATGTGTCGCCAGGCCTGAAAGCGCCGAGCACCGTCATGGCCCGCCCGACCGCCGCGACGCCCGAGGCGGTGGAGGGCGGGGAGAGCAGGCGGCCGCGAGGAGGCGAGCTGCCCTGAGGCTGTCCGCCCAGCCCGTCCGGACGGCTGGCAGCATCGGGCATCAGCACGATGGGTTCCACAACTCGTTCTCCCTTTGTGGCACGAAGACGCTTCCAGCCCCGAAACGGGGACAGGCCACGCGGCGGACTATCGACCATGGGGTGTTCCCACCGGAAGGCGTGCAATCCGCACAGCGAAACATCACGGCGCAACTGCGAAGGATTTTCAATGACGATTACGTTTCCGTTAACGGTACGGCCACCGGTTCTGGACTGGACCGTGCGGTTCAGGACGGCTTGCAGCTTACCGACCGTTCAGCCACATCCCGCCTCATGACCCGCCCCCATCCTCGCCGGACTGCGCCGGCGGCTGCTGCCGCCGCATTCCGCTTCGCCCCCGCCGCCCTGCGGGTCGCCCCCCTGCTTGCCATGCTGGCGGCTGCCGAGCCTGCCCTGGCCCAGTTCGGCCCCCAGGGCCCGCCCGCCGTCGGCGTCGAGGAAGCCGCGCGCCGTCCGGTGACGGAAAGCGTGGAGTTCGTGGGCCGCGTCGAAGCTGTGGAGCGGGTGGAGATCGTCGCCCGCATCACCGGCTTCCTCCAGGAACGGCTCTTCCAGGAGGGCCAGGAGGTGAAGCGCGGCGACCCGCTCTACCGGATCGAGCGCCAGACCTATGAGGCGGAATTCGCGCGCGCCCAGGCCAATGTGGCCTCGGCGGAGGCGGAGGTAGCCAATGCGCGCGTCACCCTGTCCCGCGCGCAGGAGCTGACCCGGAGCGGCGCCGGCACGCGCGTGGCGCTCGATAACGCGGTCGCGCAGGAGCGCACGGCGAATGCCCAGCTCATCGCCGCCCGCGCCGCCGCCCGCGCCGCCGAGGTGAATCTCGGCTACACCGAGATCGCCTCGCCAATCGACGGGAAGATTGGCCGCACCAACGTGACCATCGGCAATGTGGTGGGCCCCAGCACCGGCACGCTGGCCATCATCGTCAGCCAGGACCCGATGCGCGTCTCCTTCCCCGTCTCGCAGCGCCAGGCGCTGGAGATGCGGGACCGCTACGCCTCGCGCGGCGGGGTCGAGGCGGTGCAGGTCCGCTTCCGCACCGCGGACGGCAAGACCTATCCCGATGTCGGGCGGATCGAGTTCATCGACAACCAGATCAACCGCGCGACCGACAGCATCCTCGTCCGCGCCCGGGTTCCAAATCCGCCGCGCGAGGGGGGCGACCGCGCCCTAATCGACGGCCAGTTCGTGACCGTTTTCGTCGAAGGCGTGGAGCCCGTACTCGCTATCACAATACCGCGAGCTGCAGTGCTGCAGGACCAGCAGGGCAGCTACGCCTTCATCGTGGACGCCGAAGGCAAGGCCCAGCGCCGGAATCTGCGACTCGGCCGCAACACGCCCCAGACCGCCGTGGTTGAGGAAGGGCTAAACCCCGGCGACAAGGTGATCGTCGAGGGGATCCAGCGCGTGCGGCCAGGCCAGCAGGTCAACGCCGCCCCCGCCTCGCCCCCGCCCGGCGCGCCGCCCGCGCAGGGCGGCGCGGCGCCGGCCGCTGGCGCGGGCAACGCGGCCGCCGGCAATGCCCCGGCCAGCGCGGCCCCGGGCGGGCAGAACCAGGGAACCGCCCAGGGCGGCCCGGCCGGCGCGGGCGGATCCCCGCCGGGCGCCCCGGCGGCGCCGAACACCGGCAACCCCGGCACCAGCCAGCCCACGGCGAACACCCCCGCCGCCAGCCAGCCCGGCTCCGGCCGGTAAGCCCCGATGATCTCCGGAACCTTCGTCGATCGCCCCAGGCTGGCGATCGTCATCGCCCTGCTCACGCTCATCGCGGGCGCGATCTCGCTCATCCGCATCCCGGTGTCCCAGTTCCCGGACATCGTGCCGCCCCAGGTCTCGGTCGCCGCGCGCTACCCCGGCGCCTCGGCCACGGTGGTGGAGCAGACCATCGGCCAGGTGCTGGAGGGCCAGATCAACGGCGTGGACCGCATGATCTACATGCGCTCCAACTCCGCCAATGACGGCACCTACACCCTGAACGTCTCCTTCCAGCTCGGCACCGACCCCGACCTGGCGACGGTGAACGTGAACAACCGCGTCCAGGCCGCCATGGCGCGCCTGCCGCAGGAGGTGCAGCGCAGCGGCGTGACGGTGCGCAAGCAGTCCTCCGCCGTGCTGATGTTCGGCTTCCTCTACGCGACCGACCCGGCGCTCGACCCGCTCTTCCTCTCCAACTACTTCACCATCAACATGCTGGACGACCTGGCCCGCGTCGCCGGCGTCGGCCAGGTGAACGTGTTCGGTGCGCAGGACTACTCCATGCGCATCTGGTTCGAGACGGACCGGCTGATCAGCCTGAACATGACGCCGCAGGACGTCATCGCGGCGATCCAGGCGCAGAACGTCCAGGCGGCGGTGGGCCGGCTTGGCGGACGGCCCATCGGGGACGACCAGTCCTTCCAGATCAACCTGGAGACCCGGGGGCGCCTCCAGACGCCGGAGGAATTCGGCAACATCGTCGTCCGCGCCAATCAGGACGGCTCGGTGCTCCGCGTGAAGGATGTGGCGCGCGTCGAGATCGGCGCGGCCAACATGGACACGGAGAACCGCTACAACGGCCAGCCCGCCATCGCCTTCGGCATGTATCTGGCCCCCGGCGCGAATGCGGTGCAGGTCTCCACCGCCGTGCGCCAGCGCATCGACGAGCTGAAGGTCCGCTTCCCGCAGGGCCTGGACACGGTGGTGTTCTACGACAGCTCGGACTTCGTGAACGAGACGATCCACGAGGTCATCAAGACCCTGCTGGAGGCCTTCGTCCTCGTCGTGCTGGTGGTCTACCTCTTCCTCGGAAGCTGGCGGGCCACGATCATCCCGACCATCGCGGTGCCGGTCAGCCTCATCGGCGCCTTCATCATCCTGCTCGGCCTCGGCTACTCGGCGAACACCGTCTCCCTGCTGGCCATGGTGCTCGCCATCGGCATCGTGGTGGACGATGCGATCGTGGTGGTCGAGAACGTGGAACGCGTGATGGAGGAGCACCCCGAGCTCTCCGTCCCCGACGCCACGAAGAAGGCGATGTCGGAGATCACGGCGCCGATCATCGCCATCACCCTTGTCCTCCTCTCGGTCTTCGTCCCGATCGCCTTCATCCCCGGCCTGTCGGGCGAGCTGTTCCGGCAGTTCGCGGTCACCATCTCGGCCTCGATGGTCATCTCGGCCATCAACGCCCTGACCCTCTCGCCCGCCCTCTGCGCCATCATCCTCAAGCCGCATCACGGCCCGCGGCGCGGCCCCATCGGCTATGTCATGCGCGGGATCGACTGGACGCGGGACCGCTATGCGGGCGGGGTGCGCCGGCTGGTGCGCGTCTCCTTCCTCTCGCTGCTGCTGACCGCCGGCTTCGGCTTCGGCATCTGGACGATCAGCAAGGTGACGCCGACCGGCTTCCTGCCGCAGGAAGACCAGGGCGCCTTCTTCATCCAGGCCCAGCTTCCTCCGGGCGCGAGCGTGAGCCGCACGCGCGAGGTGGTGCGCCAGATCGAGGAGATCGTGCGCCCCATCCCCTCGGTGCAGGGCACGCTCGGCATCGTCGGCTTCTCGCTGATCGATGGCGGCGCGCAGTCCAACTCGGCCTTCATGGTGGTGCGGATGAAGCCCTTCGCGGACCGCGAGGGGGTGGCGAACAGCGTTCAGGCGGCCATCGGGCGGGTCTTCGGCGCCACCCAGTCGATCCGCACAGCGAATGTCTTCGCCTTCAACCTGCCGCCGATCATCGGCCTCGGCACGGGCGGCGGCTTCGAATACATCCTGCAGGACTACCAGGGCCGCGACATCAACGACCTGGCCGCCGCCATGAACGGCCTGATCGTGCCCGCGAACGGGGACCCGAACCTGACGGCGGTGTTCTCCACCTTCGCCGCCAACAACCCCTCCCTCTTCCTGGAGGTGGACCGCGACAAGGCGCAGGCGCTGGGCGTGCCCATCAGCAGCGTCTTCACCACCCTGCAGGCGGCGCTGGGCGGCATCTATGTCAACGACTTCAACCTCTATGGCCGCGTCTGGCAGGTGAACATCCAGGCCGAGGCGCGGGACCGCAACGACATCGACGACATCTGGCGCCTCTATGTCCGCAACAACGGCGGCGACATGGTGCCGCTGCGGGCCTTCGCGGAGTTGCGCTCCGTGCTCGGGCCGCAGACGATCTTCCGCTACAACAACTACCGCGCCATCTCGATCAACGGCGCCCCCAAGCCGGGCATCTCCTCCGGCCAGGCCCTGGCGGCGATGGAGCAGATCTCGAACCGCGTGCTGCCCAATGGCTACGGCTATGCCTGGACCGGCACGGCCTATCAGGAAAAGCTGGCGACGGGGCAGACGGCCTATATCCTCGCCCTCGCCGTCCTTTTCGCCTATCTCTTCCTCGTTGCGCTCTATGAAAGCTGGACCATCCCGGTCCCCGTGCTGCTCTCCATCGCGGTCGGCGTGCTAGGGTCCTTCATCGCCATCCTGCTCGGCAAGCTCAGCCTCGACATCTATGCCCAGATCGGGCTGGTCGTGCTGATCGCACTGGCGGCGAAGAACGGCATCCTCATCATCGAATTCGCCAAGGAGGCGCGCGAACGCGGCATGCCGATCCGCGAAGCCGCGGCCGAAGGCGCAAGGCTGCGGTTCCGCGCCGTGATGATGACCTCCATCGCCTTCGTCCTCGGCCTCGTGCCGCTGGTGACGGCGACGGGGGCGGCGGCGGTCTCCCGCCGTGCGGTAGGCACGCCCGTCTTCGGCGGCATGCTCGCGGCCTCGATCATCGGCATCTTCATGATCCCGATGCTCTATGTCGTGTTCCAGTCCGTGCGTGAGCGGGTGAAGGGCTGGTTCGGCCCCCGCGAACCCAGGGTCGGCCCGCCCTCCACCGGCACGCCCGCCGACCAGCACTGATCGGCCAAGAAACGGCCCGCGCCCCCCGGCGTGGGCCGTTTCGCTTCCCCCCTTCCCGCTCCGCGGCGCCTCACGCATGATCCGGCCCGCGAGTTCACGGAGGAGCGTGTCATGGCGAAGTTCGGACTCAGCCAGCCCCTGCGCCGGGTAGAGGATCCCCGCCTCCTCAAGGGCGGCGGCCGCTACACGGACGACCTCGTGCCCCAGGGCGTCGCCGCCGGCGCGGCGGTCGGCCATATCCTGCGCTCCCCGCACGCCCATGCGCGCATCCTCTCGATCGACACGAGCGAGGCGGCCCGCATCCCGGGGGTGCTGGCCATCCTCACGGGCGAGGACTGGAAGGCCGAGGGGCTGGGCGAGATCCCCTGCGCCATCCCCATGAAGAACCGCGACGGCACGCCGCACGGCAACACCCCGCGCGGGGCGCTGGCCGACGGCTTCGTCCGCCATGTGGGCGACCCCGTGGCCTTCATCGTCGCCGAGAGCCATGGCGCGGCCCGTGACGCCGCCGAGGCCATCCTGGTGGATTACGAGACCCTGCCTTCGGTTACGGACCTGGCCGCCGCCACCCAGCCGGGCCAGCCGCTGGTCTGGCCGGAGGTGAAGGACAACATCGTCTTCGACTGGGAGACCGGCAACCGCGCCGAGACCGACCGCCTCTTCGCCGAAGCCGAGCATGTCACCCGGCTGACCATCGTCAACAACCGCATCGTCGTTGCCTCCATGGAAGGCCGCGCGGCCATCGCGGAATACGACGCGGCGAGCGGGCGGTTCACGCTGCATGCCGGCACGCAGGGAAGCTGGCCGCTGAAGAGCACGCTGGCCGCCGTCTTCGGCCTCCCCGCAGAAAGCCTGCGCGTCGTCACCCCCGATGTGGGCGGCGGCTTCGGGATGAAGATCTTCACCTATCCCGAATACGCCCTCTGCATGATGGGCGCGCGCCGCACCGGCCGGCCCGTGCGCTGGACGAGCGAGCGCACCGAGGCCTTCCTCTCCGACACGCATGGGCGCGACAACATCACCACCGGCGAGCTGGCGCTCGACAAGGACGGCCGGTTCCTGGCGATGCGCACCAAGAACTACGCCAATATGGGCGCCTATCTCTCGAACTACGGCCCCTATATCCCCACGGCGGCGGGCACCAAGGTGCTGGCCAGCGTCTATGGCTTCAGGGCCATCCACGCCAACGTCATCGGCGTGCTCACCAACACCGTTCCGGTGGATGCCTATCGTGGCGCCGGGCGGCCGGAATCCAACTACCTCGTGGAGCGGCTGATCGACGCCGCTGCGCGTGAGACGGGGATCGACCGCATCGAGATCCGCCGCCGCAACATGGTGCCGGCCTCGGCCATGCCGCACACCACGCCTGTCGGCCAGACCTATGATTCCGGCGAGTTCGTGCAGGTGATGGACCACGCTCTCGAGCAGATCGACTGGGCCGGCTTCCCCGCGCGCCGCGCCGAGGCCGCCGCGCGCGGCAAGCGGCGCGGCATCGGCCTCGCCTACTACCTCGAAGCCACGGGCGGCTCCGACAGCGAGCGCGCCGAGGTGCGCTTCGCGAAGGATGGGATGGTGGAGGTGCTGGTCGGCACCCAGTCCACCGGCCAGGGCCATGAGACGGCCTATGTCATGATCACGGCGAATGAGCTGGGCATCCCGGTCGAGAAGATCCGCGTCATCCAGGGCGATTCCGACGAGATCCCGACCGGCGGCGGCACCGGCGGCGCGCGCTCCCTCTATTCCGAGGGCACGGCTCTACTCGCCACCACCGCCACCGTGATCGAGAAGGGCAAGCAGGCCGCCTCCGAGGCGCTCGAAGCCTCGCCTGCCGATATCGAGTTCGAGGGCGGGCGCTTCGCGATCGCCGGCACGGACCGAGCCATCGGGATCCTCGAACTCGCCCAGGCGCAGCAGGCGCGCGCGGCCCGCGGCGAATCCGTCACGCTGCTGGACGCCGCCGAGATCGCCGCCATCCCCAAGCACACCTTCCCCAATGGCTGCCATGTCGCGGAGATCGAGGTCGATCCGGATACGGGGCTGATCGCGGTGCTGCGCTACATCGTGACGGACGATGTGGGCCATGCGCTGAACCCGCTGATCGTGCGCGGGCAGGTGCATGGCGGCGTGGCCCAGGGGATCGGCCAGGCCATGCTGGAGCGCACGGCCTATGATCCCGAAAGCGGCCAGCTCCTCTCCGCCTCCTTCATGGACTACGCGCTGCCGCGCGCCGGCGACCTGCCGGAGATCGAGGTCTCGCTGCTCTCCATTCCCTGCCTGACCAATCCGCTGGGCGTGAAGGGGGCCGGAGAGGCCGGCGCGGTGGGTTCGCCCCCCGCGCTGATGAACGCGCTAGTCGATGCGCTTTCGCAGGACGGGATCACGCATCTCGACATGCCGGCGACGCCCGAGGTGGTCTGGAAAGCACTGGAAACGGCCCGCGCCGCCTGATCCCGTTTAGGGGTTTCCCGTTTGAGGGCTCCGCCCTCGACCCGCCAAGGGCCTGAGGCCCTTGGAACCCCCTCTGACTGCCGTGGATACCCCGGATCGAACGGGTCTCTGGTTCAAGGGGATTGGTCCTGCGCTTGCAGTCGCCTCGGGTCGTGGACCCGAGGCGCACCGTCAGCCCCATGATTCCAAACTTGAAGAAGAAGATGATGGGTCGAAGGCACTGCCTTCGACGGGTCCGGGGAGAGGAAGAATTCCTTTTTCCTCTCCCTGGGACAGACTGACCGATCAGAAAAGGCGAAGATCCCCCTGTTCGGGGCCTCGCCCCTCCTCTCACCGCATCGCCAGCACCGGGGCGCGCAGGGTCGGAGGCGCGGGGAGCGGCCGCGGCGGCTGGTCCAGGAAGCGGAGCCCAGTGACGCGGAAACCGTCGCCCTGCCAGGCCAGATCGAAGGAAACGCCGCCCTCCCCCTGGGCTGGGCCGTATTCCAGCCGGAAGGAAGCCAGACCAAGAGGCCGGGCCGACCGCAGATGGGAGAGGGCCACCATGCCGTCCTCCACCCGGCCGGGGCGCGAGCGGGCCGCCAGCCAGGCCGCCACGCTTTCGGGCCGGGCCCAGGAATCGGCCATCCGCTGCGCCATGTCGGTCAGGAAGCGTTGCGCGCCGTCGCCTGCGCCCTCCGGAACCTGCGCCGCCAGTCCGGCCCGGAGGCTGGCCATGGCCGCGGGCCTGTCGAACTGCCGCAGGAGGCCGGGCGCGTCGCCCTGGCCGAGAGGAATGGAGATCCGCACAGCCAGCAGCCAGGGCAGCGCGAGCCATGCACCCAGGAGCAGCAGCGCCGCCAGAACGGCCGGCACGAGCTGCCGCAGCAGACGGATCCGTCGGGGCGGGGCGGACACCCCAGGCGGAGGGCTCGCCGCCTCCCAGGCTGAAGGGAGCGGGTCCGGCCGGCCCGCGCTCGGGGAGGTCCGCGGAACGCGACGGGTCTGCCGGGCGTCGTACTCCGCCCAAACCTCGTCCCAGGTATCTGTCCGGCGGTCCATGGCATCCGTCCCAGCTGTCTCAGGAACGGCGCTATTCTGGCGCCCTGTCTCTGTTTTGAGACTGACGCAACAAGGCTGATCGAATCCTTAACGGGGCGGCATTTTCTTCCGGGCCTCCGGAGGGTGGCCCGGCCGATCCTTCCGCCGTAGCGCTACCGCGCGTGCGGGATGAGGTCGTTCTCCAGCCGCCCGAGCACCCCGGCCAGCGCCGCTACCATGCCGGCGGCCAGTGCATCCGGGCCCAGAGGGCGGTCGGGCGGCACGGGCACGGTCGCGGTCTCGGCGAACTGGGCGACGACCCGCGTGCCGAACTGGCTCGTCTGGCGCAGCAGCACCACGCTCATCCCTGCCACCGCCACGCCCCGGCCGAGATCGACATGCAGGGCGACGAGTTCGCTCTCCAGCAACAGGTCGGCATCGCCCCGCGTGCCGGGGGCGAGCACGGCGGCGAAGAGGCCGGAATCGGTGATCCAGCGGCGCAGGGATTCCTCGGCGGCCTCGGCGGGCGGCGCGGTCCACTCGGCGTAGTATTCCAGCGCTTCCGTCCCGTCCGCCCGGATCGAGCGGAGCAGACGGCTGTCCAGGCCCGGCGCGGCGCGGGTCAGGCGCATCAGCACGGTCCGGCGGCCGGAGCGGCGCGGCATACCCTCGGGCCGGCGCGGGGCCAGCGGGTAACGCCTCGGTTCCACATAGTCCTGGTTCACCACGGAACAGGCGCTCAGGCCGATGGGCAGGGCGAGGCCCGCCCCCAGAAGCATGCGTCGCTGCATCAGCGCCTCCTCGTGTAATCAGGTGCCGGTGGCGGCGGGGCCAGGATGGCGGCGCCCGGCGAGCGCCGCAGCAGCTCCGTCGTGTCCCGCAGGCTGCCCGAGGCCGCGCGCAGGTCGCGCAGGGTCGGCGTCAGGTCGCCATTGATGTCGCCCACCGTGTTGCTGACCGACCGCGCAGCCTGCTCCACCTGCGCGATGGCTCCGGGCAGGCGCTGCAGCCCGGCCTGCAGGCGCTCCATGGCCGCGTTGGCGTTGCGCAGCGTCCCCCTCACCTCGGGCCCGCCAATCACGGAACGGGCATCGGCGATGGTGCCGCGGGCCTCGGCCAGCGTGCCCCGCAGGTCGTTGGACAAGGCGGCGAGGTTCAGGTCGTTCACCGCCTGCCGCAGGGTGTCCAGGGTTTCCGTCGCGGCGCGCGAGGTCTGGGCGACATCGCCGTCATTGACCTGCCGCCTCAGGTCGGTCAGCAGCCCGGCCATGTCCGTCAGGATCTGCTCGATCGGCAGGTTGCTGATCCGCAGCGCGAGCTGCTCGGCCACCGACGTCACCTGGGCCACCGTGCTGGGAATGGCGGGTATCACGGGGTTCGCGGGGGTCCAGGGCACCGCTTCCAGCGGGAAGCGCTCGGGATCGGCGAAATCCAGCTCCAGATAGCCCACGCCGGTGATGCCCGTGCTCGCCAGCCGGGCACGCAGGCCGATCTCCACGGCGCGCTCGGTATCCGGCGTGTCACGCAGCCTCGCGAGGTCCAGGGCGAAGCGCACGATCACGCGCTGGTAGGCGGTGGAGAAGGCGCCCGCCGGCGGCGGGTATTCCGTCGCCACGAGGTTGATCTCCGTCACCTGGCCCAGCTGCACGCCGCGGAACCGGACGGCGGCGCCGATATCCAGCCCCTGCACGCTCTCGCGGATATAGGTCTCGAAGGTCTTGGTGTTCCGGCCAAGTTTGCCGGCGGTGAAGAAGAGGACGAAGCCCACCGCCAGCGCCAGCCCGGCGAGGATGAGGATGCCGACGCGCAGGTAGAGCCCGCGGGAGGAGACAGCCATCAGCGCGTCTCCCGCCGGAAGAAGCGGCGCACCGTATCGTTCGGCGGATCGTCCCGCAACGCGCGCGGGTCCCCCTCGGCGATCATCCCCTGCGCCTCCTTGTCCAGCATGATGCAGCGGTCGCCGATCGCGAGGATCGACTGCAGCTCATGCGTCACCACCACGAAGGTGGTGCCGAGGTCGCGTGCCAGGTCCTTGATCAACTCGTCCAGCCCCGCCGATGTCACGGGGTCCAGCCCCGCGCTCGGCTCGTCGAGAAAAAGAATGGGCGGGTCCAGCGCCATGGCGCGCGCAATGCCGGCGCGCTTGGCCATGCCGCCCGAAATCTCCGCCGGCAGCCGCCCCGCGGCATCCGCGAGGCCCACCAAGCCGAGCTTCACCCGCGCGACATCCTCCCGCGCTTCGCGCGGCAGGTCGGTATGGGCCTCCAGGGGCAGCATCACGTTCTCCAGCAGGGTCATCGAGCCGAAGAGCGCCCCCGACTGCCACATGACGCCCAGCCGCCGCAGCAGGTTGCGCCGGGCCTCTCCATCCGCGGTGGCGAGGTCGCCGCCGAGGATGGTCACATGGCCCGCCGTCGGCTGGTAAAGCCCGATCATCAGCTTCAGCAGGGTGGACTTCCCGCAGCCCGAGCCGCCGAGGATGACGAAGACCTCGCCGCGCGCCACGCTGAAATTCACGTCGCGGAACAGAACGCGGCTGCCGAAGCCCATGGCCACGTCGCGCGCCGTGATGACCGTCTCTGCCGTCATCACCAGCCCAGCCGGTAGAAGAGCACGGCGAAGATCCCGTCCAGCACCACCAGCGCGACAATGCCACCCACCACCGCCGCGGTGGCCGCATCGCCCACCGCACGCGGCCCGCTGCCGGCCGAAAGCCCGGCCCGGCAGCCGATGCCGGCGATCACCAGCCCGAACACGGCCGCCTTGCCCAGCCCGCCCAGCAGGTCCCCCAGCGCCACGCCGGCATGCACCTGGTTGATGACGAGCTGCAGCGGAAACCCCGTGGCGAGCATCACGAAGGCCATGCCGACCAGCCCGGAGAGATCCATCAGCAGCGCCAGCACCGGCATGGCGATGGTGGCCGCGATCAGCCGGGGTAATACCAGCAGCACCATCGGGTCGATCCCCATGATGCGGAGGGCGCTGACCTCCTCGTTCACCGTCATGGTGCCCAGCTCGGCGGCAAAGGCTGAGCCGGTGCGCCCGGCCAGGATCACCGCCGCCAGCAGCGGCCCGAGCTCCCGCAGCAGGGAGATGCCGACCAGCCGGGGGACGAAGATATCCGCCCCGTATTGCCGCATGGGAATGGCGGACTGAAAGGCCAGGATGACGCCGATCAGGACACCGAGGAGCATGACCAGCCCGAAGGCCCGCGTGCCCACCTCGTCCAGGTGGCGCAGCACGTCCGAGGCCCGGAGGTCGCGCGGGCGGCGCGCCGCGTTCACCACGGTCGCGGAGGCCTCGCCGAGGAAGGCCGCCCCGTCCAGCGCCGCGTCGCCCCGGCCCACGCCCCAGGCGCCGAGCGAGCGCACCAGCCCGAGGCGCCTCGGCGGGGGCGGCGGCGCGGGCGGCGGCCGATCGGCCCCGCGAACACGCTCCAATACCGCGGCGACAGGGCGGGAGGCGCCCTCCACCGGAACGCCCTCCCCCGCGATCCGGGAGGAGGCGATGACGAGGGTGGCGCCGCTGGTGTCCAGCACCTCCAGCCCGGAGAGATCGATCCGCCTCGCGCCCTCGGCGGCCTTCAGGGCGGTGCGCCACACCGCCCCGGCGGTCAGGCTCGTCAGCTCGCCGGAGAAGCGGAGGAGGTCGCCTTCCCGCGCCACCACGGGCGCCGTGCGTCCTCCCACGGCCGGCGCGGGCGGCTCCACCGCAGCGCCGGGCTCGGGCGCACGGTCGGGGGCTGGGCCAGGGCCCATATCCTCGGCCGGCGGCAAAGCGGGGCTGCCGGGCGCGGAGGCCCGCTCCGCTGCGCCTTCCGCCCGCCCGGCCCGCCGGTCGCCCCGCCCTTCGCCGAGGGGCGTCATCGCCTCATCCGCGCTCAAGCGGGAACGCCCCGCGGCCGGAGGGCGGCAGCGGCATGCCGGGCGGCCTGCGCGCCGCTTAGCCAAGCGCCGGCCAGGGTGCCGGCGAGGCTCGCATGGCAGGCCTCGCCCGCCAACATCAGCCGTCCGCCGCCGATGGGCGCGGAAAGCGCCTCGCGCGCGCCGCCGCGCCCCGGGCGAAGGGCGGCATAGGCGCCACGGGCCCAGGGATCGCGGCCCCAGTCCCAGGTCACGGCTGCATCCCGGCGCAGGGCCCGCATGGCCCTCGCGCCGAGGATCCGCCGCAGTTCCGAGAAGGCGAGGTCCACCAGCACCCCCTCCCCCGCACGCGAAGCCTCCCAGGCCAGGGCGCCGCCCGCGAAGCCCTCCAGGTGGTTGCGACCGAAGGGCCATGCGACGAAGGTCATGGCCCGCTCGCCCTCCTCCACCCGGCGCTCCAGCCCGCCGAAGGGGGGCAGGTCCAGGCGGTCCTCGCCGGCAGCAGGCAGCCCGACCTTGCTCAGCAATCCCATGGGCAGGTCATGGGCAGCCGCCAGGACCTGTTCCGGCAGCGCCGGGTCGAAGCGGATGGCCTCGGCGGCGAGGAGCCCGGTCGAGACGGTCACCACCGCCGCCCCGGCCTCCAGCGTGCCGAAGCGCCCCTCGGCCCGCACCCGCCTTCCGCTCCATGAAATCCGCTCCACCGGTGCCTCCAACGTCACCGGCAGCCCATGCGCCAGCACCCCGAGCAGATGGCCACACCCCTCGCGGGGCAAAAGGTTCGTGCCGTTCAACAAGGTGGCGAGATAATCCGCGAGGTCGATTTCGCCCGCCTCGGCGGCGGAGATCACGGGCGCCTCCCAATGGGTCAGGGTGGCATCCCAGAAGCCGCCACGCGGGGCAGCCTCGGCCAGGCTGAGGCCGGGGCGCCGCGCCGCCAACCGCACGGCGGCATGCCAGGCGCGCTCGGCGGCCTCGTATTCCCGCATCTCGCGCGGGCCGGCCCAGCGATCCCCCATCCAGACGCGGGAATCCCGGACGGAATCATGGTCGAACAGGGAAAGGCCGGCGGCCTCGGCCAAGGGCACCAAGGGGTTGGACTGGGCGGCGTGAAGCCAGGTCGCGCCGAAATCCATCGGTGCCCCGAGGGCATGGCCGGTCAACGCCCGGCCGCCCACGCGCCCACGCGCCTCCAGCACGCGCACGGACAGGCCGAGCGACCAAGCCTCGCGCGCCGCGGCGATCCCCGCCGCGCCCGCGCCCACCACCAGCAGATCGCAATCCCCCGACACCATCCCGACCCAAGCGGCCCAATCCGGTGAGGGTTTCCCCCGGCAGGCCCCGTGCGTCCAGGGTGGCTGCTGCTGCGGGGTTTCGTTCTGGGATGTTGGTCTGTCCCTGGGGAGAGGAAGAAGGAATTCTTCCTCTCCCCGGACCCCTCACCTTCTTCTCTTTCTTCGAGTTTGGATTCGCGGGGCTGGCGGTGCGCCTCGGGTCCGTGACCCGAGGCGGCTGCAAAGGCAGGAATAGCGCCCCCAACCCAAGACCCCGCCGACCAACGGTATCCACGGCAGTCCGATGGGGTTCCAAGGGCCTCAGGCCCTTGGCGGGTGGAGGGCGGTGCCCTCCCAGCCGACGGCTGGAGCCCCGCCGCCGGGCGACATCAGTCGAGCTTCACCCCCGAGAGTTCCACGAGCCGTTTCCAGACCGGCGTTTCGCGCGCCACCTGGGCGGTGAGGGCCGCGGGGCTTTCGCTCAGCACCACGTCGTAGCCCAGGGGCTTGAGCCGGGCGACGAAGGCCGGGTCCGCCGCCACCTGGCGGATGGCCACGATCAGCCGCTGCGCCACGGGTTCGGGCGTGCCCGAGGGCACCATCAGGGCGTTCCAGGCCACGATGTCGAGGTCGCCCAGGCCAAGATCGGCGAAGTCGCCCATGCCGGGCACATCCGGGGCGAAGTCCATCCGCGCCTTGGAGGACAGGGCGAGCGCCTTGAACTTGCCCGCCTGCACATGGGGCATGAGGGCGGGCGTCACGTCGAACATCATGTCGATCGTGCCCGCCAGGAGGTCGGTGATGGCCGGTCCGCCGCCGCGATAGGGCACGTGCAGGATGCGGGCGCCCGCCATGGAGTTCACCGCCTCGATGCAGAGATGCGAGGAGGTGCCGGGGCCGGAGGAGCCCATCTTCACCTGCTCCGGGTTCGCCTTGGAATAGGCGACCAGCGCCCGGAAATCCGTCCAGCCCCGCCGCGCCGCCACCTCGGCATTCACCACGCAGACCAGCGCGCCCGACGTGATCTGCGTGAGCGGCTGCAGGTCCTTCGCCGGGTCGAAGGGCAGGCGGCTGTAGAGGGTGGGATAGGCGGTGAGGGTGGCGCCGCCGATGACGCCGATCACGGTGCCATCCTTGGGCCCCTTGGCCACGGCATCGGTGCCGAGGATGCCGCCGGCGCCGCCGCGGTTCTCCACCACCACGTCCTGACCGAGGGCCGGACCCAGCCGTTCCGCCACCAGCCGGCCCAGCAGGTCGATGGCGCCGCCCGGCGGGAAGGGCACGACCACCCGCACCGCCCGCCCGCCCGCCACGGGCTGCGCCGTGGCCGGAAGCGTGCCGAGCATGGGCAGGAGGGGGGCCGCCAGAAGGGATCGGCGTCGCAGCATCGGGCTCTCCATCGCTATTCCGGTCGCGCCGCGCAGCATGCGCGTGTGTGCGGCGCGGCCGCCATGCGATTCCCGGGCCATGCCGCCGGGAATTCCGGCCCGCACCCGCGCCCCGGGGCGGAACCGTCCCCGCCGCGTTGCGTTGCCGGGGAAAGGCCGCAGCAACGGAGCGCCGCCATGTCCCCTCGCCGGATCCTTCTGGCCGCCGCCCTTTGCCTCGGCGCCGCCGGCCCTGCCCTGGCGCAGCCCGGGCCGGACACGCTGGCCGCCGTGCGCGCCCGCGGCACGCTCGCCTGCGCGGTTTCGACCGGCGTTGCCGGGCTTTCCCTCGCCGACAGCCAGGGGCGCTGGACCGGGCTGGACGCCGATTTCTGCCGGGCCGTCGCCGCCGCCGTGCTGGGCGACCCGGAGAAGGTGCGCTTCGTCCCCACCACGCCGCAGACGCGCTTCACGGCCCTGCAATCGGGCGAGGTGGATATCCTTTCCCGCAACACCACATGGAGCGCGGCGCGCGACATCGGTATCGGCCTCACCTTCGCCGGCGTGCTGCTGCATGACGGCCAGGGCTTCATCGTGAAGCGGGAGGCGAATGTCGGCAGCCTCAGGGAGCTGGATGGCGCGACCATCTGCATCCAGCCCGGCAGCACCACGGAGCTGAACCTCGCGGACTGGGCGCGCGCGAACAACCTGCGCTTCACCCCCGTGCTGATCGAGAACTTCCAGGAGGTGCAGCAGGCCTTCTTTTCCGGCCGCTGCGACAGCTACACCACCGACCTCTCCGGCCTCACCTCCATCCGCGCCGGCCAGGGCCCGCGCGCGAATGACTACGTGATCCTGCCCGACGTCATCTCGCGCGAGCCGCTGGGCCCGATGGTGCGCAAGGGCGACTGGCGCTGGTTCGACATTGTGAAGTGGACGCTGAACGCCCTCGTCGCGGCGGAGGAGCAGGGCGTGACCGGGGCGAATGCGGAGGCGAAGCGCCAGGACCCCAATCCGGAGACGCAGCGCCTGCTCGGAACGTCGGGCGAATTCGGTCAGCAGCTGGGGCTGGAGCGGGACTGGGCGTTGCGGGCCATCCGCGCGGTCGGGAATTACGGGGAGATGTGGGAGCGCAACCAGGCGCCGCTGGGCGTGCAGCGCGGGCAGAACCGCCTGGCGCGCGACGGCGGGCTGATCTGGTCGCCTCCCTTTCGCTGAGGATCGGCGTTGAAGCTGGCGCCGAGGGTCGGCGACGAGGGTTGCGGCGCCGCCCGCTTCCGCCATGATCCGCGCCCTACGGAATGGGCGGGACAGGTCATGGAACTCAAGGGCAAGCGCGCGGTGGTGATGGGCGGAAGCCGTGGCATCGGCCGCTCCATCGCGCTCACCTTTGCGAAGGCCGGCGCCTCCGTCGGCATCTGCGCGCGCGGCGCGCGGACGCTGGAGGAAACCCGGGCGGAGGTCGCGGCCCTGGGCGTGCCCAGCTTCGCCGCGCCCTGCGACCTGGCCGATGCGGATTCGATCGCGCGCTTCATCCCCGCGGCGGCGCAGGCGCTGGGCGGGATCGACATCCTGGTGAACAACGCCTCCGCCTTCGGACGGGCCGATGACGAGGAGAGCTGGGCGGCCTCCCTGGCTGTGGACGTGATGGCGGTGGTGCGCGCGAGCCGCGCCGCCGAGCCCTATCTCGCCGAGGCGGGCCAGCGCTCCCCGTTGGAAGCGGCCATCGTCAACATCGTCTCGATCTCCGCCCTGCGCGCCACCAAGCGGAACCCGCCCTATGCGGCGGTGAAGGCGGCCGTGACGCAGTACACGACGAGTCAGGCCCGCATCCTCGCGGCCAAGGGCGTCCGCGCGAATTGCGTGGCGCCCGGCTCGATCGAATTCCCCGGCGGCACCTGGGAACGGCGGCGGGAGGACGATCCGGCGCTCTACCAGGGCACCCTCGCCCAGATCCCCTTCGGCCGCATGGGTCGGCCGGAGGAGGTGGCGGAAGCCGTGCTCTTCCTCGCCTCGCCGCGGGCCAGCTGGATCACGGGGCAGAGCCTGGTGGTGGATGGCGGGCAGCTTCTCGGCCCGTAAGCCGCGCGGCGGGCGGCCCTAGAGCAGGAAGTCGCCCGCCTCCAGGTCCAGGTGCCCCTTCAGCAGGATCTGCAGGTCGGCCCGCCCGTCGCCGTTCACGTCGCCCTCGACCACGGTGTTCGACCCGGCCTTGATCTGGTGCAGCTGCCCGGCCTGCTTGGTGAAGCTGTCCTTGTCCAGGAAGGTGAAGGCCGCGTCCACCGCCGCGCCGGCCACCGCCTGGATGGCCGAGAGATTGATTAGGTCCACGCCTGAGACGAAATCGCTGATGTAGTCGCGCAACATGCTCGCCGGGCTCTCGGCGAGGCTCGAGAAGCGGAAGACATCCGCCCCCTCCCCACCCATCAGCGTATCCTGGCCCAGAGCGCCGGAGAGGGTGTCGGCCCCGTCGCCGCCGACGATGCGGTTGGCAATGTCGTTGCCGGCCAGGACGAGACCGGTCGCGCCCGCATTGGCGCGGAGGATCTCGATCTCCTGCCCCGCCGCCAGGGTGTAGCTGGCACTCGCGAACACCGTGTCGCTCCCCTGCCCCACCAGCTCCACCACCCGGTCTTCCGCGCTGTTCACGTAGAGGCTGTCATTCCCCAGCCCCCCAATCAGCAGGTCGGCGCCCGCGCCGCTGACGAGCCAGTTGCCCAGCTCGTTGCCCGTGAGGGTCAGCCCCGCCTCGCCCGCGTTGGCGCGGATGACCTCCACCGCCTGTCCCGCCTCCAGCGTCCAGTCGACGCCCGTCCAGACGACGTCGCCGCCTTCCCCAGCAGCCTCGCGCACGCGGTCGCCCACGGAATCGACGTGGTAGGTATCGCTGCCCTCGCCGCCGACCATCAGGTCGATCCCGCTGCCCCCGCGCAGCACGTCGTCGCCCAGCCCGCCGCGCAGCGTGTCGTCGCCCGCCCCGCCGGTGAGCGCGTTCGCCCCCGCATTGCCCGTGATCTCGTCGTTGCCGGAGCCGCCGATCGCGTTCTCGATCAGGGAGCGGAGGTCACCCTGGTAAAGATAGGCGTTGGCGACATTGCCGATAGCTTCTCGGCCATCCTGCGTGTCGAGCACGGCATACTGCCCGCCGAAGCGGCTCCAGCCACCGGGGTCCAGGCTGATGACGAGGTCCGTGCCATAGGCTGAGAGGTCGTAGGTGTCCTCGCCGCCGCCGTCCCAAATGGTCTGGAAGACGACGGCTTGCTCCGGGTCGAAGCGGTAGGTCGTGTCGCCGCTGTTGGTGGTCCAGTTAGCGCCATAGAGATACTGCAGCGCCGCGATGTCGTTCAGCATCGGCCCGGACGGATAGCTGCCGGACTGCACCGTGTAGCCGCCGAAATCCTGGCCCGCATAGCTGCGGTAGCTCATGATCGAATACTCGATCGAATCCTGCGCCGCGGGGATGGGGGGAAAGCCGTTCACCTCATCATGCGGGTGCTTGAGCCCGAGCGCATGGCCCAGCTCGTGCAGGATGGTGAAGTAGGAGTAGGACCCGAGCGTCCACTGATCGACGAAACCAGGGACCACATAGGCGCCGAGCTGCACGTCACCCGCCTCGGGATTGGCGGAGGGAAATTCGACGGTGCGGGCCGTGTAATTATCCGGCGCCTCGTACCAGTAGAGCCGGAGGTCGCCGCCACTGGGCGTGATCGCCTCGCTGAAGGTGATGTTCGCCACGGCGCCGAAGGCCACGAGCATCCCCCGCACCGTGTCCTGCTGCCCGGAGGACAGCGCGGCGACATAGGACGGGTCCACCGCATTCGGGGCCGAATAATCGGAAAGGTCGGCGGCGCTGCCCGGAAAGCTGTAGGTGAGGCTGTGTCCCGCCCAGGCGGTCCCGGCGAGAAGGCCGTCGATCGCGGGGGTTCCGCTGGCACTCGGAGAGGTTGTCGCAGGCATGGGTCCGGGGGTTCCTCCATGCGAAGGCTAGCACCCGAATCCTGCCATTTCCAAAACGAGGCCCCGGGGGGAGGTCGCCCCCCGGGGCCGGCGCGGCGCTCAGTCCAGCGTCGCGCCCGATTCCTCGACCAGCCGCTTCCACAGCACGTCCTGCTGCTGCAGGTACTGGCCATAGGCCGCCGGCGTCTCGTCCCAGATCGGCGTGAAGCCCAGCGGCTCCATGCGGGTCTTGAAGTCGTCGCTCTTCGCCACCTGCACCAGCGCGGCATGCAGCCTGTCGATGACCGGCTGCGGGGTGCCGGCGGGCACGTTCACCGCGTACCAGCTCTGCATGTCGATGCCGGAATTGGGCAGCAGCTCCTTCATGCCCGGCACGTCGCGCAGCTCGGGCACATAGGTGATGCGCTCGGCGCTGCCGACCGCGAGGGCCCGGAACCGCCCCTCGCGCACATGCGGCATCAGCGCCGGGATCACGTCGAACATCAGGTCGATATTGCCAGCCACGAGGTCCGAGATGGCGGGGCCGCCGCCGCGATAGGGAACATGGGTGATGTCCATGCCCGCCGCGCGGTTCACCGAGGACATGGTGAGATGGCTGACCGTGCCGGTGCCGGAGGAGCCCATGGTGATCTTGCCCGGATCCTTCTTCGCCGCGGCCACGAGGTCCGCGAAGGTCCGCCAGGGGCGCTGGGCGTTCACCACCAGCAGCACCGTGCCGGTCGTCACGCGCGTCACGGGCGCCAAGTCCTTCAGCGGGTCCAGCGGCATGGAGCGGCGGAAGAGATACTTGTTGGCGGTCAGGATGGAGACCGAGCCGAGCAGGACCGTGTACCCGTCCTTCTCCGCCTTCGCGACCGCATCGGCCCCGATATTGCCGCCCGCGCCGCCGCGATTTTCCACCACCACGTTCTGGCCGATGATGGGCTGCAGCTTCTCGGCCAGCAGCCGCCCGGTCAGGTCCACCGCGCCGCCAGGGGCGAAGGGCACCACCACCCGGATCGGCCGGTTGGGATAGGGCGCCTGTGCCCGGGCCGGGGTGGTCAGGGGCGCCAGGGCAAGCGCCGGGGCGGCACCCAGCAGGGCGCGGCGAGTTGGGGTCATGGGAATCTCTCCGGATCCGTTAGGCCGGCGTCATGTCGTCCGCCTGGGCCGCCGGGGCAAGCCCATTTCGCCAGGCAGGTCATGGCAACCGGCGCCGCGGCCCGGCCTTAGGCAACCTGCCGGCCTCTCTTGGTCGGCCCGAGGACGCCCGCCCATGCCGCCGAACACCCCGACTGTCCCCCCGCCAAAGCCGGACAGCCTGAACTCCTCGCTGACCCGCAACATCCGGGCGCTGGAGGACCGCCGTAAGCAGGAGGCGGCCGTGGCGACGCGGGAGGAGCGGATCGCCGAGGCCATCACCGGCTTCACCGGCAGCATGCGCTTCGTCTACCTCCACCTGGCCCTCTATGGCGGCTGGATCCTCGCGAATCTCGGCCTCATCCCGGGCGTGCCGCGCTGGGATCCGTCCTTCGTGGTGCTCGCCATGGTGGCCTCGGTGGAGGCCATCTTCCTCTCCACCTTCGTGCTGATCAGCCAGAACCGGATGGCCGCCGCCGCCGACAAGCGCGCCGACCTCGACCTGCAGATCAGCCTGCTGACCGAGCATGAACTGACCAAGCTCTCCGAGCTGGTCGTCGCGATCGCCGAGAAGATGGAGATCCGCGCAGCCGCCGATCCCGAGTTGCAGGAAGTGCAGAAGGACGTGGCGCCAGAAGCTGTGCTGGATGAAATAGAGGCGCAGCAGGGTGAAGGCGCGCTGGCCCGGTGAGCAAGCAGGATGGCCGCCCCTGCATGGGGATCTGCCGCTATGACGACGACACCGGCTGGTGCCTGGCCTGCGGCATGACCAGGCCCGAGAAGAAGGCCTGGAAGCGCATGCCCGCCTATCGCGCCGCCATCCTGCTGGCGCTTGCCGCGCGGCTGGACGCCCTGGCGGCGGAGGGGCACCCCACCGGCACCGCGGCCGGGAAGCGCAAGAAGGACTGAGCGCGCCCGCCCTCAGCGCCTTGCCGAGAGGGCGTGGATCAGCACGGCGGCGGCCACGGAGACGTTGAGGCTTTCCACCCGGCCCGACCCGGGCAGCGTCACCCGCGCATCACAGGCGGCGGCAGTCCGCTCGGAGACGCCGCGCTCCTCATTGCCCAGCACCAGCGCCACGCAGGCGGCGGGAGGAAGGGCCTCCGGCGCCACACCACCCGTGGCCACGGCCGCCACCGTCATCACCCCCAGCTGGGGCAGCGCGGCGGGCAGGTCCGCCGTGGACCAGAGGCTCAGCACCTCCAGCCCGCCCTCACTGGTGCGCCAGGCGGCGTCCGACAGCCCAGCCTGGCGCGGGTCGCCGGAGAGAACCACGCCGATGCAGCCGAAGAAGGCCGCGGAGCGAGCGATGGCGCCGAGGTTGTGCGGGTTCGAAACGCCGTCGAGCACCGGCAGGACGGGCGCCGTCCGCAAGGCCGGGGGCAGCGGGAGGGCAAGGGGAGGCACCCGCCGCCGGGCCGTGACGGCCACGATGCCGCCGTGATGGACCGTGCCGGCCACCCGGGCCAGCTCCTCCTCCCCCACCTCCCGGTAAGGCTTCCGCGCCTCCGCCAGCACCGCGCAGAAGGGATTGGCCTCCCGCCTTCGGGAGGGAAGGTGGAAGAGCCGGAGGACATCCCTCGGGCGGCGGGCGAAGACGGCCGAAACGGCCGCCAGACCGCAGATGCGGTCGGGTTCCGGCGGGCGGGGCGGCCGGGGGCCGGCGGGGGGCGCGCGTTCCATGCGGCGCTTCAACGCCGCCGCGGGACGGGGGTCAACCGCTCCTTGCCATTCCTGACCCATCACCCGACCGGACCCTTCCCCTGCCGGGCCCGGCCATGGCAGGTTCCGCCCCTTTCGCGGCACGGAGGAGTGACGTCATGGCCGGCGTGTTCTGGCATCAGGGCAAGTGGTCCACCGAGGAGCCGAAGGTGCTCGGCCCGATGGACCACGCCTTCTGGCTCGGCTCGGTGATCTTCGACGGCGCGCGCGGCATCCGTGGCACCGTGCCGGACCTGGACCTCCATTGCCGGCGCTGCGTCCAGTCCGCCCGCAACATGCTCATGGAGCCCACCATGACGGCCGAGGAGATCGAGGAGCTCTGCCGCGAGGGCGTACGGCGCATGGGGCCGGAGGCGGAGCTCTACATCCGCCCCATGTTCTTCGTCCGCCAGGGACTGGGCGCGGCGCAGCCCGATCCGGCGACGACCGAGTTCATCCTGTCCGTCTATGACTCGCCCATGCCACCGGCCAACGGCTTCTCGGCCATCACGGCGCCCTTCCGCCGCCCGGCGGCCGACATGGCGCCGACGGATTCCAAGGCGAGCGCCCTCTATCCCAACTCCGCCCGCGCCACTGCCTGGGCGAAGGAGCGCGGCTTTGACATGGCCGTGGTGCTGGACGCCGAGGGCAACGTGGCCGAATTCGCCGCCGCCAACATCATGATGGTCAAGGACGGGGTGGTGATGACGCCCAAGGCCAACGGCACCTTCCTGGCCGGCATCACCCGGGCCCGGGTGATGGACCTGCTGCGCAAGGCCGGGCGCGAGGTCCGGGAGTGCATCGTGACCACGGAGATGCTGGAGAGCGCGGACGAGATCTTCGCGACCGGCAATTTCGGCAAGGTGCAGCCCTGCACACGCTACGCCGACCACCACATGCAGCCCGGCCCGGTGGCCGCCGAGGCGCGCCGCCTCTATTTCGAATGGGCTGAAGGCAGCCGCATCCTTCCCAAGGCGGCCTGATCCGGGGGCGGGGCTCCGCCTGCCTGGTACAAGGGAACCCGATGGCCTGTCCCTTCGTTCATCCCGCGCCTCAGGGCAGGATGAACAAGGGATGGGCCTGACGACATGCCGAGGGATGACAGCCTCCCCGCCGCCGGCCGCAGCAAGCCCGAGCTGACGCGCGCGCGCGCCGCCTTGCTCGGCCTCGGCGGCCTGGCCTGCCTCCTGATCGCCTCCCTCATCTACCGGCAGGTCACCGTGCAACCGGGCACGGCGCAGAGGGTCGTCATCAGCCGGGGCGGAGAGGTCGTCCGCATCCTGGGTCCGGGCCAGTGGGGGATCATCAACCCCTGGAGCCATTCGCGGACCGTCTACGACATGGCCATCACGGCCGCGGACCGGTCGCTTCCCGACCGTGGCATGCCGGCGCTGAGCGCGGAGGGCCATCCGCTGACGGTCTTCGGCACCGCCTTCTGGCATGAGGGCGAGGAGGCCGACCTGCGCTGGCGCTTCACCCATATCCGCGCCGAAACCGAGCTGATGCAGCCGCTGATGGCCTCCGCCGTCCAGGCGGTGATGGGCCGGCTCCGGATGGACGAGATCATCCGCGACGCCACCGCGGTGCAGGCCGCGCTGACGGAGGAGTTGCGCCGCCGCGCGCGGGACCTGCTGCGCGTGCAGGTGACGGAATTCGCGCTGACCCGGATCGAGCCTGGGGAGAGCTACCGGGCCGTGGTGGCGGAGCGCGAGATTGGCCGCGCGCGCGCCGACTCCGTCGCCGCCTCCCCTGCCGTGGCGTCCAACAACCAGAACGCGGTGGATGTCGAGCTGATCCGCCGCTGGGATGGGCGCGGGGTCATCCCGGAGACGATGGAGCGCCGCGACCGGCGGCCGCCCGAGCGCTGAGAGAGGCGCGGCCGCCGGCCGGGCCTGTCACACCGCAGGGGATTCTGGCGACTTCCGGAGACGACGTATCTTGCCAAGCACCCCGGCGGGCAACAGCATGAAGGCTGTCTCGGAGAATTCATGATGCCTGACGGCGCCTCGGCTGCCCTGCCCCAATCGTTCGGGGAGGAGTTTTCGGAGGCCGGGGTGCTGAATGTCGCGCAGACGGGCAACCCCTATATCGACGGGCTCCTCTACGGAACGCGCTGGACGGGCCAGCTGAGCTTCAGCTTCCCGGATTCCACCAACGACTACGAGCCCTCGACGCGGGAGGCCTATTTCAACTTCTCCTCCGTCTCGTTCCAGCAGATGCAGGCCGCGCGGGCGATCCTGACCGGAAGCAGCGCCCAGCCCGGCGGCAACGCTTCGCTGATCGGTGCGGGTGTCGCGCAGTTCACCAACCTCACCATCACCGATGCCGGCTCCGACCGGGCCGATATCCGCATCGCCCAGTCCAGCCTCCCCTCGACCGCCTATGCCTACTATCCCGCCACGGCCACCTCGGCGGGCGATGTGTGGTTCGGCACCCTCTATGCAGGCACGGCGTATGACTACCGGAACCCCATTCTCGGCAACTATGCCTACCACACCCTGGTCCATGAACTCGGCCATGCGCTGGGCCTGAAGCATGCGCAGGAATATGGCGGCGTGGCCTACAGCCCGGTTCCGTCCGACCGCGACAGCGTCGAATTCACCGTGATGACCTATCGCAGCTATGTCGGCGCCCCGACGGACGGCTACCGCTACGGCCTGTACAGCGCGCCGCAGAGCTACATGATGTTGGACATCGCGGCACTGCAGGCCCTTTACGGTGCCGACTACTCCATGAATGGCGGCGACACGACCTACACATGGAGCCCCTCCACGGGCGAGACCTTCGTGAATGGCGTCGGGCGCGGCTCTCCCGGCAACGGCATGGGCGGCGTCGCCAATCGCGTCTTCCTCACCATTTGGGACGGCGGCGGCAACGACATCTACGACCTGTCCAATTATGCGGGGCCGGTGCAGATCGACCTGCAGCCCGGCGGCTGGTCCGTCACCTCGGATGAACAGCGCGCCGACCTTGGCGACGGCGTGCGGGCCCGGGGCACGGTGTTCAACGCCCTCCTGTCGAACAACAACCCGGCCTCGCTGATCGAGAATGCGATCGGTGGCCAGGGCGACGACGCGATCACCGGCAATGCCGCGAACAACATCCTGGTCGGCAATGCCGGCCAGGACTGGCTGAACGGCTTGGCCGGTGACGACGTGCTGCGGGGCGGCGACGGCAACGACGCGCTGATCTCCAGCGCCGGGCGGGACATCCTGGATGGCGGCAGCGGCTTCGACACCGCGATCTTCGGCGCCCGCCTCTCGGCCTACCGCCACGAATGGCGCGGCGGGGTGCTGCAGATCCTCGATGCCGACCCGCAGCACACCGAGGCGATCCTCGATGTTGAGCGGCTCTCCTTCACGGATGGCCGGGTGGACATGGCAGCCGGCCCGCTCTTTGATCCCTTCCACTACGCGGCCACCAACCGCGATGTCTACGCATCCGGCCTGACCCCCTCCGCGCATTACGACAGCAGCGGCTGGCGTGAGGGGCGCGACCCGAATGCCGTCTTCTCGACCTCCGGCTACCTCGCTGCGAACAGGGACGTCACGGCGGCGGGGCTGAACCCGCTGCAGCACTATGCCAATGACGGCTGGCGCGAGGGGCGCGACCCCTCCCTCTCCTTCGACACCAGGCTCTATCTCATCGACAATCCGGATGTCCGCGCGGCTGCCCTCAACCCGCTCGACCACTACATCCGTTTCGGCCAGGCCGAAGGCCGCACCGTCTCCGCCGCCATCGGCGAACGCATCGACCGCGGCTTCGACGCGCAATACTACCTCATGTCGAATGCCGATGTGGCGCGGTCGGGGCTCGACCCTTTCCAGCACTTCACCCAGTTCGGCTGGCGTGAAGGCCGGCTTCCCGACAGTTTCTTCGACACGGGCGCGTATCTGGCCCGGAACGCGGATGTCGCATCCGCCGGGCTCGACCCGCTGCAGCACTACATGAACTTCGGCTGGCGCGAGGGGCGCGACCCCTCGGCGCGCTTCGACACCTCACGCTACCTGGAAACGAACCAGGACGTGGCGGCGCTCGGGCTGAACCCGCTCCAGCACTATCTGCAATACGGCATCTACGAGCACCGCCAGGCCTTCGGCGACGGAATCCTGGAATAGGATCCCGTCACGGCCGGGGCGGCTCAGGCCTTGCGGCGCGCCCGCACCGAAGGCTGGTCCGTCTCGCCCGCCAGCAGCTCCTCCAGCATCGCCCGGTCGGGCGTCTTGCCGTCCCGGGCGCGCAGCGCGCCCGCGGCGGAGGCGAAGCGGAGCGCGTCCTCCAGTGCCTGCCCCTCCGCGATCGCGAGAGCATAGGCACCGTGGAACACATCCCCCGCGCCCGTGGTGTTGGTGGCGTCCACGGGGAAGGCCGGGCGTGTCGCCGCCCGTTCCATCCCCGGCGTGCGCCACAGCGTGCCCTTCTCGCCCAGGGTCACGGCGGCCAATTGCAGCGGGCCGGCCGCCAGCGCCCGGGCCAGCCCCTCCTCCGGCGGCACGTTCGGGGCGAAGATGCTCAGCCCGGTCTTGGCGAAGATGGCGTGGTCGGTCAGGGGCACGAGCTGGCGCAGCACCCGCTCCTCGCTCTTCTCCGCATCCATGGCGCTGGGCACGCCGCGCTCGCGCGCGGCACGAAAGGCGAGCTCGGCCGCTTCCGGCCAGCGAGGGTCGCAGAGCAGAGACCCGGCCTCGGCCAGGCGGTCCAGCGGCAGGCCGGAGGGATCGGTGGGCAGCTTCTCCCCCCGATAGGTCACGATGCTCCGCTCGCCGCGCTTGTCCACGATCACGGCGGAGAGCGGCGTGCGGGCGCCCTCGGCCATGAGCAGCCCCTGGGCGTCCACCCCCTCGGCTTCGAGGATGTGCTTCAGCTCCTCGCCCGCCTCGTCGCGGCCCACCCGTCCCCAGAACACCGCCGAGCCGCCCAGCCGGACGACCGCGATGGCCGCGTTGGCCGCCATGCCGCCGACGCTCAACGCATAGCCCCGGGCCGTGGTCTTGGAGGGCGGCAACTCCACCTCATCGACACGGAAGGTATGGTCGGTCACCACCTGCCCGACGCACAACACCACCGCCTTCTTCCTGCCGGACCCTTCATACGCCATGCGCGACCTCTCTCCCCTGCCCGGCTGGCTCGCCGCGCGAATCCTACACATCCGGCCTGAAGCAATGGTGATCGACAAGCCGCAGGGCCTGCCCATCGATGCGGGCCGCGGCGGCCCCCGGGGGTCCAACGCCTCACTCGCTGATTGGCTCCCGCTGCTCCAGCTTGGCAAGCGCCACCTGCCCCAGCCGGCCCACCGGCTCGACACGGACACGGCGGGCTGCCTCGTGCTCGGCCGCACCAAGCCGGCCCTGGCCGCGCTCGGGGCTCTTTTCGCCGGCCGCCTTGCGCGGAAAACCTATTGGGCCGTGGTGGCCGGGCACCCCGGGTCGGATCATGGCGTGATCGACCGCCCGCTGCGCAAGGTCAGCACGCGCGAGGCGGGCTGGCGCATGGAGGCGCATCCGGAGGGGCAGCCCGCCCGCACGGCCTGGCGGCTGCTCGGGACGGATGGGGCGCGATCCTGGTTGGAGCTGCGCCCGCAAACGGGCCGCACCCACCAGCTGCGGGTTCACTGCACGCTCCTCGGCTGCCCGATTCTGGGCGACCCGCGCTATGGCACGGCGGATCCGGGTGGGATGCACCTGCTCGCCCGGGCTATCGCCCTCCCGCTCGGCCCGGAATTCGGCGGGGCGCTTTCAGCGACGGCGCCAATTCCCGCCGCCATGGCGCCCGCCTTCCTCTCCTGCGGCGCGAAGGAGGCGGATGTTGCGTCGGCGCAGGGCGTCACGAAAGTTTGACGCCCGCCCCCTCCCCCTGCCAAACCTGACAGGTCGAGGACGGGATGCGATGCCGGAGGGGCCCCATACCGCGCAGCTTGTCTCGCCGCAGGCCAGTGGCGCGAGCGGACGCGAGATGCCAGCAGCGCCTGCCCCCAACGGCGACTCGGCCGTGATGGCAGGACTGGCGCAACCCCATCGCTGGACCTTCAGCCAGCGGTTGGCGGTGGTCTATGGCGCCGTATCCCTAGTCATCCTGCTCTGCGCCGGCGCCTTCACCTGGTGGCAGGCCTCCCTGCTCGCCGAACGGAACGAGGAACTGGCCATCGCCGAGACACGGCGCATGGCCGACCGAATCGGCAGCGCCCTGGCCCAGGCCCGACAGGGCGTCTCCGTGCTCGCCATGCGCGACCCGATGGCTCAGGGGCGCGACAGCTGTGAAAGCCTGCTCAACTCGGCCCATCTCACGATGGATGCAATCGTCCGGCACCTGTTCGTGGTGGGGGCGGATCACCGTGTGAACTGCTCCACCCTGCCCAGCGCAGCCGGCATCACATCAACCTCTAGCGTCATCAGCATCGCCGAGCTGACCGGGCGTCCGGTGACCGGCGTGCTCGGACAATCGAGGGTCGGCCTCGGTCAGGTGATTAGCGTGGCGCATCCCATGCGCCGCGAAGGGCGTCCCGACGGGGTGGTCGCCGCCGCTGTTTCGGTGGACGAGTTGCGCAACCTCACCGCGCCGCATCTCCCCGATATCGCCGGGCTGCGCGTCTGGCTCTTCGACTCCGGGGAGGCGAGCGCCAGTCTCGTCGGGGATGACGAACCGATGCCGGCGCCCCCGGCCGCGCTGCACGCCTCCTTCATCTCGCCCGAACGGCCGGACACGGGAACCGCGACAGAAAAGGGCACGGTCTTTATCCAGGCGCGCGCGACCGACGACCTGACGCTCATCGCCACCATCCCGGAGCAGGCCTTGCGGGCCGGCGCGCCGCTCGAAGTGGCGTTGCCGCCGCTGCTGCTCGCGCTCGTTCTGCTGGGCGGCATGGGCGCGCTCTTCTGGTCCGTGCAGCGCTTCGTCGTCGTGCCGCTGGAAGCAGCGACCCGGCGGCTCGAGGCGCCGGACGGCGCCCTGCCCGCGGGCGACGCGGAGGACGCCGCCTCGGATGTGGCCGACCTCATCCGCCGCCTCGGCGCCACCCGCGCGACGCGTGACGAGGCGATCCGGCTACGCGACATGCTGCTGCGGGAGGCGCATCACCGTATCAAGAACCACCTCGCCCTCGTCGCCTCCTTCCTCCGGCTGCAGGAACGGCAGCTCTCCGACCATGCGGCGCTGCAGGCGCTGCGGGCCGCGCAGGGCCGCATGATGGCGATCGCCATGACCTATGAGCTGCTGCATGACGGACCCGGCAGTCTAGTCGCGTTGGACCAGATGCTGGAGCGCTTCGCCCGTGCCCTGGCCGCGCGCGACATGGCGGAGGGCAATGCCGCCCAGGTGCAAGCCGATCTGGAGCCGCTCGAGGTGCCGGCCGACATCGCGGTGAAGATCGCGCTGGTGGTGAACGAGCTGGCGACCAACGCGCTGAAATACGCCTTCATCGGCCGGGCCCCCGGCACGGTGCGGATCATCCTGCGTCGGAAGGGTGCGGGTGGCTTCACCCTTCAGGTGGCCGATGACGGGGCGGGCATGCCGGCCGAACCCCGCCGTGGCCTCGGCATGACCGTGGTGGACAGCCTGGTCCGCGGGATCGACGCCCGGATCGAACGTCAGCCCGGGCCGGGCACCAGCTTCCTTATCACCTGGCAGCCACGGCCGGAGCCGCCGCGGCGGTAGCGGCCGCTGCCCCGGCAGGGTGGCAGTGGCGCCTATTCCGCCGGCCGCACCCGTACCGGCGCGGAAGCTGCCACCCCCGCCGCGTCGAGCACCGTCACGCGGTAGAAGCCCGGGCCGGCCGGCACCCAGCCCGCCTCCCGCCTCGGCCCGCCGGAGGCCAGCGGCACGCCGTCCACGAGGAAGGTGAAGGGCCGGCGCCCGCCGGCCGCGCGGATGGTCACCGCCCCCGGCTCGATCACCGCCCCGGCCGGGGGGAAGAGCAGCCGCAGCGCGTCCACCGGGCCAGAGGCGGCTTGTCTCGGCGCCGTGCCGGCGGGAAGGGGCCGGGGCGCGGCGGGCAGGGTGCCGAAGACGCGCGCCAGCAGCGGCAGGGCAAGGCTCCGCCCGGTCGCGCCCGGAATGGCCGTGCCATCCGGCCGGCCGACCCAGACCCCCGCCACATGCCTCGCATCGAAGCCTACGGACCAGGCGTCACGCCCGCCCCAGGAAGTGCCGGTCTTCCAGGCCACGCCCTCCGGCCCGCCTTCCGGGAAAGGCTGGGTGAGGATGGCGGCGACGGCCTCCGCCGCCTGGGGCCGCACCACCATCTCGCCCTCGCCGGGCGGCCCGGGCAGGGCGCGCAGCGGGCCGGCGCGCCCGCCATCGCCCGTGGCCGCGGTGACGCCGACCAGCTCCCGCAAGGTGATGCCGGCCCCGCCCAGCGCGAGCGGCAGGGCGGCGGCGGCGCCGGGGGGCAGGCGCGGCGGCGCGCCGAGACGCTTGAGGGCGGAGGCGAAGCGGATCGGCCCCAGCGCCTCCATCAGCGCCACCGCCGGCAGGTTCAGCGACTGGCGCAGCGCCGAGGCGGCGGTGACATGGCCGGAGAAGCCGCGGGCGTAGTTCTCGGGCGCCCAGTCGCCGAAGCGGCGGGGAAGGTCCTCCATCACGCTGCCCGGCGCGGCCAGGCCGCGATCGAAGGCCATGGCGTAGAGCAGCGGCTTCAGTGCCGATCCGGGGGAGCGGATGGCGCGGGTGAGGTCCAGCGCGCCCGCGCGGCCCTCGGCCAGCCATTCGCCGCCCACCACCGCCCGCATCTCGCGGCTGCCCATGTCGGCCACAACGATCGCGATGGAGGCGCGGTCCGGCAGGCCCCGAAGGGCGTCCCGCGCCAGGCCCTCCATGCCCCGCTGCAGCCCGGCATCGAGCGTGGTGCGGAGCGGGGCGGCGCCGGCCCGCCGCGCCAGCTCCCGCGAGAGATGCGGCGCGAGGCCGGGCATGGGATGCCGCGCGGAGGGCGCGGGCTCGGCCAGCGCGGCCAGCCGCTCGGGCTCCGGCAGGGCGGGGGCGCCCCGGCGGCGCAGAACCGCATCCCGCGCCGCCAGGGCCGCCAGGACGTGCCGATCCGGCCGCAATGCCTCGGGGCGGCGGGGAATGGCGACGAGCAGCGCGGCCTCGGCCACGCCGATCCTCTCCACCGGCCGCCCGAACCAGGCCAGCGCCCCGGCGCGCACCCCCTCCAGATTGCCGCCCATCGGGGCGAGGGTGAGCCAGACCCGCAGCACCCCCTGCTTGCCCAGGCGCCATTCGAGCTGCGCGGCCCGGAACGCCTCGATGGCCTTGCTGCGGAGCGTGCGGGGCCGCGGCTCCAGGAGGCGGGCGGCCTGCATGGACAGGGTGGAGCCACCCGACACGACCCGGCCCGCCCGTGCCCATTGGAAGGCCGCCCGGCCAAGGGCCAGCGGGTCCAGCCCGGGATGCCGGCGGAAGCGCCGGTCCTCGGCCGCGACCAGCAGATCGACCAGATGGGTGGGAACCTCCTCCGGCCCCACCGGCAGGCGCCAGACGCCGCCCGGCGCCGGCAGGGCCGACAGCACCCGCCCCTCACGGTCCAGCACCACCTGCCCCACCGTTTCCAGCCGCGAGAGATCGGGGGGGCAAAGCCGGTCGAGCGCGAGGAAGGCGGCGCAGGGGAGGACGAGAACGGCGAGCAGCCCGAGCCCGGCCCGGAGCAGCCATCGCCGCCGAACGCCCCTGCCCTGCCCTCCGTGCCGCATCCCGCGCCCCCGCGCCCGCCCGCCCCATCCTCCGCAGCCCGGGCGGGCGCGGCAAGGCGGCAGGTTTCAGCCCGCACCCTTCCGGAAGGTGGCGACGCGATAGAGGTAGAGCAGCAGGAGGGCCCCCATTACCACGTTCGAGGCCGGATTCACGTAATCGGCAACGCGCGCATGCTGGTCCTCGAGCACGTAGCCGACACCGGCGAGCATCCCGGTCCAGAGGGCGGTGCCGATGCCGGTGAACAGGAGAAAGGCCGGCAGAGGCATGGAAGCGAAGCCGGCGGGAATGGAGACGAGGGTCCGGATGGCAGGCACGAAATGGCCGAACAGCACGGCCTTGCCGCCATGCCGCCCGAACCAATCGGCGGCATGGTCCACCTCCTCCGGCGAGAGGGTCAGCCAGCGCCCATGCGCCTCCGTCCAGCGGCGCAGCCTCTCCTGTCCCAGGCGACGGGCGATGCCGTACCAGAACAGCGCGCCGAGCATCGCGCCCGCGATGCCGGCGAGAATGACGAGGAGGATGTTCAGCTCGCCCCGCGCCGCGCTGAATCCGGCGAGCGGCATGATGAGTTCGGAGGGGATCGGCGGAAACACGTTCTCCGCCAGCATGAGAAGTGCGATGGCCAGGTAGCCGCCGCTTTCCACGAGGCCGGTGATCCAGTCGAACATAGGCCCTCCCGCCGGAACCGGGGACGGAACGCATGGCGGGACGGCGGGATCGTGTCCTGCCCCGCCTCTCACCGGCACGTGAGCGACCGCCCCGGCCGGAGCCGCCGCTTGCCAGCCGGCGCCCCTCGCCCGAATTTGCGCGCCGCGATGGGGGATGCGGGATGGCGAAGCGGAACGGGGTGACGGCCGGATGCGGCTGATCCTCACCGGGGCGGACCTCCTGGGAGACACCCTCCGCCTCGGCCTCCGGATCGAGCCGCTCCACCCCGGCCTGCCGCCCGATGCCGTCCTGGCGCATCTCCACTGGAACCGCCCCGACGCGCCCTGGCCGCCCACGCCCCTGCCCCTCCGCGCCCTGCGCCCGGCCGAAGGCGGCTTCCGCGCGCTTCTCCCCCTGCCCCCGCCCGACCGGTCGCTGCACGGCGTCTCGGTGGTCCCAGCCCGGCCAGGCGACGTGCTGGAGGAGGATGACGGCACCGCCTCGCGCCTGGCCCGGCTCTTCCCCAGGACGGACGAGGAGTACGTGGCGCTGTTCCAAAGCGAGACACGCCGCTGGGGCCACCGGAAGACCCGCTTCTTTCTCGCCGCGCAGATCGCCCGCTTCTTCCCCGGCGCGCCGGAGCACCGCATCGGCGCCGCGCTCGTCATGGGCTACAAGGCCGCCGAAATCGGCGAGCGCGACGTGCTGCTGGCCGCGCTGGAGGTGAATGGCGCCGCCTTGGGATGGCTCGCGCCGCTCGGCCTGGATTGGCACCCACGGCGCAACCGCGAGCATCTGGAAATCTCGCTGCTGACCGTGCGGTGGCATCTCCAGCTCGCCCTGGGCGACGAACCCGCCACGCGCGCGACCCTGCGAAGCCTGCTGGAACGCTGCCAGGCCCGGGCCAGCTACTGGACCCTGGCCTATTCCGCCTGCAAGTCGCTCGTCCTCGGCGGCTGGCTGGAATGGCGCCACGGCGAAAGCGGGCGGGCCCGCGAAAGCTGGGAGCGTTGCGTCGCGATCTTCAAGACGGCGGTGCAGGAGGCGGATCCCGCCCGCGCCGTTCTCTTCAAGGAACTCTCGGTCAGCCACGAGGCGGCGCATTTCGCCGGGCTGTGCCTGCGCGCCCTCGCCCGGCCACGCCACCACCCCATGCCGCCGCTCGAACAGATCCTGGACGTCGCGACCCGGGTGCCGCCCCCCTCCCGCGCGCCGATGGCAGCCGCCATCCTGGCGGTGCACGCTTCCTCGCGGGCGGACGGCCAGATTCAGGCTCCCCGCCCCCGGGAGGCGCTGCCTCCCGGACCCCGCGTTCGGCCTGCCGGGGATGCGATGATCGCTGTGGCGCCGCAGGCAGTTTGATTTTTTTCCTGCGTGGGCTGACGCCGCAGTCGCCTGAGGTCATGGACCTCAGGCGCACCTCCAGCCACACATTCCACGGCAGTCTTCCAGAAAAGATGAGGGAGGGTCCGGGAGGGAGAATTCCTTCTCCCTCCCGGGGCGCCTCCGTTCAGGCCCAGGCCCCTGGTCAGCCCGACGCCACCTCCGCCGCCGGCCGCTTCACAATGGCCACCAGCACCGCCCCGACCACGGTGCCGGCCGCGATGGCAGCGAGGTACATCGCCACATTGCCCACCGCCCCCGGGATCAGCAGCACGAACAGGCCGCCATGCGGCGCGCGCAGGGTGCAGCCGAAGAGCATGGAGAGGGCGCCCGTCACCGCGCCGCCGATCATCATGGTCGGGATCACCCGCAGCGGGTCGCGCGCCACATAGGGGATGGCGCCCTCGCTGATGAAGCAGAGGCCGAGCACGCCCGTCGCCTGCCGCGCCTCGATTTCGGAGGCCACGAACTTGCGCGGCGCGATGAAGGTGGCGAGGGCAAGGGCGAGCGGCGGCACCATGCCCGCCGCCATCGTGGCCGCCATCGGCCCGAAGGAGGAGGAGGAGAGCAGGCCGACGGTGAAGGCATAGGCTGCCTTGTTCACCGGCCCTCCCATGTCGAAGCACATCATCGCGCCGAGCAGCGCGCCGAGCAGAACGGCGTTGGTGGAGGACATGCCACCGAGCCAGGCGGTCAGCCCGTCCATGATCCCCTTCATCGGCGCGCCGATGACATAGACCATCAGCAGCCCCGTGATGGCCGTGGCGAGGAGCGGGATGACCAGCACCGGCATCAGCCCCTGGATGCCCTCGGGCAGCCGCACCTTCTCGGCGATGAGCTTCGCCGAATAGCCGGCGATGAAGCCGGAGACGATGCCGCCGAGGAAGCCGGCCCCGAGCTGCTGCGCCAGCAGCCCGCCGATCAGCCCGGGCGCGAGGCCCGGCCGGTCCGCGATGGAATAGGCGATGAAGCCGGACAGCACGGGCACCATCAGCAGGAAGGCCGCGCCGCCACCGATCTGCATCAGCGCGGCCGGCAGCGTGCCGGGTTCCTTGAAGGCCTCGATGCCGAAGACGAAGGAGAGCGCGATCAGCAACCCACCCGCGACCACCACCGGCAGCATGTAGGAGACGCCGGTGAGCAGGTGCTTGTAGGGGCCGGACTGCGCTTTGCCCGACTGCGCCTTGCCCGCCGCGCGGGCCGCCGGTGCCGCGCCGCGCGCGGCAGGGATGGCTGCGGGCGCCTCCGTCGCCAGCGCGGCCTCGATCACGGCGGGCGCCTTCTTCAGCGCCGAACCGGTATCGGTCTGGTACAGCGCCTTGCCGGCGAAGCGGGAGAGATCGACAGCCGTGTCGGCCGCGATGATCACGGCATCGGCGCCCGCGATCTGCTCATCGGTCAGCACGTTCTTCGCGCCCACCGAGCCCTGGGTTTCCACCGCGATCTCGTGGCCCATCGCGGCTGCCTGGCGCTTCAGCGCCTCCGCGGCCATGAAGGTATGCGCGATGCCGGTGGGGCATGCGGTGATCGCCACCAGCCGCTTGCGCGGCCCCGCGGCAGGCGCCACGGCGCTGGCCGGCGCGGCTGCGGTCTCGCCCGCCGGGGCGGGGGTCGCGGCATGGGTTGGCACGGCCGGGGCCGCCGCTTCCGCCCTGCCGCCCAGGGCGAGCGCGGCATGGATCGCCCCCGCCGGGTCCCGGATGGCCGAGGCCGTGCTCGTCACATGCATCCGCCGGCTGCCCAGCGCACCGAGATCCACGCGCGTATCGGTCGCCAGCACCACGCCGTCGGCGGCGGCGATCGCCGCGTCATCCGCCCAGGCGGCCGCCCCGGCGGCGGGGTCGATCACCCGGGCCTCGATCTCGTGGCCCAGCAGCGCGGCCTGCTTCTTCAGCGCCTCCGCCGCCATCACCGAATGCGCGGTGCCCGACGGGCATGCCGTCAGGGCCAGGATCCTGCTCATCTCAAACCCTCCTCACGCCGCGTCCGGCAGCGTCTCGACCTCGACCAAATCCGCCAGCGACGCGATCTCCGCCGCATCCGGCAGGCGCGGCCCGAGGGTGGAGAGCGCGCCGAGCGAGAAGGCCGTCGCCAGCCTTGCCCGCTCCGCCAGGTCGAGCCCGCGCAGGCCGCCCATCAGCCAGCCCGCCACCATCGCGTCCCCCGCGCCCACGGTGGAGCGCAGCGCGCGCGGGCGGCCCACCGCATGCACGCGCCGGTCGCCCTCCGCGAAAACCGCGCCCTCCGCGCCGAGCGAGACGATCACCGTCGCCACGCCGCGCGCCTGCACCTTGCCCAGCGCGGCGGCCGCGTCGGCCACGCCCGCGATGCGCTCGCCCAGCAGCTCTCCCAATTCCTCGCCGTTCGGCTTGATGCAGTCCGGACGGGCGGCCAGCCCGGCGGCGAAGGGCGGGCCGGAGGCGTCCAGCAGCACCTTCGCTCCGGCCTGCCGCGCCTCGGCGAGCATCCGGGCATGCAGGTCCGGGGACGCACCTTTCGGCAGGGAGCCGCAGAGGGCGACCCAACCGGCGCCCGCCGCCGCCTCCCGCACCGCCCGGAGCAGCGCGGCCTCCGCCGCCGCATCCACCGTGAAGCCGGGGAAGTTCAGGTCGGTGACGCGCTCGTCATCCTCCACGATCTTCACATTGGTCCGCGTGCTGCCGGGGACGGAGAGGAAGCGATCGTCGACTCCACCCTGCGCGAGGAAGGCGCGGAACACCGCCGCATTCCCCTCGCCCAGCCAGCCCGTGGCCCGCACCGGCACGGGCGCAGCCTGGGAGGCGAGGAAGCCGGCGACATTGATCCCCTTGCCGCCCGGATCCTCCTGCGCCTCGCGCACGCGGTTCACCGCGCCGGGGGTCAGCACGTCCAGCCGCGTAGTCAGGTCGAGCGCGGGGTTGGGCGTGACGGTGAGGACGGGTCTCACGAGAGCGCCCTCACCTCGGCCGCCGTGCCGCAGGCCAGCGCGCGCTCGGCCAGCCGCTTCGCCTCGCTCATCCGCAGCCCGCGGATGCGCGCCTTCAGCTCCGGCACCGAGGGCGGCGAGACGGAGAGCTCGTCCACCCCCAGGCCGACCAGGATGGCGCAGGCCTCGCGCTCGGCCGCCAAGTTGCCGCAGACGCCGGCCCACTTGCCCTCGGCATGGGCCGCCTGGACCACCTGCCCGATCAGCCGCAGCACCGCGGGATGCAGCCCATCCGCCTTCGTCGCGAGGGCGGGGTGCATCCGGTCCATCGCCAGCACGTATTGCGTCAGGTCGTTCGTGCCGATGGAGAAGAAGTCCACCTCCCGCGCCAGCACATCCGCCATGGCGGCGGCGGAGGGCACCTCCACCATGATTCCGACCTCCATAGGCGGCGCGCCCAGCTCGGCGCGCACGGCTTCCAGCGCCGTGCGGCCCTCGCGGTATTCCTCCACGCTCGCCACCATGGGGAACATTACCTTCACCGCCCCGGCCGGCGCGGCCCGTGCCGCGCGGGCGACGGCGCGGAGCTGCGGCCGGAACAGGTCCGGCCGCTGAAGGCAGAGGCGCAGGCCGCGGATGCCGAGGAAGGGGTTGTCCTCCCGCGGCAGGCGCAGATAGGGCACCTCCTTGTCGCCGCCGATATCGAGGGTGCGCACGATCAGCGGCAGGCCGCGCAGCGCCTCCGTCATGGCATGCAGGGCCTGGAACTGCTCCTCCTCGTCCGGCGCCGCCTCGCGGTCCAGGAAGAGGAATTCGGTGCGCAGCAGGCCCACGCCCTCGGCACCCGCCGCAACGGCCGCGGCGGCCTCGGCGGGGGTCCCGATATTCGCCACCGTCTCCAGCCGGCGGCCGTCGCGCGTGAAGGCCGGGCGATAGGCGGCCTCCCGCGCCTCGGCATCGGCGGCCTGGCGCTCGCCCCGGGCCTTCTCGGCCAGGGCCCGGTCATGCGCGTCCGGCTCGGGCAGCAGCACGCCGCCATCGCCGTCCAGCACGGCCTCCGTCCCGTCCGGAATGCCCAGGATGGCCTCGCCGAGCCCCGCCACCGCCGGCAGGCCCAGGGCGCGGGCGAGGATGGCGGTGTGGGAGTTCGGGCCGCCCAGCGCGGTCGCCAGGCCGAGCACGCGCTTCACATCCAGCCCCGCCGTGTCCGACGGCGCGAGATCCTCGGCCAGCAGGATCACCGGGTGTTCCGGCAGGACGAGGCCGGGCGCCTCGGGCGCCCCGGAGAGGATGCGGACGACCCGCGCCCCCACATCCCGCACATCCCGCCCGCGCTCGGCCAGCAGCGCATCGCGGAGCGATTCCATCTCCCGTGCCCGCGCCTCGGTCACGGCACGCCAGGCGGCGGCGGCGGAGAGGCCCTGGGCCACCCGCGCCCGGGCGGCGCCGACCAGCTCCGGATCGTCCACCAGCTCCTGATGCGCGAGGAAGATCGCGGCCTGCTTGGAGCCCGAGCGGGCCGAGACCTCGGCCTGGAGCACCCGCAGCTCCTCATGGGCGCGGGCCAGCGCCGCCTCCAGCCGCTTCGCCTCCTCGGCCGGGTCGCCCGCGGGCGTGTCCTCCGTCAACACGGGGGCCGCATGGCGCAGCCGGTGCGTGCGCGCGATCGCCAGGCCGGGGGAGGCCGCGACGCCCCGCCGCACCGCGCCGCGATAGGGCACGGCCGCCACGGCCCGCGTTGCCGGGGCGGGCGTCTCGGGCTCGTCCGTGTCGCCCAGGCCGCCCGCGACGGCCTCGGCCAGGGCCCGCACCGCCTCGGCCCCGTCCGGGCCCCGCGCCCCGATCTCCAGCACCGCGCCCCGCTCGGCGCCGAGCGTGAGCAGCGCGGCCATGGACTTGCCATTGGCCAGCTTGCCGCCATGCCCCACCAGGATCTCGGCCGCGAAGCTCTTGGCGAGGGTGGCGAAGGCCGTGGCCGGGCGGGCGTGGAAGCCGGCATGCCCGACGATCTCGGCCGAGACGCGGTGATCATAGCCCTCCGGCATCACCGCGGGCTCGGCAGGCACGGCGGGGGCGGCCCCGCCCAGGGCGCGCAGGATCTCGCCCTTGTCGCGCGTGCGGCCCAGCGCCTCGGCCAGCTCGGGTTCCTGCAGCACGCCGGTCAGGGCGGCCAGCACCTGCACATGCTCGTCCGACTGGGCGGCGATGCCGATGGCGAGATGCACCGTCTGTCCGTCACCCCAGGGAACGCCCTGCGGGAACTGCGCCACGGCGACGGCGGTGCGCCGGACCATCGCCGCATCCCCCCGCATCCCGTGCGGAATGGCGATGCCGCTGCCTAGATAGGTCGGCACCTGCCGCTCCCGCGCCAGCATGCTGTCCCCATAACCGGCGCCGACGCTGCCCTCCTCCGCCAGGATGGCGGCGGTCTGGCGAATGGCGTCCTCCTTGTCCCGGGCGGTCAGCCCCAGCCGGACCAGGGATTCGGTGATCGCCACCATGCGCGTCTGCCTCCTCATGCCTCCCCGGTCTTCACCGAGAAGACAGATGCCTTCGGAAGGAGGCGCCTTTAGAGGATTCTGCCTTCCTGCCCAGGGGCCGTATAGGCCGTTCCACCTTGCAAACGCATGAAGGCGATGGGTGACTTCCACTGGCTGAACGGGTTCTGAACTGTTGGGAGATCCCGTTGAGGGCTCCGCCCTTCACCCGCCAAGGGCCTAAGGCCCTTGGACCCCCGTCGGACTGCCGTGGATACCCTGATCGAAGGGATCTCTGATCGAGGGGATTGATCCTGCCCCTGCAGTCGCCTCGGGTCGACGACCCGAGGCGCACCATCAGCCGAGGGATTCCAAACTCGTAAAAGAAGATGATGGTGAGGGGTCCGGGGAGAGGAAGAATTCCTTCTTCCTCTCCCCGGGAGCAACCGTCAGCCCCGAACCCAACCCCAAGCGGGATCACCCGGCCTTAGGGCACCGGCGCCACCGCCACACGGCCCGGGTTCTGCCGGGCGAAGACGGTGGGGCGGTACATGTCCCGCACCTCCGCCCCCGGCAGCTCGAACCGCCCGGCGGTCACGGCGCGGATCCGCACGGCGAAGCGCGCCATGGGCTGCCCCGGCGTGAGGGTCACGGCCGCGGCGAAGCGGTCGTCCAGCGCCGGGAAGGATTCCGCGGCCGAGAGCTCGCCGAGGAAGGTCATGCCCGCGACCTCTCCCTCGGGGAAGCGGCCGACGATCTCCCAGCCGGCGGGCAGGCCCTGCTGGACCATGCTGCGATGCGTCTCCCCGGTTTCCGCCCGGGCTTCCAACTGCATCAGGAAGACCTGGTTCTGGGTGACGGTGTCGAGGTTCACCGGGCTGCCATCCGTGTTGAAGAAGCGCCGGACGATCCGCATGCCCTGCCGCGCCGCAGCCGGGGCCTGCACCGGCAGGCCGGCGATGGAGACGGCCTGGGGCACGGCGCGGTCGGTGAGGTTCCGCACCTCCGCCGCCCCTTGCAGCGCGGCCGAGACGATCGGGGCCTGGGTCAGGTTCCGCCCGGCCAGGGAGATGCGCACCGGCCGCCCATCGCGCCCGAGGGAGGAGGCCAGCAGCACGGCCCAGGTGGCTTCCTGGGTGGAGGCCGCCTCCGGCGTCAGCTCCGCGCCGGGCAGGCGGCCGAGCAGTTCCGGCATCCGGCCGGCGAGCACGCCGCTCTCCTTCAGCAACAGGGTGACGGCCAGCGTGTCCCGGGCCGCACTGCCATAATCCTGGTACCAGGGCCGGCGGGCCGGGGCGGCGAGCGCGGCGGCGAAGGCCTCCTCGGCACGGGCGCGGTCGCCCATGCGCGCGAAGGCCGCCCCGAGCTGCGCCTTGGCCAGCGGGGTCGGAAGCTGGTCCAGGATCTCGAAGAGGCGCCGCGCCGCGCCCGGCAGCCCGCGGCCGGCCATGGCGAGGACGTGCATCCGATAGGCCTGCACCGCCTTGTCCAGCGGCTCCTCGTAGAGGGACTGGTCGGCGTCCTCGCGGATGCTCTTCAGCAGCGCCTCGAGCGGCGCCTCCGGCACCGTCACGCCCGCGGCCCGCGCGCGCAGCAGCGCCTCGGCGCCGTAGGAGGTGACGAAGCGGTCCGCCGGCCCGTTGGCGGACCAGAGGCCGAGGCTGCCGTCGAAGCGCTGCTTGTCCAGAAGCTGGGCCACGGAGCGCTGCATCTTCAGCTCACGGTCCGGCTCCCCCTCGAAGCCGACCAGGGCCAGGAGGCGGCTGGCCGCCTGCTCGCCGCAGGCGAAGGGGAAGTCCAGGTTCACGCGCATCAGCGCCGCCGGGTCGTAGCGCACCGGCTGGCCCCAGGTGGCCCGCACCGAGGCCGTGCCGGCGTAGAAGCGGGCCAGGTCCGGCGCCACCTGCGCCACGCCGTTCGGCGCGAGGGAGGCGGTCACCACCTCCCGCGACAGCGGCCGGGGGGAGCGGAGCGTGATCCGGCTCTCATGGGTGGCCGAATAGCCGCCAGGGCCGGTGACGGCGACGCGCACCACCCCCTCCCCCGCACCCGTCACGCGCAGCGTGGCCGCGGGCAGCGTCCGCTGGCCCTGGGCCAGGGTGCCCCCGAGCGCGTTGCCGCCCTCCACCGAAAGCGGCCCTTCCACCGAGAGGCTCGCCGTCACCCCGCCCGAGGGCAGGTCGAGATTGTGCAGCAGCACCGGGAGCCGCGCCTCGTCGCCGGGCGCGAGGAAGCGGGGCAGCAGCGCCTCCGCCACGACCGGATCCCGAACCGTGACGGGGCGGGACGCGGAGCCAACCCGGTCACCGGACCAGGCGACCGCCATCAGCCGCAGCTCGCCGTTGAACTCGGGCAGGTCCAGCGGCACCACCGCCCGGCCATCCGCCCCCACGGCCACCACCCCGGAGAAGAGCGCGACGATCCGCTGCGGCGGCTGCACCCCGGCGGTGTCCAGCCCGTCATCGCCGCCCTGGCGCAGCACGGTGGCCTCGCCTTCCGCCGGTGCAATCAGGCGGCCGTAGTCGTCGCGGATATCGAGCCCCAGCTTGCGCCGGCCGAGGAAATGCGCGGCCGGGTCGGGGGAGCTGAAGCGGGTCAGGCGCAGGATGCCCTCATCCACCGCGGCCAGGGTGAGCCAGGCGGCGCCCGGCGCGTTGGCGACGCGGACCGGCACCTGCACGCGCTGGCGCGGGCGCAGCAGCGCCTCGCCCTCCAAGGCCACCTCCAGGGTCCGGGCGGCGGGGTCGAGCCCGACCCAGGCGAGGCCGATCGCGCGGCGGGGCGCGGCGCCACCGGGCACCGGCACCTCGCCTGGGCGGAACACCGTCACGGCCACCCAGGCCCCGGGGCCCCACCCGGCCTCCACCGGCAGCTCCACCTCGGTCCCGCCGGCGGGCACATCCACGTCCCGCACCGAAAGGACGCGGTCGGTCAGCACGGCGATGCTCGCCCGCCCGGCGAAGGGCGGCGTCAGGCGCAGCCGCGCCGTATCCCCCACCGCATAGGCGCGGCGGTCGGCTGCCACATCCACCTTGTCCGGCACCGCGGGGTCGTCGGATCCGGTCCAGCCCGAGCGGAAGCGGAGGGAGGCGATGGCGAGGCCGCCGGGCTGCGTCACCTCCAGCCGGTAGCGCCCGAAGCCGAGGCGGCGCGCGAAGCGGGCCGGCCGGCCGGGGGCCACGGTCAGCTCGGCGACATCCACGGGCTCATCCAGCCAGACGGTCTGATAGCGGGCGGTGCCGTTCAGCACGGTCATGCGCCAGGTCGGACGTTCCCGCACAAGGCGGGCCTGCAGGCGGCCGGAGAGGGCCTCCCCGCTCGGCGAGACGAGCGCGGCCTCGATCGCGGCCTCCGCCCCGTCATCCACGCTGCCGGCGCGGAAGGCGGGGCGCAGGGCGATGAAGGGCTGGGCCGAGCGCACGGGCAGGGTCAGCGCGCCCTTGCTGCCACGCCCGCCCGGCTCCGCCATGGTGGCCACCACCTCGGCCCGCAACGGGCGGGAGGTATCGGGCAGGTTCGGCAGCGAAAGGCTCAGCACGCCCTTCCCGTCTGCATCGGTCTCGCCGATGTCGATGCTCTGCAGGCCGCCGTCGAAAGGCTCCTCGGCGAGCCCGAAGCGCCAGCCCTTCCAGGCGTCGAAGGGCTCGGGGTCCACGGCCAGCCGCATCTCGGCACTGCCGGTCAGCCCCGCCCCGGGCGCGCCGTAGAGGAAGCGCGTCTCCACCGGCACGGACAGGGGCGCGGAAGCCGTCAGCGGCCCTGGCGCCGGGCCGAGCTTCACCTCCAGCCGCTCCGGCACGAAGGCTTCCACCTGGAAGGAGGTGCTGGCGATGGGCGGGCGGTTCGGGTCTGTCAGGGCCTCGATGGTCCAGCTACCCACGGGCGCGCCGGCGGAGAGCTGGGGGGACCAGAGGATCACCCCCTCGGGCCCGCGTTCCGGCACGGCTTCCAGCGCCACCTGCCCGTTCGGCCGCCGCAGGCGGAGCCGGATCGGCAGGTCCAGCACCCCTCCCGAGGGGTCGCGCGGAAGCAGGGAGAACCGGACCTGCTCGCCGGGCCGGTAGATGCCGCGGTCGAGCCAGAGGAAGGCATCCACCGGGCCGGGATAGTCGCGCCCCGTCACGCCACGGTCCGAAAGGTCGAAGGAGGCCGCCTCGAGATCGAGGGAGACGAGGTCGTCCCCGAGCTGGGCATGCAGCGCGACGGGCGCCACCGGCCCCTCCCCGCGCAGCAGCGCGCCGCCGAAGCGCGCCAGTCCGTCCTGATCGGTCACCGTCTCGCCCAGCACGTCGTTGTTGTGGGCCAGGAGGGCGACGCGCACGCCGGCCTTCGGCCGGGCATCGCCGAGCCCGCGCGCCTGCACGGCCACCCCTTCGCTGCCGCGCCAGGCGGTGAGGCCGAGATCGGTGGCCATGATGGGCAGCGCCGCGGTCTGGCGCATGCGCTGCGTGTCCTCCGCGTCGTCGCGGGCCAGCAGCACGAAGAGGCCGGGGCCGGAACCGGTCAGCGCCTCCGGCAGCGGCAGAACCGTGCGCTGCATGGCGTTGCGCTGGAAGCGCGGCACCGCCGCCTTGCCCTCCCAGACCACGCGGCCGCGGCTCTCCGGGATGTCCTCCGCCTGATAGCCGCTGAGCTCCTCGCCCAGCCGCGTGTCGCGGGTGAGCGGCACGAGGTTGCGCTCGCTCACGCGCACGAGGCGCAGGTTCAGCGTCTCGATGTTCATGGTGGCGATGGCGACGCGCGGCGGGGCGCCACGCGGCAGGATGAAGGCGCGCTGGTCGAAGGCGACGCGCGCGGCGCGGTCCGGCATCGAGACGTCGACGGGCAGGTCGGCGCGAAGGTTCACCCCGCCTTCGCCGGGCAGGCCGGCGCGCAGCACGAGCCGCGTCCGCCGCCCCCAGGGGAGGCCGGCGACGCAGAGGCGGTCGCTTTCCTTCGTGACGGCGAGGCCGGGAATCGCGGGCTCCGCCCGCACCCAGTCCTCGGGCTGCCAGCTGCCGCCCCGCTGCGGCGCGATGGTGAAGGCGAGGCAGGCGCGGGCCGGTTCGGCCTCCGGCTCCACCTGCACCCGCCGCAGCATCATGCCCGCCTCGCGCCGCGCCTCCATCAGGGCGGTGCGCGTCGCCGGGTCGTTGGGCAGGCGCTCGGCCACGGCTTCCAGCGCCTGGATCACTTGGGGCCAGCGGCCCTGGGCCTTCAGCGCATCGGCCATCAGCCGCAGGGAGGGGACTTCGGGCTCGCCGGCGGGAACGAGGTCGAAGTTCTGCTGCGCCGCCATCAGGGCCTTCGCGGGGTCGGCCGGGTTCCGGGCCAGGGCCGCGCGGCCAAGGGAAAGCCACATCTCCGGCCGGGCATTGCCCATGCCCAGGCGTTCCTCCCAGGCGGTGATCGCCGCCTGCCAGTCGCCGCGCCCCTCGGCCTGCTGCGCACGCTGCTCCGCCTGGGTGCGCTGGGCCGGCGTGCCACCGGCCGGGAAGCGCCGCGTCAGCCCGCTCGCGTAGCGTCCGCTATCCGCCGAAAGGCCCGGAAGATCAAAGCCTTGCGCCAGGGCGCCACCGCCCCCCAGAAGTGCGGCGGCCAGGGCGACAACTCGGAGCAGGCGCATGGAGGACTCACCGGACGAAACGTTTCCTCCGGCAACCCTGCCACAGGGTAAGGGAGTCACCCAGCGTTACGTATCCTCGCCCGGAACGCCGCCGCGCCTGAGATCAGCGCGGCGGGCCAACTTCCCGTGTGCCGGCCGTTCCCCGGTCCGCCGCAGTGTGCGCCGCCCGCCGACGCCGGAAGACGCTGAGGAATTCCAGCCGCTGCAGCACGACGAGGCCGAGTATGACGAGGGCGAGCACCAGCAGGCCGATAAAGGGTGATTCGAACATCGGGCGCGCCTCCTGATCGCCAGGGCCAGATCTCATTGGCCAGACAGGACTGAAACGGGCCCGAAGCGGGATGGATGCGCCTGCCCAGGCGGGCGCGCCCGGCAACAATCAGGGGCCGGCGCACGTTCTCAGCGGCGACTCGTTCCGAATAGGAGGCAAACCATGGATGAGCCGCGGATGGTTACGGTGGAGGTGGATGGCAAGACCCATGTGGGCGACTACACGGTGACGGGCGACCTCGTCACCGTGCGTTCGGAGGACTATGCGGCGGAGGAAAGCGGCCATGCCGGCGAGGGCGACCCGCATGACATCGCCAAGCTGCTGCTGACCGAGCTGGTGCGCCGGAAAGAGGACCTTTGAGGCGGGCTTCGGCCCAGCCGGATGATGGCCCACTGCCCAGCCAAGCCGTCTCTCCTCTGAAACCGCTCCCGACCGCCTGCCGCAAACCCGAATGCACCAGCCAGGCACAGGCGGCGCGGCCGTTCCGGGACCAGCTCTCCCGGCCGGCCTGATTGCCCCTCAGCTTCCGCGCACCGGGGCCAGCCGGCCGATGAAGAGGATCGGTCCGGTCGGGCGGCCGGTGGGGGAACCGCCCGGCGGTTCCAGCGTGATCTCGATGAGCATACCCGGCTCCGGCCGCACGAGGCCGGGCGCGACGCTCGCCTGACCGCCTTCCGGGATGAGGCCCAGCGAGACGGGGGCGGTGGCGCCGGGCGGCAGCGCCCAGAGCTGCTGCACGCGCCCCGGCTCGACCGGACGCGGGTTGAGGCTGGCCAGGCGCAGCCCGCCCCTTTCCGCCTCCACCAGCCAGGCCGGCTGGTCGCCGCTGGTCAGGAGGACGGTCATCATCCGGGGCTCCTCGGCCGGGCGCAGGAGGATGAAGGCGGCCAGCCCGGCCGCGAGCGCGGTCGAGCCCAGGGACCAAGCTTTCCAGAGGCGGCCGGGGCGCAGTGGCGTGACGACGGCTTCGGGGCGCGCGCCAAGCGAGGCCTCGATCCGGCCCCACAGCTCGGGCGGCGGTGCCTGCGGCGGAGCGAGGTCGGCCAGCGGTGCGAGGCGCGCTTCCCAGGCGGCCACCGCCTCGCGCAGGGCGGGGTGGGTCGGCAGGGCGCGCGAAACCTCCCGCGCCTCCCGCGCATCGAGGGTGCCGAGGACATGCTCGGCGGCCAGCGCGTCCAGCGCCTCGGAGTCGGAGGGGATCATGCGAGGCACCCCTTCAGCCGGACCAGTCCACGCCGGATCCAGGCCTTCACGGTGCCCAGCGGCAGCTCGAGCCGCGCGGCGATCTGGGCGTGGGAGAGGCCGTGCACGAAGGCGAGGAGGATACCCTCCCTGTTCCGCGCCTCCAGCGCGGCGAGGCAATCCCGCAGCCTGCCGGATTGCTGCGCGGCGGCGAGACGCTCCAGCGCCTCGGCTTCCACGGGGCTGTCGCCCAGCGTGGGATCGTCCGTGGGAGTCTCGCGCCCCCGGGCGCGGGCGAGGTCGAGCGCCGCGTTGCGCACGATGGCAGCGAGCCAGGCGGAGGCCTCGCCCCGGAGCGGGTCGAACTGCCCGGCGCGCGAAGCGATCTTCAGCACGGCGTCATGCAGCGCATCGGCCGCCGCATCGCGGTCCCGCAGGATGGCCACGGCCATGCCGAAGAGACGCGCGCCCTGCGCATCGTAAAGGCGGCGCAGCGCGCCCGCTTCCCCGGCGGCGATGCCGCGGAGCAGGAGCGCCGCATCCGCGCCGGGCTGGGTGTCAGGCATAGACCTCACGATACAGGGCGACGATCTCCGCCGCATCCGGCACGCGCGGGTTGTTCGCGGGGCTGCCCGAGGCGAGGGCCTGGGCCGCCATGGTCTCCAGCAGCCCGTCCCAGCGATCGGCCGGGATGCCGTGGCTGGCAGGGCTTGGCACGGAGAGGTCGCGGTTCAGCGCTTCCAGCTCCTCCACCAGCTTCGCTGCGGCGCCCTCGTCCCCCTCCCCTTCCTCCGCCACGCCCATGATGCGCGCGGCCTCGGCGTAGCGCGGCAGGGCGGCGGTGAGGCCGAAGCGGGTGACGGCGGGCAGCAGCATGGCGTTGGAGAGGCCATGCGGAACATGGAAATGCGCGCCGATGGGGCGGGACATGCCATGCACCAGCGCCACCGAGGCGTTGGAGAAGGCCAGGCCCGCCAGCATGGCGCCGCGCATCATCGCCTCCCGCGCCTCCTCGTCGCGCGGGCCGTTCCCGCCGCGCTGCGCATCCGCATAGGCCCGGCGGAGATTCGGCGCGATCAGCCGCATGGCGAGGCGGGCATAGTCGTCGCTGAAGGGATTGGCGCGCTTGCTGACAAAGGCTTCCAGCGCATGGGTAAGGCTGTCCACCCCCGTATCGGCCACGGTGCGGGCGGGCACGGTCCAGGTGAGCTGGTGGTCCACGACGGCGGCGAGCGGCAGGGCGCCGAGGCCGGCGATGAGCATCTTCTCGTCATTCGCCGTGTCGGTGATGACGGTGAAGCGCGTCGCCTCACTGCCCGTGCCGGCGGTGGTGGGAATGCAGAGGACGGGCACGGCGCCCTGGTTGGCCTGGGCCGGCACCTTGAAGGCGCGGATATGCGTGCCCTCCGGCGCGGCGGCGAGGACGGCGATGGCCTTGGCCGTATCCATGGGGCTGCCGCCGCCGAAGCCGATCAGGCAATCGTAGTCGCCCGCGCGGAAGGCCTGGACGCCGGCCTCGACCACCGTGTCCGTCGGGTCCGGCACCGTTTCATGGAAGACGGCCGGCCGCAGGCCCGCCGCGCGGAGCGGGGCGAGGCAGCGCTCCACCGTGCCGGAGGAAGCCATCCAGGGATCCGTGACGACCAGCGGGCGGGAGAGGCCGAACTGGCCCAGCACCTCGGCCACCCTGGAGACGGCGCCGCCGCCCGAGAGGATCAGCCGTGGCGCCTGGAGCGTGACGAGCATGGATACGCTTCCCCGGTTTTCTTGCCTGCCATCCTGCGGCGGGGCCACGGGCCGGGCAATGCCCCGTCAGCCCGCCGGGACCACCGCCGGAGCACGGGCGGCACGCGCCGCCGCATAGGCCGCGAGGCGAAGCTGCGCCACCGGCGCCACGCCCCCATCGGCTTCCGCGTTGAAACGCGGAAGATCCTCGGCGAAGTGGCAGGCGGCGGTGTGGCCCGGGGCGATCTCGCGCAGCGGCGGGTCGAGCTCCTTGCACTTCGCCTGCGCCACGGGGCAGCGCGTGTGGAAGCGGCAGCCCGGCGGCACAGCCAGCGGGCTGGGCAGGTCTCCGCCCAGCGGCGTGACGGAGCCTCGGCGGGAGGGATCCGGGCGCGGAATGGCGGCAAGGAGGGCGCGGGTATAGGGATGGCGCGGGTTGGAGAAGAGCTCGTGCTTCGCCGCCACCTCCACGATGCGGCCGAGATACATCACGGCGACCCGGTCCGCGACATGCTTCACCACCGCGAGATCATGGGCGATGAAGAGGTAGGACAGGCCGAGGCGCTGCTGCAGGTCGCCCAGCAGGTTCACCACCTGGGCCTGGATCGAGACGTCCAGCGCCGAGACGGGCTCGTCGCAGACCACCACCTCCGGCTCCACGGCCAGGGCGCGGGCGATCCCGATGCGCTGGCGCTGCCCGCCCGAGAACTCATGCGGGTAGCGGTCCGCGTGGAAGGGGCGCAGGCCGGTGAGGCGCAGCAGCTCCTGCACCCGCTCCCGGCGGGAGGCGGCGTCGCCGATGCCGTGCACCGTCATGGGCTCGGCGATGGCGTCCGCCACCGTCAGCCGCGGGTTGAGGCTGGCATAGGGGTCCTGGAAGACGATCTGCAGGTGCCGCCGCAGGGCGCGCAGCTTCGCGCCGCCCACATTCGTGACGTTCTCGCCCTTGAAGATGACGTCACCGGAGGAGGGTTCGATCAGCCGCATGACGAGGCGGGCGGTGGTGGACTTTCCGCAGCCGCTCTCCCCCACCAGCGCCAGCGTCTCGCCGCGATGCAGGGCGAAGGAGACGCCATCCACGGCGCGCACGGCGCCGACCTGCCGGGCGAAGAGCAGGCCCTTCTTGACCGGGTAGTGCTTGGCGACGCCGATCGCCTCGAGAAGCGCGGGCTCTTTCATGCGGCGATATCCAGGGCCAGTTCCACGGGCGCGCGGATGCAGGCGGCGCGGTGGCCGGGGGAGAGTTCGCGCAGCGGCGGGTCGATTTCCGTGCAGGCGCGGATGGCGAAGGGGCAGCGCGGGTTGAAGCGGCAGCCCTTGGGAAAGGCGAAGGGCGGCGGGACGCTGCCGTCGATGGAGAGAAGGCGGTCCCGATCCTCCTCGATGCGCGGGATGCTGCCGAGCAGGCCGATCGTGTAGGGGTGCTGCGGGTCCTCGAAGATATCCTTCGCCGTGCCGCGCTCCACCACCCGGCCCGCATACATCACCGCCACCTCATCGGCCATCTCGGCCACCACGCCGAGATCATGGGTGATGAGGATGACGGACATGCCCGTCTCGGCCTGCAGGTCGCGCAGCAGGTCCAGGATCTGGGCCTGCACGGTCACGTCCAGCGCGGTGGTCGGCTCGTCGGCGATCAGCAGGCGCGGCTTGCAGGACAGCGCCATGGCGATCATCACGCGCTGGCGCATGCCGCCGGAGAGCTGGTGCGGGTATTCGGAAAAGCGGCGCTCCGGTGACGGGATGCGGACGCGGCGCAGCGCTTCGATGGCGCGCTCCTTCAGTTCCGCCTTGCTGGCCTTCGCGTCATGGGCGCGCATGGCCTCGGTCAGCTGGTCGCCGATGCTGTGCACCGGGTTCAGCGAGGTCATCGGCTCCTGGAAGATCATGGCGATCTCCGCGCCGCGCACAGCGCGCATGCCGGCGGGCGAGAGGGAGGCCAGGTCCTGCTCCTCCAGCAGCACGCGGCCCTGGGCGATGCGCCCGGGGCGCGGCACCAGCCCCATGATGGACAGCGACAGCATGGACTTGCCGCAGCCGCTCTCCCCCACGATGCCGAGGGTCTTGCCGCGCGGAACCTCCAGCGTCACGCCATCCACGGCGGCGATGTCGCCGTTGCTGCTCCGGAAAACCGTGCGGAGATCCTCGATCCGCAGGAGGGAGTCACTCATGCTCATGCCCAGGGGAAGCTCGGCGGGCTGATCTTCTCGACCGGGCGGTGGGCCCAGTCCTGGCGCGGCGCGTTGTCGAGCACGCGCTTCTGCGCCTCGTGCAGATGCGCGGCGGCGCCTTCGTAATCCATGGTCAGCACCATCCCGTCTTTTACGACGAGCTGGCCGTCCACATAGACGTCGCGCAGCGCGCGGTCCCCGGCCGCATAGACGAGGCTGCGCATGGGGTCGCGGCCCGGGCGCATCATCGGGTGCTCGGCATTCACCAGCACGAGGTCGGCCCGGCAGCCGGCGGCGAGGCGGCCGATATCCTCCCGGCCCAGCGCCGTGGCGCCGCCGATGGTCGCGGCGTCGAAGATCTCGGTGGTGGTGACGGCGCGCGGATCGGTCGCCTGGGTGCGGGCGAGGTAGCCGACGAGCCGCATCTCATCGAGCATGTTGTGCGGGTAGGTGTCCGTCCCCAGGCCCATGTTGACGCCGCTGCGCTTGTAGCGGCCGAAGTTCTTCATGGTGATGCCGCGGCGCGCGAAGACGGTGGGGCAATGGGCGACGGTCGTGCCGGTCTCCGCCAGCCGCTTCAGGTCCGTTTCGGTGTGCCAGCGGGTGGAGGGATGGTCGTCCAGGAAGATGCCGTGGCCGATGATGGCACGGTCGTTCAGCAGCCCCATGCTGTCCAGCCAGCCGATGGGAGTGAGGCCGTGGCGGCGGGTGATCTCGTGGAACTCCACCACCGATTGCGCGGCGTGGATCTGCCAGGAGAGGCCGCGCATGCGCGCCTCTTCGCTGCTTTCGCGCAGCAGGCCGGGGGCGCAGGTGTCGATCTGGGCCGGCACCACCATGCCGAAGAGGCGGCCGCTCTCATGCTGCTCGGCGCGGTCGATGATGGAAAGGGCCTCGGCCATGGCCTTCTCGCCGGCGGCCTCGTCCCACTCATATTCCACCACATGGCCGTTCTTCGTGAACCAGCGGGCGGACTTGAACATCGGCGCGACGCAGACGCGCATGCCGGATTCCGCCAGCAGGTCCAGCCAGCCCGGATGGGCCATGGAGAGATCGGCGACGGTGGTGACGCCGGAGAGCAGCAGCTCGCTCAGCGCCACCCGCACGCAGCTCGGCACCGCTTCCGAATCCGCGCGGAAGATCGGCATGAACTCGTAGAGGGAGGAGTTGTAGAGGCCGGGCGAGCCAATCTCGTCCAGGAGGCCCTTGTTCATCGGCTCGCTGGAGGGGTGGGAATGGATGTTCACCAGCCCCGGCATGACCATCAGCCCGCGGCCGGCGATCTCCTCATCCACCGGGCCCGTATAGCCGCGGCCGACATGGGTGATGGTGCCGCCCTCGAAGGCGATGTCGGCGCCTGTGAGATAGACATGCTGCTTCGCCGAGGCATCCCAGGCGACGACGACATCCGCATCGCGGATCACGGTGGTGGTCATGACGGGTCCCCGGCAAAGAAGGGCGGGTGGCCGCGGATTGCGGCCACCCGCGATGGGCTTAGCGCGTCAGGCGGATGTCGAGGCCCTTGTAGAGCCCCACGCCGTAGATGCCGTGCGGCCGGACGCCCTCGGTCCGCTGCGAGGCGGCCACCCAGAGCTGCTCCCGCGCGAGCGGCAGCCAGACATTGGCCTGCACGATGCGGCGCTGCGCCTCGGCGATGGCCTGGTTCCGCTCCTGCTCCGTCAGGCCGGTCTTGGCGATGCGGAGCAGGCGGTCCGTCTCGGCATCCGTCCAGTTCATCCGGTTCGGGGTCGGCTTGTTGGCACTGTCAAAATACAGCGCGAAGCCGTCCGTCGCCGAGATGTAGGGATAGGACATGACGAAGGCATCGAATTCCTGCGTCGCCAGCTTGCCCCAGCCCACGGTCGCGTCCCAGAGCTGCACGCGCATCTCGATGCCCACGCGGCGCAGGTCGGCCTGCATCGCCTCGGCCATGCGGCGCCACTCGTTGGTTTGCAGGCCGTAGAGGAGGAAGGAGGCGCGCTGTCCGTCCTTCTCGCGGATGCCGTCCGCGCCCGGCTTCCAGCCGGCCGCATCCAGCACGCGCCGCGCCTCATCGGCGTTGAACTGCGGCACCATGCGCGCGGCCTCGGCGTCGAAGCCGTTGGTCCGCGGGTTCAGGTAGGCATCGGCCGGGTCGGCGGCGCCGAAGAAGGTGGCCTGCACCACGGCGGTGCGGTTGACGGCCAGGTTGATGGCGCGCCGCACCGCGGGGTCGCTCACCACGGGCTTGTCCACCTTGAAGCCCATGAAGAAGTCCCAGAAATAGGTCTCCTGCCGGGTGAGCCTCACCGTCGGGACGTTCCGCAGGCCCTGGATGGCGAATTGCGGAATGTACTGCGTCACGTCGCCCTGGCCGGATTGCAGCGCGGCCAGGCGGGTGTTCGCCTCGGGGATCACGCGCCAGATCACCCGCTCCACCTGCGGAGAGGGGTTCTGGTAAATCGGCGGGCCCCAGCGGTAGTTCGGGTGGCGTGTCAGCACGAAGTCCTGGCGCGGCGACCAGGAGTTCCAGCAATAGGGGCCGGTGCCGTTGAAGCCCTGGACGCCGAAATTGTCGCCCAGCCGCTCGACGGTCGCCTGATCCACAATCGAGGCGAAGAAGAGGGTGAGCTGATAGAGGAGCTCGCCATAGGGCTCCTTCAGCTTGTACTCGACCGTGTAGTCATCGATGGCGACGACATCCTCCACCGGGCCGGCGCGCCAGCGCACGGGGGAACGGGTGGCGGGATCGACCCAGCGCTTGATGGTGTAGGCCACGTCCCGCGCGGTGAAGGGCTTGCCGTCGCAGAAGGTGACGTCGCGGCGAAGGCGGAAGGTGTAGGTCTTGCCGTCCTCGGAGACGCTCCAGGATTCCGCGAGGCCCGGGCGGATCGTCTTCTGGTCCCAGTCGAGCGACACCAGCGTGTCGCTCATCATGTAGATCACCTCACCGGCGCCGCGCGCGGTGGAGCGGGCGGGGTCGTAGCGGTCGGCGTCGATCTCGCGCAGGACGACGAGGGTGTTGCGCGGCGCGGCCTGGGCCAGGGCTTCCGCGGCGGGTGCCGCGGCCCCCAGGGCCAGCAGCCCCGCATAGAGCCAGTTCTTCATTCTCTTGGTCCCCTCTGTATGTCAGGCGCGGAGCCGGGGGTCGAGCGCATCGCGCAACGCATCCCCCAGCACGTTGAAGGCGAGCACCACCGCGAAGATGGCGACGCACGGGATCACCGCGATATGCGGCGCGAAGAACAGGAAGTTGCGGCCGTCGCTCGCCATCGCGCCCAGCTCCGGCGTTGGCGGCTGCGCGCCGAGGCCGAGGAAGGAGAGCGCGGAGCCCAGCAGGATCACCTGGCCGAAGCGCAGGGTGGCGAAGACGAAGATGGAGGACAGGCAGTTCGGCGCCACGTGCCGCAGGATGATGCGCGCATCGGACATGCCGGTCGCCCGCGCCGCCTCGATGTAGTCGAGCCCCATGATCGCGAGCGCCGAGCCGCGCACGATGCGCGCCATCAGAGGCACGGTGGCGACCGAGAGCGCCAGCACGACCGCCGGGATGCCCGGGCCGAAGATGGCCGCCAGCGCCAGGCCGAACAGGATGGCGGGGAAGGACAGCATCACGTCCATCAGCCGCATCAGGAAGCCGTCGATCCGGCGGTAGAAGGCCGCCGCGAAGCCGACCAGCGCGCCCACGCCGCCGCCCAGCACCACCGAGGCGAAGCCCATGAGCAGCGTGATCCGCAGCCCATAGAGCAGGCGGGTGATCATGTCGCGCCCCTGGGCGTCCGCGCCCAGCGGCAGGCCGGGCGAGCCGGGAGCCTGCATGGCGAGAGACAGGTCGTTGTCATAGGGGTCGGTGGGGGAGAGCACCGGGGCGAGGATCGCCGCCCCCAGCACCAGCACCACGAGCACCATGGCGAAGGCGGCTGCGGGCTCGCGCATCAGCCGGGAGAGCGTGCCCGGCCGCTTCGGCGGCGCCGCCTCCTGCGCCTGAGGCAGCGGGGTGGATTCAGCGGTGGCGCTCATCAGGTCCGCATCCGGGGATCGAGGGCCGCGTAGAGCACGTCCACCACGAGGTTGATGATGATGAAGCCGAGGGAGAGGATGATGATCGTGCCCTGGGCCATCGGGAAATCGGCCGAGAGAATCGCGCCGACGGCCAGGCGCCCCACGCCGGGCCAGGAGAAAACCGTCTCGGTCACCACCGCGCCACCCAGCAGGAAGCCGATCTGCAGGCCGACCAGGGTGACGACCGGGATCAGCGCGTTGCGCAGCGCGTGGCGGGTGACGACCTTGAACTCGCCGAGCCCCTTGGCGCGCGCCGTGCGCACATGCTCGACACCCAGCACGTCCAGCACCGCCGTGCGCGTCATGCGCGCCACCGGCCCGATGAACACGCCGCCGAGGGTGAGCGCCGGCAGGATGATCGCCTTCAGCCCCTCCTCGGTCCAGAGCGGGCCGGCGCGGCCGGTGAAGGGCAGCAGCTGCAGCCTGAAGCCGACATACCAGATGAGCACGAGGCCGAGGAAGAACACCGGGATGGAGCCCCCCGCCACCGCGAAGGCGGTGATCAGGCGGTCCGCCAGCTTGCCGCGCCAGTAGGCACCGATGGTGCCGAGCGCGATGCCGATCGGGATGGACCAGATCAGGCTGGCGAACATCAGCTCCAGCGTCGGGCCGACCGTGTTCCCGAGTTCCTGCACCACCGGCACGTTGTTGATGATCGAGACGCCGAGATCCCCCTGCACGAGGCGCCAGAGATAGATCCCGAACTGCTCGTAGAGCGGTCGGTCCAGCCCCATGTCGCGCCGCAGCGCCTCCACCACGTCGGGCGTGGCGGAGGGGCCGGCGCGCACGAGAGCCGGGTCGTTCGGCACCACCTGCATCAGCAGGAATCCCACCAGCACCACCCCGAACAGGACCGGGATGGCCATCAGCAGCCGCTGGACGGCGTGGCGGCCCATGGCGCCCTCAGGCCGCCGCGGCGCGCAGGGCGCCGTGGCGGTCGAAGATGGGCTCGCCGCCGCGCAGCGTGAGGTCGGCCTCGGTGGTCAGCAGCTCATCCGGAGAGATGGCGAAGATGTCCTTCGAGAGAACGGCGACATCGGCCAGCATCCCCGGCTCCAGCGTGCCACGCCGCCCTTCCGCGAATTGCGAATAGGCGCCGCACCAGGTGTAGCAATGCACGGCCTGCTCCGCCGTCAGTGTCTCCTCCGGACCCAGCACCGTGCCCTTGTTCGTCTTGCGGGTGAGCATGGTGAAGAGATTGCCGAAGGGATCGACCGAGGAAACGGGGCTGTCCGAGGAGGCGGCGGGGTGGTGCCCCTCCTCCAGCCAGGTCCGCATGGGGTAGGCGGCGGCGGCGCGCTCCATTCCCAGGTTCTTCACGTAGAGATCGCCGAACTCGTACATGAAGACCGGCTGCGGCACGGGGATGATGCCATTCGCCTTCATCCGGCGCCGCTGATCAGCGTTGAGGAAGCCGCAATGCTCGATGCGGTGGCGGCGGCCAGCGAGGGGCGCGTCCGGCGCGCCGGCCTTTTCCATGCCCAGCAGCACCTGCTCGATCGCGGCATCGCCGATGGCGTGGATGTCCAGCTGCCAGCCCTGGCGGTGATACAGCGCCAGAAGGCGGTGCATCGTCTCGTCCGGGAAGCAGAAGATGCCGGTGCCGCCGCCGGCGCTTTGCAGATAGGGATCGAAGAAGGCCGCCGTCAGCCCGCCGGCCGAGCCGTCGCCGAACACCTTCACGGCGCCCCAGGCGAGCATGTCGTCCGTGTGGTCCGGCCGCAGGCCCTCGTTCCAGGCCGCCTCGGCGATGCCTTCGGGGTTGCCGGCCAGCACCTGCCACATGCGCTGCATCAGCCGGCCCTCGGCCAGCGCGCGACGATAGGCGCCGATCTCGTGCAGCCCGGCGGTCATGCCGACATTCATGTCGCTGGCCGTGGCGAAGCCGCGCGCCGCGAGGTCGCGCCCCGCGGCCTCGATCGCCCCGACCATATGGTCCTCAGAGGGCATCGGCATCGCGTCGATGATCAGGCGCTTGGCGCGCTCCATGAACAGGCCGGTGAGCTTGCCGCCCTTCCGCTCGATCGCGCCGCCCTCAGGGTCCGGCGTGTTGTGGCCGACGCCCGCGGCCTTCATCGCCGCGCTGTTCGCCACGCCCATATGGCCGCAGGTGCGGACGATATAGACGGGATGGTCGGGCGAGACGCGGTCCAGCTCCTCCGCCGTCGGGTGACGGCCGATATCCAGCTCGCCATGGTCGTAGCCGCGGCCGAGAACCCAGCTCCCCTTCGGGGCCTTCTTCGCCGCCTCGCCGATCCGGCGCAGCACCTCGTCGAGAGTCTTCACCTGCTCGGCGCGGAGATTCACCTGGCTGAGGCCGAGCCCATAGGGCAGCAGATGCATATGGGCCTCGTTGAAGGCCGGAATCGCGACCCGCCCCCCGAGATCCACCTGCCGGACGCCGGCGGGGGCCATGCCCGCCACCTCGTCCTTCGTGCCGATGGCCGCGACGCGCCCATCCGCGATCAGGAGGGCGTCCGCGAAGCCCCCGGCCAAGCCGCGGAAGATGCGGCCGCCGGAGAGAAGGATGGGCTCGCTCAAGACCGCCAGTCCCGGCCCTGGCCCTCGATCAGGGCGAGGGAGGAATCCCAGGAGAACTGGGCATGGCTCAGCGTGTTCGGGCCGTTGAACTGCGCCGCCGTCTTCAGCCGCACCGCCTCGGGCGGGAAGACCAGCTCCGCGCCACCCGAAAGGGCGGCGACCTGCGCCTGGCAGGCGCGCTCGAGGTAGTAGATCTGGTTCCAGGCCTCCGCGATGGTACGGCCGCCGACCAGCAGGCCGTGGTTGACCAGGATCATCGCCTTGTTGGTGGGGCCGAGGTCGTGGATCAGCCGCTCGCGCTCGTCCAGATCCAGCGCGACGCCCTCATAGCCGTGATAGGAGAGGTGGCCGTAGAACTTCAGCGCGTGCTGGCTGATCGGCAGGAGGCCGTGCTTCTGGCAGGAGACGGCGATGCCCGCGGAGGTGTGGGTGTGCACCACGCAGGTCAGATCCTCACGCGCCATGTGGATGGCGGAGTGGATGGTGAAGCCTGCGGCGTTCACCTTCCGGCTCTGCGGCTCATCCTCCAGCACGTTGCCGTCGAGGTCGATCTTCACCAGGTCGCTCGCGCGCATCTCATGGAAGAGCACACCGTAGCGGTTGATGAGGAAATGGTGCTCCGGGCCCGGGATGCGGGCGGAGATGTGCGTGTAGATGAGGTCCGTCATCCGGTGGTGCGCCACGAGCCGGTACAGGGCGGCGAGGTCGCAGCGGACGGCCCATTCCTCGGCGCTCATGCCGGCGGGGGCTTCGCCTCGGGGGCGCAGGGCAACGTTCATCGGGGGGGTCCTCCGTAGGGGCGGATGGTTCTCCCTGGCATGAAGGATCGTCAACCCGGATATCGGATAATATCGCCCCTTTCCGTGCAACTGGCGCCCAATGCCTAGGCAGCCTGCCTCTGAAAGAGCGACCCCCTGCCCTACTAGCGGCGCAGCGACAGCCGTTCCGGCGCCGCGCCGACCGGCACGGCAGCGAAGCTCGCCTGCACGTCTTCGGGCCAGAGACAAACCCTGCGCTGGCTCAGATCGACGCAGAGGAAGAGCAACTCGCAACGGGCGCTCTCGAATCCCGCCTCGGCCTGGAAGAGGCGATGACGAATCAGCAGGCGCTTGGAATCATTGGCCAGCACCTCGCTCTCCACGGCCAGCGGGTCCTCCAGCCGGACCTCCCGGCGATAGGAAACCCAGTTCTCGGCCGCGAAGGTTCCAAGGCCCCGGGCCCGGAACCCCTCCCCCAGGCCGAGGGAGGGCCAGAGGAGGTCCGTCGCCATGTCGAACACCGCGACATAGGGCGCGAGGTTCATATGGCCGTAATGGTCCACCCATTCCGGACGGACCCGGCACAGGACAGGGCGCATATCACGCTCCACGGCAGTGCTCGCCATTACGGCTTTCATCCCGCCGGCCCGGGCGGCGCGCTGCCGCGCGACGAGGCATTCCCGATGCCTCCAAAAGGCCAAGCCTTCGTGTGCAGCATCCAGCCCGCCCCGCCGGCTTCATCGTGGCTTGCGCAGCGTCCATTTCGGCCCATCCACTTCGAGCGCCAGCTTCATCGCGGCCGCGAATTCGTCGGCCGCCTGCTTCACGCCGGGCCAGGGATAGTCATCGCCGATCATGATCCCGCCGGGGCGCAGCAGCGCCCAGTAATTCTCGATGTCGCGCTTCACCGGCTCGTATTCATGCGCGGCATCGATATGGATCAGATCCGCACGGATCCGAAGGTGCTTCAGGATCACCGCCGCGTTGTCGCTGGTCTGCGGCAGGGGCACCACGCGCTCGGCATGGCCGGAGAGGACCATGTTGGACAGGAACTGCCAGTAGAGGCTCGGCCAGCCATGCACCAGGCCGAGGCTGTCCACGATCCGGTCCGGCCGCGTCCGGTCCCAGTGGCCAGGGCTGCCGAGGAAGGTGTCGATGGCCAGCAACGCCGAATCCGGGCGAACATGGCGCATGGCCTCGGAGAGGCGCGCGACGGACTGGCCCTTCCAGACGCCGATATCGAAGGCGACGGCGGGCTTCGTCTCCTCCACAGCGCGCGCCAGGGCGGGATGCGTGCCGTTCCACCCCTGCAGGTCCAGGGCGCGGATAGGCTGGAAGCCGGCATAGATATCGGTGCCGTGCACGGCCTCCATCAGCCGCGCCGCCTCGGGCGTGAGCACGGTCACGGAAGCTGCTTCGCTCAATGGATCTCGTCCGCCCGCGCCAGGGCCTCGCGCAGTGCCGCCACGGTGAAGTCGCGGGAGGCGCAGAGGTCAAGGATGACCTTCTCCCGGCGGGAGAGCAGTTCGATGGCGGCCGGAATCTTCGTCACCGCGTCATGCGGGATCACCACCGCGCCGTGGCGGTCGGCATGCACCACCGCGTCGTGATGGCAGGCCATGCCATGCACCGAGACCTCCTGCCCGTACTGCACGATATGCACATAGGCATGGGACGGGTTCACCGCCCCGGCGATGAGCTGAAAGCCCTGGGCGATCATGTCGAGGTCACGGATGGAGCCGTTGGTGACACAGCCCTGGGCGCCGATGGCCTTGTGAACATTGGTGTTCACCTCGCCCCAGAAGGCGCCGGTGCCGGGCGTGTCGTCCAGGTCCTGCAAAACCACCACGGTCGGCATGGCGGCTTCCGCCACGTATTCGTACCAGCCGATGCGGGCGGCGCGGTCCACCTCCTTGGCGCGGCCGGAAGGGGCCGCCGCGCGGATGGTGCCGGTGCGCGCCAAGCCGCAGATCGGCGGCAGGGAGGTGGAGGCGGGCACCAGCGGCCGCACGGTGAAGCCATGGCCGCGGCGATGCGGGGCCACCATCTCCAGCGCGTTGCAGATGGTCGGCGTGTCCCAGGCGCGAAGGGCCTCCAGGTCCGCGGCGGTGAAGGGGTATTCGGGCATGGCGTCCTCCGGGCTGCCGCCCTGTTTCCGAGCATGGAAGGGGCGGCGGGCGGCGCAGCATCGCCGCGCCGCGCGGGAAGGGCAAATCCCCTCGGCGGGTCCGGCCCGGTCGTTCCGCACCCGTCCCCGGCACCTTGTTCCTGCCGGGGGCGCCGTCTAGCCTGCCGTCCATGGAGAACGTCCAACCCGCCCCGTTGCCCGGCGATCCGTCGGCGGGCGGGCGGGCCGCGGCCTCCGCCCTCGGCCGGGCCACCCCGCCGCGGGGCCTCGGCGCCCTGCTGGGGCGGATCGGCACGCGGGCGGCGCTGATCGCGCTGCTGATGCTCATCGTGGTCGGGCTGCTCACCGGCACCGCCCTGCTCCTGAGCGAAAGGCAGACGGCCATCATCGGGCGCATCACCGGCCCGGATCACGAGGCCGATGCCGCGCTGGACCGCTTCTCCGGTACCATCGCCGATTTCTCCTCCGGCATGACCGGCGTGCTCGCCGGCGTGATGCAGCCCCGCCCCGCCGCCAGCCGCATGGCCCGCAACGGGCAGCTCGTGCGCGACACCTATGCCGAGGTGGAGCGGCGCCTGGGGGCGGAGATCGACCCGATCGTGACCGGCGGCGCCCGCGACATGGCCGAGCGCATGGGGCCGCTCGCCGAACGCGTGCGCGACGCCTTCGCCGAAGCCCGCCGTGGCGACTTCGCCCCGCTGCAGGAGGAATGGCTCGATGCCCAGTCCGGCTTCAACGCCTTCACCCTCGCCGCCCGCAGCGTGGTGCAGCGCCACAATGCGGAGACGCTGGCCGAGGCGTTGCGGCTGAACGCGCGAGCGCGCGGGATCATCCTGGGCGCCGGCGCGGCCGGGCTGCTGGGCTGTGCCCTTATCCTCTTCGTCCTGCTGCGCCTCATCGCGCGGCCGGTCGGGCGGCTGGCGCGCGCCATGGACCGCCTCTCCTCCGGCCAGCTGGAAACCGAGGTGCCGGAGGCGGACCGGACGGATCAGGTGGGCGAGATGTCCCGAGCCGTCCTCGTCTTCAAGGACAGCCTCCTCGCCGCCCGCGCCCTGACCGAGCAGGCGTTGGAGAATGCCCGCCGCACCGCCATCGCCACCACCCAGGCCTCCGACGCCATCGGGCAGGTGAGCGACGGCGCCATGACCCAGCTTTCGGAGCTGCGTCAGACCGCCGAGGCCCTGGCCCAGACCACCGACGCCATCGCCGACGTCTCCCGTTCCACCGGCGAGGCGCGGGACCAGGCCGAGCGCGCGAAGTCGGTGTTGACCGAGAACCTGCTGAAGGTGACCACGCTGATCGAGCTCGTGGACGCCGTGGGCGAGGATACCGAGCGCGTCACCCGAATCGCCGGCACCATCGCCAAGGTCGCGACTCAGACGAACATCCTGGCCATCAACGCCGCCATCGAGGCGGCCCGGGCCGGCGAGCACGGCCGCGGCCTCTCCGTGGTGGCCGAGGAAGTGCGCGCGCTTGCCGCCTCCACCGAGAATCTGGCGCAGGAGGTCGCCGACGTCGTCCTCGTCGCCGGCCGGCGCGCGCGGGAGGGCAGCGGCACCGCCGCCGCTGTGGGCGAGGCGATGGATGCGCTGGAAAACATGGTAGCGGAAAGCGCACGCCTCGCCGGGGCCATCGCCGTGGCCATGGAACAGCAGCAGGCGACCGTCGGCGGGCTCAACGAGCGCGTCTCCACCCTCAACCGCATCGGCCAGTCGAACGCCACGGCCGCCGAGGAGATCACCGTGACCATGATCGATTTGTCACGCCTCGCGAGCGACACGCGCCGGGTGGTCGAAAGCCTCGCCGTCGCCGATGCGGGGAAGGCCGCGTGAGCGAGGCTCTGAACGACACAGTCTCCATCCTCGTCGTCGAGGATTCCTCCTTCAACCGCCTGGTACTGAAGAAGCGCCTGGCCGAGCTGGGCTATATCCGCGTCACCGAGGCGGTGGACGGGGTGGAGGGGCTTTCGGCCATCGAGCGGGGCGCCTTTGACGTGGTGCTTTTGGACCTCGAGATGCCGCGGCTGGACGGCATCGGCGTACTGGAGGCGCTGCACGCGGCCCGCGGCGCGGCCCCGCCCGTCATCGTCATCTCCGCCCTGACGGAAATGGACAAGATCGTCCGCTGCATCGAGCTGGGGGCCGAGGACTATCTGCCCAAGAGCTTCGACCCGCCGCTTCTCCGTGCCCGGCTCGGTGCCGTGCTGGAGAAGAAGCGGCTGCGCGACCTCGCCGATCACCGCCTGGCCGCGCTGGAGGCCGAGTTGGAAAGCGCCCGCGCCGCGCAGCTGGACCTCGTGCCGCGGAATTTCGCCGCCATCGTCCCGCCAGGCCTCACCCTGCACGCGGCCATGATCCCGGCGCGGCAGGTGGGCGGCGACCTCTACGACGCCCTTCGCCTCGGCCCCGGCCTGCTGCTGGCCTGCGTGGCGGATGTCGCGGGCAAGGGCGCGCCGGCGGGGCTGACGATGGCGCGCACCCTCGGCCTGATCCGCTCCTCCGCCCTCTATCTGGTGGAGCAGGGCGGGGGCGCACCCGACCCCGCGGCCATCCTCGCCCATGCGAATGACGACCTGGCGCGCGAGAATGAGAGCCAGACCTTCGTGACCGTGGTGCTGGCCGTGATCGACGCCGCATCCGGCACCGGCCGCATCGCCCTGGCCGGGCATGAGCCGCCCTTCATCCTCACGGAGGGTTCCGCGCGCGCCATGGCGGATCTCTCGCGTCAGCCCCCGCTCGGGGCCATGGAGGGCTTTCCCTACCGCTCCGACCCCCTGGCCCTGGAAGCGGGAGAGGCCCTGTTCCTCTTCTCCGACGGGGTGACCGAGGCCGAGGACGGGGCCGATGGCTTCTTCGGCCGGGACCGGCTGGCGGCGACCCTGCGTCCGACGGGCGCGGCACCGCCCCGGGACGTCGTGGAGGCGGTGCTGGAAGCCGTGGCCGGCTTCGCCGGCGGGGCGCCGCAGGCGGACGACATCACGGTGCTGGCCGTACGCCGGGGGTGAGCGCCCTTCCGCGCCTCAGCCTGGACGCGGCCGGCGGCCGGCGCCGCCCGCGCTGGGGCGGAAGGCAACGGAGAGGCCGTCCAGCATCGCCGAGGGCCGGCCGTTCAGCAGAATGGTGCCATCGGCGATCAGGCGCTGGGAGCCCCGCATGATGCGGCGCAGATCCAGCCGGTACTCCACCCTGCCCCGTGCCCCCACCTCCACGGGCAGCTGGCGCAGCTTGCCCCGGCGGATCGGCTCGGCATCTCCCTCGAAGCCCATCCACATGCCGTAATGGGTGAGGAGGCGAAGAAGCGTGGCCATGTCCGCCGCCGCATCGCCGCTTGCCTCCCCCACCGTGGCCCGTACGGCGCCGAGCCCGTGACGTCCGTTCTGGACGCCGAGGGCCAGGATGGCGCCCGGTCCTTCCCAGGTGGGCTCGGGCGGGCCGGATGCCTCCACATCGCCCTGCGCAGGACCGGCATTGTCGTTGTCGCCCGAATGACGGGCCGGGCAGGTCACGGGGATGTTCTGGGCCCCGATCGCCGCTGCGAGGCTGGAAAGTCGGTCAGGCATGACCCGGTCCACCCCTCCTGATGTCCACCAGCTTAGCATTCACACTTCCGCGATCCCCGCCATCATCAATATTGAGGATCGCCGTATTTTCCAGGCCGTTCATGATGTCGGTCGTCCGCTACTGCGCCGGACAACCCGGGGTGAGTCGACCGCCCTCTGCTCCGGCGAGAAGCTGAGGATGGATGGACGACAGGGCTTCGATCATTGCGACGATCTACGCGGCGGCCGCGGAGGAGGCGTCCTGGTCCGCGGCCGTTCAGGCCCTGCAGCGCGTCCTCGGTGCGGCCAGCGCATCGCTCTTCATCGGCAGCGGTGCCGGCGGAGAGCTGGAACCGCTCCACGTGGCCCCCTTCGACGCGGCAGATATCCGCGCCTATGTGGAGCATTACCGCGACATCGACCCCTGGCTGGCCCGCCTCTTGCCCTCGCTGACCGGCAGCCCCCGCCTGCGCGCGGTCCGCGGCGAGAGCGTGCTGCCCCAGGAGGAGTACCGGCGGACGGAATTCTACAATGATTTCGGGCGCCGGATCGGGCTGGAATGGGTCGTCGGCGGGGTGGGCCGCCTGGGCGAGGCCGGATTCTTCAATCTCGGCCTGCAGCGGCCAGAGGGATCGGAACCCTTCCGACCCGACACCGTCAGCCTGCTCAACGCCGTCCTGCCACATCTGCAACGCGGCCTTCAGCTCCGGGAGCGGCTGCGCGGCACCGCGGCCTCCCTCCCCCTGCGCGTGCTCGACGCCCTGCCCGAGGCGGCGCTGGTCCTCGATGCGGATCTCGTGGTCCGGCACGCCAATGCCGCCGCGGCGAGGTTGAGCGGGCCCTGCGCCGGCTTGCGCATCATGCGGGATGGTTCCCGCCCGGGCGCGCCGCTGGTTTTCCGCCTGCCGGGTGTCGAGGAGAACGTCCGGCTGGCGGCGCTGGTGCAAGGGGTCGCGCTGCTCCGCCGGGCGGGCGGCGCCTTCCGCTTGCTTCCCCGGCCCGAGATGCGGCGCGACCCCGTCGCGCTCCTCGTCTCCCCCCTGCCCGGCGCCCTGAGCCCGAACGGGAATGGGCGCGCGGGCCCGCCCGGGCCGGTGCCCGGCCTCGCGCTCGTGCTGCTACGGCCGCTGGACCGTCCTCCGCCGCCCACGGCCCTGCTCCAGAATCTCTTCGGCCTCACCGCGGCGGAGGCCGAGGTCGCTTCCGGCCTCGCGGGCGGCACGCGGGCGGAGCAGCTGGCGGAGCGGCGGGGGGTGAGCCTCGCCACCATCCGCGCCCAGGTCCGCACGGTGCTGGAGAAGACGGGCACGGTGAATCTGCGCGAGCTCGAAGCCCTGCTCGCCTCCCTGCCCCTGCCGGGCCCGGTGGAAGGGGCGGAGAAGGGGGATGCGGGGGCTGAGAAGCCTCGCCCCGGCCGCCCCGCGAGCCCCGCCTAGCCGGCCCTAGCCCTCGCCGCCCAACCCGTCCGGTTCCAGCAGCAGCACCGGCTCGCCATTGCCGAGCACCCCCACGCCGCCCACGCCGGGCATGCGGGCCAGGGCGGGGTGCAGGGGCCGCAGGAGGATGTCCGCGCGGCGTTGCACCCGGTCCACGCCCAGGGCCAGCGGCCCGGCGGCGGCGCGCACCACCACCACGGCGCCGAGCGGGGTTTCCGGCAGGCTCAGGAGCGGTGCCAGGCGCAGCACCGGCCGTCCGTCGCCCTCGCCCTCCAGCACCGCCTCCACCCGCGCGGTGGGGATGGCATAGGGGTGTCCGCCCACCTCCAGCAGCAGCACCGCCTGGGTGGCGGCGGTCAGCGGCAGGCGCAGGGTGAAGCTCGTGCCCCGCCCGGGGGTGCTCGCCACCTCCAGCGTGCCGCCGGCGCGGCGCGCGGCATCCTGCACCACGTCCAGCCCGACGCCGCGGCCAGAGGTCTCCGTCACCGTGCTGGCCGTGGAGAAGCCGGGGCGGAAGAGCAGCGCCTCGATCTGCGCAGGCGAGAGGCCGGGCGCCTCCTCGGCCGAAATTAGCCCCCGCTCCACCGCCCGGGCCAGGACGCGGTCATGATGGATGCCGCGCCCGTCATCGGAAACCCGCACGCGGATGCCGCCGGTGCGGCGGGCGGCAGAGATGCGCAGCAGGGCGCGCGGCGGCTTGCCGGCGGCCCGGCGCTCGGCGGGGGTCTCGATCCCGTGGTCCACCGCGTTGCGGATGAGATGGAGCAGCGGATCGGCCAGGGTTTCGACGAGGGAGCGGTCGATCGCCACCTCCTGCCCCTCCAGCACCACCTCCACCTCCTTGCCCGCCGGCTCGGCGACGGCCCGGGCGACCCGCGGCAGCCGGGCGAAGAGGGTGCCCACGGGCACCACGCGCAGCTCCATCACCGCCTCGTCCAGCCGGCGGAGGGAGAAGGAGAGGCGGCTTTCGGCCTCCTCCAGCGTGTCCTCGAAGCCGCGCAGGTGGTCGGAAAGCTCGGTCAGCTCCCGCCCCGCCGCCCCCTCCAGCTTGCCCGCCAGCACCGAGAGGCGGGCGATCGCCGTGCGCGGCGCGCTCTCGCGCAGCGCCTCGGCCAGGGCGAGGGAGGCGGCGCGGACCTCGGCCTCCAGGGCGATGATCCCGTCGATCAGCTCCTGCCGCACACGCATCGTCGCGCCCCCCGCCGTGGCGGGGGCGTGGGAGGCCTCCTCCTCGGCGACGGAGAGGGAGAGGAGGACGCGGCGCGAGGGATCGGCCGCCGTGGCGGCGCGTGAGAGGGCGTCCAGCTCGGCGGCGCTGGCGAGCAGGAGCTCCAGGAGTGGCGGGCTGGCTCCGGGCAGGGTGCGGCTGCCCAGGATCTCGGCCTCCGGCCGCAGCGCATCCGCGATGGCCGCTTCCAGCGCATCCCCCTGCCCCATGGCGAGCCGCGCGACATAGAGGCGAGCGCCGGAATCCAGGGCGGCGGCGGCGCGCTGGCGGGCGGTTTCGCTCAGCAGGGGCAGGAAGCCGGCCGGAACGCGTGAATCGCCGCCCGCCCCGGCCAGGGGCGCGCCGCCCCCGCCGCCGGCATGGCGGATCGCCTCGGCCAGGGCGGGGCCGCGCGCGCCGAGCAGAGCGGCCGCGTCCGGGTCGGCGGCGCGGTCCGCCAGGTCCTCCAGCGCCAGGAGGGCGCGCTCCAGCGCGTCCTGCCCCAGGGCGCAGGCCGAGGCGGCGGCATCCCGCGCCGCGGCGGCCAGGGCAGCATGGCCGCCCGGCGGGTCGGCGAGGCGTTCGGCCGTGGCGGCGAGCCCCGCCGTGTCCACCGCGCCCCGCGCGGCCCGTGGGATGGAATCGGCCCCCGCCGCCTCCCCCGCGCGCGCCGCCAGGAGCGCGAGGCAGCGGCGCAGGCGGCCGAGGGAGGGCAGGGCCGCGGGCGAAGCGGCGGCTTCCACCAACTGGTCCAGCGCGGCGGCAAGGCCGGGCAGGCGCATCATCCGGGCCGCGGCGGCGAGGTCTGCCGCCTCGGCCAGGGCGGCTTCCTCGCGCCCGGCCGAGAGGGCGGCCAGGCCGGCGGCCGCCGCCGCGCAACGCGAGGCGAAGGCGCCGAGCAGCGGATCCGCCGTCATGGCCAGGGCCGTGAGAGGCTCAACTGGGGGCGAGGGCAAAGTTGGGGGCGGGGCGGCGTCGCCTTCCGCCAGCGCGGCGATCCGGCGCAGCAGCGCTGCCTCGGCCGGGGCGTCGCGATGCGTCTCGATGACCCGGGCCCGCAGGGCGCGCAGCCCATCCACGGCGGCCATCAGCCCGTCCGCCACGCCGCCCGCCACGGCGAGCTTCCCGGCGCGAGCGAGGCCGAGCAGGTCCTCGCAGCCATGGGCGACATCCCGCATCCCTGCCGCGCCGAGCACCGAGGCCATGCCCTTCAGGCTGTGGAAGGCCCGAAAGAGCGTGTTCACCCCTTCCCCCTCCACCGGCCCGGAGAGGAGGCGCTCGATGGTGTCGAGATGCTCCTCGCTCTCGGCCGCGAAGCCCTCCCAGAGGGCGGCATCCTCGATCATGGCGCTTCCACCGGCGGCAGCCCGGCTGCCCGGCGCGCGGCACGGCGGATCGCCTCGCCCTGCCGCTCGCCCAGATCGGGGGAAAAGGCGCCGGAGGGCTTGCCCACCACCGCGCTGGCGCCCAGGCGCCGCGCCTCCGTGGCCACCTCGCCCCCGGGCACGGCGGCGGAGGAGACGACCACCACGGCGCCCGTGCCGCGCAGCGCCCAGTCCCGCAGCACGCCCAGCCCGTCCAGCACGGGCATCTCGATATCGAGCATGATGAGCCCCGGGCTGTCCTCCGCGATGCGGGCCAGCGCCTCCCGCCCATCGGCGGCCTCCGCCACCACCGTGAAAGCGGGGTCGGCCGCAAGGCTTTCCCGCACGAGCCGGCGCATCATGGCGCTGTCATCCACCACCAGCACCCGTACCGGCCCGGCAGCCGGGGCCCGCGATTCGGGCGGCGGCGCCTCGAAGGGCAGGTCGTGCCCCGCGGCGGCCACGGTCCGCGCATGGGCCAGCAGGGCACCGGCGGTGCCCTTGGCGTCGAAGGGCTCGGGCAAGGGGTCCAGCGCACGTAGCGCGGCGCGCAGCGAGCCGATCTCGGCGCCCGCCGCAAGGCCGCGCAGGGAATCCAGGGAACGGCGCTGCGCCGCCTCCTCCTCCGCCGCAGCGAGGCGGCCCGCTTCCGCCTCCCATTCCGGGAGGAAGAGCGCCAGCAGTTCCGGATCTAGCGCCGTGCCGCTCATGCCGTTCCCCAGCTCCGGCCCGGCAGGCTGCGCGGCACCGCGAGCGCGCGGAGCCGCTCCCCCAGGGCCGCGGGGGCCGCCACCTCCTCCGCCAGCCCGGCCTCGATCACCGCGCCGGGCATGCCCGCGACGACGCAGCTCTCCGGCGATTGCGCCAGCACGGTCATCCCCCTCTCCCGCATCGCGGCCGCCCCCTCCGCCCCGTCGCGCCCCATGCCCGTAAGCACGACGCCGATCGCACGCTGCGCCAGGAGGGCGGCGGAGCGGAAGAGGATGTCGGCGGAGGGGTGCACCACCCCCTCCCCCCGGCCGAGGCGGAGGACCAGCCCTTCGCCGCCGCGCGCGAGGAAGCCGTCCGTCGCGCCCGGGATCACCGCCACCTCGCCGGGGCGGAGCGCGGCGCCATGCAGGCCGAGCACCGCCAGGGCGCCGCTGCGGCGGTTCAGGTGCCGGACGAAATCGGGGCCGAGATCGGCGGGCATGTGCTGCGCCACCACGCAGGGGACGGCCAGCGGCCCGGCGGCGGCGAGAAGGGTCGCCAGGGCATCCGGCCCACCCGTGGAGGAGGCGATCACCACCACGTCGCAACCGGGCCGGGACCGGGGCGGGGCCAGGGGCAAGGCGGGTGGCGCGGCCGGTGGCAAAGCGGAGCGCGGGCCAGGCTGCGGTCGGGCCGGAGGCGGGGGCGCGGGAGGCAGCGAGGCCGGCAGGGGGTTCGGGCGGGAGCGCTGCCCCGCCCAATGGCGCAGCCGCCCGCGCAGCTCGCGGTCGATCTGCGCCAGGTCCAGCCCGCCGAGCGAGGAGCCCTTCCAGAGCACATCCGCCGCGCCGGCGGCCAGGGCGGCCAGCGCGTGCTCGGAGCCGTCCCGCGTGTGGTGGCTCACCATCACCACCGCCGGGGGGTCCGGCAGGGCGGCGAGGCGGCGCGTCGCGGCAATGCCGTCCAGGCCGGGCATCTCCAGGTCCATGGTCACGATGTCCGGGTGGAGGCGGGCGGCGAGCTCCACCGCCGCCTGCCCCTCGCTGGCCTCGCCCACCACGCGCAGATCCCCATCGGCCTCGATGATCCGGCGGAGCGCCATGCGCATGAAGGAGGAATCGTCCACCACCAGCGCACGGATCATGGTTCCTGCGCCCCGCCCAGCGGCGCGTGCTGTGGCGCGAGCAGGGGCGCGAGCAGGGGCGCGAGCAGCGCGCGGGCACGCAGCACCGGAATCACCGCGCCCTCCAGCCGCGCGACACTCGCGACCAGCCCCGCCCCTGCGACCGGGGCGAGGTCCGCTTCCGGGACCTGCCGCAGGCCAAGCACCGCGGATACTGCCAGGGCCGCGGGTTCCGCGCCGGGCAGGCGGATCATGGGCACGGCCGCGCGCGCGGCCAGCACCGGCTCCCGGCCCAGCCGTCGCCCGGCATCCAGAACGGGCAGCACATCCCCCCGATGCATCGCGATTCCGGCAACCGGGCCACGCCCCTGGTTGCGCGGGGTGGCGGGGGGCAGGATGGCAACGACCTCCTCGATCGCCAGGGCGAAGCTTGCGCCGGCTGCGCGGGCGAGGAGCAGCAGGCGCCGTGGCACCGGTGTCTCGGCGGCGGGCGGCAGGGCAAGGGGCGCCATGCCCAGCAGCGCCGGCGAGAGGAGCGGCCCGGGAAGGCTGGCCGGAGCCTCCGCGACGGGCGCGGCCGCGCGGCAGGGAAGGCCGATGCGCCGCCCCCCGGCCAGAAGCACGGCGAGGAGCGGCGCCTCCTCCTGCCCGGTGGCGCCGAGGAGGGCGGGATCGGCCACGAGCACCGCGCCGGCCGCGGTCCAGGCCATGCCGCGCACAGCCGGGGGCGCGTCGGGCATCGGGTGCAGCGGCGGCATGGGCAGCAGGCGGTCCAGCGCTGCGAAGGGCACATCGGCGGCACCGCCCGCTAGGGCGAGGCGGAACCCACCACGGGATGGCAGCGGGATGGCCTCCGCGGCCTCGGCGGGTTCATCCCGGCGCGCCAGGCGCAGGCGGGGCGGCGGAAAGGGCGGAGGGGGCACCGGCGCGGCATCTGGCGGCGCCTCGACGAGGGAGTCGCCACCCAGCAGCACGGCGCCTTCCGGCCCGGGCACGAGCGCCCAGGCTTGGGCCGGCCGGGTGGCGCCAGGCAGGATCCAGGCCGGCAGGGCCCCGCCGCCCAGCAGCCCCACGCAAAGCTGCCCGCCTCCGCCCGGCAAGGGCCGGAGCACCGGAGCAGCGGTGGCCGAGGCGCCCTCCGGCAGGCGAAGGACGGTGTGACCCGCCCGGATTCCGGTCGCGCTCACAGCCGGCGCCAGACCGCATGCGCGCCGGGCTCCGGCGCCAAGGGCAGGTCGGAAGGGGGGAGGTCGGTCGGGCCGAGCAGAAGAGCCCCGCCGGGCCGCAGCCGCGTGACGAGGTCGCGGAGCACCGCTTCCCGCGCTTCCGGCAACAGGTAGATCAGCACGTTGCGGCACAGGATCGCGCCGAAGGTGCCGAGATCGGCCGGTAGTTCGAGAAGGTTCGCGCGGCGGAACAGCGGCGCCGGAGCACGCGGCACCACCCAGCCTGCATCCTGCCCGAAACGGGCATGCAGCGAGGCCGGTACCTCCCGGAGCGCATCCGGCGGCCCGGCGGGGAAGCGCCCCGTCCTGGCCTGGGCAAGGGCGGGGCGGCAGAGATCCAGCCCGACCACCTCCGCCTCGATTCCCGCCTCGGCGGCAAGGACGGAGAGGCTCCATGCCTCCTCCCCCGTGGCGCAGCCGGCCGAAAGGAGGCGGGCCGGCTGCCCAGGCAGGTCCGGCATCATCGCGGCCAGGAGGAGAAGCTGCGGAGCCGCGCGGAACAGCCGCGTCTCCTGCACGGTCACGGCGTCGAGCAGGGCGGCCCAGCCCGGGGAATCGAGGCCGGGCGGCGAATCGAGCGCCCGGACCAGCGGCGCCGCCCGGTCCAGCCGGCGCCGCAACACCTCCGAAGGCGCGAGCCCGGCCAGGGTGGCCAGGCCGGCCTCCGCCCGTTCACGCGGAGCGGGAGGGCAGAGGGCCCGCATGGCGGGCATGGCGCCCTCCCCTCCCCGCCGCGGCGCCCCGGGCGGTCAGCCCGCGGCGAGCGCGTCGGCGCGGGTGGCGTGCAGCGGGATGATCTTGTCGAAGCCGGAGATCTCGAAGACCTCCCGCACGGCCGGCTGCAGGCCGCAGACCGAGAAGCCCACGCCCTTGGTACGGGCCTGCTTCGCCGCCTTCAGCAGCACGCGCAGCCCGGCGGAGGAGACGTAGCGCACCCCCGTCATGTCGGCCACGAGCGGGCCGGCATCCAGCAGCGAGAGGAGCTTCTCCTCCGTCGCCGGCGCGGTGGCGGTATCAAGGCGGCCTTCCAGCGAGGCGATGGTCGTCGCGCCTTCCCTGTTCTCGGCGATCTGCATGGCATCTCCAGTCAGGTCCGGCGCAAGGAGCCGGTCGGGAACGATGTTTGCCCCCCGCTTCACCCCGCGTCCAGCAGGGCCGTCAGGCGATTCCGTCCATCACGGCGCTCGTAATGCGCCTCGCGGGTCATGCGGCGCACGAAATGCACACCCAGCCCGCCCACATCGCGCGTCTCGACCCCCGCATCGAGGTCCGGTTCGGCGACGGAGAGCGGGTCGAAGGGAGGGCCGTCATCCTCGATGAGGAGGTGGACCGAGTCGCCCTGGCGGCTGGCCTCCACCGTCACCAGAGTGGCGCCCGCCGCATGCATGGCGACATTCGCCGCCAGCTCCTCGGTCACCAGGGCCAGATGCTGGGCGGCCCGAGGGGACAACCCCGCGCCCTCCGCGAATTCCTCCAGCCGGTCGAGAAGCGCAGGCAGCGCATCCACCTCGGGCGGCATCTCGTGGCGCAGCGCCGCAGCGTCCAACCCCGCCTCCCCTGTCCTGGCCCGGAAGATAGGGCGGGCGGCGACGCTTGGGAACAGAGAGGGCTCCGCCTTCAACCCGCCAAGGGCCTGAGGCCCTTGGAACCCCGTCTGACTGCCGTGGATACCCCGGATCAGTGGGGTCGCGGGCTAAGGCGCTTTTCCTGCCCTTGCAGTCGCCTCGGGCCAGGACCCGAGGCGCACCGTCAGCCCAGTGAATCTAAACCTGAAAAAGAAGATGATGGTGCGGGGTCCGGGGAGAGGAAGAATTCCTTCTTCCTCTCCCCGGGACAGACCGACACCGGAGGATCAGGCCTCGGCGTCCAGCGCGTAACCGGCGCTGCGGACGGTGCGGATCACGTCGGAGTCGGCTTCCCCGTTCACCGCCTTCCGCAGGCGCCGGATGTGCACGTCCACCGTCCGCAATTCCACATGGATGTCGCGCCCCCAGACGGCGTCCAGCAGCTGCTCGCGCGAGAAGACGCGGCCGGGGTGCTGGAGGAAGAATTCCAGCAGGCGGTACTCAGTGGGGCCCAGATGCAGGGTGCGGCCCGCGCGGGTCACGCGGTGCGCGTCCTGGTCCATGGTGATGTCCCGCCAGGACAGCGCGCCCTTGGTGGACGGGCCCGAGGAGCGGCGCATCACGGCGCGGATGCGGGCCAGCAGCGCCTCGATGGTGAAGGGCTTGCCGATATGGTCGTCCGCCCCGGTGTCCAGCGCGCGGACAGCGTCCGCTTCCTCAGTGCGGGCAGTGACCATGATGATCGGCAGGTCCCGCGTCTCGGCGCGGCGCCGGAGCTGGCGGCAGACCTCGAGGCCGGACATGGCGGGCAGCATCCAGTCCAGCAGCATCAGGTCGGGCTTGGATTCGGCGACGCGGATCAGCGCCTCCGGCCCGTCCGTCGCCTCCTCCACGCGGAAGCCCTGCTTCTCCAGGTTGTAGCGGAGAAGGGTGAGCAGCGGGGCCTCGTCCTCCACCACCAGGATGGTGGGGCGCTGGCCGTCGGGAAGAGCGCCGGCCCTCATGCGGCGGGTGCCTGTGGCGGGGCCGGCAGCTCGCTGGAGACGTCGGCCTTGGGCCGGTCCTCGGGCAGCACCGCGCCGCGCACGGCGTAGTGCACCGTTTCCGCGATGTTGGTCGCGTGGTCGCCGATCCGCTCGAAGTTCTTCGCGATGAAGAGCATATGCGTGCAGGCCGTGATGTTGCGCGGATCCTCCATCATATGCGTCAGCATCTCGCGGAAGATCCCGGTGTAGATGTCGTCCACCGGCGCATCGGCGGCCCAGACGCGCTCGGCGAGGTCGGCGTCGTCGCGCACGAAGGCGTCGATGCTGTCCTTCAGGTTGCGCTGCACGAGCTGCGCCATCCACTGGAAGCCGTTGACCCCGCCGATGAAGGGCTGGCCCGAGACGATGATGGCGCGCTTGGCGACATTGCGGGCGTAGTCGCCGATCCGTTCGATGTCCTGGCTGATCTTCAGCGCGGCGACGATGAAGCGGAGGTCGCTCGCCATGGGCTGGCGCAGGGCCAGCAGGCGCACGCAGAAGGAATCCACCTCCCGCTCCAGCGCGTCGATCGGCGCGTCGCGGCCCACCACCTCGCCAGCCAGCTCGGAATCCCGGCGGACCAGAGCATAGGCGGAATCGGCCACCTGCCGTTCGGCGAGGCCGCCCATCCGGGCGATCAGCTCACGGAGCCGCTTCAGCTCTTCCTCATAGGATTTCACGATATGCTCCACCGGACGATCCATGATCCTGCCCTTCCGCCTCAGCCGAAGCGGCCGGTGATGTATTCCTGCGTGCGCTTCTGGCGCGGCGCCGTGAACAGGTCGGCCGCCGGCGCCACCTCCACCAGCTCGCCCAGGTAGAAGAAGGCCACCTGGTCGGCGCAGCGCGCCGCCTGCTGCATGTTGTGCGTCACGATGGCGATGGTGAAATCCTGCTTCAGCTCGTCGATCAGCTCCTCGATCTTGAGGGTGCTGATCGGGTCGAGCGCGGAGGTCGGCTCGTCGAACAGGATCACGTCCGGCCGCACGGCGATGGTGCGCGCGATGCAGAGGCGCTGCTGCTGGCCGCCCGAGAGGCCCATGGCGGAGGAATGCAGACGGTCCTTCACCTCCGGCCAGAGCGCCGCGCGGGTCAGCGCCCACTCCACCCGCTCCTCGATCTCCGCGCGCGAGAGCTTCTCATGCAGGCGGATGCCGAAGGCGATGTTCTCGTGGATGGTCATCGGGAAGGGCGTGGGCTTCTGGAAGACCATGCCGACCTTCGCGCGCAGCGCGTTCAGGTCCATGTCCGGGTCCACGATGTTCTGGCCGTCCAGCATCACCTGCCCCTCAGCCCGCTGGCCGGGATAGAGGCTGTACATGCGGTTCAGCACGCGCAGCAGCGTGGACTTGCCGCAGCCGGAGGGGCCGATCATGCCCGTCACCTGCCGGTCCGGCAGATCGAGCGAGATGCTCTTCAGGGCCTTGTTCGTGCCGTAGTAAAAGTCGAGATCGCGGATCGCGATCCGCGCCTTGTTCATCAGGGCGGAGGAACGGGCCGCCATGCCGCCGAAGGTGCCGGAGGGCGGCTGGGCCGTTGCCGGGGCCTGGGTGGCCGCCGCGGGGGCCGCGGTGTCGGTGCCGAGATTCTGATTCATGGGTTTCCCTCAGGCGTCCCCTATCGGCGGGCGCGCAGCACGGCGCGCGCCACGATGTTCAGGCCCAGCACGCCCAATGTGATGATCAGCGCGCCGGCCCAGGCCAGGGTGATCCAGTCCTCATAGGGAGAGCCGGCATAGGAGTAGATGGTGATCGGCAGGCTCGACATGGGCTGGGAAAGGCTCAGGGACCAGTTGAGATTGCCGAGCGAGGTGAAGAGCAGCGGCGCCGTCTCGCCGGCCACGCGGGCCACCGCCAGCAGCACGCCGGTGATGATGCCCGAGATGGCGGCGCGCCAGCAGACCAGCACGATCATCTTCCACTTCGGCGCGCCCAGGCCGATCACGGCCTCCCGCAGCGTGTTCGGGATGAGGCGCAGCATGTCCTCCGTCGTGCGGACGACGACGGGGATGACGATGATGGCCAGCGCCACCACCCCCGCCCAGCCGGAGAAGCCGCCGAAGGGAAGGACGAGCAGCTGGTAGACGAAGAGTCCGATCAGGATGGAGGGGGCCGAGAGCAGCACGTCCGAGACGAAGCGCACCACATGGCCGAAGCGGGAGTTGCCCGCATATTCCGCGAGGTAGGTGCCGACGAGCAGGCCGATGGGCGTGCCGATGAGGGTGGCGAGCGTCACCTGGATGAGGCTGCCGATGATCGGGTTCAGCAGGCCACCATGGGACCCCGGCGGGCGCGTCACCTCGGTGAAGACGGAGAGCGAGATGCCGCCCGCGCCCTTCACGACCAGGGTGGCGAGGATGGAGACGAGGAAGAGCAGGCCCAGCCCCGTCGCGACCGTGCAGAGGATGCGGATGATGGCATCGACCCGCGCCCGGCGGCGCCCGAGGGCGACGGAGGCGCGCTGGTCCTTGGCGCGGCCGGGAATGGAGGAGCGGGGAGCGGCGGAGGCCGTGGTGGCGGACATGGCGCTCAGCCCTTCAGCCGCGAGCGGAGCAGCCAGCGCGAGAGGGCCAGCACCGCGAAGGAGATGACGAAGAGGAGGAAGCCCAGCGCCAGCAGCGAGGAGAGCTTGAGGCTGCCCGCCGCGCTTTCCCCGAATTCCAGGGCGACGATGGAGGCGATGGTGTTGCCCGGCCCGAAGACCGAGGCGGTGATGCGGTTGGCGTTGCCGATGACGAAGGTCACGGCCATCGTTTCGCCCAGGGCGCGGCCGAGGCCGAGCATGATGCCGCCGACCACCGAGATACGGGTGTAGGGCAGCACGACCCGGCGCATCACCTCCCACCGCGTGGCGCCCAGGCCGTAGGCGCTCTCCTTGAACACGCCCGGCACCTGCAGGAAGACGTCCCGCATGGTGGCGGCGATGAAGGGCAGCACCATGATCGCGAGGATAAGGGCGGCGGTGAACAGGCCGGTGCCGAAGGGCGGCCCCTGGAACAGGTCCCCGATCAGGGGCAGTTCGCCCACCGTGTCGATGATGGCGGGCTGGATGGTGCTGGCCATGACGGGGACGATGACGAAGAACCCCCACATGCCGAAGATGATGGACGGAACCGCGGCCAGCAGCTCGATCGCGGTGCCCACCGGCCCGCGCATCCAGTCCGGCGCCAGCTCGGTCAGGAAGAAGGCGATGCCGAAGGCAAGCGGGACGGCCATGAGCAGGGCGAGGATGGCGGTCAGGATCGTGCCGTAGATCGGCACCCCCGCGCCGTAGAGATCCTGCACCGGGTCCCATTCGGTAGAGGTGAGGAAGGCCGCGCCGAAGGCCTTGAAGGCCGGCAGCCCACCGAGGAACAGCTCGATGATGATAGCGCCCAGCAGGAGCAGCACGAGGGCCGCCGCCGCGCGGCAGAGGGTGGCGAACACCGCATCCCCGGTGCCGCTGCCGCGCCGTGTAGCGGGGCGGGCCGGGGCGGCGGGGAAGGCTTCTGGGACGGCGACCTGGGCCACGCGGTCTTCCTCGGTTCAGGGGGTCGCCCGGCGGCTCGGAGCCGCCGGGCGGGTCCGGATCAGCGCGCGGGCCAGGCCGGCTGGCCGTTGACCTGGATCTGCGACCAGGCGGCGCGCACCGCGTTCTGCACGGTCTCGGGCAGCGGGATGTACTCCAGCTCCCGCGCCGCCGCGCCGCCATTGGTGTACGCCCAGTCGAAGAAGCGCATCACCGCGCGGGTGCGCTCGATATCGGTGGAGTTGGTCGGCAGCAGGATGAAGGTCGGCGAGACGATCGGCCAGGAGGTCGCGCCCTGCTGGTCGATGATGCTCGCCGCGAAGCCCGGCACGGTCCAGTCGGCATTGGTCGCCGCGGCCTGGAAGCTCTCCATGCTCGGGCGGACGAACTGGCCGGCCTTGTTGCGCAGCTGCGCGGTGGCGAGGCGGTTCTGGGAGGCATAGGCGTTTTCGACATAGCCGATGCCGCCGCGGGTGTTGCGGACGGTGCCCGCCACGCCTTCATTGCCCCGCGCGCCCGCGCCCGTGCCCCAGCGCACCGAGGTGCCGGCGCCCACGCGCTGCTTCCACTCGGCCGAGACGGCGGAGAGGTAGGAGGTGAAGACGAAGCTCGTGCCCGAGGAGTCCGCCCGGTAGACCGGGGCGATCGCCAGGTTCGGCAGGGTCACGCCGTTGTTCAGCTCGACGATCCGGGGATCGTTCCACTTCGTGACCTTGCCCATGTAGATGTCGGCGAGCAGCTCGCCGGTGAGGCGCAGCTGGTCCTCGGCGACGCCGGGGATGTTCACGATGGCCACCACCGCGCCCATCACGGTCGGGAACTGCATCAGGTTCCCTTCGGTGAGCTGCTGCTGGCTCAGCGGCGCGTCCGAGGCGCCGAAATCAACCGTGCGGTTGCGGATCTGGTTCACGCCGGCGCCCGAGCCGACGGACTGGTAGTTGAGCTGCAGGCCCGCGGCCTTCGCACCCTCGCCCCAGCGCTGGTAGACGGGGTTGGGGAAGGACGCGCCAGCGCCCGTGATCTGGGTGGTCTGGGCCATGGCGGCCGGGGTGGCCGCGAGGGCGATGAGGCCCGCCAGGGCGAGGCGACGATGGATCACCGGATGATCTCCGCAGTTTCGGCCGGGCCTTTCGGCCGGCGGGGGCCTTCTAGGCGGGGGCAGCGTCACCTGCGTTGCAGTTTTATGACCAATCCATGACAGACGCCACGCAGCAAAAAGGGCACCTCCCTTCGGAGGTGCCCCAGCTTGCCACACTGGTCACGCGGCCGTCACATGCGGCGGCCGCCCCGCAGCTTCGGCCAGAGCGCCGCCAGGGCGATGCCCCCCAGCGCCATCAGCGGGGCCGCCTGGGTGGTGAAGCCGCTGACGGCCGACTGGGCCGCCCCGGTCAGCGCCACGTTGCGCACTGCCTCGGCCTCCATCTCCTCGCGCGGCTTGGTGTTCCGCGAGGCCAGGAAAACCAGGATTCCGGCGATCACCAGATCGGCCAGCATGACGATCAGCGCCGAAAGCACCGGCCCGAAGCTGTTCCGGGCCGCGTGCCAGCCCAGCACATGCAGCATCACGAAGGCGGCCAGGCCCATGAGGCCGGCCGCGGCGTAGAATGCGACGCTCCGGGCGGTGGCATTCGCCTTCGCCTTCAGGCGGCGACCTTCCGCCTGCGCCGCCATTCCGACCAGGCTGAAGGTCCGCAGCATCCTCCGCCCTCCTTCAGCGGCCGAGGATTCGGGCCAGGATGAAGCCGACCGCCGCGGCGATCAGCAGCGACTGCGCCGGGCGCTCCCGCACGCGGTCCGCCACCTGCTCATACTGGACCTGGGCGGTGTCGGCGGCGCGGGCGGCATAGCCCTCCGCGGCATCCATCGCCTGCGACAGGTACTTCTGCCGGTCGGCATACAGCTCCTCGACCTGCTTGCGCAGGGCGGCGATCTGCTCGGCGGCGCTGGTGGTGGCGTCGTTCACGGCGGTGGCCGCCTCGTCGACTGCCTTGCCTGCGTCAGTGTTCGCGGCCATCGGTCCCTCCTAAGGACATGTCTTTGGTCCCCACGGCAACGCGCCCCCGGCAGGGCGGTTGCGCGACGTCGCATCCTGCGTCCCGCACCCGTCGCGCATCGCCGTCCCTCGCCTGCCCCCGGACTCCGGGAGGATGCAAGGGCAACCGGCCGGCTCGCTTCCGCGTTTAAGAAGGGTGGCCGGACGGATGGCGCCCGGCAAGAGAGGAGCGGGCCATGCAGATCGGTCGCGTCTCGATGATGGTGCTGCTGGCCGCCCTGATCGCGATGCCGGTGGCCTATGCGCAACTCAATGCCCTCATGGAGGGCGCGGGACTGGTGATGACGGCCTTCGGGCCGGGCGACTTCCAGACCGCCGCCCTCCCGCACTGATCCGCGGGCAGGTTCAGCCGGGGCGCGTTCAGGAGGTCATTGCGCGCGGCGCCGGGTTCTCCCGCACGGGGAAACGGACGGTCCAGCGCGTCCCCCCGCCCTCGCCTTCCACCCTTCCGCCGACCAGCGGCCCGCCGAGCTGCTTGGCGAAGCCTTCCATCAGTTGAAGCCCGAGTCCGCGCGGCCTGTCCTTGCGGTCCGGCAGCCCGATTCCATCGTCGCGGATGGTCAGCGTCACCTCGCCTCCCTCCGCCGCGCTACCATCCGTCGCAAGGGTGAGCCAGACCGTGCCGCGCATGTCGTCGGGGAAGGCGTGCTCCACCGCATTGCCCACCGCCTCCGTCACCAGCAGCGAAAGGGAGACGGCCTGGTCGGTGGAGATGGCGATGTCCGCCACGTCCAGCTTCAGCGCCAGCCGCTCGCCCGGGGATTCGTTGTGGGAGGCGAATTGCTGGTTGGTCAGCTCCGTCAGGAAGGGAACCAGCGAGACCGCCTCGAAGCTGTGCTGCATGTAGAGGTGGCGGTGAAGCGTCGCGAGGGCGCGCACGCGGTTGCGCGCGGCCAGGAACTCCTCGGCCGCCGCGGGGTCGCCGATTCGCCCGGCCTGCAGGTTCAGCAGGGAGGAGACGATCTGCAGGTTGTTCTTCACGCGGTGGTGGATCTCGGCCATCAGCGCGTCGCGCTGCTCGAGGGCGGCGCGGAGATCCGCCTCGCGCCGGGCAAGGGCCGCCGCGGCCTCGCTGAAGGCCTGCTCCACCGCCCGCACCTCGCGCGGCTCCGTGCCGGAGGGGCTGACCCGGAAGGGATTGCCGGGCCGCCAGCCCCGCACCCGGGCCGAAAGCAGCCGCAAGGGGCGCACCATCGCGAGATCCGCCCCGACGACGATGGCCGCCAGGCAGGCGACCAGGAAGGTCGCCAGTTCCATGATCCGTTGCAGCAGGACGGCCCGCGCGGCCTCCTTCACCGCCCCGACGGGATGCCCGACCACGAGCCGGAGGCCCGGGTTGAGCCTCGCCCCGGCATAGGCGGTTTCGCCGCGCCGTCCTTCCACGACCTCCCCGCTCTCCCCGAGGCGCGCGAGGATTCCGGGGTCGAGGGCCGGGGTGGCGGGGCGGCCGGGGGCGATGACCCGGTCTTCCCGGTCGACCAGCCAGACCATGTCGGCCGAAGCGCGCCCCCCACTGGGCGGGGTGCCGGGGGCGCCGGCATAGTCGCGCAGCACCAGCGTTCCCACGACCGCCCAACCCGCCGTGCCGGAGCCCGCGCTGGAGACACCGGGCATCACCACGGGCAGCGTCGGCGCCTGCCCGGCCCCGCCCGGGAGGAAGGCCCCATAGGCCGGGGCGCCGCTCGCCAGGGCCTCGCGCAACAGCGGGCCGACGTCGAAGCCGGCCGGCACGGTGCCGCAGACCGGCGGCTGGCCGGGCACGACGACGGAAAGGCTGGCGATGTCACCGGGATGCAGTTCGGCGAGCCGGCGGAAGCCCGCCGCGCAGCCCCCCTCCCCGGCCGGGCTGTCCGGGGACGGATTCTGCCGGGGGTCCTGCCTGGCCAGGGCGGCGAGGATGGATTCCGAGAGGCCCAAGGCCACGCCATAGCGGGCGGCCATCAGGGTCCGCAGCGTCTCAACCCCGCGGCGCCCCTCATCGAGGGCGGCCTGGTAGTCCTGAAGGGAATTGGTGACGGCGATGGAGGCGACGGGAATGCCCGCGACCATCAGCAGGACGATCATCCGGCCACGGATGCCGCCAAGGGACGAGGCCAACCGGCGTCTCAGCCGCGCGAATCGGTCGCGCCGCAGCATGGAAGGGTGATCCTCACGCGCGGCGGCGCCGGGCAGATTGTCCGGCACCGGATATCACCCCCCTCTTTCAGCTAGGCGCCCTATCCCTGGCTGCGGTCCTGTTCGATCAGGCGCAGCAGCTCCTCGGGGATCGGCTCACGCATGACGTCATCGAACATCTGATGCAGACCGCGCTGCAGCCAGAGGTCGAAGGCAGTTTCGGGCGCGGCTTGGCCGCGCCCGTTTCCCACGCCCTGTCCTGGCTTTGACACCGGTCCCGGCTTTCCCTTCGGGTGACTACTCTCGTCCATCCTCAGACAGGGGTCGCATGCCCCATCCCCGCCTCACTCTCCGCAGTATGACGACGCCGGGCGCGAGGGGAAGAGGCCGACTTGCGGGAAGAGGCGGCGACCTTCGGGGCCTCGACGCCGCGCTCCTCGCCGGTCAGCCAGCGCTGCAGGGTCTGGCGGGCGCGGAAGACGCGGCACTTGGCGGTCCCGACGGCGCAATCCATGGCCGCGGCCACTTCCTCGTAGGACATGCCCTGGACCGTCACCATCACCAGCGCCGTGCGCTGCTCGGCCGGCAGGCGCGACAGGTGGCCGCGCAGCTCGCGCATCACCAGGCTGTCCTCCTGGGCGCCGGGGCGGGCGAAGGCGCTGCTCGGCACGTCGTCGATATCGGTGGTCTCGCGCTTGCGGCGGACATCCGAGATGAAGCGGTTGCGCAGGATGCGGAACATCCAGGCACCGAAATTCGTGCCGGGGGCGAAGCTGTCCTTGGCGGCCAGGGCCGAGGTCACCGCGGCCTGCACCAGATCATCGGCATCGGCGCGGTTGCGGGTCAGCGCCAGCGCCTGCACGCGGAGCCGCGGAAGGGTGGTGACGAGCAGCTTGTGGAAATCAGCCATGCTGTGGCTCGGGCGGACGGTGGCCTGGGTCTCGATGGTCTGGCTCATCTGGGTAGTCCCCTCTGCGTCGATCTTCACCCGACCAATGCACCACCCCCGAATTCGGTTACCAATTCCCTGATCACGAAAAAGCCAGGGTGAGATTCACTCGGTATCCGATTGATTTTCCTCGTCACCGTACTGCGCGGCCAAGGCCTTCCGCGCACGCGAGACACGGGCCTTCAGCGTGCCCACCTGCACCCCCGCCACCCGCGCGGCGTCCTCGCCGGAGAAGCCCAGGGCTCCGACCAGCACCAGCGCCTCCTGCTGCTCGCGCGGCAGGTGCTCCAGCGCGCGGGCGAGGCCCATGACCTCCATCCGGTGCTCCTGCCCCGCCGGCATTCCCTCCTCCACCGGAACCTTGTCGAGCGCCCGCTGCCGGGCCGCCGCGCGGCGGCGATTCTCGAACCAGGCATTGCGAAGGATGGAGAAGGTCCAGGCGCGCAGGCTGGTTCCAGCCTGCCATTGCGCCTCGTTCCGCAGGGCACGCAACAATGTGTCTTGCACGAGATCGTCCGCTGCGGCCGGATCGCGCGACAGGAAGCGGGCGAAAGCCCGCAGGTCGGGCAGCAGCCGCGTCAGAGCCGGGCGGAAATCCTGGTCGTTCGTCATGCACCCGGCGAAAAAATGAACCGTGTGCCGCATCGACGCGGCGCACGGCAGATCCATTTAAGGACCCCGCGGGGCCGCCATAAGGGCGGCACCCGGACGGGGCGGCGGAGGACTATCACGGATGAATGCTGTCACGCAGGGGGAGTTGCTTCGCACCCTGCCCTTCGCCCGGCGCTATGCCCGGGCCCTGACCGGCGGGCAGGCACGCGGTGACGCGCTGGTGGCGCAGGCGCTCCGGGCCGGACTGCCGCAGGACGTGCCTGGCCCGCTCTCCCTCTTCGCCGGGGTGAGCCGGATGGTGCCTGACAGCCCCGGGGAACACATCACCGCGAAGCAGCGTCAGCTGCTGCTCCTCACCGCTCTCGAGGACCTCTCCCTCACCGATGCCGCCCTGGCCATCGGGCTTCCCCTGCCCGAGGCGCGGCAGCTGCTGGAGAAGGCGCGCGAGGCGCTGCTGGCGGTGGCCGCGACCGACATCATGGTGATCGAGGACGAGCCGATCATCGCGATGGACATCCGCCAGTTGGTGGAGAGCTGCGGCCACAACGTGGTCGGCATCGCGAGCGGCGAGGCGGAGGCCGTGGCGATGGCCCGCGAGCTGCGGCCCGGCCTGATCCTGGCCGATGTGAATCTCGGCCCGGGCGGCGACGGCATCTCGGCGGTGCAGCGCATCCTGCAGGAGCAGGCGACGCCCGTCATCTTCGTCACCGCCTATCCCGAGCGCCTGCTGACGGCGGAGCGGCTGGAGCCTGCCTTCATCATCAGCAAGCCCTTCGAGCCGGTCGCTCTGGCCATCGCCACCTACCAGGCGGTTTCCGGCGGCGTCTCGATCGACTGAATTCCCGCCTTCCAGCGGCGTCAGGGGGCCGGACCAGGCGACTGGTCCGGCCCTTTCCATGTCGGGGCCGCCCGCCCCCGGCAACCCCCATCCCATCCTCCCGTTGCCCGCCATGAGTCCCGCATCGTCGCGGGAGATGGAGGAAGCAATGGACTGGGACAGGCTCGCGGGAGACTGGAGCAACATGGGCGGCAAGGTCCGCCAGAACTGGGGCAAGCTGACGGACGAGGATATCCGCCAGGCCGGCGGACGCCGGGACATGCTGCTGGAGCGGATTCGCGAACGCTACGGCCTCGGCCCCGACGAGGCGGAAAAGCAGCTGGAGGATTGGGCTTCCTCCCATGCCGGGGGCAGCCCGGGGCAGGCGGTGTAGCCCGGAAACCACGCTCCGTGGCGAGCGGGCAACCAGCATCAACATGCCACGTTCAGGCAACGCATCCTCTTCAAGGGAAATCCTCACATGCTTTACTGGACCGTCATCTTCCTGATCATCGCGCTGGTCGCGGGCGTGCTGGGCTTCGGCGGCGTTGCTTCCGCGGCCAGCGGCATCGCCAAGGTCCTGTTCGTGATCTTCCTCGTGCTGTTCCTGGTCTCCCTGGTGGCGGGCCGGGGCTGGATCTGAGGGCTCCATGAACCGCCGCTCGGCGCTTCTGGCCGGCCTCGCGACCATCGTCGCGGGGCCGGCTTTTTCTCAGGGTAGCACCGGGCGGCTGTGGTTCGATCCGACGCAACTCCCCTCCTTCAGCGGCGTGGTGGATCGCTACCTCCTCACGCCCGAGGGCAAGACGGACCGGCTGATCTTCCGGGAGGGGCCGCAGGTCATCTTCCCCGAGCATGTCGCGGGCGACATCATGGCCGCCGTGCCGCCGGGCCGGTCGATCATCGTTTATGGCATCCGTGCGCGCCGCGCGCCGGCCATCACCTTGCTGGCCTGGGCCAAGGATGGCGACACCCAGCCGCGCTTCGTGGACCGGCCGAGCTGGACCTTTCCGGAATACCGCGCGGCCGATGAACGCCTGGAGGTGTCGGGCACCATCCGCGCGCCGCTTTACACGCCGCAGGGGGACGTGATCGGCGTGCTGCTGGATGAAGGCGTGGTGATCCGCCTGCCGGCCGGCGTCGCCCAGGTACTGGGCGACCGCCTCTCCGCCGGACGCAGCATCGCCGCGGTGGGGCATGGCGCGAGCGTGGCCGAGCGCGGGAAGGCGCTGGATGCGGAACGCATCGGCGAGAGCCCCGACAGGTTGGAGCCGCTGCCGGCACCGGCAGAACGTCCGCAATGATGCGAATGACGATCGCGACCCAGGACAGGCGAGACACAGCGTGAGTGAGACAGCAGGGGCAAACATCCAGATCCAGACGGGGGCCATTGGTGCCTTTCTCCGCCTGGCGGGAGGCTTCTTCCTGCGGGAGAAGAAGGCCAAGTGGCTGGCCTTCGGCCTGATTGCGCTGACGCTGCTGCAGATCCTGATCCAAATTCGTTTCAATCTCTGGAACCGGGACTTCTTCAACGCCCTCGAGAACCGCGACCGCGACGCCTTCCTGCGCGAGATGCTGTTTTTCCTCGGCCTTGCCGCCTCCTCGATGATCACGGCAGTGTACCAGCTGTATGTGAAGCAGCTGGTGCAGCTGCGCTGGCGCGAATGGCTGACCGAGCGCCTGCTCGGTGTCTGGATGACGGATGCGCGCCACTACCAGCTGGACCGCGCGGGCGCGGCCGACAACCCGGACCAGCGCATTGCCGAGGATGCACGGCTCTCTGTCGATCTGGCCGTGGATTTCGCGACGGGCATCTTCAACTCGGCGGTGATGCTCATCGCCTTCGTTGGCATCCTCTGGACGATCTCTGGCGCCCTGAACCTCACCATCGCCGGGAATGCCATCACCATTCCCGGCTACATGGTCTGGGCCGCGCTGCTCTACGCCGTGATCGGCTCCACCCTCACCTACCTGGTGGGCCGGCCGATGGTGGCGCTGAACTTCTGGCGCTCCTCCAAGGAAGCGGATTTCCGTTTCGGGCTCGTCCGGGCCCGCGAGAGTAGCGAGGGCATCGCCCTCATCGGTGGCGAAACCGATGAGCGCCGGGGGCTGCAACTGCTCTTTACCAATGTCGCCGATGCGGTCCGGGACCTCATGAAGAGCCAGCGCCGGCTGATGTGGCTCACCAGCGCCTATGGCATGCTCACCTCCGTCTTTCCGACCGTCGTGGCCGCGCCGTCCTATTTCTCTGGCGCCATCACCCTTGGTGGGCTGATGCAGATCGGCTCCGCCTTCGGCTCCGTGCAGGCCTCGCTGAACTGGTTCGTGGACAACTTTCCGCGGCTGGCCGAATGGCGTTCAAGCGTCGAGCGTCTGCTGACCTTCCGGGAGTCGCTTCGCGTGATCGAGGAGATGGTGGCCGATGGCGACCAGCCCACCATCGTGCGGATCGAGGGCAAGCCGGGCGAGGAGGAGAAGGTGTCCTTCCGCGATGTCCAGGTCGCCTTTTCCAACGGATCGGTGGTGATTGCCGAGGCCTCGGCCGAGATCCAGGCGGGAGAGCGGGTGCTGGTGAAAGGCGAGTCCGGCACGGGCAAGAGCACATTGTTCCGTGCCTTCGCCGGCATCTGGCCCTGGGGAAGCGGCGAGATCCACATGCCTCCGCGGGAGGCGACCACCTTCATGCCGCAGCGGCCCTATCTTCCGTTGGGGACGCTGCGTGGAGCCCTGTCCTATCCCAATCCGCCAGAAACCGTGTCCGACAGCACGGGGAAGGAGGCGCTCGAGCGCGTGGGGCTCGCGCATTTGCAGGAGAAGCTGGAGGAGGATGCGCGCTGGGACCAGGTGCTCTCTCTGGGCGAGCAGCAGCGCCTCGCCTTCGCCCGGCTGCTCATCCAGAAGCCGCGGTGGATCTTCATGGACGAGGCCACGGCGGCGCTGGATGAGGAGAACCAGGACGCGATGATGCAGCTGGTGCTGGACGAGCTGCCGAAGAGCGCCCTCATCTCCATCGGGCATCGCCCCGGGTTGGACGCCTTCCATGAGCGCACGCTGCATCTGCAGCGCGGCCCGGAAGGAGCTCGGCTGGCCCTCCGGCAGCCGGTGCGGGTGCTGAAGACGCGGACAGTGAAGATCCGCAATCCCTTTCGCCGGCGTGGGCGCCAAGCGACGGCGGAATGAACAGCAAAAAGCCCTGGCGCCATAGGCGCCAGGGCTTTCGTATCTGGATGCGGGGACAGGATTTGAACCTGTGACCTTCAGGTTATGAGTTCGATTTAGGCCCCCAGCGCTCAGGTTTTCTCCGCCCCTCCAGGGTACGCCAAACCCCTACAATACATTGTTTCTATTGACATTTATCATCTGACCGCCTACCCTTGGACGCGATCGGAATCGCTCCCATTTTCTCCCGACTGATTCCGATTTGATTCCGGAGATTCCGGCGTTCGTTAGGTGTTCTATGGCCAAGATCACAAAACGTTCTGTCGATGCCGCCACCCCCGGCGACCGGGAATTCTTCATCTGGGATGAGGAACTGAAAGGCTTCGGCCTGCGTGTCTATCCCTCCGGTCGCAAAGTGTATCTCGCGCAGTTTCGGGCCGGCGGCCGACTTCGCCGCGTCAACATCGGTACCCATGGTGCGCTGACCCCGGACACCGCCCGGACAGAAGCGATGAAGCACCTTTCCGATGTTCGTCTCGGCGGCGACCCGGCCGGCGAGCGCGACAGGCGCAAGGCCTCGCCCACCATGAAGGAGTTCGGCCAACGCTTCCTCGATGAGCACGTCGCCTCCCATTGCAAGCCGACCACCCAGGCCGAATACAAGCGCTCGGTCGAACTGTTCATCAACCCGAAGATCGGCACCCACCGCATCATCGATGTGAGCCGCGCCGATGTGGTCGAGCTTCACCAGTCGATGAAGGCGACGCCCTATCAGGCCAACCGCACGCTGGGCGTCCTCTCGATCATGTTCACTGTCGCCCACACCTGGGGCATACGGACCGACGGCGTAAATCCGTGCTGGAAGGTGAAGCGATACAAGGAGATCAAGCGCGAGCGCTACCTTACTCCCGAGGAACTCGCTCGGCTCGGCAAGGTGCTGCGCGAGGCGAATTCAGAGCCGGAAGCGGTGAACTGCATCCGTCTCCTCCTCCTCTCGGGCTGCCGCCTCAGCGAAATCCAGAAGCTCAAATGGGAGCATGTCGATCTCCGTGCAGGCATGCTGCGGCTGCCGGATTCCAAGACCGGGGCAAAGCTGGTGGCGATCGGCAAGGCCGTGGTCGAAGTGTTCAAGAGCATCGTCAGGGTGAAGGACAATCCCTACGTTGTTGATTTGCACTGAGAGCTGACCCTGTAGGAGCCGAAGTTTTCGCTGAGAAATGACCCGTGTCTGTTCACCTCCCCGGCCGGATGGCCGGGGTTATCGGAGTGATCGACATGGAGTTGTTGAGCGTGATCCGCCGGTGGCACCACCGGGACCGCATCCCGATCCGCGAGATCGAGCGGCGGACGGGCCTGTCGCGGAACACGATCCGCAAGTACCTGCGGTCGGATGCCGTGGAGGTGCGGTTCAAGGTCCCCCAGCGCCCGAGCCGCCTGGACCCGTTCGCCGACAAGCTGTCGGAGTGGCTGAGGGTGGAGGCGGGCAAGGGCCGCAAGGGGAGGCGGACGGTG
>NZ_FQZF01000071.1 GCF_900141905.1 Muricoccus roseus | reverse complement strand
GCCCGCGGTGACGTGGTAGGCGCTGGTTCCGTCGTGCGAGTTGATGAGCACGACCTCGGGGAAGGTCATGCCGAGGCGGCGCGGCTGGTTGGCCTGGCCCTCGTGGCGGAAGCGGATGAGGTGCTTGGTGTGGCCGCTGCGTTCGGCGTCGCGCGGGCGGGTCTGACGGGCCAGCACGGGGGCGAAGCCCTCGCGCCGTAGGCCTGCGATCACGTCCGCGGTCGGGATGTAGGCGTAGCGCGCGGAGCGGGAGGAATGGGCCTCGGTCGCGAAGGCGGACGGGGCGAGCTGCATCAGCTCTCCGTCGGACAGCGGGCTGGCGCCCATCGCGGCGCGGGTAGAGCCGAAGGAACGAGAGGAACGGAAGAACGACATTGGAGAGCGCCTTTGCTCTAGCCACCGAGGCATTGCGTCTCGGCTGAAAGGGACATTACACCCCCTTCCCCCTGCCGTCAACATTTTAAAAGTTTAAAAGTCATAAATCTGGTCGCGAGTTCGTGAGGTGTTGGGAGAGCCAGCGCCGGGCCGCTCCGCGGCCGGGGTATCTCGCCCGCGCACGATCAGGCGCCCGGTCTATAAGGAAACTTCGCTTCCAGCAGCTCCATGATCACGGCTTGCGCGGTGACGGTGCGGCCGGTCGCGGCGGTGCGCCTGGCGCCTTCCTCAACGAGTTGTGCGAGCTGGCCGCGAGGGATGCGGAGCGTGACTTGCACGGTGTCGCCGGGCGAGGGCCGGCCGGGGCGACGCTTGGCAGCGGGCGCGTCGTCCGCATCGTGCGGAACGGACGCGGCAGCGGTGCGGGGCATGTGGGCAAACCTTCTGCAAAGCCCTTCCCGTTAACTTCGAAACTTTAAAACTTCAACTGCCGGCGTCCAGGGCAAGGCGGATGCTGAACAGGCACGCGAAGGCCGCGACGGTGGGGATCCCCGTGACGGATGCGAGCAGCCGTCGCAGCGGCCCGCGGCCGAGAAAGATCACGGCCAGCAGCAGGCGAAGAACCAAGGCGCCGAAGCGCCACAGCGCCATGAAATTCTGACACCGTGGGACGCCTCACGAGCGCGGCCCGGTCGGCGCCACCGGGGGCGGCGCCTCATCCAGCCATAGCGGCACGGCGCAGGCTCGCCGGCCGGTCGGGTCGGCCCACACCGAGCGCCCCTCGCACCGCGCCAGCAGGCCCACCAGGTCGTTGCGGCGGATCGCGTCGGCCCAGGCTTGGGCCGAGGTGGACCCTTCCGACAACGCGGCGCGGATCACGCCCGAGGCGGCGCGCACTTCCGCCGCTTCCTTGGACCGTCCCCACAGATACCCTCCGCCGAGCGTGGCCAGCAGCAGCACCGCGGCGCCGACACCCGAGACCACCGCGAGCCGGCGGGACTGCCCGGCCGCCAGACGCACGAAGTCGGCCCGGCACGCCTGCACGAGCTGGCGCGTCATCTCGGCCCGTGCCTTGGCGTCCAGCGGTTCCCGACTGGCTTCCATGCGGGCCTGTAGCGCGACCATGGCGCCCAGGCTGGACGACAGCCCAGCCAGCACCGGGGCGAGCGGGTCCCGCTCTACCCTGGCGGTTTCGGCCGCGGCTTCCAGATCGGCGCGAGCCTGGCGCATTGCCTCCCCCACGTCGGGGAGCTGCGCGCCCTCGCCAGGAGGGCCGGCCGGCGTCGGCGCCGCGGCGCTCACGGAAACCAGGAGCGGATCGGCGCCAGCGCCTGATCCATGCTCGCCATCCACTTGCGGACGCGAGAGCGGTTGAGCGGGCCGAGCGGCCCGACAGGCGCGCGGCCCTGCGGTTCCTGGCCGTCGCGCGCCAGGCTGAACGAGAGCCGCTTGGCCTCGATCTCGTTGGCCACGGTCGCGTCCAGCCGCGGCATCCAGATCGGCACCGCCCCGCGCGCCACGGCCTCGCGGAACGCGGAGTGATTGAGGACCCAGCCGAACGCTTCTTCCCGCGACTGCGTGGGGGACACCAAGCCCTCGTTGAGGATCAGCGCCGTCGCCGCCGGCGCAAACACCTTCTTCTCGAAGGAGGCGAGGGAGGAGAGATCGTCCACGCGCGGGCCGAGGGTGTAGATCGCGACTGGCGACACACCGGCTTCCTCCATTACGTCGCCCAGGTCGGGCGCATCGTCCAGCAGCCGGCTGAGGCTGGTATCGCCGCCGCCCAGGTCCAGCAGCGCCGAACGCTTCTCCTCCATCGCGAATCGAAGCAGCTCTTCCAGCCATGCCGCGACACTGGCGGCCTCGTTGGTGGGCGGCTGGTCAACGCCGTCCACGAAGGCGGCCAGGGAGCGGTTCTGTGGGTCCAGGGCGGCCGCCAAGACCTCGCTGCCGGTCGCGGCGGCGGCTTCGAGGATGTAGCGCAGCAGGGTGGTCTTGCCCGACCGCCCCGGGCCACTGACGAACCACACCTTGGGCTTCCCGGTCAGGTCGAGGATCGGCCCGGAAGGTGTCAGGGACGAGGCCGCCGCATCGAGCGCGGAGGGGGGCAGGCCGATGGTGGCTTCCGGGGCGTCAAAGCTGCGCTTGCGCTGGAACAGGCGGACGATGCTCGCGCCACCCTCGGCCGCGGGAGGAGCATCGGCGCCGGGAATGGCGGTCGGCTTGGTGGCCATGTTCGGTTCCTTCCAAGTCATTGCCTAAGCCGAGCAATGCCGAACTTCGGCTTAGCTGGCGGATTGACCCCCTCCGACAGGTTCACGGGTGAGTTGTCGGGCGCGGGTGGGCGAGGGGGGATAGGCGAAGGCGTCGTCGTGAGAGGCTGTGGCAACGCGGCAGACGCAGGAGGGGCGGCCGGTGCCGGCGTCGGCGCAGGAGAGGGCACCACGGAGGCGGGGATGGCCCCGGCAAGATTGCGAGCCTGAGCCCGCTTCACGTCTGCCCGGACACGCCACCATGTTTTGCGGGTGCGCTCCGGGGTGGCCGGCTTTCCGGTGCTGTCCGTGATGCCCAGGGATGCGAACTCGGCCGCCAGGGCAGGCCAGTTTGGGCGAACCTTCCCAAACTGCGCGGCTAGGTTCTCGTGATGCTGGCGCATCCATTGGTAGAGCCGAGAGCGCGAAGAACCCTGGTCCGCGGCCCGCAGCACCCGAGCTAGAGCGTCCTCATCGTCAGGCATGCCGGGCCGGCCATCCTAAGATCGTTGCCGCCTGCATCATGCCAAACGTCCCTAGAAGCGTCCACTGCTCTGTCCCTTTTTGATATCCGAAGCATCCCCAAATTTTCCTCTGGTGTCCCCAAAACGTCCCAAGGCGTCCCCTATGGCGTCCTCAAAGGGGCAGGGGAGGGGAAGAGAAGTCTTCTACAGACCAATGCACCCTAGAAGGTGCTGGTCTCATCCCCAGCGGAGATGGTTCATTGGCGCCCGACCACCCGACGCCGAGGAAGCCGCCATGTCAGACGCCATCACCGCCGAGCTGGCCCGCCTCCGGGACACCGTTGAGACGCTGACCCAAGGGCTGCGGATGATGGTGGAGACACAGGCCACCCACACCGAAATGCTGCAAGCCATCCTTGAGGCGGCGACCGAGGAAGCCGGCGAGAGCCCGCTGCCGGGCTTGCTGACGCAGATCGTGGAACGCCTCGACGAGCAGACTGGAATCCTGCACCGCATCGAGGCTGCGGCCGACGGTGGGCCGGTCGAGGATGCCCAGGACGACGAGCGCCACGCCGGCCGGCGGCCGGGGCCGCCGTCGCGTCAGTAGCAGGCCCGGCCGGTGCTGACCTTCCGCAAGGGCGCGGCCACCGTCACCCCTGGCGGTGCGCGGGCGATGGCAGACCACCTGATGGAAGAAACCCTCTCGCCCGAAGCCGTGGCGATGGGGGACTACTACACCCGGAACCGGGCGGCCGAGCTGGGGGC
>NZ_FQZF01000019.1 GCF_900141905.1 Muricoccus roseus | reverse complement strand
TCACCGAGCCCGCCGGCCATGCTGTCCGCGCCCGCGCCGCCGACCAGCCGGTCGTCGCCGGCACCGCCCAGCAGCTGGTCGTTCCCGCCATTCCCGACCAGCGCGTCCTCGCCATCCAGCCCGGAGAGGATGTTCGCCCCGTCGGTGCCGAGGATGCGGTTGTCGAGCGCATTGCCCGTGCCCGAAACCGCCGCGCCCTCCAGCATCAGCTTCTCGACATTCGCGCCCAGCACGTAGTCGATCCGCGCCGTCACCCGGTCGTAGCCCTCGCCGGCCAGCTCCACCACCACGTCCCCGGCATCGTCCACCATGTAGCCGTCATCGCCCAGGCCGCCGAACATCTGGTCGCTGCCGGCACCCCCGAGGAGACGGTCGTCGCCGCCGAGGCCATGGAGCGCGTCGCGCCCACCATCGCCCAGCAGGCGGTCGGCGCCTTCGGTGCCCTGCTGCGGGCTCCCTAGCACCGTATCCTCGCGCACCGCGACGTTCTGGATGCGCTCGTCGCCGGCCTGTCCGCCATCGGCCTCGTCATAGGCGGCCTCCGCCGTCCCATGCACGGCCTTCAGATACTCGGCCAGCGCGTCCTGCTCGCTTCCCTTGGCGGCGAAGCCCGAGGCGCCGTCGGAGAGAAGGGAGTTGTTCAGCAGGTCCACCCGGTCCTCGGCATAGAGGCCGATCGGATAGCCGTCGCCGCCATCCGCCAGGAAGCTCAGCGTGACCATCCGGATGGCACGGGCCGCATCGCCCACCAGCTCGCCGTCGCGCATGATGGTGTCCAGCACCGCGCCGTCCTCGCCGAGGATGACCAAGTTCTGCACCCGCTGCCCGGCCCGCTGCACGCTGCCATCCGCATTCAGGACTTGCGAGGGCGCCGTCGCGTCATAGCTGAAGGAAACGCCGCCGATCTGGCCGAACGAGCCCGGCGTGGCGCCCGGCGCGACGCCGGCCACCGCATGCTCGAAGATCCGCACCAGCTCCTCGGCCGAGACGGTCACGATGGACAGCGCGTTGTTGAAGCGCAGCGAGTTCTCGATGTCGAGCTGGCTCACCGCGCCGGCCGGCTTGCCCGCAGCCGGGTTGCCTTGCGGCGGCAGCTCGCCCGCCTCCGCGCCGGTGCCGATGGCGCCGATCTCGGCCCGGATGCCCCCGCCATTCTTGATGGACACGGTCACGGCCGCATCCACCTGCTTCGCGACGAAGAGGTTCGCATCGGCCGAGAGGTTGCCGAGATTGGTCTCCTCCGTGCGCACCTCGGCGCGGCGGCCCTCCAGATACACGTCGGTGAAGCCCAGGACGTTGCCGTCCTTCTGGGTGATCACGGCCGAGACGGCATCCGTCACGTCCTTCACCTCGCCGCCGCGCGTGCCCTCCGCATAGGCGTCCTCATTGCCCCACAGGTCGGCGACGGTGTCCTCGTTCACCACCACGGGGCCGGAGAGGCCGGGGTCGATGCTGTCGGGGACGATGTCGCCATTCTCGTCGAAGGTGACGACGAGGCGCCCGACATAGGAGTACTCGCTGCCCGTGTTCACCACGGCCACCGGCTTGCCGTTGGCGCCTGTCACGATCACCGGATAGGTCTGGGCGGCGGCGTCGCCGGGCTGCAGCGGCTCGTTCCCGTCGGCAAAGACGGCATGGCTGCCGCCGGCGACGATCACGTCCACGCCACTCAGCTTGCCGGCCAGGTCGAGCTCCAGCTGGTACTGCTGCAGGTGGCTGAGCAGGATAATCTTGTCCAGGCCCTGCGCCGTCATCTGGTCGATCAGCGGCTGCAGGATGGCGGCCAGCTCATCAGTGTTGTCCACCCCGCCATCGCCCGCGGGGTCCTTCACCGCCACGCCACCCACGGAGGAGATGGAGGCCAGGAGCTGCGTCGTGACGCCCAGCACCCCGATGGTCTCGCCACCCTCGGTGATCGTGGTCCAGGGCGCGACCTGCTGGTCCGCGGCCTCGGCCGCCAGGCCGCCCGGCGTGGCCAGGTCCCCGGCCGTCGTGGCGTAGCTCGCCGCGTCGCGCAGCAGCTCGGTGAACAGCGCCTTCATCGCGCTGTCGTCGCTGAAGTCCAGATTGGCCGAGAGATAGGGGAACAGCGCACCAATCGAGGTGATCGCCCCGCTCGTCGTGCCGCTCCCCTTCGCGAAGTCGATCGCCGCCGCCAGCGCGTTCGAGCCGTAGTCGAACTCGTGGTTGCCGATGGTGCTGGCCTGCACGCCGAGCGCGTTCATGATGGCGATGTCGATGCCACCCTGGCTGAGCGAAAGCCCGCTCAGCTCGCTCGCCGGAACGCCGAGCAGCCAGGCATAAAGGTCGATCATCTCGTCGCGGACGGTGGGGTCGGTCCCCGCCGCGCCGAAGGGGCTCGGGATGAAGTTGTCACCCGAGGAGAGGGTGATGCTGTTGGCGACGCTGTCCTCGAGCCTGTCGACGATGGCGGCGAACTGGCTCGCGCGGGTGGTGGCCGCCAGCCCCGCCTCGAAGTCGGAGGCGTGCAGGATCTGCAGCGTGAAGTGGCCCGAGGACGGCGCCTCGACCTCCAGCTCATGCACGGTGGTCAGGCCGGAGCCCTCGTTCGGCGAGATCAGGAGCGGCCCGTCCACGCCATCCGGCCCATCCCCGGCCGAAACCACATGGATCACCTCCGGCGCGTCATCCGTCTCGATGAGACCGGCATATTCGGCGCTGGTGGGAGAGGTGATGGCGAAGGCCATCACGGAATCGGCCCGCTCCAGCGCGACGAAGGCGTAGAGCTGGCCGTCGATGGTGCCGAGGGTGATGCTCTCCGGCTCAGGCCCCTTGCTGTCCGAGCGGTTGTCGTCGAACAGGTCCGGCCGGGCCTCGGCCAGCATGCGCTCGATCATGTCGCCGGAGTCGAAGGTCTGCTCCAGCCCGTTCTCCGTCACCTGCCAGATCGAGAAGCTCCGCCCGCCCATCGAGTGCAGGACGTCAATGTCGCCGTCCCCATCCGTGTCACCGTCCACGGCGGAGACCTCGAGCCGGCCCAGCACCGCATCGGCCTTCAGCGCGGCCACCGCTTCCGCCCCGCCGAAGCTCGCCTCGTCGAGATTCAGGTCCTTCACCCGGGCCACGTCGTCGTAGTCGCCCCATTCCGAGGCATCGCCCTCATTGGCGGTGACGAGATAGGTGGCGCCCTCATACTCGAAAGTCGCGATCCCGTCCGGCATGTAGAGGCCGCTCAGCGGGGCATTCACGATGTTTACCCCGCCATCCCGGTCGGAGATGTCGAGACCGTTGCCCTCGGCCGAATGATCCTTGGTACCCAGCCCGTAGACGCCCTCATAGGTCAGCGTCTCCAGGTCCAGCACCGCAATGGCGTTGTTCTCCTGCAGCGTGATGTAGGCCATGCCGCCATCGGCCGAGAGCGCGATGTATTCCGGCTCCAGATCGGTCGCGGCGGTGACGCCCTCGACGCCCGTGATCCGCACCCCGGCCGCGCGCAACGCCTCGGTGTCGAAGCCGCCGAAGCCGAGGAAGGTGCTGGCACCCGTCGCCACGTCGATCACCGCAACGCCGCCCACCGGGTCGCCCGAGGCATTCACGCCGTAATCGTCGTTCGGCTCGCCCTCGATCGCGACAAGGAGGCGGCTGCCATCGGGAGTGAAGGTCAGCATGTCCGGCACGGCGCCGACCTCGACCTGGCGGATCAGCTCGGCGCCGCTGCCATCGGCGGCCAGGCGATAGAAGGCGATGACGCCGTTGCCACCATCCTCGGCATTGTCATAGGCGACCGCCATGATGTCGCCCTGCACGGCGACGCTGTTCCCCGTGCCCAGGCTGCCGAGATCCGCGGCGGCGAGGCTGAAGCGCAGCGTGCCGTCGGCGATGTCCAGCGCCTCGACCCCCGTGGGCCCGAGCACGAGCACGAGGCCGCGCTGCGCGTCATAGGCCACGACCTCCGCGCTTCCCGCGGTGGATCCCGAGCTGTCCTTGGTCCAGAGGAGCTCTGAATTGATCGCAGGCATGTACATCATCCCAGACATGGCGTGACTGGGCGCAGCGCTTAACGAAAGATGAATCGCGCTTCATGCATGGTTTCGTGACACTTACCTCCGCCCTCCGGCACGCGCCCCGTCGGCAAGCCGCCGGAGCCAGCCGAGCCGGGCCATGCAACTCCGCCCAGGCGCAGCCCGATGTTCAGCCAGCGGCCGCAACCTGGGAAAGGGACGAGCGATGACGGATCCCGACGAGGAGGAGCCGGCGGAATACGCCTCCCCCGCCTGCTTCCTGCACGAGCTCAGCCCTGAATTCGCCGGGCTCACACCGGCCGCGCCGCCCCCCGGCGCCCCGCCCGGCGCGGGAGCATCACCGCCGGAAGCCGGATTGCCGGAAGAGAAGGGGCAGGCCCCCGCGATCCCCGCCCACGCGCCGCTCCCCCGCGCGGAGGAGAAGGGCTGACCGGGGCGCCCGCCAGCGCCCTACTGCAGCGCGCCCCAGCGCGGCACGGCGGGCTCCGCCGCCGCCCATTTCCAGCGCCCGTCCTGGCGGCAGGCGGTGGTGACGAACCAGTCGCCATCGGAGACGGAGAACAGCGCCTCCCGGCAGGTGGCGAGCGGCGTCACCATCTCCCGCACCAGCCGCACCTCCCCCTCCTCGTTGCCGATGGGGATGTCATGCTCGATCCGCCAGCGGCGCACCTCGCCCGGCGCAAGGCCGCCGATCGCCTCGGCCACCGCATCCTGCTCGCCCCGCGCCCGGACGCGCACGGCCCAGTTCAGCCCGGCCTGCACACCCGCCCGGGTGCCCACCGCGATGGCGAAGCCCGCCGCCGGATTGCCCGTGGCCGTGCCGGCCGCGATTCCGGCCACGGCCCCCGTCACATCGGCCGCCACGCCGCACCCGGCCAGGGGGAGCAGCAGCAGCAGGGCCAGTGCCCGGCTCATTGCAGGCTGCCCCAGCGCTCCGTCGCCGGCTCGGCCGAGGCCCAGCGCCAGGCCTGCCCGTCGCGGCAGACATAGGCGGTGTAGAAGCCGCGCCTCGGCGCCTCCTCCGGCCGCGTCGTCGCATCGACCGAGAAGATGATCTCCTTGCAGTGGATCGGCCCGGCCTCGATCACCCGGACCACCGTCACCTGGCCGCGCTCATCCGGCTCGATCGGCACGTCATGGGCAATGGCCCAGCCGGCCACGCCGCCCACGGGCAGCGGGCCCGCCGCGGCGGCCACACGGTCCTGCGCCGCCGCATGGGCGCGCCGCTGGGCATAATGCAGCCCCGCCCGCACCCCGGCCTGCACGCCCAGCCCTATGCCGGTGGTGGTAGTGGCCCCGGCGCCCACCGCATCGGCGATGGCAGCGCCGCCCAGCCCAGCGCCGGCCGCACTGCCTTCGGCCAGCAGCTCGGAGCAGCCCGGCAGGGCCAGCCCCGCCAGGGCGACCAGCAGGAGAGGGTGGCTGGCCAGGGGCCATCGCAGCCATCGGCTCGGGGTCATGCTCTCTCCTGGCCCTGGTTCTTCAGCAAACAGGCCCAGGAAGCGCAGCCGGCGATCTTCCGCAACCGTCGCCCGGGCAGGTCTCGCGCGCCCCGCGATCAACTCGCCGCGCTTACGGCGCCGGCTGCCGGGGCGCCTGGGCGCCGCCTACCGGGGCGCGTCCTCCGCATCCGCGGGCTCGCCCTCGGGCCGCCCGGACCCGGCGGCGTTCTCCTCGGCCGCCTTCTGGTCCAGCTTCTTCTGGGCCTTGGCCTGGGCCTTCGCGGCCTTGTCCCGTTCCCGCTGCGCGCGGTCCTGGCTGTAGTTCGGCTTTCTCAAATCAGCATCCTTCCGGTGTGGTCGGGCTCGTGTGCCGCCTTCCGCGGCCCGGCGCCAGACCCTTCCCCAATCCTGTGATCCAGGGCAGCGCCGGCCACGGGGCCAGCCCCGGCCCGCCGCGCCGCCGCCCGGCCCCGGCTAGCGGTTCCGCGGCCCACGCCCGAGATGCGCCAGCGCCGCCGCATAGGCGTCCTCCGCGCTGCGGAACCCGCCCGGCCCGCTCTTGAAAGGCTGGTCGTCCCGCGTCAGCCGCCAGCCCCAGCCGGCCGCTCCGGGACCTCGACGCTCCACGACGATTTCAGGAGCGGAAGCGGAGGGCTGGGTGGACGGGCGAGTCATCATCATGGCACCCGGACAGGCCGCGACGCCAGCCGCTCACAGATAGGAAGAATGGAGGAGATATGCCCGAAGGCGGCCCGACCCGCATCGGAAGGCTGGCAAGGCCTGCGCCCGCCAACGCCCGATGGCGTCCCCAAGGGGATTCGAACCCCTGTTACCGCCGTGAGAGGGCGGTGTCCTAGGCCTCTAGACGATGGGGACGTTGTGGCCGTCGGTGGAGGCGGCTTCTATCCGCCATGCGGGGGGTGATCAAGCGGGGTCCGGCGCTTTTTCCGAATTCTTTTTCGCCAGAGGCTTCGCCAGCGGGCTCGCAAGTGGGTGCCGCCCCTCCCGGCAGGCGGCGGAGCAGAAGCGCACCGCCTCCCAGTCCCGCGCCCATTTCCGCCGCCAGGCGAAGGGGCGGGCGCAGGCCGCGCAGGTCTTCTCCGGCAGGGAAGCCTAGCGATGCGCCACGCCCTCGGTCGCCCCTGATCAATCGCCCAGCCGGATCTCGCCCAGCGCCCGGCCGTTCCGCGTGTCGAGGATCACGAGCCGCTCGCCATCCGGGCGCTGCACCCACACGGCCACCCGCCCCTCGAAGCCCGGCGCGATGCCGGCGATGCGGCTTCCGGCCGGCTGGCCGAGGGACATCTCCACCGGCGGGCCGGAGGGCGCGGCCGGAATGGCCTTGCCGGCGCGCTGCACGATCATCACAACCAGCGCCACGCTGGCGGCGACGATCAGCACCCCCATACCGACGACGAGAATCTTGAGCGCGCGCACCGAACCCTCCGAAAGCCTGCCCGGCACCCTGGAATTCACCGCCACCGCCGAACAGGCGGGGGACAGGCTGGACCGGGCCTTCGCCGGCATGGGCGGTCTCTCGCGCTCCCGCGTCAAGGCGCTGGTCGAAGCCGGGCACGCGGCGCGGGGTGGCGTGACCACCACCGACCCCTCCGAATCGCTCCGGCCCGGGCTGCGCTACACCCTCGCCGTCCCCCCGCCCGAGGCCGCCACCCCCCAGCCCCAGGCCATGGACCTGACCATCCTCTTCGAGGACCGGCACCTCATCGTGCTCGACAAGCCCGCCGGCCTCGTCGTCCACCCCGCCCCCGGCAACCCGGACGGCACGCTGGTCAACGCCATCCTCGCCCATGCGGGGGAGGAGCTCTCGGGAATCGGGGGGGAGAAGCGCCCCGGCATCGTCCACCGGCTGGACAAGGACACGAGCGGGGTGATGGTCGTCGCCAAGTCCGAGCCGGCACACCACGCCCTCTCCACCGCCTTCGCCGAACGCGACCTGGAGCGCAGCTACCTCGCCCTCACCTGGGGCACCCCCTCCCCCATCTCCGGCAGCGTGGAAGCCCCGATCGGCCGGCACCCGGCGGACCGCAAGCGCATGGCCGTGGTCGACCGCGGCGGCAAGAACGCCCTCACCCACTACGCCACGGAACGCGCCTGGGGGGCGGCCTGCGCCCTGGTCCGCTGCCGCCTCTCGACCGGCCGCACCCACCAGATCCGCGTCCACATGGCCCATATCGGGCACCCTCTGGTGGGCGACCCCGTCTATCTCCGCCGCACCCCCGCCGCCGCCCGCGGCCTGCCCGAAGCGGCACGGGAGGCCCTGCTGGCCTTCCCCCGCCAGGCGCTCCACGCCCAGTCCCTCGGCTTCCGCCACCCCGTCACCGGCGAGCCCCTCTCCTTCTCGTCGCCCCTCCCGCCGGACATGGCGGCCCTAATCGCCACCCTCGACGCCGCCGCCTGACCACCGCGCGCGGGCAGCCCCGCATGACCGGCGAGCAGGCCAGGGCTGCACCCCCGCGCCAGGTAACCAGACTGTATCAGTCGGGTTTTTTCTTGCGAACAGGGCGGGAATAGATTACAAGCGGGTCAGCTTCAGCGGCCGGGTGCCTCGAAAGGGGTCCGTAAGGAAAGCCTGCCAAGCTCCTTTCGCTCCCGCGAAACATCGCGGGAAAACCTGAGGGGTCACAGGCGTTCTAGAGGGCTCAGGGCCCAGCACGCGAAGATGAGGTGCGGATCCTCCGTACCAACGATTAGACCGCCCGTGCGCCCGCCATCTCTACCGGGGGCAGCCCGGCCGGCTCAGGAGGCAGATGCGTTCATGGCTTCCACTTCGATGATCCCCATTGCCCCTGAGGGCAATCTCTCCCGCTACCTGCAGGAGATCCGCAAGTTCCCCATGCTCGCGCCGGAGGAGGAGCTCTCCCTCGCCAAGCGCTGGCGCGACAACCACGACGAAGGGGCCGCCCACAAGCTGGTCACCTCCCACCTCCGCCTCGTCGCCAAGATCGCCATGGGCTACCGCGGCTACGGCCTGCCGGTCGGTGAGCTGATCTCCGAGGGCAATGTGGGCATGATGCAGGCGGTGAAGCGGTTCGACCCGGACCGCGGCTTCCGCCTCGCCACCTACGCCATGTGGTGGATCCGCGCCGCGATCCAGGAATACATCCTGCACTCCTGGTCGCTGGTGAAGATGGGCACCACCGCCGCGCAGAAGAAGCTGTTCTTCAACCTGCGCCGCCTGAAGGGCCAGATGGCCGCCCTCGAGGAGGGCGACCTGAAGCCCGAGCAGGTCGAGAAGATTGCCCGGGTGCTGCAGGTGCCGGAGCAGGACGTGGTGTCGATGAACCGGCGCCTCGCCAGCCCCGACAACAGCCTGAACTCCCCCATCCGCGCCGATAGCGAGGGTGAGTGGCAGGACTGGCTGGTGGACGACAGCGAGAGCCAGGAAGAGGAGCTCGCCGAGCGGGAGGACATGTCCAACCGCCGCGACCTGCTCAACGGCGCCCTCAGCACCCTCAACGACCGCGAGCGCCACATCCTGATCGAGCGCCGGCTCAAGGACGAGCCGACCACGCTCGAGGAGCTGTCGCAGCAGTACAACATCTCGCGCGAGCGCGTGCGCCAGATCGAGGTCCGCGCCTTCGAGAAGCTGCAGAAGAACATGAAGCAGCAAATCGTCGAGCGGCGCCTGGCCGTCAGCTCGTAAGGCCGGGCAACACGCCCTGGGGCGGTGGAGCAATCCACCGCCCTTTTTTTGTGCCCGCTTCTTCCCGCGCCACTCGGAGGGCTCCGCCCTCCCCCCGCCAAGGGCCTGAGGCCCTTGGAACCCCGTCTGACTGCCGTGGATACCCTTGATCGAGGGGATCTCTGGTTGAGGGTGCCCTTCCTGCCGTTGCGGTCGCCTCGGGTCATCGACCCGAGGCGCACCGTCAGCCGAGTGAATCCAACTTGAAGAAAAAGATGATGGTGAGGGGTCCGGGAGAGGAAGAATTCCTTCTTCCTCTCCCCGGGACAGACCGTCAGCTCAAGCCCCGCCCACCGGCCGGTCCCGCCCCAGAAGCAGCAGCACCCCGCCCAGGCACCCGATAGCCCCGGCCAGGAACACGGCCGGGTAGCCGCCGAGGCCCACGATCAGCCCGGCCAGTGGCCCGGAGAGCCCCACCGCCACGTCCAGGAAGGCGCTAAAGCTGGCGATGGCCAGCGCCCGGCTGCCCTCCGGCACCCGCCGCACCGCTTCCACCCCCATGGCGGGGAAGATGAGCGAGAAGCCCGCCCCGGTGAGCGTGGCCCCGAGCAGGGCCAGCGAGGCGTTCGGGGCCTGCCAGAGCAGCAGCTGCCCCACCGCCTCCAGCAGCAGGGACCCGCCCGCAACGCGCCGGCCACCGAGCCGGTCCGGCAGGTGGGAGAAGAAGGCGCGCATCAGGATGAAGCCGATTCCGAATCCGGTCAGGGAAAGCCCCGCCCCTTCCCAGCCCCGGCTGGCGAAGTAGAGGGCGACAAAGCTGCCCAGCACCGCCTGGGGCGCCGTGCCGAGGCAGAGCACCGCCCCCTGGCGCCAGACCAGGCCGATGACGCCCAGGAAGGAGGCCCGCCGCCCCCGCGCCTGGTGCGGCGCCATGGCCGGCCGGCTCAGGGCGATGAGAAGGCCGATGAGCGGGAGCAGAATGGCCGCCACCGCCACCCCCGCGAAGCCCGCCCGCTGCATCAGCAGCAGGCCCAGCGGCGCCCCGGCCCCGAGCGCCACGAACATGGCGATCCCCTGCCAGGTCATCACCACCCCCGTGCGATGCGGCCCGAGGGTCAGGATGCCCCAGCTCATCGCGGCGGTGAGGAACAGGCTTTCCGCCGGCCCCATCACCAGCCGACCGACCAGGAGCACCGCGAGGGAATGGCTGGGATCGGCCAGCAGGGTCGAGAGCAGGAGGAGCACGCCGGACAGCGCGGCGAGTGGAAGCCCGATGAGCGCCGCCGTCTTCGGCCCGCGCGCATCGATGAAGGACCCCGCCCATTGCCGGGTGAGGATGGTGGCCAGGGACTGGATCCCGACCACCCACCCCGCGGTGACAAGGCTGAAGCCGAGCTCGTCATGCACGCGGAGCGAGAACACCGGCAGCGGCATCGCGATGGCGAGGAAGCCGGTGAGGACGATCGCCACGAAGGGCAGAAGGCGGCGTGTCGGAACGGGGGGAGGATTCATGCGCAAGGCGCCTCTTTCGGGGCCCGGGGGCCCGTGGGCGCGTTGGATGACGCTAACGCTTGCGGCCGGCGCGGACTGGCCCGCCGGGCGGCGCCTTCTGCCCGCCCGGCACGCGCCGCGTCAAGCCGCCGCTACCCCTGCCCGGCCGGCTCCGGCCCCCGCGTCGGGCCGGGCGGCCGGGGCAGCTCCACCGGGCGCCCCTCTGCGGCGGAGCGGTAGATCGCCGCCATCAGCGCCTGGTCCTGCGCCCCCTCCTCGCCCGGCGTATGGGGCCGCCGGTCGGCGCGGATGCAGTCGGAGAAGTGGTCGATCTCCAGCGCGAACTGGTTCTTCTCCTCGATCCGCTTCTGGAGCCGCCCCGCGACATCGCCCTCGCGGCGCGCGATGTAGAATTGCTGCCCCGTATAGGCGAAGGCATTGGGCATCTCGATCGTGCCGCGCTCGAAATGCAGCCGCATCGTCTTGTCGTTGAAGGCGTCGTAGCCGCAGAGGCAATTCGCCATCACGCCCGAGGGGAAGCGCAGCGTGAAGGCCACACTCTCCTCGATCTCCTTCCAGCGCGCATCGCCCGGCGGCGAATACTGCCGCGCGAAGACATCCACCGGCTCCTCGCCCGTGATGTAGCGGGTGGCGTTCAGACAGTAGAGGCCGATATCCGGCAAGGCCCCGCCCCCCGCCAGCGCCTTGCTGAACCGCCATTGCGGCGCCGTGCCGGAGGACTGCACGTTGGTTGCCTCGATGAAGCGCAGCTTGCCCAGCTCCCCGCTGCGAACCATGCGGATCGCCTCGCGGTTGTTCGGCTCGTACTGGCAGCGATAGGCGATCATCAGCTTCACCCGCGCGCGCTCGCAGGCGGCCACCATCGCCGCCGCGTCCTCGGGCGTGGTCGCCATCGGCTTCTCGCAGAGAACATGCTTGCCGATGGCGGCCGCGCGCTCCGTGTATTCGCGGTGCTGCGCGTTGGGCAGGGCGATATAGACGGCCTGCACGGCCGGGTTGTCCCGCAGCCGCTCCATTTCCTCGTAGGAATGGATGGCCTCCTGCGGAATGCCATAGCGCCGTGCCACCACGCGCGCCTTCTCCGGGCTGCCGCTGACCAGCGCCACGGCGCGCGAGCCCTTGGCCTCGCCCAGCGCCGGCAGCATCTCCTCCACGCTGATCCGGCCCAGGCCGATGATGGCGTAGCCGATCCGCTCGCCGGGCGGCACCGGGTTCGGCGCGGCCGCCGGCGGCGGCTCCGCCTCGCCCCGCCAGTTCGGGAAGAGCACCCGCCCCTCGCTCACCCCGCCCAGATCGGTCCCGGTCGGCGGCGGATATCCAGGGGCCCCGGCCCCGCCCAGGGCCAGCCCGGCCGCGGTCAGGCCCCCGGCACGCAAGAGGCCACGCCGGCTCGCGCCGCCATCGGAATCCTGGGGCATGTCATTCTCCGGGCTGAGGGTGCCGCCATGAACGCGGCTGCCACCCGCCCCGTTGCCCGATCAGCCGCATCCATGCCGCCCATTCGCCAGGGCGATTGGATACCTGGCCGGGGCGGGACCAGATTGGGGGCGGAAGGATCACCCCATGCCCGACACCCACCCCGCGCCCCTCCCCCAGCCCGTGACCGCGCCCGTGACCGCGCCCGCCGGGCTGCGCATCGGCCACACCCATCTGAAGGTGTCGGATCTCGACCGCGCCCTCGCCTTCTGGCGGGACGTGATCGGGCTGGAGGAAACGGCCCGCTATCCCGGCGCCGTCTTCCTCTCCGCCGGCGGCTACCACCACCACATCGCGCTCAACACCTGGGACAGCGCGGGCGGCCCTCCCCCGCCGCGCGGCACCACGGGGCTGTTCCATGTCGCCCTGCTCTACCCCGACCGCGCCTCCCTCGCCCGCGCGGTGAAGGCGGTGCTCGCGGCCGGCATCAAGCTGGACGGCGCCTCCGACCACGGCGTCTCCGAGGCCATCTACCTGCACGACCCCGACCATAACGGGGTGGAACTCTATGTGGACCGCCCGCCGGAAGCCTGGCCCCGCAACGCCGACGGCTCGCTGGCCATGTTCACGCGCCGCCTGGACCTCGCGGGCCTGCTCGCGGAGGGATAGCGGCCCGGGGACGGGGCGCCCGGAGGCAGCCCCCTTCCTCCGGGCCCGCCGCCCTAGCCCTCCAGAACGCGCCGCGCCCCTTCCGCCAACACCCGCATCCCCATCGCCAGGTCCTCGTCCTTCGTATCCTCGGTCCAGTGATGGCTGATCCCGTTGATCGAGGGCACGAAGAGCATCGCCGCCGGCATCACCCGCGCCAGGTACTGCGCGTCATGCCCCGCGCCGGAGGGCATGCGCTGCCACTTGCCCGGCGCCAGCGCCTCCGCCGCATCCGCCAGCGCATCCTGCAGCGCGGGGTCGCTCACGGCGGGGGTGGAGAGGGACATGGCCTCCAGCGTGGCGGTGCAGCGCTCCCGCCGGTTGCTCTCGGCCACGCAGCGCCGCAGCACCACCTCCAGCCGCCGCAGCACCTCGATATCCACGTCGCGGTACTGGAAGAGGATCTCGGCGCGGCCCGGAATGATGGAAGGCGCGCCAGGGCTCAGCGCGATCCGCCCGGCAGTCCACACCGTGCGTTCGGCGCAGTGGCGCGGGAATTCCTCGTCGATCATCGCCAGCAGCCGCACCGCCGCCATGCCGGCATCGCGCCGCTCGGCCATGGTGGTGGTGCCGGCGTGGTTCTGCTGCCCCTCGATCGTGATCTTCCACTGCCAGATCGCCACGATGCCCGTCACCACGCCGATCTGCAGCCCCTGGCCCTCGAGCTGCCGCCCCTGCTCGATATGCATCTCCAGGAAGGCCTTGTAGCGCCCGGGCTCCACCCCGAAGCGCGGCCGCCCCTCCAGCCCCGCCTCGCGCAGCGCCTCGCGCAGCGGCTTGCCATGGTACTTGTTGGCCAGCGCGTCGATTTCGGACTCCTCCAGGATGCCCGTGAAGGAGCGGCTGCCGATGAAGCTGCCATAATGCCCCTCCTCATCCGAGAAGACGGCGACATCCACCGGCAGGCCGGAGGCGGCGAGATGCAGCGCCGCGACGCAGCCCAGCGCCCCGTCCAGCCACCCCGCCTCGTTCTGGCTCTCCAGATGGCTGCCGGCCAGCAGATGCGGCCCGGGCTTCGGGCTGCGCCCGAGGATGTTGCCGATCCCGTCGATCTCGGCCTGCAGCCCCTCCTCCCGCAGGCGGGAGACGAACCAGTGCCGCGCCTCCATGTCCTGGGGCGAGAAGGTCGGGCGGTGCACCCCGGTCTTGAAGGCGCCGAAGCGCCGCAGCGTCTTCAGATCCGCGAGGAAGCGATCCGTGTTCACCGGCATGCCCGCCGTCCATTCCCCAAAGTTGCAGGAAGGGGTGTAGAGCGGATCACGCCACCGCGAAATCGCCGCCCGGCATCGCGCGGCTAGAACAGCCAGTCCGAGGCCGGCGCCTCCACCCCGTCCACCAGCACCTGCACCGCCTCGAAGCCCGAGATGGCGACGCCGAGCCATTCATCCACAAGGGCCAGCGCCTCGCCGGGCCCGGAGGCGACCCAGCGCGCGAGCGCGGCCGCCGACTCGCGGTTCGCGGCATCGCCCCAGAAGCCCGCATCGAACTCCAGTTGCAGCACGTCCCTCCCTGCGCCGCCGACGAGGATGTCCGGCGCCATCTCCCGGTCCGCGAAGCGGTGCACCACGCGGTCGTCGCCCACCCCGCCCAGCACCGCATCCACCCCCGCGCCGCCGGAGAGGATGTCGTCTCCCGCCCCGCCCAGAAGCCGGTCCTGCCCGGCCTGGCCGAGGATGTAGTCCGCCCCGTCGCCGCCCTCGCCAAGGTCGTCGCCATCGCCCAGCAGGATGAAGTCGTCCCCTGCTCCGCCTTCCACCGAGTCCGCGCCCCCGCCCGAGGCGATCAGGTCGTCGCCATCGCCGCCCAGGATGGTGTCGTCCCCGCTGCCGGCGCCGATCAGGTCCAGCCCCGCGCCGCCCTCGACACGGTTGCGGCCATCTCCGGCCTGGATCAGGTCGTTCCCCTCCCCGCCGAGGATGGTGTCATCCCCCGCCCCCGCGGTGATGTCGTCCCGACCCCCGCCGCCGAGCAGGCGGTCCGCGCCGCCGCCACCGAAGATCGTGTCCCCGGCCTCGCCACCCGCCAGCGTCTCGCTCGCTGCCCCGCCCCGCAGGTTCAGCGGCACCGGCGGGGCAGTCGGCACAGGCGCGGGGTCGGCCACGGGCGGGATGACGGTGGGCGCGAGGGGCTCCGGCGCCGCCACCTCCGGGGTCCCGTCCTCCGGGGTCGCCGCCTCGACAAGCGCGGGCACAGGCGCCGTCTCGACGGGCGACTCCGGCGCGGACGGGTGGTCCGGCGCAGCACCGACCACAGCGTCCAATACGGGTACGGGGGGCGCGGCATCCCCTCCCCGCACCAGCTCGCCATGCGCCGGCCCGGCCGAGACCAGCCCGGGCACCAGGGGCAACGGCGCGTCGTTCAGCGCATCCGGCGCAGGCCCGGAAGCCCCACCCGGTGCTGGCACGAGCACCGGGTGGGGCGCCGCCATGGGGACGAACAGGCCCGACCAGTCGAAGGCCATCGCCGCCGCATGCAGCTCATCCAGCGCGGAAGCGTCCAACCCGGCCCGGAGAGGGAAGAAACCGTTGCGCACGAATCGTTCACCATTCGCTAACGATCTCTTTTCTGAGACGTTACCGCCGCGCCTTCAACATCATTCTTCATTAACTATTTTGACCTTCCCGTGAGAGATGGCGGGCCCATGCGGCCCCGCCGCGCTTGCCCCGAGCCCCGGGAAGGGCTACCCGCCCCCGCCCCCGGAATCGGCCCGAACCCTTGCCCCGCCCCCTCTCCACCAACGACTTCGCCTTCGACCTCCCCGAGGCGCTGATCGCCCAGTCCCCCGCCCGCCCCCGGGATTCCGCGCGCCTGCTGCGCATCGCGGAGGACCGGCAGGACCTGACCATCCGCGCCTTGCCGGACCTGCTCCGCCCCGGGGACCTGATGGTGGTGAACGACACCCGCGTGATCCCCGCCCGCCTGCGCGCCCGGCGTGGCGAGGCGAAAATCGAGATCATGCTGAACCGCCAGGAAGCGGACGGCACCTGGCACGCCCTGGTCCGCAACGCGCGAAAGCTGCGCGCCGGCGACATCCTCTCCGTCGAAGGCGCCTCCGAGCTCGCCCCCCGCGTGGTGGAGAACCCGGAGGGCGGCGCCGTCCGCCTCGATTTCGGCCCGGACCAGGCGGCGCTGGCCGCCGCGCTGGAAAGGGCGGGCGAAATCCCCCTACCCCCCTATATCGCCCGCCCCGAAGGCCCCAGGCCCGAGGACCGCGAGGACTACCAGCCCATCTTCGCCCGTATCCCCGGCGCGGTCGCGGCACCCACCGCCAGCCTGCACTTCACCCCGGAACTGCTGGCCGCGCTGGAGGCCCGCGGCGTCGCCCGCACCACCCTAACCCTGCATGTCGGCGCCGGCACCTTCCTGCCCCTGCGCGGCGAGGACCCGCGCGCCCAGCGCCTGCACGCCGAATGGGGCGAGGTGACGGAGGAGGCGGCGGCGGACATCAACGAGACCCGCGCACGCGGCGGCCGCGTCGTCGCCATCGGCACCACCGCGCTCCGCCTCCTGGAAACCGCGACGGGGGAGGACAACACCACCCGTCCCTTCCGGGACCTGACCGACATCTTCCTCCTGCCCGGCCACCGCTTCCACGGCGCCGACCTCCTCCTCACCAACTTCCACCTGCCGAAAAGCACCCTCTTCATGCTCGTCTGCGCCTTCGGCGGCACCGACCGGATGCGCGCGGCCTATGCCCACGCCGTCGCGGCCGGCTACCGCTTCTACTCCTACGGCGATGCCTGCCTGATCGATCGCGACGACGGGGAGGCAGGGGCATGAACGGCCCGCTGAACTTCACCCTTCAGGCGAAGGACGGCGCCGCCCGCGCCGGCACGCTGCACACGGCCCATGGGGAGGTGCAGACCCCCGTCTTCATGCCCGTCGGCACCGCCGGCACGGTGAAGGCGATGACAGCCGATGCCGTGCGCTCCACCGGCGCGCGCATGGTGCTGGGCAACACCTACCACCTCATGCTCCGCCCGGGCGCCGAGCGCGTCGGCCGCCTCGGCGGGCTGCACAGGCTGATGGACTGGCACGGCCCCATCCTGACGGATTCCGGTGGATTCCAGGTCATGTCGCTGGCCGGGCTGCGGAAGATGGATGCGGATGGCGTCACCTTCCAATCCCACATCGACGGCAGCAAACACCGCCTCACGCCCGAGCGCAGCATCGAGATCCAGCACCTGCTCGATGCCGACGTGACCATGTGCTTCGACGAATGCACGCCCTTCCCGGCGACGCATGAGGTCGCGGCGAAGAGCATGCGCCTCTCGATGAAATGGGCCGCCCGCTCGCGCGAGGCCTTCACGCCGCGTCCGGGCTACGGCCTCTTCGGCATCCAGCAGGGCAGCATCTTCGAGGACCTGCGCGCCGAAAGCGCGAAGGCCCTGACGGAGATCGGCTTCGAGGGCTACGCCATCGGTGGCCTCGCGGTGGGCGAGGGCCAGGCGGAGATGTTCCGCACCCTCGACTTCTCCGTCCCCATGCTGCCGCAGGACAAGCCGCGCTACCTCATGGGCGTCGGCACACCCTCCGACATCATCGGCGCCGTCGGGCGCGGCGTGGACATGTTCGACTGCGTGATCCCCACGCGCTCCGGCCGCACCGGGCGCGCCTATACCAGCCGCGGCGTGCTGAACATGCGCAACGCGCGCCACGCCGACGATGCGTCCACGCTGGACCCGGAATGCGATTGCCCCGCCTGCACCCGGCATTCGCGCGCCTATATCCAGCACCTCATCCGCGCCGAGGAAATGCTCGGCCCGATGCTGCTGACCTGGCACAACATCCGCTATTATCAGACCCTCACGGCACGCCTCCGCGCCGCCATCCTCGAGGGTCGCTTCGAGGCCGAGGCCGCCGCGATCATGGCGAAGTGGGAAACCACCCCGCCACCCGAGCCGCCCTCGCCGGAGGAGACGACATCATGAGCCACGACGTTTCCGGCCTGACCATGCTCGGCCGCAGCACCGCCCAGCCCAACAGCCCGGAAGAGGCGGTGCTGGAGCGCGTCCCCAACCCGCATCCCGGCACGCACTACGTCGCCCGCTTCACCGCGCCCGAATTCACCAGCCTCTGCCCCATTACGGCGCAACCCGATTTCGCGCATCTGGTGATCGACTACATCCCGGGCGAATGGCTGGTGGAGAGCAAGAGCCTGAAGCTCTACCTCACCTCCTTCCGCAACCACGGCGCCTTCCACGAGGCCTGCACCATCGACATCGCCAAGCGCCTCGTGGAGCTGCTGGAACCGGCCTGGCTCCGCATCGGCGGCTACTGGTACCCGCGCGGCGGCATCCCCATCGACGTCTTCTGGCAGACCGGCGCCCCGCCCGCCGGCGCATGGATCCCCGACCAGGGCGTCCCGCCCTATCGCGGCCGCGGATGACGGAAGGGGCGCGCGCCGCCATCCGCGACGAAGCCCTGCGCCTGGGCTTCGACGCGGTTGGCTTCGCGCGCGCCGATCTTGGCCCGGAGGTCCGCGACCGCCTCGCGGACTTCCTGGCCCAGGGCCTCCATGGCGAGATGGGCTGGATGGAAACCCGCGCCGAACAGCGCGCCCATCCCCAGGCCCTCTGGCCCGAAGCCCTCTCGGTCATCTCCCTCGGCCTCTCCTACGCGCCCGAGGACGACCCGCTCTCCTACCTGCAAATGCCCGATCGCGGCACGATCAGCGTCTATGCGCGCCACCGGGACTACCACGACCTCGTCAAATCCCGCCTGAAGGCCCTGGCCCGCTGGATGGTCGCGCGCTTCGCCGGCTCCCAGGCCGAAGCACCGGGCGTGAAGGTCTTCGTGGACACCGCCCCGGTCTCGGAAAAGCCCCTCGCGCAACAGGCAGGGCTCGGCTGGCAGGGCAAGCACACCAACCTCGTCTCGCGCTCCCACGGCTCCTGGCTCTTCCTCGGCGAGGTCTACACCACCCTCGCCCTCGAACCCGACGCGCCCCATGCGGACCGCTGCGGCTCCTGCACCCGCTGCCAGACCGCCTGCCCCACCGACGCCTTCCCCGCCCCCTACCAGCTCGACCCGCGCCGCTGCGTCTCCTACCTCACCATCGAGCACCGTGGCCCCATCCCGGAAGACCTGCGCCCGCGCCTGGGCAACCGCATCTATGGCTGCGACGACTGCCTCGCCGTCTGCCCCTGGAACCGCTTCGCCACCCCCACCACCATCCCCGGCCTGATCGCGCGGGAAGACCTGGTGGCACCGCGCCTCGCCGAACTCGCAGAACTCGACGACGCCGCCTTCCGCGCCCACTTCTCCGGCTCCCCCATCAAGCGCATCGGCCGCAACCGCTTCGTCCGGAACGTGCTGAACGCCATCGGCAATTCCGGCGACCCCAACCTCCTACCCGTCGCGCTTCGCCTGCGGGACGACGAAGACCCGGTGGTGGCCGACAGCGCCCGCTGGGCCGCCTCTCGCCTTCAGGCGATCTCCACGGCGTAGCGATGCGCCCGCGTATCCAGCCGGGACACGCGCAGCTCCACCACCCGCCCCGCCGCATCGAAGGTCACGCGCTCGATCAGAAGCAGCGGCGTGCCCACCGGGCAGTTCAGCACCGCCGCATCCGCCTCCGTCGCCGCCGTGGCCGAGAGATTCTCCTCGGACTTCACCACGATGATCCCATGCGCGTTGCGGTAGTGCACATAGATCTCGCTCGCCAGCTGCGCGGGCGCCAGCGGCAGCGAGAGCCCGGGGAAGAGCGCCGCCGGAAGGGTGATCCGCTCCGCGATCCGCGGCTCGCCCTCGAAGATCCGGCTCCGGTCGATCCGGTGCACGGCCTCGCCCTGCCTTAACCGCAGCCGAGCCGCCTCCTCCTCGCTCGCGGGGCCGGTGGAGACGCCGGTGATGAAGGTGTCCGGCTCCACCGGCCGCCCGGCCAGGTTCCGCACGCGGAAGAACTGCCCCAGCGCCTGCTCACTGGTCTGCTGCGTGACATAGGTGCCCCGCCCCTGCCGGCGCTCGATGAGGTGGCGCTGTTCCAGCCGCGCCAGCGCGCGGCGCAGCGTTCCTGCCGAGACGCCGAGCTCGGCGGCCAGCTCCGGTTCGGCGGGAAGGGCCTGGCCCGACTTCCAGTCGCCCGAGACGATCCGGTCATTCAGGATCGCCTCGACCTGCACGTAGAGGGGTCGGGCGTCGGGGCGACGCATCTCGTTCAAGGGGCGCTTCTACGGTTGGAGGGATCCATCCAACTCTACCATCCCGGGGCACCGCAGCGCGAGAGCGGGCCGGCGCAGCCCCCCGACTCCATCCCTGATAACGGTTTCGCGAGCATGAACGGCAGCCGGCAAAGCGTCTTGTGTCTTATACAAGACTATGCGAGACGAGTTCTGCCGCCGTCAAAGACGGGCCGGGTTTGGGGAAGGAAACGAGGAGACGGCGCTGTGCCGCGTGGTTCCCGGGGTGCCCAGGCATCCTGAACCGGCGGACGGCGTCGTCATCCCATATCCGCCTTCCCGCGCCGACATCTCCGCTTCCGGCTTGGCGCGAAATCAGCAGCTTGCGCGAATCCGCCCCTCGACGGCTCGGCCGGCCGCGTTCGCGCACCCGCGCTCCGGCACCCACCACCCCACCCGGCACTCCATGCCCGCACGTGCCCACCCGCGCGAGCCCCCACGCGGCCGCCTTGCGCGGGCACTCGCCTAATACTGTATTCGCAAGTCAAACTCCGCCGCGTCGCGCCTCTCCTTAAGTATAAACTTCATGATTTATACTTGAGGCCGTGCATCAGGCGAAACGTCAACCGCAGATTGTGGCGGCACCGGGGCGGAAACCTTCGTTTCGTCGTCGCGTTTTTACCCCCGCGACCAACCCCGCGGCATTTTGGGTTGCGCTGACCTGCGCCTTGCTGGTAGCGGTTTCTACATGACGTCCGCGCCCCGACTGTCGGCCCCCCCCGGCCGGCTGCCCAACGCGGCGTTCCCGTGCGCGATGCCGCGGAGCGCCCCTCCGACCCGAGCCGGAAGCCCGACCCGACGACGCCAGAGCCGCGTCGCCAGGGCCGCGCTCGCCTCGACCCTCGTGATCAGCCTCGGCTTCATGGCCGCCGGCTGCGCCACGGCGGATGAGCCCGAACTCGCTTCCCAGCCCAATCCTTCCCCGGCCCAGCTGCCGCAGAACATCCGCCCGGTCTCGCTGGTGTCCCCCGGCACCACCATCCGGGCCCGTCCCGCCGTCCTCCGCCGCACCGATCTCGACAGCCCGCGCGCCGCCTGCCTCGATGCCGTCCGCCAGGCGGAACTGGCTCACAACATCCCCGAAGGCCTGATGGTCGCCATCTCGCTGGCGGAATCCGGCCTGCACGCCCATGCCATGAACATCGGCGGCCGCGCCTACTACCCCGACACGCCGGAGGAGGCCCGCCGCATCTACCGCGCCGCCCCGGCCCGGTCCTACGTCATGGCCGGCTGCGTGCAGGTGAACGCCCGCGTCCATGCCCGCAACTCCGACTGGCCGCTGGACCCCTGGCGCTCGGCCGACTGGGGTGCCGGCTACCTCCGCCAGCACTACGAGACCTACGGCAACTGGGCGGATGCCATCCGCCGCTGGAACGGCGCAGGCAACGACAAGCTCGCCTGCCGCGTCCAGGCGAAGCTGCAGGTCACCAACCCGGACAGCGACGTGCTGGACAACGTCCGCTGCGGCAACACCGCCATCGCGCGGGAACGCCGGAATGGCGCCGCCCTGCTCGAGATCGCCGAGGCGGCGGAGTAGAAGCCTGCTTGAAGCGGGGCGGCCCGGCCCAATCTAGGGCTTTCCCATGCCCGCCCCGCATCCCGAAACCTGGATGAAGGTCACCCCCCTCGGCCTCTATTGCGAGCCGGGGGGTTTCTATGTGGACCCCTCCCGCGCGGTGGACCGCGCCGTGGTCAGCCACGGCCATGCCGACCACGCCCGCCCCGGCCATGCCGCCGTCCTCGCCACGCCGGAAACGTTGGCCATCATGCGCGCCCGCTTCGGCGAGGACCGGGCCGGCGACCAGCAGCAGCCCCTGGCCTATGGCGAATCCATCACCCGCAACGGCGTCCGCATCACCCTCCACCCCGCCGGCCACGTCCTCGGCTCCGCCCAGGTCGCGCTGGAATGGCAGGGCAGCCGGATCGTCGTCTCGGGCGACTACAAGCGCCGGCGCGACCCGACCTGCGCGGGCTTCGTGCCGGTGGAATGCGACGTCTTCGTCACCGAAGCCACCTTCGCCCTCCCCGTCTTCCGCCACCCGCCGGATTCGCACGAGATCCGCCGCCTGCTCGACAGCGTCGCCCTCTTCCCCGAACGCGCGCATGTCGTCGGCGCCTATGCCCTGGGAAAGACCCAGCGGATCATCGCCCTGCTGCGCGAGGCCGGCTGGGACCGCCCCGTCCATCTCCACGGCGCGGTGGAAAAGCTCTGCACGCTCTACGAATCGCTCGGCGTCCCGCTCGGGGATCTCCGCCCCGTGCCCAAGGGCCTGAAGCGCGGCCACCCGCCCATCCTCGCCGGGGAGATCGTCATCGCGCCCCCCTCCGCCGAGGCCACACCCTGGGCCCGCCGCCTGGCGGATCCCGTCACCTGCGCCGCCTCGGGCTGGATGACCGTCCGCCAGCGCGCCAAGCTGCGTGGCGTCGAACTCCCCCTCATCGTCTCCGACCACGCCGACTGGGACGAGCTGCTGCAAACCATCGACGATGTCCGGGCGCCCGAGGTCTGGGTCACCCATGGCCGCGACGACGCCCTCGTCCACGCCCTCTCCCTCAAGGGCATCCGCGGCCGCGCGCTCCATCTCGTCGGGCGGGACGAGGAGGAGGACGAGGGCGCGCCCGAGCCCGCGGCGGAAGAGGCCGCCCCGTGAGCGTCCAGGCCTTCGCCGACCTGCTGGAACGCCTCGTCTTCACCCCCGGCCGCAACGCAAAGGTGGCGCTCATCCGCCGCTGGTTCGCCGAGCAGCCCGACCCCGAGCGCGGCGTCGGCCTCGCCGCGCTGACAGGCGAGCTCGCCTTCACCGCCGCCAAGCCCGCCATCATCCGCGACCTCGTCGCCAGCCGCGTCGATCCCACGCTCCTCGCGCTGTCGCATGACTATGTTGGCGACTTCGCCGAAACCGTCGCCCTCATCTGGCCCGAGCGCCAGGGCGTGAACGCGCCCCCGCCCACCCTGTCCGAAGTGGTCGAAAGCCTTGAACTCGCATCGCGCGCGGAGGTGCCCGCGCTGATGGAGGGCTGGCTCGACACGCTGGATGCCGGCGGCCGCCTCGCCCTCATCAAGCTCGTCACCGGCGGCCTGCGCGTCGGCGCTTCCGCACGGCTGGCGAAGACCGCGCTGGCCGAATGGTCCGGCCAGGAGATCGGCGAGATCGAGGAGGTGTGGCACGCCGTCGCCCCGCCCTATCTCCCGCTCTTCCACTGGCTCGAAGGCACCGGCCCACGCCCCGATGCCGCCGGCGCCCCCGTCTTCCGCCCGCTGATGCTCGCCCATCCGCTGGAGGCCGAGGCCGACATCGCCGCCATCGAGCACGCCCCGCAGGACTGGCGCGCCGAATGGAAATGGGACGGCATCCGCGTCCAGCTCACCGGCGCGCCCGGCGGCCGCCGCCTCTGGTCCCGCACGGGGGAGGACATCTCCGGCGCCTTCCCCGAGATCGCGGAGGCCATGGACTTCCGCGGCGTGCTGGATGGCGAGCTCCTCGTCATCCGCGACGGGCCCGACGGAAAGCAGGTCGCACCCTTCTCCGACCTGCAGCAGCGGCTGAACCGCAAGGTCATCGGCCCGAAGCTGATGCGCGACTACCCCGTCGCCGTGCGCCTCTACGACCTGCTGATCGACGGTGAGGAAGACCTCCGCCCGCTCCCCCTCACCGAACGCCGCGCCCGCCTCGAAGCCTGGTTCGCGCGCCACGCCCCCGCGCGCATGGACATCTCCGAGATGATCCCGTTCGAGAAGCTGGACCATCTCTCCGCGCTCCGCGACAGCGCGCGCGAGGCCTCCATCGAAGGGCTGATGATCAAGCGCGCCGACAGCGCCTATGTGCCGGGGCGGGTGAAGGGCCTGTGGTGGAAGTGGAAGCGCGCCCCGCTCTCGGTCGATGCCGTGCTGATGTACGCGCAGCGCGGCCACGGCAAGCGCAGCTCCTACTACAGCGACTACACCTTCGGCCTCTGGCGCACCAACGAGGACGGCATGCGCGAGCTCGTCCCCGTCGGCAAGGCCTATTCCGGCTTCACCGACCAGGAGCTGATCTTCCTGGACCGCTGGGTGCGCAACCACACCACCGGCCGCTTCGGCCCGGTGCGCGAGGTGGAGAAGAGCTTCGTGCTGGAGGTCATCTTCGACGCCGCGCAGCTCTCCACCCGTCACCGCTCCGGCGTCGCCATGCGCTTCCCGCGCATCGCCCGCCTCCGGCAGGACAAGCCGGCGGAGGAGGCGGACCTGCTCGAAACCCTCATGGCCATGGTGGAGAACAAGCCCCAGTGAGGATCCCGACGCCCCTCCCCGCCGCCATCCTCCTCGCCGCCCTCCTGGCCGCCACCCCGGCACGCGCCGAAACGCTCGCGCCCATCGACGAGCCCAGCCTCGCCGCCGCCGGCGCCCATCTCGCCACCACCCCGCAGCGCGCAGCCAGCATCCAGCGCGATGCCTCCTGGCTCCTCCTGCGCGGCCGCGAGCGCGTCGGTTCCCTCGTCGCGCTCCGCGGCCCCGTACCGGAACGCGCGAGCAGCCCGCGCCCCTGCCACCTGCTGCTGCTGCGCCCCGGCGCGCCGGCCGCGCTCCTGCCCACCATCGGCGAAGGCGAATGGGAGGCGGAGACCTGCCTCGGTCTCGAAGCCGTCGGGATGCTTCCGCCGGACGGCGCCACGCCGCGCATCGGCCTGATCTACCGCGCCGCTTCGCCGAATGCCGAGCCGCGCGAGCCGATCGTGCTCCGCCTGGACCCCGCCGCGCCGCGCATCGACATCGAGGCCTCGCGCCGCGCGTCCGAAGCCGGCGCCACCACCATCCCGGCGATGCGCCGCATCCCCGCGCGCTAGGCTAGGGCGTCGCCGCCCGCAGCCGCTCCTCCATCACCGCGATCCCCGCCAGATCCACATTGGCGAAGGCGATCCGCAGATGCGCGTCCTCCCCCGCGAAGGCGGGGCCCGGCAGGCACATCACCCCGTGCCGGTTCACCAGCTCCTCCACCACGTCCCAGGCCGTGCGCCCGGCGAAGGGATGCCGCACATAGGCGAAATAGGCGCCCGAAGCCTCCAGCCGCCATCCGGGCAGGCGCGAGAAGACGGCGCGCACCGCCTCCACCCGCTCCCCCATCTCCGCCCGCTTCTCCGCCCGCCAGCCGTCCAGGTTCGGCAGCCCCCAGGTCAGCGCCGCCTGCCCGACGCGCCCGGCGCAGATCTGCACGGAATCCACCACCTTCCCGATCTCCGGCATCGCCGAGGCCGGTGCGCCCAGCGCGCCCAGCCGGTAGCCGGGAACCGCGAAGGACTTCGAGAAACTGTAGAGCTGCACGAGGTTCTCCGGCCACGCATCGCCAGCCAGAAGATCATGCGCGCGTGCCTGCCCCGCCGGCAGGAAGTCGCGATAGGTCTCGTCCAGCACCAGCCAGACCCCGCGGTCCCGGCACAGCGCATGGAAGCGCGCGATCACCTCCGGCGGATAGATCGCGCCGGTCGGGTTGTTCGGCGTCACCAGCACGATCGCCCGCACGCGCTCGTCGATCAGCGCCGCCGCATCCTCTACATCCGGCACGAAGCCCTGCTGCGCGCGGCATGGCAGCGCCCGCGCCTCGATACCGAGCATGTTCAGCGTCATCTGGTGGTTGAAGTACCAGGGCGTCGGCAGCATCACCGCATCGCCCCGCTGCGCCAGCGCCATCATCGCGATGAAGAAGGCCATGTTGCAGCCCGAGGTGATCGCGACCTCCGCCGCAGTCCGCCGCCCGCCATATACCGCCGAAAGCTGCGCCGCATAAGCCTCGCGCAGCGCCACATCGCCCATGATCGGCCCATAGCCGGCACTGCGCGGATCCGCGGCCGCCTCCGCCAGCCGCGCCAGCATCCCCGGCGGGGGCGCATGGGACGGCACGGCCTGGCACAGGTTCAGCAAGGGCCCCGCCGCGCCGCCATACCGCGCGCCCCAGCCCTGGATCTCCGGGATCGGCGGGCTGCCCGTGTCGAGAAGAAGCGGATTGATCGGCGGCATCGTCGGCTCCTGTCGGGCAGCACGTCGCGCGCGTGATAAGCCAAGCGCCCGCCGGCGGCACCCCCCTTAGGACGTCGCCGGGTGGGTCGCGGCTTCCCGCGCCGCGGGCCAGCATGCCCGGGAGGGCGAGACGCGGCCAGGACCGCGCCCCCCGCCGCCGCGATCAGTCGATCAGCATGCCCACGGCGGCAAGGCGCCGCTTGATCTCCGCCAGATCGCCTTCGTATTCCCAGGTCTGCACCGTATCGTGCGGCGTCTCGATGAAGATGTAGTCCTCCGTCACGGAGAGGATGCGCTCGATCTTGATGACCTTCTCCACGAAGTCGGAGGCCGGCATCTTGTCCACGATCAGCGTGCGGTTCTCGTCATAGCCGTGGAACACGCGATCCGGGCGGATGCGAATGGAGATGTACTTCACGCCGTCTGCTCCCTTTGGGCGGGCGGCAGGTTCCCCGCCGGAATCCGCGTCTCCTGCTCCCGAACATCGGCCCCGGCACCACGGGCGCGCATCCGCACCAAGGGCTCCGTCGCCCTGCGCGCGACCGATATTCACGAGAGCGAATCTGTTCTTGCACTTTGCGACCACGCGGTAAATAGTCACGGAACGCAGGCCGCGGACACGCATGTCCGGCACCTGCCGCAGCGGGCCGGGCCGCACCATCCCTCAGGAGGGCAGACATGCTTCGTCGTCAGTTGCTGGGCTCGCTCCCCCTTCTCGGGGCCGGGGTCGCCGGTCTCGCACATCCCTCCGCAGCACGCGCGCAGGCCGCGCGCGGCAACACGCTCGTCGTCGTCACCACGCCCGAGCCCACGGTACTGACGAACGCGATCAACTCCGCGCCCTCCGTCGCGGAGCTGGGCACGAAGATCTATGACGGCCTGCTCGAATACGACATGCAGATGCAGCCGCAGCCCTCGCTCGCGGAATCCTGGGAGGTTTCGGGAGACGGCAAGTCCGTCACCTTCAAGCTGCGCCGCGGCGTCACCTGGCATGACGGCAAGCCGTTCACCAGCGCGGATGTCGCGTTCTCCCTGCTGGAGGTGGTGAAGAAGTTCCACCCGCGCGGCCCGGGCAATCTCGGCCCGCTGGAGGCGGTGGACACGCCGGACGAGCACACCGCGATCCTGCGCCTCGCCCATCCCTATCCGCCGATGATGAAGGGCCTCTCCAGCCTCGAATCCCCGATCGTCGCGAAGCACCTCTATGAGGGCACGGACATCCGGAACAACCCGGCGAACAACCGCCCCATCGGCACCGGGCCGTTCAAATTCACCGAGTGGAACCGCGGCGCCTCCATCGTTCTCGAGAAGAACCCGAACTACTGGCGCCCCGGCCGTCCGTATCTAGACCGGCTGATCTTCCGCTTCATCAACGACCCCGCCACCCGCGCCGCCGCGCTCGAGAGCGGCGAGGTGGACGTGGCCTTCTTTGGCACCATCACCCCCGCCGAGATGCGCCGCCTGGCAGGGCTCCCGAACATCGAGATCGCCCAGGGTGGCTATGAGGCGCTGGCGCCCGTGATGCTGCTGGAGCTGAACACGAAGAAGAAGCCGCTGGACGACCGGCGCGTGCGCCAGGCGCTGGCCTATGCGATCGACCGCAAGTTCATCGCCGAGAATGTGTGGTACGGCTTCGGCAAGCCGGCGGTGGGGCCCATCTCCTCCGTCTACTCCGGCTCGGGCCTCTACACCGACCAGGTGCTGCGCTTCGACGTGCCGGACCGCGTGGCCCGCGCCAACGCCCTGCTGGACGAAGCCGGCTACAAGCGCGGCGCCGGCGGCATCCGCTTCGAGCTGACCCAGGATGTCGGCCCCTATGGCGACGACTACCGCCGCATGGGCGAGTACATGCGCCAGGCCTACAACCGCATCGGCGTGCGGCTGAACCTGCGCACGGTGGACCAGGCCACCTATGTCCGCCGCGTCTACACCGACTACGACTTCGACATGACCTCGGGCTGGTATGTCGGCATGGGCGATCCCACGCTGGGCGTGCAGCGCCAGTTCGTGACCAGCAACATCCGCCAGGGCATCCCCTTCAACAACGTCGCCCAGTACAGCGATCCGGAGAACGACCGGCTCTGGGCCCAGGCGGCGGTGGAAACGGACGCAGCCAAGCGGGCGGAGCTGTTCCACGCCATCCAGCGCAAGCTGGTGGAGGACAGCCCGATCATCTGGATCATGGAGATGGAGCTCGTCGCGCTGCAGAACAAGCGCGTGAAGAACCTCATCACATCAGGCCTCGGCGTGCGCGGCGGCCTGTACGAAACGCGGATCGAGGGCTGATCGCGGCGTGGCCGGGCCGGGCGGGGGCGGCAGCCGCTGGCGTTTCCTGGGGCGCCGCGCGCTCCAGGGAATTCCGACGATCCTGCTGATCGTCACCTTCAACTTCTTCCTCCTGCGCCTCGCGCCCGGCGACCCGGCCACCGTGATGGCCGGAGAGGCGGGCGCGGCCACGCCGGAATACATGGCCCAGCTCCGCGCCCAGTTCGGCCTCGACCGTCCGCTGGCGCTCCAATATGCCAGCTATGTCTGGAACATCCTCCGCCTCGATTTTGGCTACTCCTTCCGCTACCAGGAATCGAACCTCTCGCTGATCCTCGGGCGGATGTCGGCCACGCTGCTGTTGATGGGCGCCTCCGTCCTGCTCTCCGTCGGGCTCGGCACCCTGCTCGGCCTGATCGCGGCGGTGCGGCGCAACCGGATCGAGGCGGCGCTGATCCTGCTGGCCACCGTCCTCGCCTATGCATCGCCCATCTTCTGGCTCGGGCTCATGTTCATCGTCGTCTTCGCCATCCAGCTCGGATGGGTGCCGACCAGCGGGATGACGACCGTGGGCGGGCCCGGCGGCGGGATGGCCCATGTTCTCGACGTGCTGCACCATCTCGTGCTGCCCGCCGTCACCCTCTCGCTCTTCTACATGGCGCTCTACACCCGCCTGATGCGCGCCTCGGTGCTCGAGAACCTGCGGATGAACTACGTCGTCACCGCCCGCGCCAAGGGCGTGCCGCCGCGCCGGCTCGTCTTCCGCCACGTCCTGCGCAACGCGGTGCTGCCCATCGTGACCATGGCGGGCGTGCAGATCGGCGGCGCGCTGGGCGGCTCGGTGGTGGTGGAATCCGTCTTCGGCTGGCCCGGCCTGGGCCAGCTCGCCTTTGAGGCGCTGTTCGCCCGCGACCTCAACCTGCTGCTCGGCATCCTCACCCTCAGCTCGGTCGTCGTCGTCATCGCCAATCTCCTGGTGGATCTCGTGCACTCGATCATCGATCCCCGCGTGGCCCTCGCCTGATGCGCCTTCCCCCGGCCCTGCGCCGCTTCCTGCGCCAGCCGGCGGCCGTGGCCGGCGCCGTGCTGCTCCTCCTGGTCATCGGCCTCGCGGCCTCAGCCGACCTCCTCTATCCGGAGGATCCGTTCGAAATCGTCGGACGGCCCTACCTGCCGCCCCTCACCGGGGAATTCCTGCTGGGCACGGACACGCTGGGGCGCGACCTCGCCGCCGGCATCGTGCACGGCGCGCGGGTCTCGCTGCTGATCGGCACGCTCGCCGCGCTGGTGGTCACGGCCATCGGCATCCTCGTCGGCGGCGCGGCGGGCTATGTGGGCGGCCGGGTGGACACGCTGCTGATGCGCTTCACCGAGCTGTTCCAGACCATCCCCTCCTTCCTCTTCGCGATCGTGCTGGTGGCGATCATGGAACCCTCGCTGAACGCGCTGCTGATCGCCATCGTCGTGGTCTCCTGGGCGCCGCTGGCCCGGCTGGTGCGCGCGGAGGTGGCGGGGCTGCGGAGCCGGGACTACGTGCAATCCGCCATCGCCATCGGCATGGGCGATGCCAGCGTGCTCGCCCGCCAGATCCTGCCGAACGCGCTGCCGGCGATCCTCGTCGCGGCCTCCGTGATGGTCGCCACCGCCATTCTCTTCGAATCCGGCCTCTCCTTCCTCGGGCTGGGGGATCCCAATGTCATGAGCTGGGGGCTGATGATCGGCGCCGGCCGCTCGGCTATCCGCACGGCCTGGTGGATGGCGGGCATCCCCGGCATCGCCATCCTCCTCACCGTGCTCTCCATCAACCTGGTGGGCGATGGGCTGAACGAGGCGCTGAACCCTCGCGCGGCGGGGCGGGCATGAGCGGCGTGCCGGGCGAGCCCGTGCTGCGGGTCGAGGGCCTGCGCACCGTGTTCGAAACCCCACGCGGCACCGTCACCGCGGTGGCGGACATGGACCTCTCCGTGCATGCCGGCGAAACGGTCGCGGTGGTCGGCGAATCCGGCTCGGGCAAGAGCGCCTTCGCCTATTCGATCATCCGCCTCGTCCAGTCGCCCGGCCGGGTGGCGGCGGGGCGCGTGGTGCTCGGCGGCCGCGACATCCTGCCGCTGGACGAGGACGCCATGCGCGACATTCGCGGGCGCGAGATGGCGATGGTCTTCCAGGAGCCCTCGACCAGCCTCAACCCGCTGATGCCCGTCGGCGCGCAGATCGCCGAATCCATCCTCCTGCACGAGAAGGGCGTGACCAAGGCCCAGGCCCGCACGCGCACGCTGGACCTGCTGCGCCTCGTCGGGATCCCCGCGCCGGAGCGGCGGGTGGACGAGTATCCGCACCAGCTCTCCGGCGGCATGCGCCAGCGCATCGTCATCGCCATGGCCCTGGCCTGCCGCCCCGCCCTGCTGCTGGCGGACGAACCCACCACCGCGCTGGACGTGACCGTGCAAGCCCAGGTGCTGGACCTGATCGACGGGCTGAAGGCGGAGCTGGGCATGGGCGTGGTGCTGATCACCCATGACCTCGGCCTGGTGGCGGACCACGCGCAGCGCGTCGCGGTCGTCTATGCCGGGCGGAAGGTGGAGGAAGGGCCGGTCGAGCAGGTCCTCGCCGACCCCACCCATCCCTACACCCGCGCCCTGCTCGCCTGCCGCCCCGACCCCTGGCAGGACGTGTCGGAGCCGCTGGTGGAGATCCCAGGCGTCGTGCCCCCTCCCCTGGCGCTTCCGCCCGGCTGCGCCTTCGCCCCCCGCTGCGTCCGCGCCGAGCCCGCCTGCTCGGAAATCCGCCCCACGCTGGATGCCATCGGCCCGGGCCGCCAGGTCGCCTGCCTCGTCGCCAGCCGCGAGAGGGCCGCCGCATGAGTGATGCGCAGGAACTCCTGACCGTCCGCGGGTTGCGGAAGTACCACCGGGCCGCCGCCGGCACCGTGCATGCGGTGGATGGCGTGGATTTCGGCATCGCCACCGGGGAGGTGCTGGGACTGGTGGGGGAATCCGGCTGCGGCAAGTCCACCCTCGGCCGCACGCTGAACGGGCTCGACGCGCCGGAAGCCGGTTCCATCCGCTTCCGGGGCGCGGAGCTGGTCGGGCTCGGCCGCCGTGCCCTGCGCCCGCACCGGCGCGAGATGCAGATGGTGTTCCAGGACCCCTTCGGCTCGCTCAACCCGCGCGACAGCATCGGCACCATCCTGCAGGACCCGCTGCGCGTGCACGGCCTCGGCACGCGCGCGGAGCGGCGCGAGACGGCGGCCGCGCTGCTGGAGCGCGTGGGGCTGCGCGCCGCGGATCTGGACCGGTATCCGCATGAGTTCAGCGGCGGACAGCGCCAGCGCATCAGCATCGCCCGCGCCATCGCGCTGCGCCCGCGGCTGGTCATCTGCGACGAGGCGGTCTCGGCGCTGGATGTCTCGATCCAGGCGCAGATCGTGAACCTGCTGCGCTCGCTGCAGGTGGAATTCGGCCTCTCCTACCTGTTCATCTCCCATGACCTCGCCGTGGTCGGATACCTGTCGGACCGGATTGCGGTGATGTATCTCGGGCGGATCGTGGAGATCGGCTCGAAGGCCTCGCTGCTGCGCCAGCCGCGCCATCCCTACACAAGGGCGCTCTTCTCCGCCCTGCCCGGCCGTGGCGGCAGCCGCGCGGACCGGCAGGCGCTGCGGGGCGAGCCGCCCAGCCCCCTCAACCCGCCGCAGGGCTGCCGCTTCCATCCGCGCTGCCCCATCGCGGTGGAGCGCTGCCGCGTGGAGGTGCCCGCCATGCGGGAGCTGGGCGATGCCCACGCCGCCGCCTGCCACCTGGCCGCCTGAACAGGTCACGAGCGAACACCATGCCCGAGCAGCCCCTCGCCCGGCCCGCCACCGGCATCGGCCATTCCGTCCGGCGGCGCGAGGACCAGCGCCTGCTGCGCGGCCAGGGCCGCTATGTCGCGGACATGGCCGTGCCCGGCCAGCTCCACGCCGCCTTCCTGCGCTCCCCCCACGCCCATGCGCGCATCCTCGGCCTGCATCTCGATGCGGCGCGCGGGATGCCGGGGGTGGTGGCGATCTTCACGGGCGCGGATCTCTGCGCGGATGGCGTCGGCAGCCTGCCCTCCGGCTGGGTGGTGCGGGACCGCACCGGCCGCCCCAACGCCGAGCCGCCGCACTATCCCCTGGCCGTGGACAAGGTCCGCCATGTCGGCGAGCCGCTGGCGGTGGTGATCGCCGGAACCCCCGCCCAGGCGCGGGACGCGGCCGAGGCGATCGAGGCGGATTACGAGGTGCTGGAGGCCGCGGCCGATCTCGGCACCGCGCTGCACGCCACCGCGCCGCGCGTGTGGGACCACCTGCCCGACAATCTCTGCTGCGACTGGGAGATCGGCGACGCCGCGGCGGTGGAGGCCGCCTTCGCCCGCGCCGCGCATCGCGTCCGCCTCTCGCTCGTCAACAACCGCCTGGTGCCCGCCCCGATGGAGCCCCGCGCCGCCGTCGCCGCGCATGACACGGCCATGGGCACCACCACGCTCTGGACCACCAGCCAGAACCCGCACACCGTGCGCGGCACGCTGTGCGGCAGCGTGCTGAACATCCCCGAGACCGACCTGCGCGTGATCTCCCCCGATGTCGGCGGCGGCTTCGGGACGAAGATCTTCCTCTACCCGGAGGAGACGACCCTCACCTGGGCCGCGCGCCGCCTGGGCCGCGCTATCCGCTGGGTGGGGGACCGGACGGAGTCCTTCCTGACCGACGTGCAGGGCCGCGACCACCGCACCGAATGCGAACTGGCGCTGGACGCGGAAGGCATTTTCATCGGGCTGCGCGTGGTCACGCTCGCGAATGTCGGCGCCTATCTCACCGGCGGCGCCACCGCCATCCCCACCTACTACTACGCCCCGCTGCTGGCCGGCGTGTACCGGACGCCCGCGATCTGGTGCAACGTGAAGCTCACCTTCACCAACACCGTCAGCGTGGACGCCTATCGCGGCGCCGGCCGGCCCGAGGCGAGCTACGTGCTGGAACGCCTGGTGGACGAGGCCGCGAAGGTCACGGGGATCGACCGCGTGGCACTGCGCCGCCGGAACTTCATCGGAGCGGACCAGTTCCCCTATCCCACGCCGCTCGGGCTCGAATACGATTCCGGCGATCATGAATCCACGCTCCGCCTCGCCCTCGAGGCGGCGGATCTGGAGGGCTTCCCGGCCCGGAAGGCGGCGGCGCGGCAGCGCGGGCGGCTGCGCGGCCTCGGCATCTCCACCTATGTCGAGATCGCGGGCGGCACGCCCTCCCGCGTCGTCGGCCAGCTCGGCGGGCGCGGCGCACGCTCGGAATCCGCGCAGGTGCGCGTCCATCCCAGCGGCGCGGTCACAGTGTTCAGCGGCGCGCACAGCCATGGCCAGGGCCACGAGACCACCTTCGCGCAGATCGTCGCGGACCGGCTGGGCGTGCCCTTCGAACGCGTGCGCGTGGTGCAGGGCGACACGGACCAGGTGCCCTTCGGGCGCGGCACCGCCGCCTCCCGCTCCCTCGTCGTCGGCGGCTCAGCGATCCTCAAGGCCGTGGACAAGATCGTCGCCAAGGGCCGCATCATCGCGGCGCACCGGCTGGAGGCCGCGGCGGGAGACGTGGTGTTCGAGCCCGGGCTGTTCCGGGTGGACGGCACGGACCGCACCATGAGCTTCGCCGAGGTCGCCCGCGCCGCCTACACGCCGCATGACTACCCGATCGACGAGATCGAACCCGGCCTGGACGAGACAGCCTTCTACGACCCGAAGAACTGGACCTATCCCGGCGGCTGCCACATCTGCGAGCTGGAGGTGGATCCGGACACCGGCGAGGTGACGCTGGAAAAGATCGTCGCGGTGGACGACCTGGGCGAGATCATCAACCCGATGATCGTGCACGGGCAGATCCATGGCGGGCTCGCGCAGGGCGCCGGCCAAGCCCTGCTGGAGGGCTGCGGCTTCGACGAGGCGGGGCAGATGGTGACCGCCAGCTTCCAGGACTACGCCATCCCCCGCGCGCATGACCTGCCCAGCTTCACTGTGCTGACCCACGGCACCCCCTGCGAGCACAACCCGCTGAAGGCCAAGGGCTGCGCGGAGGTCGGCTCGGTCGGCCTGCCGCCGGCGGTCGTGAACGCGCTGCTGGATGCCCTGGCCGAGCTGGGCGTGCGGGACATCTCCATGCCCGCCACCCCGCTGCGGGTGTGGCAGGCAATACAGGATGCCCGCGGGACCGCGCCCCGCCCCGCCTGACACCCCCCTTCTCGCGGCCGGCGCCCGGGCTGCGGAGTGCACCCTCGCGAGCTATAAGGCCGCCGAATTACTGAGGGGACCCCATGCCCAAGGCCCGAGCCGCGAGCCCGCCGGCCGCTCCGCGCCGACCCCGCGTGGCGGCGGCCGAGCGGGAGCGGATGATCCTGGACGCCGCGATCCCCTTCTTCGCGGAGCAGGGCTTCTCCGGGCAGACGCGGCTTCTCGCCCAGTCCATCGGCATCTCCCATTCCGTCCTCTACCGGCATTTCCCGACGAAGGAGGACCTGATCGCCGCGGTCTGCACCGAGATGTTCGAGCGCCGCTGGGACCCGGCCTGGGATGAAGTCCTCCGCGACATCACCCTGCCGCTGGAGGAGCGGCTGCTGCGCTTCTACGGGGATGCCGGGACGCTGCTCCTCTCCCCGGAATGGATGCGGATCGCGCTGCAGGTGGGGCTGGAGGGCGAGGCCGCGCTGGCCGGGCTCGCCACACTGCTGCGCGAGCGCATCATCGGCCCCTTGGCCCAGGCCCTGCGGGCGGAGCGGGCCGCCGGCGGGGCGCCGCTGTCGGAGGAGGCGGCGGTCGAGGCGGCCTGGGCGCTGCACGGGCGCGTCTTCTATCTGGGGGCCCGCCTCGCCGTATGGCGGGGCGCCACTCCTCGCCAGCCGGACGCGGCCCTGGCCGCCGCGATCGCGAGCTTCTGCGGCGGCGCGCGTCGCCTGGCCGCGGCGTGCTGAAAGGGAAGCCGCCCTTGCCGCGCGCCCGGCGCCTGCCGCCCGAGGAGCGGGAGCGCCAGATCGTCGCCGGCGCCATCGCCTATTTCGCGGAGCATGGGCTGGACGCGCAGATGCGCGACCTCGCACTCCACCTCGGCATCACCCACCCCCTCCTCTACCGGTATTTCAGCACCAAGGAGGCGCTGATCGACCGGGTGTACCAGGAGTTCTATGCCACGCGCTGGCAGGCCGAATGGGACGAGCTGCTCGGCAACAGCCCCCTTCCGCTGGCGGAGCGGCTGACACGCTTCTACGCCGCCTATCTCGATGCGCTCGAGGACGGCCCATGGCTGCGGATCTTCGCCTTCTCCGGCCTGCAGAACCAAAAGGCGAGCCAGAACTACATGGCCTCCATCCGCGTACGGGTGATCCAGCCGGTCGCGGCCAGCCTTCAGGCCCTGGTACGCGGTGAGGCCGGGCCGCCGGATGCGGTCACGATGGAGCTGGCCTGGGCGCTGCACGGGGAACTCTGCTTCGGCCCGATCTGCAACCGCCTGCTGGGGCTGCGGGCGGGGCGGCTGCGGCCGGAAGACATCCGCCGGCGCATCGCGGAATGGCTGGAAGGCCGCCTGGCCCCCACCCCGCCCACCTGCCCCAGGACGTGAATGCACCGCCCCGGCGCCGTCAGGGCACCGACAGGTCGGCCGGCTGCCGTTCCGGGTCCGCGGCCATGATTTGCCCGCGCAGGGCCGGCGCCACCCGCGCCAGCTGCGCATGCGGCTCGGTCAGCCCCATGGAGAAGGGCCAGTCGGAGCCGAACAGGACATGATCCCGCCCGAAGGTCTCGGCCACGAGATCGAGGGCAGCCTCGGAATGGGTGATGCAGTCCACCAGGAAGTGGCGGAAGGCCGTCGTCATGGGCGGCGCGCCCGTTTCCGCGCCAGGGCGCCGCACCGCCTGCCCGCGTGACAGCCGGCCCGCCACCATCGCCGCGCTTCCCCCGCCATGGGAGAGGATGAAGCGGATGCGGGGAAACCGCTCGATCACTCGCGACATGGCGAGATGCGCGGCCGCGAGCGCGGTTTCCCCCGGCCCACCCAGCAGATTGTGCAGGAAGAAGGGATCCAGCCGCGGGTCCTGCCCGGCGGTCGGGTGCAGCAGCAGGAAGGCGCTGGCCTCGTCCAGCGCCTCCCAGAGCGGCTCATAGGCGGCATCCGACAGCAAGAGGCCGGAGGCCGCATGCCCCGCCGCCATGGCGAAGCGGGCGCCCCTCGGCGCGAAGCCGCGCACGATCTCCGCCGCCAGCGCGGGGTGGCGGACCGGAAGGAGGAAGCTCGGCGCCAGCCGCCCCGCATGGGGCGCGCCGATGGCGAGAAGCGCGGGGTTCACATAGTCGCACCACTGGCGCGCCGCCACCTCGTCCAGGTTGGCGCGGTACATGGGCGGCGGCACCGAGAACCAGGCGCGGGCGATGCGGTTGGCGTCCATCCACGCCACCAGCGCCTCCGGCCGGAACACCGCCGGGGTGCCGAGCGTCACCTTGCCGTCCAGCAGCAGCCTTGGCTCCCCGGGAAACCATTCGACACCGGGCAGCCCTGCGAGGCGCTCCGGCACGATCGGCGCCAGATGCGCGTGGCAGTCGAGAGCGATGCGGTCCATGGGAGCTTTCAGACGCGTTCGTGCAGCAGGCCGGCGCGGAGATCCGCCAGCGCGGCCTGGGCGGCGTTGTGGCCGGAAAGGCCCGAGATGAAGTTGCCCGGCCAGGTGCCGTTGCCGGAAAGGTACAGGCCGCGGCTGGGCGTGCGGTATTCATGCAGCCCCGGCAGCGGGCGCATCCAGAAGCTGTTCCAGGGCGCCAGGTCGCCATGCACCATGTTGGCGCCGACCAATCCGAACTCCCGCTCGAAGTCTTCCGGGTCGAGGCAGCGCCAGTCGGTGATGATGTCGGGCAGGTTCGGCATGTACTCGGCGCAGGCCGCGATGGTGCGGCGTGCCAGCGCCTCGCGCTCGGTCTTCCAGTCGCCCGTCTTCAGGCGATACGGCGCCGTGCCGACATTCAGGCTGAGCACATGCCGGCCCGCTGGCGCGAGGCCGGGCGAGCTGAGCGAGGGGCAAAGCCCCCAGACCACCGGCTTCTCGGCGATGCGGCCGAGCAGCAGGTCCGAATGGCTCTCCTCGAGGTAATCGAGCGAGGGCGCGATGCGGAACTGCGCGGAGGCGAGCTGCGCCGGATCCGCATCCGCCGGCGCGTTCGCATAACGCGGGATGCCGTCCAGCGCGAGCACCACCTTGAAGGCCTTGCCGTCCATCGGGCGCTTGGCCATGCGCTCCCGGAACGGGGCCCAGGCCTCCTCGTCCCGCAGCAGGCTGCAGACCGCCACGCGCGGGTTGATGGCGGAGAGGACGAGCGGCGCGCGGTACTCGTCGCCATCCCGCGTGACCACGCCGCGCACCGCGCCATCCCGCAGCAGGATGCGGTCCGCGGGCGCCCCGGTCTTCATCACCACCCCGCGCGAGACGGCGGACGAGACCATGGCCTCCACGATCGCTCCCATGCCGCCGATGGGCATGCCGGTGGAGCCGCGCAGCGGCATGCGGCGGGGATCGTAGCCCTCCTCCGCCGCCAGGGAGGCGAGCGAGAGGGGACGGGCCAGCAGGTTCACCGGCGTGCCGGGGGTGGAGGGGGTGCAGCTGCCGCCCACCACCGCCATCGGCCCGATCAGCGCCTGGGTCTGCCAGCTCAGGTCGAACTGCCGCATCAGGTCCCGGATGCTGCCGAGGAAGACCCGGCCGAAAGCCTCCTGGTCCTCCAGGCTGGTCAGGTTGCGCACCAACTCCTGCAAGCCCGGCGGGGCGCGGAACATGGAGATGCCGAGCTTGCGGGCGAAGGCATCCAGATAGGCGAAGAAGGCATCGTAGCGCGCGGCCTCGCCAGGGGCGAAGGCCTCCATCTGCGCGGCGCCGCGCGCACGGTCCCGCCAGCCGACGAAGAGCGAGCCGTCCGCCAGCGGATGCACCAGCGTGGGGTCGATGGGTTGGAAGCGCAGCCCGTGCGCCTCCAGCTCCAGGTCGCGGATGATCATCGGCTCCAGCGAGCCGGGGGAGTTCGCGATGGTGGTGCGGTAGCCCGGCATGAATTCCACCGTGGCCACCGGCCCGCCCAGGCGCGGCCCGGCCTCCAGCAGCAGCACGCGCTGCCCGGCACCGGCGAGGTAGCCCGCCGCGACAAGGCCGCTATGCCCGCCACCGAGGACGATGGCGTCGTAGTCTCCCGCCCCCATGGCCGGCTATGCCCGGGGGAGCAGGTCGTTGGTGAAATAGCTCTCGACCGGGCGCTGCTGCCGGATTTCGCCCACCGCCGTCAGCGTGTCCACCAGCGCCTTCCACTCCGCCTCGGTCTGCCGCCCCCAGCCCGCATCCGTGGGCGACTGGCTCAGCGCCTGCAGGCCCCGGGTGTAGTTCACGCATTGCGCCTGGTTGCCGGCCACCTGCACCTTGCCGCGAATGAGGGTGCAGGCCGCCTCCGTGTCGTTCGCGGCATCCGCGAAGGCGCGGCGCATGGCGGTGAGCACGCGGCGGATGCCCTCGGGCTTGTCCTTCACCGCCTGCTCGTTGGCGGCGAAGCCGAAGCCGAGAAGCGGCACGCCATAGCGGGCGAGCTCCAGCACCTCCGGCTCATGCCCGGCCCCCATCACGATGGCGCGGTAGGCGTGGCTGTCGCCGCTGACCACGTCCACCTGCCCCGTCAGCAACGCCGCCGTCTTGGAGGAGGCATCGAGCGAGATGACGTTCAGCGCGCTGTCCGGAATGTTGTTGGACCGCTTGAAGACGGAAAGGCTGAGCCCGTCCGAGCCGCCCGGCGTGCTGCCGATCTTCAGCCCCTTGAGGGAATCCGGCCCCGTCAGGCTCACCCGCCCCTTGATGCCGACGAAGGAGGCGGAGGTGCGGTGCTGGTACACGGCCACGGACTTCAGCGGCACCCCCTTGGCGATGGCCGCCGCCGCGTTGGTGATGTTCAGGTGCCCCATGTCGTAGCTGCGCTGGCCGACCACGATGGCGGTGGTGTTGGAACCGCGCCCCTGCTCGATCTCGACCTCCACCCCCGCGTCGCGGAAGTAGCCCTTCTCCTGCGCAAGGAAGAAGGCCGAATGATAGGGCAGCCAGCCCCAGTCGAGCAGGATGCGGATCCTCTCCGCCCCCTGCGCGCGGACGAGCGAGGGCAGGGCCAGGCTGCCGGCCGCGCCCAGCAGCAGGCTGCGACGGCGGAACGCGGGGATCGTGGTCATCGGTCTGCTCCTGTAGGGTGGTTGGCTTGCACTATTCGGCGGCACGGCCACGCTGGCTGGCATGCCAGGGAATGGCCACGCGCTCGAGCCATTCGGCCAGGTACCAGGTGAGGATGCCGAGGATGGAGACGACCACCACCGCGGCGAAGGCCGTCGGCACCTCCAGGCTGCCGACGGACTGGATGAGCATGTGGCCGAGCCCCTTGTTTGAGGCCACGAACTCCCCGATCACCGCGCCGAGCGGCGCCAGGGTGATGGAGATCTTGATGCCGGCGATGATGCTGGGCATCGCGCTCGGCAGGCGAATGGCCCGCAGCGTCTGCCAGGTCGTGCCGCCCATGGACCGTGTGACGAGCAACAGCTCCGGATCCGCCGAGCGCAGCCCCGTCACCGTGTTCACCAGCATAGGAAAGAAGGTGAAGACGACGACGAAGATGATGCTGCTCTGCAGCCCGAACCCGATCCACACCAGCAGCAGCGGCGCGACCACCACCTTCGGAATGGCGTGGAACACCACGAGCCACACATAGATCACCCGCTCCACCGCCGGCGACGCGGCGATGAGCGCGCCGAGCACGATGGAGATGACGAGCGCGATCACGAAGCCGACGACCGCGGCCAGCGCGGTGTACTGGAGCTGGTCGAGCAGGAGCCGCCACTTCTCCACCATCACCACCATCACCTCGCTCGGCGCGGGAAGAAGGTAGGAGGGCAGCGCAAAGGCATGCACCGCCAGCTCCCAGAGAAGCAGGCCTCCGATGCCGCTCAGCACCGGAAGAAGGAAGCTGCTGCGGAGGCGGCGGGGCGCGGCCTCTGGGGTGGCGATCGCCGCGGCGGCGGAGGCCTGGCTCATGCGGTCAGAACTCCCGTGCGCTCGAAATGCATGCGGATCCGGCGGGTCAGGGCGGTGAACTCGGGCTCGTCGCGCAGGGAAAGCGGGCGCGGACGCGGCAGGTCCACCGGAATGTCGTCCAGGATCATCCCGGGGCGGCCGGACATCACCAGCACCCGGTCCGACAGGAACACCGCTTCCGGAATGCTGTGGGTGATGAGCACCGAGGTGGTCTGCCCCGCATTCTGCACCCGCTGGAGCAGAACGCCCATCTGGTCACGCGTCAGCGCATCGAGGGCGGAGAAGGGCTCATCCATCAGCAGGAAGGCGGGGTCGCAGAGCAGCGCCCGCGCGATCGCGACGCGTTGGCGCATCCCGCCGGACAGCTCCCAGGGCTGGCGCATGGCGAAGTCCCCCACCCCCAGCTCGCGCAGCAGCATCAGTGCCCGGCTGCGCGCCTGGCCGAGATCCCGGTGCTGGAGCTGGGCGGGGAGCAGCACATTGTCCAGCACGTTGCGCCAGTCCAGCAGCAGGTCCCGCTGGAAGACGACGCCGATCCCGGTCGTCCCCTCCTTCGCCACCTGCCCGCCGAGCAGCACGCGGCCGGAGGAGGGCCTGTCGAGCCCGCCCATAATGCGGAGCAGCGTGCTCTTGCCGCAGCCGCTGGGGCCGACGATGGCCGTGGTCTTGCCCGGCTCCAGAGTGACGGAGATCGGGCCGAGCGCATGCAGCTCCGCCCCGCGCACGCCATAGGTGCGGGTGACATCCTCGATCCGGATGTCCTGCGTGTTCAGCATCCGAAAACCTCCCCATAGAGGCGCAGCCAGTTGCCATGCGCGATCTTGGCCACCTCCTCCGCGGAGAAGCCGACCGAGGCGAGGCCGCCCTCGATCTTGCCGATGTCGCGCACCTCGATCAGCCAGTCCGGCGGCGGCGCCTTGCCGGGGCGCGAGGGCGGGGAGGCGCCGAGATCGACGCCGCGCGTCCAGCGCCCCATCCGCATCCAGTCGTAATCGGGCTTGGTGAAGTGGTGGCTGCGATCCGTGCCGATCGCGACATGGTCGATCCCGGCGATGTCCACCGTGCGCGCCACCATCTCGCACCACTTCTCGACGGAACCGCAATACGCGTCCCCCGTGATGTTGCGGTAGGTGGCGCAGCCGATCACGCCGCCCCGTTCGGCCAGGGCGCGGATCACCTCGTCCGACTTGTTACGCCGGTGGTCGAACAGGCGCTTGGGATTGGCATGGGTGATGGCCACTGGCTTCTCGGAATGCCGGATGGCATCGAGCGAGGTGCGGTCCCCGACATGGGAGAGGTCGATCAGCACGCCGGCCCGGTTCAGCTCCCGCACCACCTCGCGGCCGAAGCGCGCAAGGCCGGAATCCTCCTCCTCGTAGCAAGAGCCGCCAAGTGCGTTCTGGTTGTTGTAGGTGAGCTGGACCACGCGCACGCCGAGCTCGGCGAACATCTCCACCAGCCGGATGCGGCCGCCGAACAGGTCCGAGTTCTGGAAGCCCATGATAAGCGCGGTGCGGCCGCTTTCCACGATGCGGCGGATATCCGCCGCGCCCCGGGCCTCATCAACGAGATCGGCATTCTCGCGCACCAGATCCCGCCAGCGGCCGAGGCTGTCGAGGGATTCCAGCGGATCCTCCCAGAAGCCGCAGGTCACGGTGACACAGCCGATATCGGCCTGCCGCAGCTGTTGGAAGATGTCGCGGCCGAAATGGCCGCATTGCAGACCGTCGATCAACATGCGCGCACCGTCCCAGGAAGGAGCGTGGAGGCGCCGCCATCGGGCACCTCGGGAAATCGTTTTCTCGCCGGGCCGCAGCTTGAAGGGCCGCGTCCGGCACTGTCAAGCCTTCTTCACGCGCCAGAGGCGTCGCCGATGACCGCCTTGGTCTCCAGGAACTCGGAAAGCCCGTGCTCCCCCCATTCGCGGCCATTGCCCGAGGCCTTGTAGCCGCCGAAGGGCGCGCCGCGGTCCAGCGGCGGATAGTTGATCTGCACCACACCCGCCCGGATGCGCGCCGCGACGCGCGCCGCCCGCGCCGGATCGCCGGACTGCACGAAGGCCGCGAGCCCATAAGGCGTGTCATTGGCCAGCCGCACCGCCTCCTCCTCGTCCGAGTAGGTGAGGATGCAGAGAACGGGGCCGAAGATCTCCTCCCGCGCGATCCGCATCTCGGGCGAGACGCGGCCGAACACGGTGGGGCGGGCATAGTATCCGCGGTCCAGCCCTTCCGGCCTGCCGGGGCCGCCCGTGATCAGCTCCGCGCCTTCCTCGATCCCCGCCTCGATCAGCCGCTGCACCTTGTCGAATTGCGCCCGGCTGACCAGCGGGCCGAGATCGGTCGCGGGATCGGAAGGCGCGCCGGTCCGCAGGGATTCAGCCGCCTCCCGCGCGGCGGCCGCGGCGACCTCGTAATCCGCCTCATGCACCAGCATGCGCGTCGGCGCGCTGCAGGACTGGCCACTGTTGCCGAAGCAGCGCAGCACGCCGAGGCGCACCGCCTTCGCGATCTCCGCATCCGGCAGGATTACGTTCGGCGACTTCCCGCCGAGCTCCTGCGCGACGCGCTTCACCGTGCGGGCCGCCTGGGCCGCCACGTCGATACCGGCGAGGGTGGATCCGGTGAAGGACATCATGTCCACCTCCGGATGCGAGGAAAGCGCCCGCCCCACGGTCGGGCCATCCCCGTTCACCAGGTTGAACACGCCGGGCGGCGTGCCCGCCTCCTCCAGGATCTCGGCGAAGATCAGCGCGTTGAGCGGCGCGATCTCGCTCGGCTTCAGCACCATGGTGCAGCCCGCCGCCAGCGCGGGCGCCACCTTGCAGACAATCTGGTTCACCGGCCAGTTCCAGGGCGTGATCAGCCCGCACACGCCGATCGCCTCGCGCCGGATCACGGTCGTGCCGCGGCGCGTCTCGAAGGCGAAGCTCTCCAGTGTCCGGACCATCTCGGCCAGGTGGTTGGGGCCGCTCGCCACCTGGGCGGAAAGCGCGCTCTTCGCCGGCGCCCCCATCTCGCGCGACAGCACCGCCGCCATCTGGTCCCGCCGGCGATCGAAGGCCGCGAGGATCCGGCGGAGCAGCTCCAGTCGCTCAGCGACGCTGGTGTCGGCGAAGCCGGGGAAGGCCGCCCTGGCCGCCTTCACGGCCCGGTCCACGTCCTCGGCATTCCCCATCGCGATGCTGGCGAAGGGCCGCTCCGTGGAGGGGTCCACCAGATCCGCCGTGGCGCTGGAAGCCGGCTTCACCCACTGTCCGCCGATGAAGAACTCGTGCTCGTGCGACATGGGGCGGTCCTCTTCCTAAGGCTCGGGAAAACGTTTACTTCCCTGGCATAGGACGGTGCGATGCAGATCGTGTCAACCAGCCACGGCTCCGCTAGCTTGGCCCGCGGCAGCTCAGGGACCAGACGGAAATGGAGAGCGCATGACGACCGTGCTCGATGTCGCGAAGCGCGCGGGCGTCTCCTCGGCCACCGTCTCCCGCGTCCTCAATGGCCGGGAGACGGTGAACAGCCAGGCACGGGAACGCGTTCTCGCAGCGGCGCTGGAACTGGGCTTCCAGCCGAACCGCATGGCCCAGGGGCTGCGCAGCGGTCGCGGCCGCAGCGTCGCGCTGCTGGTCGGGGATATCGAGCAGAACCTCTATTCCGCCCTCACCAAGCATGTGCAGGCCGCCCTGGGCCAGATCCGGCTGGACGTGCTGCTCTACAACCTCAACCACAGCGCGGACCGCCTCCGCAGCTTCCTCGCGCTCGCGCCCTCTCTCGGGCTGCGGGGTATTTGCCTCGCCACCACGGACCGTATTCCGCCGGAGCTGGACGCCGCCCTGGCGGAGCTCCAGCGGAGCGGCCTGATCATCCTCTCGCTCGCGCAGCGCCTCGATGAGCGCGGCATCCCCTCCATCGTGCATGAGGAATTCGCGGCCAGCCGGCTGGGGGTGCGCCGGCTGATCGAAACCGGGCGGACCCCGGCGATGTATGTGGGCCGCATCAACAGCTCCGCCCTGGGCGCGGAACGCTATCGCGGATACCGCGCCGCGCTGTCGGAGGCGGACCAGCCCCTGCGGCGCGACCTCGTGCACGACGCCGTCTTCAGCTACGAGGCCGGCTATGACGCCATCCAGCGAAGCCTGGACGCCGGCACGCCCTTCCGCGGCGTTCAGGCCGGAAGCGACGTGATCGCCCTTGGCGCCATGGCCGCGCTCCACGACCGCGGCCTGCGCGTGCCGGAGGACGTGGCGGTGATCGGCTTCGGCAATGCGGACTGGACCGCCCATATCCGCCCGGCGATGACCACCCTGAGCGTGCACCACGAATCCACGGCCACGGCCGTGCGCTCCGCCTTCGAATCGGCCGAGGCAGGGGCGGAGGTTCCGATGCTGGTGACGATCGCGCGCAGCCTCATCATCCGCCAGTCAGCCTGAGGCGGCACGCGGCCCCTCACCCCGTCGGACCCGCCCCGGCCGTATCAGGGCACCGAATCAGGGCGCCGAAGCGGCCATGGAAGGCCGCCGGCCGAACTCCGCGTACCAGCCGGCCAGGGCGTCGCGGCCCCCGCGCCAGTCCAGATCGGGAAAGCGGAAGTCGAGATAGCCCAGGGCGCAGCCGAGCGTGATGGTGCCGATATCCACCCGCCCCCGCAGCGACGGCGCCCATTCCTGCATCCGGTCGAGCGCAACCGCGATCTTGTCCATCTGCCCACCCACCCAGGGCTCGAAGCGCGCCTCGGCCGGCCGCACCACGGCCTCGTAGCGGGCCAGCAGGGCGGCATCGATCAGCCCGTCCCCCAGGCTCTGCTCCACCAGCGCGCGCCAGCGCCCCGGCCCGGGCGCAGGAAACAGCCGCCCCCCGCCCGCCACCGCATCGAGATATTCGCAGATCACCCGGCTGTCGTAGAGCACCGTGCCGTCATCCGCGAAGAAGGTGGGCACCTGGCCCAGCGGGTTGTCGGCCACGATCACGCGGTCGCGCTCCACCGGATGCGCCTGGCTCGGCAGCCGCTCGACCTCCAGCCCCAGCTCCTGCGCGCAGACCATCACCTTGCGCACGAAAGGCGAGGCGGGGGAAAAATAGACCTTCATGCGGGCATCTCCTGGGCGGGCGGGCGCAGCGCATGGTCGCGCCCCTGCCGGTGGGTGAGGAATCCGGCGGTGAGCCCGCCATCGACATCGAGCACGGTGCCGTTGACATAGCCGGCCTCCGCCGAGAGGAGGAAGGCGATCGCGGCCGCCACCTCCTCCGGCCGCGCGAAGCGCCCCATCGGCGTGCGGTCCAGCATCACGCCCTCGCGGAACGCGGCGGGCACGCCCTGGGTCAGCATCGGCGTGTCCACGCCGTTCGGCGCCACGGCGTTCACCCGCAGGCCCCGGTGCCCCCATTCCACCGCCAGGCTCTTCACCAGCCCGATCAGCCCCCATTTCGAGGCCGCGTAGCTCGCGCGCGCCGGCTGGCCGCCGCGCCCGGTGATGGAGGCGATGCCCACCATCGCGCCGCGGCCGCGCGCCAGCATGGCCGGCGCCGCGGCGGCGAAGCAGTGGAAGCTGCCGGAGAGATTCACGTCCAGCACGTCCTGCCAGTCCCGCGGCGCCATCGCCTCGGCGGGGGCGGAACGCGCAATGCCGGCCGCGGGAACCACCGCCTCGATCGGCCCCAGCTCCCCCTCCACCCGCGCCACGAACCCGTCCAGCGCGGTCCGCTGGCGCACATCCAGCGCCGCCGTCAGCACCGGCACGCCGAGGGAGAGCGCATCCAGCGCCGCACGGTCCGCATCCACCGCCGCGATGGCGTAGCCGTCCGCCGCCAGCCGCCGCGCGACCGCCAGGCCGATCCCCCGCCCCGCGCCGGTCAGAAGCGCGACCCTCACGCCCCCTCCCCCGCCGGCTCCGGCATGAACTTGGCCGAGGACCAGCCGCCATCGACCGGCAGCACCACCCCCGTGACGAAGGCCGCCTCGTCGGAAGCCAGGAAGCGGCAGGCGCGCGCCACCTCCTCGGCCCGCCCCGGCCGGCCGAGCGGACAGTTCTCGATCATCATCCGGCGGAACCAGGCATTGCCCGCCAGCCTCTCCCGCGTCAGCGCCGTCTCGATCAGCCCCGGCGCCACCGCGTTCACGCGGATGCCGTGCCGGCCGTATTCGGTGGCCAGCTGCAGCGTCAGCCCGATCAGCGCCGCCTTGGTCGGCGCATAGCCGCTGCTGCGCGCCGCCCCCACCAGCCCGAAGGCGGAGGCCATGTTGATGATGCTGCCCCCCTCCCCCGCCGCCACCATGGCCCGGATGGCGGCGCGGCAGAGCGCGAAAGGCGCCGCGAGGTTGACCGAGAGGTAACGCTGCAAGGCCGCGTCATCCGTCTCCAGGATGGGGCGCGCATCCCCGATCCCCGCATTGTTCACCAGCACCTGCGGCGCGCCCCCCGCCGCGCGGCAGGCCTCCACCACCGCCTCCCCGGCGCCCGGCGCGGCAAGATCGGCCACCAGGGCGCGAAACCTGGGATGCGTCGCCAGGCTGTCCGGCGGCGGCTCGCGGTCCGCCCCGATCACCACCGCGCCCGAGTCCAGGAACAGGCGCGCGATCGCAAGGCCGATCCCCGCGGAGCTGCCCGTGACGATCGCGCGCCGCCCCTCCAGCGCGCCGCTCATGCCGAAGTTCCCCCGGCGGCGGCCGCCAGCTCCCGCCCCGCCACATAGCCGAAGGTCAGGCCCGGCCCGAGCGTGATCCCCGCACCGGGATAGGTGCCCGCCATGACGGAAGCCGCGTCGTTGCCGCAAGCGAACAGCCCCGGCACCGGCTCGCCCGCCTCGTCCAGCACGCGGCTGCGTCCATCCACCCGCAGGCCGGAAGCGGTGCCGATATCCCCCGGCCAGACCTGCACCGCATAGAAGGGCGCGGCCTCGATCGGGCCGAGGCAGGGATTAGGCCGGTGCGCCGGATCGCCGAGATAACGGTCATAGGCCGAGGCGCCACGATGGAACTCCGGGTCCTCCCCGCGCCGCGCCGCCTCGTTCATCCGCGCGACACTCTCCGCCAGCGCAGCGGGCGGCACGCCGATGCGCGCGGCCAGCGCGCCGAGATCCGTCGCCTCGATCAGATAGCCCGCCCGCACCAGCGCCCGGGGCGAGGATCCCGGGCGCAGCATCCCCAGCCCGTAGCGGCGCAGGAAGCGCCGGTCGCAGACCAGCCAGGCCGGCACGGCGCCGGCGCGGTGCATGCCCTCGACAAAGCCGTGATAGGAGGTCGCCTCGTTCACGAAGCGCCGCCCCGTGCCGTCCACCGCCATCAGCCCCGGCTTCTGCCGGTCGGTGACGAGATGCGGAAACACCGTCTCCCCGCCATCCGGGCGGCGCAGCACCGAAACCGGCGTCCAGAAGGCGGGCCCCGCCCCGGCCTCCTCCATCGCCGCCCCCACCGCCCGCGCCAGGGCGATGCCGTCCCCCGCATTGCCCTCGGGCGACATGGAGCGATGCACGGCCGCATGCGGCATCCGCTCCGCCCGCATCGCCGCGTTGCGCGGAAAGCCCCCGGTGGCAAGCACCACGCCCCATCGCGCCCCGATCCGGCACGTCCGCCCCGCCTCCTCCACCACCACGCCATCCACGCGGCCCCCGCGGCGGCGAAGGCCCGTCACCGTCACCTGCCGCCGCAGCACCACCCCCGCCCGATCCGCCGCCCAGAGCAGATGCCCCGCCAACGCGTTGCCCAGCACCAACCGCGTGCCGCGCCGCCAGCGCAGCCGGTCCCGCGCATGGCGGGCCAGCAGCCCGGCGGCATGGCGGAAAGCCTGGGCGCCGGACAGCGGGCGCAGCAGGGAATCAATGTCCTTGCGGTTCACCATCATCCCGCCGAGGGCGAGAAATATCGGCAGCGGCGGCCGCAGCGCCTCGAAAAGCGGCCCCAGGCGGCGTCCGTCGAACTCCGCCGGGTCCATCGCCCGCCCGCCCGGCATCCCGCCCTCCCTCTCCGGCTGGTAGTCCGGGGATACGGCGCGGGCGATCAGCCGCAGCCCCGCCTCCCGCTCCAGGAACCGCACCATCTCCGGCCCATGGTCGAGAAAGGCCTCGATCCGCTCGGGCCGGAGGTGGTTGCCCAGCGCCCCGCGCAGATAGGCCATCACCTTCTCGCGGCTGTCCTCATGCCCCAGCTCAGCCATGCCGGGATTGGAGGGAATCCACACCGCACCGCCGGAGACCGCGGTGGAGCCGCCGAAATACCCCGTCTTCTCCAGGAGCAGGACGGAAAGCCCCGCCGCCCGCGCCGTGATGGCGGCGGCCAGCCCGGCGGCACCGGAGCCCAGCACCACCACGTCGAAACCCTCCTCCGCCGCCTCCAAGCGCCCGTCCATCAGAAGCCGAAGCCCCCGCCCAGGGACTTGCCACCGTCCACCAGCAGCACCTGCCCCGTGATGCCATCCATCCCCGGCGCGGCGAGGAAGGAGACGGCGTTGGCGATGTCCTCCGGCCGGCTCGCCCGGCCGGTCGGCTGCAGGGCCAGCTGCTGCGCCAGCCGCTCCGGCGTCAGCGCGCGCAGCATCGGCGTGTCCACCAGCCCCGGGGCGATCGCGTTCACCAGGATGCCGCGCGGCGCCAGCTCCATCGCCATGGCACGCGTCAGCCCGACCACCGCCGCCTTCGAGGCGACGTAATGCGCGTGGTTGCGCGCGCCGAGGAAGGCGCGGGAGGCCATGTTGACGATTTTCCCGCCCGCCCCCATCCGCCCGATCCCGTGCCGGCTGAGCCGAAACAGCGCAATCAGGTTCACCTCGTAATGGCGGCGGAAATCCTCGGCCGAAAGCTCCAGCAGCGGCCGCTCGTCGAAGATGCCGGCGTTGTTCACCACCGCATCCAACCGCGGCAGCCGCCCCACCAGCGCCTCCACCGCCGCCTCGTCGCGCAGGTCCAGCGGCGCCGCCTCGGCGGAGCCGCCCTCCGCCCGCAGCGCCGCCGCCACCGCCTCCGCCCGCTCGGCCGCCATGTCGAGGGCGACGAGGTGAAAGCCATCCGCCACCAGCCGCCGCGCGATCGCCCCCCCGATCCCGCCGCCCGCGCCCGTGACGACCGCGACCGGCCTCTCCCCTGCCGCCATCCCTAATGCCCCCCGAGATAGGCGTTCTGCACCGCCCCATCCGCCGCCAGGCTGGCCGAGGGGCCGTGATGGGCGATCTCCCCGTTCTCCAGGATGTAGGCATAGGAGGAGCAGCCGAGCGCGACGCCGACATTCTGCTCCACCAGCAGGATCGTCGTGCCGTCCTCGTTGATGCGGCGGATGATCCCGAAGATCTGCTGCACCAGCAGCGGCGAGAGGCCGAGCGAGGGCTCGTCGAGCAGCAGCAGCGCCGGCCGGGCCATCAGCGCGCGGGCGATCAGCAGCATCTGCTGCTCCCCGCCCGAAAGCGTGCCGGCGCGCTGCCGGTAGCGTTCCCGCAAAACGGGAAAATAGGCGAAGGCCCGCTCCACATCCTCCGCCACGCCGCGCGCGTCGCGCCGCAGATGCGCGCCCAGCTCCAGGTTCTCCCGCACGCTCATCTCGCGGAACACCTCGCGCCCCTCCGGCACCTGCGCGATCCCCGCGCGCACCACCTCATGCGAGGCGCGGGCGGCGATGGAGGCACCCCGGAACAGGATCTCCCCCCCGGACTGCGGCACCAGGCGGGAGATGACGTTCAGCGTCGTGCTCTTGCCCGCCCCGTTGGCACCGAGCAGCGCGACGATCGCCCCCTCCGGCACGGAAAGGCTGACATGCGAAAGCGCCTGGATCCGGCCATAGGCGGCCGAGACGTCGCGCAGCGACAGCAGCTCAGGCATGGGCGGCCTCCTGCCCCAAATAGGCCTCGACCACGAGCGGGTCGCGCCGCACCTCGGCCGGCGTGCCCTCCGCGATCCTCGCGCCGAAATTCATCACCGTGACGCGGTGCGAGATGGCCATCACCAGCTGCATCACATGCTCCACCAGCAGCACGGTCAGGCCGTCCCGCTCCACCAGCTCGTTCAGGAGCCGGTCCAGCGCCCCGATCTCGCGGTTCCGCAGCCCCGCGGCCGGCTCGTCCAGCAGCAGGATCCGCGGGCGGATCGCCAGCGCCCGCGCCAGCTCCAGCATCTTCTGCCGCCCGAAATCGAGCGCGCTCGCCTGCGCATGGCGGAACTCCGCCAGCCCGACGCGCTCCAGCAGGTGCTCCACATGCCCGATCACCGCCGGCGGGCGCGCGGCCAGCCGCTCCCGCAAGCCGCCGCCGCAATGCACATGCGCCCCGATCAGCACGTTCTCCAGCACCGAAAGCCCGCCGAACAGCTCCAGGTTCTGGAAGGTTCGCGCCACGCCAAGTGGCGCCAAGTCCTGCGGCCTCAGGCCGGAAACGTCCCGCCCCAGCACGCGGATGCGCCCCGATGTCGGCCGGTACAGCCGCGAGATGCAGTTGAAGGTGGTGGACTTGCCCGCGCCATTGGGCCCTATCAGCGCGTGGATGGTGCGCGGCCGCACCACCAGGGAGAGGTCGTTCACCGCCACCAGCCCGCCGAAGCGCAGGGTGAGGTTCTCCACCTCGATCATCGGAGCCTCAGACATGGCCGCGCCCCCGCACCCAGCGCGACACGGCGGGCGCGAGGCCCCGCGGGACGAACATCATGAAGAGGATGAGGATCAGCCCATAGGTCATCTCCTGCACCGCCGGCGCCTGCCGCAGCAGCTCGGAGATCAGGCCGAACACCACCGCGCCCAGCAGCGCGCCACCCGTGGAACCCAGCCCGCCCACCACCACCATGGTCAGCACCGTCATCGTGGTCTGGAAGCCCAGGCTCTCGGGATGGATGTAGGTGGAGAAGGTGGCGAAAAGCCCGCCCGCCACCCCCGCGTAGAAGGCCGAGAGAAGGAAGGCCATGATCTTCACGCGCCGCACGGGAATGCCCATGGCCATCGCCGCCACATCGGATTCCCGCACGGCGCGGAAAGCCCGGCCGAGGCGCGAGCGCGAGATCACCACCGTCGCCCCCAGCATCAGCAGCGCGACGCCGAGCACGACCGGATAGGCCTGCTTGTCGTTCAGGATCTCCACCCCGAACAGGGAGGAAGGCGGGATGCGCAGCCCGTTCGGCCCGCCCGTCACCGGCTCCCAGTTCAGGAAGAGCCACTGCATGGCCTCACCGAAGGCGAAGGTGGTCAGCGCCAGGTAGATGTCGCGCATCCGCAGCGCGATGGTGCCGATCACGCCGCCCAGCAGCGCCGCCACCACTCCGGCCAGCAGAAGGCAGCCCACCAGCGGCAGCCCCAGCAGCTTGTTGCCGAGCGCCGCGGCATAGATGCCGATTCCGTAGAAGGCCGCATGGCTAAGCGAGAACTGCCCCGCCTCCCCGATCACGAGGTTCAGCCCGAGGCTGAGCACCACATAGACCAGCAGCACATTCGCCACATAGACCACATAGCCCGAGGTGAAGACCGGCAGCAGCGCCAGGGCGACGACCGCCGCGACGGCGGGGACCAGCAGCCCCAGCCGCAGGTTGGAGGAGGCGCGCGCGGGCAGCGCCGCCACGGCCTGTTGCGGGGGCATGCTCATACCTTCCGCATCTGCGGGCGGCCGCCCAGCAGCCCCTGCGGCCGCAGCACCAGCACCGCCATGATGGCGAGGAAGGGCGTGACCACGATGGCCGAGGCGGAAACGAACAGCCCCACCAGATTCTCGGCGATGCCGATGATGAAGCCCCCCAGCACCGCCCCCGGCAGGCTGTTGAACCCGCCCACGATCGCCGCGGCGAAGGCCAGGATGGCCACATGCCCCATCTCCGGCGTCATCAGGATCTTCGGCGCGATCAACAGCGCGCTGATCGCCGAGACCAGGCCCGAAAGCCCCCAGACGAAGGCATGGGTGCGCCGGATGTCGATGCCCACCAGCGCCGCCGCCTTGGGGTTCATCCCCAGCGCGCGCATGGCGCGCCCCGCGCGGGTGAAGTTGAACAGCAGGAACACCGCGGCCATTACCGCCACCGCCGTCCCGACGATCGCGAGGTCGAGCCGCGTCAGCATCGCCTGCCCGATCTGCACCGGATCGGTCGAGACGAGGGAGGGAAAGGAGCGCGGCGTGTCCCCCAGCCCCGTCTGCCGCACCAGGCCGCGCAGCAGGAAGGAGAGGCCGAGCGTCGCGATCACCAGGTTCACCGGCTCACCCAGCGCCTTCTTCACCCGCCGCAGGATGCCCGCCTCGAACAGCATCATCCCCGCCACGGTGAAGAGCAGCGCGGCGGGGATCACCACCCACATCGGCAGGCCGTAGAACACGATCAGGAACAGCGCCGCATAGGCCGCGACCATGAAGACCTCGCCCTGCGCGAAGTTCGGCACCTCGGATGTCTTGAAGATCATCACGATGGCCAGGGCGAGCAGGGCATAGACGCTGCCGGAGACGATGCCCGAGGCGATGCCCTGCTGGAGGAAGAGAAACAGCACCTCGCTGTCCATGGCGTCCACCCCTGCCCTTCCGCCGCTACTCGAAGCGCCAGTCGCTGGCGAAGCTGCCGGGCACGCGCTCCATCGTGGCGCCGTCATACTTGATGTAGATCGCGGCCTGCTGGGCGGCGCGGTTGCGCGGGCCGAAGCGGATCGGGCCGGCCATCACCCCGCTGTCGAAATCCAGCCCCTGCAGCGCGGCCAGGAACTTCTCCCGCGTCAGCTCCGGCCCCGCCGCCTCCAGCGCGCGGGTGACGGACATGGCCGAGGGCAGCCCATAGGGCATGTAGACCTGCGGCCGCCCCTCCTGCGAGGCGAGCTGCGGATAGGCTTGGCGGTACATGTCGTACACCCATTGCAGCCGCGCGCTGCCCGGCAGGTCGGCCAGCACCTCCTGGATATAGACGTTGCGGAACGCCTCCGGCCCGCCGCCATTGGCCACCATCTGGCGCAGGTCGGCCGTGGCGTTCACCGCCACCACGATCGGGCCGCGATAGCCCAGCTCCATCGCCTTGCGGATGATGAGCGCCGCGGGCCGCGCATAGGTCATGATGACCAGCACCTCGGGATTGGCGGCGCGCAGCCGCACCATCGGCGCCGTCACATCCGTGATGTTGGGGCTGATCGACTGCACGTTCAGCCCCGCCCCGCGCCGCTCCGCCTGGAACTTCGCCGCGTTCAGGTTCCACGCGCCATAGGCGTCGTCATGGTTCACATAGGCGATGCGGCGCGCGTTGAAGTGCCGCGCCGCGAACTCCACCGCCGACCCGCCGGCCGCGTGCTGCGAGATCGAGAAGGCGCCGTAGATATAGTCGTTGGGCGGGAACAGCGCGCCGTCGCCGGAAGCGTTCAGCATCACCAGCGGCACCCGGTTCCGCACCACATAGTCGCTGGCCGCCACCACCGCGGCCGAGCAGGAGCCGCCGTTCAGCGCGAAGACGTTGCTCTGCTCCACCAGCTTCTTCACCGCGGCGACCAGGTCGTTCGCGTTGCAGCGGTCGTCCTCCACCACGGCCTCGATCTGCCGTCCGTGGATGCCGCCCTCGCGGTTGATCTTGTCGAACCACATGCGGGCGGCGTTCAGCACGTCCTGCCCATAGGCCGCGCTCGGCCCCGAAAGAGGCGCGAACATGCCAATCCGCACGCGGTCCGGCGTCACGCCCACCTCCTGCGCCAGCGCCGTCAGCCCGCCCGCCATCGCCAGCACACCACCGAGCAGTGCCGCCCGGACCGATCGCATTCCCATCTTCTGCTTTCCTTCTGTCTTGGACGTTGCGCGGGACGCTATTGCATCCGGTATCCACCATTCACGTCGATCGTCACGCCGGTGAGGTAAGACGCCTCGGCCGAGGCCAGGAACCGCACCGCCCCGGCCACGTCGCCCGGGGTGCCGATCCGCCCCAGCGGGATATTCGCCGCCGCCTTCGCGTCATCCGCCGCATCGAGCGAGAGCCGCAGCATTGGCGCGTCGATCAGCCCCGGCGCGACGGAGTTCGCCGTGATGCGCCTCGGCGCCAGCTCCCGCGCCAGCGCCTTCGTCAGGCCGAGCACCGCGGACTTGCTGGCGATATAGGCGGCGCTGGAGCGGTATCCGCCGAGCTGGGCCGCGACCGAGGAGAGGGTGACAATCCGCCCCGTCGGGTTCTCCACCGGCGCGCGCCGCACATATTCGCGGCAAGCCAGGAAGCAGCCGGTCGCGTTCACCTCCTGCGTCCGGCGCCAGTCCTCCAGACGCGTCTCCGCCACCAGCGGCCGGTCGCCACCCGGCGCGAAGAGAAGGATGCCGGCGCAGGTGACGAGAATGTCGATGGGCCCGAGCGCCTGCTGCACCCGCTCGAAGCCGGCGGCCACCACCGCCTCGTCGGTCACGTCCATGGCCAGGCCGAGATGCCGCCCGGAGGGCAGCGCGGCCGCCACGCGGGCCGCCGCCTCCGCGTCCAGATCCGCCACCGCCACATCCACCGCATCCGCCGCCAGCGCCGCGGCAATGGCCGCGCCGATCCCGCGCGCGCCACCCGTCACAAGGGCGGTCCGCCGCCTTCGTTCCATCACGTTCTCTCCCTGCTCCCGGATGGGGAGCTGGGCCTGTTCAAACCGGCCCTCTTAGGATTGGATACATGAGGGAGGGCTCAATGGCAGGTCAAGACCGTTTTCCGGCCCAGGACGCCGAAATTTTATCCAATCCCCTACGTCGCACAGAGGGTGAGGAAGCGACGGCCATCCTGCGCGAACGTGTGCTGAACGGCGATCTCGCGCCGGGGGAGCGCCTGCACCAGGTCCCACTCGCCCTCTCTCTTGGCGTTTCGCGCACGCCGCTGCGGGAAGCGCTGGTCAACCTCGCCCAGGAAGGCTTGCTCGAGTACGAGGCCAACCGTGGATACACGGTGCGCCGCTTCGGTATGGAGGACATCCAGCAGGCCTATGCCGTCCGCGCCCGGCTGGAAGGCTTCGCCTGCTGGCTCTGTGCTACCCAGGGCCTGCCCGAGGCGGCGGCGGCCCGGCTACGCGCCTGCCTCGAAGCCGGCGACCGCATCCTCGCCGCCGGCACGCTGACACCCGAGGGCCTGCCGCCCTACCGCGCCATGAATGTAGAGTTCCACGAAACCCTGCTCGCCTGCGCCGAGAACCGCTTCGTGCGGAGCTTTGTACACCAGACCCAGAACGTGCCCATGGCCTCCGACCGCCTCTTCGTCTGGGAGGACCACGCCATCATCCGCCGCTCCCATGACGACCATCACCGCATCCTGCGCGCCATCCTGGCGGGCCAGGGCGAAAGGGCCGAGGCGCTGATGCGCGAACACGTCACCTTCGCCTGGGAGGTGCTGCGGGACCTGCTGCGCCGCTGATCCGGCGGAACGCGCGGTCCCGGCCCAGCCCTCACGGCCCGCGCCAGATCACCCCCGGCCCGATGGCGTCCAGCGTCGGGCAGCCCGTCTGCACCATCGCCACCTCCAGCTCCGTGCGCAGCAGCTTCAGCACATGCGCGACCCCCATGGCGCCCGCCACGGCGAGCCCATGCAGCACCGGCCGGCCCACCAGCACCGCCTGCGCCCCCAGCGCCAGCGCCTTCAGCACATCCGTCCCGCGCCGGATCCCGCCATCCATCAGCACGGGCACCCGCCCACCCACCGCCTGCGCGATGCCGGGCAGGGCGTCGATCGTGGCCGGCATCGTGTCCAGCACCCGCCCCCCATGGTTGGAGACGATGATGCCATCCACCCCCGCCCCCACCGCCCGATCGGCATCGGCGGGGGTCATGATCCCCTTCAGCAGCACCGGCAGCCGCGCCGCCGCCTTGAGCGCCACGATGTCCTCCCAGCCCGCCGCATGCTCCACCGCCCCGAAGATCTCGCTTTCCCCCGTCGCGGGGGGCGGCGCGGCCGCCCCGCGCAGGTTCACGGAATCGATCCCCGGCGGCAGCCGGAACCCCAGCCGCTGCTCCCGGTTCCGCAGGCTCACCGGCGCATCCACCGTCACCACCAGCGCCCCATAGCCCGCCGCCTCCGCCCGCCTCGCCAGCCCCAGGGTGAAGTCCCGGTCCGGCTGCACATAGAGCTGGAACCACGGCGCCTGCCGGGCCTGCGCCGCGATGGCCTCCAGCGGCAGGCTCGCCTGCGCGCTCACCACCATCCCGCTGCGCGTCGCGGAGGCGCCCAGCGTGGTCGCCACCTCGCCGTCCCGATGCAGCAGCCGGTGCCAGGCGCTCGGCGCCACCAGCACGGGGTGCTCGAAGTCCTGCCCCAGCAGCCGCAGCCGGGTATGGGCGCCGCGCATCGGCACCAGCACCCGCGAGGCCAGCCGCAGCCGCTCGAACCCCGCCCGGTTCTCCCGCAGGGTCAGCTCATCCCCCGCCCCGCCCCCTACATAGGCCCAGGCATTCTCCCCCATGCGCTCCCGCGCGGGCTGCTCGTAATCCGGCACGCAGACGATGCCGTCCGGAATGGGGTCGAAGCCGGTGGATGCGGACATGCCCCCGGATTAGGGCGGAACGCGCCGCGCCGGAACCGGGCTTTCGCGCGGGCGCCCCTCCCCTTGACCTTCCCATGATGGGAACCCCCATCTGAGCGGGCAAAGGATCACCGCCGATGCCCGTCGCCACCGCCACCCGCCTCACCCTCCCCGTCGAAGGCATGACCTGCGCCTCCTGCGCCGGGCGGGTGGAGCGTGCCCTCGCCGCCCAGCCCGGCGTCACCGGCGTCGCCGTCAACCTCGCCACCCATCGCGCGACGGTGGAAGGCGAGGCGCTGAACACCGCCGCCCTGCGCGGCGCCATCGCCCGCGCCGGCTACGAATCCCCGCTGGAGACCACGGAGATCGGCGTGGAGGGCATGACCTGCGCCTCCTGCGCCGGCCGCGTGGAGCGCGCCCTCGCCGCCCTCCCCGGCGTGGAGGAGGCGGCGGTGAACCTCGCCACCCACCGCGCCACCCTCCGCCACGCCCCCGGCACGCCGGACCGGACCGCCATGGAAGCGGCCATCCGCCGCGCCGGCTACGAGCCCGCCCCCGGCCCGGAAGCCCATCACCACGCCCATGCCGGCCATGCCGCCCATGCGACTGGGGATGCCGACCCGCACGCCCACCATGCCGGCCCGCCCGGCGCGGGCGAGGAAGCGGGGCTGCGCCGCGACACCCTCATCGCCCTCGCCCTCGCCGCCCCCCTCTTCCTCATCGAGATGGGCGGCCACCTCATCCCCGCCCTCCACCACGCCGTCAGTGGCCCCGTCTGGAACGGCCTCCAGCTCCTCCTCGCCTCGGCCGTCCTCTTCGGCCCGGGCTGGCGCTTCCACCGCATCGGCTGGCCCGCCCTGCTGCGCGGCGGGCCGGAGATGAACAGCCTCGTCGCCCTCGGCACCCTCGCCGCCTGGGGCTACTCCGTCATCGTCACCCTCGCCCCCACCCTCCTCCCGGAGGACCAGCGCCACGTCTATTTCGAGGCGGCGGCCGTGATCGTCGCACTCGTCCTGCTCGGCCGCTGGCTGGAAGCCCGCTCCCGCGGCCGCGCCTCCGCCGCCATCCGCCGCCTGCTGGACCTCCAGCCCGCCACCGCCCGGGTGGAACGCGACGGCACGGAAGCCGAAATCCCGGCGGCCCAGCTCCGCGAAGGGGACATCCTCCGCATCCGCCCCGGCGAGCGCATCCCCACCGATGCCGAGGTGCTGGAGGGCGAAAGCCATATCGACGAATCGATGGTCACCGGCGAATCCCTCCCCGTCCGCCGCGGCCCCGGAGACGCGGTGGTCGGCGGCACGGTGAACGGCGCCGGCGCCCTGCGCCTGCGGGCCACCGCCGTCGGCGCGGGCACCGTCCTCGCCCGCATCACCCGGCTGGTCGAGGAAGCCCAGGGCGGCAAGCTCCCCATCCAGGCCCTGGCCGACAAGGTCACGCGCGTCTTCGTCCCCGCCGTCATGGCCGTCGCCGCCCTCACCGCCCTCGGCTGGCTGGCGGCCGGGGCCGGCACCGCCCATGCGCTGGTCGCGGCGGTGGCGGTGCTCATCATCGCCTGCCCCTGCGCCATGGGCCTCGCCACCCCCGTCGCCGTCATGGTCGGCACCGGGCGCGGCGCGGAACTCGGCGTGCTGTTCCGCCGCGGCGCCGCCCTGCAGGCGCTGCGCGACGTCACCACCATCGCCATGGACAAGACCGGCACGCTGACGGAAGGCCGCCCGGCGCTGACCGACCTCATCCCCGCCCCGGGCTTCGCGGAGGCCACCCTCCTCCCCCTGGTCGCCGCCGCCGAATCCGCCAGCGAGCATCCGGTCGCCGAGGCCATCCGCGCCGCCGCCGCCGAGCGCGCCCTGCCCATTCCCGCCGCCACCGACACCCAGGCCATCCCCGGCATGGGCCTGCGCGCGATGGTCGGCGGGCAGCGCGTCGAGGTCGGGGCGGACCGCTTCATGGCCTCGCTGGGCCTCGACGTCTCGCCCTTCGCCGCCGAGGCCAGCCGCCTCGCCGATGCCGGCCGCACCCCGCTCTACGCCGCCATCGACGGGAAGCTCGCCGCCATCCTCGCCGTCGCCGACCCCATCCGCCCGACCACCGCCCCCGCCCTCGCGGCGCTCCGCCGCATGGGCCTCACCCTGGCGATGGTCAGCGGCGACAACCGCCGCACCGCCGCCGCCATCGCCCGCCGCCTCGGCATCGAGCGGGTGGAGGCGGAGGTGCTGCCGGAGGGCAAGGTGGACGCCATCCGCCACCTGCGCGGCGCGGGCCGCCTCGCCTTCGTGGGGGACGGCATCAACGACGCCCCGGCGCTCGCCGCCGCCGATACCGGAATCGCCATCGGCACGGGCACGGATGTCGCGATCGAAAGCGCCGATGTCGTGCTCATGTCGGGCGACCCGCGCGGCATCCCCACCGCCATCGCCCTCAGCCGCGCGACGCTGCGCAACATCCGCCAGAACCTCTTCTGGGCCTTCGCCTACAACGTCGTCCTCATCCCCGTCGCCATCGCCGGCCTCCTCTCCCCCGTCCTGGCGGCGGCGGCCATGGGCCTCTCCAGCGTCTTCGTCGTCGGCAACGCCCTGCGCCTGCGCCGCTTCACGCCACCTGACATCACCGCCCCGGAGACACGCGCATGAAGATCGGCGAAGCCGCCCGCGCCTCCGGCGTCACGGCGAAGATGATCCGCCACTACGAGGCGATCGGCCTCCTCCCCCCGGCCAGCCGGAGCGAGGCGAACTACCGCGACTACGGGGAAGCCGAGATCCACGCCCTGCGCTTCATCCGCCGCGCCCGCGACCTCGGCTTCTCGCTGCACGAGATCGCCAGCCTGCTCGCCCTGTGGGGTGACCGCCACCGCGCCAGCGCCGAGGTGAAGCGCCTGGCGCTCGCCCATGTGGAGGCGCTGGAGGCCAAGGCCCGCGACCTCTCCGCCATGGCCGCCACCCTCCGCCACCTCGCCGCCCATTGCCACGGCGACTCCCGCCCGGACTGCCCCATCCTGGACGAGCTCGCCCGCTCCAATTGAGCCCCACCCCAGGCTTCCGCCCAGCGAATCCCCTTTCATGGGGATTCACATGTGTTTGTGAAGAGCCTCACGCTTGAGGCGCGCCGGGAAGGATGCTGAGACAACTCCCGCAGGTTGCAGCCCGCGGGACCGGTCATGCCCGCAGGCCCCGCGACCTCGACCCCATGACCAGCCCGAGCATCCGAAGTGAACGCATGCGACCGGACCATGCCTTAAGGTGATGACCGCCCCCCAGGCTATCCCAGGCGCGAGAATCGCGGCTCCCACGGCCGGCACCTACGAGATGCTCGTCCAGGCCGTGGTGGACTATGCGATCTACATGCTGGACCCCGAGGGCTACGTCGCCAGCTGGAATCCCGGCGCGCAGCGGATCAAGGGCTACGACGCCGAGGAAATCATCGGCCAGCACTTCTCCCGCTTCTACACCGAGGAGGACCGCGCCGCCCGGATCCCCGAGCAGGCCCTGCGCATCGCGGCCGAGACCGGCCGCTTCACCGCCGAAGCCTGGCGCCTCCGCAAGGACGGCACGCGCTTCTGGGCCATGGTCGTGATCGACCCCGTCCGCCGCAACGGCCAGCTCGTCGGCTTCGCCAAGATCACCCGCGACATGACCGAGCAGCGCCTCATGCAGCTCGCCGCGCTGGAAAGCGAACGCGGCTTCCGCCTGCTCGTGCAGGGAGTGGTGGACTACGCCATCTACATGCTCAGCCCCGAGGGCCTCGTCACCAACTGGAACGCGGGCGCCGAGCGCATCAAGGGCTACGCCGCCACGGAGATCACCGGCCAGCACTTCTCCCGCTTCTATACGCCCGAGGACATCGCCACCCGCCTCCCCTGGCGCGCGCTGGAAACGGCCGAGCGCGAGGGCCGCTTCGAGGCCGAGGGCTGGCGCCTCCGCAAGGACGGCAGCCGCTTCTGGGCCGGCGTCGTCATCGACGCCATCCGCGACGAATCCGGGACGCTGATTGGCTTCGCGAAGATCACCCGCGACCTCTCCGAACGGCGCGAGGCGCAGATCCGCCTCGACGAATCCCGCCAGCAGCTCTTCCAGGCGCAGAAGATGGAGGCGCTCGGCCACCTCACCGGCGGCCTTGCCCATGACTTCAACAACCTCCTCACCGGCATGATCGGCAGCCTCGAGCTGCTGAGGACCCGCGTCGCCCAGGGCCGCCTCACCGATCTCGAGCGCTACCTCACCGCCGCCCAGGGCGCCGCCAGCCGCGCTGCCGCCCTCACGCACCGCCTGCTCGCCTTCGCCCGCCGCCAGACCCTCGACCCCAAGCCCACCGACGCCAACCGCCTGGTCGCCGGCATGGAGGACCTCCTCCGCCGCACCGTCGGCCCGGCCATCCGGATCGAGACGCGCCTCGCCCCGGATCTCTGGCCCGTCCTCTGCGACCCGAACCAGCTCGAAAGCGCCATCCTCAACCTCTGCATCAACGCGCGCGACGCGATGCCCGATGGCGGCCAGATCGTCATCGAAACCGCCAATGCCGAATTCACCGGCCAGGCCGCGCAGGACCGCGACATCCCCCCCGGCGGCTACGTCACCGTCGCCATCGCCGATACCGGCACCGGCATGCCGCCCGAGGTGCAGGAGCGCGCCTTCGACCCCTTCTTCACCACCAAGCCCCTGGGCCAGGGCACCGGCCTCGGCCTGTCCATGGTCTATGGCTTCGCGCGCCAGTCCGGCGGCCATGTCCGTATCCAGTCCGCCCATGGCGCCGGCACGCGGGTGAAGATCGACCTGCCCCGCCACAGCGGCACCGCCGAGGCAGAGGCGTCCGAGCCCATGCCCGGTGCCGCTTCCCGGGCCCGCGCCGGCGAAACCGTCCTGGTGGTCGACGACGAAGCCACCATCCGCATGCTCGTCGCTGAGGTGCTGCAGGAACGGGGCTTCGCTGTCATCGAGGCGCCGGACGGCCCCTCCGGCCTGAAGATCCTCGAGTCCGACATGCCGATCGACCTGCTGATCACCGATGTCGGCCTGCCCGGCGGCATGAACGGCCGCCAGCTCGCCGATGCCGCCCGCCAGCTCCGCCCGACCCTCAAGGTGCTCTTCATCACCGGCTATGCCGAAACCGCGGTCATGGGCGAGGGACAGCTCGAGCCCGGCATGCATGTGATGACCAAGCCCTTCCCGATGGACGCTCTGGCCAGCCGGCTCGGGCAGATCCTGGGCTAGGGATGCCGGTCTGTCCCGGGGAGAGAAAGAAGGAATTCTTCCTCTCCCCGGACCCCTCACCTTCTTCTTTTTCTTCAAGTTTGGAATCACGGGGCTGACAGTGCGCCTGAGGTCTTGGACCTCAGGCGACTTCAACGGCAGAATCAGCACCCTTCAACCCGAGACCCCTTCGATCCGGGGTATCCACGGCAGTCAGACGGGGTTCCAAGGGCCTCAGGCCCTTGGCGAGTGGAGGGCGGAGCCCTCCGGGCAAGACCCTGGAGCCGCGTGGCCTCAGCCGTCGATCTGCGGGTCCACCGTCGGTTCCGGCACCGCCGGGCCGCCGCGCGCGATCCGGCCGCGGGAGAGTTCGGTGACCACGCCGTGCAGGGTGCGCAGTTCCTGTTCCGTCACCTCGCCCCGTTCGAAGAGGTGGCGGAGGTTGCGGACCATGCCCGGGCGCTTGGGCAGGTTGTCCAGGAAGCCGCAGGCGTCGAGTTCCTTCACCAGCCGGCCGAGGAAGCCCTCCAGTTCGCCTTTGGTGGCGACGCGGGTTTCGTTGGTCATGAAGGCGCGGGGGGGCGTGGATTCCTCGGCCATCCACCACTCATAGGCCAGGATCATCACGGCCTGGGCGAGGTTCAGGCTCATATGGGCGGGGTTGAGGGGGTAGCGGACGAGGGTGTCGGCGCGCGCCATGTCCTCGTTGTCCAGCCCGGCGCGTTCGGGGCCGAAGAGGATGGCGGCGCGGAGGCCGCGGCTGTTGATTTCGCGCAGGTCCTCCGCCGCGGCGCGGGCGGTGCGGACGGGGATGATGACGTGGCGCGGGCGCGGGCAGGTGGCGAAGACGCGGTGGCAGTCGGCCAGGGCGTCGTCCACCGTCTCGTGGATGGTGGCGGCGTCCAGGATGCGGTCGGCGCCCGAGGCCGCGCGGTAGGCCACTTCCTGCGGCCAGCCGTCGCGGGGCGCGACGATGCGCAGGTGGAACAGGCCGCCATTGGCCATGGCGCGGGCGACGGTGCCGATGTTCTGCGCCATCTGCGGGCGGACGAGGACCACGATGGGGCTCTCGCCGGGCGGGGGGGTGAGGGCTGCGCCGCCGTCTCTGCCGGTCATCGGGGGGGCATGCCGCCTGGCGCGGGCCGGGGCAAGAGGTGCTTTGGGGGTGGAGCCATTCCGGCGCCGGGGAGTGGCATGGGCGGGTGTGAAAGGACAGGACGGCACACGCATCCGCGACCTTGCCGCGCCTTACCTTCAGGCGGCCGGCACCCCATGTTGCAATGCAGCATGACGCCCAGGCGCCTGGCCGGGCTCGGCCGCGGCCCGGCGCAGGAAAGGGCTTCCCATGGATTCCAAGCTTGGCCTCGCGGCACTCGTCCGCCTGCAGCGTCTTCGCCGGCACGCAGCCGGGCAGGCGGCCGGTGCGCCGTCCGGCGACGGGCGGCTGGTGGAGGTGACGGATTTCGGCTCCAACCCCGGGGCGCTGCGGATGCTCGCCTACCGGCCGGCAGGGCTGCGGCGGGGCGCGCCGCTGGTGGTGGCGCTGCATGGCTGCACCCAGGCCGCGGGCGGCTACGACCGGGGCTGCGGATGGTCGGACATGGCGGACCGCGCCGGCTTCGCGCTGCTGATGCCGGAGCAGCAGCGGGGCAATAACGGGCATCTCTGCTTCAACTGGTTCGAGCCGGGCGACACGGCGCGCGACATGGGCGAGGCGCTCTCGATCCGGCAGATGATCGGGCACATGGTGGAGCGGGACGGGCTGGATCCGGCGCGGGTTTTCATCAGCGGGCTTTCGGCCGGGGGCGCCATGACCTCGGTGATGCTGGCCACCTATCCCGAGCTTTTCGCGGGCGGGGCGGTGCTGGCCGGGCTGCCGCATGGCGCGGCGCGCAGCGTGGCGGAGGCGTTTTCCGCGATGGGCCGACCGGCCGCGCTACCGGCCTCCACGCGGGGCGAGGCGGTGCGGGCGGCGAGCGGGCATCGTGGCCCCTGGCCGCGCGTCGCGGTGTGGCAGGGGGATGCGGATACGACCGTGCATCCCGGCAATGCCGAGGAAATCGCGAAGCAGTGGCTCAGCCTGCATGGGCTTGCAAATGCGGCGCCCGAGGAGACGGTCGGGGCGGCCGGGCATGCGCAGCAGGTCTGGCGCGGGGCGGATGGCGGCGTGCGGGTGGCGGTGCATCGCATCCCCGGCATGGCCCATGGGGTGCCGCTGAATCCCGGGCGGACGGAGGGGCGCTGCGGTGTGGCCGGGCCCTATCTGCTGGATGTCGGCCTCTCCTCCACCCATGCCATGCTGGAGTTCTGGGGGCTGGAGACGGCCGGGGCGGCCCTGCCGGAGATGGAGGTGATCCCGCCCGGGGCGGCCGCGGCTTCCGACCGCGCCCGGCCGGAGGCGCCGCATGCGGCGTCAGGCAGGCCTGGCTTTCCGCCGATGGATCAGGGGCTCCTGTCCCACGGGCCCGGGGCGGTGATCGCGAAGGCGCTGCGGGCGGCAGGGCTCATGGGGCGCTGATGCGGCGCTGACGGCCAGTGCCCCTGGCCGTCAGGGGCGGTCGCTCAGGGCTGGAGCGCGGCCTGGCCGGCGATCGCGGGCGGCTCGGGGTCGTCGTCAAGATCGGCCGACCAGACATGCACCGGGCCGTCCAGCCCGCCCGGGCGCTCGCGGAACTTCGCCAGGGCCGCCTGCTCGATGCGCGGACGCAGACGGACGAACTCGGTCATGATGTCGCGTGGCAGGTTCGAATAACGACCGCCCGCATCCTGGATGGCCGCCTTGGAAACGGAGCAGGCGAGCGCCACGCCATGCTCCTCCACCTCGAACAGGATGCGGTCGTGCTGCCAGCGGGGCTGGCGGAGCACCGGGGCGTTCGCCGCGACGGGATGGGCCGCCGTATCGGGACGGTCGCCGGGATGATCGTTGTTCATTCGCCACCCTAGGCCCTTCCGGTCGCGGGGCGGGCGCACGTTCGCGGCATGATGCCCGTGCTGGGGAGTCTCGCTTGAGGGCTCCGCCCTCAACCCGCCAAGGGCCTCAGGCCCTTGGAACCCCGTCTGACTGCCGTGGATACCCCGGATCGAACGGGTCTCTGGTTCAAGGGGATTGGTCCTGCGCTTGCAGTCGCCTGAGGTCATCGACCTCAGGCGCACCGCCAGCTGAGTGATTCCAAACTCGAAGAAAAAGATGATGGGTCGAAGGCACTGCCTTCGACGGGTCCGGGGAGAGGAAGAATTCCTTCTTTCTCTCCCCGGGACAAACCGACAGACGAAAACCCGGCAGCACGAGACGGATCCCGCTCAACCGCCGAGCCAGAGGGTCGTTTCCACCGTTCCCCAGACCGCGGCCGCCATGGCCAGGACAAGCGCCACGGCGGAGACGAGGGAGAGGCAGAGCAGCAGTCCGTCCTCCTCCAGATAGGCGATGGCCATCAGCACGATGACCAAGCTGGGCGGGATGTTGCTGAGTGGCAGGGGGACGAGCAGGCAGGCGCCAAGGAGCAGGATGGCCGCGCCCACCACGCGCTTGGTCGTTTGGAAGGGCGTGGGCCAGCGCGGGCGGCTGAAGCGCTCGATGACGCGGAGGACCGGCAGGGCGCGGGTGATGAGTGCGGCGAAGCGGGCCGCCGCGATGGGGCGGTTCGAGAAGCGGCGCGGGAAGACAGGGGCGGTGCGGCCGAGCAGCATCTGGAAGGCCGGGACAGCGACGAGGAGGCCGGCGAAGAGCGAGATGCCGGGCAGCAGCCCGCCGGTGCCGAAGAGGAGCAGGAGGATGCCGAAGGCGCGTTCCCGGAGATGGGCGAGGACCCAGGCGAGGGTCACGCCGTCCGGCGGCGCCGTGCTTCGCAGGCGGGCCAGCACGGCGGAGGTGGCCTCATGGGGGAGGACGTCTTCGCCGGGCTGCGTCATGGCGGGGAGGTCAGGGATGGTCCTCAGGGGGGGTGGCGAGGGCGAGTTCCATCGCCTCCATCTCCCCAAAGGGCTTCAGCTCGCCGCTGGCCACCAGCCCGTGCAGGCGGCCCATGAGATCGGCCGCGGCGTCGGCCACGCGCTCGAAGTCGCGGCGGGCCGCGTCGCGTTCGCGGGTGAGCCGCTCGATGTCGCCGGGCTGATGTGTGATCACGCGGGGGCTCCGGCCATTCCGCCTCCGGCGGCGTCGCCTTCGGCTTCGGGCAGGATAGCGCGCGGCAGGGCCCGGCGCGATGGGCGATCCGGCGTCGCGCCGTTCAGGCGGCGCGGCGCGCCTGCCATTCCGGGTTAGCCAGGCGCGCGCGGACTCAGTGCGCGCGAGCGACGAGGATGGTGAAGTCGCTGCCGATCCGGCCTTCCGCCATCATGCGGTCCTCCAGCTCGAAGAAGCGCCGGAGATGGGCCATGTCCTCCGGGCTGTCCTCGCGGAAGTTCTGCGCGATGTTGCCGAGGGCGAGGTGCAGCAGCGTCCCGCCATAGGGGCGTTCCTCCACGATCTCGAAATGCCGGGCGAGGACCTCGCGGATCTCGGCGCTGCGGATGGCCTCGGTGGGGTCGACCGCGATCATGTTCTCGATCGTGTCGCGTGCCTGGGGCGGCTTCTGGCCGCTGGGGGTGCGGCGCAGGCGAGGCGGCAGGGAATCGAGCAACTCGTTCACGAGGTCGATCTGCGTGTCGGTCCACTGGAAGCGGTTGGGGCCGACATACTCGTTCAGGTGGAAAATGCCGCCGGGGCGGAGGGCGCGGCGGATGGCGGCGAAGATTTCGTCCAGCCGCTCGATGTGGTGGACGGACTGGTGGGCGAAGACGACGTCGTAGGAGCCCTCCGGGAAGTCCTGCGTCTCGAGGTCCCCCACATGGTAACGGAGCCAGCCAAAGCCGGCCTCCTCCGCCAGGCGGCGGGCCTCGGCGATCGCGCCCTCGGCCAGGTCGTAGGCGTCGATCTCGCGCAACATGCCGCGCGCGGCCAGGTCGCGCTCCAGCCCGCCGAAGCCGCAGCCGAGGGAGAGGGCGCGCGGAATGGGGAGTGGCATCCCGTTCCCGGCCAGGATCTCGCCAAGGCGGGTATAGGCGTCCCGGTCCGGGTAGCCGGAGACAAGCGTGTTGATCCGGGCCCGCACGGCGGGATGGGCCATCCAGTACCAGCCCACCGCCTCGGCCTGCTCCTCCGGCGAGAGGGACCAGTAGGCGGCGGCGCCGGCGGTTTCGCCCTCGGCGCCCTGGGCGCTGGCCGCGCGGAGGGAGGGAGGCGCCATGAGGCCGGTGCGGCCGGCATCGTGCTCGGCCTGCTCCTCCGGCGTGCGGCGGCGGAGGATGACGAAGTCCTGGATGGCCGCGGTCGCGTCCTCGATCGCGAGGACCTCGAAATAGGGGCTCCAGCGGTCCACGATATAGGCGCGGGACTGCATGGCGGAGCGGTAGTACTCCTTGTCCTCAATCACCGCGTCCAGCGCGTCGTCCACGGAGAGGTCCAGGAAGCCGTCCCGCTCGATCTGGCGGAAGAGATGGGGCGGGAAGCCATTATAGGCGAACTGCACGGGCCCCTGGATGGAGAGGAAGACGAGGCCGCCGGGGCGGACGACGCGGCGCAGCTCCTCCAGCCAGGCGAACTGCACCTCCTCCTTCAGATGGGTGACGACGGAGATGCCCACGGCGAGGTCGAAGGACCCGTCCTCGAAGGGCATGGGCGGCATGAGGCCCACCGTCTCGAAGCGGCCGCCGGGCAGGTTGGCGCGGCACCAGGCGATGTTGTCCGCGTCGATGTCCACGCCCGTCACCCGCGCGCCGGAATGGGCGATGAGATAGCGCGCGAGGCGCCCGGCGCCGCAGCCCCAGTCCAGGATGCGCGGGGTGTCGCCCCAGGTCAGCCCCAGCTCGCGCAGGTGGAATTCGAGGTTCTTGAACAGGGTGGCGCCGCCGAAGACGAAGCGCGCCCGGTTGGCCTCGCCCACCACGCGGCGCTGGTTGTCCTCGGGCGGCAGGGGGAATCGCTCGAATTGCGGGTGGACAAAGTGCAGGGCGCGCCGCCAGTCGGCCTCGAGATAGTGGCCGGTCGGCGAGGCGTCGAAGCGCAGGAAGCCGTCTGTGCTGAGCGTGGCCGTGTCCGTCCCCAGCCGCGCGCGGACATGCAGCCCCCCTCCCCGAACCTCCGAGAAGCGGGCGGCGGTCTGCTCGTCGAGCATGGGATACTCGGCATGGGCGAAGCGCTGGCCGTTCACGAAGAAGGCCATGTTGGCCGCCAGCCCTTCCGGGGCGCCGGCCAGGCCCTCGATCTGGATCGCGCGGTCGGTGACCCGGACATCGCCGAGAAGGAAAGGCAGGTGCCGGAGCGCGGCGCGCTGCAGCTCGCGTGCCGTGAGGCGGTCCAGCTCGGCATCCGGTCCGGCATCCGGCCCGGGCACGGCCGGCGGGACCTGCTCGGGCGGGGGCTGCTCGGGTGGGGGGGCGGCGAGGTGGGCGAGCTGCTGCCGGAGCTGGCGCAGCGCCTCCTCCTGCGCCTCCAGCCGGCCGCCGAGGGCGCGGCCGGCCTCCTCCTGCTGCGCGCCGAGCCGGGCGACCGCCGCGTTCAGGTCGCGGATCGCCTCGCGGAGCCGGCCAGCGGGAGGAAGGGCACGCAGTGCGATGCTGGAGAGGAGGCTGGCCATGGGCGCGCTGGATCCATCCGTTGCTCCCCGGCACACCTAGATCATGCTGGCCTTGGGTTGAAGCGTCGCCGTGCCGGGGCGACGGGTCAGGCCGGAGTGGCGGCCGCCCGGCGCGCCTGCCATTCCGGGCGCAGGATGGACATGATCACCAGGTCCTCGCGGCTGCCATCCGGGCGGGGGCGCGCCTGGCGGAGGCGGCCTTCCTCGGTGAAGCCTTCACGCCCGTAGAGGTGGCGGGCGCGGGCATTGCCGGCGAGGGTGTGCAGCCAGAAGCGGTGGACGGGCGTGTTGGCGAAGGCCCAGTCCGTGACGGCGTTGAAGAGCGCGGTGCCGAGGCCCCTGCCCGGCTCGGCGACGGCGATGCGCTTGAGGCAGTGGTTGCCGCGCGTGTCCGTCAGATCCGAGAGGATGGCGAAGCCGACGGGGGTGCCGGGCGGCGCCTCCGCGATGAAATAGGCGAAGGCGGAAGAGGCGAGCTGCGCCGCGTGCTCCGCCTCCGGCTGACGGTTGATGAAGGCATCATGGCCGGGCGTCGCTTCCACGGCCATGACGAAGGGAAGATCCTCCGCCGTGGCGCGGCGGAGGTTCAGCGTCAGGCGCGGCGCCATGTGGTGGTGCCCTTGCCGTCCTCGAGCACGATGCCCTTGGCCGCGAGGTCCGCGCGGATGCGGTCGGCCTCGGCCCAGTCCTTGTTGGCGCGGGCGGCGAGGCGGGCCTGGATGGCGGCCTCGATCTCCGCATCCTCTCCCCCTGCCCCGCCATCCGCCTTGCCCTGGCGCCAGGCCTGGGGATCGGAAGGGAGGAGGCCGATGGCGTTGGCGGCCTCGCGCAGCGCGGCGCCGGCCTGGCCGGGCTTGGGGGACCAGCCCCGGTTGGCGCGCGAGAGCACGGCGGTCATCGAGCCGCCGACCTGCATGACGTTCTCCAGCGCGCGCAGGTCCCGCAGCCGGGCGATGACCAGCGGGGTGTTCAGGTCGTCGGCCAGGGGCTCCAGTGCCCAGGCGACCATGTCGGCGACCGTCTCGTCCCCTTCCTCGGGCCGGGGCAGGTCGCGCACGAGCAGGGCGTAGTGGTCGTCCAGCTCGGCCCGGGCCTCCTCCAGCCGCTCGGGCGTGTAGTCGAGGGCGGAGCGGTAGTGCGTTTTCAGCAGCAGCAGGCGGAAGGCCTCGCCGGCCCAGGGGCCGCGCGCGAGGATGTCGCGCACCGTGAGGAAGTTCCCGAGGGACTTCGACATCTTCTCGCCGTTCACGAGCAGCATGCCGTTGTGCATCCAGAGATGCGCGAAGCGGCTGCCGGGGAAGGCGCAGCAGGATTGCGCCACCTCGTTCTCGTGGTGGGGGAAGATCAGGTCGGCGCCGCCGCCATGGATGTCGATCTCCTCGCCGAGGTTGCGCCAGGCCATGGCGGAGCACTCGATATGCCAGCCCGGGCGGCCGCGGCCCCAGGGGGAATCCCAGCCTGGGGTTTCGGCATCGCTCGGCTTCCACAGAACGAAGTCGCCGGGGTCGCGCTTGTAGGGGGCGACCTCGACGCGGGCGCCGGCGAGCATCTCGTCCGGGCTGCGGCCGGAGAGCTGGCCGTATTCGGGGTAGGAGGCGACGGAGAAGAGGACGTGGCCCTCCGCCTCATAGGCATGGCCGTTGGCGATCAGGCGTTCGATGAGCGCGATCATCTCCGGGATGCTGGCGGTGGCGCGCGGCTCGACATCGGGGGGCGCGCAGTTCAGCGCGGCGATGTCGTCATGAAAATCGGCGATGGTACGGGCGGTGATGGCGGCGATGGGCTCGCCGCTCTCGCGGGAGCGCGCGTTGATCTTGTCGTCCACGTCCGTGATGTTGCGGACATAGGTGACGGCGGGGAATTCGCGGCGCAGCAGGCGCGCGAGCACGTCGAAGACGACGACGGGGCGCGCATTGCCGAGATGGGCGAGGTCGTAGACCGTCGGGCCGCAGACATAGAGGCGGATGTGGTTCGGGTCGATCGGGCGGAATTCCACCCGTTCGCGGCGCGCGCTGTCGTGGAAGTGGAGTTGCATCGTTTCAGCCGATCGATCGCTGCAGGCGGATGGCCGCGCGGTCGCGGCCGATCAGCGGCAGGAAGGTCTTGAGGTCGGGGCCGTGCTCCTCGCCGGTCAGGGCGAGGCGGAGGGGGAGGAAGAGGGCCTTGCCCTTCTTGCCCGTCGCGGCCGAGAGCGCGGCGGTCCAGGCGGACCAGGTGGTCGCGTCCCAGGGTTCGGCGGGGAGGGATTCCAGCGCGGCCTTGAGGAGCTCGGATTCCTCCGGCTGCTCCGGCACGGTGATGTCGCCGCGGGCGACGTCGTACCAGTCGCGCGCCTCGGCCAGCAGGTCGAGATTGCCGCGGATGGCGAGCCAGAACGCCTCGTCGGCGCCTTCGGGCAGGCGGTCCTTCACCTGCGCGAAGCCGAGGGCGTGCAGGTGGCGGCGGTTGAGGGCGAGGAGCTGCTTCGTGTCGAAGCGCGCGGGGGAGTGGGAGACGCGGGTGATGTCCCAGTCCGCCACGAGGTCCTTCGGCGCGGCGGCGACGGGGTCGCGCGAGGTGCCGAGCGCCGAGAGATAGCCGGTGATGGCCTCGGGCTCGATGCCGTCGCGCCGGAACTGGCGGAGCGAGATGCTGCCGAGGCGCTTGGAGAGCTGCCCGCCCTCCGCATCCGTCAGCAGCGGCATATGCGCGAAGTGGATGCGGTTCGGGCGGCCGCTCAGCGCCTCGATGATGTCGATCTGGATGCCGGTATTGGTGACGTGGTCCTCGCCCCGGATGATGTGGGTGATGCCCGTCTCCAGGTCATCGACCACCGAGGTGAAGGTGTAGAGGAAGGAGCCGTCCGCACGGATGAGCACGGGGTCCGAGAGGCTGGGGAGCTTCACGTTGCGCTCGCCCAGCACGCCGTCCCGCCAGGTGACGGTGCGGGTGTTCAGCTTGAAGCGGTAATAGGGCGTCTTGCCGTTGGCGAGCGCGCGTTCGAGCTGCTCCTGCGTCATCTTCAGCGCGCCGCGGTCGTAGATGGGCGCGCGGCCCTGCTTGCGGCGCTGCTCGCGCTTGAAGTTCAGCTCCTCCTCGCTTTCGAAGCAGGGATAGAGGAGGCCCTTCCTCTTCAGCACCTCGGCGGCGGCCTCGTAGCGCGCGATGCGGTCGGACTGGCGGAAGAACTCGTCCCAGTCGAGGCCGAGCCAGCGCAGGTCCTCCTCGATCCCTTGCGCGTATTCGGGCTTGCTGCGCTCGGTATCCGTGTCGTCCAGGCGCAGCACGAAGGTGCCGCCGCGCTTGCGGGCCTCCAGCCAGTTCGCCAGGGCCGGGCGGGCATTGCCCACATGCAGCCAGCCCGTGGGGCTGGGCGCGAAGCGGACCTTCATTCGCCCCCCTCCTCCTCATCGTCGGTCATGTTCTTGCGGGGGTCGAGCGCGCGCCAGTCGCGCTCTGCCTTCGTGCGGGCGGGCTTGGCGGCGAAGTTCCGGATCTCGGCGCCCGAGGTCCAGTGCTCGCCATCCAGGTCCAGCGCTTCGGCATCCTCGCCGAAGGCGAACCAGGCGGCGAGGACGGCATCGGCATCCATGCCCGGGGCGCGGCAGCGCTCCATGCTGTCGCGCACGTAGCGGCGGGCGAAGGTGGCGGCATCGGCGGCGCTGGGGAAGCCGCGGATCTCCTCCACGGGTTCGTCGCCATTGCCGCCGGAGAGGTCCTTGATGCGGACGAAGGGGCCTGTCGGGGCGGGGAGCGGGGAGTTGGTCATGGCGCCGGGGCCTCGTCGGGGTTGCGGTGGCCCAATATGTGGCCCCGATCCCCCCCGAAGGCGCGGGGTGCGGGATTCAGGCCGGGCGGGAGTCGGCGGCGCTTGTAATCCGCGTGGGCGAGGCTTTGCCAGGGGGTGAGGCGCGGGGCCTGCCCGGCTTGGGGGGCGGGGCTGGCCGGTGGAAGCGGCAGGCCGGGCGCCGGAGGGCCCAGCAGGCCGGCGGGGTGGTGGGCGTTGCGCCAGGCCGCGAGGGCCTGGCGCTCCGCGCCGGTGAGGTGCCGGAGCGGGGCGAAGGCCGAGGGGCAGTCGCTCGGCGTCTCGGTGAGGGGGAGGAGGTTTCCGGCCAGGGCGAGGCTGTCCAGGGCCAGGCGGTGGAGTGGGTCGGGCGGAGGCGTCGCGCCCAGGGCCGCGGCCAGGGCCGTGGCGGCGGGGCCGAGCGCGAGAGGCCGGGGCTCCAGGCCGAGGCGCTGCGCGAGAGGGGTGGCCTCCGCCTCCAGCAGGAGGGGGTGGAGGGCTTCGGCGGCGAAGGCGTCGGTCGCAAGGGCGGCTGTGAGGGCTGCCTCCGGACCGGCGCGGAGCGGGAGCAGGATGCCGGCGGGGGCGTGGCGCGCGGCATGGTCGCGCAGGGCGAGGAGAAGGGCGCGCCAGAGGGCTTCCTCTTCCCCCATGGCGGGCGGCCTGGGCTGGGGCGTGCAGCGCCACGCTCCTTCGGCCCGGGTCCATTCGGTGACGGCGAGTGTTTCCGCGAAGGGCGGGAGGCGGAGGGCGGGGCTGCGATCCGCGTTGAGGATGAGGGCGGCGCCGTCATGCGCCGCTTCCTCCTCCGCGCCGAGGCGGTTGAGCAGGATGAGCGGGAGGTCGTTCTCCACAACCCGGGACAGGGCGGCTTGCAGCACGCGCTCCTCCCCGCCCCGCTCGAAGGGCAGGGCGTCGAGGGCGACCAGCAGCTCCGCGCCGGTCTCGGCCAGGGTTTCGGGCGTGGCGGGCTGGCGCCAGTCGGCCCCCGCCATGAGGCCGAGCCGGGCCCCGCGGAAGGCCACGGGGCCGGGCACCGGGCCGGGATCGAAGCCGGGGCGCGGCTCATGGGCGGCGCGGCGGGCGCGGATGGCGCCGCCCTCCAGCAGGTGCAGGGCGTCGTGCAGGCGCGGGCCGTCCCGCCAGGGGGCACCGAGGATGAGGGCGGGGCCGGGTTCGGCGGCCAGGGCGGCGAGGGCCGCCTCGCAGGCCTCGGCGAAGGCGGGATCGGCGGCGAGGGCGGCGGGGACGGCGCCGGAGAGGGCGTGCAGGGGGGCGAGGAGGAGATCCGCCCCCTCCCCCGCCGCCTGGGCGCGCAGGGCGCGAAGGCGGGCGGCATTCGCCTCGGTTTCCGCCATGCGCGGGTTGAAGCTGGCCAGGGCGATGCGGAGCGTGTCGGGCATGGGGGCCGGACCCTAGGGCAGCGCGCCGGAGGGCGGAATGGTGCTGGCGTCGCGACGCGGAGGGCGCGAGAAGGCGGGGATGTCCGAGCGTTCCTCCTTCCTGATCGGTGACCACCTGCCCGGGATCGTGCTGCCCGACGCGACCGGCGCGGGTTTTGACCTGATGGGGCAGGCCATTGCCGGGCGGCCGCGCCTGTTGCTGCTGGGGAGCCCGCCTGAAGGGATCGGCGAGCTGGAGGTGGCCGTGCGGGCGGCGGGGGCGCTGCTGCTGCTGGTGGAGGCGCGGGCGCCGGATGGGGGGCCTTCCGCAGAGGGCATGGCGCCGGGGGAGAGCGGGCCGGCGCGGCTGTTCGACGCGCAAGGGCAGCTTTTTCGCGCGCTGGGCCTGCCGGATGGCGGGGTGGCGGTGATCTCCCCGCGCGGGCGCCTGGTCTTCGCGGCCCGGGCGGCGGAACCGGCCGATGCGGTGCGGGCGGCGCTGGCGGCGCTGCCCTCCCCCGCCCCGGAACCGCCCGTGCGGCGCTCGGGCGCGCCGGTGCTGCTGGTGCCCGATATCCTGGAGCCGCCGTTGGTCGGCGCATTGCTGGCGCATTGGGAGAAGGGGGCGAAGCAGAAGGACAGGGTGGCCGGCGGGGCGGATGCGGCCGCGGCGAACCGGATCAAACGCCGGGCGGATGTGTTCCTGGACGACCGCGCGCTCTACGAGACCCTCCAGGCGCGGCTGATGCGGCGCGTGGTGCCGGAGATGATGCGAGCCTTCCGCTTCGCGGCCGCCTCCTACGAGGTGCCGCGGATCGGCTGCTACGACGCGGGCGATCTCGGCGCCTTCGAGGCGCATCGGGACAACCGCACGGCCTTCACCGCGCATCGGCGCTTCGCGATGAGCCTGAACCTGAACACGGGCGCGTATGAGGGCGGGCAGCTGCGCTTTCCCGAATACGGGCCGGACCTGCATGAGCCGCCGGCGGGAGGGGCCGCGATCTTCGGCTGCGACATGCTGCACGAGGCCCTGCCGGTGACCCGGGGGCGGCGCTTCGCGATCTTCACCTTCTTCACCGATGCCGAGGGGGCGAAGCAGGAGCAGGCGATGATCCGGCAGCGGATGGCGACGGGGCAGCCGGGCGTCTCCATGCGCTGACGCTCAACTGGGCGCGAGGAGCGGGCCTTCCGGACCCGGCCGCCATGCCCGCGCCCCATTTGCCGGCTGCCTTCGCACCCAGGTTGCAGGAAGGAGGCAGGCCATGGCCGATCGGATCATGCGGCGGGCGGTGCTGGGCGGGATGGCGCTGGCGCTGGCGCTGGCGCCTATTGCGGCAGGGGCGCAGACCCGCGGCCCGGTGGAGGAGCTGCAGGGGGCGCTGACGGCGCGCAACGCCGCCGCCTTCGGGCGCTTCGTCTCGGCGCATGACGGCGGGCTGGTTTCGCTGAAGCTGACCGCGGCCCCGGCCGAGGGGCGCGGCTTTTCGGTGTCCCTGCAGGCGCCGCTGCTGCTGGTGAACCTGGACCATCCCGAGCGGATGCAGGTGAGCGTGACCGGCGACTACACGCTGCGCGACGGGGCCTTCGCGCTGGACGGCGTGTACCGCGTGAAGGCCGAGGGGATGCAGCAGGGCATCCTGATCCTCGTGCTGGAACCGGTGCCGGGCGGCGAGGCGCGGCGGGTGCGGGACGCCGGTGTGAGGGCGGTCCCGCTTTCCTGATTCAGCCCTGGCGGGCGGCGCGCAGCAGGAACTCGCGCCCGACCTTCACGCGCGGCACGCCGTCATAGGAGACGATGTCGGCGGTGGCGTAGGTCTCGCCCCAGCTGTCCGGGATGAAGCTGCCGGTGCCGATCACGTCGATCGGCGCCCGGGCCTCGGCCATGACGCGGCATTTGGAGACGCCGAAGCCGGAGGAGGCGATGATGCGGACCTTCGGGAAGCCGGCCTCGTCCAGCGCCTCGCGCATGCGCCAGATGGCGGCGGCGGAGACGCCGGTGCCGACGAGGTGACGCAGCTCGCTCTCGCTGCGGTAGCGGCGGATGGCGCCGGGGGCGTGGCGCTCGACCGCGGCATAGGATTGCTGGGGGTCGAGCCCTTCGAGGAAGCGGCCGCCATGCGTGTCCAGCCGCACGGCGATGCGGCCGGCGGCGGCGAGCTCGGGGAAGCGGCGGCAGACGGCCAGGCCATCCGTCACCTCCTGGCCGAAATAGTCGGTCAGGACGGTGAGGTTCTCCTCCGGGAAGGTCTCGTGGAACATCTCGGCGGCGCGCAGCGTGCTGCCGGCATAGCCGATGAGGGCATGCGGCATGGTGCCGGCGCCCTTCTGCGCGCCATAGTAGTGGGCGGTGGCGTCGTTGGCGTTGCCGATGAAGCCGGTCGCGCCCTCCCCCTTCGCGGCCTTGCTGCCGACGGATGCGGCATAGGCCATGATCTCCTGCATCTCCGCCCCGGCGCAGTGGCGCGCCTCCATCGCCAGGAAGGCGACGTGCGGAAGTTCCAGGCACATCTGGTAGGCGTTGTGCGCGGCGACGCAGGCGGCGCCGAGCTTCTGGAGGAGGAGCGTTTCCAGATCCGCGAGATGGGTGAAGGAGCCGGTGACGTAGAGGATGGGATCGCCGGCGCCGACCCAGGTGCCCTCCTGGTGCATCAGCTCGACATCGAGCGCGGCGCCGCGCTCGGCGGCCACCGTGTTCAGCCAGTCCAGCATCAGCCGCGGGGCGGAGACGACGGGGCGGCGGAGGAAGATGGCATAGGTGACGCGCGCATCGCCGAAGCGCTGCACGATCGCCTTGGTGCGCTTGAAATAGACGTCCGTGCGGGCCGCGATATCGGCTTCCAGCGGCGAGGTCATCTCTATTGCGCGGCCCGGAGGTGGAGGGTGGTGGCGCGGCGGGACTTCAGTTCCTCGGCGACGAGGAAGGCGAGCTCCAGCGACTGCTCCGCGTTCAGCCGCGGGTCGCAGAAGGTGGCGTAGTTCGCGGCGAGGTCCGCTTCTGTCAGGCGATGCGCGCCGCCGAGGCATTCGGTGACGTCGCGGCCCGTCATCTCGACATGCACGCCGCCGGCATTGGTGCCTTCCGCGTGGTGGATGTCGAAGAAGCCGCGCACCTCCTGCAGGATGGCGTCGAAGGAGCGGGTCTTGTAGCCGCCTGCGGCATGGGTGTTGCCGTGCATCGGGTCGGACAGCCAGGTGACCTTGCAGCCATGGGCCTGGATGGCGCGGATGAGCGGCGGCAGCTTCGCCTCGATCTTGCCCGCGCCCATGCGGGTGATGAGCGTCAGGCGGCCCGGCGTGTTGGCCGGGTTCAGCCGCTCCGCCAGGCGGAGGAGGTCGTCCACCTCCGTGGTCGGGCCGACCTTCAGGCCGATGGGGTTGGCGACGCCGGAGAGGAATTCGACATGCGCGCCATCGGGCTGGCGGGTGCGGTCGCCGATCCAGAGGAAATGGGCGGAGCAGGCGTAGTGGCGGCCGGGATGCGTGCTCGGCTCGCGGGTCATCGCCTCCTCGAAGGGAAGCAGAAGGGCCTCGTGCGAGGTGTAGAACTCGGTCTCGCGGATCTGCGGGGCGGTGAGGCTGTTCATGCCGCAGGCGGCCATGAAGCGCAGCGTCTCGTCGATCCGCTGGGCGATGTCGGCGTAGCGATCGGCGAGGGGGGAGCGCGCGACGAAGCCGAGGTTCCAGCGGTGGACCTCATGCAGGTCCGCGAAGCCGCCGGTGGCGAAGGCGCGCAGCAGGTTCAGCGTGGCGGCGGATTGGAGATAGGCGAACTCCATCCGGGACGGGTCCGGGATGCGGGCCTCGGCGGTGAAGTCGGCGCCGTTGATGATGTCCCCGCGATAGGAGGGGAGGGTCTGGTCGGCGACGGTTTCCGTGTCGCTGCTGCGGGGCTTGGCGAACTGGCCGGCCATGCGGCCGAGCTTCACCACGGGCAGGCCGCCGCCGAAGGTGAGGACCACCGCCATTTGCAGGAGGACGCGGAAGGTGTCGCGGATGGTGTTGGCGTGGAAATCCGCGAAGCTTTCGGCGCAGTCGCCGCCCTGGAGCACGAAGGCGCGCCCCTCCCCGGCCTCGGCCAGGAGCTTCGTCAGCCGGTCGGCCTCACCCGCGAAGACCAGCGGGGGGAAGCGGGCGAGCTTCTCCTCCATGGCGCGGAGGCGCGCCTGGTCAGGGTATTCCGGGACCTGGCGGATGGGCATGTCGCGCCAGGAGGCGGGGTGCCAGGGGGTGGTGGGCATGACGCGGTTACAGTCCGGTGTGGGCGGCGGCGCCCTCTCGCGGGGCGGTCGGGCACCATAGCGGGGGGAGGCGGGGGGGCAAGGGTTGATGACCAGCCCTGCCCGGCCCGTCTGGCGGGGGGCCGGCGGGGGGTCAGGCGGCCTTGGCGGCCCCCTCCCCCACCCGCCGCGTTGCCACCCGCATCGTCACCCACTCCTCCGCGGCGGTGGGGTGGATGCCGATGGTGGCGTCGAGCTGGGCCTTGGTCAGGCGGTTCACCACGGCCACGGCGATGCCCTGCATCATCTCGGGGCTATCCTCGCCGATCATATGGGCGCCCAGCAGGCAGCCCGTGCCGCCCTCCACCACCAGCTTCATCAGGGTCTTGCGGCCCTCCCGCCGGGTGATGGTGTGGCGCATCGGGGTGAAGCGGGTGGTGTAGACCTCCACCGGGCCGCGCAGGGCGGCCTCCTCCTCGGTCAGGCCGACGCTGCCGATCGGGGGCGAGGTGAAGACGGCCTTGGGCACGTTCTCGTAGCTCGCGCGGCGCGGCTTGGGGCCGAAGAGGGTGTCGGCCAGGGCATGGCCCATGGCGGTGGCGACGGGGGTGAGGTTCACCCGGTCCGTCACGTCGCCGAGGGCGAAGATGTGGGGGATGTTGGTGGCGTGGTCGTCATCCACGGCGATGGCCCCGCCCTCGCGGCAGTTGATGCCGGCGGCGTCCACGCCGAGGCCCTTGGTGGCGGGCTTGCGCCCCGTGGCGAAGAAGACCGCATCGGCCTCCACCACCTTGCCCGAGGCCATGCGGGTGGTGCGGGTCTCGCCATTTCGGGTGATCTCGGCCGGGGTTTCGCCGGGGAGGATGGTGATGCCGTCGGCCGTCAGGGCCTCGCAGACCGCCTCGCGGATCTCGTGGTCGAAGCCGCGGAGGGGCAGGGACTGACGGTAGGCCAGCGTCACCTCGGCGCCCAGCCCGTTCAGCATGGAGGCGAATTCGAGGCCGATATAGCCGCCGCCCACGACGAGGATGCGGCGCGGCCGCTCCTTCAGCGTGAAGAGGTCGTCGGAGATATAGGCGTGCTCGGCGCCGGGGATGTCCGGACGGTCGGGGTTGCCGCCCACGGCGATGGCGATGCGGTTGGCCGTGACCGTGCGGTCGCCGACGCGCAGCTCATGCGGGCTGGTGAAATGGGCGTAGCACTCGAAGATCTCGACCCCGACGCCGGCCAGCATGCGGCTGTAGATGCCGGAGAGGCGGGCCACCTCCATGTCCCGCGCGCGGGCCAGGGCGGCCCAGTCGTGCTGCGGCTCGCCCAGGTTGGTCCAGCCGAAGGCCGCTGCGTCCCGGGCCCAGGCGCCGTATTCCGCGGCCTGGACCATGATCTTCTTCGGAACGCAGCCCACATTGACGCAGGTGCCGCCCCAGAACCGCCCCTCGGCGATGCCGACCTTGGCGCCATGGCCGGCGGAGATCCGGGCGAGCCGGACGCCGGCGCTGCCGCCGCCGATGACGAAGAGGTCGAAGTCGTAGGGGTGGGGCGCGCTCATGGGGAGAAAATCGGCGTTCGCTCCCGGGGGCGCAAGGCCCCCGGGCTGCGCGCGCCGGGGGTCAGACCCCGCCGATGAGGCAGTACTTGATCTCGAGATAGTCCTCGATGCCGTATTTGCTGCCCTCGCGGCCCAGGCCGCTCTCCTTCACGCCGCCGAAGGGGGCGACCTCGGTGGAAATGATGCCCTCGTTGATGCCGATGATGCCGCTCTCCAGCGCCTCGGCCACGCGGAAGATGCGGCCGACGTCGCGGGCGTAGAAATAGGCGGCGAGGCCGAACTCGGTGTCGTTCGCCAGGCGGATGCCCTCCGCCTCGTCCTTGAAGCGGATGAGGGGGGCCATGGGGCCGAAGGTCTCCTCCTTCAGCACCTTCGCCGTCACCGGCACGTCGGTCAGGATCGTCGGCTCGAAGAAGTTGCCGCCGAGCGCGTGGCGCTTGCCGCCGGTGAGCACCTTCGCGCCAGCCGCGGTGGCGTCGGCGATGTGCTCCTCCACCTTGGCCACCGCATCGGCGTTGATGAGCGGGCCCTGGGTCACGCCCTGCTCCATGCCGTTGCCGACCTTCAGCGCCTCGACCGCCTTCTTCAGCTTTTCGGCGAAGGCGTCATAGACGCCGTCCTGCACGAAGATGCGGTTGGCGCAGACGCAGGTCTGCCCGGTGTTGCGGAACTTCGACGCCATGGCGCCGGTCACGGCCGCGTCCAGGTCAGCATCGTCGAAAACGAGGAAGGCGGCGTTGCCGCCCAGCTCCATGCTGGTCTTCTTGATGGTGCCGGCGCATTGCGCGAGCAGGGTGCGCCCGACCTCGGTGCTCCCGGTGAAGGACAGCTTGCGGACCATCGGGTTGGTGGAGAGCTCCTCCCCCTGCTCCTTCGCGGAGCCGGTGACGACGTTGCAGACGCCCGCCGGCATGCCCGCGCGCTCCGCCAGCACGGCGATGGCCAGGGCCGAGAAGGGCGTCTGGGAGGCCGGGCGGATGACGCCGGTGCAGCCCGCGGCCCAGCCCGGGCCGGCCTTGCGGGTGATCATGGCGGCCGGGAAGTTCCAGGGCGTGATGGCCGCGAAGACGCCGATCGGCTCCTTCATCACCAGGATGCGGCTGCCCTGCTTGAAGGTGGGGATCATGTCTCCGTAGACGCGCTTCCCCTCCTCGGCGAACCATTCGATGAAGGAGGCGGCGTAGGCGATCTCGCCCTTGCTCTCGGTCAGCGGCTTGCCCTGCTCGGCCGTCATGATGGCGGCGAGGTCGTCCGCATTCTCCATCATCAGGTTGAACAGGCGGCGCAGGATGGCGGCGCGCTCCTTCGCCAGCAGGCCGCGCCAGGCGGGCTGGGCGGCCTGGGCGGCCTCGATGGCCTGGCGGACCTCCTCACGCGAGAGGGAGGGGACATGGCCGATCACCTCGCCGGTGGCGGGGTTCTTCACGGCGATCGTCTTGCCGGAGGCGGCCTGGACCCATTCGGCCCCGACGCGGTTCGCCTGCCGGAACAGGTCGGGGTCCTTCAGGACGAGCTTGGACGCGGTGTCGAGCATGGGGGCGCTCCCTTCGGCGGTGCTTCGGCGCGGAAGATGGGACGGCTGGGCGCCGCTGTCATCCGCCCGATAGAGCCTTGCCCGGTGGGGCCTCGCCCAGCAGGGCGAGGACCAGCTCGGCCGTGACGCCGATATGGGAGGCGAGGAGGGCCGGCGCCTCGGCGCTGCGGGCGAGGACGGACTCGGCCAGGCTTTCATGGACGGCCAGCATCCGGGCCCAGTCCTGGTGGGCCGTTTCCATGAGGCGGCGGTAGCGGGTCTTCTGCAGGTAGAGGTCGTCGCAGAAGCGCAGCAGCGAGGGCAGCGGACAGGCGGCGATGAGGGCGCGGTGGAAGCGGTGGTGGCGGGCCTCATAGGCATCCACCCATTCCTCGCTTGCCGGGTCGCGCCGCCCGATCTCGTGCCGGAGGAGGGAGAGGCTGGCGACGATGCCGTCCTCCCACTCCTCCCGCCCCTGTTCCATGGCCAGGCGCAGCGCCTCGGGCTCCACCACCTGGCGGGAGCGGGTGATGTCCAGCAGATGGGCCCGGGTGACGGGGGGGACGGAAAAGCCCTTCTGCCCCTCCAGCATCACGAATCCCTCGGCGGCCAGGCGCGCCAGGGCTTCCCGGAGCGGGGTGGCGCCCAGGCCGTAGCGGGCGGAGAGGTCGCGCAGGCGGAGGCGGGTGGCCGGGGGCAGGCCGCCGCCGACGATGTCCTGCCGGAGGCGCCGGGCCGCGGCCTCGGAGAGGGTGGGCGCATCGTCGGATGACGGATTATCGATCAGCACGGCAAATATATATTTCCTCTTCACAGCCCGGCGCAAGGACGCAAGGATGGGGGCATGAACGTCCTCGACTCCACCCATGACCCGGAACGCCGGGCCTGGGTCCCCTCGGCCCAGGCGCCGGATTCCGACTTTCCCATCCAGAACCTGCCGCTCGGTGTGTTCTCGCGTGGCGGGGACACGCCGCGCGGCGGCGTCGCCATCGGGGACCAGGTGCTGGACCTGCGCGCGGCGCTGGAGGCCGGGCTGATCCGCGGCGAGGCGGCGGAGGCCGCCGCCGGGCCGACCCTGAACCGCCTGATGGCCATGGGCCGCCCGGCCTCGCGCGATCTGCGGCAGCAGGTCTCCGACCTGCTCGCGGAGGGGAGCGACGCCAGGGCGCGCGCGGATGACATCCTCATCCCGATCAGCGGCGTGCAGATGCACCTGCCCAGCGCCATCGCCAATTTCTCGGATTTCATGGTGTCGCGCGACCATTCCTGGCGGCTGGGGGCGACAAAGGACGCCATCGCGCCGCTGCCCCCCGCCTTCGACAGCATCCCCATCGCCTATCATTCCCGCGCCAGCTCCGTCCGCGTGAGCGGGGAGCCGGTGGTGCGGCCGAACGGGCAGTGGAAGCGCGGGGACGGCGTGCATTTCGGCCCGACCGAGGCGCTGGATTACGAGCTGGAGCTGGCGATCTGGCTGGCGGGCGAGAACCCGCTCGGCACGCCGGTTCCCATGTCCCAGGCGCCGGGGCGGCTGTTCGGCTACGGGCTGCTGAACGACTGGTCGGCGCGCGACGTGCAGCGCTGGGAGATGCCGCCGCTCGGGCCCTTCCTATCCAAGAGCCTGTCCACCAGCGTCTCGCCCTGGATCGTGACCGCCGAGGCGATGATCCCCTTCGCCATTCCCGCCCGGCGCGCGGAGGGCGCGCCGCCTCCCCTGCCCTATCTCGATTCCGCGGAGAACCGGGCGCGGGGCGGGCTGTCCATCGCGCTCGAGGTCTGGCTGCTGACGCCGCGCATGAAGGCGGAAGGCGGCGGGCCCGCGCGGCTGACCGCGACCGATTTCGCCACCATGGCCTGGACGCCCGCGCAGATGGTGACGCACCACGCGACCAATGGCTGCAACCTGCTGCCCGGCGACCTGCTGGGCAGCGGCACCTGTTCCGGCCCCACCGATGAGTCCCGCGCCTGCATGGCCGAGATCATCCTGACCGGCCCCATCATGCTTCCGAATGGCGAGACGCGGCGCTTCCTGGAGGATGGGGACGAGGTGATCTTCCGTGGCCGCGCCCATGCGCCGGGTGCCGTTTCCATCGGCTTCGGCGAATGCCGGGCCAGCATCCTGCCCGCCCCACCCTGGCCCGCCGCCTGAACGAGCGGGGAGGAAACGAGAAGACCATGCCAAGAACGATCATCGACATCTCGACGACGCTGAAGACCGGCATCGCGAGCGACCCGCCGCATATGCTGCCGCAGATCGACTACCGCGACCACCACCGCACCGCGCCGAGCATGGCCGAATACATGGGCGTGCCCGTGGATGCGCTGCCGGAGGGCGAGTACGCGGCGGTGGAGCAGGTGAACATCTCCACCCATAACGGCACGCATCTGGATGCGCCCTACCACTATTTCTCGCGCCAGGACGAGGCGCTGGTGCCGGGCGGGCGGCCTTCCATGCGGATCGACGAGGTGCCGCTGGACTGGTGCTTCCAGCCCGGGGTGAAGCTCGATTTCCGCCACCTGCCGGACGGGCATGTGGTGACGCCGGAGGAGGTGGAGGCCGAGCTGCGCCGCATCGGCCACGAGATCCGCCCGCTGGAGATCGTGGTGGTGAACACCCGCGCCGGCAGCCGCTATGGCGAGGACGACTTCATCGACACGGGCTGCGGCATGGGCAAGGCGGCGACGATGTGGCTGCTGGAGCGCGGCGTGCGCGTGGTGGGCACCGATGCCTGGAGCTGGGACGCGCCCTTCAGCCACACGCGGCGGCGCGTGCAGGAGACCGGCGACGCCTCGCTGATCTGGGAGGGGCATCGGGCCGGGCGCGAGATCGGCTATTGCCACATGGAGAAGCTGTCGAACCTCGAGGCGCTGCCCGCGAACGGCTTCATGGTGGCGTGCTTTCCCGTGAAGATTCACCGGGCTTCTGCGGGCTGGACCCGCGCCGTCGCGATCCTGGAGGGCTGAGCACCATGCGCCGCATCCTCTTCTCCGCCCTGGCACTGGCCCCGGCGCTGCTCGGCGCCGCTCCGGCGGCCCGCGCGGACTATCCGGACAAGCCGATCGTCATGGTGATGCCCTACACGCCCGGCGCGGCCGACGTGTTGATGCGGGCGCTGAGCGAGCATTTCCAGCGCACGCTCGGCCAGCCGCTGGTGCTGATGACGCGCGACGGCGCCTCCGGCGTGGTCGGCATGCGGTCCGTCGCGGCCAGCGCGCCGGATGGCTACACGCTCGGCCAGACACCGATGACGGCGATCGTGGTGCAGCCGCATATGGTGCGCAACGCCGGCACCCAGCCCGAGAATTTCGAAGCGGTGTGCGGCACGAACGAGAACGTGCTGGGGATCGTCGTGCGGGCGGAGAGCCCGATCCGCACGCTTCCGGACCTGGTGGCGGAGGGCAAGCGGCGGCCGATGAGCTTCGGCAGCCCCGGCCCCAATTCCCTGCCGCAGCTGGGCGTGTGGCGCGTGCAGAAGGCGACGGGCGTGGAGTTCAACCACGTGCCCTATCGTGGCGAGGCGCCGCATCTGAACGACACGCTGGCCGGGCGGCTGGACTTCTCCGCTGCCGTGGTCAGCTCCGCCGCCGAGCTGGTGCAGGCCGGGCGGATGCGGCTGATCGCGGTCTTCTCGAACCGGCGGCATCCGGACTTCCCGGAGGTGCCCACGGCCCGGGAACAGGGGATCGACGCCCTGCAGCTGAGCCAGGTGGGCATCTACGCGCCGCGCGGCACGCCGGCGCCGGTGCTGGACCGGCTGGAGGAAGCCTGCCGCACCGGGCTGGAGACGCCGGCGGTGAAGGCCGTGCTGGCGAACACCCGGGCGCCGGCGGCCTTCGTGCCGCGCGCGCAGCTGAATGCGATGCTGCGCGAGGAATTCGCGACCTATGGGCGGATCCTGAGGGAACTCGGGGTGCAGCCGGAGTGAGCGGGTGCCGGCCCGGGGAGCGCCCCGGGCCGGCGCCGGATGCTAACGGTTGGCCTGGGCCTGGCGGACGAACTCGGCCAGTTCGCGGTTGAAGCGGGGCGCTTCCTCCCAGAAGGGCGCGTGGCCGCTTTCGGGGTAGAGGGAGAGCTTCGCACCTGGCACGGTGGCGGCGGTGAAGCGGCCCATCGGCGTCGCGAGGATGCGGTCCTTCTCGCCATGCGTCACCAGCACGGGCAGGCGCAGGGCCTTCAGCGCCTCCGCGTAGTTCGCGGGGCGGCCGGACAGGCCGGCGCGCACGTAATGCGGGGCCAGCATGTTGAAGGCGAGCATGGTCTGAAAGTCGGCCGGTTCGGGCTGGGTGGCGAAGCAGGCGCGCAGGAAGCGCACCGTGCCCTCGATGAAGCCGTCGATCCCCGGCGCCAGCATGGCCTGCGGGCCGAGCAGCCCGACATCCGGCCCGAGGAAGGCGGGATCCCCCAGCGAGCTGCTGGCGTTCACGTAGTTGATGCCGCCGATGGCGGACGCGCCATGGGTGGAGATGTAGTCGCCGACGACCCGCCCCGCATAGGACCAGCCGACCAGCACCGGCTTTTGCAGCCCCAGCTCCGTGATGACGCTGCGCACGTCGTCGGCCCAGACCTGGCCGGGCTTGTAGAAGGCGTCCCCTTCCGGCTTCGCGCTCATGCCATGGCCGCGCAGGTCGATCGCGACCATGCGGAAGTCCCGCGCCAGGGCCGGGTCCCTGAGCTGCCGGTCCCAGGAGAGGGCGGCCTGGGCGTAGCCGTGCAGGAACAGGATGGCCGGGCCCTGCGGGTTGCCGAACTCATAGGTCGCGAGGCGGACGCCATCGGGCGAGGAGACGAAGCGCGGCGTATAGGCCGCGCCGTCCATGCGCGCGGGCGGCTGCGGGGCCTGCGCCGCCGCGGGCATAATGTGCAGGGCGGCCGTCGCTGCGCCCCATCCCATCACATGGCGCCTGCCTGACAGGTGCTTGTCCATTTCCGTCCCTTCCGCTTTTTGAGGCGGAGCAGCCTGCAAGGGCGGCATCCGCGCCGGCGCAGGCTGACATGCGGGACGAGTCGGCGGAAGCGGGGATGCAGTGGTGCCCCGCCCCTCTCACTCCACGGTCACGGCCTTGGCCAGGTTCCGCGGCTGGTCCACATCCGTGCCCTTCAGCACCGCCACGTGATAGGCGAGCATCTGCACGGGGATGGCGTGCAGGATGGGCGCGACGAAGGGATCCACCTTCGGCAGCACCACGACGCGGGAGGCGAAGCGGCGCAGGGCCTGGGCGCCGTCCTCGTCGGTGAAGGCGATGATGCGCCCGCCGCGCGCCGCGGCCTCCTGCAGGTTGGAGGCGGTCTTCTCGAAGAGCGGGCCGGAGGGGCAGAGGGAGATGACGGGCACGCTGTCGTCGATCAGCGCGATCGGGCCGTGCTTCATCTCGCCGGCGGCATAGCCCTCGGCATGGATGTAGGAGAGTTCCTTCAGCTTCAGCGCGCCTTCGAGCGCGATGGGGAACATGCTGCCACGGCCGAGATAGAGCACGTCGCGCGCGCCCTTGATGTCCTCGGCCAGCGCCTCGATCTCGGCGCTGGCATCCAGCAGCCGGGCGGCGTGCTCGGGCACCTCCAGCAGGGCGGTGGTGAGCCGCGCCTCCTCCTCGGCATCGATAGCGCCGCGGGCGCGGGCGAAGTTGAGGGCAAGGCAGGCCATGACCGAGAGCTGCGCGGTGAAGGCCTTGGTGGAGGCCACGCTGATCTCGGGGCCGGCGACCGTCATCAGCGTCGCGTCGCTTTCGCGCGACATCGTGCTCTCGGGCACGTTCACGACCGAGACGATGGACTGCCCGCCGGTGCGGAGCAGCTTCATCGCGGCCAGGTTGTCCGCCGTCTCGCCGGACTGGGAGACGAACATGGCGGCGCCGCCCCCGGTCATCGGCGGGTCGCGGTAGCGCAGCTCGCTCGCGACATCCGCGTCGCAGGGAAGGCGAGCGATGGTCTCGAACCAGTAGCGGGCGGTCTGGCAGACGATGAAGGCGGAGCCGCAGCCGGAGAGCCAGAGGCGCGGGAGGGTGGCGGGGTCGAAAGGCAGAGCGGGGCGGGACACGGCGCGGGTCGCGGGGTCCACATACTGGCGAAGCGTGTCGCCGATCACCGCAGGGTGCTCGTGCAGCTCCTTCTCCATGAAGTGGCGGTAGTTGCCCTTGCCGATGGCGGCGCCGGAGAAGGCCGTGGTCTTGACGGCGCGCTGCACCGGGGCGTCGTTCGCGTCATAGACCTGGGCATCGGTGTCGCTGACCACGGCCCAGTCGCCCTCATCGAGATAGGCGATGCGGCGGGTCAGGGGGGCGAGGGCGAGGGCGTCGGAGCCGACGAACATCTCCCCCTCCCCATAGCCGATGGCGAGCGGGGCGCCCTGACGGGCGGCCAGCAGCTTGCGTGGATGGCCGGCGAAGACGGCCGCGAGGGCGAAGGCGCCATGCACGCGCTTGAGCGCGCCGGAGAAGGCGATCTCCGGGCTTTCGCCAAGGGCGAGGCGATGGTCCACCAGGCGGGCGAAGGTCTCGGTGTCGGTCTCGGTCTCGAACTCGGCGCCCTCGGCCTCCAGCTCGGCGCGCAGCTCGGCATGGTTCTCGATGATGCCATTATGCACGATGGAGACGCGGGTGGTGCCGTGCGGATGGGCGTTGCGCGTGGTGGGCGCGCCATGGGTGGCCCAGCGGGTATGGCCGATGCCGATCGTGCCGGGCAGCGGGTCATGCTCCAGCACCTCGGCGAGGTTGCCCAGCTTGCCCTCGGCGCGGCGGCGCTCGACATGGCCGTTCACCAGCGTGGCGATGCCCGCGCTGTCATAGCCCCGGTATTCCAGGCGCCTCAGGGCTTCGAGAAGACGGGGGGCGGCCTCGACCTGGCCGACGACGCCGACGATACCGCACATGCTCAGGGCTTCTCCGTCTTCGTGGGGGGGGCGCGACGCTGGGCGCGGAACGCGGCGGCGCGCCCTTCCTTCTGGTCCTGGCGGGCGCGGCCGAAGGCCATGGCATCGGGCGCGACGTCGGCGGTGATGGTAGAGCCGGCCGCGACGAAGGCGCCATCCCCTAATGTTACGGGCGCGACAAGAGTGGCGTTGGAGCCGATGAAGACCCCCTGCCCCACCGCGGTGCGGTGCTTGGCGTAGCCGTCGTAATTGCAGGTGATGGTGCCGGCGCCGATGTTGGTGCGCGCGCCGATGCTGGCATCACCGATATAGGAGAGGTGGTTGGCCTTCGCGCCCTCCCCCAGCATCGCGGCCTTCAGCTCGACAAAATTCCCGACATGGGCGCCGGCGCCGATCTCCGTGCCCGGGCGCAGCCGCGCGAAGGGGCCGATGACGGCACCACGGCGGATGGTGCAGGATTCGAGATGGGAGAAGGCGCGGATCTCGACCCCGTCCTCGATGGTGACGCCGGGGGCGATGACGACATCCGGGCCGATCGTCACGTCTTGCCCGATCACCGTGTCATGGCTGAGGGTGACGCTTTCCGGGCGGACCAGCGTGGCGCCGCCGGCCATGGCGCGCTCCCGCAGCGCGGCCTGCACCGCGGCCTCGGCGGCGGCCAGTTCGATGCGGGAGTTGATGCCGCGGCACTCGGCCTCCTCCGCCTCCACGGCGACGGCGCGGAACCCCTCGGCCCTGGCGGCGGCTACCGCATCCGGCAGGTAGTATTCGCCGGCCGCGTTGTCGTTGCCGAGGCCCCGCAGCCAGCCGAAGAGCTGCCCGGCGGAAGCGCAGACCACGCCGACATTGCAGAGGGTGATGGCGCGCTCGGCCTCCGTCGCATCCTTCCACTCCACCACGCGCGCGATGCCGCCATCCTCATGCGGCAGCACGCGGCCGTAGCGGGCGGGGTCGGCGGGGCGCATGGCGAGCAGGGCGATATCGGCGCTCTCGCGCGCCTGCAGCAGGCGGCGCAGCGTGGCGGCGGTGATCAGCGGGTTGTCGGCGTAAAGAACCGCGACATCGCCGTCGAAGTCCCGCAGCAGCGGCGCGGCCTGGAGGGCGGCATGGCCGGTGCCGAGGCGTTCGTGCTGCACCACCGTGGCATGCGGCGCGGCCGCCTTCTCCAGCATGGGCATGTCGGGGCCGGTGACGACCACAATGCGGTCGAACACCTCCTCGCAGGCGGCGACGAGATGCCGGAGCATCGGACGGCCCGCGATGGGGTGCATCGCCTTGGGCAAGGATGAACGCATCCGGGTGCCCAGACCGGCGGCGAGGAGGATGGCGGCCCTTTGCATGGGATGGATAAGCCCCAGGGGCGGGTCCTTCCGCAAGGGCGGCGCGCGTCAACTCGCATTGCGGGCTGTAATCCGGGGTGGCATGGGGGGCAAATGGACCGGATCGCCCTCTTCGACCTCGACGGCACGCTGCTGGACAGCGCGCCGGACCTCCATTCGGCGCTGGACCGGCTCATGGCCCGGCATGACCGCCCCGGCTTCAGCCGGGAGGAGGTGTGGCGGATGATCGGGGATGGGGTGACGGTGCTGGTGCAGCGGGCCTGCGCGGCCCGGAACCTGGCCTTCTCACCGGAACTCGTGGCCGATTTCATGGCGGATTACGAGGCCCATGCCGCCGACGAGACCCGGCCCTTCCCCGGCATCCCCGAGGTGCTGGCGGCGCTCCGGGCGGAGGGATGGCGGCTGGCGGTCTGCACCAACAAGCCGGAGAAGGCGGCGCGGATCATCCTGGACGATCTCGGCCTCTCCCCCCTGCTGGACGGGATCGGCGGCGGCGACAGCTTTCCCGTGCGCAAGCCGCATCCCGGGCACCCTCTCGGGCTGCTGGCCCGGATGGGGGGTGAGGCCTCGCAATCCGTGCTGATCGGGGACCACCAGAACGACACGCGCGCCGCAAAGGCCGCGGGGATCGCGGCGATCTTCGCCGCCTGGGGCTACGGGCAGCCCGAAATGGCGGAAGGCGCGCCGGTGGCCTCCGCGCCGGGGGACCTGCCGGGGCTGCTGGCTGGGTTGCGGCTGGGTTAACGTTGCGCTTGTGGCCCCCGGGAGGCGCTGCCTCCCGGACCCCTGGGCGAAAGCTCCGCTTTCGCCCGTGCCGGGGTGGCAGCGGCCACCCCGGACCCCGCGTCAAGCCTGCCGGGGATACGATGATCGCTGGGGCGCCGCAGGAATTTTGATTCAGGGGCGCGCGGCGGCCCCTTCAGTCGCCTGAGGTCATCGACCTCAGGCGCACCCACAGCCCCGCCTTCCACGGCAGTCCTGAAAAAGAAGATGAGGGAGGGTCCGGGAGGGAGAATTCCTCCTCCCTCCCGGGGTGCCACCCTTCAGGCTCAATCCCCAGCGCGGGCCTGCATCTGCCCCGGGGGTCCGTAGCTGGCGAGGCGGGCGGTGAGCGTGCCCATCCAGCGGCTGGCGTGGTCGATTCGCACGGGGATGGGCGGGCGGCCGGGCGTGACCTCGGCCAGCCAGGCGGTGCCGGTTTGCGGGCGGCGGGCGGCTTCCACGTCTTCGCCCTTGCGGTAGCCCGCGAGGAAGCGGCCTTCGAAGGCGCATTTCAGGGCGGTGCCGGACCATTCGTCCCGAGCCGGGGGGAACTGGTCGCGGCCCTGGGTGCGGGCGGCCAGTTCGCTCAGGCGGCGGCCGTCATAGACGCGGACGGCGCCGTTGCAGTGGCCGTCCCGCCGGACCTGGCGGACCAGCTGGGCCATGGCCGAGAGGCTGTCGATCGTGTTGCGCTGCATGGTGTCGGGCACCGGCTCGCGCTCGTCCTGGTTGGGGGGGACCATGGCGCGGATGGCGGGCTGGCTGCCCTGCCATTCCAGCACCGTGCGGCGCGGCTCCCCGCGCCAGACGCCTTCGGAGATGTAGCGGCGCGGCCGGGCCGCCTCCCCTTCCCACACGCCTTCCACCCGCGTGGTGGTCTGGCCGCTGGCGAAGGCGGAGACGAGGCCGCGCATGCGGGAGCGGAACTCCACCATGTAGCCGCGATCGGTGATGTCGAGGGTGGCGTTGATCTCCATCACGGTCAGCCCCGCCGCATGGACGGTGTAGGTGGCGGTGATGGGCTGGGCGCTGGCGGGCCGCGCGGCCAGGGGGAGGCCGGGCGCCAGGGCGGCAAGGGCGATGAGGGCGGAGCGGCGGTGCCGGTTCGGGGTCATGCCATGCCTTGCGTCGCGGGTTCTGTTAAGATCGGAACGGTCGGGCGGTTTCGCCAGGGGGTCGGTTCGGGTCGCTTGACAGGGGCGGCCTCTCGGTGGATATCCCCCGCCACTCCGGGCGCGTAGCTCAGCGGGAGAGCATTCGCTTCACACGCGAAGGGTCACAGGTTCAATCCCTGTCGCGCCCACCACCCCCCTCTTCTCCCCGGGGCGGGTCCATTCCTCGACAATCCGGATTTCTCAGGCCTCGCGGCGTCCTCGCGGGGGCTTTCGCGCGTGGGCTGCCGGGGGAATGCCCTCCCCCGGCAGCCCTTGCGGCGGGCCTACTGGGCCTGGGTCGGCGCCGGCTGCGGCCGCGGGCCGTGGCGCTCGCCCCGGGCGTGGTGCGGGCGCACCTCCTCGCGGGACAGGGCGTTGTCGCCATTCGCGTCCCGCGCGCGGAACATCGCTTCCGCGAAGGGACGCAGCTCGGCGAGGGTCACGCGGCCGTCGCGGTCGGCATCGAGGGCGCGGAACATGCCCTGGCCGCGCTCCTCCATCCGGGCCAGCCGGCCGGCGGGCGGGGCGGGGCGGTCGCCGCGGCGTGCCTCCATCCGGGCCTGCATATGGGCGCGGAACTCGTCCCAGCTGACGCCGCCGTCCTTGTTCGCATCCGCCTCGCCGAAGCGGGCGGAGAGGGTGTTCCAGGCCTCGTCGGCGGTGACGCGGCCGTCCTTGTTGCCGTCCGCCTGCTGGAAGAGCATCGCGCCGCCGCGGCGCATGCCCTCCTGGGCCAGGGCCGGCACGGCGACCGCGCCGAGGGCGCCGGCGCCGAGCGCCACGGCCAGGGCGGAGAGAGTGATCTTGCGGGTACGGGTCATGCGTCGTCCTCCTTGACGATGATCCGAAGATGGCAGCGGGCGTGTAACGGGCCGAGACGCGCGACGTGAGGAAGCGTGACGCGGATGTGGCGGTGGTGTGGCGCCGCAGTTGGCGACGGCGTGGCGCGCCGCTTGCGTTTGCGCATCCTCCCGCCTTCACGGACGGTGCGGCGCCGGGCCATCGCAGCGGCGTGGCTCCACAAACCGGGACGATGATGGCCTATTACATTCCCAAGACGGGTGGCCGTGGATTCCGGGCCGGTCCGAGCCGGAGCGTCGTGTTTGAGGTTCTTCTTCGATCGTGTCCTGCCCCCGCCCGGCCCTTCCCGGCACACCCGGCCGGAGGAGCTTCTCTATGCCGAGGATGAACGCCCGCCGCTGGGGCTGACCCTCAGCATGGGGGTGCAGCATGCCTTCCTGTCGCTGATGTTCATCCTCTATGCCGTGGTGGCGGCGCAGGGGATCGGGCTGGACCCCGCCGAGACGAGCGGCTTCGTCAGCGCGACCATCTTCATGCTGGGCGCGGCCACCCTGCTGCAGGCGGTGCCGAGCCGGCTGGGCGCGGGGATGATCCTGGTGGCGCTGCCGGCTCCCGCGCGGCTGCCGATCTTCATCGGGGTGGTGACGGCCTATGGCCTCGGAGCGGCGATGGGGGCGACCATCGTGGCGGCGGTGGCCGGCCTGATCTTCGCCCGGGTGCTGCCCCGATTGCGGGCCTTCTTCCCGCCGGAGGTGCTGGGGGTGGTGGTGGTGATGCTCGGGCTCTCCCTTGTCTCGGCCGGGCTCTCGCGCGGGGTGGGGCTGGATGCGGCGGGCCATATCTCCGGCGCGGCGCTGGCCTCGGCGGCGGCGACCATCCTCTGCATCATCGCGGCCTCACTCTGGGGCCCGCCCGGGCTGCGGCGGCTGGCCGTGGTGGTGGGCGCGCTCGCGGGCACGCTGGTGGCGGCCGTGGCCGGGGCGCTGACCGAGGGCGGGATGGAGAGGCTGGCCGCGCTGCCGCCACTGGCCGTGCCCATGGCCGGGCGGTCCCTGCCCGCCCCGGAATTCCTGCTGGTGCCGATCGCGATCTACCTCGTCACCGAGCTGATCGGGGCGATGGACCTCTTCGGCGCGGTCCTCTCGATGGAGAAGATGAACGACGCGCGCTGGAGGCGGGCCGATATGCGCCGCGTCTCCCGCGCCGTGACGGGCCACAGCCTGATGCATGCGGTGCAGGGCGCGGCGGGGCTGCTGACCAGCGCCGCCTCCTCGGCGAATGTGGGCCTGGCCCATGCGACGGGGGTCACCGCCTGGCGCGTCGGGGTGGCCGCCGGGCTCGTGCTGATGGTGGCGGCCTTCGTGCCGCCCATCGCGGGGCTGATCGCGCTCACCCCGGCTCCGGTGATCGGGGGGATCCTGATCTACACCGCCTCCTATCTCCTCGTGGCCGGGATGGGGCTGGCGACCTCCCGCATGATGAACACGCAGCGGAGCTTCACGGTCGGGCTCGCGCTGGTGGCGGGCACGGGGGTGATGCTGCTGCCGGCCCTGGGCCAGGCCGCGCCGGACTGGGCCCGCATCATCGTCAGCTCCGGCCTCACCATGGGTTCGATCGCGGCGGTGGCGCTGAACGCCGTGCTGCGGGTGGGCGTGAAGCGAACGACGCAGGTGGTGCTGGACCCTGCGGAGGAGGCGCCTCAGGCCGCCGAGTTCCTGGAGCACCAGGGCAGGGCCTGGGGCGCGCGCGGCGAGGTGGTGGTGCGCGCGGGCGTCGCCCTCGGCGAGGCGCTGGAGGCGCTGCGGCAATCCGGCACCAAGGGGCCGATCACGCTTTCGGCCAGCTTCGACGAGTTCAACCTGCGCTGCCGCCTGATCCATGCGGGGCCGCCCTTCCCCCTCGCCGGTGGGGCGATGCCCGATGCGGCGGCGCTGCTGGAGGAGGATGAGGCGGCGGTGGACGCCGCCATGCTCCGCGTCTCCGGCGCGCTGATCGCAAGGCTGGCGGACCGGGTGCGCTCTGTGGAGCGCGGAGGGGCGGCGGAGCTGGTCTTCGATTTTGGACACTGACCGGGCAAGTTATGTTGATCTCGGAAATGTGAGGAGCAGTAAGGAGCCTTTAACCGCCCGGGGCGGACACTGCGGAGCCTGCCCCCGCGGGCGACATTCGCATGGAGCCCCCCATGGCCGAGATCCTCGACCCGGACCAACGCAAGCGCCTCGCCGCCTTCGGCATCACGGACCAGGACATCCGGCTGCTGAACCGGCAGGCGGACTACGCGCGGGATCGGCTTCCGGTGTTGATCGGCTCCTTGCACGGCACCTTCGCGGGCTGGCCCGAGATCCAGGCGGCGCTGATGGAGCCTGCGGTGCACGAGGTGCGCGTGGCGCATTGGCAGCGCGTGGTCTCCGGCAGGCTGGGCGAGGGGTTTTTCGAATCAGCGGAACGGCTGGCCACGGCCTTCTACACCCGCGGCGTGCCGAGCTACGCCGTGGCCATCTGCCACTCCACCGTGGGCTCGGCGATCTGCCGCGACCTCGGGCTGGCGCCCGCGCCGCGCGGCGGGCTCTCCCTCCTCTGGCTCCGGCGGAAAGAGGACCAGGCCAGTTCGATCCTGGCGGAGACGCTCAACCGTGCCGCCTGGCTCGACCTGGAGGTGCTGCTGGAAACCTATGTCGCGGCCGAACGTGCCTCGCGCCGATCGGTGCTGGATTCCCTGGCGCGCGACTTCGAGGCGAAGATCGGCGGGGTGGTGGAAAGCGTCGGCGTCTCCTCGCGACGGATGGAGGCGGTGTCCGGGCCGATGACCGAGGCCGCGACGCGCACCACCGACGGGTCGGCCCAGGCCGCGGCTGCGGCGGATGAGGCGAGCGAGAACGTGCGCACCGTCGCCGCCGCCACGACCGAGCTGACCGCCTCCATCGGCGAGATCACGCGGCAGATGGGGCAGTCCTCCGTGATGGCGGAGCGGGCGGCGCGCGAGGCGCGGCAGACCGACGCGGTGGTTCAGGCCTTGGCCGAGAATGCGGCGCGGATCGGCGATGTGGTGCGGCTGATCGGCGACATCGCGGGCCAGACGAACCTGCTTGCACTGAACGCGACGATCGAGGCGGCGCGTGCCGGCGAGGCGGGGCGTGGCTTCGCCGTGGTGGCGAGCGAGGTGAAGGCGCTGGCCACCCAAACCGCGCGCGCGACAGAGGAGATCGGCGGCCAGATCAACGCCATCCAGACCGCGACAGGACAGGCGGTGGAGGCGATCGGCGGCATCTCGCGCATGATCGGGGAAATCAGCGGCATCACCACCGGAATTGCCGCGGCGGTGGAGGAACAGGGCGCGGCGACGGCCGAGATCACGCGCAGCGTGCAGCACGCGGCGGCCGGCAACGAGCGGGTGAGCGCCCTGATGGGCGGCATCCACAGCGATGCGGCCGGCACGGCGGGCGTGGCCGGGGAACTGGCCGGGACGGCGCAGGAGCTTTCCGCCCAGTCGGGCCTGCTGCGCGAGGCGGTGGACGGCTTCCTGGCCGAGGTACGGGCCGCCTGAGGGCGGCCCGCCGCCGTTCAGCCGCGCGCCGGCGTGCCGGGCTCGCCGAGATCCCACCAGATGCCGGCGAAGGCCGCGAGGCCCTCGCGCATCATGGCCGGGATGACATGCTCATCCGGCCCGTGCTGCTTGCAGCCATTGTAGGAATGCGGAACCCAGACGAGCGGGGTGCCGAGCAGGTCCACGAAGACATCCCCGGGCAGGCCGCCCGAGGCGTTCGGCGTGACCTGCACGCGCGTGCCGAGGGACCGCTCCATGCTCGCCTTGGTCCAGAGCACCCAGGGATTGTCCGGCGGGGTGCGGCTGGCGGGCATGCGGATGCCGGTGCGCTCGATCGCGACCTTCTGCAGCCCATGCGCGTCGAGATGGGCGCGCAGGGCGGGGATGAACTTCGCCGGGTCGGAATCGCCGGTGTAGCGGATCTGGCAGACGGCGCGGGCCTCGGGCGCGACCGCGTTGACCGGGGCCTCCGGCTTTCCGCTCAGCATGGCGAGCACGATGAAGGAAGCCCAGCCATAGATCTTCTCGGCGGAGGTGAGGCCGGGCTCGCCCCAGCCCTCGTCGATGGTCGCGGCCCCCTGTCCGCCCCCGACCGGGCAACCCTCAAGGGCGGCGCGGATATTCGCGGGCACCGTCTCGCCCGGCAGCCAGTCGCGCACCAGGATCTTGCCGTGCCGGTCCGCGATGCTGGCGATGGCGTGGGAGAGGAGAATGGCGGGGTCGGTGGTGAGGCCGCCCCAATGGCCGGAATGCACGCCGCCCTGGCGCAGCTTCACCACCAGGTCGAACATGAAGGAGCCGCGGGAGCCCGCGGCGATGGTCGGCAGCCCGGGCTCCACCCGCGGCCCGTCCGAGGCGATGAGGGCGTCGGCGGCGAGGTAGTCCCGATGCGCCTCGACGAAGGGGCGCAGGCCCTTCGAGCCCAGCTCCTCCGACATCTCCAGCACCAGCTTGACGTTGGCGCCGAGCACTCCGCCACGCTCGGCCAGCACGGCCTCCAGCGCGGCGAGGTTGATGATGTGCTGGCCCTTGTTGTCGGCGGTACCGCGCCCGTACCAGAGGCCGTCCTTCTCCGTGATCGCCCAGGGCTTCAGCCCGGCGGACCATTGCTCATCCAGGCCGAGCACCGTGTCGCCATGGCCGTAGAGCAGCGCGGTGGGGCGCGACGGGTCCTCGATGCGGCTGGCGATGAGGATGGGGCCGCAGGACGGGTCCGGGTTCGGATGGATGCTCGATTCGAAGCCGAGCCGCGCGAGCCAGGGCTGGATCCCCTCCTCCAGGTAACGGCGGCAATCCGGCGCATGGGCCGGGTCCTGCGAGGTGGAGGGGATCGCGATCAGCGACTCCAGGCGCTCGCGGAAGGCGCCGCTGTCGAACTCCGCCCGGGCGCGGGCGATGGCGGCCTCGCGGCTCGGACCTCTCGGGCTGGTCATGGGGCGGCTGGCCTCCTCTCTCCGGATGGTGGCACGGGAATAGGGCGGAACGGCGCGGAAGGCAGCCCCGGCCCGGCGTGTTTTCCGGGCGCCGGGGCAACCCGGGGCGCCCGGATGGCTTGAGCCCGGGTCTGGATGGCCGGCAGGGAGGCGCGATGCGGGCGGCGGATGCGGCAAGGCTGGCGCGGGTGCTGGCGCTGCTCGGCTCCGATTTCGAAGGGGAGCGTGCCTCGGCCGCGCTGGCGGCGGACCGGCTGCTGAAGCGGCTCGGCCTGTCCTGGCCCGAGCTGATCGCCGGCGCGGGCGGCGCGCGGAAGCCCGCCCCGCCCCCACCCGATGCGCTGGAAGCCGCGCAGTCCCGCCTCCGGCAGTCCCAACGGGAAAACGCCGACCTGCGGCGGCAGATCACCCGGCTGAAACGACAGGTGGAGGCGCTGACGCCGCGCCGTCCGCCGCCAGAGGATGAGTGAGTCTGGTCCAGGAGAGGAGGGCTCCGCCCTCGACCCGCCAAGGGCCTGAGGCCCTTGGAACCCCGTCTGACTGCCGTGGATACCCCGGATCGAAGGGGTCTCTGGTCGCTGGGTGCCCTTCCTGCGTTCGCAGTCGCCTGAGGTCGAAGACCTCAGGCGCACCGTCCGCCGAGTGATTCCAACTCGAAAAAGAAGATGATGGTGAGGGGTCCGGGGAGAGGAAGAATTCCTTCTTCCTCTCCCCGGGCACAGACGGACAGCGAAGGCCCGCTACTCCGTCATGATCCGCCGGGCCTGGATGATTTCGCGCCAGGTCTTCGTGTCGCGTTCCATCAGCGCTGCCAGTTCCTCGGGCGAGCCGGTGGAGACCTCGGCTCCCTGGGCGGTCAGGCGCGTGCGGAGGGAGGGGTTGTCGAGGGCGGCGCGGAGGAGGCCGTTCAGTTCCCGCACCAGGGGCGCGGGCGTGCCGGCGGGGGCGTAGAGCGCGTACCAGGTGCTGTAGCGGAAGCCGGGCAGGCCTTGCTGTTCCAGCACGGGAAGGGCGGCGAGGTCCGGCACGGTGGTGGGGGCGGTGATGCCGAGCGCGCGGATGCGGCCTTCCTCCAGCAGCGGCTTCAGCCCGCCCGCGGTCATGAACACCGCGTGGACGCGGCCGCTCATCATATCCGTCAGCAGGCGCGATCCCTCGCGGTAGGGGATGTGCACGCCTTCGATCCCGGCGACGGACTGGAACAGCTCCGCGCCGAGATGGGAAACGCCGCCGGCGCCGGGCGAGGCGAAGTTGATCTCGCCCGGGCGCGCCTTCGCATAGGCGACGAACTCCCGCACGTCCTTCACTGGCAGCCCGCCATGGATGAGCATGACATGCGGGTTGTCGCTGAACTGGCCGATGGGGGCGACCAGCGCCTCCGTGCCGCGGGCGGCGGCGCTGACGAGCGGGTTGATGACGACATTGCCCATGGCACCGAGGAAGAGCGTGTGCCCGTCCGGCGCCGCGCGTCCCATGTTGCGCAGCGCGACGATGCCGGTGCCGCCGGTCGCGTTCTCCACCACCACGGGCTGTCCCAGCTCGGCGCTCAGCTGGTTGCCGAATTCGCGGGCGAGCACGTCGGCGCCGGTGCCCGCGCCGAAGGCGATGAGCAGGCGCACGGGGCGGGTGGCGAAGGCGGCAAGGGCCGGGCGTGGCAGGAGGGGGAGTGCCGCGGCGAGGGCCAGGGAGCGGCGCCCGAGGGCGCGCCGGGTGATCTGCATCGGTTCGTTTCCTCCTCGGCCGCGTGGACACGGCGCCGGGCGGCCATAGCAGCCCGTGCCGGGCGCGGCGGCAAGGCCGGGCTAGCCGAGGAAGCGGCGCGCCCCCTCCGCCAGCACCTTCATCCCGAGGACGAGGTCGTCGCGGTCCGTGTCCTCGGTCCAGTGATGGCTGATGCCGCCCTTGGAGGGGACGAAGAGCATGGCGACGGGCAGCTTGCGGGCGATGTGCTGGCTGTCGTGGATGGCGCCGCTCGGCATGGGCTGGAAGGCGCCGGGGGCAAGGTCCTCGGCGGCTTCGGTGAGCGCGCGCATCATCGCGGGGTCGCAGGGGGCGGGCTCGGCGCGGCTGAGCGGGGTCAGGGTCGCGGGGCAGCGGTCGCGGCGGTTGCTCTCCCGCACCAGGGCGCGGAGCGTGGCCTCCAGCCGGTCCATCACCTCGGTCGAGATGTCGCGGAACTGGAAGGTGACCTCGGCGCGGCCGGGGATGATGTGGGGCGCGTTGGGCTCCAGCACGATGCGCCCCGTGGTCCAGGTGGTGCGCTCGCCGCATTGGCGGGGGAACTCGGTGTCGATGGCGTGGAGCAGGCGCATGGCGGCGACGCCGGCATCGCGGCGCTCGGCCATGGTGGTGCCGCCGGTATGGTCCTGGCGGCCCTCGAAGGCGATGAGCCATTGGCGCACGCCGACGATGCCGGTGACGACGCCGATGCGCAGCCCGCCATTCTCGAGCTGCGTGCCCTGCTCGATATGCATCTCGAGCGCGCCCTTGTACCGGCCCTCCTCCAGGCTCAGGCGTGGCAGGCCGGCGAGGCCGGCGGCGGCCAGGGCGTCGCGCAGGGGCGTGCCGTCGAAGCGGTTGCGGCTGGCGTCGATCTCCTCCTCGCTCAGCGCGCCGATGAGGGAGCGGCTGCCGAGGAAGCCGCTGCCGAAATGCGCCTCCTCATCCGCATAGGCGCAGACATCGACGGGCAGGCCGGCGCGGGCGAGGGCCAAGCCGCCGACGACGCCGAGCGCGCCGTCCAGCCAGCCGGCGTGGTTCTGGGTTTCGAGATGGCTGCCGGCGAGCAGGTGCGGCCCCGGGCCGCGGTGGCGGCCGAGGACATTGCCGATGCCGTCGATCGTGGGTTCGAGCCCGATTTCCGCCATGCGCTGCATGAGCCAGCGGCGGCTTTCCATGTCCTCCGGCGAATAGGTCGGGCGATGGACGCCCGTCTTGTAGGCGCCGATGCGGCGGAGCGTGTCGAGGTCCTGGAGGAAGCGGTCGGTGTCGAGGTTCATGGCGCCGGTCCAGCAAGCTTCGGGCCGCGCGCCGCGCCTCAGCGGGTGCGTGCGGGGCTGGAGGTGCCGCCCTTCGAGCCGGCGATGGTGCCGCCCAGCACGGCGGCGGCGATGGCCGGCAGGGCGAGGCCGATCAGCGGGGCGGCGAGGCCGGTGCCCGTATCGGGCAGGAGAACCGGGCCGTTGCGCGAGGCGCCGGGCGGGATGGGAACGCCGGCGCCGGTGCCGGCCGGCCGGGCCGCCAGGCGAGGGGCGCTGCGCGGCGGGATGACCACGGCGCCGTCCGCCGGCACGGTGATGCTGCGGATTTCGCCATGGGCCAGGGCCGGCCGCGGGGCGGCGGGGAGGAGGGCCGAGGCGAGAGCGAGTGCTCCCAGGGCCATGCTCCAGGGCCGGGGCGACATGCGGGCTCCTTTGGCGCCGTCCTGGCGCCGGTCCGAGCCGCGCGGGGGGCGCGACACTTCGTTCGCGAAATTGTGAGCGAGACCCTGTCGCCTTGTCAACGACTCGCCCGGGATAAACGATTCGTTCGATTCACGTCCCGTTAGCGCTTGCCCAGCAGATGGCGGGCGATGATGACCCGCATGATCTCGTTCGTGCCCTCGAGGATGCGGTGGACCCGCAGGTCGCGGACGAGCTTCTCCACCCCGTAGTCGTGCAGGTAGCCATAGCCACCGAGCAGCTGCAGCGCCTCATCCGCCACGCGGTGCCCGGTGTCGGAGGCGAAACGCTTGGCCATGGCGCAGAAGGGGCCCGCATCCGGGGCCTTCGAGTCCAGCTTCGCGCAGGCACGCCAGAGAAGGGAGCGCGCGGCCTCCAGCTCGGTCGCCATGTCGGCGAGGCGGAACTGGGTGGCCTGGAAATCCGCAACCGCCTTGCCGAAGGCGCGGCGTTCGCGCGTGTAGTCCAGCGCGATGTCGAGCGCGCGCTGGGCGCCGCCCAGGGAGCAGGCGGCGATGTTGAGCCGGCCGCCGTCGAGCCCCGCCATCGCCATGCGGAAGCCCTGCCCCTCCTCGCCCAGCAGCGCCTCGGCGGGCAGGCGCGCGTCCTGGAACTCCATCGTGCGGGTGGGCTGGGCGTTCCAGCCCATCTTCTTCTCATTCGCGCCGAAGGACAGGCCCGGCGTGTCCTTCGGGACCAGCAGGGCGGAGATGCCGTCCGGCCCCTCCCCGCCCGTCCGCGCCATGGTGAGGTAGAGGTGCGAGACGCCGGCGCCGGAAATGAACTGCTTCGAGCCGTTCAGCACATAGCCCTGGTTGTCGCGCAGCGCCTTGGTGCGCAGCGCGGCGGCATCGCTGCCGGAGCCGGGTTCCGTGAGGCAGTAGGAGGCCAGGCGCTCCATGGTGACGAGGCTCGGCAGCTGCTCCGCCCGCTGGGCCTCGGTGCCCCAGCGGTCGATCATCCAGGCCACCATGTTGTGGATGGAGAGGAAGGCCGAGGTGGTGGGGCAGCCGGTGGCCAGGGCCTCGAAGACCACTGCCGCGTCGAGGCGAGTGAGGCCGGCGCCGCCGGATTCCTCGCGCACATAGAGCGCGGCCATGCCGAGCGCGGCGGCCTGGCGCATCTCCTCCACCGGGAAGTGGCGGGTGGCGTCCCATTCCAGCGCCCTGGGGGCCAGAACGTCGCGGGCGAAGTCCTGGGCCACCTCCTGCAGGGCGCGGGTGTCCTCGGGCAGGTCGAAGGCGCTATCCAGGGGCATGGTCTCGTTTCCTCGTTTCCGTCATTGGGGCGCCTCCCGGCGCCGGCGTCCAGTTCTGTCGCTGGTTGCGCCGCTGGTTCCGTTGCTGGCGGGCGCGCTGCTCCTGCCCCTCCCCGCCCGGGCCGCCGCGCCGCTGACAGAGGAGACGGCGGCGGCGATGGGAAGCTTCATGCAAATCTGCGCGCGGGTGCTGACGGGCGGCGACAGCAGCGCGGCCGCACGGGAAGCCGGCTTCACCGCCCTGCCCGCCGAGCGCTCGGCCGCGCTGCTGGGCGCGGCGCGGGGGCAGGTGATGGCGGCCCAGGGACGCAGCACGGGGGCGCTGGTGCTCATCCTCACCTCCCGCCCCCTCGCCTGCTCGATGCGGCTGCAGCGCATGGATGTGGAAACGGCGGAGGCGCTGTTCGTGCGGCTGGCGGAGGGCGTGCGGCGGCCGGGGCTGACAGTGACGCGCGCCTTCGATGGCCAGGTGCCCGTGCCGGGCGCGGGGGTGGCGCGGCAGATCACCTACCGCCTTTCCTCCGGCGCGGAAGGGCGGCCGGATTTCGCCCTGGCTTTCACGGGGGATGCCGATCCGGCCGCGGGCACGCAGGGCGTGCTGACCTTCGGCACGACGGCGCCGCGGCGCTAGGATGGGCGGATGGAACGGGACGGACCGGGGCCGGAGAACGGCCGGATCGCCTATCTTACGCGCGACCCGATGCCCCATGCCTCGGAGGGGATGAAGCGCGGCCTCGCTCACGATGCCGATCGATATGGCCTGGCGGTGGTGATGGTGCCGATCTTCGGCCTGACCGCCTGGGGCGTGTACGAGCTTCTCGAATGGGGGCAGCGCCTGACCGGCGGCGGGGTGCCGCGCGGCGTGATCATCCTCTCCTTCATGTTCCTTCCCGCGGGCGCCGCCGTGGCGATCGGCCTGCCCCTGCTGAAACGGCTCGGCCACCCCTTCACCCCGCCGCCACCGCCGCCGCCCTGGGCCCCTCCGCCACCACAGGACTGACCGGTGGGGTTCGGGGGATTTCAGGGAGGGCTCTGCCCTCCACCCGCCAAGGGCCTGAGGCCCTTGGAACCCCGTCTGACTGCCGTGGATACCGTTGCCCCGCGGGGTTTCTGGTGAGGGGTGCTTTTCCTGGCTTTGCAGTTGCCTCGGGTCCATGACCCGAGGCGCACCGTCAGCCCCGCGATCCCAAACTTCTAAAAGAAGATGATGGTGAGAGGTCCGGGGAGAGGAAGAATTCCTTCTTCCTCTCCCCGGGACAGACCAACAGCTCAGGACAAAGCCCACCGGGACAGCAAGCCGCCCCTCACTCCGCCGCCATGGCCGGCAGGGGCGCAGGCGCGTCCAGCCGTGCCGCGATGGCGGCGAGGCGCGGGCGGGTCTTCTCCAGATTCGCCGTCTTGACCGGGCCGAAGCCACGGATGCCGCCCCAGGCCTCCACCCATTCGCGGATGGTGTCGCGGGTGGTGGAATCCAGGCGGGGCAGCATCGCCTCCAGCCCCGCGCGGAACTCGGCAATCAGGGCGCGTTCGGTGCGGCGTTCCTCGGTGCGGCCAAAGGGGTCCAGCGCCGTGCCGCGCAGGATCTTGCCGTGGCGGAGCAGGGACATGGCGCGCAGCATCCAGGGGCCGAAGCTGCGCTTCACCGGCCGGCCGGTCGCCGGGTCGGTGCGGGCGAGGATGGGCGGGGCGAGGTGCATCACCACCCGCCGCGTGCCGGTGAAGTGGCGGTCCAGCGAGGCCTGCCAGGCGGCGTCGGCATGGAGGCGGGCGACCTCGTACTCGTCCTTGTAGGCCATGAGCCGGTGGAGCTGAATGGCGACGGCACGCGCCAGGGCCTCGTCGGCGCCCGGCGCCGCGCGGATGCGGACGACGAAATCCGCGTAGTCCCGGGCATAGGCGGCGTTCTGATAGGCCGTGAGGTCGGCCGTGCGGCGGGCGATCAGCGCATCCAGCGTCTCCGGCGCGCGCGGCGCGGCGGGCTCCTCCAGCGCGGCGGCGCGGCCGAGGGCGAAGGCCTGCCGGTTGCGATCGACCGCCGTGCCGTTCAGCTCCAGCGCGCGGTCGATCGCGGTGAGGGAGAGGGGCAGCAGGCCGCGCTGCCAGGCGGTGCCGAGGAGGAAGACGTTGAGGAAGATGACGTCGCCCAGCGCCTCCTCCACCCGATGCGCCGCCGGCAGCGCCAGCATCTCGCGCGAGACGGCGCGAAGGTTCTCGAGGATGGGCGTGCTTTCCGCGCGCGGGGTGCCGAGGAGGAAGCCGGCGGTGGCGGCGAGTTCGGCATTGACCACCGCGGCCGTGCGCTCCGGCGAGAGGAGCGGACGCACGGCGGCGCCATGGGCGCCGATGGCATCGGCCGCGATCAGCAGATCGGCCTGCCCCGCGTCGATGCGCGGCCCGGCCAGGGTTTCGGGCGCGGCGCCTTCCGCGCCGATGCGGAGCTGGGCCTGCACGCCGCCGCCCTTCTGGGCCAGGCCGAGCTGGTCCATCGTGCGGACGGGACGGCCATCGATATGCGCGGCCATGGCGAGGATAGCGGAAAGCGCCGTGACGCCCTGCCCGCCGATCCCGGCGAGGACGATGTTCCATGCCTCCCCCCGCAGGGCGGGCATGGCGGGCTCGGGCAGGTCCACCGGCGCGGCGGCGGCTTCGGGATGCGCCGCGACCTCCGCGCCTTCGAGGCTGATGAAGGAGGGGCAGAAGCCCTTGAGGCAGGAGAAGTCCTGGTTGCAGGCGCTCTGGTCGATGGCGCGCTTCTGCCCGAACTCCGTCTGCACGGGCTGCACGGCGAGGCAGTTGGACTGCACGCCGCAATCGCCGCAATCCTCGCAGACCTGCGGGTTGATGACGACGCGCTTCGTCGCGGCGGCGGCGATGCCGCGCTTGCGGTGGCGGCGGCGCTCGGTGGCGCATTCCTGGTCATAGATCAGGACCGTGACGCCCGGGGTTTCGCGCAGGCGCTTCTGCACGGCATCCAGGTGGTCGCGGTGCTCGAAGGCGACGCCGGGGGGCATGGAGGAATCGTGCCGGTGGCGCGCGGGATCATCGGAGACGACGGTGATGGAGGCGGCGCCCTCCGCCGCCATCTGGGCGGCGATGCGGGGCACGGTCATCTCGGCTTCCGGCGTCTGGCCGCCGGTCATGGCGACGGCGCCGTTCACCAGGATCTTGTAGGTGATGTTGGCCTTCGCCGCGATGGCGGCCCGCACGGCGAGGCTGCCGGAATGCGAATAGGTGCCGTCACCGAGATTGGCGAAGACATGCGGCGTGTTCACGAAGGCCATCTGGCCGAGCCAGGGCGCGCCCTCCCCGCCCATCTGGGTGAAGACCTCCGTGTCCCGATCCATCCAGGTGGCCATGTAGTGGCAGCCGATGCCGGCCATGGCGCGCGATCCCTCGGGCACCACCGTGGAGGTGTTGTGTGGGCAGCCCGGGCAGAACCAGGGCTGGCGGAGCGCGACCGGCGGGCGCGCGGCCTCCGCCAGCGCCTTCAGCGCGCCGAGGCGGGCGGCCATGGAATCCGGGCGGCCCTCGCGCGGCAGGCGGGCGTCGAGGGCATGGGCGACGGACGCGGCATCCAGTTCCGTCAGCTCGGAGAGGAGGGGCGCGCCCTGGGCGTCGCGCTTGCCGGTGATGCGGGGGGGGGCGGGGAGGCCGTAGAGGGCATCGCGGAGCTGGGCTTCGAGGAAGGAGCGGCGGTCCTCCACCACCAGGATCTCCTCCAACCCCTGCGCGAAGGCGCGGGCGGCTTCCGCGTCCAGCGGCCAGGCGAGGCCCACCTTCCAGATGCGGAGGCCGAGCAGGCGGGCGGCGGTCTCGTCGATGCCGAGGTCGAGCATGGCCTGGCGCAGCGTCGCGTAGGCCTTGCCACGCGCGGCGATGCCGAAGCGGGCGCGGGGGGAGTCCAGCACCACGCGGTCCAGCCCGTTGGCGCGGGCGAAGGCGATGGCAGCGGGCAGGCGCGTGAGCCGGAGGCGGCGTTCCTGGGCGAGCACGATGTCCCGCAGGCGGATGTGGCGGCCATCCTCGCCCTCGAAATTTCCTTCCGGGATCACGGGGGTCCAGGCCGGATCGATTCTGAAGCTGGCGCTGGCATCCATCGTGTCGGCCACGCATTTCATCGCGGCCCAGGTGCCGGCGAAGCGCGAGAGGGCGATGCCCTTCAGGCCGAACTCCAGGATCTCGCCAACGCCGGACGGATCGAGGAAGGGGATTTCCAGATCCATGAAGGCGTGGTCGGAGGCATTGGCGACGGTGGAGGACTTGGCGGAGGGGTCGTCCCCGGCGAGGGCGAGGACGCCGCCCAGCGGCGCCGTGCCGGCCATGTTGGCGTGGCGCAGCGCGTCCCCGCTGCGGTCCACGCCGGGGCCCTTGCCGTACCAGATGCCGAAGACGCCGTCCTTCTTGCCATCGTTAAACAGCGTGGCCTGCTGGCTGCCCCAGGCGGCGGTTGCAGCCAGGTCCTCGTTCAGCCCGGGCTGGAAGACCACGCCCGCTTCGGCGAGGCGCTTCGCCTGCTTCTGCAGCTCCTTGTCGTAGCTGCCGAGCGGGCTGCCGCGGTAGCCGGTGACGAAGCCGGCGGTGTCATGGCCCGCCGCGCGGTCGAGGGCACGCTGTTCCAGGGGCAGGCGGACCAGGGCCTGGATGCCGGTCATCAGCACGGGATCGGCGCTGGATTCCCAGCGATCCTCCAGCCGCATCGTCGCCCGTTGCACGCTTCCCATGGGGCACCTCCCTGCCGGCCCTCTTCCGGGGCTCGTCCTCTTTCGAGATATGGGGGAGGATGGACCGGAAGACCCGGCGGTTTTGTCCCGTTTTCTCTTGTGCGCCGCCGAAGGAACGGAAGAAGCTTCTGCAAATCCGGGAAAACCCGGGGGAGGAACCATGGACGCCACGGACCGACGCATCCTTCGCGCCCTCGCGCGGCGGGGACGGCTCTCCAATGCGGAGCTGGCCGAGGAGGTGGGCCTCTCCCCCTCCCCCTGCTGGACGCGGGTGAAGCGGCTGGAGGCGGCGGGGGTGATCAAGGGCTATGCGGCGCTGCTGGACCAGGCGGCGCTGGGGATGCCGGACACGGTGTTCCTCGAGGTGATGATGGAGAAGCATGACGAGGGCGCGCTGCGCCGCTTCGAGGAGGCGGTGCATGGCATTCCCGAGATCCTTGAATGCCATCTCGTCACCGGCGAATACGACTACATCATCAAGGCCGCCGTGGGCGGAACGGCGGGCTATGAGAGCCTTCTGCGCGAGAAGATCTACCGCCTGCCCGGCGTGCGGCACACGCGCAGCGCCTTCACGCTGCGCTGCCTGAAGCGGGAGATCTCCGCGGTGCCGTGACGCCGCCTCAGAGCAGCTCCACGCTGATGGTGCTGGCGACGCGCTGGGGCTCGATCAGCGGCTGCAGCTCCCCGATCGCCACCGCCATGTCGAGATGCGAGACTGCGCCGCGGTCGATCAGGGCGGCGGAGCCGGCGATCTGGGCGGGATCCGCGCTGCGCTCCAGCGCCGCCTCGAAATGCCGGGCGACCCAGTCCCGCGTGTTCAACCCGTCATAGAGGGCGCCATGCATCTCGGTGTGCATGAGGGTGTCGTACAGGGCCGGCAGCGCACCGGGCTGGAGGACCGCGCCCTTCCAGAGCGACAGGCTGACCGGATCAGGCATCGTGCCGAGCATGGTGTCATAGGCCCGCACGACGGCGGCGCCGCCGAGGTCGGGGATCCAGATGCCGGTCGGGTGGCTTTTCTCGAAGGCGGTCGCCGCTTCGGGGAGCTGGGCCAGCCAGCTCGCGACATCGCCGAGGCTCACGCCCTGCTGGACGAGGGCACGCATGTAGCCCAACGCCTCGGTGGCGGGCGTGATGCCGAAGATGCCCTTGTAGACGAGGCTGAGCTGCGCCCCCGTGTCGAGCCCGGCGAGCCGCGCCTTCGCCTCGCCGGTGCTGAGGAACATGGCGGTCAGCGAGGCGACCGAGTGGCCGTTGTCGAGCATGTTCTCGAAGCCGGCGGCACCGAGGCCGGTGAGCGGCAGGCCGATGGTCGATTCGTAGAGGCGGGTGACGAGGGCTTCGCGCGATCCGCCATCCACGACGAGGCGGCCTTCGGCGAAGGACAGCTCATCCACCGCGCCGAGGCGGTCCACGCTGCCGTCGCGCCAGCGCAGGGCCATCCCGTCCCTCGCGACATCGATGCGGAAGAGGTCCGCGACCGCACGCGTGCTGACGGCATGACCGGTGGCGGAGTTCGCCAGATCCGCGAGGGACTGGTTGCGGCCGAGCACTTCGCTGTCGGAGTGGGAGCTGGGATAGACGGTGTGCTCCGCCTGGCCGACGCCCGGGCCGGCGCCGAGATCGCCCTGCAGGTCACCCAGCGCGTTGAGCATCACGATGCGCGAGGCCAGGCCCTGGTCGAGCACGCGGGTGGAACCCTGCAGCTCCACCGCCGTGCCGGGGCGTTCCAGCGCCTGCTCGAAGATGCTCTGCACGAATTCGGCGTTGGACTGGCCGGCATGGCGCGCCTGGTAGAGATCCGTGCCGGCGAGATAGGAGTAGAGCTCGTATTTCGACATCGCTCCCAATTCCAGGAGGACGGACCAGCGCCAGAGCGCCGCGGCATCGGGTGCCTGGTCGAGCACGGCATCATAGGCGCGGATCACCGTCTGCTCCGCATCCTCGGTGAGCCAGATGCCGCCCGGGTTCTGCTGCTCGGTCAGGGCGGCGGCCTGCGGGGCATCGATGAGTACCGCCGCGAGAGAGGCCAGGCTGGCGCCGGCGCTGGCGGCCTGGTTGAGCCAGCTCAGCGCCGGGCCCGTGGGCGAGCTGCCGATCGTGTCCTGATAGAGAAGCTGTAGCATCTGCGCCGTGCCGAGGGAGGCGCTGCGCGCCGCCCATTCGGGGCTGGCCATCAGGCTGGCCGCCAGCGTCTCCATCGAGGTACCGGCCTCCAGCTGCGCCACGCTGCGCGCCAGCGCCACTGGCGAGGGGGCGACGCCCTGGATCGCCATATGGGCGCGCAGGGCGCGGGCGGCGGCGGATTCGCCGTCAAAGATGAGCTGGCCGTCTGTGAAGGAGAGGCTGGTGGCCCCGTTCAGAAGCGTGGTCGTGCCATCCCGCCAGGCGACGAGCACGCCCGTGCCGGTGGCGGTGACCGCCGCGGCCTGGATGGAGGGTTTCAGCAGCGCCGCCTCGCCCTCGAGGGAGATGGCGGTGCCTCCGGCATGCTGTCCCGGTGAAAGGGTGAGCGTGGGAGGAGGCGGCGGTGAGGGCGGCGGCGAGTTAGCCGGGGTGGCGACACTGTCGATCACCATGACCGGCATCGGCTGCGCCACGAGGCGGTTGTAGGCGGGGTCGTCGCTGGACAGGGTGAAGGTGAGGTTCGCGACCTCCGTTCCCTCGGCGAGGGCGTCGGCCACGGCGCTGAGCAGGACGGCGCGCGGGGAGGCCCAGTCCGCCGGAGAGAAGGTCAGGCTCACCGAGGCGGCGGTGGCGCTGCCGCTGAGGGCGAGCAGCAGGTCCGGGCCGCCCGTGATGGTGACGGTGACGGCAGCGATGGGCCTGGTCGCCAGGGCTGCGAATTCCACGGGATGGTGGGCAGTGATTCCACGGCATCGTGGGCAGCGGTTCCACGGGATGGTGGGCACGGATTCCACGGGATCGTGGGCACCCTGTTGAGGGTTGCCTGGGGTGGATTGCCGACAGTCTGAGCCGGCTAAGGGACCTCGTTCTGAACGGGGTCTGCCTGATGCCTACTGAGAGATTGTCGATGCGACGGATCCGCGACGTACTGCGTCTGAAGTTCGAGGCTGGACTGAGCGACCGGACCCTTGCGGCCGCGGTTGGCATCAGCAAGGG
>NZ_FQZF01000047.1 GCF_900141905.1 Muricoccus roseus | reverse complement strand
AGGGCGCACTTCCTGCCCTTGCAGTCGCCTCGGGTCATGGACCCGAGGCGCACCGTCAGCCGAGTGATTCCAAACTTTCAAAAAAGAAGAAGGTGAGGGGTCCGGGGAGAGGAAGAATTCCTTCTTCCTCTCCCCGGGACAGACCGCCAGATCAGAACCAGGTCAGTCGACCCGCGCCCCCGAAGCCCGGACGATCGCCGGCCAGCGCGCCGCCTCCGCGCGCACGAGTTGCGCGAACTCCTCCCGGCTGCCGGTCGCCAGGTCGAAGCCCTGGGCGCGCAGGTTGTTCGCCACCTCGGGCTTGGCCATGGCGGTGCGGGTTTCGGCGTGAAGCCGGGTGAGGATCGGCTCCGGCGTGCCGGCCGCGGCCAGCAGGCCCTGCCAGGTCACCACCTCGAAGCCGGGATAGCCGCTTTCAGCCACGGTCGGCACCTCGGGAAGCGCCGCGCTGCGCGCCGTGCCCGTGACCGCCAGGGCCCGGATGCGGCCTTCGCGGACGTATTCGATGGCCGCCGGCAGGGTGACCAGCAGGCTGTCGATATGCCCGGCCACCAGGTCCACCACGGCCGGCCCGCCGCCGCGATAGGGCACATGGGTGGTCAGCACCCCCAGCGCCTGCCCCAGCAGAATGCCGCCGAGATGGCCGATGCTGCCATTGCCCTGGCTGGCCAGGGTCAGCCCGCCGCCCAGTTCCTGGCCGAGGCGGCGGTACTCGCGCAGGTCCTTCGCCTCCAGCCCGTTCTTCACCACCAGCACCTGCGGTGCCCGCACCAGCTCCGCGATGGGGGCGAAGTCCCGCACCGGGTCGAAGCTGATCCGGGAATACAGCGCGGGGTTGATGGTCAGCGGGTCGGAGCCGATCAGCAGCGTCAGCCCATCAGGCTTAGAACGCGCGACCAGGTCAAAGGCGATGTTGCTGCCCGCGCCCGTATGGTTCTCCACCACCACGGGCTGGCCGAGCGGGCCGGTGAGGGCGCGGGCGACGGTCCGGCCGAGGATGTCCAGGCTGCCGCCGGGCGCCACCGGCACGATCACGCGCAGCGCACGGTCCGGCCAGGCTGGGGCCTCGCCCTGGGCGAAGGCCGGGCGGGCGCCGGCTCCGCGGGCACCGAGTGCCATCGGCGCCGGAAGGGCGGCCGCCAGGGAGAAGAGCCGGCGGCGGGAAAGGTCGCGCATGGGGCGTTCCAACGGGAATTCGTGAAGAGAGGAGATGATTTTTCTCCCGGATCCCGGTTATTCCCGCAACACAAAGATTATCCTGCTTTGTTTTGTCTCATTGAGAGGTGAATTTGTCCCATGGCAACCTCGCCGGAGTTGGACCCCACTGACCGCGCCATCCTGCGCCTGATCCAGCGTGACGCGGCCCTCTCCCTGGCCGCCATCGCGGCGGAGGTCGGGCTCACCCCCACCCCGTGCTGGAAGCGCATCCGCCGGATGGAAGCTGCCGGCATCATCGCCGGCCGCGTCACCCTGCTCGACCCTGCCAAGGTTGGCCTGCCCCTCTCCGTCTTCGTCGCGCTCGAGATCGGCGACCACTCGGCCGCCTGGATCGAGGGCTTCGCGAACACCGTCTCCGCCATGCCCGAGGTGCTGGAATGCTGGCGCATGGGCGGAGACGTGGACTACCTCCTCCGCGTGGTGGTGGAGGACATGCCGGCCTACGATGCCTTCTACCGCCGCCTCACCGCCGAGGTGCCGGGGCTGCGGAACGTCACCAGCCGCTTCGCTATGGAACGGGTGAAGGCGAGCACCGCCCTGCCGGTGTGAGCCGCAACCCGGAGGCGAAGCCCGCCCGCAGCCCATACCCAGCGGCCACACTGTTGCATGGCTGGCACATCTTCCTTCGGGTCAGGAAACCGCAACTCTTCGCGGCTTCACCGCCCTTCCAGGCGCCGCACCGTGTTGATGCTCAAATGCCGCTGCCGCATAACCCCCGCGTGACACCCGCAGCCCCTCACCCCGTCCTGATCGCGCCCTCGCTCCTGGCCGCCGACTTCACCCGGTTGGCCGAGGAGGTCGCCGCCATCGAAGCCGCCGGCGCCGATTGGCTCCATCTCGACATCATGGATGGCCATTTCGTCCCGAACATCTCCTTCGGCCCGGCCATCGTGAAGGCGCTGCGCCCGCTGACGCGCATGCCCTTCGACGTGCATCTGATGATCGCGCCGGTGGACCCCTATCTCGCCGCCTTCGCCGAGGCGGGCGCCGACCTCATCTCCTTCCACCCCGAGGCCGGGCCACACCTCCACCGCTCGCTCCAGACCATCAAGGGGCTGGGCAAGAAGGCCGGCGTCGTCCTCAACCCCGGCACCCCGGTCGAGAGCATCGCCCCGGTGCTGGACCTCGTGGACCTGATCCTCGTCATGACGGTGAACCCGGGCTTCGGCGGCCAGTCCTTCCTCGAAAGCCAGCTTCCCAAGATCGCCGCCCTCCGCCGCCTGATCGATGCGAGCGGGCGCGACATCCGCCTGCAGATCGACGGCGGCGTGACCGCGAAGACCGCCCCCCTCTGCCTCGGGGCCGGGGCGGATGTGCTGGTCGCCGGCACGGCCGTGTTCGGCGCGCCGGACCGTGCCGCGGCCATCCGGGCCATTCGTGGGGACCAGGGCGCATGAGCTGGCTGCGCGGCGCCCGCCGCACCCTTTCCGGGCTCAAGCCCATCCGCGTGCCCGAGGCCCCCTCCCGCGCCTTCCGGGATCTCTGGCCCGGCGATGCGCTGCGCGGCCAGCGCCTGCTGACCGGCGAGCTGGAGGTGACCGGCACCGTACGGCCCCTGCCGGACGATCCCTCTGCCTTCGGCCCGGCGGCCGGCAGCCCGGTCTGGCGCGCCGCCCTGCACGGCTTCGCCTGGCTGCGGGACCTGCGCGCCCTGGGCACCGACGCCGCCCGGCTGCATGCCCGCGACATCACCCGCGCCTGGCTCGAGGCCCCCGCCGCCGACCCCGTGACCAACGCGCCGGAGGTGGTGGGCGCCCGCCTCTCCGCCTGGCTTGGCCATTGGGACTTCGTCGCCGCCACGGCGGAGGACGGCTTCCGCCGCTCCATGATGGCCCGGCTGGCCGCCGATGCCCGGAACCTGGTCGCCAGCCTTCCGGCCGATTCGCGGCATCGCGGCGCCCTCGTCGCCCTCAAGGGCGCGCTCGCCGCGGCCGTGGCACTGGAGGAGGAGCCCTGGCTCACACGCTGCCTCAAGCTCCTGCCCGCCGAGATCGACCGCCAGATCCTGCCCGACGGCGCGCATGTGGAGCGCAGCCCCGGCATCCTGCTCCTGGCCCTCCAGGACCTGATCGAGATCCGCAACCTCCTCCATGGCGCCGGGATCGAGGCGCCGCCGCACCTGGCCCATGCGCTGGACCGCGCCGCCCCCGCGCTGCGCCTGTTCCGCCATGGCGATGGCGGGCTGGCCGCCTTCAACGGCACGCGGGAGGAGGCGGCGAGCCTGCTCGACCTCGTGCTCACCCAGGCCCAGGCCCGTGGGCGCGCGCCGCTGATCCTGGGCGATGCCGGGTTCCAGCGGCTCCAGGCCGGGCGCACGCTGGTCATCGCCGATTGCGGCGCGCCTCCGCCCAAGGGGGGCGCCACCGGGCCCGGCGGCCTGGCCCGCGGCGCAGACCGGCACCACCATGCCGGCACCCTTTCCTTCGAGATGTCCGTCGGGCGCGACCGGCTGATCATCAACTGCGGCGCAGCCCCGGCCGCCGAGGGCGCCTGGCGCGACGCGCTGCGCGCCACCGCCGCCCATTCCACCCTGACCCTGGCCGATACCAACAGCAGCGAGCTGACCGAGGACGGGCTGGGCCGCCGCCCCGAACATGTGGAGGCCGAGCGCCATGAGGCGAGCGGCGCCCAATGGCTGGAAGCCACCCATGACGGCTGGAAGAAAGGCTTCAACGCCATCCACCGCCGCCGCCTCTACCTGGCGGAATCCGGGGACGACCTGCGCGGCGAGGACCTGGTGGAGGCGGAGGAGATGCCGGCCTTCGCCGTGCGCTTCCACCTGCACCCCGCCGTGACGGCCACCTTGCAGGAGGATGGCGCCTCCGTGCTGCTGCGCCTCCCCTCCGGCTCCGCCTGGCGCCTCCGCGCCAGGGGCGGCCGCGTGGCGGTGGAGGACAGCGTGCAGATGTTCGGGGAAGCGAAGCCCGCCAGCCAGGTCGTGGTCTCGGCCGAGGCCGGCACGGGGCATGTGCAATGGGCGATCGGCCGGGTGGCGCCAACGGAGGGTTGAGCCCTCCCCTATCGCCGCGCTTTTGTTCTGGGCTGTCGGTCTGTCCCGGGGAGAGGAAAAAGGAATTCTTCCTCTCCCCGGACCCCTCACCATCATCTTCTTCTAGAAGTTTGGAATCACTCGGCTGGCGGTGCGCCTCGGGTCATCGACCCGAGGCGACTGCAAGGGCAGGAAAGGCACCCTTAACCAGAGCCCCCTTCGATCAGGGTATCCACGGCAGTCAGACGGGGTTCCAAGGGCCTCAGGCCCTTGGCGGGGGGAGGGCGGAGCCCTCCTCCTGAAAGCCTCCGCTAATCCTGCCAGGACACCCGCATGAAGGGCGCCGGGAGCAGGAGCTTGTTCTCCTGGTTCAGCACCATCGGCCGCACCTTCGCGGCGTAGGCCCGCCAGGCCGGGTTGGCCAGCAGCCGTCCGCGTCGCTCGGTCCGCTCGGCCAGGTCGTCATAGGCCCAGAGATGGACCACTTGGTTCAGGGGCCCGAATTCGGTGGCGTAGTAGCCCACCATGCGGCCAAGGATCGGCTTCTGGATGGCCATACCCTCCGCCTCATAGGCCGCGATGTAGGCTCCGGCCTGCCCGGCCTGCAGCGTGTAGATCCGCTCTTCGACGATCATCGGCGCCTCCTCCGGCGAAAGCGCCTTGCGCCCCCGCCCATTTTGGTCCTACCAATTTGGTATGACCAATTCACCCGGCCGTCAAAGCGGGCCTTCCGAGCCCAGCGCCATCCCGGACGAGCGCGCCAGCCTGATCGGGCAGTTGCTCTCCTTCGTCGCCCATCGCCGGCTGGAGCCGGGGGATCGCCTTCCCTCCGAGCGCGAGCTGGCGGAGCGCTTCGCCGTGGGCCGTGGCGCGGTGCGGGAGGCGCTGGCGGTGCTGGAGACGCTCCGCATCATCGAGCGGCGGCCGAATTCCGGCATCTATCTCCGGCCCGTGGAGAAGCAGGGTTCCATCGAGGCCATCGTCCTGCAGGCCGAACTGGGCATCCCGCTGACCGAGGCGGAGGTGCGCGAGGTGGTGGAGCTGCGCCGCATCCTGGAGATGCAGGCGATGCGCCTGGCGGCCGAACGCCGCCATGTCGAGGACATCGCGCATCTCGACGAGATCCTGGACGCGACGGACCGCGCCATCGCCGCCGGGGAGAACCCCGCCGATCAGGACGCCGCCTTCCACCTGGCCATGGTGGAGGCCACGGGGAACCACGTCTTCCTGCGCGTGGTGAACGCCTTCTACCTCATGTCGCGCAACCGCCGCCGCGTCTATTTCGCGGATGGCACGCGCGCCCCGCTCTCCCAGGCGCAGCACCGCGCGATGCGCGACGCCGTGGCGGCGGGCGATCCGGACCGCGCGGAGGCCGCGATGGGCGGGCACCTGCGCGGGGTCGAGAGCTACTGGATGGAACTGCTGGAACGAAGGGCACGCGGCGACTGAAGCGGCGGCTCAACCGGGGGAAACGACAAGAAACATGAAAGTCACCGACGTCATCTGCCATGTGCTGCAATCGAAGGTGGAGCAGCCCTTCACCTCCGCGCGCGGCTGGCTCTACACCACGCGCGCCTCCTGCATCGTCGAGATCCGGACCGATGAGGGCATCACCGGCTGGGGCGAATGCTACGGCCCCGCCGCGGTGAACAGGACCATCATCGAGACGCAGTACCGCAGCCGCGTGATCGGCCGCGATCCCTTCGATGTCGAGGTGGTGTGGGAGGACCTGTACAACCGCATCAAGGACTACGGCCTCACCGGCATGACCATCGCCGCGCTGTCGGGCATCGACATCGCGCTGTGGGACATCATTGGCCGCGCGCTGGGCAAGCCCATCCACAAGCTGATCGGCGGTGCCCACCGGACCGAGGTGCAGGCCTATGCCACCGGGCTCTACTTCGTCGACATGGACCGCCTCGTCGAGGAAGCGGTGGAGGAGGCGCAGGAATACGCGGAGCAGGGCTTCCGCGCCATCAAGATGAAGATCGGCCTGGGCGACCCGAAGCTGGACCTGCGCCGCGTCAAGGCGGTGCGCGAGACCATCGGGCCGGATGTGAAGCTGGCGGTGGACGCCAACCACTGCTTCACCGTGCCCCAGGCCATCCGCCTGGGCCGCGCGATGGAGGAGCACGACATCCTCTGGTTCGAGGAGCCGATCTCCCCCGAGGACCATGACGGCTATGTCGAGGTCACGCGCGCGCTCGACATGGCGGTCGCGGGCGGGGAGAACGACTTCACCCGCTGGGGCTTCCGCGACGTGATCGCGCGCAAGGCCATGGACATCGTGCAGCCCGATGTCTGCGCCGCCGGCGGCATCAGCGAATGCCGGAAGATCGCCGCCATAGCCTCCGCCCATGGGGTGGAATGCGTCCCCCATGCCTGGGGCTCCGCCATCGGCCTCGCGGCCACCGTGCAGTTCCTGGCGGCCCTGCCCGACACCCCCCCGGCCTTCCGGCCCATGCCGCCGATGCTGGAATTCGAGCAGACGCCGAACCCGCTGCGCGACCAGCTGGCGAAGGACCCGATCGTGCAGCGCCAGGGCATCGTGCGCGTGCCGGACGGGCCTGGGCTCGGCATCGAGATCGATCACGCCATCCTCAACCAGTACAAGGTGGCCTGACGATGCTGGTCGCGCTGACCGACCCCATCGACCCGGCCGGGGAGGCCATCCTCCGCGCGGCGGGGCATGATGTGGAACTGCCCGCCGCCGGGGGGCTGGATGCCCTGCTGGCCCGCGCGGATGCGGTGGTGGTCCGCCGCAAGCTGCCCGACGACCTCTCCACCCGCGCGCCACGCCTGCTTGCCGCCGTGCGGCAGGGCGTCGGCGTGGACATGATACCGGTGGAGGACTGCACCGCGCAGGGCGTGCTGGTGGCGAACGTGCCCGGCGCCAACGCGGATTCCGTCGCCGAATTCGTTATCGCCCAGATGCTCGCCGTCGCGCGTCATGCCGAGGCCATGCATGCGGAGCTGCTGTCCCTGGGCTGGGACAAGGCCCGCTCCCGCAGCGCCCAGGCCTTCGAGCTGCGCGGGCGGACACTCGGCATCATCGGCGTGGGTGCCATCGGCACGCGGCTCGCCGAGATCGCCTCGGCGGGCTTCCGGATGCGCGTGCTCGGCTACCGCCGGAACGCGCATGCCATGCCGCCCGGCATTCCCCATGCCGATCTCGACACGATCTTCGCCGAGAGCGACTTCATCGCCCTGGCCTGCCCGCTGACGCCGGAGACGAAGGGCCTCGTCTCCGCGGCACGCATCGCGCGGATGAAGCCCTCCGCCTGGCTCCTCAACCTGGCCCGCGGTCCGGTGATCGACGAGGGCGCCCTGCTGGCGGCCCTGCGCGAGGGGCGGATCGGCGGGGCGGCGCTCGATGTGTACGACGTGCAGCCGCTTGCGCCGGACCACCCGTTACGCGCCCTGCCCAACGTCATCCTGACGCCCCATGCCGCCGGGCTGAGCACGGAAGCCGTGGAGCGCATGAGCACCGGCGCCGCCGAGGAGGTGGTGCGCATCCTCGCGGGGCAGCGGCCCCGCTCCTTCATCAACCCCGAGGCCTGGGCGGCATCGCGCGCGCGCCGCGCGGCCCTGGGCCATTCGGCCGGGGAGGCCGATGCCGCATGAAGATCTCCCGCGTGCAGGCCACCTGGTGCCGCGTGCCGATCCCCTATGAACGGCAGCACACCAGCGACTTCGGCCGCGTTCCCACCTTCGATTCCGTCATCGTGCGGGTGGAGACGGAATGCGGCCTCACCGGATGGGGCGAGGCGAAGGCCGGCGTCGGCAGCGCCGCCGCCTGCGCCGGCCTCGCCACCATCATCAACGACGATTACGCGCCGCTGCTCCTGGGCCAGGACCCGCGCGACATCTCCCGCCTGTGGGACGTGATGTACAACACGCCGCGGGAGGGCTACGCGGTGGCCGGCGGCTACGCCCTGCCGCAGGTCGGGCGGCGCGGCCTTTCCATCTCCGCCATCGCGGGCGTGGATGTCGCGTTGTGGGACATCCTGGGCAAGTCGCTGAACGTGCCCGTCTGGCGCCTTCTCGGCGGCAAGCGCGTGGACCGCATGCCCGCCTACGCCTCCGGCGGCTGGGCCGATGCCTCGAAGATCGGCGAGCAGCTCCAGGGCTATTGCGACAAGGCGGGCTTCCGCGCGGTGAAGATGCGCGTCGGGGTGATGGACGGCTCTCCCGCCCGCTCCGCCGCGCGGGTGCGGGCCGCGCGGGAAAGGCTCGGGCCCGATATCCGCCTGATGGCGGATGCGCACGGAACCTGGACCGTGGCCGAGGCGCGCGCCTTCGCCCGCATGGTCGAGGATTGCGATCTCTTCTGGTTCGAGGAGCCGGTCAGCGCCGACGACAAGGCGGGGATGGCCGAGGTGCGCCGCTCATCCTCCGTGCCGATCAGTGCGGGGGAAAGCGAGTTCACCCGCCACGACTTCCGCGAGATCTGCGAGCTGCGAGCTGCGGATGTGCTGCAACCCGACCTCGCCATTGCCGGTGGGCTGACGGAGGGGCTGCGGATCTCCGCCCTCGCCTCGGCCTACAACCTGCGCCTCGCGCCGCATCTCTGGTCCGGCGCACCCGCCTTCGCGGCGGGAATGCACCTGGCCGTGACGCAGAGCGCGGGGTTCATCCTGGAATACTCGCTCGGCCACAACCCGATGCTGCACGACCTGATCGAGGAGAGCTTCCCGGTGGAGGACGGGCATGTCGCCATCCCCGACCGGCCGGGCCTCGGCATCACCGTCCGGGAATCCTTCCTGGCGCAGTATGGGCAGGGCCGCTCCGCATGAAGATCGCCTCCATCGAAGCCTTCCCCACCTCCTTCCCCGTGCCGGAGGGAGCGGGCGTTTCGCTCGGTGTCGGCCGTGCGGTGAAGCGCGACGCGGTGGTGGTGAAGGTCACCACGGATGACGGCGTCGTGGGTTGGGGCGAAAGCCATCACGGCCGCGCCCATACGGCGGTCGCCGCGCTGCTCCAGACCACGCTGCGCCGCCTCGTCATCGGCATGGATGCGGATGACGTGGTCGGCGTGTGGAACCGCATCTATCGCGGCCAGCTCGCCAGCCACGGGATGGGCGCGGGCTGCGCGCTCGCCATGTCCGGGCTGGACATGGCGCTCTGGGACATCCGCGCCAAGGCGGCGGCCATGCCGCTCTACCGGCTGCTCGGCGGCGCGTCGCGGCCCGTGCCCGCCTATGCCGGCGGCGTCGCGCTCGGTTACCAGCCGCCGGCGGAGCTGGTGGAGGAGGCGCGCCCGCATGTCGAGGCGGGCTACCGTGCCGTGAAGCTGCGCATCGGGGATACCGTGCCGGACGACATCGCCCGCATGGAGGCGGTGCGGCACGCCTTCGGCGACGGCCTCGACATCCTCGCGGATGCCAACACGGCCTACAGCCTCTCCGACGTGCGGCGCGTGATGCCGGCCATGGACGCCCTCTCCATGGGCTGGCTGGAGGAGCCCTTCCCGCCGCATGACCACCGCGCCTACCGCGAGGCGCGCAGCTATGGCCGCACGCCGCTCGCGGTGGGGGAGAACCACTTCACCCGCTTCGAATTCGCCCCGCTTCTGGAGGACGACAGCATCGGCATCTGGCAGCCGGACCTGTCGAAATGCGGCGGCATCACGGAGGCGCTCCGTATCGCGGCCATCGCCTCCGCCTACAAGATTCCCGTTCACCCGCACAGTTCCATGACGGGGCTGAACCAGGCGGCAACCATCCACTTCCTCTGCGCCATCGACAACGCCGGTTATTTCGAGGCCGACGTGTCGCGCGCCAACCTCTTCCGCGATGCGCTGGTGAGCGAACCCTGGCGGATCGGCGCCGATGGCTGCGTGCGCCCGAACGAGGCGCCCGGCATTGGCGTGGAGGTGGATGAGGACTGGCTGCGGGCCCACCCCGCCATCGAGGGGCCCGGCTACGTGTAGACCCGCTTTCCCGACGACCGCCCCGCGACGAGGGCGGCGCGAAACACGAGGAGGAGTCCATGAGGCACACCAACAGGCGCGGCATGCTCGGCCGCTTCGCCGCCGCCGCATTCGCGGCCGGCGCCTTGCTCGCCCCCGCCGCATCCGATGCGGCGGATCCGCCCTTCGTCAGCCGCGAGGTGCGCTTCCTCAACCCCTTCGCGCCCGGCGGCACCTCCGACCTGATCGGGCGCATCCTGGCGGATCAGCTGGGCAAGCAGATCGGCCAGCAGGTGGTGGTGGAGAATCGCACCGGCGGCGGCGGCGTGGTGGCCACGCAGGAGCTCGTCCGCAGCGCGCCGGATGGGCACACCATCCTTCTGGCCTCGATGGGCATCCTCACCATCACGCCACAGATGCAGCCGCTGCCCTATGACGTGGAGAAGGACCTCATCCCCGTCGTCAACATCGCCTCCGTCTACAACATCCTCGTCACCGGCCCGCGCTCGCCCATTCGCAGCTGGCAGGACCTGGCGCAGATGGCGAAGGACCGCTCTCGCCCGGTGAGCTGCGCGACGGTGGGCGCCGGCTCCAGCCAGCAGCTCTCCTGCATCCTCTTCGCCGCGCTCACGGGCGGGCAGATCACCCAGATCCCCTATCGCGGCGGCGCCCCGGCCATTCTCGACATCTCCACGGGCCGGGTGGACGTGATGTTCGGCAACATGCCGGAATTCCTCGGCCAGATCCGCGATGGCGGGCTGCGCGCCGTGGCCTATGGCGCGGCCGAGGCGTCGCCCCTGCTGCCGAACCTGCCCGTCATCTCGAAGGATGGGCTGCCGGGCTTCGTCATCCCGAGCTGGTTCGGCGTGGTGGTGCCCGGGCGCACGCCGGATGCGATGGCGGCGCGCTGGAACGCCGAGCTGAACCGCGCGATGCAATCCCCCGAGGTGCAGCGCCGCTTCGTCGAGAACGGCCTGCAGCAGCTCGGCGGCACCCCGGAGGACTTCCTCCGGCAGATCGCGGCCGACCGCCAGCGCTGGGGCGGGATCATCCGCGAACACAACATCCGCCCGGAATAGGAAGCATGGACGAGATGGACCGCTTCCCCGCGAACCGGGCGGCGCTGCTGAAGGCCCTGTTCCCCCAGGGCGTGCCGCAGCTCTGGTCGCCCAGCCTGTTCTTCTACGACAGCCAGGGCGGCTTCGACCGGGCGAGGCAGGAGGCCCATCTCGCCTTCATGGCACCGCATGTGACCGGCTTCCTCATCCCCGGCTCAACCGGGGATGCCTGGGAGATGAGCGATGACGAGGCGGTCGCGGCGCTCGACCTCGCGATCGACTTCACGCAGCCACGCGGCCTGCATCTGCTCGCCGGCGTGCTGCGGCCCGATGCGGCCGCGATGGAGCACCTGCTCGAACGCGTGGTGCGGCACCTCTGCACGCGCGCGGGCACCGCCTCCATTCCCCGCGCCTTCGCGGCATGCGGCGTGCGCGGGATCACCGTCGCGCCGCCCACCACCACGGCGCCGCTTCCGCAGGAAGGGATCGCCGAAGCGCTCTCCCCGCTCTTCGCCCGTGGCCTGCCGATGGCGCTCTACCAGCTGCCGCAGGTCACAGGGAACCGCATGACGCCGGAACTGGTGGCGGAACTCGCCGCGCGCTTCCCCAACTTCATCCTCTTCAAGGACAGCAGCGGCACGGATGAGGTGGCGTCCTCCGGGCAGCTTCCGCCCGGGCTCGTGCTGCTGCGCGGCGCGGAAGGCGATTACGCCCGCTGGCACGCGGCCCTGGGCGGCCCCTATGACGGCTTCCTCCTCAGCACGGCAAATGCCTTCCCGGGGGAGCTGGCCGGCATCCTCGGCGCCCTTCGGGAGGGCCGGGGCGATGCGGCACAATCCCGCTCCGCCCTCCTCTCGGCCGTGGTGTCGGACGCCTTTGCGGCGGTGCAGGGCCTTCCAGACGGCAACGCCTTCACGAATGCCAACAAGGCGCTGAGCCACGCCATGGCCTTCGGCGCGGAAGCCGGAACGACCCCGCCGCCGCGCCTTCACGCCGGCTCCACCCTGCCCGGAGAGGTGATCGGCCAGGTTGCCGCGAGCCTGCAGCGGCACGGGCTCCTGCCCGGGCGTGGCTACTGCGGCGGGACAATGTCCGCTTCACGGTGAACGGGCTGCCGGAGAGGGCGCTGCCCTCTCCGGACCTCACCCGCCAGGAGGCTGAGCCTCCTGGACCCGCATCGGACTGCCGTGGATACCGTTGATCAGCGGGGTCTCTGGTCCGGGGCGCATTTCCTGCATTTGCAGTCGCCTCGGGTCATGGACCCGAGGCGCACCGTCAGCGAAGTGATTCCAAACTTGAAGAAAAAGATGATGGGTCGAAGGCACTGCCTTCGACGGGTCCGGGGAGAGGAAGAATTCCTTCTTCCTCTCCCCGGGACAGACCGACAGATCAGGCCAGCCCAGCCAGCCGCCGCGTTAGCTCCCCGGCCGGCATCTCCCGCGCCAGCGCCGCCGCCTGGCCGGACCACAGGCTGGTGAAGTCGCCCGATCCGGCCGCCTCGGCCCTGGCCCGCAGCGGCGCCAGGGCGCCGCCCGCCGTCGGAAAGGGCGGCGCGAGGTCAGAGAGTGGCCCGACCTCCTGCATCACCCGGTTGAGGATCCCCCGTGCCGGGCGGCCGGTGAAGAGGTTGGTCAGCGCCGTGCCGTCGTCCCGCGCCGCGCGCAGCGCCGCGCGGTGGACGGCGGGAATCCGCGCCTCGGGCGTGAAGAGATAGGCCGTTCCCAGCTGGGCCGCCGCCGCGCCCAGGGCGAAGGCCGCCAGCACGCCCCGCCGGTCCGCGATGCCGCCGGCGGCGATCACGGGCACGCGCACCGCATCCACCACCTGCGGCACCAGCGCCATGGTCCCGACCTGGGTGGCCATGCTGTCCGAGAGGAAGTTGCCGCGATGCCCGCCCGCCTCCACCCCCTGGGCGATGACGGCATCCACTCCCTGGCCTTCCAGCCAGACCGCCTCCGCGACGGTGGTGGCGGAGGAGATGACCTTGCAACCCGCGGCCCGAACACGGGCCAGCAAGGGCGCCTCCGGCAGGCCGAAATGGAAGCTCACCACCTCCGGCCGGAAGGCTTCGACGATGGCGCAATAGGCCTCGTTGAACGGCGCGCGGCCGGGGGCGGCACCCGCCTGGGCCGGGTCCAGCCCGGCCTCGAGGTAGTAGGGGGCGAGGCGCGCCACCCAGGCCGCCTGCCGCTCGGGGTCGGCCGGCACCTCCCGATGCGCGAAGAAGTTCAGGTTCACCGGGCGGGCCGTGCCCGCGCGCACGGCGGCCAGCGCCTCGCGCAGCCCGTCCGGCGTGTATTGCGCGGCCGGCAGGGAACCGAGTCCCCCCGCCTCGCTGACCGCGATCACCATCTCCGGGGAGGTCGATCCGGCCATGGGGGCCTGGATGATGGGGAGGGTGATCCCGAACAGGTCCAGAATCCGCCGGTCCGCCTGGTCCGCCATGCCGTCCTCCGCAACTTCGCCGCCGATCACCCCATATCGGCGGAAATGCCGCAATCCTCCCCGCCTGGAAGCCCCATGGCCCCCGACAGCGATCCCCCGCCCATGGTCGAGCTGATCGAGTCCCGGCTCGAGCGCCTCGACCTCTCCCCCGAGGAGGCCTTCCGCCAGGCCGGCCTGCCCCCCGACCTGCTCCTCCGCCTGCGCGACGGCACGGCCCCGGTGCCCCGCGGCGCGCGGCTGGTTCGGTTGGCCGAGGTGCTGGGCACCTCCGTCTCGTGGCTGGTGGGCCTGGACCCCGATGTGGCGCCCCCCGCCGAGGTGCTGGAGGAGGAGCAGGGCAGCCTCGGCCTGCTGGCCGGGGACGAGGAGGCGCTGCTGCGGGCCTATCGCGCGCTGGATTTCCCGACCAAGGCGGCCTTGCTCACCGTGGTCCGGAAGATGACCGGGCCGGAGCCCGTACCGGAGGTTCCGGTCAGGGGAAAGCGGCGCCCAACTGGCTGATTGGGCGGGGAAAATTCATCCCGTGCGGGCCGCGCCCCAGTTATGCCGGGCGCGGGGGCAATCCGGCGTTGCGCCCACCCGGCTAATCCCCAGATCATGCCCATCATGATCACCTTCCTCACCATCCTCGTCGGCCTTGGGATGCTCGCCACCCTCGGCACCCTGTTCGCCGGCATGGTCGGCATGGTGCGCGGCAGCGAAGACCTGCACCGCTCCAACACCCTCATGCGCTGGCGCACCACGCTCCAGGGCGTGACGCTCGGTCTCTTCGCCCTCCTGCTCTTCTTGATGCGCGGCTGATCCCGGGGCTGGAACACCGGCCCGCCCGGCGGCTTGCCGCGCCCGGGGGCGGGCCCTATAGACCCCGTTGATTCCGCGGATGCGAAGCCCGGCACGGGCCAGCGCGCCCGCCTGTCCGGGGCCGCCAACGGTCCCCCAAACACGCCGGCTCCCATCCTACCCGGGGCCCCGGCGCCTGCCAGAGGACCCGTCACGCATCATGGAAATCCGGGCATGAAGCTCCTCGTCCCCGTCAAGCGCGTGGTCGACTACAACGTGAAGGTCCGGGTGAAGCCGGACGGCACGGGCGTCGAGACCGCCAACGTCAAGATGTCCATGAACCCCTTCGACGAGATCGCCGTCGAGGAGGCCGTGCGGCTGAAGGAGAAGGGCGTCGCGACCGAGATCGTGGCCGTCTCCATCGGGCCGGCCCAGGCGCAGGAGCAGATCCGCACCGCGCTGGCCATGGGCGCCGACCGCGGCATCCTGGTCGAGGCCGAGGGCACGATCGAGCCGATCGCCGTCGCCAAGCTGCTGAAGGCGCTCGTCGAGAAGGAGGGCCCGCAGATGGTCATCCTCGGCAAGCAGGCCATCGACGACGACATGAACGCGACCGGCCAGATGCTGGCCGCCCTCCTCGGCTGGGGCCAGGGCACCTTCGCCAGCAAGGTCGAGGTGGCCGATGGCGCGGTGAACGTGACCCGCGAGGTCGATGGCGGGCTGGAGACGGTGAAGCTGACGCTTCCCGCCATCGTCACCACCGACCTGCGGCTGAACGAGCCGCGCTACGCCAGCCTTCCGAACATCATGAAGGCCCGCAAGAAGCCCATCGAGACCGTGAAGCCCGGCGATCTCGGCGTGGACACCGCGCCCCGCCTGAAGGTCATCAAGGTGGAGGAGCCGCCGAAGCGCCAGGCCGGCGTGAAGGTGGCCTCCGCCGCCGAGCTCGTCTCGAAGCTCCGCAACGAAGCGAAGGTGATCTAGAGATGACCGTCCTCGTCCTCGCCGACCACGACGGCAGCGCGATCAACCAGCCCACCCGTTCCGCCATCGCCGCCGCCGGCAAGCTGGGCGACGTCCACCTGCTGGTGATCGGCCCCGAGGCCGTGGCCGCGACCGGCGCGAAGATCGCGGGCGTCGCCAAGGTGCTGCACGCCCCGGCCGAGCACCTTCTGGCCGAGCCCGCCGCCGCCCTGATCACGGGCATGGCGGATGGCTACACCCATCTGCTCGCCCCGGGCTCCGCGCTCGGCAAGAACATCATGCCGCGCGTCGCCGCGCTGCTGGATGTGCAGCCGATCAGCGACATCTCCGGCATCGTGGACGCCGACACCTTCGTGCGCCCGATCTATGCGGGCAATGCGCTGGCCACCGTGCAGTCCTCGGATGCGAAGAAGGTGCTGACCGTCCGCGCCGCCTCCTTCGACCCCGCGGCGCCCGAGGGCGGCTCCGCCCCGGTCGAGCCCGCCCAGGCGGCCGCCGATCCCGGCGTCTCCTCCTTCGTCGGCGCCGAGATCGTGAAGAGCGAGCGGCCCGAGCTGACGGCCGCCCGCATCGTCATCTCCGGCGGCCGCGCCATCGGCTCAGCCGAGAACTTCCGCATCCTGGACGGTATCGCGGACAAGCTCGGCGCCGCCGTCGGCGCGTCCCGCGCCGCGGTCGATGCGGGCTATGCCCCGAACGACCTTCAGGTCGGCCAGACCGGCAAGATCGTCGCGCCGGAACTCTACATGGCCTTCGGCATCTCGGGCGCCATCCAGCACCTGGCCGGCATGAAGGACAGCAAGGTCATCGTCGCCATCAACAAGGACGAGGAGGCGCCGATCTTCCAGGTGGCCGATTACGGCCTCGTCGGCGACATCTTCAAGCTGATCCCGGAGATCGAGGCGGAGCTGGCCAAGTGAGCGAAACGCCGACGATCCAGAGCGTCGGCGTCATCGGCGCCGGCCAGATGGGCAACGGCATCGCGCATGTCGCGGCCCAGTCCGGCCTCGCCGTCACCATGGTCGACGTGAACCCGGAGGCGCTGGAGAAAGCCCGCGCCACCATCGCGAAGAACATGGACCGCCAGGTCTCCAAGGGCACGCTTTCCGCGACCGACCGCGACGCGGCCCTGGGCCGCATCGCGACCGGCACCGACATGGCGATGTTCGGCGAGGCCGACATCGTCATCGAGGCCGCGACCGAGCGGGAGGAGCTGAAGAAGACCATCTTCCAGTCGCTCTGCCCGCATCTGAAGCCCTCCGCGATCATCGCCAGCAACACCTCCTCCATCCCCATCACCCGGCTCGCGGCCGCAACCGACCGGCCGGCGCGCGTCATCGGCATGCACTTCATGAATCCGGTGCCGGTGATGAAGCTGGTGGAGGTGATCCGCGGCATCGCGACCGACGAGCCCACCTACCAGGCCGTCGAGTCCCTCGCCCGCCGCATGGGCAAGACCACCGCGACGAGCGAGGACTTCCCGGGCTTTATCGTCAACCGCATCCTGCTGCCGATGATCAACGAGGCCGTCTACGCCCTGCATGAAGGCGTGGGCGACGTCGTCTCCATCGACACCGGCATGAAGCTGGGCACCAACCAGCCCATGGGCCCGCTGGAACTGGCGGATTTCATCGGCCTGGATACCTGCCTCTCCATCATGCAGGTGCTCCACCAGGGCATGGGCGACAGCAAGTACCGGCCCTGCCCGCTGCTGGTGAAGTATGTCGAGGCCGGCTGGTTCGGCCGGAAGACCGGCCGCGGCTTCTACGACTATTCCGGCGAAACGCCGAAGCCCACCCGTTAAGCAGAGGCCGGGGAGCCCTCCCCGGCCTCCATCCCCTCAGCGCCGCCGCACGAAAATCGTGATCATCATCACGACCACGAGGATGATCATCCCCGTGCGGTTCTCCGCGATCCAGGCGAGCGCAGGCTCGATCAGCACAATGTCTTCCCCTCGGCGAATGGCCGCCCGGGGGATCTATACCGGCTTGTGAGGGGTGCGACCTATCGGGGTTGGCCTTGAGGAGGGCTCCGCCCTCCACCCGCCAAGGGCCTGAGGCCCTTGGAACCCCGTCCGACTGCCGTGGATGCCCTGATCGAATGGGTCTCGGGTCGAAGGTGCTTTTCCTGCCCTTGTAGTCGCCTGAGGTCTAAGACCTCAGGCGCACCGCCCGCCGAGTGAATCCAAACTTCTAAAAGAAGATGATGGTGAGGGGTCCGGGGAGAGGAAGAATTCCTTCTTCCTCTCCCCGGGACCGACCGCCCCATCAAGAACGGGCGCGGTCGCCCAAGCTTCAGCCCGCCGACCGCAGGATCAGCTCCGCCACGCCCGCGGCGACGTTCACCCCGGTGCTGCTCTCGATGGCCAGCGGCTGCAGCGCCACCTGGTCCCCGCTTCCGCCGATCAGCGCCGCGCTGCCGAGGCCAAGGCCCGCCGCGACGTTGGAGGAGGCGCCGGCATAGTTCCCCGCCAGGCTGCCCGGGCGGATGTCGGGGCCGGTGTTCACCACCGTCCAGAGGATGGTGCTGCGGCCGGTCACCCCGATATCGATGCCGAAGCGCCGGATTTCGCCCACGTAGCGCTCCGTCGGCCCGTTGAGGGGCTTGAAGTCGCAGGTCAGGTTGCGGCTGGAGCCGAACACCCAGCCCACGCCGCCCGCCACGTCGCATTGCAGCTGGCCCACCCGGGTGTTCCCGCGCGGCTGCTCCTGCGGCTGCAGGATGACCACCTGCGGCGGCGCCACCGGCTGGGGCTGGGCGATGGGCGTGCCCGGCGCGGGCGGCACATACACCACCGGCGGCGGGCCGGAACGGTCCGGCTGGCCGGTGGTCTGGCCGGTGGTCTGGCCGGTGGTCTGGCCGGTGGTCTGGCCGGTGGTCTGGGCGGGGGAGGGGCCGGAAAGGGCCATCAGGGCGGCCGCCGCCAACAGGGAAGCACGGATCATGGCGCTGGTTCCTCGAAGCCAAGGGGCCGAGGGGCGGGGGGGCGGTCAGGCCGTCCCCTTCGGCTCCCCAGCCGGGCCGGAAGAACGTCTGGCGGCGCCCGCGGCTTCATCCAGCCCGGCCCAGCCGGGTTGCGGCACCCTCACCCGCCGCCGGGCGGCGAGCGCCCGGGCCGGTACGCCGCCGGCCGGAATCACCGCCTGGACCGTCTTCCGGGCCTCGATCAGCGTCACCCCGCCGAGTTGCGGCGCCAGTGCCTGCCCCGCCGCCTCCCACAGCCTCGCGCCGCGCAGCAGGGGGCGCAGGCCGAAGGGGGGGATGAACAGGGCCGCGTCCCGCCGCTCCACCGTGAACATGGACCGTTCCAGCAGCCGGGCGAGCTGCCCGGGGGAATAGGGTTGGCCATGGCCGAAGGGCGTGCGCTCCAGATGCGCCCAGACCGAGCGCCGGTTCGGCACCACCGCCAGCATCCGCCCCTCCGGCCGCAGCACCCGCCAGGCCTCGCGCAGCAGCCGGCGGGCGTTCTCCGCGGCCTCCAGCCCATGCACCAGAAGGATGTTGTCGAAGGACAGGTCCGCGAAGGGCAGCCGGTCCTCCTCCACCATGGAGGCGGCGCAGGCGCCGTCCAGCGGCCAGGGGGCCATGCCGTCCCAGGCGGCCAGTGCCACCGGGGTGGCGGAGACGAGCCGCGCAGCCCCCCGCCGCCACAGGCGCAGATAGGGCCCGGCATGGCCCAGCCCCAGCACCTCCCGTCCCGTCAGCTCCGGCCAGAGCTGCCGCAGCCGCGCGCGCAGGATGCGCCTGGTCACCGCGCCCAGCGGCGCGTCGTAGAAGCCCTGCAATCCCCAGGCGGTGAAGTGGACCTCGGCGGCCATGCCGTGGATATAGGGCGTCCGGTGCCTGCGAGTCAGCCGATGGGAGAATGCCGATGACATGGACGATCCGGGCCGTGCCCAACCTCTCGGACAACTATGCCTGGCTGCTGCGGGACGACGCCACCGGCACCGTCGCGTTGTGCGACCCCGGGGAGGCCGCGCCCAACCTCGCCGCCCTGCAGGAGATGCCCGAGCCCGGCCGGCTGGACTGGGTGCTGCTGACCCACCATCACCCCGACCATATCGACGGCGTGGCCGAGGTGGTGCAGGCCACCGGCGCCAAGGTGCTCGGCGCCGCCGCCGACGCCCACCGGCTGCCGAAGCTGGACCTGGCCGTGCAGCCGGGGGACCACATCCCCCTCGGCAGCGGCAGCATCGAGGTGCTGGACAGCCCCGGCCACACCATCGGCCACGTCGCCCTCTACATCGCCGATGCCCATGCCGTGCTCTGCGGCGACACCCTCTTCTCCCTCGGCTGCGGCCGCCTGCTGGAGGGCACGCCGGCCGACATGTTCCGTGCGCTGCAACTGCTGAACGCCCTGCCGGGCGACACGCTGATCCTCTGCGGCCACGAATACACCGAGAGCAATGCCCGCTTCGCCCTGACGGTGGAGCCGGACAACGCGGCGCTGCACGCCCGCGCCGAGGAGGTGCGGGAGCTGCGCAAGCAGGGCCTCCCGACCCTGCCCGTCACGCTCGAGCAGGAACGGGCCACCAACCCCTTCCTGCGCGCGAAGGACGTGGCGCAGCTCGCCGAGCGTCGCGCGGGCAAGGACGTGTTCAAGGGCTGATGTTCTACGAACCGCGCCACGGCCACGGCCTTCCCTGGGACCCCTTCAAGGCCATCGTGGCGCCGCGCCCGATCGGCTGGATCTCCACCATCGACGAGCGGGGGCGGGTGAACCTCGCCCCCTACAGCTACTTCGCCATCGTCCATAACGCACCGCCCATGATCGCCTTCGGCAGCGAGGGGCTGAAGCATTCCGCCGCCAATGCGCGGGCCACCGGCGAGTTCACCTTCAGCCTCGCCACCCGCGCGCTGTTCGACGCGATGAACGCCTCCTCCGGCAACCAGCCCGAGGGCGTCAGCGAGTTCGACGAGGCCCGCATCCCCGCGGCCCCCAGTCGCATGGTCCGCCCGCCCCGCGTGGCGGACAGCCCCGCCGCACTGGAATGCCGCGTGGTGCACGCCATGGAGCTGCAGGACCAGGACGGCCGGCCGAGCAACGGCTTCCTCACCATCGGCCAAGTCGTCGGCGTGCATATCGACGAGCGCTGCCTGAAGGATGGGCGCTTCGACATGGTGGCGGCCGGCACCATCGCCCGCTGCGGCTACCGGGACTACGCCCAGGTGACGGAGCTGTTCGAGGCCCTCCGCCCCACCGATGGCGGGGTCTTTCCGCCCGGGGGGGGCCCCGCCCGGTAGCCAGCCCGGTAGCCCCTCGCGGGTCCCGGCGCCCCGGCCTACCCTGCCGCCGAATCGCCACGGAACCCGTCGATGCGCCTCCTCACCTCTCCCGCCAGCCCCTTCGCGCGCAAGGCCCTGGCCTGCGCCATCGCCCGTGGCGTGGAGGGCGGGATCGAGCTGGTTCCGACCAGCACCCAGGCAAGCCCCGAGCTGCCGGCCCTCAACCCCCTCGGCAAGATCCCCGTCCTGATCCTCGACGACGGCACCGCCGTCTTCGACAGCCCGGTGATCTGCGATTTCCTCGATTCGCTCGGCACGGCCCCGCCCATGACGCCCGCCACCGGGCCGGAGCGGCTGCGCGTGTCCATCCTGCATGCGCTCGCCGATGGCATCATGGATGCCGCCGTTGCCCGCCGCACCCATGCGAACCTGCCGCAGGACGAGGGCCGGCAGGCTTTCGACGCGCGTCAGAAGGCCGCCATGGAGCGCGGGCTGGCGCGGCTGGAGGCCGAGCCGCCGCAGGGGCTCGCCGATGTCGGCGCCATCGCGGTGGCCTGCGCGCTCGGCTATCTCGACCTGCGCTTCCCCGCCGAGCCCTGGCGCGAGAGCCACCCCAAGCTGGCCAGTTGGCTCGCCTCGGTGGCCGGGCTGCCCCCGCTGGCCCGCACCGTGCCCGCATGAACCTGCGCGACACCGCGCTGGATCCGGCCGCGATCATCGCGGCGCTGGACCTGCGGCCCCACCCCGAAGGCGGCCATTACCGCGAGACCTGGCGCGACAGCCCCGAGGACGGCGGGCGCGGCGCCGGCACCGCCATCCTCTTCCTCCTCGCCGCCGGGGAACGGAGCCACTGGCACCGCGTGGATGCGGCGGAGGGCTGGCACTGGCATGCCGGAGCGCCGCTGCTCCTGCGCATCTCGGATGGCGGCACGCCCGCCATGTACCGTCTCGGCCCGGATCACGGGCCGGGCGAGACACCCTTCGCCATGGTGCCCAAGGGCCATTGGCAGGCCGCCGAAAGCCTGGGCGGCTGGACGCTGGTGGGCTGCACCGTCAGCCCCGCCTTCACCTTCGAGGGCTTCGAGCTGGCCCCGCCGGGGTGGGAGCCGGGCTGAACCGGCCGGAGGGCGCCGGCCCTCTCCGATGCCGCCGCATGGAATGTGGCGCCGGGCGCTTGGTCGCGATTCCGCACTCGCCTAGGCTGCCGCCGCCCTTCGCCCGGGAGCCAGGCCGGCTTGCTGCACATTCCGACTGTCCTGGCCATCAGCGCCACCCTGGCTGGCACCTACGGGTCGATCCTCCTCTCGCTCTGGCTCCAGCAACGCGGTCAGGTCGCGATGCGGACCTGGGGCGCGGCCTATCTCCTCGGCTCTGTCGGTCTTGGCCTGATGATGCTTCGGGGCATGGCGCCCGATGTCGTCACCGTGCAGCTGGCCAATGCGGTCATGGCGCTGGTCTATGGCGTGGTCTGGGCCGGTGCCCGCCAGTTCGGGGGCGGGCGGCCGCACCCGGCCGGGGCGGTCGCGGGCAGCCTGGCCTGGCTCGCCGCCTGCCAGGTCCCGGCCTTCTACGACAGCATCCCCGCCCGGGTGACCGGGATGGCGATGATCGCGGCCGGCTACTACCTGGCCGCGGCCTGGGAGTTCCGCCCCCGTGATGGCGGCCAGGTGCTGCGCTCCCAGCGCCTCATCATCGGCCTGCTCGTCGCGAACGCCGTGGCTTATCTGCTGCGGATTCCGGGCATCCTGGCCGTTCCCGTGCAACCCGCCATGGCCGATATCCCGGCGAGCCCCTACGCCATCGCCTTCCTGCTGATCGGCATCGCCACCGGCGGCAGCCTGATCCTCGGCCTTGTGGCGCTGCTGCGGGAGAAGGAGGAGCGGGAGGGGCATGCGGCGCTGCTGGAGGCGCGGGACGCGGCGGACCGGGCGAGCGCGGGCAAGACCCGCTTCCTCGCCCATATGAGCCACGAGCTGCGCACCCCGCTCAACGGTGTCCTCGGCCTCGCCCAGGCGCTGGTGCAGGACCCCGCCCTGCCGCCCACCCAGCGCGAGCGCGCCGCCATGCTCGAGCGCGCCGGCCGCCACCTGAATGCGTTGCTGAACGACATCCTCGACCTCTCCAGCATCGAGGCCGGCCGACTCCAGCTCGTCGCCACACCCTCCCGCCTGCGCCCCCTCCTCGAGGAGGTCGCCGGTCTCGCCCGCGCGGGCGCGGGGGCAAAGGGCCTGCACCTGCGCATCGACCTTGCCCCGGACCTGCCCGGGGCCGTGCTCTGCGACCCGCTCCGCATCCGCCAGATCCTGCACAACCTCCTCAACAACGCGATCAAGTTCACCCCGCCCGGCGGCGCCGTCACCCTCGCCGTCCGCCGTGGCGAGCCCTCGGGCCTTCTCCTCACCGTCACCGATGACGGGCCCGGCGTGCCCGAGGACCTCCGCGACCGCCTCTTCCAGGACTATGCCCGCGCCACCCGCGAGGCCGCCAAGGGCGACGGCACCGGCCTCGGCCTCGCCATCTCCGCCGGCCTCGCCCGGGCCATGGAGGGCTCCATCCGCTTCGGAACCCCGCCCTGCGGCAAGGGCAGCCTCTTCGAGGTCTGGCTGCCCCTGCCCGAGGCCGAGATGGCGCCCGAGACGCCACATCCGCCAGCGCCCAGCCCGTCCCCCAGCCCATCCGCCACCGGCCTGCACGTGCTCGTGGTCGATGACGTCACCGTCAACCGCCTCGTCCTGCGCGCCATCCTCGAACCCGCCGGCCACCGCGTCAGCGAGGCTGCGGACGGGCAGGCCGCCCTCGACCTCCTCGGGGCCCCCGACCCGCTGCCCGACCTCGTGCTGATGGATGTCCTCATGCCCGGCCTCGACGGGCTCGAGACCACCCGCCGCATCCGCGCCATGCCCGGCCCCGCCGCCCGCCTCCGCATCCTCGCCGTCACCGCCAGCGCCATGCCCGACCAGATCGCCGAATGCCTCCGCGCCGGCATGGACGGACATGTCACCAAGCCCGTCGACCG
>NZ_FQZF01000049.1 GCF_900141905.1 Muricoccus roseus | reverse complement strand
GGCCTGACCTTCAAGCCCGAGACGGACGACATGCGCGACGCGCCCTCCCTCGTCGTCGTGCCCAAGCTGGCCCAGGCCGGGGCTATCATCCGCGCCTACGACCCCCAGCCCTCCCATGCGCGCCAGCTCATGCCGGCCGCCACGCATTTCGCCGAAAGCGCGCTCGATGCCGCGGACGGCGCCGATGCCCTCGTGCTGCTGACCGAGTGGAACGAGTTCCGTGCCCTCTCGCCCGAGCGGCTCAAAGCCACCATGGCCGGCAACACCGTCCTCGACCTCCGCAACGCCTGGGACCCACAGGCCTTCCGTGAGGCCGGATTCCAGTACCAATCCATCGGCCGCCCCTGAGCGGCCCTGCGCCGGGTCCAGGGGCCCGGCGTTCCGCCCTGATGGTTCGCAGGCGCTGCCCGGGCTGATGACCGGGGCGGCGCTGCGTTTCAGGCCCACATCACGCCGAGCGTCCGGACCAGCACGCCCAGGCGGCGGGTGTCATCGCCCTCGCCGGCATCGGCCGGCGAGATCGGGTCCTGGCGGATCAGCGAGAGGCGGATCTGGCCCGTTCCCTGAGCGGCCGCGTCGTGGCGCAGGGTGACCGATCGCTTCTTGAAGCTGTCATTCTCGAAGAGCAGTTCCGCGGGCTCGCCATCCTCCAGCGCCACGCGCACCCGCGCGGGGCCGCCCGTGGCCGTGCCATAGACGCGCCCGAAGACCTCGAGCCGCAGCTCCCCCGTGGCGTCGGACGGCACGGGCAGCATCACCTCCGCCAGGTCGGCGCGTGACCAGCGGCCCTCGGCTTCGGCTTCGTACCAGCCGAACAGGTCGACCTGCTCTAGCTCTCCATCGGCCGAGAAGTCGAAGAGGTTGGACTGCACCGGAACGGACGCCTTCGCTTCGGCGCGCTCCAGCAGGGCGACCTCGGCCGGCGGGGGCTGCGAGGCTTTCGCCGGAGCGGCCTCGCGCGGAGGCTCAGCCCGGGGCGGGGGAAGCGGCGCAACGGCCGGCCGGGCCGGCGCCGGTGCTGGCGCCGCCGCCTCGGCGGGCCGCTTCGCGAGCGGCGGGGGCGGTTGTGGGGCAGGCGGCTCGGGCGGCTTGTCCCGGCGCGACAGGGCGGCGGCGAAGGCGTCGCGCACCTCCTGCTCCGTCACCTCCGCCCGCGTGAGGAGGACCGCCGCGAGCTGCATGCCCAGCAGGCGGGAATCCTTGCCCAGGCCCAGCTCCGCCGGCGAGCGGGAGCCCTGGCACCGGAAGAAGACGCTCGCTAGCCCCTCGCCGGAATGGCGCTCCGCGAGCCCATGCACCTCCATGACCGCGCTCCGGTCCGAGGAGAAGGACCAGCGTTCCGTCACCTCGCCGGAGATCTCGATATCCACCGGCGCGAAGGACTTCGTTTCGTCCATGAAGGAGCGGGCGAGAACGAAGAAGCGCCAGTCCTTTCCGAGGGCCGGGTCCGGCAGGAAGGCAAGGCCGCCTGCATCGCCCTGGCTCCAGCGGCCGGAGCGTTCGGGGCCGAACCAGATGCCGCGCAGCATCTCCGCTGCCTCCGGAAGGGCGGTGCCCGTATCCGGCTGGGCGCGAAAGACCACCACCTTGTCGCGCGCCATGACGGGGAGCGCGGCATTGCGGATGCGCCCGACCCTGATCCCCATCGGCCGCTCATCCGCGCGCCCGTCGCCGCCCGGCGCCGCGCCGAGCGAATCCACGGTCAGGCGGAGATCCAGCTCGCCGCGGGGGCCGATCCGGTCGGGGGGAACCGCGACATCAATGCTGCGCGGCAGGAGCGGCGGCAGCCGGTGAGTCGCCAGCGGGCGGTCGCCGGCGCTCACCTCCAGCCGCACCTCCGGGGCGCCGGAGGCAGGGCGCGCCGCCTCCACCTCGAGGGTGAGCAGCACGCCATCCTGCAGCGAGCCCTGCACGCGCAGCGGAATGGTGCCGCTGCGCCCGAAGGACCAGCTCGCCACTCGCTCCGGGCCATGCCAGTCGCCGCCCAGCGCGGCGCGGACCAGCTCATCCGTGCTGGTTCCCGTGCCGGCGCCGAGCCGCAGCGCCTCGCCGCGGGCGACGGGGAGGCGGGGGTCGTCATGACCTTCGCCCGCGGCGCGCAACTCCAGGGAGATGATGCCGAAGGAGAAGGCCTCCTCGGTGGTGCCGAGGCCGAGCGCCTGCGGCGATAGGGCGTCGGAGGCGACAAGGTCGATCACCACCGGTTCAGCCATGGCCCGGATCGCGGCGGGGATGGGGAAGGAGACGAGGCGCGGCTCGTCATCCTCGAAGCCGGCTGCGCCGATCTCCATGCCGTTCGCGATGGCCAGGAGGGTGAAGCCCGATTTCCGCGTAGCGACCGGGCGCAGGCGGAGGTCGAGCACCAGGTCCTCGCCCGGCCGGTCCTGCAGCGCCATGCTGAGGCGCGGGCGCTGCTCGGCGCTGTAAAGGCCCCAGGCCGGATGTGCGGTCCAGTTGCCGTCGAGGAAGGTGCGGCCGGTGGGGTCCCGCAGCAGGTTGTAGGAATGGCCCAGCTCGGCCCGCTTCCGGTCCGCCGGGGGCTCCCCGAACAGGCCTGCCACGCTGCGGAGATGGGCGAGGGAGGCGAGCGAGACCTTCGAGATGCCGATGCCCACCAGCCGCGGGTCGTCGGACTTGGTGACGAGGCGGAGGGGGGTGAGGAAGGCGCTTTCGATCTCGATGGTCACGCCTGGCGCGAGGCGCGCGACATCGGCGGGCACGATGGCGTGCAGCGTCTGCAGCCCGCTGCCGCGCAGGAGCCAGCGGGCGACGGGGACGCCGTTGGCGAGGATGCGCGCCTCGAAGGCCGTGTTGGGCAGGGCGAGGGCGCGGGCCTCCGCCACGAAGACCAGGGGCCCCTCGGCCGGCACCGCGGGGCTGAAAAGCAGGGTGCTGCTGCTGCCGCTGGCCCAGCACCCCCATTTCTCCAGCGGGTGCCAGCCCGAGCCGCGCAGGCGAGAGGCTGCGATCCGGTCAGCGAAGTTCACGACCGTGCCGAGGATATAGGGCTTGGCCAGCGACGGCCGGCTCTCGGCGGCCGCGAGCACGTCAAGGAAGTGCTCGGCCGACTGTTCCCAGCTGAAGCCGGCATAGCCATCGGCGATGCGCCGCTCCGCCATCTCGCGGGCGGCGCGGCTGCCCGCGTAGAACTGCACCTTGGTCACCCACCGGGTCACGTCCAGCGGATCGATCAGCTCGACCAGCCCTGGCGCGATCTCCGGGACCGAGGAGGTGTCGGCGGCCAGGCAGAGCTTGCCGTAGCGGAGGCTCTCGGCGACCGGCAGGCCCCAGCCTTCGTAGAGGGAGGGGTAAACGGTGAAGATGCTGTTCCGGTAGAGCCAGTCCAGCGCCTCGTCATCCACCCCTTCCAGGATGGTGACCACGTCACGCAGCCGGGCATCGCCGCGCAGGGCGCGGGCAACGTCATGGCCGTTCCAGGCGACACCGCCGACGATCACCAGGCGCGGGCAGCGCCCGCCCATCCGCTCGTGCAGCTTCAGCCACACGTCGTAGAGCAGCTTGTGGTTCTTGCGCTGGTGGATGGCGCCCACGGTGAGGACGAAGGGGCGGCTGCCGAGCTGCTGCTCGATGCGGGCGCGGGCCGCGCCGTCCTCGCCGGTCGCGATCTGCTGGATCTCGTCGCCCTCGCGGAAGACCGAGACCTCGGGGATGAACAGCCCCATGACGCGGGCGGCATACTCCTCCACATCCCGGCGCGTCGCCTGCGAGATGGCGATCACATGCGCCGCGCCGTCGAGCAGCATCGTCAGGTTCTGCTCGAAGAGCGGCGCGTAGCCGTCGTTGAACCAGAAGGGGAACTTCGTCGGGATGATGTCGTGGATGACCGGAGTGAGGCGGAGGGCGTGGCGCCGGGCGAAGGCGACGACATTCTCGGCATAGAGCGCGTTCTGCATCCAGCCGCTGCCCGGCACCACGAAATGCGCCCCCTGCGGCACGCGCAGCAGCGGGGCCGGGTTGGTGTCGTAATGGGCGAGGAAGCGGGCGAGCTTGCCGGCCCGGATGCCCTCGAAGGGCACCTCCACGAACTGCTTGGCCTTGTTGTTCCAGGCGACGAAGAGGATTCGCGTGCGCGGATTGGCCTTGAGGGTGAGGGCGAGCGCCGCCTCCACCCGCGCGATGCCGGTCCAGCGCCCGGTATGGTTCGCGCTGCTCGTCACGTCATAGACGATGGTGACGGGACGGTCCGCCGGGATGGCCGGTGCCGGGGGCGGCGCCAGCTCCGCCTTTCGCGCGCGGGGCGCCAGGGCATAGGGGGCGCGCTGGGCGAGGGCGGAGAGCGCTTCGGCATAGACGGCCTGCGTGCGCTCCCGGTGGCGGTCCCAGCTATAGGTCTCCGCGATGAAGGCCTTCTGGGCTTCGATCTCGGCGGCGTCGCGCCGGGTCTCGTAGGCCTCCATGATCGCCCCCCGGATGGAGGCGGGGTCGCCCGGGTCGCAATACCGCGCCCTCTCGCCGAAATACTCGCTCTCGCCCGATTCATCGCTGACCACGAGGCTGGCGCCGCTCGCGGCGGCTTCCAGGGCGGCGAGCGGCGCGCCCTCCGCCCAGCTCGGCAGCACCGCGACGCGCGAAGCGGCGAAGGCGGAGGCGAGGAGGGGCGAATTGGGCGGCAGGCGCTCCAGCACATGGATGTTCGCGGTGCGGTAGCGCTCCAGCAGCTCGCGATAGGCGGCATTCGGCGCGTGCCCGACGAGGACCAGCGGCACGCCGGTGTCGCGCAGGGCATGGGCGAGCATGACCTGGTTCTTGCGGGATTCGATGCGGGCGACGCAGAGGACGAAGTCCTTCAGCCCGGTTTCCTGCTCGAAGAGCGCCGGATCGGCCTGGCCGAAGACCGTCGTGTCCACGGGGTTGTGGACCACCGTGCCGGCCCTGGGCGCGGCGCCGATCCGCGCCAGGCGATCGCGCTCCCGCTCGCTGAGGAGGACGACGTGGTCGCTGAGCGCGATCATCTCCTGCACCGCGGCGTGGAAGCCGGGCACTGTTTCCGCGATCGGCGCGCCGGGCAGCCGGCGCTCGTCGAGCGTGCGCTTGAACTCCTCCAGCGCGGCATCGAGCGCGGGCCCCGGCTGGGTGGTGGAGAGGAGCTGGACAAGCCGCCCTTCCCACAGGTCCTTCAGCGCCAGGTTCAGCAGGATGGGCGAGAAGACGACCGCCTTCTCCGCCCGATGCGCCCGGCGCAGCAGGTCGAGCGCCGACCAGGGGGACCAGCTGTTGAAGGCATGGACCACGTCCACATCCTCGAAGCGCCTGGGCGCGGGATGGATGCGCAGCTCGGCATCCGTGCCGTTCTCGCGCAGCTCCCGCGCGAGGCGGGGCACCCGGACGGAGGGGCCGCCCTGGGAGCGGTTCTCGTTCCCATGCATGAAGACGCCGACGCGCTGCGGCTGCGGCGCCGTCCGGGGCTCGCCGCTTGGCTTGGAAAGCTTGAGGCCGTGCTGCTTCGCCAGGGCCCGGAAGACGCGGTCATGGCCCTCGGCCCAGCCATCCCAGGTGCGGTCGAGCACGGTCGCGCGCAGCGCGCGCTTCTTCTCCACCAGCTCCAGCAGGACCCGGCGCAGGTCGGCCGCATCGCCGACCCGGTATTCCACATGGGGGAACTCGGGCACCCAGCCGATCGCGGGCGCGATGATCTCCGTGCCGCAGGCGAGCGCTTCGACCACGCACATCGGCCCGCCCTCATAGAGCGCGGGGACGAGGACATAGTCGAGGCTGCGGTAATAGTCGGGCAGTTGTGCGCCGGGCAGTTCCAGTGCTTCCCCGGGCCAGCCGGAGCCGGTGAAGGACCACTCGATCTCCGGGATGTCCATCACCTGCGAGACGATGTGCTCGCCCTTGCGGCCGGTGTGGTAGGTGCGCCCGACCACGCCGATGCGGAGCTTGGGGCTGAAGGTCTCGAGATCGACCCCGGGGGAGATGGTGGTGACGTTCTCGACCCCCGCCTCGCGCAGGACGCCCTCATAGAGGCGCGCGTGGCAGATACAGTGCTCGACCGCGCGCGCCGTCTCGAAGAAGCGTTCCCGCGCCTCGCCCTCGGGCTCCAGATGGGCGAAGTACCCGACCTCGACCGGGGACAGGCGCTTCGTCCGGCAGGAATAGGTGACGTAGTACTGGATGGCGGCGCTCGGATCCGGCCCGCCGCCGAAGGTCACGTAGGGCAGGCGGTCCGTGATCTCACGGGCCAGCTTCTCCAGGATCCACCCGCGGTCTGACGTGACGATGTTGACGAAGGCCATGCCGTCAAACCTGCTTCCCGCTCGTCTCGGGCCTGCTTCGCGGAACCAGTGGCCGACCTGGCGGCCTCTGGTTCCGTCCTGAACAGCACCCCTCGTAAATGTGATCTTAGCCTCTCGGGCGCCCTGCCCACCAGGGCCGTTGTCGCGGATGCCCGGCGGCGTTGTGGTGGCAGGCCTACCGGTGCACGGAACGCGTGCAATGCGTCACTGGAAAAGGCAAAAATCACCGGGATAGACGTGGAAGATGCCTCAGGACCGGCCGGAGGCGAGGATGTAGAGGGCTCGCAGGGCGCCGTTGGCGGGCTGCGTGCTCAATCGGTCAGCCTTTATTGATGATGCGCTGTCATGCAAATGCAGCACTGCTATATAACAGAATCGCCCGCGGGCGCCGAGGAGACGAATGGACCCCATCTATGAGGACGAGGATGTCAGGGTCCTGGGCAGCCGGTTCGCCTCTTCGCGGACGGTCGTCACCTTCTCGTCGCTGAACGAGCACGAGCGTCCCTTCGGCAAGGACTTCCTCGACCGGCACGAGGTCTCCGGCGTCTATTTCGTGGCCAAGTGGAACCACTGGTGGCAGCCGGAAGGTTGCCGGGCTGGTGCGGAGGCCGCGCGGCGTTACCTCGAGGTGCTGAAGCCCGAGGGGGTGATGACCTATGGCTCCAGCATGGGTGGCTTCGGCGCCGCGCTCCATTCGCGCCGGCTGGGCGCCGAAACCGTGCTCATGCTCGCGCCGCAATTCTCGGTGGACCCGGCCAAGCCGCCCCATGAGACGCGGTGGAAGGCGGAGGCCAGCCGCCTCCGGTTCTTGCAGGACGATCTGGCGGCCGAGATCTCGCTGACCGCCCGCAAGATCGTGGTCTACGACCCCATGACGCCGGACGAGGCGCAGGCGGAGCTCTTTGCCGCCCTGCCCGGGACGGAGCTGTTCAAGACGCCGTCGGCCGGGCATGCCATCGGTCACTTCCTGCTCCAGACGAAGCTTCTGCAGGATCTCGTCCTCACCGCCCTGGAGGGCCGGCTGAGCTGGGCGGATTACCGAGCGCAGGTGCGGGAGCGCCGGTCCGTTTCCGGCAATTACTGGCACCAGCTGGGCCGCGCGGCGCAGCTTCGCCGGCACGGCTATGCGCTGGAGCTGCTCGCACGCGGGGCGGCGCTGCGGCCGAAGGACGTGGCGATCCAGACGGATTACGGAAATGCGCTGCTCCGGGCCAAGGCCTATGAGGAGGCGCTTGCCGTCTTCCAGCACGCGGCGGAGCTGGTGCCGGAGGCCCCGGCGCCCCTGCGCGGCTTGAGCCTCGCCCATCGGGGCCTCGGCCGCATGCAGGAGTCGGTGGTCGCGGCCGAGGCGGCCGTGAGCCGGCGCCCCGGAAGCGCTGACTTGCAGCGGGTTCTGGTGAATGCGCTCGTCGCCGCGGGCGAGCTGGAAAGGGCGCTGGAGGTCGTCACCGCGACGGTCGCGGCCGAGCCGGGGAATGCGGAGAATGCGCGGCTGCGTGACCGGATCCTGGAGAAGCTTCCCGGCCCGCAGGACATCCGGGCGGCTTCCTAGCAGGGTCCGCGCCGTCACGCGGTCCGGCGGCGTGGGGTAACGGCGCTTTTTTCTTGACTCACGAATCCGTGATGTGGCCCGTTGGGGCGTGGATCGTGCTGCCGATCCACCCTGTCCAGGGGGACCACGCTTGTCCGCGATCATCCTACCCTTCGCGCGCCCCGCTCCGGTGACGCTCAGCATGCGACAGGCGGAGCGGGCCGAGGCTGCCGCCTGGGCTGCACGGCTTGTGGGCGAATGGGGCGGCACCTGGCGTGTCGAAACCCATCTGGGCGAGGATGGGGAGGCCTGGATCGGGATCGTCACGCCCTCCAGCCCCGGGCTGCGGGAGGAGGATCTCTCCCTCAGCTGGCTAATCTCGCGCCGGCCGGAGGGGGTCTCGCTGACCCGGATGCCGTCCGGCCGGGTGGCCGGCACCTTCCGCGACCTCGCCCAGGCGTTGGCGACGGTCGAGCGGGCGGAAAAGCAGCCCCGGGCCCTGGCCTATCACCGGTCCTGAGCGCGCCGCCGCCCCCGCATCAGCCTGTCGTTAGGAATAGAACGGCTATCCTGTCGCGACTCATGCTGTGCGCCGCGGGGAGGCCAGATGCAGGTTCGGTACCATTCCGACGATCGGCCCTATGTCGCCGAATATGAGGTGGGCGACCTCGTCCGACTTCGCATCAGCGAAAGCGGCGAGGGCGCGATGGGCAAGGCGGGGCAGTGGGGCTGCGTCATCGCGGTGGAGGGCGCCTCCGGCGCCAAACTCGACATTCAGCTGGCGGGCTACTCGGAGCGCCGGAGCTCCGCGGTGCAGCGCCTTCTCGGCGTGTCCCGCAGCATCGTCGTGCCCTGCGACCAGACGGGCCGGGCGGTGGCGCTGCCGGCTCGCCGGGCCATGCGGAAGCATCAGAAGGCAGCCCCGGCGGCCAGCTGGAGCGAGCAGTTGACGGCTCTGCCGGCCTGGGCGGCCGGGCTTGTCGTGGCCAGCTGCACGCTGCTCCTGGTGGTCGTCGCGGTGGTCGCCTCCCGGAGCCTCCTGCCCTGACAGCCGTCAGCCGCTTGTTAGGAACGGCGCGGCTAGGGTCGCGCCTCGCATGGTGCGGAGGCTGATGGATGTTGATCGGCTACAATCCTGATGGCCGCGCCTATGTGGCCCGCTACGAGATCGGCGACCTCGTCCGCTTGCGCATGGACGAGACGGGCGACGGTGCCATGGGGCGGATCGGCGACTGGGGCTGCGTGATTGGCATCGAGCGCGGCGTGGCCGGGCTGCTCGACATCCAGCTCGCCGGCTATTCGGAGGGGAAGAACTCGGCCCTCCAGCGCCTGCTGGGGATTCCCCGCAAGATCGTCGTGCCCTGTGACGCCTTCGGAATCCCGATACCGCTGACCGAGCATGCGGGTCTGCGTGCGATTGAGGCGAATTTCAGCCGTCAGGTGAACAAGGGGCGGTAGCCCGGCGATCCCGCCTGTCTGGTCCACAGGGACGAAAGCTGGCTAGGCTTCCCCGCAAGGGAGGAGTGACGCCATGCCAGGTTTCGCCTTGGGCCGCAGGGCCCTGCTGATGGGGGCTGCCGGCCTGCCCCTGGCCGCGCGCCCGGCCGCGGCGGCGGAGGTCCGGGTGATGACCTCCGGCGGGCTGACCGCCGCCTACCGGCTGCTGGGCCCCGATTTCGAGCGGAACACGGGGAACAGCCTTCACACGGTTCAGGGTGCCTCCATGGGCGCGGCGCCGGATGCCATCCCGCAGCGGCTGAGCCGGGGTGAGCCGGCTGATGTGCTGCTGCTCGCCGCCGACGGGCTGGAGGCGCTGGTGGCCAAGGGCCTGGCGCAGCCGGGCAGCCGGGTGGATGTCGCCCGATCACTGATCGGCATGGCGGTTCGCGCCGGGGCGCCGAGGCCGGACATCACGACGGTCGACGCTTTCCGCCAGACGCTTCTGAACGCGAAGTCGATCGCCTATTCGGCGAGCGCGAGCGGCGTTTATATTGAGACCGAGATGTTCAGGCGCCTTGGTATCCATGACCAGGTGATGCCCAAGAGCCGCCGCATCTACAGCGAGCGGGTCGGCAGCGTCGTGGCGCGGGGTGAAGCCGAGATCGGCTTCCAGCAGGTCAGCGAGCTGCTGCCGATTGAGGGCATCGCCTATGTCGGGACCATTCCGGAGGCGGTGCAGGAGCCGACCATCTTCTGCGCGGGGCTGGCGATGGGGGCACGCGAGCCGGAGGCTGCGCGGGCGCTGATCCGCTTCCTGGCCTCGCCGGAGGCCGCGCCGGTGCTCGCCCGCACCGGGCTTGAGCCGATGACGGCCCCGCGCGCCGGGTGAAGGCGAGGGGCGGGCCGTGTCGTCGCGGCCAGCCCCCCGCCTTCTCTCCGCGACGGCGAGTAGCGGAGCCGCGGGCCGGGGTGAGAGGAAGTCCGGGAAACCGGACCGGTTCTTTTCACGGCAGGCATGTCCAGAATTGGACGTCCGGCGCACAACCCGCTGCTGCATTTCTGTGCCAGCTGGGCCACAGGCGCGGAGTGCCGGCCCGCCCGGCATCGCGCCGCGGGTTCCAACGCCAATTCGGAGCGGTGTTAGTCGGCCCGCCTGCCTCGTTCTCATCACGCTGCGGGACGGCGCCCCAGGGCAGGCGAAGATGGCGCCACCTCTGCCCCGCCGCGCGGACGGCATGACCAAGCCGCGTAGGAGTTGTAATATTGACGACACTGAATGTTGGCCCGAACCAGACCTACAAGACCATCGCCGCGGCCGTCGCGGCATCTCATGACGGCGACGTTCTGGCCGTGCGGGCCGGGACCTATGTGAACGACTTCGCGACGATCAACACGAAGATCACCATCCAGGGCGTCGGCGGGATGGTGAACATGGTGGCGACCACCGCCCCGCCGAACGGCAAGGGCATCCTTGTCACCAACACCGACGTCACGATCCGGAACCTGTCCTTCTCCGGCGCAAAGGTGCCGGACGACAATGGAGCGGGGATCCGCTACCAGGCCGGCAACCTCGTGATCGAGGACAGCTACTTCCACCACAACCAGAACGGACTGCTCGGCAACCCGTCCGCGAACGGCACCATCACCATCCGGGATTCGGAATTCGCGCATAACGGCGCGGGCGACGGTCGCACCCACAACCTCTATGTGGGCGAGATCGCGAAGCTGACGATCGACGACAGCTACTTTCACGATGCGGTGGTGGGGCACCAGATCAAGAGCCGCGCGCATCAGACGGTGATCACGGACAGCCGGATCGTCGATGGCGCCAAGGGCACCGGCAGCTATGGCGTGGACCTGCCGAATGGCGGCAAGGCGGTGCTCACGGGCAATGTCATCGTGCAGGGGCCGCATTCGCAGAATCCGTCGATGGTGCATTTCGGCGGCGAGGGAACGCCCCATGCCGGCTCCAGTCTGCAGATGAGCGACAACAGCTTCATCAACGAGCTCGGAAGCTCCAGCGCGCGGCTGCTCTACAACCAGACCGGCGCGACCGCCTCCGTCACCGGCAATGACGTGTTCGGCCTCAGCCCGGCACAGATGGCCTCGGGGCCTGCCAAGGTGTCGGGCAACGCGACCTTGGCGAAGGAGCCCGCGCTCGATACCTCCTCCCCATGGGAGGGGGGCCAGCCGGCTCCCGCGCCTTCGCCGGTCCCGACGCCTGCCCCTGTTCCAGTTCCAACCCCAACCCCGGCACCGGTTCCGGCTCCCGCGCCTACCCAGCCGGGGCAAGCGGGGCAGGGCACCGGCGGCAACGACAGCGTCACGCTTCAGCAGGCGATGTCCAAGGGCCATATCGATCTGCTCGGGGGCTTCGACCGCCTTCTCCTCTCCTCCTCGGGCGCGAATACGCTGACCGTCTCGCATGTGGAGACCATCCTGGGCGGCAGCGCGGCCGATGCGGTGACCCTGGGTGCCCCGGCTTCTGGCATCACCGTGGATCTCGGTGGCGGGGTGGACAGGCTGGTGCTGTCCGGTGCCGGCGCGAACCGGCTGGTCGTGGACCATGTGGAGAGCATTGCCGGCGGCAAGGCCGCTGATGCGGTGACGCTGGCCCACGCCGCGTCCGGCATCAGCCTGGACCTCGGCGCGGGTCAGGATCAGCTCGTGCTCGCCTCGGACGGGCCGAATGCCCTGACGGTCGCGAATGTCGAGACGGTGCTGGGCGGCGGAGCGGCCGACAAGGTCACGCTGCGCGACGCGGAGAAGGGCATCGCCGTGGAGCTGGGGAATGGGCAGGACGAGCTCCTCCTCTCCTCGGCCGGGGCCAACAGCCTGACCGTGAGCGGGGCCGAGACGCTGCGCGGGGGCTCCGCCGCGGATGCGATCACGCTCGGCCGGTCCGCGGCGGGGATGACGGTCGATCTGGGTGGCGGCAAGGATGCGCTGACGCTCTTCAACGGCCCGAACTCCGTCACCGTCCTCAACACGGAGACGATCCGGGGCGGGATCGCGGGGGATCAGGTCACGCTCGGCCAGGCGGTGCAGGACGTGGAGGTCGATCTCGGGGCCGGCGTGGACAGGCTGTTCCTGTCCTCGGCGGGGGCGAACAAGCTCGTGGTGGCGAACGCGGAGTTCGTGCAGGGCGGTGCCGGCGGGGACCAGCTCGTCTTCTCGGCGGCGACCCTCTCGGCCACGGTTGATCTCGGCGGCGGCGTGGATCGGCTCATGCTCGCCAAGGGCGGGAATGCGGTGACGGTCGCGAATGTCGAGACCGTTCTCGGCGGTGCCTCCGGGGACCGGATCACCGTCTCGGGCGGCAGCGCGGCTTCTCTCGATGGCGGGGCGGGCAACGACACGCTCCTGGGCGGCGGCGGGGCTGACACGCTGATCGGCGGGAGCGGCTCGGAGTATCTCACGGGCGGCGGCGGGGCGGACCGCTTCGTCTTCACCGCGGGTTCCTCCACGGCCGCCTCACCCGATCGGATCATGGATTTCGGCGCGGGTGACGATCGCCTGGTCTTCCAGGACATGCTGCGGGGTGACTTCACCTTCCTCGGTGCGGGTGCCTTCACCGGCGGGCACGAGTCCGAGGCCCGCTTCGTCGACGGGCCGGACCTGCTGCAGGTGGATGCGAATGGCGATGGCGCGACCGATGCGGTGATCAACCTGCACGGCGTGTCCCTGGCCGATCTCTCCGCCAAGGACTTTGCCTGGAGCTGATCCGACAGGCCGGGGGCCTAGGCCCCCGGCCGCCTGGCGGTCGCCTAGGTCTCCGCCACGACCACCTCGCCGATCCCGGCCCCGCGGAAGGCCGCCGCATGCGGCCGGCCCGCCGCATCCGTGACCAGGGCCGCGATCCGGGCGCAGGGGCAGACCTGCGCGCGGCTGACCACGCCGAGCTTGCTATGATCCGCCAGGAGGATGGTGCGCCGGCTGCGCCCCACCATCTGACGGGCGATCTCGGCCTCCGCGGCGATGAAGCTGGTCGCCCCTTCCTCCGGATGCAGGCCCATGGGCGAGACCAGTGCCACATCCGCGCTGTAGCGCGAGAGTTCGGCCATCAACGCCTCCCCGGAGGTACCGGGCATGTCGGGCTGCACACGGCCGCCGAGCAGGATGGTGTGGTGGGCGGCGCCCTGGGCGCGGAAGGCCTGTGCCACCTCCAGCGAGTTGGTGATGACCGTCAGCCCGCTCAGGCGGCACAGCTCCACGGCCAGCAGGGCCGTGGTGCTTCCGGCATCCACGAAGCAGGTCTCGCCCGCCTTCAACAGGGGAAGGGTGGCGCGGGCGATGGCGGTCTTCTCCGCGCGGCGCAGCTGCAGCCGGCGGGCGAAGGGCTCCTCGGGCGCGATCTCGGTCAGCACCGCCCCGCCATGGACACGCCGGAGAAAGCCCGCTGCCTCCAGATCCACGAGGTCGCGCCGCACCGTTTCGCGCGATACGCCCAGTTCCTCCGCCATCCCATCCACCGCGATGCGGCGCTGGGCCCTGAGCTTTTCGAGGATGAGGTTGTGCCGTTCCTGGGACCACATCGTGCAAAGGCTGCCGGAGGCATGGGCGGACGGCAAGGTGTGAATGTGGAAAGATGTGGCGTTTCGTGTGAGTAGGTGAAAGTTATGCGCTGAAAGACAAGAAATACCAAAGTTTCATCAAAGTGACCCGGTTATCAGGGAAAAGCCCCGTCGCCAAGCACGGAGCATCCCATCGTGGCCACCAGCCTTTTCGACACCGTCGCCGGCCAGGACCTGCCGGCCTTCCCGGGCGCGCCGGGCCATGCGCTGGCCTTCGCGGCCGCCACGCCTTCCGGCGGCTACAAGGTTCAGCCGGGGGTCGAGGGCGCCCTGGGCAGCTACACGCTGGTCTATGACATCCTGCTCTCGGCGGATGGGGCGAATGCCTTCGCCGGCCTGTTGCAGGTCGACCCGGACAACAGTGACGACGGCGACCTGTTCGTGCGGCAGCAGGGCGACACGGGCGGGGTGGGGATCAGCAGCGTCTATGAAGGCGCGCTGAGCTACGGGGAGTGGCACCGCCTGGCCTTCACCATCCAGGACCAGGGCGAGGGCACCAGCCTTCTCTCGAAGTATATCGACGGCAAGCTGGTTGGCACGCAGGAGGTCGACGCCGCCCGCTTCACCATCGATGGCGCGAAGGGCTTCCTCATCCTGGCCGATGAGGACGGGGAAACCCGCTCCGGCGCGCTGGGCGGCTTTCTCTTCGAGGCGGAGGTGATGAGCGCGGCCGAGATCGCGGCGCTCGGCGGCACCAAGGCGGGTGGCATTCTGCCTGAGGCCGAAGCCGGGCCAGGTGCGACGCAGTTCGACTTCACCGCGGGCGACCTCTCGGCCGGCTTCGGCCCCGGCAGCATGGCGCCGCGCGCCGCGGCCCAGGCGGGCGAGGTGGGGGATCTCGCCTCGCTCGGCCTGCCGCCCATGCCCGATACGGAGGAGGGCGTGATGCGCTTCCCCGCCGCGGACCGCGCGGAAGGCTATCTGGTGAAGCCCGGGATCGAGGGGGCGATCACCACCTTCACGCTGGTGTACGACCTGCAGCTCGACCCGGACAGCATGGCCAACTATGCCGGCCTGCTGCAGACCGATCTCAGCAACGCCAGCGATGGCGACCTGTTCCTCCGCAAGACCTCGGACGGCGCCTATGGCTCGGGCATCTCTGGCCAGTACGAGGGCGCGGCGACGATCGGCGGCTGGCACCGCATCGGCTTCACGGTGACGGACCAGGGCGGCGGCAACTCGCTGCTGGCCAAGTATATCGATGGCGAGCTGGTGGGCACGCAGACCGTCCCGACCGCCCGGTTCACCCTGGATGGCACGAACGGGTTCCTGATCCTCACCGACGAGGATCTGGAGACGGCGGGCGGCTTCCTCGCGGGCTTCGCCTTCACGGATGTGGCGCTCTCGGCCGATGAGATGAAGGACCTGGGCGGCATGACGCCGGGCGGCATCTTCACGGCGGGCGATGCCCCCGGCAATGCCACGCAGTTCGACTTCGAGGGCGGCAATTTCAGCGCCAGCTTCGGCGATGGCACGATGGCCCGCCGGGCGCTGGACGGCACCGAGTTCGGTGAGGCGGATGAGCTCGGCGCGGCTCCGCTGCCCGGCAGCCAGAATGACGGGTTGCTCGGCTTCCCCGCGACGGAGCCGGGCGAGGGCTACGCCATCAATCCCGGCGTCAGCGGCGCGATGGCGTCCTATACCCTGATCTACGACCTGCTGATCCCCGAGGGGCAGGAGGGCAGCTTCGGCGCGCTCCTTCAGGCCGGTGAAGGCGATGCCGAGCTGTTCCTGAAGCTGCAGGCGGATGGGAGCATCGGCCTCGGCGTCGCCGGGCAGTATGACGGCGCGATAGAGTTCGGCCAGTGGCACCGCGTGGCCATCACGGTCGAGGCCGGGGAGGATGGCACGGCCATTCTCCGCAAGTTCATCGACGGCACGAAGGTGGGCGAGCAGAGCGTCGAGGCGGCGCGCTTCGGCATCGACGGCGCCAAGGGCTTCATGGTGCTGGCCGACGAGGACGGGGAGACCTGGTCGGGCTGGCTGAACAGCCTGCACCTGACGGACCGCGCCATGTCCGAGGGCGAGATCGCGGATCTCGGCGCGGCGAAGGCCGGCGGCATCATCCAGGCCCCGCCCGCGACCGGGACGGCCACCCAGTTCGACTTCGACAATGGCGACCTCTCCCCCACCTATGGGCCGGGGAGCATGGAGGAGGTGGGGCTCTCCGCCGGGCCGAGCCTCGTCAAGGGCATCGCCGACCAGCGGGTGACCCCCGCGCAGGAGAGCCTGGAGATCGACCTCTCCGGGGTCTTCGAAGGGGAGGGGCTGACCTACACCGTCACCACCTCCGACGGGCGCACGGTGACCGGCGCCGAGGTGGTGGATGGCAAGCTCGTCCTCTCGCTGGGCGGGATCGGCTTCGACGACGTGACCGTGACCGCGACGGACAGCACGGGGCAGAGCGTTTCCGATGAGTTCCGCCTGCGCATGGCGGGCGAGAATGCCTATACCATCGCCATCCTGCCGGACACGCAGGACTATGTCTTCGCGGGCCAGGGCCAGGCCATCCTGAACGGCATGACCCAGTGGCTGGCCGACAACGCTGCCACCATGGACCTGCGCTTCGTGATGAGCGTGGGTGACGTGGTGGCGAGCAACGGCGCCTCGCAATGGGCCATCGCCAAGGATGCCTTCGCGAAGCTGAACGGCGTCGTTCCCTATTCCATGCTGCCTGGCAACCACGACCAGGGCAGCGGCGGCAGCGCCAACAGCTATGACTCCATGCAGTCCGACTACTTCTCTCTGGACTACATGAAGCAGCACTCCACCCTGGGCGGCGTCTACGACCAGGAGCCCGACAAGACGCATAATGCCTGGTATAGCTTCGAGGGCGCGGATGGCACGAAGTGGATCGTGCTCGCCCTGGAATTCGGGGCGCGTGACGACGTGCTGCGCTGGGCCGATGAGGTGCTGGACGCGCATTCCGACCACCGCGCGATCCTGACCACGCACCACTACACGAACATGGGCACGCGGGCCGACAACTACTCCGGCCCCCTCTTCGGCGAGGGCACGGGCAAGGATTACGGCATCGGCGGCAGCGCCGAGAATGCCAATGACGGCGAGGACATGTGGCAGGGCCTCATCTCGAAGCACGCCAATGTGTCCTTCGTCTTCTCCGGCCATGTCTTCGGCGACGGCGCGGAGACGATCGTCAGCTACAACGAGGCTGGCGAGCCCGTGTACCAGATGTTCGTGAACTATCAGAACGGCGTGTCGCTCGAGGTGACGGGCAATGGTGACCCGACGCAGGGCGGCAATGGCGGGAACGGCGCAATTCGTCTCGTGACCATCGACCCGGACACGGGTGCTTTCTACACGGAGACCTATCTCTCCGCGAAGGGCGAGTATCTGACGGGGTCCCGCGGCGATCCGGAGCCTTCGCGCGATGGCAGCGGCGGTGACACCGGCACGCCCGACGTCACGATCCAGCCGGTCACCTTCGGCACGGCCGAGGGGCTGGGCCTGCCGGAGCTGCCGGGCGGCGAGGCGCATGTCGTCAGCGCGCCGAAGTTCAACCCGAACAACGGCATCAAGGTGACGCCGGGCTTCGCGCCGAAGGATGGCGGCAGCACCTTCGATGCCTACACCCTGGTCTATGACCTCTTCCTGCCGCAGCAGGACGGGCTGGGCGTGTTCTTCCAGAGCGACCTGAACAACATCACCGACGGGGATCTCTGGCTGAACTTCCGCAACGGCTTCGCGCTGGTGGGGACCAACGGCCAGGACGAGGGGAACCTGCCGCTGGATGGCTGGCACCGCGTGGTCTTCACGCTGGAGCGGATCGGGGAGGGAGGTTCGACCTTCACCCTGAAGAAGTATGTGGATGGCGCGCTGCAGGGCGCGCAGACCGTGGGCGCGGTCTTCAACATCACCGAGAAGGGCTTCCTGATCTTCGCCGATGACAGCGGCGAGACGCCGGTCTTCTCCCTGTCCTCCTTCGCCTTCGTCGAGAAGGCGCTGAGCGAGCAGGAGGTGGCGCAGCTCGGCGGCCCGACCGCCTCCGGCCCCTTCAGCGGCCCGATCGAGGGCGTGAACGCGGTTCAGTTCGACTTCACCGATGGCGACTTCACCCCGAGCTTCGGCACGGGCACGATGAGCCAGACGATCGGCGACAGCGGCGGCAAGCAGCTCACCGGCTCCTTCCTCGAGCACCAGGAGACGGTCGAAGGGGTGGATCTCGGCGCTGTCCAGGCGCAGTTCCGCGCCAAGGCCGGCGATGACCGGCTGGTCTCGGCCGGTGCCGAGGGTGAGGAAGCCCTGGTCACGCTCGATGCGGGTGCGACGGTGGACCCGAAGCACCAGGTCATCGGTTATGAATGGCTGAACGCGGATGGCGAGGTGATCGCCACCACGGCCCAGGCGCAGGTCTCACTCGGGGCCGGCGTGCACGGGCTGACCCTGCGGGTGACGGATGCAGAGGGCACGGTCAGCACCGACGCGGTGAAGGTGACGGTGACGGATGCCGGCACGCTGCTGCATGACGACTTCAATGACGGCAATGCCACGGGCTGGCAGAGCCCGGGCGGCAACTGGCAGGTCGCGGGCAGCGTGCAGTCCCGCGAGGTGCAGGTGGGCGGCATCGCGGCCGGGACGGCGGTGCTCCGTGCCTATGACGGCGGCGCGGGCATCATGGCCTGGCAGGGTGAGGGGAGCGCGGCCTGGTCCGGATACACGGTCTCCGCCACGCTGCTGGCGGAGGACCAGCAGGGGCTTGGGCTGGTGGCCTACTACAAGGATGCCGGGAACCACTACCGCCTGAGCTTCGACATCGCCGACAACACCCACACGCTGCTGAAGGTGCAGAACGGCGTGGCGACCATCCTGGCGCAGGAGAAGGGCACGACGCCCTTCGACCGCGCGATGGAGGTGAAGCTGGCGGTGTCCGACGCGAAGCTGCTTGCGACGCTGGACGGTGAGGCGCTGTTCGGCGGCGTGGTGACGGACGCGGCCAGCCCGCTTTCGGGTGGCTCGGTCGGCCTCTGGTCGGAGGGCCAGCGGCAGGTGATCTTCGACGACGTGATGGTCCAGAGGGGAACCCTGCTCGCGGATGCCGGCAAGACCATCCGGGTGATCGACACGGATGGCGACGGCTTCGCTGATATCGACCTTTCCGCCCTTTCGAGCTTCGGCGCCGACACGGCCGACAGCATCGTCTGGACGGAGGGAGGCAAGGTCCTGGCGAACGGCGCCGAGGCGTCTGTCAAGCTGGGGACGGGCTCGCATCTGGTCCGCCTGGACCTGACCGATGGCGAGGCCAGCTCCTCCGATACGGTGAAGGTCGAGGTCATCTCCGCCGCCGACATCCTGGTGCGGGAGAGCTTCTCCGCCGGCGTGCCGCAGGGCTGGCGCTTCGTGGATGAGGGTGAGCTCGGCGCGGCGGCCAAGTGGTCCGTCAAGGACGGCGCGCTCGTGCAGGAGGCGGACCGCTACAGCCGGGAGCTCGGCGGCAGCGGCGACACCGCGCCGACGGCGGAGTGGAGCCTGAACTGGAGCCCGCTTGGCGACGGCATCCATGCGCTGCGTAAGGGCGCCTACGCCCTCTATGAGGGGCAGGGGGCGTCCGAGTGGAAGGACTATGCGGTGGAGCTGGACTTCACCGCGCCGGCCGGTGGCGGCGTGGGCGTTCTTCTGCACTACAAGGACGCCAACAACTACTACAAGCTGGAGGTCGACAACCAAACCGGGCTGCCGCAGCTCTTCAGCCTGAAGGGCGGCATCGAGCAGACCCTTTGGCAGGGCCCCGCGCGTTACGACACCGGCGGCACGAACCATCTCCGCACGGAGATCGTCGATGGCAAGCTGCAGGCCTGGCTGAACGGCACGGCTCTCTTCACCGTGCCCATCGAGATCCATGACACGGAGCAGGGGAGCGTCGGGCTCTACAACTGGGGCAATGCCGGCGTCTCCTACGATAACCTTCTGGTGGTGAATCTGGGGGAGAGCCTTGCCCCGCAGCCGAACCCGGTGAACGGGACCGAGGGGAACGATCGCCTGATCGGGACCGATGGAGCGGATATCATCGCGGGTCTCGGCGGCGACGACCGTCTCCTCGGGGGTGCCGGCAGCGACCAGATGTTCGGCGGCCTGGGCGATGACGGCTACATGGTGGACGATGCCGGGGACGTGGTGGTGGAGCTGGCCGGCGAGGGCTACGACCGGGTGACGGCGCGGATCGACTACGTGCTGGGCGCGAATGTCGAGAAGCTGATGCTGGAGGGCGCGGCGGTTTCGGGCACGGGCAATGCGCTCGACAACCGCATCCTCGGCACCGACGGGGCGAACATCCTCTCCGGGCTGGATGGCGAGGACGCGCTGGTCGGGAATGGCGGGAACGACCAGCTGCTGGGCGGTGCCGGCGACGACCGGCTGGTCGGCGGCGCGGGCGCGGACAGCATGGCCGGCGGGCTCGGTGA
>NZ_FQZF01000050.1 GCF_900141905.1 Muricoccus roseus | reverse complement strand
GCGATGGGCGCCAGCCCGCTGTCCGACGGAGAGCTGATGCAGCTCGCCCCGTCCGCCTTCGCGACCGAGGCCCATTCCTCCCGCTCCGCGCGCTACGCCTACATCCCGACCGCGGACGTGATCGCAGGCCTACGGCGCGAGGGCTTCGCCCCCGTGCTGGCCCGTCAGACCCGCCCGCGCGACGCCGAACGCAGCGGCCACACCAAGCACCTCATCCGCTTCCGCCACGAGGGCCAGGCCAACCAGCCGCGCCGCCTCGGCATGACCTTCCCCGAGGTCGTGCTCATCAACTCGCACGACGGAACCAGCGCCTACCACGTCACCGCGGGCGTGTTCCGCCTCGCCTGCCTGAATGGGATGGTGGTGTCGGACGGGCCGGAACGCTCAGTGAAGGTGCCGCACAAAGGCGACGTGGTGCGCCAGGTGATCGAAGGCAGCTTCGAGGTTCTGGACGCCTCGCGCCAAGCTATCGAGGCGGCTGACGCCTGGACCGGCGTCACTCTCAACCGGGACGAACAGCACGCTCTCGCGGATGCGGCCCGCGTGCTGCGCTTCGGCGACGAGGAAGGCAACGTGTCCACTCCGATCCAGGCGGATCAGTTCCTACGCCCCCGCCGGGTCGCGGACGCCCTGGACGATCTGTGGACCACCTTTAACCGGGTGCAGGAAAATACCATCCGCGGCGGCCTCCAGGCGTGGGGCAGGGACGGCAACAACCGACCGCGCCGCGTCACCTCGCGCGAGGTCACGGGCATCGACCAGGACGTCAAGCTCAACCGCGCGCTGTGGATGCTGGGCGAGCGCATGGCGGCCCTCAAGGGCGCCGCCTGACGGGCCGGGGCGGGGAGCCGTCACCGCCCCTCCTTCCCCTCCTGCTCCACCCCGTCGAAAGCTCCGCACCATGGATCGCCACGCCCTGCCCATCCTGGGCCTTCCGCTCATCCTCAACGACGATGCCGGCAACGGCCTGGCGCTCGGCACCAGCTCAGAAGATCCCGCCTACCTCCTGGCCGTGATCGAGGACGGCACCGGCCGCGCCATCATTCGCAACCTCATCGACGCCGAAAGCGAGGCGCTGTTGCTGGCCATGCTGAATCTGCGCGCGGCCGTGCGCGCCGCTGCGGCGATTCCGCCCTATCGTTCTGCGCCAGGCGCCACCGGGGCCTCGTCGTGACCGCGTTGCAGGTGGTGCCGGCGGGCTTCGGCCCACCCCCGCTGTCCCGCTCCGCGCTCCGCCGCTGGCCGCCTCCGGGCGGCCTTCTGCGTTGCGGCAGGCCCCGCCGCCGGGCCATTACCCACCGCATGTCGCCCGATCGATTCAACCAGTGCCTAGACCTGATCGGCTGGACCCGGCGAGGCGCCGCCCGTCGCCTCGGCTGCGATCCGGGCGCCGTGCGCCAGATGGCTAACGGCCGCCGGCCGGTTCATCCCGGCTTCGCCGCCTGGCTGGAAGGGCTGGCGGCAGCACACGCGCCGCTGTCGCCTGAGCTGCGCGAGATCGCGGAGCGCATGGGCTGCGACCGGGGGGAGTGGGTGCGCTACCCTCGCGGCATCCGGCCGCTGTCAGATGAGGAGGCCGAAGCCCTGCGCCGGGTCGCGGAAGCGCATGCCGCGGCTCCGCACCCCCCCGGGTGGACGAAGCAGAGTGACGGGACGGATTCCCCATAGCCATCGCGAGCACGCCACCAACCGGCCCGTAGCCGCCTGATACCACGTCGCCGGGGCGCCGCATCGTCCATCGCGCGCTCAGCCGGCTTCGCCGGCCTGCCGTTCGCTCCGAGTTGCCAAGCTGCGCCGGGTTGGGTGGAAAAAGGCTGTTCAGGGTCTGCTTTAGGTGTCTGCTCCACCGTAAGCGAGAGCTACAGACCCTTGCTGGGTTCGATGGACGCTCAGTCAGCTTTCACGTTGGCCCAGTACCAGGGCATTAGCATCGTCGATGCGGCTGTTGGGCCAGCCATCGGCAAGGCGGGTCAGCAGGTCGGTGAGGCAGCGCTGCGGGTCGACACTGTTCAGCTTGCACGCCTCGACCAGGGAGGCGAGGTCAGCCGTGCGGCGCCCGCCGTCATCGCCGCTGGCAAACAGGGCGTTCTTCCAGCTGAGGACCACGGGGCGGATGGCGCGCTCGACGGTGTTGGAGTTCATGTCCACTCGACCGTCCTCGAGGAACCTTTGGAATCCCGCACCGCGGTTCAGGGCGTAGCGGATCGCGCCTGCCGTGGGGCTGCCACCGGGCAGGCGTGCCAGCCGCTGCTCCAGCAAGGCGAACAGGTCCTCGACCAGTGGCCGGCTCCTGGCCTGCCGCGTGGTCCGTCGCTGCTCGGGTATCTGGCCGCGGATCTCGGCCCGACGGCGTAGAGGGCGGCGATCCGCTCCAGCGCCTCCGCCGCGATCGGTGCCGTCTTCTTCCGGGCCAGGTCGTAGAACTCGCGACGCACATGGCTCCAGCAGAACGCCAGCGTCACGCCGGGGCCGCCCCGCTGGATCCGCGGTCCGCGTGGCCCGATCCCCGGTCAGGCGAGACTCTTGGGGGCGATCGGTGGCGGTGTGTATCGGAGGATCAGCCCCTTGTCGGTCACCTCCACCCCTTTCTCCGCGGCCTCCGGATAGACAGCCAGTGCTGCGGGCAAGACCTTGCTCAGGAACGCCCGCTTGAAGGCTCCTAATGCTCCGTAGGAGGGCCCGAACTGCCGGTGGAGGGCAGGCCAGGGGATTGGAGTTGGGCGGCGTATGGAATGGAGCCTGTAGGCGAGCCAGCAATATACATCGATCGCCATCGAGGAGTGGCTGATGTGACGTATCGCCCGCTCCTCAAGAGGAACGGCGTGTTCCCTCAGGCTGTTGAAGAAGCCTTCGCTGAGCACGACGCCTTCGCTGAACATGCTCGACTGGCGCTCGTCGTGGGTCGCGGAGGCGCTAAACAGTAGCCCTTCCTCGACGATCGACTGGTTCCGTACCGCACGGACGCCGTTCCGTTCGCTGTGGAAAGTGAGGCGACACGTCGCAATCCGCTCCGCTTGCTGCCGAACCAGGTTGTAGGAGTTGCCACCAGCCTTCTTGTCGAGGCGCTTGAACCAAGCGTTCATGCTTCCGCCAAGTTCGACGCTGCGGCTGCCTGTCCTCAACGCTTCTGTCTGGAGGTAGATCAGGATGAGTCGGGCGGTCGGGCCGTACGGCACCCCCACCCATTCGTCCGCTTTCCCAGGAGCTGCCCGTCGTCCGGGCTCTACGAGTAGGACAACCTGCCCGTTCTCGAGCCTCCAGGCCTCATCGTCCGGGATCTTGGAATGGGGGAGAGCCGTCATGGCCCATCCCGAATAGAGAAAACTCGGGATGCCGACTTCCTCATCGGCTCCGTAAGCGGCGACGATCTCCACGAGGCCACGGCTGTCTGAGCGGGCGATGGCACCAAGCCTGCCATGCTCCTCTACGAGCTTTCTAGCCTCCTGGACCTCACGCAAAGCGCCACTCCCGCACCTTCATTCACAAGGAGGACCTTTGCACCAACCGGCGGGGAATGGAGCCCTTGGACCTTGGTCATCGAAGCTACTGGAAAAGCTAGTTGTAGATTCTTCTACTTGAGTCATGACCGAGGTCCAAAGGAACAACCGGGGTAAGTGCTTGTTTCCTAACGCGGGCCACTGTCTCGGCTCCGGCGCCTCGGATGACCAGTATCCAAGCCGGTATGACCAAGGTCCAATTCCTGGCCGGCCCAGGCTGTGGATTTCGCTAGCGCGAGGGTGGACCAGCGACTCCACGACTCGGAAGTGCAGGGTTTGAAGGTAACAGCGCTTGGACGTTGGTCGCGGAGGAGCCCGGCCTTGGACTTTGGTCACGCGGCGCGGAGGTTGGACCTTGGTCACGACGCGCATGGGTGCCCCGGCTTATTCCGACGCTTCCGCCATCTGGCTGTTCAGGAGGTTCCGGTCCGCCGCTCTCGTGAGGGTTTCGAGAGGGCATCGCCAGCTCACCTGATCGACCCCCCACGTCACATTCGCCGCGCTGCATCTGGGCAGATCCCTGATGCATGCCCGTTCGGACCAGGCTGCTAAGCACTAGGTAGGGGACTCATTCAGGTCCACTCGCTGACGGCAGCGACGAGGGCGAGACTGGCGAGGTAGTTTCGCGCGAGGCGGTCGTAGCGGGTGGCCAGCCTTCGCCAGTTCTTGAGGCGGCAGAACAGGCGCTCAATGACGTTGCGGCGCTTGTAGGCACGGTGGTCGAGTGGGTAGGGCACGGTGCGGGTGGCGGTGGACGGGATAACGGCCTTGATGCGCCTGTCTTTCAGCCAGCGGCGGAGGCTTTCGGCGTCATAGGCCTTGTCAGCGAGAAGACGCCGGGGGCGTGCCACGGCCTGGAGCAGCGGCAGGGCCATGGTGATGTCGGCGACGTTGCCGGGCGTCAGCGCGAAGGCGAGCGGTCGGCCACGATCATCGGCCAGGCAATGGATTTTCGAGGTGCGACCGCCACGCGAGCGCCCGACCGCTTGCGTCCACTCCCCCCTTTTCCGCCAGCCGCCGAGCGGTGGGCTTTCACATGCGAGCTGTCGAGGTTCAGGGCCGCTCCCTTGTGGTCGCTCATCTGCCCTTCGGAGAGGAGCAGGACCACGGGGCGGCCCCGACCGTCGCAGACGGCATGGAGCTTGGAGTTCAGGCCGCCTTTGGTACGCCCGATACGGCGGGGAACAGCCCCTTTTTGAGCAGACTTGCGGCCGTGCGGTGCGCCTTGAGGTGGGTGGCGTCGATCATCAGCCGGTCCGGTTCGCCTTTGCGCCCGGCAAGCCCGGCGAAGATGCGGTTGAACACGCCTAGGCGGCTCCAGCGGATGAAGCGGTTGTAGAGCGTCTTGTGCGGCCCGTACTCGGCCGGGGCGTCACGCCAGCGCAGCCCGTTACGGATGACGTGGAGGATGCCGCTGACGACCCGCTGGTCGTCCACCCGCGGTACCCCGTGCGAGAGCGGGAAGTAGGGCGTGATCCGCCGCACCTGAGCCTTCGTGAGCCAAAACAGGTCAGCCATGGCAGCACCTCCGGCCGCCATGGAATCAGCCAATCCACTCAGCGCATAGCCCCGATTAACGGGTCCTGAGCCTAGGCTCTCGGCTCAGGCGGTCCCGACCTGATCTCAACGAAATGCGCCGAGGTGCACTCCGACGCCCCTCCCTGGGAGATCAGGCTGCTCGAGAGCTGGATCTAAGAGGGAACGCCACGGCGGTGCGAGACGTCGGAGTTGCCCCAAGTTGGTGTCGCTAAGCCGCGGCGGTCGCACCTGAAGGTTACCGGCCTGGGGTCGTCAGAACCCCCCGGAAGGCTGCCGTCATTCGGTTCCTGGCTCCGCAACCGGCACGTGCTCCACCGTCAGGACCACCGCCGGACAGCAGTTTGGTGGCCCGTGATTCAGCATCGGCCGTGGCTCCCCCGAAACAGGCAGCACTGCCCACCGCCGATAGCACCGGATCCTTGGCTGGCCGAGTGGTCATGTTGCCATATGACCACGCGGCCCCCTCCCCCTCCCCTGCCATTCCCTCTTTACCCGCGGCATCGCCGTGTCGGGCCCCACGACGTCACGAACCAGGGCTTGGCCGGTCCTTTCTGGAAGCGCAGTTCGAAAAGGTCGCGGACCTATACGCCCCGCTCAAGCGCGTCGGGGCGCGGCCCCTTCTTGCCGGCGGGTGCAGGTGGACGACGGCGGGATCCGCCGCGTCCTCCGGAGGTAAGCTCCCTTGCTCTGAGGGCGAGGTCCGTGGAGCTGACCATGGGTAGATCTGCGACCAAGCCAGGCGCGCTTGATGCCTGCCGGGCCAAATTCCGCGACCTCGCGAGCGGTGAAGCGATTGAAACGGAGTGGGACGGCCCGCTGCTGCCGAACATTTCAAGCCGGCGGTCGCAGCCGCTGCCTGCTCCACCGTCAGCGGCGATCGATGGATCAGCGCTCTGGTCGGCTCGTGGCTCGCCAGAGGGTTTCAGCCGCTTAAGAGAAGGTAAGAACGTCCACCATTTGGCCCGTGGCCAACGGAACAGATGACCGAACGGTCATGTCGCCATATGACCACTGGGCCCTCTCCTTCCCTTCCGCTTCTTACCCGCGGCGGCGTCGTGGCGGGCGCGACGGCGGCACGCGCCAGGGCCCGGCCAACCCTTTCTGGGAAGCCCAACTCCCTATCGCCTCGGGGAGAGGGTCGTGGATCTTCGAGCCCCGCTCGACTGCGTAGAGGCCCAAGGCCTTCTTAGCGGCCGGATGCAGGTAGACGACGGAGGGGGCAGGCCGTCCGTGGCAAGTTCGGTGGTGCTGTTCATCGTGTATCTGGCGACCAAGCCAGGGCGTTTGATGCCTGCCCCGACAAGTTCCGCGATCGGTTTGCCGGCTGCCGCCAGTGCATTCCAAGCCGGCCGCCGGCTCAAGGATCAACGGCCTCCACTCCCGACCGCTCTGGTCGGTGCGTGCACCAGCATCGGGGCCTCGCCCTACCGGGCAGGCAGATGGCCGACTTCCGGGAGATGTAGGCTATCCGGCAAGGTGACCCCGTGGTCATGTTGCCATATGACCACCGGGCCCTCTCCCCTCCCCTCGCCTCCCCTTCAGCTTCTTACCCGCGGCGGCGTCGTGGCGGGCCAGAGGACGGGACGCGCCAAGGCCCGGCTAATCCTTTCTGGGAAGCCCAGCTCTCTATGGCCTCGAGGAGAAGGTCGTGGACCTTCACGCCCCGCTCTACCGCGTAGAGGCGCAGGGCCTTCTTGCCGGCCGGATGCAGGTAGACGACAGAGGGATCGGCGGCATCCTCCAGAGGCCGGCGCCCCCTAACTTGCACCATCTCCGGCTCGCCAACTGCCCTGTGTGCGGGAGTCAGCGACGGTGCAGCCGACGGGGGTGAAGCGACCCGCGGTGGCTCGACCATCAGCGACGCTGCGTATGAAACAGGGGCTCCCGGACGCTTGCTCACGCGACCAGCTCCTTCCTGCTGGACGTCTTGGCCCGAACCCGCTTAGCCGTCCCGTCGGCTTGCGTGCCAGCATCCTGGTCCGGCACCTTCGAAGCTCCACCGTCATATGGCCCAATGGCCATGATGCCAGAGCGCTGAAGCCACCCCCACACCTCCGCCAGCTCTGCACGCGCTCGACCTTCCGGCTCACGCTCCTGCGGTGTCAGGCCCTCTGCATAAGCATACGGGTAGCTGATCGAGGCTGAGACGGCCGTGGGACAGACATCAGCGCCCATGGCCACGAGGGCTTCTCGGGCCAGGGCAACCGCACGGACGCGCTTGTCGGGTGGCGATTGCCACAGGATGACGCCGGTGCGCCGCTTCTGGGCACTCGCCACGCGGAGGCTCTCCTGCACGCTCTCGAGGTCCTCCGGGTTCGGCCGGGTGACGACCAGGGCGCCGGTCGAGGAGTCCAGCGCCGCGTTGACGGCGGGCGTTGCCGTCGGAGGCGTATCCACAAGGATGAGGTCGACGCCCTGGGCACGGAAGCCTTCGATCTGCGCGGCGAGGCCTCCGGGCGCCGGAACGACCACCAGCGGGACCGGGATCCCCGCTGCAGCCCGGCGCTGGCCCCAGCGGAAGCATGTGGGCTGTGGGTCTGCGTCGATCACGACCACTCGGCGGCCCGCCTTCAATGCCTCGACCGCAAGACAGCGAACGGCGGTCGACTTCCCGGTTCCGCCTTTCCGGGCAAGGACACTGACGACGAGCATGGCGGCCTCCGGACAGAATGACCCACGTGCCGTAGCGCACCGCGGCCACACGATCAATGTGCGAGGCGGCCATTGCGCCATATGACGTGCTGGCACGGGGGCGCAGTGGCGCGGCATGCTTCAGTGATCGGGGATCAGGCGATTCCGAGCCCCTAGCGAGTCTGAAATCTCCGCGGGTGCACGCCCCTCCAAACCCAGTCTAGAGTTCTCTGGCGGGTCCCTCGGACGAACACCCACCCTCGCAATACGGCCCTGAACAGATCCAGCACTGTCCCTCCAGCTGGTGCCGGCACAAAGCCCCCGATATTCCGCGCGCCAACGCTTCCGGCCCCGCCTTCCTGCCCGTCAAAGCAGTGGAAGCCCGACCCATGCGGTGTGCGAGGGGGGGCGACGAACGCACGTGGCCACCCGGAACCGTAGGAAGGCACACATCGACCGGCCCCGTTGAAGGCGGCCACTCCGAATCCACTGAGGGCTACGCGAATGCCCCTGAAACCCCTCTGTCAAATGCCGATTATGGCCATATGGCGATATGGCCTTAGGGAAGCGCAATGCGTTTTCCCACCTACACCATCTTGTGCTCCGGCTCGCGCGCCGACGCGCCGGCAGCAATCATCCCGCAGCTGGTCGGGGCTGTGACGGTCGCCTGGCGCACCGCAGATTGTGCAGCCGTAGAAGTCAGACCATCCGCCGCCGACGCAGCTCCGCTGCCACCGGCCGGCGTGGAGGCTGAACCTGAGTGTCCAAAGGTCCATTGGACATTGTGTCATATGACCAACTGGCCGAACGGCGTTCGCTCGATTATGCCGGATTCGAGCCGTGTCCCGTTAAGGGCTGAGCTGCATCCCGGACAGCAGGGGAGGGACCGCTCGGCCGCAGGAACGAGGAGCAGGCACATACGCGTGGCCTCGCGAAAGGATGATTCGAGACCGAGGACCAAGCACACGGGCGAGGAACACCCGCCCGTTCTGGAGGAGAGATTCGAAAGCGCCGCTAGGTGTCTAAGGACGCGGGGAGTGTGGGACCCGAGGGGAGGAGGGCGCGTCCGTACGACGCTGCTGCCCATCCTCCCTAACGCACGAGGTGCGACGGCAGTCACCGAGGGCGGAGGCGCTCGGCTGCAACCGCCGGCCCCACGTTCTCAAGGCCGACAACCAGTCCCTCGGCTTCGGGCCAAAGTACGGCGGGATGCCGGCCTTAGCAGAGGAGTAGGGGCGGTCGCAGCCGAAGGGGCTGGTTCACCGTGCCGCCGTTGGCCCGAGGCCCAGCATGAGGCCACGAGGTCGGCTGGTCATATGGCAAATTGGCCCCTTCGCCAAACAACCGCCCGACCTGTACGGGCCGATCAGAAACCAGATAGGGGATTGGGGTAAGGCATCCTGAGCAAGTTCAACCGCAGTACCATGCAGGCCGCGTGGCGCCTCCGACCAGCCACGGATGTTCCCCTTCGTCCGGCCGAAAACACCACTCGCCGCATCGAGGGAGCCTCACCGGGCGGGCGTACACGGCCTCGCCTCGACGCTGTCTGGTTCCGGAGGCCACACTCGACGGGGCGCCACGCGTCTCTCGACCGGCCGCTATTCTGGGGCGACACCCGTTCCGGCTTTCGCACTCAAGCAGAACACTTGCCGCGCTCGGGCCGACGGCGGGCCACCCGGGCGGCGCTGTGCGACGTAAGTGGTGCCAGGCTCCCGGCGCTGTAACAGCTCACAGGACAGCGTGGACATGTGCGAACCGCTGCCGTAGCTCGACGACGCCACGATCCACCAATCTCCCCATGATCACACGAGCCCTCTTGGCAGGAGCATCGGAATGGTGTGACCGAGCCCCGAAACGCTTCTTCAACAGCGCAGGTAACGGCCCTCGTGCCATATGACCAACTGACCATCAGAGCCGCCGACGGAAGGACCTGAGCGACCGTCTTGTTGGTCAAGCGGGTTGCCATGGTGTGTTGGTCCGGACGATGGCGTTGAGGATGCCCAGGAGACGCCTGATGCAAGCGACAAGGGCGACCTTCTTGGGTCGGCCGCGGGCGATAAGGGCCTGGTAGTGGGCGCGTAGGACGGCGTTGTGCCGGACGGCAACCAGGGTGGCCATGAAGAGGGTGTTGCGAAGGGAGGTGCGGCCGCCGGCGATAGCGCGGTGCCCACGGAACTGTCCGCTGTCGCGGTTGACAGGGGCGACACCGACCAGGGCGGCGAGCTTGCGCCGGTCGAGTTGGCCCAGTTCGGGCAACTCGGCAATGAGGGTGCGGGCGGTGACGTCGCCGATGCCAGGGACGGAGGTCAGCAGGTTCTCGGTTTCGCGCCACAGTGGCGAGGCGCGCACGGTGCCCTCGATGTCCCCGTCGAGGCTGGCGAGCTGAGCGCGCAGAACGGCCAGCGTCGCATCGATGGCGGCCCGGACCTTGGGATTGCGGGCGCAGCGTCGGCGGTTGCCCTCCATGACGGTCATCTCGACCACCTGACGCCTGCGGGCGACCAGTTCGGTGAGAGCCTGCGCCAGGGCGTCGGGAAGTGGGCGGGGCTCGGGTCGGATGCGCTCGGCGAAGAGGGCGAGGAGGGCGGCATCGATGCGATCGGTCTTGGCCAGTCGCCCCGTGGCGCGGGCGAAGTCGCGGACCTGCCGCGGGTTTACCACCGCGACGGCCATGCCGGCGGTGGCGAGGTCGGCCGCCAGCCGGACCTCGTAGCCGCCGGTGGCCTCGAGAACGATGAGCGCGGGCGACAGGCCGGCCAGGACGGTGGCGACCTGTGCGAGGCCGGCCTCGTCGTGCGGCAGTCGGATCAAACCCGGCAGCCCAGAGCTGGCTGAACAAATGTCGTCTCTCCCGCATCAGGCCCTCAAAAGCGGCCGTGCCGCTTTCGGCCCGACCCTGCCGTTGCGCACGAGCCCAAAAGGCGCCCCTCTACGTAGGCCTGCAGGGATCGAGCGGACGGTCGGGCCCAATGCCCCGCGGGGCCGGGTTCCGGCTGTTTCAGCCGCTCTGGGCAGGCACCCAGGCACGATAATCTACCGTTATCGTGCCCAAGGGGCGGAGAGGGGCGGATTGCCACGGGCGGGCCGGTCCGGGCACACTGACGATGGCCGGAGCGGCGGGCGCTGGGGGCGTTCTCTGGACCGGCAGACGAGGGCAGGGGCTCGGGGGGACGAGTCCCCGTTTTTGTCCGATAATAGCGGCCTGGCGAATTTTGCTAGCATTTGATAGCATGCTGTGTGGAACGAGGGGGACGGCATGGCAAGCTTGTTGATCCGGAATGTCGACGAGGCCCTGCGCGACCAGCTGAAGGCGCGGGCGCGTCGGCACCGCCGCTCCCTTGAGGAGGAGGCGCGCGAGCTCCTGCGCGCCGCCATCGCCCGCGAGGCCGCGGGCCGCGAAACGCTGCCCGCCATCGCCGCGCGCCTCTTTGGCCCCGAACACGGGATCGACCTCGCCCTGCCGCCACGCACCGCGGAGCGGGAGCGGCCGCCGCTCTTCGGCGGCGAGGCGCGGTGATCCTCCTCGACACCAACGTCGTCTCCGAACTGATGCGGCCGCATCCGGACGCCCGGGTCATGGGCTTTCTGGCCGCCCGGCCGCTGGAGACGCTGTTCCTGCCGAGCCTCGTCGTCGCGGAGATCCGCTACGGCCTCGCCCGTCTGCCGGAGGGCCAGCGCCGCGCCGGCCTTGAGGCCCTGTTCGCGCGCCTTCTCGCCGAGGGCTTCGCGGAGCGGGTCCTGCCGTTTGATGCGAGTTGCGCGGTCCACGACGCGCGGGCGCGGGCCGCCCGCGAAGCGGCCGGTCGGCCGATCGCCATGGCCGATGGCCTGATTGGCGGCATGGCCCTGGCCCACGGCGCGGCCTTGGCCACCCGGAACACCGCTGATTTCGACGGTCTCGGCCTGATCCTGATGAACCCGTGGGACCTGCCGTGACGCCGCCCAACGGTGCCGGGTCCAAGCCACTCCCCCCGGCGGTCCGGCGCCTGGTGCCGGAGGCGCTCCCGCCCGAGGCGCTGGCCGTGCTCGCGGGCCCGGTGGGCGAGGCCCTCGCCCAGGCGGCCGGCTATGCCGGCCGGGCGCTCTCGGAGAACACGAAGCGGGCCTATGAGTCGGACTGGCGCGCCTTCTGCGGGTGGTGCGCGGCCGGCGGCATCGCCCCGCTCCCGGCGCCGCCGGTTGTCGTGGCCGGCCATCTCGCCAGCCTCGCCCAAACCCTCGGGCGCAGCGGGCTGCGCCGGCGGCTCGCCGCCATCGCCCACCACCACCGGCAGGCCGGCCATCCCTGGGAGACGCGGCACCCGGCGATCAGCGCCACCCTGCGCGGTATCCTCGCGACGCACGGCAAGCCCGCCCGTCCGGCCGCGGCCCTAACCTCGGCCGAGGTGAAGCGGCTGCTGGCGAGCTGCGGGAGCGACACCGCCGGCCTGCGCGACCAGGCGCTGCTGCTGCTGGGCTTCGCCGGCGCGCTGCGGCGCTCGGAGCTGGTCGCGATCAATCGCGAGCACCTGCGCTTCACGAGCGAGGGGATGACGGTGTTCCTCCCCCGCTCCAAGCGCGACCAGGAGGGGGAGGGGGCGACGATCGGCATCCCGCGCGGGCTGAACCCGCTCTCCTGCCCGGTGCGGGCGGTGGAAGCCTGGCTCCGCCGGACGCGGATCGAGTGGGGGGCGGTGTTCCGGCGGCTCAGCCCGGGCGGGGCGCTGGAGGATCGGCTGAGCCCGCAGGGGGTGTGGAAGATCCTGCGGCGGCGGGCGACGCTGGCCCGACTCACGGTGGACGAAACCGAACGGCTGTCGCCGCACGGGCTGCGGGCGGGCTTCATCACCGAGGCCTATCTGAAGGGCGCGCTGGACGAGCAGGTGATGCACCACACCCGGCAGAAGAGCCTGGCCACCACCCAGGGCTACCGCCGGCGGGCGAAGATCACCCGCGACAGCCCGGCGCGGCTGCTCGACCTGTGACCGGTGCCCTCGAGGCGGAGGGGGAGGGGAGGGGTCGCGCCGTCCCCCGCCCGGAGCCCGACCCGCCCGAGCGGCCCTGGCAGCCGACCCCGGTCCCGGTGGACTGGCTGTGGAACACCCTGACCGTCAGCGGACCCACGGAGGCGGTCGCGCCGTTCCAGGCGGCCGCGGCCGGTCCGGGCGTGATCCCGTGGACGCTCGACCTCGACGCCCTCGAGGAGGAGTTCCTACTGCCGATGGCCGGGCCGCCGGACGGGGTGCGGGCGATCAGCCTCGCCGGGGCCAAGCTGCTGGCGCGGCGCCTCCGCGAAGCGGTGGCCCTGAACCACCAGCGGGCGCTGGCCCGGATGGCGACCGACCGCTCCTGCCCCTTCGACCTGCACCGGCTGCTGCCGATCCCCGCCGCCATCCTCGCCCTCGGGCCGGAGGAGGGCGCCAGTCGCGACTGGCTGCGGGCGCACTGGGGAACGACCCGTCCGCTCCGCCATGCCGCCGTGCTGCCGAGCACGCTGGACGGGCGGAAGAAGAAGATGGGCCAGTGGCGGGTCGGCTTCTGGTCGGCGGACTGGTCGCCCTGGCAGGCCGTGGCCCGGCTCCGCCGGGCCTCACCCGATCTCGCCTTCGGCCTGCAGCCGCACTATGCGCCGGGCGCGGACGCGGGACGCGCCGTGAGTCGGGGCGCCGGGGCGGACCGCGAGGGGCCAGGTCGGACGGCCAAGCCGGCCCGGCCTGGGCGGAGCGCCCGTGTCTGAAGCCGCCACCCTCGAGATCGAGGGCTGGGAGGGGGAGGGGAGGGGCGGCCGCCCCCTCGCAAGCGAGGCCGCCCCGCATCTGAGCGTGGAGGGCTTCGAAGGACCGCTCGACTTCCTGCTCGAGATGGTGCGGCGGCAACGGGTCGACCTCGGCCGGCTCTCGATCCTCACCCTGACCGACCAGCTGGTCGCGGCGATTGAGGCCAGCGGGGGAGGGATCCGGCTGGAGCGGCGGGCGGACTGGCTGGTGATGGCGAGCCAGCTGCTGCTGCTGAAGGCGCAGCTGCTGGCCCCGGCCAACGCGCAGGAGGCCGAAGCGGCGGAGGCGGCCGCCACCCGGAAGCTCGACCTGCTGGACGAGCTTGCCCGCATGCGGGCGGCGGCGGCCTGGCTCGCGGCACGGCCGCAGCTCGGGCAGGGGGTGTTCGGACGCGGGCAAGCCACCCCACCGCAGGCCCGGCCGCAGGCGGAGCTCTATGTCGGCTTCTTGGAGGCGACGCTCACCCTGCTGGAGGGGCGGGAAGGGCAGGGGGCCGAACCGCCACCCTCCTACCGGCCCACGCTGCCCGACTTCTGGCGCATCCCGGACGCCCTCAGGCGCATCACCGTGCTGCTCCAGCAGACCCCGGCAGCCTTGCCGCTGGAGCACTGCTTGCCACCGATTCCAGACAGCGCAAGGGACCGGCCCATCCGGATCCGGGCAGCGCTGGCCAGCACCCTTGTGGCGGGGCTCGAACTCGCACGCGATGGTGCGGTCACACTTGAGCAAGACCAGCCCTTCGGGCGGGTCCTGCTCGCGTTGCAGCTTCCTGAGCCATCCCACAGCAAAGGGCTGATGCATGCGCCTGAGGATCATGGCGTCGCTGTTGATGACGGCGCTCACCCTAGCGGCTTGCGATGATGCCGAGACCAAGAGACAGCGCCAGCAGGCCGAACAGGCGGCGCGCTCCCAAGCGGAGGTTGCAGCTGCGAGCAAAGCGGCCGAGGAGCAGCTGCGCTCGACGGCCCGCAATATCACCCCGGGCGCGAAGCTCAGGGTCAGCGATTCCCGCCGACAAAGCCAAGATAGGGGGTGCACATTGCGGGCGCTTTGCCGCCCCACATCAAGATATTTCACTGGGATGACAGATGTTCCTGAACGACCTAGGGCCGGTTCGCCCCGGCCTTCCTCAAGGCGCTGCCCGAGGTTTGCCGGGGCGTGCTCTCAGGCGATGGGGCCTGAGCTGTCCGGGAAGATGTACCAGGATCCGAAGTCACTCACTCCGGCCACGAACTGCGGCGCGTCCTCAAACATGAAGTCACTCTGCCGCAAGTTGCTAAGGGGAACATCGACCAGCAGGATGGATCCGTCGGATCCGACCTCTCCATCAACGTCCCAGCTCACAAGGGCGCCACGATCCGTATCCTGGACGCTCACGTCATCCGCTCGGATGCCCATGAAGGCGATGTGGTCGAAGGCACCCTGGGCATCCCCTGTGGCCACAAAGTCCAGCACCTCGTCATTGCCGCTGTCGGGCGACACCATGAAGGCATCGGCCCCTGCACCGCCGACGAGGGTGTCATCGCCCATGCCGCCCTCCAGCATGCCGTGCGCCGCCCCTTCGTCGAGATAGTCGTCCCCGTCGCCTCCCATCAGCTCGTCGGATTCGGCCCCGCCCAACAGCCGGTCATCGCCGCCCCCGCCAACCACGCGGTCCCGGCCGTCCCCGCCGTCCAGCGTGTCATTGCCATCGTCACCCTGGATGTGGTCGTCCCCGCCGAGGGCCGAGACGCTGTCGTCGCCGCCCAGGCCGGATACCGTGTCCGACATTTCAGTCCCGGTGACTTCATCGGCACGGTCCGTGCCCCGTGTCACCGCGTACTCGTCGAAGTCGAGACTCAACCGCTGGTTTGAGAACAGGGTGTCTGCCAGGAAGTCAAACAACCGGCCGGATTCCTCATTGCCGGAGATTTCAGGCCCCGCCACGCTCGGCGTCGCCCGCTCCGCAGTTGGTCCCGCAGGATCCCGCAGGCCCGGAGGGAGGTCCGGTGAATCCGCGAACATGAAGTCATCCTGGGCGAGTTCGGACCGGGCTACACCCTCCAGCAGGACGGAACCGCCCTCCCAGCTGATCCGCACACCGTCTGCCGTGTCGGCGAACGACAGATCCTCCCACCGCAGGCCGTCCATGATCGCGAGGTGGTCGAACATCCCTGGGCCCGCGGTGAAGTCCTTGATGACGTCGTCGCCGCTTGTGCGGCCGACCATGAAGGCGTCGGGGCCACCGCCTCCGACCAAGGTGTCGTCACCTCCCTCGCCATCGACGGTGCTGTGGCCCTCGCCCTCGTCAAGGTAGTCGTTCCCCGGACCGCCGCGCACCGTGTCGGCGCCGAGGCCACCGTAGAGGGCGTCGTTCCCCGGGCCACCCTCGACCTCGTCGGCGCCCAAGTTCCCCGAGATGAGGTCCGCTCCCGCATCCCCATGGAGCACATCGTCTTCTTCACCGCCGCCCAGGCGGTCGGCACCACCCAGGCCCCAGGAGAAGTTGATGGCGCTGCTGCCATCAATCTGGTCGTCCGCGCTGCCGCCGACTGCGAGGTCGTAGAAGGTGTCACCGCTGTGGAAGTCGAGATTCAGGCCATCGCTTGCACGACGTTGGGCATCTGCGACGAAGTCTCCCAAGAAGGACAGGAAGAAACCGGCGCGAGAGTTCAGGTCCGCAATGCTCATCGTGTTCTCCATGACGAGGCATGCTCAGGCGTTCACCGTAGGAGAGTGGGCGCGGCTCCCCTCCGGCACGAAAACTCGGCCTTTCAAGTGCGCGCCTCACGACGGGCGCAGTTCCTTAAAGGTGGCCCTCGGGCGCCCACCGGCTGGCGAGGACAACACACCCCCGGCACCGCTCGGCGCCCGGCCGTGCCGCTGACTCTGTTGCAGCTTCCAACGCACCCTGCGTGGGTCGCCGGACACCGTGCATCAGGTGATGCTGCGGGCCGCCTCCTGGCACGCCTGCGTGCAGCGGCGGCAGGCCTCAGCACAGATCCGGCAGTGCTCATGGTGGCTGGCGTGGCGCTCGCATTCCTCGCCACAGAGACGGCAAGCAGTCTCGCAAGCGGTCAACATCTGCTTGATCACTTGCTCATTGGAACCGGTCCGGCGTGTCGCGACCGAGCCGGTTGAAGCGCAGACGTCGGCGCAGTCCAGGTTGAGACGGATGCACTGCGTCAGCTGCTCGAGCATCTTCTCACCGAGGCAGGCATCGGCACATGAAGTGCAGGTTTGCGCGCACGAGTAGCATTCCTCGATGCACCGGATGAGCACGTCGTTGGTACTGCCCTGCACATGCGGGTGCGAGCTTATCATCTCTTGTACATGCATCAGGCTGTCTCCTGGATGCGGCCTATAACCTGAGTCAAGCGGAGCCGAGCAGTTCGGACCGCCTCACACAGCTCAGCGCAAAACTCCCATCCGGAGAGAGGGTTTGGTCCAGCCAGACGCTGAAGGTCCGGCACAAGGGCCGGGACGCTATCGAGGGATGTGGTGTCTTTAAGCAAACAGTGGATTTCAAACGGAATTTCGGTGCCTCCAAGTCAGCCCGCGCAACGCGCCGCAACAAATTGATGTAAATGAGGAGCTAGTGTTTACCCGCCCTCAAGCGTCCGCCGGGACCGCAAGATCGCTCGTCCGCGAGATGGCCGGTGCTGCTGTTTGGAGATGGCGTGGTGCACCCCAGATGCTGGCAGCGCAAGTCGCCATCACGCACCACGCCAGACCGCCGGAACTGCCGACCCTCTTGCGAGTAGACTTCGCCTGGATCATCGTTGCATGGGAACACACCGCCAGTTTCGGCGGGCCTCGGAACGAAGAAATGCAAGTCTCGGCAGCCCTCCTGAACTCTGGAGGACCGTGGGCGAGTTCGCCCGATGTGATGACCCCCTTGCTGACGCGCTGGCGCGACGACCCCGGCGCCACCTACCGGAGCTGGTTTCTTTGGGAGGAGCGGGTCAAGAACTTCCGCTCTATCAGGCGCGGCATCCAGCAGGTTGTGACCGAGATAGAGGCCGGGACCTTTGGCGTCGCCTACCGCGGATCGTCCCTGGAGACCGTGGTCCACTCCGTCGCAGAGCAGCGGCAGATCTTCAAGGGTGCGGACCACGCCTTCCTCTGGAAGCCGAAGCTCCGCATCCCCGACATCTATGAGAACCCGGAGAACCAGCGCGCCTTCGGCCGCCTGCTCGACACCTGCGTCTGCTGCAACACCGAGTTGCAGGTTATCGCCGCCGTACGGGAGATCGACGCCAAAGCCATCAAGGGCCTCGGTCCGGCGGTCGCCAACCTCCTCTACTTCCTGCATCCCACCATCGTGCCGCCGTTCAACACCGCCATTGTCAACGGTTACAACGCCCTCACCGGCGCGAAGGTGAAGCTGGGCCGGTGGGACGAGTACCTGGCCATGCGGCAAGGAATCCTCGCCCTCAACGCCAAGCACCGCAACCTGCTGTCGAACGACCTGGGTGCCATCGGCGGCCTGCTGTTCGACCTCGGCAGCGGCCGCTACCCGGCGCCGCCCCGAGAGGACGACCCGGACGCCCGGGCCGCCTGGCAGGCAGACCTTGCCCTCGTCCGCGAGGCGGGCGCGAGGGCCGCCAAGGCACTGGCCGAGGCCCGTGAGGAGGACGAGACCCATACCGCGGTCCAGGGCTGCCTCCGGGACCTGGGTAAGTCCTTGGGTTACGACGTCTGGATCGCCGCGAACGACCGGAACCGGCCGCTGGACGGCGGCAAGCTGGGCGATGGCTGCCTGGGCGAGCTTCCAGCGGCTGTCGGGCAAGCGCCGGGTGCCGACGCCGTCCGGCTCATCGACGTCCTCTGGCTGGCCAAGGAGACGGGACGGATCGTCGCTGCCTTCGAGGTGGAGCACACAACGTCTATCTACTCAGGGATTGTACGCATGCTGGACCTCGCGCTCGGCCCTGAGGCGCACGCCTTGGAGGGCATGTTCCTCGTGGCGCCGGACGGCCGCGAGGGCGAGGTGAAGGCACAGCTTGCGCGGCCCGCGTTCTCCCGCATCGCCGACCTCAAGGTGCACTATCTGCCCTACGGCGAGCTCAAGGCGAACCGGGAGGCTATCGCGCGTTTCGGCGAAGGCATGAAGCCGATCCAGGCCATTGCGCGAAACCTCGTCTAGGCGCGCGGCTCCCCTGCCTCTGCCGGTGCGGCGCTTACACGTCCGCCGTCGCGCCGCTCTTGGTCGCCCGCGGGCGGCTTCGGGCAGGCGTAGCGCATGAAGCTCTCCGTCGGGCGAGTGATGCAGGCAGCGAGCGAAAGCGTCGCCCGCAGCATGAGCGGTGGCATGCACCAAGCCAGTGCTTCCAGCACCACGACCTCGCAGTGATCGCTGCAAATGAGCCCCGGCCTCTCATCGCCCTGCCACTCGATGTCACAATCCAGGATTCCGTCCGGGCGCCTGAGAGCTACCTGACCCCAATTGGGAAGGTGCCGCGGGCCGGAGGCATTTCGCCGTGAACCGGCGCTGTCAGGGTAGCCCGGCGGTCGCCCGCATCGGCAACTCCAAGTGCAGACGGTAGATGCCGTTGCCTTCGTCGGCCGCCATGAGTGGAGGAGGGTTGGCGCCTTCGGCCATGGGCGAGGTCACGATCCTAACCGGACAGCGTCGTCCCAAAGCGGTGGTCGTAGGTTACGGCGATGAGGGCCGGCCGGCTCGAGACGGGATGCGAGTACTGACGTTCAGATTGACCTGATAGCGGGCTCGCCCCGGTCCGCGGAGTCCCGGTATCTTCTCGCGGTGGCGGCGTATGGCGCCGATACTCTCCAGCTCGGACATGACGCGCGATACCTCGTCTGGGCTTGTGTTGGCTGCCGCCGCAAGAGCAGTGCGCGAGATGAGAATGTCTCCCGTGCCCTGGCACATGCACTGAAGGCACTCGGCCCAAAGCTCCATTGCCACGAGCGGCAGCTCAGAGTGCCGCCGCAACCACCCTACCACTGCCCGATTCTGCTGCGGAGTGACCAAAGGAACATCCGACCGGACCAGGTGCTGCGCGACCGATCTAATGAATAGATCAGCTTAGAAGGAGCAAGCAGACCACTTTAGGCATGAAAGACAGATTTTCCTCCGCAGGCCGCCTTCGTTCACCGCGCGTCCTCGGACGGGCCACCGGCGCTAGCGGAGGACATACGGTCTCACCACCCCCGCCCATCTCTGCCCGAACCGGCGAGGCTCACGATTAGAGCTCCCTGTCCATCAGACTTGGATGCCGCTCAGATGGAAGGCCATTTGAGTGAGCGACAATCCAAGGGCAACCGGTCTCGTTGGGAAGGTCGCGTCAGCGCTGCCCTGGCTGCGAACCGGAGTTCCGCTGCCCTTGCGGCGCAGCCGGGCGCCCAGTTCTTTGCTGTGCCCCAGAATTGGAAGAACCCTGATTGGCCTGCGGCATATTGGAATGATCCATGCCGGGCATGTTCGAATGATCCATGCCCTGCATGCGGGAGTGATCCATGCCCTGCATG
>NZ_FQZF01000051.1 GCF_900141905.1 Muricoccus roseus | reverse complement strand
AGCGGATTGCGATGCGTCGCCAGTCCTTGGGTCGGCCGAAGGCGATCTCGATGCGGTGGCGCAGGCGGTAGAGCGCCTTGTCGTAGGGGATGGGCTGCTTGCGGTTCTTCTTGGGCGGGATGCAGGCGGCGATGCCGCGCTCGGCGAGAGCGGTGCGGAACGGGTTGCTGTCGTAGCCGCGGTCGGCGATCAGCTCGCGGGCCTTGGGCAGGACAGGGGCGAGGATGTTGGCGCCCTTTTGGTCATTCATCTGGCCTTCCGAGAGCATCATGACGATGAGGCGGCCCTGGCCGTCGCAGACGGCGTGGAGCTTGGAGTTCAGCCCGCCCTTGGTGCGGCCGATGCACCGGCCAGGCGCCCCCTTTTGAGGAGGCTGGCCGCGGTGCGGTGAGCCTTCAGGTGGGTGCTGTCGATGATCAGGCGGTCGGGCTCGCCCGCCTCGCCGGCCAGCGCCGCGAAGATGCGGCTGAACACGCCCATGCGGCTCCAGCGGACGAAACGGTTGTAGAGGGTCTTGTGCGGGCCATAGCCAGGCGGGGCATCGCGCCAGCGCAGCCCGCCCTGGATGACGAAGACGATGCCACTGAGGACACGGCGGTCGTCCACGCGTGGGATGCCATGCGAGCGCGGGAAGTAAGGCTGGATGCGCCGCATCTGAGCCGGGGTGAGCAGGAACGGGACGGACATCGGGGCACCTCCGCCCCGCTCAGAATCACGCCCGCCCGCGTCGCCGCAAGCAAATTAATGGGTCCTGAGCCTAGTAGTTTGGAATCACTCGGCTGCCGGTGCGCCTGAGGTCATCGACCTCAGGCGACTGCAAAATCAGGAAGGGCACCCTCAACGGGAGACCCCTTCGATCCGGGGTATCCACGGCAGTCAGACGGGGTTCCAAGGGCCTCAGGCCCTTGGCGGGTTGAGGGCGGAGCCCTTAACCAAGCAGCCCTGAACCGGATCAGGCCGTTTCCGCCTCGAAGCGGGCGAAGGCGATGGGCGCATCCTCCGCCGGACGGCGGAGGGCGGGATGGGCCTTGTCCGCCCCGGGCGGGGGCGCGGGCCATCGGCGGAGGTCGGTCAGGCGCGTGGTGAAGCCCGCTTCGGCGAAGGCGGCCCGGATCTGGGAAAGGCCGAGGCGGTTCACGTAGAGGCCGCTGCGCCCGACCAGCCGTCCTTCCCAGAAGCGCGGCGGGAAGCGCAGCGTGTTCAGCGCGCCGCCGATATGGTCGTGGAAGTCCACCGCATGGATGCCGAGGCTGGCGGGGGCGGAGACGCGGCGCAGGGCGGCCAGCAGCCCGGGCAGCGCATCGCGGCGCACATGCTCGAGGGCGACATCGGAGATGACGAGTTCCACCGAGGCGGGCGGAATCGCCTCCATCACCGCTGTGCCGCCGATCAGCTGCCTTGCGTCGCAGGCGGCGAGCATCGCCGCGCGGTCGGGCAGCCCTTCCAGCGCCGGGGCGGGCAGGCCGGCGGCGCGGGCGAGTTCGGCCACGCGCGCATAGGCCGCGGGGTCCTGCGGGGCGTCGTCCTCCACATCCACGAACCAGACGGGGCCGCAGCCCAGGGCGGCATAGGCGGCGGCTCGGGTGACGAGGCGGCCCGGGCCGAGTTCGAGCACGCCGCGCGGCGGGCGGCCGTGCAGGGCGGCGAAGCGCGCGACATGGGCCATCGGCTCGCCCAGCACGCGGCTCTCGGCCTCATGCACGAAGCTGTGGCGGTTCACGCCCAGGCCGCGCAGCATGCCGTGGGGCAGGCGCAGGGCGCCGATGGCGAGCTTCGTGCCCAGCTTGGCCCACCAAGGCAGGGTTGCGCCGGCCGCGTAGTCCGACGGCACCAGGTCCGACCGGACTCCCTCCTCCCGCATGCCTGGCTCTGCTTTCATGCCCGGCTTCTCCCCCGGCCGCCGGGGGAGCGCAACGGCCCGGCGACAAGAACGCCGGGGACCGCCGGCCCCCGGCGTCCCGCATCGGGACTGAGGGCCGGTCAGCGTGCGGCGGGCTGGGCCTCGGCGGGCAGGAGGTCCGCCGCGGTGCGGACGTTGCGGGCCGCGTTCCAGCCCAGCGCCGCCATGCCCACCAGCACCACGGCACCGACATAATGCGCCGCCGCGTGGCGGTTAGCGGCCATCAGCAGCGAGACTGCGAGCGGGGTGATGCCGCCGAAGATGGCGTAGGCCAGGTTGTAGGAGAAGGACACACCGGTGAAGCGCGTGGCCACGGGGAAGGCATGGACCATGACATAGGGCACCACCGTGATCATGCCGACCGCGGCGCCCGCGAGGGCGTAGAGCGCCAGCAGGTTCTCCGGCTTCGCCTCGGTGCCGTAATACAGCCCGTAGGTGGCGGCGATCAGCAGCACCCCGCCCGCCAGGCCCACGCGCAGCGTGCCGAAGCGGTCCAGCAGCGCGCCGAAGACGACCGCCATCACCGTGAGGGTGAAGGTGGCGGCGACATTGGCCTGCAGCGTCACGGCCGGGGCCAGCCCGTGCATCTTCTGGAACAGCGCCGGCGTCATCAGGATGACGACGACGATCGCGGCGGTCAGCATCCAGGTCAGCAGCATGGAGATGGCCACCGACACGCCCTGGCCGCGCAGCACGGTCTTGATCGGCATTTCGCGCGCCGTGCCGGCGCGTTCACGCATCTGCTCGAAGACCGGCGTCTCATGCAGCCAGCGGCGCAGATACATGGCCAGCAGGCCGAAGATGCCGCCGGTGATGAAGGGGATGCGCCAGGCAAAGGCGGTCACCTCGGCCGGGCTGTAGGCCATGTTGATTCCGGTGGCCATCAGCGAGCCGAGCAGGATGCCGCCCGTGAGCCCGCCCGTGAGCATGCCGCAGGCGATTCCGACGCGGCGGGCGGGCACATGCTCGGCCACGAAGACCCAGGCGCCCGGCGCCTCGCCCCCGATGGCGGCGCCCTGGAGCATCCGCATGACCAGCAGGAGGATCGGGGCAGCCACGCCGATAGAGGCGTAGGTGGGCAGCAGGCCCATGATCAGGGTCGGCACCGCCATGAGGAAGACGGAGAAGGTGAAGACGCGCTTGCGCCCGAACAGGTCGCCGAAATGCGCCATGACGATGCCGCCCAGCGGCCGGGCCAGATAGCCCGCGGCGAAGAGGGCGAAGGTCTGGAGCTGGCGCAGCCAGTCCGGCATGTCCGCCGGGAAGAAGAGCTGCCCGATGGCGGCGGCGAAGAAGACGAAGATGATGAAGTCGTAGAATTCGAGCGCACCGCCCAGCGAGGCGAGAAACAGGGTGCGTGCATCCTGGCGGGTGAGCTGGCGCGTCTCGGCGCTGGGTGAGGCCATGGGCGGGGTGTTCCGGGAATTCGTCGGGGCCTGGCGGAAGCTTTCGCGCAGGCTTGGTGCCACGTAATATTGCGTCGCAGCATCGCCGCCACCATCACGGAACGGGCGGGCGAGCCATGCCGAAAGGGCGGGCCCCGGCATCAATACCGCTGATGCCGGGCAACAGAAAAAGGCGTTCGACCACGAAAACGGGCGAGAACAAACTGCGCTCATGCCGGTCGATCCTGCCCTTCTCCTCGCCTGCATCCTGGCCAGCGCCGTAGTGGCGCTGGCGCCGGGGCCGGACATGATGTTCGTGCTCGGCCAGACGCTGGCGGGCGGGACGCGGCGGGGCTGGGCGGCGGCGCTGGGCATCTATTGCGGGGCGGCGGTGCATATCCTGCTCGCGGCGCTGGGCGTCGCGGCGCTGCTGGCGGCCGAGCCGGCGCTGTTCACGGCGTTGCGCCTGGCGGGCGGGGGGTATCTGCTCTGGCTCGGGCTGCAATCGCTGCGGGCGGCCTGGGTCGGGGCGCCGGTCGGGGCGCCTTCGGCCGCGGTGCGGCGGGTACTGCTGCAGGGCGCGCTGACAAACCTCACCAACCCCAAGGTGGCGCTGTTCTTCCTCGCCTTCCTTCCGCAATTCGTCTCACCCAGCCCCGGGCGGGCGCCGGAATGGGTGCAGATGCTGCTGCTCGGGCCGGTGCTGCCGCTCGTCTCCGTGCCGGTCTTCGCCGTGATCATTGCCGGCGCGGCCAAGGCGGCCGGCCTCCTGGCCCACTCCGCCAGCGCGGCGCGCTGGCTGAACGGGGTGGCCGGGGCGATCTTCCTGGGTCTGGGCGCGCGGCTGATCGTCAGCCGGAGCTGAAGGCGGGCCGGTCCGGGCGCCGGGTCCCGGCACGCCCGGGCAGGCCGGGAGGAAGCCCCCGCCGCATAGCGTCTCTGCTCAGCCCACCCGGAGCCGCCGATACACCGGCCGCAGTAGGAAGGGGCTAAGGAAGAGCGGGAACTGGCAGAGCACGAAGAAGAACATGACCCGCGGATCGGTGCTGGCCGGCAGCACCGCGAGGTAGAGCGCCATGTTCCGGTTACCCGAGAGCAGGCCCGCCGAAAGCGCCAGCCGCCTTCCTGCCGGGGCGAAGGCCAGGGCCGTGCCCGCGTTCAGCCCGAGGCAGAGCGCGAAGGCCATCGCCACGCCCCACAGCACCGCCCCCGGCGCGGCCAGCAGCTGGGCCAGCACCCCGTCCATCACCCCGAAGCCGTAGAGCACCACCAGCAGCACCACGGCCCCATCCACCGCGCCGCCCCAGCGCGCCAGCCGCGCGGGCCCCATGGCATGGCGCAGCCCCATGGAGATCACCAGCGGCAGCCCCACCACCAGCGCCAGCCGCAGGCTCAGCGCCGCGGCCGAGAGGGAGAGGTCCACCCCCAGCAGCCCGAGGGCGAGGGCGGGGGCGGTGAAGGGCACGGCCAGGGTGGAGAGGACGGAAACGACGAAGGCCACCTCCCCGTCCAGCCCCACCAGCCGCGCGAAGGCGGGGGAGGAGGTGGCGGCGCAGCCCGTGGCCATGATGACCATGCCCGCCGCCAGGGCCGGCTCCATCCCGGTGGCCCAGGCGGTGGCGAAGACCAGGAGGGGGCATCCCAGCAGCAGCCAGGCCAGGAGGGCGCCCACCAGGACGGGCCGGCGGAGATAGGCCACCACCTGCGCCGGATCGACCCGCAGCAGCACCAGCACCATCAGCAGGGCGACCACGAGCGTCACCCAGTCCCGCAGCGCCGCGGCCAGGGGCGGCACCAGCAGCCCGATGAAAATGCTCGCGGCGAGCAGTGCCCCGCCATGCCGGGCACACCATTCCAGGGCGAGACGTAGAACCAAGCGCGCTTCCCCTCCGCGCCGAATGCTTGGCGCGGGTTCGCGTCCCGTTCTATAGCCGCCCCCGTGTTCCCACCAGCCCAGCCCCCCCATCCCAACCCAGGCGACCTCGCCATTCCCGGGACCGACTACCTCGCCAAGCTCAATCCGGAGCAGCGCGAGGCGGTGGAGACGGTGGATGGCCCGCTGCTGGTGCTCGCGGGCGCCGGCACCGGCAAGACGCGGGTCCTGACCACCCGCTTCGCCCATATCCTGATGACGCGCCGCGCCTTCCCCAACCGGGTGCTGGCCGTCACCTTCACCAACAAGGCGGCGAAGGAGATGCGCGAACGCGTCTCCGCCATCCTCGGCCGCCCGGCCGAGGGGCTGTGGCTCGGCACCTTCCACGCCCTCTGCGCGCGGATGCTGCGGCGCCATGCCGAATATGTCGGCCTCACCAGCTCCTTCACCATCCTCGACACCGACGACCAGATGCGCCTGCTCAAGCAGGTGATGGACGCGGCCGCGCTGGACCTGAAGCGCTGGCCCGCCCAGGGCATGATGGCCGTGATCCAGCGCTGGAAGGACCGCGGCCTGACGCCGGCGCGCGTGACGCCGGCCGAGGACAGCGACTACGCCAACAACCGCGCCCGCCAGATCTACGAGGACTACCAGTCCCGCCTGCGCGCGCTGAACGCCGCCGATTTCGGTGACCTGATGCTGCACATGACGGAGATCCTGCGGAGCCAGCCCGACGTGCTGGCCCAGTACCACCGCATGTTCCGCTACATCCTGGTGGACGAGTACCAGGACACCAACACGGTGCAGTATCTCTGGCTGCGCCTGCTCGCCCAGGGGCACCACAACATCTGCTGCGTCGGCGACGACGACCAGTCCATCTATTCCTGGCGCGGCGCCGAGGTGGAGAACATCCTCCGCTTCGAGAAGGACTTCCCCGGCGCGAAGATCGTGCGGCTGGAAGCGAACTACCGCTCCACCCGCCCCATCCTCGCCGCCGCCTCGCACCTCATCGCGAAGAACGAGGGCCGCCTGGGCAAGACTCTCCGCACCGGGCGCAACGACGCGGAGGGCGAGAAGGTCCGCGTGGTTTCCCTGTGGGACTCCGAGGAGGAGGCCCGCATGGTCGGGGAGCGGATCGAGCAGGCGCAGCGCAAGGGCGTGTCGCTGGGCGAGATCGCCATCCTCGTCCGCGCGGGCTTCCAGACCCGCTCCTTCGAGGAGCGGCTGATCACGCTCGGCATCCCCTATCGCGTCGTCGGCGGCCAGAAGTTCTACGAGCGGGCCGAGATCCGCGACGCCATGGCCTATATGCGCGTGCTGCACCAGCCGAGCGACGACCTGGCCTTCGAGCGCATCGTGAACACGCCCAAGCGCGGCATCGGCGACGGCGCGTTGCAGCAGATGCATCTCGGTGCGCGCGAGCAGGGCATTCCGCTCGCCATCGCGGCCGAGCGCCTGGCCCGCACCGAGGTGATGCGCGCCAAGCCCCGTACCGCCATGCGTGAGCTGTTCGACGGCTTCTCCCGCTGGCGCGCGCTGATGCAGCGGGAGGGGCATGTGGTCGCGGTGGCCACCATGCTCGACGAATCCGGCTACACGGAGATGTGGAAGCAGGACAAGTCGGCCGAGGCCCCGGGGCGGCTGGAGAACCTGAAGGAACTCGTCCGCGCCATCGGCGAGTTCGCGACGCTGGAGGGCTTCCTCGAACACGTCGCCCTCGTCATGGAGAATGACGAGAACGCCGAAGGCGCGCGTGTCTCGCTGATGACGCTGCACGCCGCCAAGGGGCTGGAATTCGACCTCGTCTTCCTCCCGGGCTGGGAGGAAGGGCTCTTCCCCCACCAGCGCGCGCTGGACGAGGGCGGCACCAAGTCGCTCGAGGAGGAGCGGCGCCTGGCCTATGTCGGCATCACCCGCGCGCGGAAGATGGCGGTGATCTCCCACGCGGCGAACCGGCGCGTCTATGGCAACTGGTCTGCGGCCATCCCCTCGCGCTTCCTGGAGGAACTGCCGCCGGGCGAGATCGAGCGCGAGGGTGGCGGGGCCGCCCAGCGGGCGCGGATGGTGAACGCGCCCTCGGTCTTCACCCATGGCGGCATCTCCTCCCAGCGCCCGGCACGGGTGATCGAGGCCGGCGCCTGGGAGGTGAAGGAGCGGCCCGCCCGCGCCGGCGCCATGCCGGTGGGCCAGCGGGTGTTCCACCAGAAATTCGGCTATGGCCGTGTCACGGCGGTCGAGGATGACCGGCTGGAAGTGGATTTCGAGAAGGCGGGCCAGAAGCGCGTGCTCGACCGGTTCGTGGAGAAGGCCTGAGATGTCGCGACGCCACGCCCAGAACCTGGAGACCGTCTGGCTCGATTCCCTGCCTGAGGAGGCCGTGCCGGCGGTTGAGGCCGCGCTGGAGCGCGTCTGCCGCAGCGTCGCCCTGTTCCTGGACGAGCCGACCGACACCTGGCGCGTGGAAGGCGTGCGCGAGGAAGGGGCCAGGGAGGATGACCTCACCGCCGCCCTCGCCCTGGCATCGCTGATGACGGGGCTGGACCTGCAGCCGCAGCGTGCCCCGGTGGAATCGGAGGGCTGGCTCGCCCGCACCGCCCAGGCCTTCCCCGAGCAGGAGATCGGCGGGCGCGTGCTGATCCGCCCGACGCATCTGCCGGACCGCAAGGTGCATGGCCGCACCGTGCTGAAGCTGGATGCCGGGCTCGCCTTCGGCTCGGGCGAGCACGCCTCCACCCGCGGCTGCCTCATCGCCTTCGAGACGGTGGCGCGCCGGATGCCGAAGCTGCCGAAGGACCGGCTGCGGCTGCTCGACCTCGGCTCGGGTTCGGGAATCCTGGCCATGGCCGCCGCCCGCGCACTGCATCGCCGCGTTCTGGCCACGGATATCGAGCCCTGGTCCGTCCGCGTGGCGGACCAGAACGCCGCGATGAACGGGCTGAAGCCGTTGGTCCGCGCGGTACTCGCCGATGGCTGGAAGGCGCCCCGGGTCTCCCGGGGCAGCTATGACCTGATCTTCGCCAACATCCTGGCGCGTCCGCTCTGCGCCATGGCTGGGGATCTCGCCCGGCATCTGCGCCCCGGCGGCACGGCCATCCTGGCGGGGCTGCTCGGCACCCAGGCGAATATGGTGATGGCGGCGCACCGGCGCGGCGGGCTCTGGCTGGAACGCCGGCTGAACCTTGGGCCCTGGACCACGCTGGTGCTGCGCAAGCCGGGCTGAAACCGGCGCTGATCTGGCCCCCTGAAACGGCACCGGCCCGCACGGGCGCCCAGGGGGGTAGGGGGCGCTGTGCGGGCCGGGCATCAGGACGGCGGCGAAGGGGGGGAGCTCGCCGTCCCGGTACTCGATGGAGGGGCGCCGTCAGGCGGCGACGCGCTTCCCGAGCTGGTCGTTCGCGGCGGCCGGAACCGGCGCCTTCGCGGCGCGCGGGGCCACCGGCTCGCCACGCTGCATCTCGCCGCTGAGGACGAAGGCGATGTCGCCGCGGGTCAGGCCGATATCGGCCAGCTCGCGATCGGTGAGGCTGCGCAGCTCGGCCTCGGCGCGGCGGCGCTGCATCCAGGCGGCGAAGCCAGCGATGAGGCGCTGGAGGCCGGAGGTGATGACGGCATTGCGGGCCTCGTTGGCCTGACGCAGAAGCTCGGCCTCGCTCAGCTGCCGGAGGTTCGCGGGGTAGGGCATCATCGGCGCGGGGTGCTGCACCTGGGAGATGCGGGGGTTCATCGGTGTCTGTCCGTCTGTGGGCAGTCCTGTCGCACAGGGACCCATATCCCCGCTGCCCGGCTGCCTTCGGTGGAGGCAATATGGGCCTCCGATGCGGGCAGATGTCGCGTTGTTCATGTGGCTGAGCCATGCGCCATACGCATGGAAATCTGGGGAAACATGTCGTGGTTAACCAACTGGTGACTGATTTGCCGCAAAATCGCCTCGCAGCCCTGCGCGCCGAACTGGACCGGATGGGCGTGGACGGCTTCATCATCCCCCGCGGCGACGAATATCTGGGCGAATATGTGCCCCCTTCGAGCGAGCGGCTCTCCTGGCTCACCGGCTTCACGGGTTCCGCCGGCCTCGCCATCGTCCTGGCGGACCGCGCCGCCGTCTTCACCGATGGCCGCTACACCACCCAGCTCGCCCAACAGACCGACCCCGCCCTGTGGGAACGCCGCCACGTCACCGAGGAGCCGCCGGCGGGCTGGCTGAAGCAGCACGCGGCCGGGCGCCGCATCGGCTACGACCCCTGGCTGCATCCCCAGGCGGCGCTGGACCGTCTGGCCGCTTCCGGCGCCACCCTCGTCCCGCTGCCTGCCAATCCCATCGATGCGGTCTGGACGGACCGGCCGGAGCCGCCGACCGCGCCGGCGGAGCCCTGGCCCGACCTCTTCGCCGGCCGCTCCGCCGCCGAGAAGCGCGAGATGATCGCCCAGGAACTGCGCGAGGCGGGAGAGGAGGCCGTCGTCCTCGCCGATGCCCATTCCGTCGCCTGGCTGCTGAACATGCGCGGCGGCGACCTGGACCACACCCCGCTCGCCCTCGCCTTCGCCCTGCTGCGGTCCGACGCCTCCGTCACCGTCTTCATGGAGCCCGCCAAGGCCGGCCCCGTCCTGCGCGAGGCGCTCGGGAACGCGGTCTCGATCGAGCCCCGCTCCGCGCTGCCCACCGCCCTGGCCGCCCTGCGCGGCCGGAAGGTCCGGCTGGACCCCGAGGCGACGCCGGCCTGGTTCGCCCACACCCTTGCCGAGGCCGGGGCCGAGGTGGCGAAGGGCGCCGATCCCGTCCGCCTGCCGCGTGCCTGCAAGACCGAGGCGGAGCAGAACGGCGCTCGCGCCGCGCATCACCGCGATGCCCGCGCCATGATCCGCTTCCTCCACTGGTTCGCGGAGGAGGCGCCGAAGGGCGGGCTGACTGAGCTCGCGGCCGGCGAGCGCCTGCTGGCCTTCCGCGCGGCCGAGGACCGGTTCCGCGCGGAATCCTTCCCCGCCATCACCGGCGCGGGGGAACATGGCGCCATCATCCACTACCGCGCCACCGACGCCACCAACCGCCCGGTCAAGCCCGACGAGGCCTTCCTCATCGACAGCGGCGCGCAGTACCTGGACGGCACCACCGACATCACCCGCACCCTCTGGACCGGCCCTGCCGAGCCGCCGGCGGAGCTGCGCACGCGCTACACCCTCGTGCTGCGCGGCCTGATCGCGCTCGCGGCCACGCGCTTCCCCGAAGGCGTCGCCGGCCCGCATCTGGACGCCATCGCCCGCCGGCCGCTCTGGGAGGCCGGGCTGGATTACGACCACGGCACCGGCCATGGCGTCGGCGCCTTCCTCTCCGTGCATGAGGGGCCCGCCGCCTTCTCGCGCAACGCCGCCAACGTGCCGCTGCGCGAGGGGATGATCCTCTCCGACGAGCCGGGCTTCTACCTGCCGGGCTCCTACGGCATCCGCATCGAGAACCTCCTCCTCGTCCGCGCCGATCCGCAGGCGGCCGGGCCGAAGCGCTGGCTCGGCTTCGAAACCCTCACCCTCGTGCCCTTCGAACGCGCGCTGATCGACGCGGCGACCCTGGGCGCGGCGGAGCGCGCCTGGATCGACGCCTACCACGCCCGCATCCTCGTGGAGGTGGGACCGACACTGGACGGCCCTGCCGCAGCCTGGTTGCGCACGGCCTGCGCGCCGCTTTGATGGTGATTGGCTCTGGTTCTGGGCTGTTGGTTTGTCCCGGGAGAGGAAGAAGGAATTCTTCCTCTCCCCGGACCCCTCACCATCATCTTTTTCTAGAAGTTTGGAATCACGGGGCTGACGGTTCGCCTGAGGTCTAGGACCTCAGGCGACTGCAAAGGCAGGAAAAGCACCCGCCCACCAGAGATCCCACCGATCCGGGGTATCCACGGCAGTCAGACGGGGTTCCAAGGGCCTCAGGCCCTTGGCGGGTGGAGGGCAGAGCCCTCCTCGGAACCCGCGGGCAGGTCACACGATCCGCACGACCGAGATTAGCCCTGCGGCCGCGCCCCCAGGATATGGGCGATGGCGTAGGTCAGGTCCGGCCGGTTCAGCGTGTAGAAGTGGAACTCGTCCACCCCATTGGCCTGGAGCAGCCGCACCTGTTCGGCGGCCACCACGGCGGCGACCATGCGGCGGGTTTCGGCGTCCTCGTCCAGCCCTTCGAAGAGCTTGCCCATCCAGTCCGGCACCTTCGCGCCGCACATGGCGGAGAACTTGGCGACCTGGGCGAAATTGGTCACGGGCAGGATACCGGGCACGATGGGCACGGTGATGCCGGCGGCGTGCGCCCGGTCGATGAAGCGCAGGAAGGTCGGGGCGTCGAAGAAGTACTGGGTGATAGCCCGGGTCGCGCCCGCGTCGATCTTGCGCTTGAGGTTGTCCAGGTCGGTCTCGGGCGAGGAAGCCGTCGGGTGCACCTCCGGGTAGGCGGCGACGGAGATCTCGAAGTCGCCGATGCGCTTCAGCCCGGCCACGAGGTCCGCCGCATAGGCATAGCCGCCGGGGTGGGGCTCGTAGCCCGCCTGCCCGGCCGGCGGGTCGCCACGGAGGGCGACGATATGGCGGACCCCCGCCTCCCAGTAGCCGCGGGCCACCTCGTCCACCTCCTCCCGGGTCGCGCCGACGCAGGTGAGATGGGCGGCAGGGGTGAGCGAGGTTTCCCGCAGGATTCGGGTCACGGTGGCATGGGTGCGGGCCTGGGTGGTGCCGCCCGCGCCATAGGTGACGGAGACGAAGCGGGGCCGCAGCGGCTCCAGCCGCTTCACGCAGGACCAGAGCTGGGCTTCCAGCGCCTCGGTGCGGGGCGGGAAGAACTCGAAGGAGAGCAGGGGGGCCGGCATGGCGGTCAGCGAGGGCAGCGCCCCCACCCGCGGGCCGGTCAGCCAGCTCTGGAGCGTCTTGGCCTGATGCGGGGCGGGAGGCGACATCTCGTTCATGGCGCCGGTCATAGAGCATGATGGGCGGATGCCGAAACGGCGAAGTGGCCCCTCCCCTTCCGCTTCTCCTTCCCCTCGCCCTTCCCTCGGCCCTTCCCTCGGTCCTTCCCTCGGTCCTTCCCCTGGCCCGTTCTGCACCGCGGACCACGATCTCGAGAGCATGGGGCCGAGAACGAACCGGTCCACCCACCTGTATTTCCCGTGCGCTTCCGCGGGTGCTAACAGCCTTGCGTCCCAGGATTCCGAAACCGATGCGCCTACCCCGCTCGCCTCTGCCCCGCCTCCTCGCCGCCACCCTGGCGCTCGGACTGCTGGGCGGCGCCCTCTCCGGCTGCGCCACGCGCCCGCCGGCCGACGACCCCGAGGCGCTGGAGGAATTCCGCGCCACCAACGACCCGATCGAGCCCTGGAACCGCGCGATGTATGACGTGCACCAGGCGATCGACACGGTCGTGCTTCGCCCGGTGGCCGTGGCCTATCGCGCCGTGCTGCCGCAGCCCGTTCGCACCGGCGTCTCCAACGTGCTGAGCAACCTGCGCAGCCCGGTGATCGCGCTGAACGACGCGCTGCAGGGCGAGACCCAGCGCTTCGGCACCACGCTCGGCCGCTTCCTGCTGAACACCACCCTTGGCGTGGGCGGCATCTTCGACGTGGCCTCCGACCTCGGCCTGCCCCCGCATACCGAGGATTTCGGCCAGACCTTCGCGATGGCCGGGGTGGAGGAAGGCCCGTATCTCTTCATCCCCCTCCTGGGCCCGAGCAACCCGCGCGACCTGCTGGGCTTCGCCGCCGGGATCGCGGCGGACCCCTTCACCTACCTGACCTTCGGCAACCGGGACCTGGCGGATACCCTCTACCTCATCCGTGCCGGCGCCACCGTGGTCAGCACCCGGGAATCCCTGCTGGACACGCTGGACGACGTGCAGCGCACCAGCCTGGACCCCTATGCGACCCTGCGCAGCGCCTATCGCCAGCAGCGCGCGCGGGAGATCGCGAACACCCCCGGCGCCGCGCCCGCGGCGCCGCAGGGGCTCGGCTCCGGGCTTGGGAGCACCGGCCCGGAGCCGCGGCAGCCCTGAGCCGGGCCCGGGCAACGGAACCTCCCGGCGGGAACATATGTCCCGCCGGGGCGTTGAGGCGGCAACGCCCACGCACCACTTGGGGCGCGGCACGCCCGGCACCCCATGCCGGGGCCGCGCCACACAGACAGAACGAGACGCCTGACCCGATGCTCGAGACGATGATCGCCCGACGCTCCATCCTGGCCTCCCTGGGGGCGGCCGGCACCGCGCTGGTGGCGGCACGGGCCTTCCCGGCCTCGGCCCAGGCGGTGGATACCGCCCGCGCGGCCGCCTTCATCCAGGCCACCGGGCAGGAGCTGGTCGCGGCCATTAACGGCCGGGCGCCCGTGGCCCAGCGGCGGGAGCAGGTGGCGGCCGTGCTGCGCCGCGCGGTGGATGTAGATGGCGTGGGGCGCTTCATCCTCGGCCGCTACTACCGCCAGGCGACGCCGGCGGAGCAGCAGCAATACATGCGGCTCTTCGAGGAGACGCTGATCCGCAACCTCTCGGCCCGCTTCGGCGAGTACCAGGGCGTGCGCTTCTCCCTCGGCCGCGCCCAGCAGCGCACCGAGGACGACACCCTGGTCAACACCGTCATCGAGCGCCCAAACAGCGCCCCCTTCTCGCTGGACTGGCGGGTGGGCGAGGTCGGCGGCCAGCCCCGCGTGGTGGATGTGATCGCCGAGGGCACCTCGCTGCGCCTGACGACGCGCAGCGAGTACTCCGCAGTGATCAGCCGCAATGGCGGGCGCGTCTCCGCCCTGCTGGAGGCGATGCAGAACCAGGTGGCGCAGCTCGCCGCCCGCGAAGGACGGTAAGGCCTCCCCCGGCTCCGGTAGGGACTGGGAGGCGAAGCCTCCCGCCCTCTTCGGCTAACTCGCCGCCAGTTCCCGCTCCACCAGCCGGACGAGGCAGGTCGCCCCGATCGCCAGCAGGTCATCGTTAAAGTCGTAGCGCCCGTTATGGACGGGGGTGCGGCTGGTTTCCGATTCCCCGGCCTGGCCGAGCAGCAGAAAGGCGCCGGCCGTCTCGTTCAGCATGTAGGCGAAGTCCTCCCCGGCGGTGAGCGAGGGAAGGTCGGACTTGATCCCCCCGGCGCCCACCACGTCGCTGGCGGCTTCCGCCGCCAGGGCCGCCTCGGCCGGCGTGTTGATGGTGGGCGGGTAGGAATAGTTCAGGTCCAACTCCAGCCGCACGCCATGGGCGGCGGCGGTGTTCTGCACCACTTGGCGGAACAGGGCGTGCAGGTGGTCGTGGGTCTCGGGGCGAAGTGTGCGGATGGTGCCGCGCATCTCCACCGTCTCGGGGATCACGATGTCCGACGTGCCGGCATGGAACTGGCCGATGCTGAGCACCGCGGTGTCATGCGGGCTGGTCCGGCGGCTCACCAGCGTCTGGAGCGCGTTGTAGATCTGCACGGCGCAGGGAAGCGGGTCGAGGCCGTTATGCGGCTCGGCGCCATGGCTGCTCTTCCCGTGCAGGCGGATACGGAAATAGTCCACCGCCGCGAGCACTGTGCCCGGCCGGACGGCGATGGTGCCCAGCGGCATGCTGGGATGGTTGTGCAGCCCATAGACGGCGTCGCAGGGGAAGCGGGTGAAGAGCCCGTCCTTCACCATCTCCAGCGCGCCGGTCAGCCCCTCCTCCGCCGGTTGGAAGATGAAGTGGACGGTGCCGGGGAAGTCGCGTGTGGCGGCGAGGTGCTTGGCGGCGCCGAGCAGCATGGCGGTGTGGCCGTCATGGCCGCAGGCATGCATGGCGTTCGGGTTGGTGCTGCGATGGGCGAAGCCGTTCAGCTCCGGCATGGGCAGCGCGTCCATGTCGGCGCGCAGGCCGATGCTGCGGTTGCCCGGCCGCTTGCCGCGCAGCACGCCCACCACCCCCGTCTTGCCGAGGCCGCGATGCACCTCGATGCCCCAGGATTCGAGCTTCTCCGCGACGATCCCGCTCGTGCGGACTTCCTCGAAGCCGATTTCGGGATGGGCATGGAAGTCGCGGCGCCAGGCCTGCATCTCCGGGCGCAGGGCTTCGATGGCGGCAAGGGTCGGCATGACAGGATTTCCGGAGGTGGTGGCGGGCAAGGATGCGCTGCGTGGAATGGGGCCGCAACACGCCCCGCAGGCACCGCGTGTCAGCCCGCTGCTCAGAATGACAAGTCGTAACGGAGGCACTTTCAGCACCCCAGCGCGATGGACGTGGGAAATCTTCCCACTAATCTGCACTGGGTTAAGTGACGGCCTCGTGATGACGTGCGGTGCGGTTCGCGGCGGCCCTGGCGGCTGCCGGCCCCCAGCCCAAGCCCTGGCCGTCGGATGAGGGGATTGATGGCGTGACCATGCATCACCGGTTCCAGCCCGCGGATGACGGGGTGGGTCTTTCCGCCCGCCTGTCGCCCGTGATCGATCGGCCCGACCGCCGGCTGGCCTTCCGCAAGCGTCTGCGCGCCTTCATCCGGCGCCCGCGCTTCCGGAATTCGCTGCTGCGGGCCGCGTTGAGCCTGCTGACGGAGCGGCTGCGGGCGGCGCGCCTGGATTTCGCCCAGCGCCTCGATGGCGGGCCGCGCATCCGCTCCATCCGTCCCGGGGCCGTGCCGCTCGACGGTGCGCGGCGGGTCGCGATCTACATCCACTACGCACCGGTGCCGGCGGTCAGCCGCATGGTGCTGGCGCAGGTGGACGCCTATCGGGACCAGGGCTTCGCGGTGGTCTTCGTCTCCATGTCGCCCGGCCTGCCGGCGGATGCCCTGCCCGGGCTGGAGGCGCGCTGCGCCCTGGTCGTCGAGCGGCGGAACTACGGGCTCGACTTCGGGGCCTGGCACGACGTGCTGCCCGAGGTGCTGGCGCGCGCGCCCCGGCCGTCCGAGCTGCTCCTCGTCAATGACAGCCTGTGCGGACCCTTCCGCACGCTGGCGCCGGCGATGGAGGCGATGCGCGCCGCGCCGGAGGGGCTTTATGGCCTGACGGAGAACCTCGCCCCCGCGCCGCATCTGCAATCCTACTTCCTCCTCGCCCGCGGCGAGCGGGCGGTGGCCGACATGGCCGCCTTCCTCCTCCGCCACCGCGTGACGGCGGACAAGCGACGCACCATCCGCGCGGGCGAGGTGGGGCTGAGCGCCTGGATGCGCGGGCATGGGCACCCCGTCGCGGCCTGGTGCGGGTATGAGCGGGTGGAGGCGACGGCGCTGCGGAGCCCTGCCGCGCGGCGCCGGGTGCGGATGCTCTATCCCAGCCTCTTCGACGGCCTTGCGGAAGACGACGTGGCGGGCATGCGCGCGGCGCTGCGCCAACGCCCGCTCAACGCCACCCACCTGTTCTGGCGCGAGCTGGTCGAGGATCTCGGCTTTCCCTTCATCAAGACGGATCTGCTGCTGCGGAACCCGCTGGGCATCGCCGACGACCTCGCCTGGGCGGGGTTGCTGGAGGCGGAGGAGGATGCGGCCGTGATCGCGGAGCATCTCGCGCTGCTGGGCAAGGGGCCGGTCCGCATCGCGGCGCGCGGAGGCAACATGCGCCGGGCGTGAGCGCCTGCCCCCCTGCCCCCGAAGCGGCCGGGAGGGTTAGCGGAACGGAAAGATTAGCGGGCGAAGCTGGGGCGGAACAATGCCATCCGCCTGGAGCCCCGCCATGTCCCGCTTACGCAGCATGTCCATCCGAACACTTCTGATCGTGCTTCTCGGTACGATGGTTCTGCTCGCCGTCGGGGCGGCTGGCCAGCAGGTGGTGGGCACGCTTCGCACTGAGGCCGAGGCCCGGCGGATGGCCGCCATGACGAGGATGACGGCCGGCATCACGCGGGTGCTCTCCAGCTTCCGGCTGGAGCGCGGCAGCGCGATGATCTTCCTCGAGGCCGAGGCGCCGGTCAGCGCGGATGAGCGGGGCACCCTCGCCCTGCACCGCGGCCGCACCGAGGAGGGCATGGCCGAGATCCGGGCCGCCTTCAGAGGCGCCTCCGGCGAGGAGGCGGCGCTGCTCGCCCGCATCCAGGGCGCCTGGGAGAAGGCGAACGCGCTGCGGCCGCGCGTGGACGCCGCGCTTGCCCTTCCGAAGCCGGGCCGCGAGGCTGGCCTGGCCGTGGCCTGGCGTGATGCCGCCGACGCCCTTCTCGCCGGGCTGAACGCCGCGAGCGAGACGCTGGAAGGGGAGATCTTCGGGACCGACCCGATGGCGCAGCAGCTCGTCTCGCTCAAGCGCGCCGCCTGGATGGCGCGGAGCCGGATGGGCGAAGCGGTGGCGACCACCCTCACCTCCGTGGCGGCCCGCCGGCGCTGGGACGTGCCGCAGCTCCTGTCGGTCGCGCAGATGGAGGGCGAGGCGCGCGCCATGTGGATGCTGGCGACCGAGCTGGCGGCGCAGGATGGCACCCCGGCAACCCTGCGTGAGGCGGTGGCGGAAGCCGAGCGCGGTATGGACGGCATGGGGAAGGAGCGCGAGCGCGTGGCGGCGCTGCTCGCCCAGGGTGATGTGTCCTCGCTGAATCCGACCACGCTGCGGGAGCGCCAGGCGGCATCCCTGAACGGGCCGGTGCGGGTGGCGGAGCTCGCGATGGATGAGCTGGTGGCCCATGCCGACCGGCGGATGGAAGCGGCGCGCTGGACCCTCGCCGGCAATGCGCTGCTCATGCTGCTGGCCCTCTCCCTGGGCGTGGCGGGCCTGCTGATCGCCACCCGCCGGATCTCCGGCTCGATCCTGGGGATGACGGCGGCGATGCGTCGCCTGGCGGAGCGGGACATGGCCGTCGCCATCCCCGGGACGGGGCGTGGCGACGAGATCGGGCAGATGGCCTCGGCGGTCACGGTGTTCCGCGACAGCATGATCGAGGCGGACCGGCTTTCGGCCGAGGCGGAGGCCTCCCGCGCGTCGCGTGAGGCGCGGGCGGCGCAGATGGAGGGCCTGGTGCGCGGCTTCCAGGAGCGCGCGGGGGAGATGGTGCGGACGCTGTCCTCGGCCTCGACGGAGCTGGAGGCGACGGCGCGCGGGATGAGCAGCACGGCGGAGGGGACGAGCACCCAGGCCGGGCGCGTGGTCTCGGCCGCCGAGCAGGCGAGCAC
>NZ_FQZF01000052.1 GCF_900141905.1 Muricoccus roseus | reverse complement strand
CACCACCCGGCACGAGAGCCATGCCCTGTCCCAGAAACACCGCAAGCGCATCGAGGAGGCTTTCGGCTGGGCCAAGACCGTCGGCGGCATGGCCCAGACCGTCTATCGTCGCATCGAACGCGTGCGATCCCGCTTCATCCTGACGATGGTCGCCAACAACCTGGCCCGACTGCCCCGGCTGCTGGCAGCATGAAGCCGAAAACCGGCATCCGGCGTCCATGCCGCTCGTAGGAACGGGCCGGACGCGCAAAGCCGCTGGTCCCTCCGACGGGAAAACGCTCCAGAACGCCGAGTAATTCAGCGACCTGCTAGGGGAGTGCCGGCGCTCCCGCATGTCCTTCCAGGGCGGGCACATCGCGTCGGCGGCATCCCAGTTGAAGCAGGCGCCGTTGCCATTGCAGTGCATGGCCGTATCGTAGCGCGCGCGCACCGCCTCCGGAATTGCGCGGTCGGCCGCGCCGCGCGTCGGCACGCCGTCCACACGCAGCAGGGCGCCGCCATCCATCGGCGTCGCGATCTTGCCGGGGTTGAGCTGGTAATGCGGGTCGAAGGCGGCCTTCACGGCCTGCACTGGCGGGTAGAGCGGGCCGAAGAAGCGCGGGGAGTACTCGGATCGCACGCCCTTGCCGTGCTCGCCCCAAAGCAGGCCGTCATAGCGCTGCGTGAGTGCCGCAACGGCGCCGGAGACCTCGCGGATGAGGCGTTCCTGGGCCGGATCCTTCATGTCGATGGCGGGGCGGACATGCAGCACGCCGGCATCGACATGGCCGAACATGCCGTAGTCCAGCCCGGCGCCGTCCAGCAGCGCCCGGAATTCGGCGATGTAGTCGGTGCCGGCGCCTCGGGGATGCGCGGGATCATGGCCGCCCTTTCAGACCGCCTGCACGAGGTCGGCGGGCAGGCTGCCCTGAACCACCACCGCGCCCTCCAGCGCGGGCAGGCGTCCGGCCAGGACCGCGATGATGCTCTCCGCTGCGCCGCAGGCCATGCCGGCCGCGCCGCGCGGCGTGTTGGCGGCCAGGTGCGGCGTGGGGACGACGCGCGGGTGGGTGCGGAAGGGGCTGTCGGCCTCCAGCGGCTCCTTCGCGAAGACGTCCACGCCCGCCCAGCTTACCTGGCCGGAATCGAGTGCCGCCAGCAGCGCGTCCTGGTCCACGATGCCGCCGCGGGCGGTGTGGACGAGGATGGCGCCGCGGGGCAGCAGCGCCAATTCCTGCGCGCCGATCATGCCGCGCGTTTCGGGCTCCAGCGGGCAGTGGAGGGAGAGCACCTCGGAGCGGGGCAGAAGCTCAGCCAGGGTCGCGACGCGCTCGCCCGGCCCGGGCAGGCCGCTCCCGGGCAGGTAGGGATCGTAGGCGAGCACGCGCATGCCGAAGGCGGATGCCATGCGCGCCACCTTGGAGCCGATCGCGCCGTAGCCGACCAGGCCGAGCGTCATCCCGTCGATGTCGCGGGTCATGCGGGAGGTCTTCTCCCAGAGCCCCTCGCGCATCCCGCCCACCACCGAGGGCAGGTCCTTCAGCATGGTGAGCATCAGCGCCATCGCGTGCTCGGCAACCGAGCGGGAGTTCGCTCCGGCCGCGCGGGTCACGGTGAGGCCCCGGGCGCGGGCCGCGGGGATGTCGATCCCGTCGATGCCGGCGCCGTGGCGCGCGACGACGCGGAGCCCGGGCGCCGCGGCATCCATGACAGTGCCGTTGATGATGCACTGCCGGTGCAGGATCGCCACCGGGCGGTGCTCGCCGATGTTGGCGAGAAGCTCCTCCTCGCTCGGGTAGCCGCTGGTGCAGCGGACGGCGTAGCCCGCCTGCTCCAGCATGGCGACAGCCTCCGCGGCCAGCCAGGCGGCGGAGACAAGCACATTGGGACGCGAGGCGAGGTCGGACATGAGGCGGTCCCCAGAGAGATTTCGAAAGGCAGGGTCAGGCAGGTTCGCGTGTACGCGGAGTGGCCCTAGTCGAGCCCCTCGCATCGCAGCTTGCGGAGCGCGGCGTCCACCCAGGAGGCGTCGTGGGTTCCGGCCGCGATGTTGGCCATCTGCTTCTCCTCCGCGGCGTGCTTCGCAGCGGCGGCCGCGTGGATCGCCTCCGCCTCGTCGAAGGGCACGCAGAGAAGCCCGTCATCGTCTCCGAGCACGAGGTCGCCCGGCGCGATCACCATGCCGTCGATGGCGACCGGCACGTTGATCTCGCCCGGGCCGTCCTTGTAGGGGCCGCGATGCGTGACCCCGGCGGCGAAGACCGGGAAGTCCTGCGCGCGGATGGCCGCGCTGTCGCGGATCGCGCCGTTGATGACGATGCCAGCGAGGCCGCGTTGCACCATCTGCACCAGCATCAACTCGCCGATCAGCGCGTTGGTCAGGTCGCCGCCCGCATCCACCACGATCACGTCGCCGGGTTGCGAGAGGCCGATGGCCTTGTGGATCATCAGGTTGTCGCCAGGGCGTGTCCGCACCGTCAGGGCAGGGCCGGCGAGGATGGCGCCAGCGGCCTGCATCGGCCGCAGCCGCGCGCCGCCGGCCGTCATGCGGGACATGACGTCGCTGACATTGGCGACGGGCAGGGCGCGGAAGCGCGCGATGACGGCGGCGTCCACCTGCCGGATGCGCCGATGAATGCGGAAGCCGATCGCCACGGCCGTCCTCCCAGGTGCCGGCGCCGATGCACGCCGTTTTGTTGACATCGCTGCGCCCCCGGTGCCAGAACACCCAAACAAAACGCAACGGCGTTTCGAAATAGCCGAGCGGAAAGAGGAAGCGCAAGTGTTCAATCATCATCCCCATCGCGTTACCCGCCGCGCCCTGCTCGGGGTCGGTCTGGCAGCCCCCTTTGTCGGACCCCTCCGCCCGGCGCTGGCGCAGGGGGAGTACCCGTCCCGACCCGTGCGGGTGATCGTGCCCTGGGCGCCGGGCGGTGCGGTCGATACGCTCGCGCGCCGGATCTCCCAGAAGCTGACGGACGCGCTGGGCCAGAGCTTCGTGGTGGAGAACAAGTCCGGCGCCACCGGCACGATCGGCGCGGGGGAGGCGGCGCGTGCCGCGCCGGACGGCTACACCCTGATGGCCATGGACAACACCTACGCCATGCTGCCCTACCTTTTCAGCCGCCTTCCGTTCGACCAGGCGACGGCCTTCCATCCGATCAGCGTCACGGCCTTCTCGCCGATCCTCCTCGCGGTCGGGGAGAAGTCGCCCTACCGGGACCTCGCCTCCCTTGTCGCCGCGGCGAAGAAGGACCCGGAGAAGCTCACCTACGGCACGGGCGGCATCGGCAGCGCCCCGCATTTCGCGACCCTCGCCTTCGAGCGCGCGGCGGGGGTGAAGCTTTACCAGGTGCCCTATCGCGGCGCTGGCGAGGCGGTGATCGGCGTTCTCTCGGGGAACGTGGATCTCGTGATGATCTCGCCCGGCTCGGCGCTGGGGAACATCCGCGGCGGCCAGCTCCGGCCGCTCGCCATCAGCGGGAATCACCGGGTCGCGGCGCTGCCGGAGGTGCCCACCTTCGCCGAGGCCGGTCTGCCGGGCTACAGCGTGATCAACTGGTCGGGCCTCGCCGCCCCGAAAGGCACGCCGGATACGATCGTGGCGCGGCTGCACGCGGAGATGACCCGCGCCTTGGAGGCGCCGGACATGAAGGCCTTCATCGCCGAGCTCGGCTCCGAGCCCGGGGGGATTACCCCGGGCGCCTTCTCGCGGCTGCTGACCGAGGAGGCGGCGCGCTGGCGCGAGGTCGCCACCTCCGGCGGCATCGAGCGGCAGTGAGACGGCGATGAGCTTCTTCGCCCCGCCGCCGCGCATCGAGACCGAGGTCTTCACGCGCCTGCCGGACCGGTACCGGAACGCGCGCCGCACGGCCTGGGCCGACGCAAACCGTGCCGGGCGGCCGGTGGACAGCTTCCTGGAAGGCCCCTCCTTCGACCGCCAGGGCCGGCTCTACGTCACCGACATTCCCTTCGGCCGCGTGTTCCGCATCTCCCCGGAAGGGGAATGGGAGCAGGTGGCCGAGTATGACGGCTGGCCGAACGGGCTGAAGATCCATCGGGACGGGCGTATCTTCATCACGGACTACAAGCGCGGGATCATGCTGCTGGACCCCGACCGCGGCACGGTCACGCCCTTCCTGGAGACGGCGCGATCCGAGAGCTTCAAGGGCGTCAACGACCTCGTCTTCGGCCCGGGCGGCGAGCTCTACTTCACCGACCAGGGCCAGACTGGGCTGCAGGACCCGACGGGGCGTGTCTACCGCCTGGGCACGGACGGCCGCCTGGACCTCCTCATCGGAACGGTCCCCAGCCCCAACGGCATCGTGGTGGCGCCGGACGCCTCCTTCCTGCTGGTGGCGGTGACTCGGGCGAACCAGATCTGGCGCCTGCCGCTGCACGCGGATGGCAGCGTCACGAAGGCGAGCATCTTCTGCCACCTGCACGGCGGGCCGAGCGGGCCGGACGGGCTGGCGTTGGACGAGGAGGGCTGCCTGCTGGTGGCCCATGCCGGCTTCGGCACGGTCTGGCGCCTCTCCCCACGGGCGGAGCCCCTGGCGCGCATCGCTTCCTCTGCCGGGTGGTCCACCACCAACTTTGCCTTCGGCGGTCCGGACCGACGCGCTCTCTTCATCACGGAATCGGAGACCGGGAGCATTCTCAGGGCAGGGCTCGAGGTGCCGGGTCTTCCGCTCTTCTCCCACAGGGACTGAACGGGGCGGCCCCAGAGCTGGCTTGCGGCGGGGGGGAACGGACCTTAACCGTGCATGACATGACCACCCAAACCCGTTCGAACGCCTCGCTGGAGGGCGTCGCCTCGGCAGGCCGGGCCCTCACCCTGCTCTCGGCCTTCCGCAGGGGCGACGACGCCGTGACCCTGGCGGAGCTGACCGCCAGGACGGGCCTGGTGAAGACCACGATCATGCGGCTGGCCATCTCGCTGGAGGAGCATGGCTATCTCACCCGCATTCCGGACGGCTCCTACCGGCTGGGTGCGGAGCTGTTCCGTCTCGGCTCGGTCTACCAGCAATCCTTCCGGGTGGAGTCCTACGTGATGCCCGCGCTGGAGAGGCTGGTCGTGGCGACGAGCGAGAGCGCCTCCTTCTACGTTCGCAGCGGGGAGCACCGGCTCTGCCTCTACCGCGTCGATTCCCCGCACCGCTTGCGGCTGCATGTTCGGCAGGGCGACATGCTGCCGATGGACAACTCCGCCATCGCCCAGGTGCTGCGCATCTTCGGGGCCGTGCCCCTGCCACCCGAGGCGGCCACGACGGCGGTTCCGCTCTACACGGGCGGAGAGAGGGACCCGCATGTCGCGGGCATGGCGACCCCGGTCTTCGGGCCGGGCGAGAGCTTCGCTGGGGCGCTCTGCCTCACCGGGCCGGTGACCCGGCTGACGCGGGACGCTGCGGGAGCAGCCGGTCCGATGCTGCTCCAGGTCGCGGCGGACCTGACGCGCTCGCTCGGTGGCGTGCTCCCGACCGGGTAGCGAAGGGGCGGTTCGGGCCTCGGGTTACGCCGGCGTGTCCGCCGTCGGAGTATTCTCTGCTGGACGCCAATGGCCAGGATAAGCGCAGAGCAGACTGCCATGGTGGAACGTGCGCTGCTCAGCCAGGCAGCGTCCGTTGCATTCGAGCCAGAAGATGTCGGTGGCGGCGAGTGTGATGGCGCCGAAGAAGGTGGTGGGGCATCGGTCGTAGCGGATTGCGATGCGTCGCCAGTCCTTGGGTCGGCCGAAGGCGATCTCGATGCGGTGGCGCAGGCGGTAGAGCGCCTTGTCGTAGGGGATGGGCTGCTTGCGGTTCTTCTTGGGCGGGATGCAGGCGGCGATGCCGCGCTCGGCGAGCGCGGTGCGGAACGGGTTGCTGTCGTAGCCGCGGTCGACCACGCGTGGGATGCCATGCGAGCTCGGGAAGTGCGGCTGGATGCGCCGCATCTGAGCCGGGGTGAGCAGGAACGGGACGGACATCAGGGCACCTCCGCCCCCACCGCACGTGGCTCGGGGCGCCGCAAGCAGATTAACGGGTCCTGAGCCTAAATCGCCCAAGTCCCAAGCTCCGGGGAGACGCACACCTCTCCAGCGGCAGAAAACAGCACCCGTTCCACCTTCGAAGTATCAAGGTGCACGCCGCAAATGCAGCAAAAACACACAGAAAAGCGCGATCCCACCCCCACCAGAGAAAACTTCGTCTGAGAGAGACCGGAGCAGCGGTACGAGCTGGGCGCAAACATTCTCTGGGCGATGGATTTATTCCGTCCCGCTCGGATAAGGCTGGTCTCCGGTGTTCAGACGCCAGATTAGCCAGGCAGCGCTGCTGTTTTGATGGCCTTCCAAACCTTCTGCGGCGTGACCGGCATGTCGATGTCGGTCACTCCCAGGGGCCCGAGGGCGTCGAGAACGGCGTTGATGATGGCGGGCGGCAATCCGACTGAACCGACCTCCGCACAACCCTTGGCGCCGAAGGCATTGCCGGGGGAAGGAGTCGGGCACATGACAACGGTATAGGAGGGCAGGTCGCCGGCTCGCGGCAAGCAGTAATCCTGCAGCGAAGCTGCGAGAGGCTGCCCGGTCCCGTCGTATGGCAGCTCCTCTAGAAGAGCCTGCCCCATCCCCTGCGCCAGCCCACCATGAATCTGCCCATCCACAATCAGGGGGTTGATGACGTTGCCGACATCGTCGGCCGCCGTGACCGCGACGAGGCCTACCTCGCCCACCTCCGGATCAATCTCGACCTCGGCGATGTGGCAGCCGCCGGGAAAGGTCCAGTTCTCCGGCTCGTAAAACGCCGTCTCGTCCAGCCCGGGCTCCAGCCCCGTGGGATAGTCGTGCAGGGTGTAGGCAGCGCGTGCCACCTCCTGGAACGAGATGACGCGGTCGGTCCCGGCAACGGCGAAATGGCCGTCCTGGAGTACGAGATCCGCTTCCGATGCCTCCATGAGATGCGCGGCGATCTGCCGTCCCTTGGTGACCACTTTCTCAACCGCGCGCAGGATCGCGGACCCACCGACGACAAGCGAGCGCGAAGCCGCGGTGCCTCGCCCGAACGGCACCTGAGCCGTGTCGCCCTGCACGACCTGGACACGATCGATCGGCACGCCCAGCCTCTCCGAGACGATCTGGGCAAAGACCGTCTCGTGCCCCTGCCCGTGGCTGTGGGCGCCGCTGAACACCGTGACATCGCCGCCCGGATGAACCCGCAGCTGAGCGGATTCCGCGCGCCCACCCCTGGCCCCCTGCTGCCCGGCCACCCGGGACGGCGTGGCGCCGGCAATCTCGACATAGGTCGAGACCCCCAGCCCCCGCAGCTTCCCCCGTGCGGCAGCCTCGCGCCGCCGCTCCTCGAAGCCGGCAAAGCCGCTCGCCGCCAGCGCCGCGTCCAGGCAGGCACCATGGTCGCCCACATCGTATTCCAGCCCCACCGGCGTGCGGTACGGGAAGTCGCCGGGGCGGATGAAGTTGAGCCGGCGGAGCGCGACCCGGTCCCGCCCGGTCTCCCGCGCCGCCTGGTCCACGAGCCGCTCCAGGACGTAGGTCGCCTCCGGCCGGCCCGCACCCCGATAGGCGTCCACCTGCACGGTGTTGGTGAAGGCCAGGCGCACGCGGCAGTGAATGGCGGGCGTGCGATACACGCCCGCCAGCAGCGGCGCGTAGTAGTAGGTCGGGATCCCCGCCCCCGCGCCGGAGAGGTAGGCGCCGAGATTCGCCAGCGTGTCCACGCGCAGTCCGATGAAGCGGCCTTCCGCGTCGAGCGCGAGCTCCGCCTCCGTGCGGTGGTCCCGTCCCTGCACGTCGGTGAGGAAGGCTTCGGACCGATCACCCACCCAGCGGATCGATGCGCCCAGGCGCCGCGCGGCCCAGGTGAGTACCGTCTCCTCGGGATAGAGGAAGATCTTCGTTCCAAAGCCGCCGCCCACATCCGGTGAGACGACGCGCAAAAGGCTCTCCGGGATGCGCAACACAGAATTGGCCAGGGTGGAGCGGATGGTATGCGGGTTCTGGCTCGTGGTGTGGAGGATCGTCTGGCCGGTGCCAGGGTCGTGCTCCGCCAAAGCGGCACGCGGCTCCATGGGATGGGGGACGAGCCGGTTGTTGGTGAGGGACAGGCGCGTGACGTGCTGGGCGCGGGCGAAGGCCGCCTCCACGGTCGCCGTGTCGCCGAGGGACCAGTCGCAGCAGAGATTCCCGGGCACATCGTCGAACAGCGCCGGGGCGCCGGGCGCCAGGGCGGCCGCGCTGTCCGTGACCGCCGACAGCACCTCCCACTCCGGATCCAATCTCTCGGCCGCGTCGCGGGCCTGCCGGGCGTCGCGCGCGATCACCACTGCCACCGGCTCCCCCACATGCCGGGCCCGGTCGAGCACCAGCGGCGGGTGGAGCGGCTCCGCCATCGGGCGCCCATCCGTGCCCGTGACCTTCCAGCCAGTCGGGATGGTCAGCACGCCGTCCGCCTGCAGCGCAGCCCCGCCGAAGGCCGCGACAACGCCGGGCATGGCAAGGGCCGGGGCAAGGTCCAACGCCAGGAGCCGCGCATGGGCGTGCGGCGAGCGGAGGAAGAAGGCGTGCAGCATGCCCGGCCGCTCCAGGTCCGCCACGTAGCGCCCCCGCCCCGTGAGGAAGCGGCGATCCTCGCGGCGCCGGACGGAGGCGCCGATGCCCGTGCCGCCCTTCATCCAGCCGCCGCGCCGCGGGCGAAGGCCAGGGCGTCCGCCACCATATCTCGCAAGTGTCCGCGCACGGTTTCGAAACGGGCGGAGCGCGTGACGCCGTCCGCCTCCAGGTAGAGCCGGCTGTTGATCTCGATCTGCAGGCTGTGGCGGCCACGGCCGGGATCGCCGTGGCGCCGCAGGATCTCCTGCCCCTTGAAGGGCCTGTTGATCGCGACCGTGTAGCCTAGTCGCGAGAGGGTGGAGGCGACCCGATCACGGAAGTCAGGAGCGCTGCTGCTGCCATCCCGGTCGCCGATGCAGAAATCGGCGCGGACCTCGCCGGGATCGGGCGACATGGGCGTGCCGACCGGTCCCATACGGTGGCAATTGAGGTGGTAGGCCCGCCCAAAGCGGGCAGCCGCCCCGTCCATCATGCGGGCGAGCTCGGCGTGGTAGGGGCGATGGTAGCGCTCGATCCGTGCCTGCACCTCCGCGATCGTCAGCTTGCGATCATAGATCGGCGTCCGCCCGCGGCCGAAGGCGGGAATCAGCCCGATGCCGAGCCTCACCTTCGGTCCGGGTCTCGCGCCTCCGGGCCAGGGCGCGCCCAGCAGGCTCTCGTCGATATCGTCCTCGGCGCGGTTCGGTTCGATCACGCTGTTCGCGAAGATCGCCGTCAGCACCGAGGCGCCCACCTCGGTTGCATCGGCATAGAGAGCATCGACGTGAAGGGATACATTGCCCTGCAGGGCGCGCAGGGGCGCGACCGCATCGAACTCAGGCGGGTAGTGGGTGCCGCTCTGCGGCAGGTCGATCACCAGCAGGCTCGGCTCGGCAGGATCGTCCCGCCGGAGGACTCCCTCCAGCAGCATCTGTGGCAGTCTCACGGACGGCGCCCCAGAGACGCCTGGCTGAAGGCCTCGATGAGGTCCATCAGTCGGTCAGAAGCCTCTGCCGCCGCCTGCACCTCCCCATCGGATGCCGCGAAGACGACGCCCGCGCAGGCCTGCGCCACCTCGGGCAGCACCGCCCCGGCATGGGTGAAGTAGAAGCGGCGGGACAAAGCGTGGATGGGAGCGATGGCGCGGGCAAGATAGGGGTTCCGCGCCGCCTGGACGAGAAGCTCTTTGTACTCGCGGTCGCAGTGCGCGACGGCATGCCGGTCGCCGGTCCGGGCTGCCGCGATATGGGCCTCCCCGACCTCGCGCATCCGGCGACGCTCCTCCGGGCGGGCTCGGAGGGCGGCGGCGCGGGCCAGGCCACGCTCCAGCTCCCGCCGCGCCTCTAGCAGCAGGAACTGTTGCGCGAAATCGGCCTCGGAGATCCGGAATCCGCTGCGGGGAACGACCTCGACCAGCCCATAGGCCTCCAGCCGCAGCATCGCCTCCCGCACCGGTGTCAGGCCGAGCCCGAGCAGGGCGGCCAGCGCCTTCTGCCCGATGACGGCCCCGGGCTCGAGCGCGCCGGTGACGATCATCCCCTCGATCTCGGCATAGGCGCGCTGGCCCAGCGGTTCCGCGGGGCGGAGCCGCGCGGTTGTCTCGGCGGCGCTCATCGCGCGGCCAGCTCCTCGACCGGGATGTGGCAGAGGATCCCGTGATCCGTGGCAGCGTGGCGCAGGGGCGGGGGCACGGTATCACAGCGCTCGTCGATTCGACGGTGGCAGCGGCCGGTGAAGCAGCAGCCGGGAATCGGCGCCCCGGTGTCGATCTCGCCCCGCAGGCGGATACGCGCCCCGGTGCGGAGCAGGGGCGCGGCTGAGAGCAGCGCCTCCGTGTAGGGGTGGTTCGGCGCGCGCAAGATGTCCTCCGTCGGCCCTTCCTCAACGAGGCGCCCGCGATAGAGGACGGCGACGCGATCCGCCAGATGCGCGACGACGGAGAGGTCGTGCGAGATGAAGAGGATGGCCACGCCCAGCTCGTCCCGCAGATCGGCCAGCAGGTTCACGATGGAGGCCTGGACCGAGACGTCGAGCGCCGAGACCGCCTCGTCGCAGAGCAGCACGCTCGGGCGGGTGGCCAGGGCGCGCGCGATGCCGACGCGCTGGCGCTCGCCGCCGCTGAGCTGGTGCGGGTAGCGATCCGCATAGGCGGCGGGCAGGCGGACGAGTTCCAGCAATTGCGCCACCCGGGCCGCGACCGGCGTCTCCTTCCAGCCGGAGAGGCGCACCGGCCGGCCGATCGCCTGCGCGACGGTGTGGCGCGGGTTGAGCGAGGAGCTGGGGTTCTGGAAGATCATCTGCGTGGCCAGCAGGGTGCGCCGCAGCGCCCCGCCGGAGGCGCGCAGCACGTCCCGCCCCTGCACCGCGATCTCGCCCGCATCGGGCTGCACGAGGCGGATGACGCAGCGGCCCAGCGTGGACTTGCCGGAGCCGGATTCACCGACGAGCCCCACGATCTCGCCGGGCCCGATCCGCAGGGAGACGCCGTCCAGCGCCCGCATGCCCGGGGCGGAGGCGCGGCCGAAGAGGCCCGCAGCCCAGCCACCGCGAGAGAAGGTCTTGCTGACCTCCCGGATCTCCACCACGGGCCCTGCCCCATCGGCCGCCGCCCAGCGCGCGCGCGCCGGCTCCGGCGCGGCCGGAGCCGGGTCCTCCAGCGGGGCGCGGCGGCAGCGGACGAGCTGATCCGGCGCCAGAGGGCGCATCACCTGCCGCTCGGCCACGCAGGCTTCCTCGCGGTAGCGGCAGCGCGGGGCGAAGTTGCAGCCCTGCATCGGCTGGAACGGGTCGGGAAGGCCGCCGGGAATCGGCGTCAGGCGATGCCCGCGATGGTCCAGCGTGGGCAGCGATCCCAGCAGGCCCGCGGTGTAGGGGTGCTGCGGGGCGGAGAGGATCGCGTCCGCCGAGCCCTGCTCGATGACCCGCCCGGCGTAGAGGACGACGACCTCATGCGCCACGCGCTGGATGACGCCGAGGTTGTGGCTGATGAAGACCATCGCCACGCCCCGGTCCTTCTGAAGACCGAGGAGGAGGTCCAGGATCTGCGCCTCGATCGTCACGTCCAGCGCGGTGGTCGGCTCGTCCAGCACCAGCAGCTCGGGGTCGCAGGCCAGGGCGGTGGCGATCATCGCGCGCTGGCGCATCCCGCCCGAGAGCTGGTGCGGGTAGGAGGCGGCGACCTCCGCCGCGCGCCCGATGCCGACGCTGTCCAGCAGGCGCGCGGCCTCGGCCATGGCGGAGGCGGCGTCCAGGCCGCGATGCACGGTCAGGGGCTCCGACACCTGCGCGCCGACGGTCAGCCCGGGGTTGAGGGAGAGGAAGGGGTCCTGGAACACCATGCCGATGCGCCGGCCGCGCGTCAGGCGGCGCTGTTCCGGCGCCATGGTCGTCAGCTCCTCCCCCTCGAGCCGCACCGAGCCAGCGGTGACCCGAGCGCCCGCGGGGAGGAGGCCCATCAGGGCGAGGGCGACCGTGCTCTTGCCCGAGCCGGATTCGCCGACGATGCCGAGGGTGCGGCCCCGTTCCAGCCGGGCGGAGAAGCCCTCCACTGCGTGCATCGGGCCGCGCGTGGTGCCGTAGGCGATGGCGAGATCGTCGATCTCCAGCAGCGCCGTCATGCCCGGCCCCGCATGCGGGGGTCGAGCAGGTCGCGCAGCCCGTCGCCCATGAGGTTGATCGCCACCACCGTCAGGCAGAGGGCGAGACCGGGCCCGAGGACGATCCAGGGGGCACTGTCGATGAAGGGCCGGGCCTCCGAGATCATCAGCCCCCAGTCGGAGCTGGGCGGCTGCACGCCGAGGCCAAGGAAGGAGAGGGCGGCGGCGAGCATGACGGCGAAGGTCATCCGCAGGGAAGCCTCTACGATGATGGCGGGCCAGGCATTGGGCAGGATCTCCCGCAGCAGGATCCAGGGCAGGCGCTCGCCGCGGCCCTGGGCGGCGAGCACGAACTCCTCCCGCGACAGGTCCAGCGCCACGCTGCGGACCAGGCGTGTCATCACCGGCACATAGATGATGCCGACCGCGATGGCGGTCTTCCACACGCTCGGCCGGGTGGCGGAGAGGATGAGCAGGCCCATTAGGATCGGGGGCACGGACATCAGCACGTCGATGATCCGCATCATCGCCTCGTCCACGAAGCCGCGAAGGTAGCCGGCAAGGAGCCCGAGCGGAATGCCGATGACGAGGCTGACCGCGGTGGCGGCAGCGCCGAGAAAGAGAGACGTGCGCCCCCCGATCAGGAGGCGGCTCAGCACGTCCCGCCCGAACTCGTCCGTGCCGAGCCAGTGGGCGGCCGAGGGCGCCTCCTTGATCGCCATGATGTCCATCTCGTCGTACGGATAGGGCGCGACCCAGGGCGCCGCGACCACCACAGCGACCAGCACGGCAAAGAGGCCGCCACCGATCAGGAGCGAGGCCGGCAGCCTGCCGCCCCTATTCAGCCGCGCCATGGTATCGAATCCTGGGATTGAGGAGGCTGTAGAGGATGTCGGCGCCGAGATTGGCGAAGGCGTAGATGGCCGTAATGACAAGGACGCCAGCCTGGATGACCGGGATATCCTTCTGTTCCACCGCGAAGATCAGGAGGCGGCCGAGGCCAGGGTAGGAGAACACCGTCTCCACCACCACGATCCCGCCCATCAGCACGCCGACATCGATGGCAAGGATGGTGATCGTCGGCAGCAGGGCATTGCGCAGCGCGTGGTGCCAAACGATACGGGATTCCGTGAGCCCCTTGGCCCGGGCGGCAACCACGTACTGCGCGCGCATCGTCTCCACCATGCTCGACCGCGTGAGGCGCGAGACATGGGGCACGAGGCCGGCCACGAGCGTGACGACCGGAAGGACGAGGTGCGAGGCCCAGGGCCCCACACCCTCGCTCATGGAAGTGTAGCCGGTGGCAGGAAGCCAGCGCAGCAGCCCCGCGAAGATCATGAGGGAGACGATCGCCCAGAAGAATTCCGGGATCGCGAGGGAGATAAAGTTGAGGGAGGACACCACCCGGTCCCCCAGTCGCCCATAGCGCAGCGCGGACCAGACGCCGGACCAGATCCCGACGACCGTCACAAGCGCCATGGAGATGACGGCGAGCTGGATGGAGTTTCCTATGGCATTGATGATCAGCGGGGCCACCGGCCGGTCCATCAGCATGGAGCGGCCGAAATCACCTCGGAGCACGCCGCCGATCCAGTCGCCGTACTGCACGATGATCGGTCGGTCGAGGCCGAGCTTGGCCTCCACCGCCGCGATCTGGTCCGGCGTCGCGAACTGCCCGAGGATGGAGTAGGCGACGTTGCCCGGCAGGATCTGGGTGATCCAGAAGATCAACGCCGACACCGCCAGGAGCACCAGCAGGATGGCTGCGAGCCGCTTGGCGATGTAGGCGGCCACCGGTCAGCCCTCGAGCGTCGCGTTACGAAGGTCCAGCCAGGCGTAGGGGTGCGTGCGGTAGCCCTTCAGCCGCGTGCGGTAGGCAGTGGCGAAGTTCAGCATGTAGGCGATGATGCCCGGCGGATCCTCCGTCACCACCTGCTGGAAGCGCTTGTAGAGGGTGGCCTGTTCCTCCGGCGTGCGGGCGGCCCGGGCAGCGTCCAGCAGCCGGTCCACCTCCTCGTTCTTGTAGTGCCACATCGTGCCGTTCCAGGTGCCCGTGCTGTGGAACCAGGGATAGGTGGCCGTGTCGGCGGTGGGGCGGGCGAAGTAGCCGTCCGCGTAGAACACCGCCTTGCCCGTCACCTCGGCATTGAAGCGGTTGTAGGGCAGCCGCCGCAGCTCGACCTGGATGCCGAGCGGGCGCAGCATCTGCTGCACGGCCAGCCCCATCCGCTCTCGGGTAGGGCGACCGACGGGGACGATGAGCGGGACGGAGAAGCCGTTCGGATACCCGGCTTCGGCCAGGAGGCGCTTCGCTTCCGCTATGTTCGGCCGGAAGCCGATATCGCCGTTGAAGAAGGGGCTGCCCGGCGGGATGGGCGTGTGGGTGGGCGCCCCCCGCCCGAAGACGGCGAAGCGGACGAGCGCGGCCTTGTCCAGCGCCAGCAGCACGGCGCGGCGGACGCGGGAGTCATCGAAGGGCTTCTGCACGTTGCTCAGCACCAGCCCGTCCCAGGTGCCGGTGGTCGCCTCGTCCACCTTGATGCCCTGCTCGCGCTCCAGCCCCTCCACGGCCTCCAGCGGCACGTTCCATATCATGTCGATGTCACCAGCCTTCAGGGCTGCTACCTTCGCCGCGTCCTCCGGGATAATCCGGAAGGTCACGCCCGCGAGCTTCGGAACGCCCGGCTCGAAATAGTCCGGGTTGCGCTCGAGGATCAGCCGGTCGCCGGGCTGGAAGGAGACGAAGCGGAAGGGACCGGTGCCGGAGGGTTCGGTGGAGAGCTTGTCCAGCCGGTCGGCGGGGATGATCTTGAGCTGGCGCTCCATCAGCAGCGACGGGAAGTCGCCATAGGGGATGGAGAGGTCGAAACGCACGGTGTGGTCATCCGGCGCCTCGACGTTGGCGACCATCAGGATCTGGCTGCGGCCCGGGGATCCCGTGGAGGGATCAAGGATGCGCTTGTAGGTCGCCAGCACGTCCGCGCTCGTCATCGCCCGCCCGTGGTGGAACTTCACGCCGCGGCGCAGGCGAAAGGTCCAGCTCTTCAGGTCAGGCGACGACTCCCAGGACTCGGCGAGGTCGGGATGGAGCTTTCGCTCCTCGTCGATCCGCGTCAGGCCGTTGAAGACGAGGTTGGAGTAGACATAGTCCTCCGCGATCCCGGCACGGGCTGGGTCGAGGTTGTTCAGGTTCGCGTTCAGCGTGGCACGCAGCACGCCGCCAGCTTGGGCGGAGGCCAATTTGGGCAGAGCCGGGGCACCGAGGACGAGGCTGGAGGCCAGAAGGCTGCGTCGCCGCATCGCGAACTCCTCTTGAGTGATGGTGTCAGGGACCGCCGAGGTAATCCCAGGCCGTGGCGGCGTGGACTTTCACGACGTGCAAGAACTCGTCCAGATCGACGCCCTCGTCCGGGCCGGCGAGCCGATCCGGGGAGACGCCGTAGTAGAAGGCGGGAATGCCGCGGTAGCGCCAGAACTTGCAGTCCGAGCCGCCCAGGCTGCAGGCTGGCAGGGGCGTCTCATGCCCGAGGGCGCGGACATTGGCCTGCACCAGCCCAACCAGCGGGTGCGCGGGATCGGACCAGCTCGCCGGGTTGCTGGCGGCCGCCTGCTCTTCCACCATCGTTTCCGGATGGCGCCGCAGAATCTCGTGTATGCGCGCCATGATCGGCGCCTTGTCCAGCCCCGGCGGCAGCCGGATATCCACCTGCGTCTCGCAGAGGCCGGGGATCATGTTCACCTTCGCGCCGCCGCGGATGACGCCGATGTTGACGCTGACCTTGCCGATCATCTCCATCGTGCCGGGGCCCATGGCGCTGTCGAGCGCCGCCACCGTGCCGGGCTCGTCCAGGATGGCCTTGAGCGGTGTGGGAAGGGAAACGGGGAAGTCGGTCAGCTCCTCCAGTTCCCCGATCAGCCGCGCGGCGAGCTTCACCGCGTTCGCGCTGCGATGCGTCGCCGCGCCGAAGCCGCCCGTGGTGCGCGTCGTGAAGGTGAGGCGCAGCGTGCCCTTCTCGCCGAAGCGCACCGTTTGCAGGCCACCGGGCTCGCCGTTCAGCACGGCATCGCCCAGGCACTCCTCCGCGAAGTTCTCCAGCAGGTACTTGGCCCCGTACTTCCCGCCCGTCTCCTCGTCCGAGACAGCGGTCAGGGTCAGGCGGCCCCGGAGGCTCTCCCGGTGCGGGAAGAGGTAGGCATAGGCCATGATAGAGGCCGCCGTTCCCGCCTTCATGTCAGCGGTTCCCCGGCCCCAGAGGCGGCTGCCCTCGATCTCGCCACTCCAGGGATCGCGCGTCCAGCCGTCTCCGGCGGGGAAGACGTCGATATGGCCATTCAGGACGAGATGGCTGCCGGGCGCGCCGCCCTCGAAGGAGCCGACGACATTCGGCAGGTGGTCCTGCGCGGCGAGGACGCGGTGCGGCAGGCTCCGCTCCGCCAGAAAGCGGGTGACGACGGCCGTCGCCTCCCGCGTGTCACCCGGCGGGTTTGGGGACGGCGCGCGGACGAAATCCGCCAGGAAGCCGATGATGACGTCGCGGTCCGCCTCAATCCGTGCGAGGAGGCCTGCCTTATCCATCAGCGCGCCTGGCTCCGCGCATAGGCCGCGATATCAGCCGCCACGCCGGCGAGATCCTCCTGGACCTTGTCGAAATCCGGCTTCTTCTGGAAGCTCTCCTCGTCCATGAAGAGCTCCTTGATCACCTCGATCTGGACGCTGTGCACGCCGGCTTCCGGCTTGCCGTGCAGCCGGATGGATTCGGCGCCCTTGAACGGGTCGTTGAAGGTCACGCTGTAGCCGCGCTTGCGCATAGCCTCCGCGATCGCCTCCATGAACTCGCGGGAGCTGGTGGTGCCATCGCGGTCGCTGAGGCAGAAGTCCTTGCGGCGCAGGCCGTGGTCATGGGCCGTGACCGGCCCGATCGTGCCCATGCAGTGGCAGCTCAGGTGGAAGGCGATGCCGAACTTCTGCCGGCGCTCCTCGATCAACTCCGCCAGGCGCGTGTGGTAGGGGCGCCAGTAGTGCTCGATCCGGTGCTTCACCTCGGCGACCGAGAGCTTGTCCGGGTAGAGGGCATGGCCACGGGCCTTACTGTGGATCAGCCCCATGCCCAGACGGTTCGACTTGTCCGTGGGATCCAGCGGCTCGGGCCAGGGCTCGAACAGGAGGGCGGGGTCGATATCGCGCTCGCCCCGATTTGCATCGATCCAGTTGTTGACGAAGGTGGCGTAGAGAAGGCCGCTGCCCGACTGAGGGGCCCGCGCCCAGATCTCCTCCACGTACTGCGACACGAGGAAGTGGACGTCGTTGAAAGGGGCCGTGCTGTGGAAGCCCAGCGGGTACTCACGGCCGCTGCGCGGAACGTCAAACACGCTCGGCGCCATGTCCCCTTCTGGCAAGGTGTACAGATAAACTCCGCGCTTGTACTCCACCGCCCGTTCCTCGAAATTTTTGCGATATATTCAGGTTGGGTTGGTTCGTTCTGGTCTGTCAAGCGCTGCTTTGGTGCCGTGGAAGATGGCGCGTCGGACCCGACGTAACCCTGTCTGTTGATTTGCACTGAGAGCTGACCCTGTAGGAGCCGAAGTTTTCGCTGAGAAATGACCCGTGTCTGTTCACCTCCCCGGCTGGATGGCCGGGGTTATCGGAGTGATCGACATGGAGTTGTTGAGCGTGATCCGCCGGTGGCACCACCGGGACCGCATCCCGATCCGCGAGATCGAGCGGCGGACGGGCCTGTCGCGGAACACGATCCGCAAGTACCTGCGGTCGGATGCCGTGGAGGTGCGGTTCAAGGTCCCCCAGCGCCCGAGCCGCCTGGACCCGTTCGCCGACAAGCTGTCGGAGTGGCTGAGGGTGGAGGCGGGCAAGGGCCGCAAGGGGAGGCGGACGGTGCGGCGGATCCACGCCGACCTGGTCGCCCTGGGTTATGCGGGATCCTACGCCCGGGTGGCGGCCTTCGT
>NZ_FQZF01000057.1 GCF_900141905.1 Muricoccus roseus | reverse complement strand
CAGGTGGAAGTCGGGTAACCGACGCAGCCGAGCGGTCCTAATCGCCCGATCGAACTCATCCCCCCCACCGCTGAGGCCTAAAAACCCTCGCCGTGCGCAGCACCAATACGCAAACCCCTCCCACACAACACACCAACCCATCCATCACACCATCCGTCCCCAAACCAAGATCTGGCCCGGTGGCCTGGTGCCTATAGCGAGGTTGCCACACCCGATCCCATCCCGAACTCGGCCGTGAAACACCTCCGCGCCTATGGTACTGCGTCTTAAGACGCGGGAGAGTCGGTCGGCGCCAGGCCACCAGACCAGATCTTGATCAAGGACAACTCAACAAAGCCCGTCAGCATACGCTGACGGGCTTTGTTGCGTTTGGGCCGCTCTGAGCTGCTGGACTACCGGCTACCGCACGGGTTCGTGTGATATTCTGTTCTTGCGTGTGAGGTACTTGTGAAATCCTGGGCCACGTGCGCATAAGTCCGGCGAGATCGACCAAGATTTCACACCGGGAGCGCCCATGAGTGACAACCGATACCGGGTCTGCGTTGTCGGCCTTGGTTCCATGGGGATGGGCGCCGCGCGCTCCTGCATCTCGGCCGGGCTTACCACTTACGGTGTGGACCTGAACTCGGCCGCCTGTGACGCCCTGCGTGAAGCGGGTGCCGAGGCGGCAGGCCCCGATGCCTCCGCCTTCGCCGGGCAGCTCGATGCCGTTCTGCTCCTGGTGGTGAATGCCGCGCAGTGCCGCGCAGTCCTGTTCGGCCAGGACGGCCTCGCTCCCAAACTCCGCCCGGGCACGGCCGTCATGGTCTCCGCGACCATCTCCGCGGCCGATACACGTGCCATGGCCGCGGAGCTCGAACCGATGGGCCTGCTGATGCTGGACGCGCCCGTCTCCGGGGGCGCGGCGAAGGCCGCGCTCGGCGAGATGACGGTCATGGCCGCCGGCTCCCGCGCCGCTTTCGATCGGCTCCGCCCCGTGCTCGATGCCATCGCCGGCAGGGTCTACGAAATCGGTGCGGAGATCGGCCTCGGTGCCACGGTGAAGATCATTCACCAGCTCCTCGCCGGCGTGCACATCGCGGCCGGTGCGGAAGCCATGGCCCTCGCCGCCCGTGCCGGCATCCCGCTCGACACGATGTACGAGGTGGTCACCAACGCCGCCGGCAACAGCTGGATGTTCGAGAACCGCATGAAGCATGTGGTCGAGGGCGACTACACCCCGCATTCCGCGGTGGACATCTTCGTCAAGGACCTGCGCCTGGTCACTGAGACGGCCCTGTCCCTGAACTTCCCGCTCCCGCTCGCCAGCACGGCCTACGCAATGTTCGCCAACGCCAGCAATGCCGGCTTCGGGCGGGAGGATGATTCCGCCGTCATCAAGACCTTCGCCGGCATCGAACTGCCCGGCCAAAAGAGGAGCTGACCATGCGCCTGGGCGTCATCGCCGATGATTTCACCGGCGCCACGGACATCGCCGGCTTCCTCGTGGCCAACGGGCTGCGCACCGTTCAGCTCAACGGCGTGCCGTCGGCCGATCTGCAGATCGAGGCGGATGCGATCGTCATCAGCCTGAAGAGCCGATCCTGCCCCCTGGCGGAGGCCGTCGCGCAGAGCCTCGCCTCGCTCGAATGGCTCCGGTCCCGTGGCTGCCCACAATTCTTCTTCAAATACTGCTCGACCTTCGACAGCACGCCGCAGGGCAATATCGGCCCGGTGACGGATGCGCTGCTCGATGCGCTGGGCGAGGATTTCACTGTGATCTGCCCCGTGCTGCCGGTGAACGGCCGCACGATCTACAACGGCTATCTGTTCGTGAACGGTGTCCCGCTCGACGAATCCGGCATGCGCCACCATCCCGTCACCCCGATGACGGACAGCAACCTGATGCGGCTGATGGACGCGCAGTCCCGCGGCCGAACGGGCAACGTGCCGAGCACGGTCATGGACCGCGGCGCCGATGCCGTACGCGCCGCGCTGGACGAGCTGAAGTTCAAGGGCTTCCGCTACGCCGTGCTGGATGCGCTGAACGACGCGCATCTCGTCACCATGGGCCAGGCAGTCGCCGACATGCGGCTCGTGACCGGTGGCTCGGGCCTTGCGGATGGCATGGCGCGCGCCTGGGGCGGCTCCGGCGATGCGGCCTCGACCGGCCGCCCCGCCAAGGGGCGCGCCGTGATCCTCTCGGGCTCCTGCTCGCAGATGACCAATGCCCAGGTCGTGGCCTACCGCGACGCCGCGCCCTCCCTGGCCGTTTCCGTCGATCGCTGCCTGTCCGAACCGGGCTATGCGGGCGAGCTGGCGGCCTGGGTGGAGGCCCAACCGGCGGACGGCCCCGCCCCGCTGGTCTTCGCCACCACCCCGCCGGAAACGCTCAAGGCGCTGCAGGCCCGATTCGGTGCTGCCGAGGCGAGTGCGGCCGTGGAGCGCGTCTTCGGCGCCCTGGCCCAGCGGCTCGAAGCCAAGGGCTTCAACCAGTTCATCGTTGCCGGCGGCGAGACCTCCGGCATCGTCACCCAATCGCTCGGGATCGGCGGCTTCCATATCGGGCCGCAGATCGCGCCGGGCGTCCCCTGGGTGCGCGCCATCGGCCGGCCACTCTCCCTCGCGCTGAAGTCGGGGAATTTCGGCGGGGAGCGCTTCTTCTTCGAAGCGCAGGATCTGGCGGCCTGAGGCCGCGAAGAGGAGCGAGGACATGCCGCGTTTCGCCGCCAATCTCTCGATGATGTTCACCGAGCTGCCCTTCCTCGACCGCTTCGCCGCGGCGGCCGCCGAGGGCTTCGAGGCCGTCGAGTTCCTCTTCCCCTACGACCACCCGCCAGAGGACGTCGCCGCCCGGCTGAAGGGGGCCGGACTCACCCAGGCGTTGTTCAACATGCCGCCCGGCGACTGGGCCGCGGGCGAGCGCGGCATGGCCGCGATTCCCGGCCGCGAGCAGGAGTTCCGCGAGAACGTCGCGACGGCCCTTCGCTATGCGAAGGCGCTGGGCTGCAAGACGCTGCACGCCATGTCCGGCCTCACCGAGGGCATGGACCGCGCCGCCTGCGAGGCGAGCTTCATCGAGAACTTCCGCTTCGCCGCTGATGCCCTCGCCCCCGAGGGCATCACCCTGCTGGTCGAGCCGATCAACAGCCGCAACATGCCGGGCTACTTCATCGCGCATCAGCTCGAGGCCGTGGCGCTGGTGGAGCGCGTCGGTCGGCCGAACGTCTCCGTGCAGCTGGATCTCTACCACGCGCAGATCATGGACGGCGACCTGACCCGGCTGATCGAGAAGATGGCCGGCAGATTCGCCCATGTGCAGATCGCCTCTGTCCCCGAGCGGCATGAGCCGGATGAGGGCGAGCTGAATTACCCGCATCTCTATGCCGTGCTCGACCGGGTCGGCTACCAGGGCTGGATCGGCTGCGAGTACAATCCGCGTGGGGAGACCACGGCCGGCCTCGGCTGGTTCACCCCCTACAAGGCGCGCTGAGCGCGGCATGATTCCCGCTGAGCGGCAAAAGCTGATCCTCGCCCGCCTTTCCGGCCATGGCGTGCTCAGCATCGCGGAGCTGACCGAGCTGCTGGGTGTCTCGCACATGACCGTGAGGCGGGACATCCAGCAGCTCGAGCGGGAGGGGCGCGTCATGTCCGTCGCGGGGGGCGTCCGACTTCCGCAACGCATCATCTTCGAACCGCCCCATACCACGAAGGCGACTCTGGCCTCGGCCGAGAAGGCGGCCATCGGTCGCCTGGCGCTTGGCCTGATCCCGGATGGCGCCGTCATCTATCTCGACGCAGGCACCACGACGTTGCAAATCGCCCAAGGCCTCACCGACCGGGACGACATCGCCGTCATCACCAATGACTTCGTCATCGCCGCCTTCCTGACGCGCGAGGCGCGCTGCCGCCTCTATCACACGGGCGGGGCAGTAGAGCGGGAGAACCAATCCTGCGTGGGCGAGCCGGCGGCCGAGGCAATCCGCCGCTTCAACTTCGACATCGCCTTCATCTCCACCTCTTCCTTCGGCCTGCGCGGCGTCTCGACGCCCTCCGAGAGCAAGGTGGCCGTCAAGCGCGCCATCGCGCAGAGCGCCGCCCGCAGCATCCTCGTCACCGACAGCAGCAAGTATGGCCGCATCGGCACCTTCAACGCCGTGCCGCTGGAGGCGCTGTCCGCCATCATCACTGATTCCGGCCTGCCGGAGGATGTCCGTACCGCCATCCGCGAACGCGGCATCAACCTGCACATCGCGACGCCCGAGACCGGGAACTAGGGAGCACACCAGCATGAAGATCATCGTGACCGGCGGCGCCGGCTTCCTGGGCAGCCGCGTCATCCGCGCGTTGCTCGCCCAGGGCGGCGGAAAGGATGGCGTGCCCGCCTTCGACGGCATCGTCTCGGTCGATCTGGCGCCCTGCCCGGTGGAGGATGCGCGCGTCACCTCCGTGACCGGCGACATCGCCGATGCGGCCTTCGCCCGCCGCGTGGTGGGGCCGGACACGGTCGGGATCTATCACCTGGCCGCGGTCTTGAGCGGCGGGTCGGAGCAGGATTTCGACCTCGCCATGCGCGTCAATGTCGATGGCACCCGCGCCCTGCTGGAAGCCGCCCGCGCCACCGGCCGCGCGCCGCGCTTCGTCTTCACCAGCTCCCTCGCCGTCTTCGGCGGCGAGATGCCGGAGGTGGTGCCGGAGGCCATGGCGCTCATGCCGGCCTCGACCTACGGCTCTCAGAAGGCGATCGGCGAGCTGCTGGTGAACGACTACTCCCGCAAGGGCTTCATCGATGGCCGGGTCTGCCGCCTGCCCACCATCTCCGTGCGCCCGGGCAAGCCCAACTCGGCCGCCTCCTCCTTTGCCAGCGGGATCATCCGTGAGCCGCTCGCGGGCGAGCCGTCCAACTGCCCCGTCCCGCTGGAAACCCGGATGTGGCTCTCCTCGCCCGATGCGGCGGTCGCCAACCTCATCCATGCCATCGCGGTCGACGGCGCGCGCATCGGCACCTGGCGCACGCTGAACCTGCCGGGCATCTGCGTCACGGTGGCCGAGATGCTGGCCAGCCTGGAGCGGATCGGCGGGGCCGGGCCGCGTTCGCTGGTCAGCCATGAGCTCGAGCCGCGCATCATGGATATCGTCTGCTCCTGGCCCGGGGATTTCGACGTCAGCCGCCCGCTCGCCCTGGGCTTCACGCGCGACACCGATTTCGACGCCGTCGTCCGCCAGTACAAGGACGAGTTCGTCCGCTGATTCCGCCGCTGCCGGCCAGGGAGGCCGGCGGCCGCAACGACAAAGACTGGAGAGTCCAATGAACGCTGCCGCGACTGCGGTAGGGCCGGCGGCCATCATCGGCCTGGTGCTCGGCATCATCCTGCTGATCTTCCTCGTGCTGCGCACCAAGGTGCACGCCATCGTGGCGCTGGTGATCGCCGCCTCCATCGCGGGGCTCTCGGCCGGCATGGCGCCGGACGCCGTGGTGAAGTCCATCACCACCGGCTTCGGCGCCACCCTCTCCACCATCGGCCTCGTCATCGGCTTCGGGGTGATGATGGGCCGCATCCTCGAGATCTCGGGCGCGGCGGAGAAGCTGGCGATCACCCTCGTCCGCTGGCTCGGCGAGAAGAAGGAGGAATGGGCGATGATAGCCACGGGCTACATCGTCTCCATCCCCATTTTCTGCGACAGCGCCTTCGTCATCCTCAACCCGCTGGTGCGCGCCCTGTCGCGCAACACGGGCCGGTCCGTCCTCACCCTCGGCATCGCCCTGGCCGGCGGCCTGATGCTCACCCACCATGCCGTGCCGCCCACGCCCGGCCCGCTGGGCGCGGCCGGCATCTTCAACGTCGATATCGGCCTGATGATCTTCTGGGGCGTGGTGCTGACGCTGCCCGCCACCTTCACGATCATCCTCTACGCCCGCGCCATGGGCCCGCGGATCGAGGCCATGATCGAGCGTGAAACAGGTGAGGCGCTGACGACCACCGCTGCCTTCGAGCAGTTCAAGGAGAGCGCCGCCGAGCGCGAGAGGGCGCTTCCCCCGCTCTGGCTCTCCATGCTGCCAATCGTCGTGCCGATCCTGCTGATCTTCATCAACACGGTCGTCTCCGGCTTCGTCACCGCCAGCGGCGACAGGGCGCTGGCCACCAACCCGCTCGTCCAGGCCTGCGCCTTCATCGGCAACCCGGTCATCGCCGTGGGGCTGGGCGTCATCATCGCCGTCTACGGCCTGGCCCGGCACCTCACCCAGCACGAGACCATGGCGGAGCTGGAGAAGGGGATCGAGGCGGCGGGCATCATCATGCTCGTCACCGGCGCGGGCGGCGCGCTGGGCGCCGTGCTGCGCGACAGCGGCACGGGAACCTATATCGGCCAGTGGGTCGCCACGCTGCCGCTGCCCGCCGTGCTCATCCCCTTCGTCATCGCGACCCTGGTGCGCCTCATCCAGGGCAGCGGCACGGTGGCCATGATCACCGGCGCCTCGATCTCCGCCCCCATCCTGGCGCAGATCCCGGACGTGAACCTGGTCTTCGCCGCCCAGGCCGCCTGCATCGGCTCCATGGTCTTCGGCTACTTCAACGACAGCTACTTCTGGGTCATCAACCGCATCCTCGGCGTGAAGAGCGCCAAGCACCAGATGCTGACCTGGTCGATCCCGAGCACCATCGGCTGGGCCACCTGCCTCGTCACGCTGCTCATCGCCAACGCCATCTTCGGCTGACCCGGCCGGGGGTGCCGGAACTCCGGCGCCCCCGTCCCTCCGCACCATCCTCCGACGGAACGAGACCATGACCGAGTCCGAACTGCGCGACCTCCTCGTCGAACTCGGCGCCAGCCTCTTCGCGCGGGGCTATTCCGTCGGCAGCGCCGGCAACATCAGCGTCCGCCTGCCGGATGGCTACCTGATGACGCCGACCAACTCCTCCCTCGGCCGCCTGAAGGCGGAGCGCATCAGCAAGCTCGACCTCGACTGGCGCCATATCGGCGGGGACAAGCCCTCGAAGGAGGTCTTCATGCATCGCGCCGTGCTGACGGCGCGGCCGGAGGCCGGGGCCGTGGTGCACCTGCACTCCACCCATGCCACCGCGATCGGCTGCCTAGCCGATTCCGGCGAGGCGGCGCCGATCCCGCCGCTCACCCCCTATTTCGTCATGCGCGTCGGCCGAACCCTGCCCGTCATCCGCTACTACCGCCCCGGCGATGCCGCGATGGAGCAGGACATCCATGAGGCGGCGAAGACCGCCCGCGCCATGCTGCTTGCCAATCATGGCCCCGTGGTCTCGGGCCAGTCGCTGATCGACGCGGTCTATGCGGCCGAGGAGCTGGAAGAAGCCGCACGGCTCGCGCTGATGCTGCGCGGGCAAAGCCCGCGGGAGCTGACGGCGGCGCAGGTGGATGACCTGCTGAGCACCTTCGGCTGATCGTGCCTCAAGGGCGCCTCAGGCTGCGGAAGGTGATGGAGTAGCGAAGCGCCTCCATCGCGGGGATGCTGTGCTCCCATTCCGTGCGCGACGGCCCGCGCAGCAGATAGGCCGAGCGGGGCTCCAGGATGAGCGAGGCCCGCTTCCAGCCCTCCCGCTCCTGCCGCCGGAAGCGGAAGGTGCAGGGGGCCAGAAGCGAGATGCCCAGCACGTCGCCGAACACCGCCTTGTCCCGGTGCCAGCCGATCCCGGCCCCCGCACCGTATTCCGTGACCAAGGCGTGTTGCAGGTCATCGGGCGGGACCCCCGCGAAGAATGCCGCCCTGTCGCGCAGCGGCAGCAGGAAATCCGGAAACGGCTCGGCGGCCTGCAGCCGTTCCGCGCCGAATTCATAGTGCCAGCCGAAGGAGACGGTGCGCCGCTTGCCGAGATAGGCGCCGAAGCGGAATTCGGTGAAGGGCAGCTCCGCGAGCCGCCCCACCAACCCGTGCTCCTCCTCCGGCGTGATCAGCGCCGCCTGGTGCCGGAAGCCCTCGGGAAGGGAAGGGCCCTCCTCGAACAAGCCCAGCTGCCCCGGCGCGGGCCGCCTCATCCCCCCGCGCCGATCCGGATGGAACGCCGCGCCATCTCCAACGCCCCCTCGCGGGACCGCGCCGCGCCGACGAACCGGCGCAGATGCACGAAGACCGCATCCGCCACCCCGCTCACTGCCGCCAGCTCCGCATCCCGCAGCCCGGCCCAGGCCTCGGGCAGGGGAAGGCGCTGCGCGAAGGAGCCGGGCTCCGGCCGCATGGCATCCACCATCCAGTTGCCGTTGGGCACGGGGTAGACGGCGTAGAGCACCGGCAGCCCATGGGCGAAGACCGGGTCCTCCCAGGGCATTTTGCGCGCCAGTTCCAGCACGCGCGGGTCGGCCGAGCGGCCATGGGCCGCCAGCACCACCGCATCCGCCGCCAGCCTCGACCGCACCGCCTCGATCCGGCGGCGCAGGAAGCCCTCCGCCAGGGCCGAGGCGGCGCGGAAGGCCTCGTCCTCGGCCGCGCGGTCGCCCACCGCCGGTGAATCCCAGGAGGGATTGAAGTCGCCCAGCACCGAGGCGAGCCCGAGCGCGTCGCTGGGATCGCCGAAGCCGTTATCCTGCCGGTCGATCCGCCGCACCACCTCCCGGTCGATCTCCGCCATCACGGCCGGTGCCATGTCGGCCGCCTCCGGCGACAGAACGGCGTGCACCGCGGCATCTCCGTAATGGCGCCAGATCAGCCCGGCGGCGCTGAAGGGCGTGCCGTCCTCCCGCACCGGCGCACCGCGCTGGTGATGGTCGAAGCGCCGCATCGCGGGGTCATAGGTCGTGCCTACATCCCAGACGATATCCGCCCGCGCGAGCACGGCCTCGTCCCGCGTGCGGACGAGCTCATGGTCCTCGCCCGCCTCGCCCAGGCCGAGGGCCAGGCGCAGCACGGCATAGGCGAAGGCATCATCCAGGTGAAAGCCGCCGCTATGGGTGGCAAGCAGGGGCCGGGCCGGCATCGGGGTGTCCATCCCGCGTCCCTAGCCCGCCCGGAAAGCGCCGGCCAGCTTGCTTGCCGGGCCCCTGGCACGCCCCCATCCTCAGCAGACGTTCCAGAGAGGGCTCAGCGATGCGCTTCCGTCTTTCTCCTGCCCTCCCCGCAGGCGCCCCGGCCGACCTGCCCCCGGACGCGGAGCGGCCGAGGCGCTGAGGCGGGGGGGCGCTGGCATGGCACGTCGCCCCGCCCGGCCGCCCCGCACGAGCTGCGGCGCGGTGGTGAGCGACGGTCCGCAGGTCCTGCTCGGCCATGCCACGCGCTCCGTGCTGTGGGACATCCCCAAGGGCGTGGCCGAGGCCGGCGAAGCCTTCGCCGAGGCGGCCGCGCGGGAGCTGCGCGAGGAAACCGGCCTTTGCGCGGACCCTTCGGCGCTGACCGACCTCGGCGTGCACGCCTATCTCCCCGGCAAGAACCTCGCCATCTTCGCCTGGCGGCAGGACGCGATGCCCGACCCGACCGCGCTCCGCTGCACCTCCTTCATCCGCCTGCCTGACGGGCGCCGCATCCCGGAATTCGACCGCTTCGCCGTCCTTCCCTGGGACGAGGCGCTGACCCGCACGGGCAAGAACCTCACCCGCGTGCTGCAGGGACTGAGGGCGGAGCCGGGCTGGCCCTTCGCCTGAGGCGGCGCGTCACGCTTGCGTCCCGCACCGGGCAGCCCGCAGCATGCGGCAAGGTTCAGGGGAGGCCCCATGCAGGCGAGCTCCAGCGCCGCAACGGCCCGCTATGACGCGGTCTCACGCGGCATCCACTGGGTCACCGTCGTGCTGGTGCTGGCCACGGCGGCACTCGGCCTCTGGATCGCCCATGCGCGGCCGGAGGACGAAGCCTTCAAGCTCGCCCTCTACAACCTGCATGAAAGCCTGGGCGCGACCATCTGGCTGATCACCCTCATCCGCCTGGCCTGGCGCATCCGCCATCCGGCCCCGCCCCTGCCGGCGGATCTGGGGGCGGCCATCCGCTTCATCGCCCGGGCCAACCACGCCGCCTTCTATCTCTGGTTGCTGACCATGCCGGTGGTCGGCTTCCTCGCCACCAATGCCTGGGGCTTCCCGCTGCGCTGGTTCGGCCTCATCCCCCTGCCATCCCCGGTCGGGACGGATATCCCCCTGGCCGAAACCCTCACCCTCATCCACCGGCTGATGGCCTGGAGCCTGATCGGGATGGTCCTCCTCCACACCGGCGCCGCACTCTGGCACGGGTTCATCCGGCGCGACGGCACGCTGCGGCGGATGCTGTAGCGGGATTCTGGGGCTGTTGGTCTGTCCCGGGGAGAGGAAGAAGGAATTCTTCCTCTCCCCGGACCCCTCACCATCATCTTCTTTTAGAAGTTTGGAATCACGGGGCTGACGGTGCGCCTGAGGTCGATGACCTCAGGCGACTGCAAGCGCAGGATCAATCCCGTTCAACCAGAGACAGCTTCGATCCGGGGTATCCACGGCAGTCCGATGGGGTTCCAAGGGCCTCAGGCCCTTAGCGGGCCAGGGCGGAGCCCTCAACACGAAGCCCACCGCCTCAATCCGCGAAGCACCCCACCGGCACGCCGGCCACGCCCAGATCGAGCACGAGAAGCCGCCCATCGGCTGGGCCGGGCGCTTCGCCCGCCGCGCTGGTCACGAAGAGCTGCCGCAGGCCGGGGCCGCCGAAGCAGGGCATGGTGGGGTGGCGCAGGGGCAGTTCCACCACGCGGTCCAGCCTTCCATCGGGCAGCCAGCGGTTGAGGCGCCCGGCGGAGTAGCCCGCGCTCCAGTAGCCGCCTTCCACATCCACCGCGCCGCCATCCGGCACGCCGGTGGCGCTGTCGGGCCGGGCCACCTCGCGCCGGTTGGAGACGGCGCCGCTGGCCGGGTCGTAGTCCCAGAGCCAGATTGCGGGGGCTTCCGTGTCGCTGTGCCAGAGCTGCCTTCCGTCCGGGCTCCATGCCAGGCCGTTGGAGATGGTGAGGCCGTCTGCCAGCGCCGCGCAGGCCTGCGCGCCGGGGTCGAGCCGCCAGAGAGCGGCACTGGGGCGCTTGCTCTCCGTGTCGTTCATCGAGCCGACGAGGAAGCGACCCTCCGGCGAGACCTTGCCATCATTCAGCCGGTTGCCCGGCCGGTCCGTCTCCGGCGCGGCCAGCAGGGTCAGCGTCCCGTCCTCCGGGGAGAAGCGGTGGATGCCCGAGCGCAGCCCCAGCAGCAGCGCACCGGAGCGGCACAGGCCCAGGCAGCCCACCGGCTCCGGCATGGGCCAGCTCTCCGTCCGCCCGGTCGCGGGGTTGGTGCGGTGCAGGGCCGGGGCGGGGATATCGACCCACCAGAGCCGCCCCAGCCCCTCGTCCCAGACAGGGCTCTCTCCGGTGCTGGCGACGGGCGCCTGGGCCAGGATGCGGACGGGATGGCTCATGCGGCGGGCTATACACCGGGGGGCCTTCGCCGGGCCTGGGCGAGGCGGTCACGATGCCGCGTCTTTCCGGCCGAGAACCGTGGCGGGGAGTGGGCGTTATCGCGCTGGGGCTTGGAGGCGCGCATCATGATGGGCTTGCCCGAGGCCGAGTTGGATAGGGTGCGGGATCTGGCCCGTTCCGTCGCCGCGCATCGCCGCGCCGGCGGCGAGCTGGACAGCCTGCCCGTGCCGCAGCAGATCGCGGTGCAGGGCATGGGGGAGGCGGAACGGCAGGTCTTCCTGGAGGAGCTGGCCCGGGCCGATGCGGCGCATGGCCGCGCCGGCTTCCATGCCGCCCTGGGCCAGTGGCATGCCGGCCGGCCGGACGAACCCGACCCGGAAGGGGTGCCCTAGGGCCGGTCAGACAAGGCTGGCGGGCCCTGGGCCGCCGGGAAGGCAAGGGGCGCCCGGCTGGACAGAGCTTCGCCGGAAACGCATCACCGGCCCGGGCGCTGAATCCCTAACCGATGCCCGACCGCCGGCGCCCCCAGTAGCCGGAGCCGCCATGGCGGCTTCCGCAGGAGATGAGATGGAGCAGCACCCGCCCCCGAACGAAGCCGAAGCACCGGATGCGGCAGGGCAGGGGCACCCGGCTTCGGACAGGGAAGGGCGCCGTTCCCTGCTGGATGCCCGCCGCCCGGCCTGGCGCGAACGCCTGTCGAGCCTTTCGCGGCGGGCCGAGGCCCTGCCCGCGCGGCCGGACGATATCGACATCGCCCTGACGAGCATCGGCGACCCGGAGGCCGGCGACCCCGCCCTGCTGGCAGCCCTGCGCGAGGCCGTGCTGGCGCGGCTGAGCGGATATGGCACGCCCGAGGCCGCGCTGGCGGCGGCGGTGGAGGACCTGCCGAAGGGGAGCACCGGGGAGCCGACGCTCGAAGCGGTGGGGCATTGCGCCGCGCTGGTGGCCGAGGCCTTCGCCATGCCGGCGCTGCAGGCCGATGCCTTCACCTGGCGTGCGACGGATGCGGAGCGGCGCCGGCGGGGCGAGCGCCGGGCCGCCACCCGCCTGGCGCGCGAGACCCGCGCGGAGGAGGAGCGGCGCCTCAAGGAATGGGAAAGCTCCCTTGTCGGCGCCGACGCCCTTCCCTCCCTGCTGGGCTGCACGCGGCATGAGGCGGACCGCTGGCTGCGCGCCGGGATCATCCCGGTGGCGCGCCGCGTGGCCGTCCGCCGGGCCGGCCGGACGGTGCAGGAGCCGGAATTCGACCCTGCCGCCCTGGAGTCGCTGCGGGGCGAGATCGCGGCCTGGCGCCGCGCGGATTCGGGCGAACGCCCGGTAGAGGCGCCGCCGGGTGTTGGGGCGGCCCCTGGGGAGGCGCGCGGCGAGACCCGCCGCATCAGCAACGCCGCCGTGGCCCGGATCGCGGGGCTGGACCGCTACGCCGCCCATTTCGCGACCGCGCGGGCGCTGGACCGCCGAATCATCGCCTGCCTCGGCCCCACCAATTCCGGGAAGACCTATTTCGGCCTGTCCCGCCTGGCCGAGGCCGAAAGCGGCCTCGCCCTGGGCCCTCTTCGCCTGCTGGCGCATGAGTACCGGGAGGCGCTGGAGGCGCGCGGCGTGCCCACCTCCCTCTCCACGGGGGAGGAGCGGATCCGCGTCCCGGGCAGCCGGCACACGGCGGCGACGGTGGAGATGTGCCCCTTCACCAACCCAGTCGATGTCGCGGTGATCGACGAGATCCAGATGCTGGCCGACCCCGAGCGCGGCGCGGCCTGGACCGCGGCGCTGATGGGCGTGCCCGCGCGCCAGGTGATCGTGCTCGGCGCGCCGGATGCCGCGCCCATGATCCGCCGCATCGCCCAGCTTTGTGGCGACCCGCTGGAGGAGGTGCGGCTGGAGCGGATGGGACCGCTCTCCGCCGCTCCGGTGCCGGTTCCCCTGGCGGAGATCGGGCGCGGCGACGCCGTCATTGCCTTCTCCCGCCGCGAGGTCTTCGCGCTGCGCGCCGAGCTGCTGCGCCGGGGCCGTACCGTGGCGGTGGTCTATGGCGCGCTCGGCCCCACCGTGCGGCGAGCCGAGGCCCGGCGCTTCCGGGAGGGCGAGGCGGAGGTGCTGGTGGCCACCGACGCGATCGGCATGGGGCTGAACATCGGCCCGCTGCGCCGCGTCGTCTTCTCCGCCCTCACCAAATACGACGGTAAGGAGGACCGCCCGCTCACGGTCCAGGAGATCAAGCAGATCGGCGGCCGTGCGGGCCGCTTCGGGGGGGAGCATGCGGAGGGAATCGTGGCCGTGCTGGAGCGCGGGGGCGACCCCCGGGACATCGCCCGGGCGCTGAAGGCGGCTCCGACCGCGCCGGAGGACCTGCGGCCCCCCGTGGCCCCCGATGCGGAGATCGTGGCGGCCGTGGCCGCCGAGATGGGCACGGACAGCCTGTTCGGCACGCTCCGGCGTATCGAGCGTGCCGTGCTGCGGCGGGACGACCCGAACTACCGCCTCGGCGACCTCTCCACCCAGATGGCCATCGCGGCGGCCGTGGACGGCGTGAGGGAGCTATCCCTGATGGACCGGTGGACCTATGCGATGTGCCCGGTGGACGAGCGCGATGAGGGAATCGCCCGGCTGTCGGACTGGGCGGTGGAGCATTCGCTCGGCATGGCCGTGCCGCCCCCCAAGGCCGGCCGCCTCCCCGCGCCCGACCGCGCCGGGCAGGACGCGCTGCAACTGGCCGAGCGGGTGCACCGCCGCCTGGTCGCCTGGCGCTGGATGGCCCTGCGCTTTCCCGACACCTATCGCGACATCGAAGGGGCCCTCGCCGAGAGCCGGCGGCTGAACGAGTGGATCGAGGCGGTTCTCTCCGCCCTTCCGAGTGGCCGGGCCCGGGCCGTCTCTGCCGGTGGCGACATGCCGGCCCGGCGGCGGGGTGGTGCGCCCGGGCGGTTCCGGAGCAACGGCCTGGCTCGCGCCGGCGCGAAGAATGGCGGACAGCGGCCCGGCCCACCCGCGAAGGGCTGAGATGAAAACTTCACGAAAGGGGTTGCGCGGGGCTCCGAAGGGGCCTATCTGCCCGCTCCGCGACGCGATGGCACTCCATCGCACCTGCTTCGGAGAGTTGAAATCGGGCCCCTCCGGCACGATATCAGTCCTCCCGGCGAGACGGTTTCCGCCTCCGCCGAAGACCGAAAAAGGGTCTTGCATCGGGTGCGCTGAAGCGCTAGATACGGCGCCCCGCAGCAAGGCGGACGCTCTTTTCCAGCTGGCGGCGAGGACTTGTTCCTCGCTGGATTAGCTGGGTTCGGTGTCTGATCGCTGCAAATCCAGATCTTTGTGCCTTCGGGCGCGGATCGTCGCTCTGCAGAAATGCGGGGCGATAAGGTGACTTTGGCGCCGCCTTCGGGCTGGTTGGCATGGTTACTTTTGTTCTCTGACAATTGCATCTGTCTTTTGGAAGATGATGATCTTTCATGGGGACGAGGTTTCACATGCCGTGAGGTATGTGTGGCTGAGTGTTCATGGGGAGATGTCGAGAATGGTGAGCGGAGCTTTGGTCGATGAGCATTGGCTTAGCTGAGCTTTAGGGCTTGGTTGGGTTGATGAACTTGAGAGTTTGATCCTGGCTCAGAGCGAACGCTGGCGGCATGCTTAACACATGCAAGTCGCACGGGCAGCAATGTCAGTGGCGGACGGGTGAGTAACGCGTAGGAACATGTCCATGAGGTGGGGGACAACCCTGGGAAACTGGGGCTAATACCGCATATCGGCTGAGGCCGAAAGCCTTCGGGCGCCTTTGGAGTGGCCTGCGTTCGATTAGCTTG
>NZ_FQZF01000053.1 GCF_900141905.1 Muricoccus roseus | reverse complement strand
CCATGCCCTGTCCCAGAAACACCGCAAGCGCATCGAGGAGGCTTTCGGCTGGGCCAAGACCGTCGGCGGCATGGCCCAGACCGTCTATCGTCGCATCGAACGCGTGCGATCCCGCTTCATCCTGACGATGGTCGCCAACAACCTGGCCCGACTGCCCCGGCTGCTGGCAGCATGAAGCCGAAAACCGGCATCCGGCGTCCATGCCGCTCGTAGGAACGGGCCGGACGCGCAAAGCCGCTGGTCCCTCCGACGGGAAAACGCTCCAGAACGCCGAGTAATTCAGCGACCTGTTAGGCCGGACGCCGCATCTACAACTCATGTAAAGTGGAACAGGCTTCCACACGATCTCACCCCTGCGTTCCGGCGGCTGCAGAAGCACCACGGTCTTTTTCGGGTCTACCAAAACGCACCCCGTTGAGGTTTCTAACCCTGGCCCGGAGCGCTGAGGTTGCGACTAAACAGATAAACTTATCGCATGGACCTTCCATCAGAAAGATTGAAAAGTCGGTGAGTAACTCAAAAATCACTCACCAACTCGGATCTTAGTTGGTATTGTCGCGGGTCGGCGTAGAAATGTTTGTTGACTTAACAAGGTTGATTGCGTTCTGGCAACCAGCCTTGCTCACGTAAGTCTCGCTTTGCGCGATGATCTCGTGATTGGCGGCCTTCAGGTTCCAATAATAGTAACCTGCAGCATTCTTATTAATGGTGAAGTACATGGATAAAATCCTTGTTGATGCCGTGAGATATCACACGTACTCTTTCGAGTACGGTCACGAAGGAAAGCGATGGGGGCTAGACATCGTCGCTCGCCATCCCGAGGACGCGATAGCGCGCGTGCGAGCCCTGGCTTTCGCCTAGTACAAAGGGGAGATTGTCCTTCAGCAGCTCATCCCGACTCGTCCCTCCCGGTTGTCTCGAATCAGGAATATAACGCAGCGTTTGTGCAAAAGTTGAGATTCTGCTCACGATTCAATCACATCCCGGCGAGCTTTGTGAGCCGTCGCACGGGCAGTTGAATGAAGGCGATCTTGATCGTCGTGTTTGTAGCTGTCGCCTTAGCGGGGCTAACCTGCGCCTGAGATCTAGGAGTTCAGGTGACGTTAGGGGCGGGAAACCACCCCCAATCCGAGACCCCACCGATCCGGGGCATCCACGGCAGTCCGATGCAGGTCCAGGAGCCTCAGGCTCCTGGCGGGAGAGGTCCGGAGAGGGCGGCGCCCTCTCCGGGGGGTCCTGCGCTGCCCGCCTCCTCGGCGAGCCAGGTCTTGAGAGCGCGCAGGGCGGGGTCGTGTTCGCGTTCGGTGCGGTGGAGGAGGGTGAAGTGGCGGGAGGTGGGGCGGCGGAAGGGGTGGGGTGAGGCGACGCGGCCGGTGGCGAGGTCCTGGCCGACCAGGGCGTGGATGGCGAGGGCGACGCCGAGCCCTTCGGCCGCGGCATCCAGCGAGAGGGCGATGCTTTCGAAGCGGGGGCCGGCGGTGGGGTCCGGCCCTTCGATTCCGGCGGCGGCGAGGTAGCGGGGCCAGTCATCCGGGCGTTGGCGGGAGTGGAGGAGGGGGGTGCGGCGCCAGTCGAATTGCGGGAGGCGGGAGGGGGCGCAGACCGGCATCATTTCGATGGGCACGAGCGGCAGGGAGACGAGGCCGGGGCGCGGTCGGCCGTCGGTGACGGCGATGACCGCGTCGAAGGCGCCGGGGAGGAGTTCGAGCGGGTCGGCGCCGGTTTGCAGGTCGATCTCGAGGGCCGGGTGGCGTTGGCGGAGGCGGGACCAGCGGGGGATGAGCCAGCGGCTGGCGAAGAGGGTGTAGGCGCCGAGGCGGAGGCGGCGGGCGGGGGCGGCGTGGCGCATGGCGACGAGGCCGGCGGCGATGCGGTCCAGCCCGTCACGCGCCGCGGCGAAGAGGGCTTCGCCGGCGGGGGTGAGGGCGAGGCCGGCGGGGGCGCGGGTGAAGAGGGCGGTGCCCAGTTCTTCCTCCAGCGCGCGGACGCCGCGGCTGACGGCGCCGGGGGTGACGGCGAGTTCCCCCGCCGCGCGGGTGACGCTGGCGTGGCGGGCCGCCGCCTCGAAGCTGCGGAGGGCGACCAGGGAGGGCAGGCGCCGGTAGGTCATGGTCGTTGAGTTTAGCTCAACCGCCTATCCGAACAAATCGATTGGCGCGGCGGGGCGGGATGGCCAGCCTCTGGGGTGCCGGCGGCGCCCGCGCGCGGCCGGCCCAGAATGTGAGGAAGCGCCATGCATATCCGTCCCCCCGGCCCGCCGGCCGGTGCCGAGGCGATTCCGGACAGCGCTGGGCTCAACCTGTTCCGCGCGGATCCGATGCTCGGGCGGATGGCGGGGCTTTATCTGCCCGGCGATCTTGCCGCGCATCTGGCGCCGCATCTGGACCGGCTGGGCGGGCTGGCGGGCGGCGTGCTGGACGAGCTGGCGATGGAGGCGGACCGGAACCCGCCCGTGCTGCGGCCGCGCAACCGGCGTGGCGAGGACGTGCAGGCCGTGGCGTATCACCCGGCCTATCGGGAGATGGAGCGGCTGGCCTTCGGCGAGTTCGGGCTGGCCGCGCTGTCGCACCGGGGCGGGGTGCTGGGCTGGGACGCGCCGATGCCGCCGGCGGCGAAGTACCTGCTGACCTATCTGTTCGTGCAGGCGGAGTTCGGCCTGTGCTGCCCGGTGAGCATGACGGACAGCCTGACGCGCACGCTGCGGAAGTTCGGCGACCCCGCGCTGGTGGCGCGCTACCTGCCGGCGCTGACGAGCCAGGACCTGGATGCGCTGCACCAGGGCGCGATGTTCATGACCGAGCAGGGCGCGGGGTCGGACATTGCCGCGACGGTGGTGCGGGCGGCACCGCGCGAGGACGGGACCTGGGCGCTGACGGGGGACAAGTGGTTCTGCTCCAACCCCGATGCGGAGCTGGCGATGGTGCTGGCGCGGCGGGAGGGCGGCGCGCCGGGGCTGCGGGGCGTCTCGTTGTTCCTGTTGCCGCGCGTGTTGCCGGACGGGACGCCGAACCACCATCGCATCGTGCGGCTGAAGGACAAGCTGGGCACGCGTTCGATGGCGAGCGGCGAGGTTTCGATGAATGGCGCCGTGGCCTGGCTGGTGGGGGAGCCGGAGGCCGGGTTCCGGCAGATGGCGGACATGGTGAACAACTCCCGCCTTTCGAACGGCGTGCGCGCGGCGGGGCTGATGCGGCGCGCGGTGACGGAGGCGCTGTTCATCGCGCACCGGCGCGTGGCCTTCGGCAAGCGGCTGGTGGAGATGCCGCTGATGCGGCGGCAGCTGGCGAAGATGCTGCTGCCGACGGAGCAGGCGCGGACGATGGTGTTCCAGACCGCGGAGGCGCTGCGGCGCGCGGATGCGGGGGAGGAGGGCGCCTATGCGCTGCTGCGGATCCTGACGCCGCTGCTGAAGTTCCGCGCCTGCCGCGACGCGCGGCGCGTGACGGGCGATGCGATGGAGGTGCGCGGGGGCTGCGGCTACATCGAGGAGTGGTCGGATGCCCGGCTGCTGCGGGATGCGCATCTCGGCAGCATCTGGGAGGGGACGAGCAACATCGTCGCGCTCGACGTGCTGCGGGCGGCGGCGCGGGAGGGGTCGCTGCCGGTGCTGCGCGACCATCTGCGCGGGTTGCTGGGCAACAACGAGGCGCTGCCCGAGGCGGGGCCGGCGCTGGAGCGGGCGGTGGCGCTGGCCGAGGCGGCGCAGGCGGACCCCGCCCTGGCGCGGCAGGCGGCCTCGGCGCTGTATCACGTCGCCTCCGCGGCGGGGATGGCCTGGGAGGCGGCGCGGCTGGGGATGCCGGAGCGGCTGGCGCTGGCGCGGCTGGTGCTGCGCCACCGCGTGCTGCCGCGCGATCCGCTCGACCCTGGCCTGGGTGGGGGCCTCGGTGGCGGCCTCGATGACGGAACGGCTGACGACACGGCGATGCTCCGGGACATGCTGAACGATCCCGGCGCGCCCCAGGGAGGAACGGCATGAGGGACGGCATGATGAACGGGATTTTCGGGCGGCGGGGACTGCTGGGCGCCGGGGCGCTGTTGCCGCTGGCGCGGCCGGCGCTGGCGCAGCCGGGCGCGCGGCCGGTGCTGCTGGTGGTGCCCTTCGCGCCGGGCGGGCCGACCGACCTGATCGCGCGGCGGCTGGCGGTGAGCCTGGGCGAGGGGCTGGGGCAGCCGGTGGTGGTGGAGAACCGCGCCGGGGCCGGCGGGAATATCGGGGCGGAGTTCGTGGCGCGGAGCGCGCCGGACGGGCACACGATCCTGTTCGGGACCTCGGGGCCGCTGGCGATCAACCGGATGCTCTATCCCGGCCAGTCCTACGACCCGGCGAAGGATTTCGCGCCAGTCGCGCCGCTCGGGCGGATTCCGAACGTGCTGGCGGTGAATGCCAGCGTGCCCGCGCGCAACGTGCCGGAGCTGATCGCGCTCTCGAAGCGGGAGCGGCTTTCCTTCGGCTCCTCGGGGAACGGGGCGTCGTCGCATCTGGCGGGGGCGCTGTTCAACACGATGGCGGGGACGACGATCGAGCACATTCCCTACCGGGGCACGGGGCCGGCGCTGAACGACCTGCTGGCCGGGCATATCGCCATGGTGTTCACCGACGTGCTGACCGCCCTGCCGCATGTGCAGGGCGGGCGGGTGCGGGCGCTGGGGATCACGACGCTGGAGCGTTCGGCGGTGCTGCCGGACCTGCCCACGGTGGCCGAGCAGGGGCTGGCGGGCTACGACGCCTCGGTCTTCTTCGGGCTGGTGGCGGCGGCGGCGACGCCGGTGGCGGCGCGGGAGCGGCTGCGGACGGCCTTCGCCACGGCGCTGGCGCAGGCGGAGACGCGGGGCTTCCTGGAGAGCCAGGGGATGCAGATCGCCCCGGTGCTGACGGCCGAGGCGCTGAGCGGGCTGATGGCGACGGAGACCGAGCGCTGGGCGCGGGTGATCCGCGAGACCAACCTGCGGGCGGATTAGGGGGCGCCTCGCGGGTCCCTGGGCGGGCGCCCCGCCCGGGGATGCCGGTGGTTGGGGCCGGTGGTTTCCCCCGGCCTATGGCCTGGGGCCACTTGGCGCCGCGCCCGGCAGGGCAAACAATACGCGGCATGACGATGGAACGACGCGCCCGTGGCTGGACCCTGCATCGCGGGGGAAGCCGGGCCACGCAGGCCGAGGTGCTGCGCAAGCTGACCCGGGCGATCATGTCCACCTGCCTATGGGATCCGCAGGAGGAGGGGACCTCCTGGGCGCTGGGGGACATGCGGTTCCTCACCGTCTCGGCCATGATGCCGGGGGTGGGGGAGGCGGCCTATGCGCAGGTGTTTTCCGCCCCCTATGCGAGCAGCGCGGTGGAGGTGGCTTCCGGCCGCTTCGCGCCCAAGGGGGTGTTCGCGCGGCTGCCGGTTTCGGCGCGCAAGCGGGCGGGCCTGTTCAAGGGGCTGGGGCTGACGCTGGCGCCGCATGGGCGGGAGGACTGGTCCAAGGACCTGCCGCCGCTGGACGAGGCCGGTTGCGCCTCCCTCGCCCGGATGGCGCTGGAGGCGCTGGCGGAGGGGTTCGGCTGGGACCCGAGCGTGCCGCTGCAGGCTTCCGTGATCCATGAGACGGCGCTGCGGGAGGCGGAGGCCTTCCTGGAGGGGCTGCGGCCGATCCATGTGGAGGGGCTGCTGCGCGAGGCGGGGCTGGAGATCGTGGAGGGGGAGCCGGAGGACGACGACGAGGCGCCGGCCTTCCTGGTGCAGCATGGCGCGCCCCTGCCCTTCCAGGTGGAGCTGATGGACCCGGTGGAGGAGGAGGACCCGCCGGCGATGGCTTGGCATTACGGGACCATCGTCTTCTCCCTGGCCATCAACGTGGAGGAGGGGGATGCCCTGGCGCTGGCGCTGGCGCTGCATGGGCTGACGCGCTGGGCGCGGGTGGAGTTGCCCGAGGAGAAGCGCGTGGTCGTTTCCCGCCTGGACAGCGTGGAGGGCGTGACGCCCGAGGGGCTGCGGGCGATGCTGGACCGGTGGATGGAGGAGCTGACGGCCGTGCGCAGCCGGCTGGAGCGCGGGCCGGAGCAGGCGGGCGGGGGGGAGGAGGAGGAGTAGCCCGCGCCCTGGCCGCTGGCCCGCGCCGTCAGGCCAGCGCGTCGAGCTCCCGCTGCATGTTGGCCCGCGCGGCATCCTCCAGCGCGGCGCGGGCGGGCGCGGTGTGGAAGAGGGGAGTTTCCCGGAGCAGGGCCTGGCGGAGGAAGGCGGCGCGGCCCTGGCGGTAGCCCTCCTTGCCCGCGACGGGCTGGAATTCCCGGGCCACGGCGGCCGCGTAGCGGTCGTATTCCTGCGGCGGGGCGCCGAGGATCGACAGGTCGAGGTCGAGGAAGGCCGCGAGGTCGGCGGCGAGGGGGGCGGGCAGGCCGGGCGGGACGGCGTGGCGCTCGGTGGCGAGGACCATGGCCTCGGCGGCCTGGACCAGCGCGGGCGCGGCCAGGCCGTCCAGCGCATGGCGAAGCAGGGCGGCGCTCCGGCGCTCATTGTCCGGCGCGCCGGGCATGTAGACGGCGTCGTGGAACCAGATGGCGAGCTCGACCGCTTCCGGCGCCTGGAAGACGGAGGGGTCGGCCTGGAGCTGGGCCAGCAGGGAATCGATATGGTCCTGGCCGTGATAGGCGCGGTGCGGCTCCGCGAGGCGGGCGCGAAGGTCGTCCTGGATCATGGCGAGACGGGTGAACATGGCGGGCCTCCGGCCTGGCAGGCTGCGCTCGCCCCCCCAGGGCGGCAAGCCGGGGGGGCGGCAAGGCGGGGGGGACGGCAAGGGGGGAAGGGGCCGGGGATCGCTCCCCGGCCCGATCCGGTCAGCCGCGGGGCGGCTCGGCCATGGGGGGAACCTCCTCCAGGGCCGGGTTGTTGCGGGTCTTCCACAGCGAGAGGGCGATGGAGCCCGCGATGATGATGGCGGTGAGCACCAGCGCGTATTCCACCGGCACCGCCTTGCCGCCCGCGAACCAGTTGGCGAGCATCTTCGCGCCCACGATCATCAGCACGATCGAGAGGCCGTGCTTCAGGTACTTGAAGCGATGGATGATGCCGGCCAGCGCGAAGTACATGGCGCGCAGGCCGAGGATGGCGAAGACGTTCGCGGTGTAGACGATGAACGGGTCGGTCGAGACCGCGAAGATGGCGGGGATGCTGTCGAGCGCGAAGAGAAGGTCCGTCAGCTCCACCAGGATGAGCACGAGGGCGAGCGGCGTGATCATCAGCTTGCCCGCTTCCCGCACGGTGAAGGCGTTGCCGCGGAAGCCGTCCGTGACGGGCAGGCGGCGGCGCAGCCAGAGGAGGATGGGGCTGTCGGTGGGGTCCTCCTCCTCATCCGCCGCGCGCAGCATCTTCCAGCCGCTCCAGATGAGGAACAGGCCGAAGACGATCATGATCCAGTCGAACTCGCGCATCAGCGCGGTGCCGACGAGGATCATAATGCCGCGCATGACCAGGGCGCCGAGGATGCCCCAGAAGAGCACGCGGTGCTGGTAGGCGGCGGGGACGCCGAACTTCGCGAAGAGCAGGATGAAGACGAAGATGTTGTCGACCGAGAGCGACCACTCGATGACGTAGCCTGTCAGGAATTCCAGGCTTTTTGCGCTGCGTATCTCGGGCGTTTCGCCATAGCTCATGCGGAGCCAGAAGAAGAAGGCGACGGCGAGGGTGATGTAGGCGGCCGACTTGATGATGGCGGTCTTCACCGGCACGGGGGCCGGGTCGCCATTGGCGTCCCGTTTCGCGAAGACGCCGAGGTCGAGCAGGAGCAGCCCCAGCACGGCTGCGTTGAAGACGATCCAGAATGTGAGCGAGGCTTCCACCGGTACGGCTCCTCAAGGAAGGGGGCCCGGCCGGCAGCGGGACGCAGCGGTGGCTGCGAACGTCGCTTGAGGTGCGCACCGGGCCCGATTGCGCGAGAAGTCGATCCGACATCGCGGTGGCGGCTGGGCCGGCCGCCGGGGTTTTCCCAGGAGGCGCGGGGCCGCCGGGTCGCCAGAGGGGCCCGGATCAGCTGCTAAGATGGATAAACCTCCATCTTTCTGCAAGGGGGTTTTTTTGGGGGGGCGGTCTGTTCGCCGCTCTGGCTGGCGGACGGCATAGGCCCTTATCGGTATTGCTCGGGCTGGTACCGGCTTGCTACCTGAGGCTCGCCCTCGCCCTACCACCCCATCTGAGGGATTGGCCTTGCCGCACCGGAAGCTCTTCACCATCGGCTACGAGGGGGCTGACCTTACATCCTTCCTGGCTACGCTCGTGGCCGCTGGAGTTGAACAGGTTCTCGACGTACGGGAGCTTCCTCAATCTCGCAAAGCGGGCTTCTCCAAGGTGGCGCTCGGCGCCGCCCTAGAGAAAGAGGGGATCCGGTACCGGCACCTGAGAGATCTCGGCGACCCTAAGCCCGGCAGGGACGCAGCTCGGCGTGGGGATCATCGAGGCTTCCTGCGGATCTACGGTCGGCACCTACAAGGGCAACCTGCCCAGGCGGCCCTTGCCGAGGCTGGCGGGCTGGCTAGTGCGCTGCCTAGCTGCCTGCTCTGCTTCGAAAGAGAGCACGAGGCCTGCCACAGGGCTGTTGTAGCGGCCGAAATGGCAGTTAGGCAGGGCTTTAGGGTCTCTCACCTCCGTGTGACACTGGCCTCGGAGAGGTCCAGCGTCCGAGGCAGCAATGAACAAAACCCCGCAGAAGTCGGGTGAAGCTGAGGCGATAGTTATCATCAAGGCCGCCCCACAGATGGGGCAGAAGCACGGCGAGACGGTTTGTTGCGCCGGCATCGATATCCAGGGCAACTGGCTTCGCCTCTACCCGGTAGCTTTCCGGACACTGGACGAGGGCAAGAAGTTCGGCCGCTGGGATCGGATTCGCTTTCGATGGCGGCTACCCAACGATGATCCGAGGCCGGAAAGTAGGCGGATTGATCAGGACAGCATCCGGCTGATTGGAGAGCTAAAGCCATCCGAGCGGCAGCGCTTCCTGGCCGCGAGGGTCGTGACCAGCCTGCAGCGGGAGCGGGCGGCCGGCCGGAGCCTTGCTCTGCTAAGCGCCCGCGTCACCGACTTCTCCTTCGAGCGAAAAAGCGACGGTGATCTGGACCGCGAGCGCGCGGCCTTCACAGCCATGCACAATCAGGAGGATCTCTTCAACAGTCGCCCTCTAATCCCGTATCAGCCCTGCCCCTACAGGTTCCGCTACCACTACGAGACCGATGACGGCCCACGCCGGGGCACCTGCCAGGACTGGGAAATTGAGGCGACTTTCTATCATTGGCGGTCGAGGATGGGCGAAGCGAGCGCACTTGCAGAGATGCAGCGGGTATTCGGCCAAGAGTACCCGGCCAGGGGCATGCTGTTGGCTATGGGCACTCACTCACTTTACCCGGACACTTGGCTAATTAACGGGGTAATCCGCCTCGACCCTGTCAGTCAGGGCGCCCTGTTTTAGAGGGCGTTTCAGGAGCTGTTGGCGAGGGCCTTGAGACCGATCAGCGGCCGCAGGGTTCCCGAAAAGCGCGCAGCAACCAGAAACCCCTTCGGCCATCGTATCCACGGCAGTCCGATGGGGTTCCAAGGGCCTCAGGCCCTTGGCGGGTGGAGGGGGGGGGCCTCCGTCACTCCACCTTCAGGAAGATGAACCCCACGGCCGCGACGAGGCAGAGCATGGCGGCGAGGTAGTTCCAGCGCAGGGGTTCGCCGAGCACCGCGACGGAGAAGCCGGCGAAGACGAAGAGGGTGATCACCTCCTGCATCACCTTGAGCTGCTGGCCGGTGAAGGTGCCGTAGCCGATGCGGTTGGCGGGGACGGCGAGGCAGTATTCGAAGAAGGCGATGCCCCAGGAGGCGAGGACCGCGAGCCAGAGTGGCCAGGAGGGCTGCTTGAGGTGGCCGTACCAGGCGAAGGTCATCAGCACGTTCGAGCCGATGAGGAGCAGCGGCGTCCAGAGATAGGCGGTGTTCATGGGGTGGTGTTGTCCGGGGGTTCCACCTGGCCGCGGCGCTGGAGGGTGAGGGCGGCGAGCCAGCAGAGCAGGGCCCAGGCGGCGCCGAGGCACCAGCCGGCCAGCACGTCGGTGGGCCAGTGGACGCCGAGATAGACGCGGCTGGCGCCGACCAGGAGGGTGGTGAGGATGGCGAGGAAGAGGACGTAGCCGCGGGTGCGCCAGCGGGCCTCCACCTGGGCGATGAGGACGCCGAGGGTGAGATAGGTGACGGCCGAGAGCATGGCGTGGCCGCTGGGGAAGCTGGCCGTGTAGACCTCGACGGCGTGGGGGACGAGGTCTGGGCGCGGGCGCTGGAAGAGGGTTTTCAGCCCCGCGCTGAGGGCGGTGCCGCCGCCGATGGAGGCGAGGACGAGGAGGGCGGCGGCGCGCTTGCGGATGAGGGCGAGGTAGCCCGTGACGGCCAGGGTGAGGCCGATGAGGATGACATGGCTGCCGAGGCCGGTGATGTCGCGCGCCACCTCCTCGAGCCAGGTGGGGCCGATGGGGTCGGCGGGGTCCGCGGGGTTGCGGAGCGCGAGGAGGATCGCACGGTCGAAGGCGAGGGTTTCGCCTTCCAGCACCTCCCCCGCCAGGCCCGCGAAGGCGAGGACGGCGGTGGCGGCCAGGAGGAGGCCGGCGAGGCGCGCGAAGTCCTGCGCGCCCAGGCGCTGCGGGCCATGGGCGGCCAGCCAAGCGAGGACGCGCCAGGGAGTGGAGGCGCGCGTGGAGGGGCGGGTTGAGGGGCGGCCCTCCGTCAAAGCACGGGTTCCACGGCGCGGGCGGGCTCGGGGGGCGGCAGGCGCCAGAGGAGGAAGACCATGATGGCCATGGCCGGGAGCGCGGCGGCGGTGGTCATCAGGAAGAAGCCCGGCCAGCCCAGGGATTCCGCGAGCCAGCCCGAGGAGGCGCCGAGGGTGCGGAGCGGGACGGCGGCCAGGGAGGAGAGCAGCGCGTATTGCGTGGCGGTGAAGGCGCGGCTGGTGAGGCTGGAGAGGTAGGTGACGAAGGCGGCGTCCGCGAGGCCGTCGGTGAAGTTCTCGATGCCGACCTGGGCCCAGAGCATGGGGTAGTCGTGCCCCGCATGGGCGAGGGCGACGTACATGAGGTTGGAGAGCATCTGGCCCAGGCCGGTGACGACCAGGGCCCGGGCGGTGCCGAGGCGGGCGACCACCCAGCCCCCGGCGAGCGCGCCGCCCAGCGTGGCGAAGAGGCCGAAGACGGTGGCGACCGCCGCCACGTCCTCCCGGCTGAAGCCGAGTGAGCGGTAGAAGGGCGTGGTCATGATGCCCGCCAGCGCCTCGCCGAGCTTGAAGAGGGCGATGAAGAGCAGGATGGCGAGCCAGAGCGGGCGGCGCATGAAATCCGCGAAGGGCTGCACGACCGAGACGTTGAGGCGGGTGGCCCAGGGGACGTGCTGGGTGGCCGGGGCCGGGGCTTCGCGCGAGGCGAGGGTGGCGGCGACGCCGACGAGCATCAGCGCGGCGGCATAGGCATAGGCGCCGCCCCAGCCGAGGGCGCCCACCATCCAGAGCGTGCCGCCGCCGCTGGCGAGCAGGGCCAGGCGGTAGCCCCAGATGTAGCAGGCCAGGCCGTAGCCCTGTTCCTTCTCCTCCAGGATCTCGATGCGGTGGGCGTCCACCACGATGTCCTGGCTGGCGGAGAGGAAGGCGACCAGCGCGGCCAGGGCGGCGGTGCCGAGCGGGCCGGTGGCGGGGTTGCTGAAGCCGGTGGCGAGGATGGCGAGGATAAGGAAGGGCTGGATGAGCAGCAGCCAGCCGCGCCGCCGCCCGAGGCGGGAGAGGAAGGGGGGCGCCACCGTGTCCAGCGCGGGGGACCAGAGGAACTTCAGCGAATAGGCGAGGCCGATGAGGGCGGTGAGGCCGATATCGGTGAGGGAGATGCCGCTTTCGGTGAACCACTGGCGCAGCACCTGGCCGGCCACCAGGGGCAGGGGCACGCCGGCGGAGAAGCCGAGGGCGAGGAGGACGAGGAAGCGGCGTTCGCGGAGGATGGGCATGGCGGGCGACCCTGCCATGGGGCGAGGGGGTGCGGGAGGGGGGCCGGTTCGGCCGGGGCGCGCGGACAATGCCCGGGCGGAATGGAGAGCATAGCCGGTCGGCATTGGAGGTTCGGGGCGGGAGGGATCAGTTTCTGGGTCACGGAAGCGGCGCCCCTGCCGCGGAACACAGAGCTGAAAGGGAACCTCCCATGCGCAAGATGATCGCCACGCTGAGCCTCGCCACCGCCCTGGTCGCGGGTGTGGCCGCCCCCTCCTTCGCCGAGGGCGACTATGTCTCCGGCCCGACCGCCTCGGGTGCCTTCAGCCAGGCGGATGCGAGCCGCACGCCGCTGGCCGGCGCCAGCAACCAGGGCGCCAACTTCGACATGTCCCGCCAGGGCGCCTGACGCCCGGGCCTGAACCAGCCTCCGGGGTGCGGGGCGGGGAGGATCTCCCCCTCTCCCTCCCTCCCCTTCCCCGCCCCGTGAGCCCGGCCGCCCCAACCCCCTGGGGCGGCCGGCCCTGTCTTTGGCTCCGGCTTCGGCCGGGCGATTCATTTGCCCCACAACCCGCGCCCCCTCCCCACGTTTCCACCCCCGCGGGCCGGCGCACGGCGCCGCGGCCCAACGGATCACCCCTTGGGGATGAGGAGAGACAGATGGACAGCGATCGGATCATCGGCGCCGGCAAGCAGGCGGCGGGCGAGGTGCAGGAAGGGATCGGCAGCCTGGTCGGCGACAAGCGGACGCAGGGGCGCGGCCAGGCGAACCAGGCGCGCGGCGAAGTGCAGAACCAGATCGGGCAGCTGGAGGATTACATCCGCGACCAGCCGCTGACGGCGGCCGCCATCGCGGTGGGCTTCGGCTGGTTGCTGGGGCGCCTGCGCATCATCTGAGCGCCTGCCGTTCCTTCGGGCGTTTCGCGCGCCGGTCCCCTCGAGGGGGCCGGCGCGTTGCCTGTTGGGCGTAACGGATGATCTCGGTGGCTGTGCCCAGCCCCGGGGCGGGCCCATCTGGGGGCGGCATGTCCGCCTCGCCCCGCCGTGGCCTGCTGGGCCTTCCCCTTCTTCTTCTCTCCCACCCGGCCGCTGCCTCGGCGCTGGATGCCGTGTTGCGGGACGCGGCGACGCTGCCGCGGCTGCACAGCGTGACGGTGGCGCAGGAGGGGCGGGTGCTGGCGGAACGGCAGTTCCGCGGGCCGCCGCTGGAACAGCCGCACAACATCAAGTCGGCCTCCAAGACCGTGCTTTCCGCCCTGGTGGGCTGCGCGATTTCACGCGGCGTGCTGCGCGGGGTGGACCAGCCGGTGTTGCCCCTGCTCGGGCCGCGCCCTTCCGGGCTGGACCCGCGGGTGGAGGCGATCACCATCGGGCATCTGCTGACCATGCGGGCCGGGCTGGAGCGAACCTCCGGTGCGAATTACGGCGGCTGGGCGGCGGCGCGGGACCCGGTGGCCTATGCGCTGACGCGGCCCTTCGTGGAGGAGCCGGGGAGCGGGATGCAGTATTCCACCGGCTCCACCCATCTGCTGGGTGCGGCGCTGGCGCGGGCGGCGGGGCGGAGCCTGCTGGAGCTGGCGCGGGACTGGCTGGGCGGGCCGCTGGGCATCGCGGTGCCGCCCTGGCCGCGCGATCCGCAGGGGCGGTATTATGGCGGGAACGACATGCGCCTGGCGCCGCGGGCGCTGCTGCGGATCGGCGAGTGCTACCGGCAGGGCGGGATGTGGAACGGGGCGCGGGTGATCTCCGCCGCCTGGATCGCGGAGAGCTGGGTGCCGCGCACGCGCTCGGCCTGGAGCGGGCAGCTCTATGGCTATGGCTGGTGGATCGGCGAGGCGCGCGGGATGCCGGTGTATTTCGCCTGGGGCTATGGCGGGCAGATGCTCTATGTCGTGCCGGAGATGGCTCTTTGCGTGGTGATGCTTTCGGACCCCGCGGCGCCGCGCGACCCCGTGCACATGGCCTCTCTGCACGCACTGCTGGCGGAGGGGATCATGCCGGCGCTCGGGGCTTCGGGCGGTGGTGGGGCGGAGCCGCTGCGGGTGCCGGAGCCCAATGCTGGATAGGGGCGCGGGCTAAGGCCAGCGCGGGGTGGAACGAGGCGGCCACGGATCGGACACCGAAGCTTCATCCCGGCGCGCGGGATCGCCACGGTCGGGCTGGCCGAGAAACCCGCCATCCCCCCGATGGATGAGCGAACGTGACCTCCTTTCTCCCGACGCGCCGCCGGCTTGGGCTGGCGGGGCTTTCCGCGCTGGCGCTGCCCCGTTTCGCGATTGCCCAGGCGGATCAGCGGCCCGCCATCACGGTGGCGGTGCAGAGCATCAGCACCTCCAACACGCTGGAGCCGCTGCGCGAGCAGTCCAACGTGATGACGCGGGTGGTAGCGAGCTTCCTGGAGCCGCTGATCGACCTGGACTGGGTCGGCGACCTCTCGCTGCGCCCGGCGCTGGCGGAATCCTGGCGACGCGTGGATGAGCGGAGGCTGGAGCTACGGCTGCGGGAGGCGCGCTTCCATGACGGCCGGGCGGTGACGGCGGAGGATGTCGCCTTCACCTTCGGCGCGGAGCACATGTGGGGCCGCGGGAATGCCGCCGTGCCGGCGGGCGGGATGTTCACCTCCACCACCTCCGGCGCGGGCACGAAGGAGCCGCCGCCGGAGGTGCCGGCCATCGCGAAGCTCGCCTTCCCCGGCTTCGAGCGGATGGAGGTGGTGGATGCGCGCACGGTGCGGCTGGTGAACCGCACGCCGGATGTGACGCTGGAGGGGCGGCTGGCGCGGCCGGCTGCCGCCATCATCTCCCGCCAGGCCTTCGAGGCGGCGCCGGACTGGCTGGGCTGGGCGCGGCGGCCGGTGGGCAGCGGCCCGTATCGCGTGGCGGAGTACCGGGCGGAATCCTATCTACTGCTGGAGGCCTTCGACGAGCATTGGGCCGGGCGGCCGCCGCTGCGGAGCATCCGCTTCGTGCAGGTGCCGGAGGTGGCGGCGCGGGTGAACGGGCTGCGCACGGGCGAGTTCGACTTCGCCTGCGACCTGCCGCCGGACCAGGTTCCCGTGGTGCAGGCGAGCGCGCGGCATGAGGTGGTGGGGCGCGCCATCGCCAACCACCGCGTGACGGCCTTCGACAAGACGCATGCCGTGCTGCGCGATGCGCGGGTGCGGCGCGCGCTGACGCATTCCATCGACCGCGCGGCGATCTCCCAGGCGCTGTGGGGCGGGCAGGCGCCGGTGCCGAAGGGCATGCAGTTCGAGTTCTATGGGCCGATGATGCTGGCGGATTGGGAGTGCCCGCGCTTCGATATGGCGGAGGCGCGGCGCCTGCTGCGGGAGGCGAGCTACAAGGGCGAGCCGATCCCCTACCGGCTGCTGAGCAACTACTACACCAACCAGGTGGCCACGGCGCAGATCCTGGTGGAGGGCTGGCGCGCGGCGGGGCTGAATGTGCGGATCGACATGAAGGAGAACTGGTCGCAGATCCTGCAGGCCGATGGCGGGCGGGGGCTGCGCGACAATTCCAACACGGCCTTCTTCAACGACCCCGTGGGCGCCATGGCGGCCTTCGGGCCGAGCGGCCAGCAATGGGCGAGCGGCGAGTGGCGGAACGAGGAGGCGGCCGCGGCGCTGGAGGCGCTGCAATCCTCCACCGAGCTGGAGAAGCGCCGCGCGGCGCTGCGGCGGATGCTGGAGATCTGCGAGCGGGAGGACCCGGCCTATACGGTGCTGCACGGCACGGTGAACCTGACGGGCAAGCGGCGGGACCTGGCCTGGAAGCCGTCCGGCTCCTTCGCGATGGACTTCACGGCGCGGAACTGGGGCGCGTGAAAAGCGGCCGGGGGGGAAGGTATTCTCCCCCGGGCCTCCTATCTGCCTTCGCGGGATCGGGGATCACCGCGGAATGCTGACGGTTCATCATCTGAACAACTCGCGCTCGCAGCGCGTGCTCTGGCTGCTGGAGGAGCTGGAGGTTCCCTATGAGATCCGGCGCTACCAGCGCGACCCGGCCACGATGCTGGCCCCGCCGGAGCTGCGGGCGGTGCACCCGCTGGGCAAGGCGCCGGTCATCACCGAGGACGGGCTGACGGTCGCGGAGACGGGCGCCATTGTCGAATACATCCTGGACCGGCATGGCGCGGGGCGGCTGGTGCCGGCGGCGGGGAGTGGCGACTTCTGGCGCTTCCGGCACTGGATGCACCATGCGGAGGGCTCGGCCATGCCGCCGCTGGTGATGACGCTGGTGCTGGGCGCCCTGCCGGGGAAGGTGCCCGGACTGATCCGGCCGCTGGCGCGGATGATCACGGGCGGGGCGCAGAAGGGCTTCGTGGCGCCGAACCTGGAGCGGCTGAAGAGCTACTGGAACGAGGCCCTGGCCCCCACCGGCTGGTTCGCCGGGCCGGAGATGACGGCGGCCGACATCATGATGAGCTTCCCGCTGGAGGCGGCAGCCTCCCGCTCCCCCTTCGGCGCGGCGCGGCCGAACCCGGGGGCCTTCCTGAAGCGGATTCATGAGCGGCCGGCCTATCGGCGGGCGCTGGAGCGGGGTGGGGCCTATGCCTTTGCGAAGGCTGGTTCCTGAGGAGGGCTCCGCCCTCCACCCGCCAAGGGCCTGAGGCCCTTGGAACCCCGTCTGACTGCCGTGGATACCGTTGACCGGCGGGGTCTCTGGTTGCGGGGGGCTGCTTCTGCCCTTGCAGTCGCCTCGGGTCCATGACCCGAGGCGCACCGTCAGCCCAATGATTCCAAACTCGAAGAAAAAGATGATGGTGAGGGGTCCGGGGAGAGGAAGAATTCCTTCTTCCTCTCCCCGGGACAGACCGACACCCCAGAAGAAGCCTACCGCCCA
>NZ_FQZF01000054.1 GCF_900141905.1 Muricoccus roseus | reverse complement strand
CGCCTCCACCCTCAGCCACTCCGACAGCTTGTCGGCGAACGGGTCCAGGCGGCTCGGGCGCTGGGGGACCTTGAACCGCACCTCCACGGCATCCGACCGCAGGTACTTGCGGATCGTGTTCCGCGACAGGCCCGTCCGCCGCTCGATCTCGCGGATCGGGATGCGGTCCCGGTGGTGCCACCGGCGGATCACGCTCAACAACTCCATGTCGATCACTCCGATAACCCCGGCCATCCGGCCGGGGAGGTGAACAGACACGGGTCATTTCTCAGCGAAAACTTCGGCTCCTACAGGGTCAGCTCTCAGTGCAAATCAACAACCGGCTACATGGCGCTGCCCGCGCCCATGGTGCCCGACGACTGGCGCGCCGTGCTGGAGAACCCCAGCAGCCTGGCTGAGGCGGAAGAGACCTGGAAGCGCCTCATCCGTACGGCTCACCCCGACAACGGCGGCAGCCATGCCCGCGCTGCCCAGATCAATGCCGCCATCGCCATGGCGCGGAAGGAGTTCGGCGCATGACCGACAACGCGAAGGGTGAGGCGGGCGTGGTGGTGACTACGCGCGATGTGTGGAACGCGGTTCACGGGATCAGCGGCATCAACCAGCCGGGCGCCGAGGCGATGCGCGGTGAGGTGTTCCGCGTCCTTCTCGCGTTGGAGGCCGCCGCCCCTGCGACCCCCACGGCGCCCGGCGGTGAGGGGGAGGCGATCAACCGTGCAGACCTCATCGCCGCCTACGAGGCCGAAATTCAGCGTGTCAGCACGCTCGAATACAACAGCAATGCCATCTGCCGGTACTTCTTCATGAAGGTGCTGGAACGCCTGACCGCCCTCCGCGCCCAGCAGACGCCGCCCGCCCGCGTGCAAGGCGCGGAGGGCGCGAGCGTGGTGGTGCCGAAGGACCTGCGGTGGGATTACATGCCTTCGTATGGCGAGATTGCCCCGCAGCAGCTTATCGAGGCCGTGGCGTCGGCGCAGTTTGATGACCGCACCGCGCCACTGAAGGGCATCTCGCGGGACCGCCACATTGGCCACCAGATGGTCCCAGCCATCAACTTCAATTCGCTGAACCGCATTGTCAGCGCGTTCGTCTGTGCCGCCCTCACCACCCCGCCCGCGCCCGCCTCTGCGGATGGTGTGGCGCAGGGCGATGAGGAGGGCGGGCACCATGGCTGAAGACCTGCAGGAAGCCGACCTCGGCCCCCGCCTGCGCGCCGCCATCGCGGCCGCGGGATCGCAGGAGGCCTTCGCGCGCCGGGTCGGCGTGGCGGCCAGCTTCATCTCGGAGGTGGCGGGCGGGCGGCGGAACTTCACCGACCGGATCCTCGCCGCGATGGGGCTGCGGAAGGTGACGGTCTACCGGCCGCTCGGCGCCGCCGGCGCGGCCGCGCTTCCTTCCGGACTGACCCGGACGGACCACAAGACCCTGCTCTGGCTCCGGCCGGACGGAACGCCGCGCCAGCGCAGCGAGCGCACCGGGGAGTGGCGCCCGGGCCTGGCGGATCTCCGCCGCATGCGCGCCCTGCGCCTGGCGATGGAGATGCTGGACGGCTGGGCCGCCACCGAGGCGGGATTGGCAGCGCGTGCCGAGCTGGCCGCGCGATGGGAGGAGGGTGACGCCGGATGAGCGCGATGGGTGATCCGAGCCGATTCGTGCCAGCGGCACCGATGGTGACGATGGACCGGCTGCTACGGCTGGATCAGGTGATAGAGACGACCGGCCTCTCCGCATCCACGATTTACAAATGGCAGGCGGAGGACCGCTTTCCGCGTGCGGTGCTGCTGGGGCCGCGCGCGACGCGCTGGGTCGCGTCGGAAGTCGCCGCATGGGTGGATCAGCAGAAGGAACTTGGAGCGCGTGCCTCATTCACTCGGCCAGCGGGAGCAGATAGGGCGAATGTCAAGGAAGATCCACGGCCGGGTGCGCCAGCGCAGCGGCGACGTGGCCGTCCCCGAGCGCAGTAACAGGTTCATCCGCATCGAGGAGGTCGAGGCGATGACTGGCTGGGACCGCACCTCAATCCGCCGAGCGATGATGAAAGGAGCGTTCCCGTCCGCCCGGATGCTCTCGAGCCGGACGATGCGGTGGGTTCATTGTGAGGTGGCCGACTGGGTGGCGGCGAATGGGCGGCAGATCGCGCCCATGCCCCCTCCCGATCCGAAACTACCGAAGCCAGCGATGTTCGGCCCACCAAGGCCCAACCCCTTTGCCCTCCTGAACGAGGAGCAGATCCTTGCGCAGGCGGTGCCTTACGGCGCGCCCGGAATCTACTTTCTCATCAAGGAGGAGCGGATCGTCTACATTGGCCAGTCAGTAAATGTCCACGCTAGGGTAGCGCACCACCGGTACTCTAAAGCGTTCGACCGTTGGCATTGGATACCAGTTCCGAAGCGCCGACTGAACGTTATGGAGCAGCGCTACATCCAGTTCTTCCGACCCCCGCTGAACATGGTCTACTATGGCGCCTCGCCCGTAGAGCGGAGCGGCGCTTCAGGGCCGGAATTTTCTCAGCACCGGGCACAGAACCGGGTACTAAGCGGCTCTGGCGAGAGGATTTAGTTCGCGCCTTCAGCGGTTTAGGCGGTTTAGAAATTCGGAGGCATCATCCGCATGCTGCGGGAACAGGGCGGCGGTTCGTAGCCCGGCGCGTTCCTTCCGCCGCAACCCGCATCATCCCTGCCGGGTTCTCCAGCCGACGCGGTCGATCGGGGCCGGCGGAAGGGGAACGCCCGGGCTCCGGGTGGCGCAACGACGAGTTCATGACACTGGACCAGGGGCTGGCCTTCGGCCTGATGGGGGCGACCATCGCCCTTTTTCTGTGGGGGCGCTTCGCCTATGACGCGGTGGCGCTGGGGGCGCTGCTGGCCGGGGTGTTCCTGGGCATCGTGCCCGTGGAACATGCCTTCGAGGGCTTCGCCGACGATGTGGTGGTGATCGTCGCCGCCGCCCTGGTGATCAGCCATGCCGTGGCCCGCTCCGGCGCGGTGGAGACGATCATGCGGCCGGTCACGCCCCGGCTGCGCTCGGTGGCGATTCAGGTGCCGGTGCTGGCCGGCGCCACCATGCTGCTGGCCATGGTCACCAAGAACGTGGGTGCGCTGGCCATCCTCATGCCCGTCGCGATGCAGCTGGCCCGCCGCACCGGCACCTCCCCCGCCGCGCTGCTCATGCCGATGTCCTTCGCCGCCATGGTGGGCGGCGTCGTGACGCTGGTGGGCACCGCGCCGAATATCATCATGTCCCGTGTGCGGCAGGAACTGACGGGCGAGCCTTTCCGCATGTTCGACTACACCCCCGTGGGCCTGGGCATCTGCGCCGTCGCGCTGCTCTTCCTCGCGGTGGGGTGGCGGCTGCTGCCAGGCGGGCGGCGCGGCGCCGCCTCCATGGATGCAGCCTTCACGATCGGCCAATACACACTCGAGGCCCGGGTGCCCGAGGAGGGCGAGGCGATCGGCATGACCGTGGCGGAGCTCGAAGCGCGGTCCGAGGGAGAGGTGAGGGTCTCCGCCATCCTCCCGGCCAAGGCGACGGAGCTCGCCGGCGCGCAGGAACGGGCCCAGGCACCCTATCCCGTCGCCCGCGCGTCCGAGGTGCCCGCGCCGGACCGCACCCTCGCTTCCGGCGAGGGGCTGATGTTGCGTGGGGAGCCGGCGGAGCTGGAACGGCTGGTGGCCGCCGCCGGGCTGGTGCTCGCTGGCGAGGAGGCGGTGCCGGACAATCCCGAGACGGATGAGGACGACATGCGCGTGGTGGAGGGCGTGGTGACCGGCGAGAGCCCGCTGGTCGGCCGCACCCCCGCCGCTCTGACCCTCCGCAGCCGGCATGGCGTCTCCCTCCTGGCGGTCAGCCGCCGGGGGGAGCAGCGCATCCGCGACAAGCTGTCCCAGATCCGCCTGCGGGCGGGCGACGTGGTGCTGCTGCGCGGGCTGGCTGCGACCATGCCGGACAACCTGGGCGAGCTGCGCGTGCTGCCGCTGGCCGAACGCGGCATGGCGCTGGGGCAGGGGCGGCGCTCCTGGATTCCCCTTGCGGTGCTGGCCGGGGCCATGGCGCTGGTGGCCGCGGGGCTGCTGCCGGTCGGCGTGGCCTTCTTCGGCGCGGTGGTGGCCCTGTTCGTCTTCCGAGTCATGACCACGCGGGAAGCCTATGAGGCGGTCGACTGGCCCGTTGTGGTGCTCCTAGCCGCGCTCATCCCGGTCAGCGGCGCCATCCAGCGCACGGGCGGCACCGACCTGCTGGCAGGCTGGCTGACCGGCGCGGTGGAAGGGCTGCCCGCCCTGGCGGCGCTGGCGGTCACCATGGTGCTGGCCATGGCCGTCACCCCCTTCCTGAACAACGCCGCGACGGTGCTGGTGATGGGACCGATCGCGGCGACCCTGGCCGGCAAGCTCGGGCTGAACCCCGATCCCTTCCTGATGGCGGTGGCCCTCGGCGCGGCGAGCGACTTCCTCACGCCCATCGGGCACCAGTGCAATACCCTGGTGATGGGGCCGGGCGGCTACCGTTTCGGGGATTATGCGCGGCTGGGGCTGCCGCTTTCGGTCCTTGTGGTGATCGTCGGCGTGCCGCTGATCGCCTTCTTCTGGCCCTTGGCGCCGGGATAGGCCCCGCGGCCGGGCAGGGGCGTCCCTAACGCCAGCGGCGATGCATCCAGAGCCACTGGCCCGGATGCTCCCGAACCCAGCCGGCGATCACGTCGTTCACCGCCTGGGTCGCTGCCGGCACGTCGATCAGCCCCTCGGCGTCCCGCGGCATGGGGATCGGGGCGGTCAGCTCCAGCCGGAAGCGGCCGCCGGGCAGGCGGATGGCGCGCGCGCCGCGCACCGGGCAGTCGAAGCGGCGGGCCAGGTTGGCGAGTAGCGGGTTCGCCTGGGCCGGGCGGCCGAGGAAGTCGATCCGCGGCCCGCGACCGAAGCGCTGGTCCACCACCATGCCCACCACCGCCCCGCGCTGCAGCGCCTTGGCGAGCTTGGTGGGCGCCATCAGCCCGGCCGGGATCAGCTCGCCCATCAACCCCTTGCGCAGCTTCAGGATGTGGTCCGCGATCGGGCGGCTGTTGGGCGTGCGGTAGAGCACCGCCGCGTCCAGCCCGTGCTTCGCGGCGGCGATGGCCGGCAGCTCCCAGTTGGCGAGATGCGCGGCGAAGACCAGCACCGGCCCGCCGGCCTCCCGCAGCTCCCCGAAGCGGGCGAAGGTGGCGTCATCCACCTCGATGCGGCCATGCGGGTCCCGGTCCTCCGTGAGGTCCCAGATCCGCTCCATATGGCCGTATTCGAAGGCGACGCGGCCGAGATTATCCCAGGCCTCGTCCGCGATGCGGCGGTGCCAGGCGGCGTCCTTCTCGGGGAAGGCGGCCGCGATGTTCTCCATCGCGATCCGGTGGGAGGAGGTGAGGGGCCCCAGGCGGCGCGCCAGCGCGGCACCGAAGCGCGGGCCGAGAGCCGGGCCGAGGGCACGCGGAATGGCGAAGCCAAGGCTGGTGAGGGCCGCCAGCGCGGCGTCTGCGGCCCCCGGCATGGCTAGAGCGTGACCACGATCTTGCCGAACACCCGGCGGCTCTCCAGCCGGTCCAGCCCCTCGGCGAAGTTCTCCAGGGGGATCACGCGGTCCAGCACCGGTGTCATCCCCGCCGCCATCTTGGCGAGCCCATCCGCCACGTTGCGCATCGAGGCGCCGAAGCTGCCGAAGATGCGGAGCTGGCGCTGGAAGATCATCATCAGGTTCGTCTCGGCCGAGACGCCGGAGGTGGAGCCGCAGGTGACGAGCCGCCCGCCCATCCGCAGCGCGAGGAGCGAGCCGGACCAGGTGCTGGCCCCGACATGCTCGAACACCACGTCCACGCCCACCTTGTTCGTCAGGCGCCGGGCGATGGAGGCGAAGTTCTTCTCGTTGTAGTTGATGACGTGGTCGGCCCCGAGCGCCTTCGCCTTCTCGCACTTCTCGTCGTCGCCGGCGGTGGCGATGACGGTGCAGCCGAGCGCCTTGGCCTCCTTGATCGCCACCGTGCCGATGCCGGAGCCGGCGGCATGGACGAGGATGGTCTCGCCCGGCTGCAGCCGCGCATTGTCGAACAGCATGTGCTCGACGGTGGAGAAGGTGATGGCGGCGCAGGCGGCGTCGTTGCTGCTCACCCCGTCCGGCACGCGGACGAGCAGGCGGGCCTGCTGGTTCACATACTCGGCCGCGAAGCCATCGAGGTGGAAGCCCTTCACACCCGCCACGTTCTCACAGAGGTTGTCGCGCCCCTCCACGCAGGCGCGGCAGTGGCCGCAGGTCTGTGCACCATAGGGGGCGACGCGGTCACCGACCTTCCAGCCCTGCACGCCCTCGCCGAGGGCGACGATCTCGCCGACCGCCTCGGCGCCCACGCAGATCGGCAGCTTGCGCTGCGTGAAGGCCATGCCGCGCCAGCCCCAGACATCGATGTGGTTCAGCGCGACGGCATGCATCCGCATCCGCACCTCGCCCGGCGCGGGCGGCGGCGGCTCGAGGATGTCCTCCAGGCGAAGGTCACGGTCGCCATGAAGGCGAAGGGCACGCATCAGGCGGGCTCTCCTGAGAGCACGAGGCAGACATTCTGGCCGCCGAAGCCGAAGGAGTTGGACAGGACGTGCCGCACGGAGGCGTCCCGCGCGACATTCGGCACGACGTCGAGCGTGATGCTCGGATCGGGCTCGTCGTAATTGATGGTGGGCGGCAGGCGCTGGTCCCGGATGGCCAGCAGGGAGAACACCGCCTCCAGCGCGCCGGCGGCCGAGAGCGTGTGGCCGATCATGCTCTTGTTGGAGGAGATCGGCGGCGCGTTCTCGCCGAAGATGGCGCGCATGCCGAAGTTCTCCATCTTGTCGTTCTCCGGCGTGCCGGTGCCATGCGCGTTGACATAGGAGACCTCCCCGGGCTCCAGCCCCGCATCGGCCAGCGCGTTCTTCATGGCGCCGAGGATGGCGCGGCCATCGGGGTTGGAGCGCGTGCGGTGGAAGTTGTCCGCGCGCTCCCCGCAGCCGGAGACGAGGCCGATGATGGTGGCGCCGCGCGCCCTGGCCGCGTCGTAATCCTCCAGCACCAGCGCCGCCGCGCCCTCGGCCATGACGAAGCCGTCCCGCGCCTTCTCGAAGGGGCGGGAGGCCTTCTCGGGCGTGTCGTTGCGCGTCGAGAGGGCGGAGAGAAGGGAGAAGCGGATCAGCGCCTCGGCATGGACCGAGCCATCGGCGCCGAGGGCGATGCAGGCCTCGCACTCGCCACGCTGGATCGCCTCGACCCCGAGCTGGATGGCCGAGGCGCCGGTCGCGCAGGCCGTGGTGAGGGAGATGGGGGCGCCCCGCGTGCCGAAGCGGGCGGAAAGCCGCTCACCCACGCCACCGAAGAGGAAGGTCTCGTAGATGTCCTTCCGGTTCCGGGCGGCACCGGTCATGGCGGCATAGGTCGGCGCGCCGGCCTGGCGGGTGAGGTCGAAGCGGGGCGGCCACTCGACCTCCACCGGCGGCATGCCGAGGAAGAGCGGGCCGGGGAAGCTTCCCTTGCTGCCGATCGCGGCCTCGGCGAGCGCCTCCTCGATCGCCACCGCCGCCATGCGCTCCACCCGCACCGGGCTCGTCAGGGGCTCGCCCGCGCGGTCCTCGGGCAGGTCCACGCAGCCGGCGATGGTGGTCTTCAGGTGGTCGGTCGGGAAGCGGGTGATGCGGCGGATGCCGGACTGGCCCGCGAGGAGGCGGGACCAACTCTCGGCCACGCCGAAGCCGAGGGAGGTGACGGCGCCGATGCCGGTGACGGCGACCAGCGGGCGGCCGAGATGGTCGCGCATCAGGCGTTCTCCGCCTTGCGAGAAGAGGAAGGTCGGGAGAGGACCGCCAGGGCCTCGCCCCGCCACTGGCCGAAGCCGGTGACGAGGATCCGGTCGGGCGAAGGGGCCTCGCCCGCGTCCGCCGGGTCCATCGGCGCGTAGAAGCCGCCGCGCGAGAGCGCGAGGGCGGCCAGCGCCACATGGGCGGTGAAGGCCCCTTCGACGCCATGGCCGATCAGGTTGGCTGGGCGGCGGAAGGGGGCCTTCACCTCCCGCAGGAAGGCCTCCTCCTCCGCCCAGGCGGCGGCGGTTCCGGTCGCGCCGGAAATCACGGCATCGACGCCCTCGGGCGCGACGCGGGAGAGCAGGGCGCGGGCCGCCGCGGCGGAATCGCCTGGGGCCGCGCGGTGGGAGGCATCGGTCGCCACCGCGTCGAGCCGGGCGAGCACGCGCGCGCCACGGGCCTGCGCATGCTCCTCGGTCTCGAGCACGAGGAAGCCGGACATGCCGCCGAAGATCATGCCGCCGCCGGAAGCCAGGCGGTCGGAGAGCGGCTTGTGCGGCCCGTCCCACACGCCCCCGCCCGCACGGTAGAGCAGCAGCACGTCCCAGCGCTGGGCGGTCAGCGCGCCGCCGACCAGGGCGATCTCGCCCCGGCCCTCGGCCAGGCGCGCATGGGCGATGCGCACGGCATCGGCCGCGGCCGCCTCCTCCCCCATGAAGGTGCGGGAGGAGCCGGTGACGCCATGGACGATGGAGATGTTGCCCGCCAGCAGGTTGGAAAGCTGGGCGAGGAAGAGGGTCGGGCGCAGCCCGGTGGAGAGCAGCTCGTTCAGCCGCGCCCCGGCCTGGGCCGGGTCGTTCGCATGGGCCAGCTCGGCATTCACCTGCTCGTCCAGCGCAAAATCGCGCTCGCCGCCGCCGGCGGCGACGATCAGGTGCATGTCGGCCACGAGGTCGCGCGCGCCGGCATCGTCGATGGCCAGCCCGGCGGCATAGGTGCCCAGGCGCTGCCAGGGCTCCATCTGCCGCTGGTCGCCCTTCTTCGGGATCTGTTTATCCAGGCTGAGCGCCGGAAGGGGGTGCACCGACCACGGGGCGAAGCTCGTCTCGTCCACCACCGGAGAGGCACCGGCGGAGAGCGCATCCCAATGCGCGTCCGGCCCCTCGCCCAGGGCGGAGACGAGGCCGATGCCGGTGATGACGACCTGCTTGCGGTTCATGCGGCGAAGCCCGGCAGGCCGATGCGCTGGGCGTTGGCGCGCATGGCGGCCTCCAGGTCGGGATGGGGGAAGGGCATGGAGCGGAGCAGAATCTCGGCGTCGGCGATGCGCTTGCCCTCGCTGGTCACCCGCGCTTCGGTCACGGTGAAGCCCGAGCCGTCATGGGTCACCTTCGCGGTCACCTCCAGCGGCGCATCCGGGCCAACGAAGCTGCGGAACTTCGCCTCCTTCACGGACATGAGGAAGGGCATCTGCGCGAAGCCGTTGCGGCCGAGGATGAGCCAACCGCTGGCCTGGGCCATGGTCTCCACCAGCAGCACGCCCGGCACCAGCGGGTGGCCGGGGAAATGCCCCTCGAAGACCGGCGATGCCTCGGGCACGCGGCTCTCCACCCGGATGGCGTCGCCCTCGAGGGAGACCACCCGGTCGATCATCTGGAAGTATTCCAGGCGCATCGGCGCGCCGCCTCAGCCCTGCTTGGCGGCGACCAGCTCGTCGATGCGGGCCGCGAGGTTCTTCATGACGAAGTAGTGCTCCGCGGGCTTGTCGCCGGCATTCACCTCCTGCGTCCACTTCTCCACCGGCACTTTGATGCCGAAGGCCTTGTCGATCGCGAAGACGATGTCGAGGAAGTCCAGGCTGTCGATGCCCAGGTCTTCCGTGACATGGCTGTCCGGCTGGATGCTGTCGCGGGCGACCTCGCTGTTCTCGGCGATGATGTCGGCCACCTTGTCGAAGGTGGGGGTGGTCTCGGCAGCCATGGGGCGGCTCCTGCTCAGGCGCGCCGGGCGCGGCCACGGGGCCGGCGGTGGCGGGGTCTTAGATGATCGGCGCGGGTGATGGACCGGAATGGGGGGCGAAGTCCAGGGGCCGCAGCGCCCGGGCAGGGCAGGACCTCCCGCGCGCGTGATCGGGCAGAGGCCTTCCCGGCGCCGGGCGGAGGCTAGGGTGCGCCCTGTTCGATCATGGCGCGGATGCGCTGGGCGAGGCTGTCGATCGCGAAGGGCTTGGTGACCAGCTCCATCCCGGGGTCGAGGAAGCCGCCATTGATGGCCGCGTTCTCGGCATAGCCGGTCATGAAGAGCACCTTGAGGCCGGGGCGGTGCAGCCGGGCGGCGTCGGCCAGCTGGCGGCCGTTGAGGCCGGGGAGGCCGACATCGGTGACCAGGAGGTCGATCCTCTGGCGGGATTCCAGAACGCGCAGCCCCGAGGGGCCGTCCGCCGCCTCCAGCGCGCGATATCCCAGATCGGAGAGCACCTCGACCACCAGGTCCCGCACGGCGGCCTCGTCCTCCACCACCAGCACCACCTCGCCGCGGCTGGTGGGGTGCGGGGCATCGACCGCCGGCTGGCTGGGCTCGGGCTCCGCCCCCTCCCCATAGAAGCGAGGGAGATAGAGCTTCACGGTCGTGCCCCGTCCGGGCTCGGAATAGATCTTGGCATAGCCGTCGGACTGCCGGGCGAAGCCATAGACCATGGAGAGGCCGAGGCCGGTGCCCTGCCCGATGGGCTTGGTCGTGAAGAAGGGCTCGAAGGCGCGCTCCGCCACCTCCCGGCTCATCCCCGCCCCGGTATCCGAGACGCAGAGACAGACATACTGGCCGGGCCGGACCTCGCGCGCGCGGGCGGCATAGGCGGTGTCCAGATGGGCGTTGCAGGTCTCGATGGTCAGCCGGCCCCCATCGGGCATGGCATCCCGCGCATTGATGGAGAGGTTGAGGAGGGCGCTCTCGAGCTGGTGGGGGTCGCAAAGCGTCGGCCAGAGGCCGCCGGCGGCGACGATCTCGAGCCGGGTGCTCTCCCCGATCGTCCGCCGCAGCAGCTCCTCCATCGAGGCCACGAGGCGGTTCGCGTCCACCGGCCTTGGGTCCAGCGGCTGGCGGCGGGAGAAGGCGAGGAGGCGGTGGGTGAGGGCGGCGGCGCGGTTGGCCGAGGCGATGGCCGCGGAGACGAAGCGCTCCACCTCATTCGCCCGGCCGGCGGAGATGCGGCGCTGCATGAGGTCGAGGCTGCCGATGACCCCGGTGAGCAGGTTGTTGAAGTCATGGGCGATGCCGCCGGTGAGCTGGCCGACCGCCTCCATCTTCTGCGCCTGGCGCAGCGCGGCCTCGGTGGCCTCCAGCGCCTCGGCCGCCTCCTTCTCGGCCTGGATGTCGCGGCCGACGGCATGGATGAAGCGCTCGTCGGGCACGGCGGTCCAGGAGAGCCAGCGGTAACTGCCATCCTTCCGGCGGTAGCGGTTCTCGAAGCGGAGCGTGGTGATGCCCTGCTCGAGCCGCGCGACCTCAGCCAGGGTCGGAGCGACGTCGTCCGGATGGACCAGGCGCATGAAGTCGCCCCCGATCAGCTCCTCCCGGTCCCAGCCGAGCTGGGTGGTCCAGGCCGGGTTCACCGCCTCGATCCGGGCCTGGAAGTCGGCGACGAGCATGATGTCGGAGGAGAGGCGCCACATCCGGTCGCGGTCGCGGGTGCGCTCCTCGATCAGCACCTCCAGCTCCTCGCGCGAGCGGGCGAGGGTCTCGCGCGCCAGGACGATCTCCTGGATCTCCGTGCAGGCGCCGACCCAGCGGCGGAGCGCGCCGTCCTCGTCCCGCAGCGGCATGGCCCGGGCGAGCCACCACCACCAGGCGCCGTCGGCCCGCCGGAGCCGGAGCTCCGCTTCGAAGGGCGCGCCGTTGGCGATTGCCTCGCCCCACCGGGCGAGGGCGGTGGGGCGGTCCTCGGGATGGACGTGATCGGCCCAGCCGGTGCCGGCTGCCTGGCCCCGGGGCGAGCCGGAAAAGGCATGCCAGCGGGGGCTGGCATAGGTGATCGCCCCATCCGGCGCGGCGGTCCAGAGAAAGCCGGGGAAGGCCTCGGCCAGTTCGCGCAGATGCGCCTCGCTCTCGGCCAGCGCGCGCGCGGCCTCCCGCTCCTCCGTCCGGTCGCGCAGGACCTTCACATAGCCGATGGGCGTTCCGGCGTCGTCGCGCAGCGGCGTCATGGCGCCAGTGGCCCAGAAGACCTCCCCGTCGCGGCGGCAGTGCCAGCGGTCATCCGGCGCACGGCCCTCGGCCATGGCCTGGCGCATCGTTTCCGCGGGGCGGCCGGCTGCGCGGTCCTCGGCGGTGAGGATGCGCTCAGCCCCCTCGCCGAGCATCTCCTCCTCCCGCCACCCGAAAAGGCGGCGTGCCCCCTCGCTCCAGGCCGTCACCCGGCCCCGCAGATCCAGGGCCATGATGGCGTGGTCGATGACGCTGTCGAAGATCTGCCGGGCCCGGGCCTCGCTGTCCCGCAGGGCGCGCGTGGCAAGGACCTGCTGGGTGGTTTCCATGCAGGGGCAGAAGAAGCCCTGCACGGCGCCGTCCTTTCCCCGGATGGGCGTGTAGGAGAAGGCGAAATGCGTCTCCTCCGGATAGCCCCGGCGCTGCATGAGGAGGGGGATGTCGTCCATGTGCACGGGCGTGCCGGCATAGGCCTGGCGGACGATCGGGATCAGGTCGGCCGAGATCTCCGCCCAGACCTCGAGGAAGGGGCGGCCGAGGGCGGAGGGATGCTTGCCCGCAAGGATCTCGGCATAGGCGTCGTTGTAGATCAGCGTTTCGGCCGGGCCCCAGACGATGAACATGGGCTGCTTGGCGCCGAGCATCACCCCGGCCAGCGTCTTGAGCGCCGTGGGCCAGGCTCCGGCCGGCCCGAGCGGGGTCGCGGCCCAGTCATGCGCATCGATCAGCGCGGCCATATGGCCGCCCTCCGGCAGGAAAGGATGCATGCTCAGGCCGCCAGGGCGCGCACGGGGCGGCCGGGGCGGGCTTGCGGCCGGCGAGCGGGTGGTGAGGTCATCGAGGAGCTTCGGGCCGGCCGCTTTCTGGAGGTGCGGTGTTGAAGGCGTGGGAGCCTACGCAGTTTCACCGGCCCAGCTAGGCCCGGCTTGAACACCCTGTGGCAGGGCGGAGGCGCTGATTGGTGCGGGTGGCCGGTTTCGAACCGGCACTCTGTTGCCAGAAGCGGATTTTGAGTCCGCCGCGTCTACCGTTCCGCCACACCCGCCCAGGCCTTGGCCGGGCCCTGGATGCCATGGCCGGGCGGGGTCGTCCAGAAGGGGTCAGCCGGCCGCGGCCTCGGCGCGTGAGGGGGGCGGGTCGGCCGGGGCGGTGTGGAAGGCTGCGGGAGAGGTGACCTCCAGCATCTCCAGGTCCTCGGAATGCTCCACCTCCCGGTGGCGGATGCCGGAGGGCTGGAGGACGCTGTCGCCGGGCTCCAGCAGCACCTCGCCGATATCCTCGTACTCGAACCGCACCCAGCCGCGCAGGACGAGGACGAGCTGGAAGGCCAGGTCATGCGTGTGCCATTGCGGCTTCGCGCCCTCACCCGGGACGGCGCGGATGACATGCGCCGCATGGCTGCCGCCGGTTGCCTCGCGCACCCCGAGGTCGCGATAGGCGAAGAAGCCGCGCAGCCCCGAATCGTAGGCTGCGTCGGACGCCTTGCTGACGGTGGTTCCGGTCGGGGCTCGCATGGGGTCTCCTCCTGGTTCCCGGCGGTCCGGGACCTGTCATTGGCCCGCCGGATCGCCGTCATACACTGCCGGCTCTTGCCGCCCGGGCGGGCGGGGATCAGCCTGCCGCGCGCATGACGACCCGGCAACACGCAAGCCTCATCACCCTTCTCGCCGCGGCCGCGCCGCTGGCGGCGCTCGCCTCGGAGCGCTTCCTGGGCATGGCGCCCTGCGCGCTCTGCCTCTGGCAACGATGGCCCTACTGGGTGGCGGCCGTCCTGGCGGCGCTGGCGGCCGGGCTGCGCTCACGGGCGCTCCTGGCCCTGGCGGGCCTCGCCGTGCTCGTTTCCGCCGGGATCGCGGGCCTGCATCTGGGAGTGGAGCAGGGCTGGTGGCCGAGCCCCTTGCCCTCCTGCGCCGCGCCGAGCGCCGGGGTGGCGATGAGCGTCGATGAGCTGATGCGCAGCCTCGCGCCGAAGCCCGACAAGCCCTGCGACGCGGCGGCCTACCTGATCCCCGGCCTGCCGGTCTCCATGGCGGCGATGAACCTCGTCTATGGGCTGGTCCTGGGCGGGCTGGCGCTGATCTGGGCGCGCGAGGGCGGCAAGGGTTGAATGGAGGAGCCGCCAGGGCTCCTTTTCCGCCTCAGGTCCGCCAGGTCGGCCCCACCGTGGGCAGGCGCGGCCGCCGCGGTGCGGCGGGCGCAGGCGGTGCGGGCGGGGCGGCCGCCGGCGGCGGGGGAATGGGATCGTCCGCATCCGCCGGAATCGCTTCGGGCGCACCGCCGGCCAGGGCGCCGATCAGGCGCATGGTAACCGCCAGCAAGGGGTCGCGCAGTCCGCGCCGGAGATCGGCGGATTCGGGCGCCAGCATCATCACGACGAAGACCCGGCGCTCCAGCATGGCGGCGCAGCCGAGCTGCCGGCGCGGCGCATCGCCCCGCAGATAGACGTCGAGGCAACGCGCGGCGGGGCCGGCTTCGGCGGCCCGGGCACCGAAATGGCGGAGCGTCACGTTCTCGCGCCGGGAGGCGGCTTCGACCGCGACTCCGCGGGCGAAAGTCTCCATCGCGGCCCCCACCTCGGGGTCTTCCTCCCCATCCCGGACCTCCGTTCGGCGGGCCGGGGGGAGGGCATGGACGGAGGCGGCGGAGCGGTTCGGATGGGCGTAGCGGGCGATGACCGTGCCGGGCGCGCCCCGCTCGGGCCAGGACTTGCGGAAGCCGCCGATCTCCTCGGGAAGGCGGGCATAGGCCTCCTCGACCGTCAGCTCCGGCGCCGAGCGGCCCCCGCAGGCAGCGAGCAGCGGCAGGAGCGCGGCGAGGGCAAGGGCTGCGCGACGGGACATGCCCTATCCTAGCCCCGCCTCTCGCCCCGGACGAGTGGCAGCGGCGGCCGCCCTGTCCCACCCGGCGCCGGGGAGGTATTCGGAGGCCGGAAAACAACACCCAGGAGGGAGAGAGGATGCGCAGGCGCAATCTGGCGATGGCGGTGGCGGGCCTCGCGGCGGGGCTGCCGGACCGCGGCCGCGCCCAGGAGGCGGGCTGGAAGCCCGACCGCCCGCTGCGGGTGATCGTCACCTTCCCCCCCGGCGGCGTCATGGACATCTGCGGCCGCCTGGGCGCCGAGCTCCTGGGCCGCGCCCTGGACCAGCCGGTGGTGGTGGAGAACCGGGCCGGCGCCGGCGGCAACGTGGGCGCGCTCGCTGCTGCCCAGGCGGCGCCGGACGGGTACACCATCCTCCTCGGCAGCCCCGCCATCCTCGGCGTGAACCCGGTGCTCTACCCGCGCTCCGGCGTGGATGCGGCCCGCGACTTCGTGCCGCTGGGGACCATCGGCGAGGTGGCCAACATCCTCTCCGTCGTCCCGCGCCGGGTGCAGGCCACCAGCGTGACGGAGCTGATCGCGGAGGCGAAGCGCCGCCCGCTGCTCTTCGGCTCCGTGGGCAACGGCAGCTCCTCCCACCTCGCCGGCGCCACCTTCCTCAAGATGGCGGGAATCGAGGCGACGCATGTGCCCTATCGCGGCTCCGCGCCGCTGGTGACGGCGATGCTGGCCGGCGAGGTGGATTTCGGCTTCGACACCACGGCCACCTCCACCCCGCATATCCGCTCCGGCGCCTTCCGCGCCCTGGCCGCCTCCACTACCCGCCGCGCCTCCGCCCTGCCCGAGGTCCCGACCTTCGCCGAGGCGGGGCTGCCCGGCTACGACGTCGGGCTCTGGACCGGCCTCTTCGTCCACAAGGCGACGCCGGCACCGGTCGTCGCCGCGCTGCGCCAGGCCATGGCGAAGGGCCGGACGCCGGAATACGAGGAGAAGCTGCGGCGCGCCTATGTCGATCCGCTGGTGGTGCCCGAGGCGGATCTGGCGCGCTGGACGGCGGAGAGCGCCGCCCGCTGGAACGCCGTGTCGCGGGAGCTGAAACTCGAGGCGGACTGATCCCGAGGCGGGAAGGCGTGAGGGCTCCGCCCTCAACCCGCCAAGGGCCTGAGGCCCTTGGAACCCCATCGGACTGCCGTGGATGCCCCGGATCGAAGGGGTCTCGAGTTGAGGGCGCTTTTCCTGCCGTTGCAGTCGCCTCGGGTCGTTGACCCGAGGCGCACCGCCAGCCCCGTGATTCCAAACTTCTAGGCTCAGGACTCATTGTCCGAGCCAGAAGATGACGATGGCGGCGAGTGTGATGGCGCCGAAGAAGGTGGTGGGGCATCGGTCGTAGCGGATTGCGATGCGTCGCCAGTCCTTGGGTCGGCCGAAGGCGATCTCGATGCGGTGGCGCAGGCGGTAGAGCGCCTTGTCGTAGGGGATGGGCTGCTTGCGGTTCTTCTTGGGCGGGATGCAGGCGGCGATGCCGCGCTCGGCGAGAGCGGTGCGGAACGGGTTGCTGTCGTAGCCGCGGTCGGCGATCAGCTCGCGGGCCTTGGGCAGGACAGGGGCGAGGATGTTGGCGCCCTTTTGGTCATTCATCTG
>NZ_FQZF01000055.1 GCF_900141905.1 Muricoccus roseus | reverse complement strand
TGATCCATGCCCTGCATGCGGGAGTGATCCATGCCCTGCATGGAGCCTTGCGACTGGGTGTTGCCCTGGGCGAAAGCAGGCGTCGCCATAGCCAGGACCGCGAAGCAAGCAATAGCAATAAGGGTGCGCATGTGATCCTCTCTTGGTGAGAGCTGACGTGGAAGTCGGTGTCTTGGACCGACTTTGGTTGTGTAACACGGATCAGGAGCGCCTGATGCGTGACATTATATGTCAGAGGGGAGGTATGTTGTGAGACGAGGGCACCGCCTGGGAGATTGACCACTCGACCCGGGTCTTCAGTTAAGCGAGCGGGCAAAGTTCTTCGCGGTTCATCACGCAGCCGACGAACCGCCGCTTCCGTACCCATTTCCCTTCTCTGGTTGCGGGCTCCTGCGAATGTGGAGGTAAAGTCCAGACGTGCACCCGATGCGGCTCAGGCTGCCGCGCGTGTGTGCGAGCACCGTCCCAAAGTGGCGATGCTGGTGCTTCCGCCGAAGACGCGGCAGAGATCGCCACACGCGCACCTCCATGCCAGCGTCGGGCAGCACGTGCCTCTAGCGTGGAGGCGGGCTACCACCGGGTGCAGGACCTACTCCGTCGATGAGCTGCAGGCACTCGGAGGCGGGAAGCCTTCTTGTGATATCTGAAAGGCAAAAGGCCAGAGCACCCTGCTTGACCAGATGGTAGGCGAAGACCCTGTTCATGGTCGAAATGCCGACGATCTGCCATCCTTCGGCGACCAGGCCTGGAAGTGATTGGGGCAGCGGCACACCGTGCATCGGCGCAAGCGGGACGGCAGGCCCTTCGTCGGCCTCAGCAGCCCGGGCCACCTGAGGTGACGCGAGGCAGAAGACAGCGGCCACAAGAAGGGATCTAGCCTGCATGGAATCACCATCGTCGGATTGGTGGAGATGGTGTGCCATTTGCTTCTGTGAAAGCAATCTCACAACCTTCGCCACGTGAGGCGGCGCCGCGAGGTCAGTAAGGAGCCCAAGGCCTCGTCGGCTGATGATGTCGCGGAGGCCAGCTCTCCCAAGATGGCAAGGTGAACGACGCGGCAACACGAGTTGGCACCTCATAGCATGTCAGCCGCCTCCAGTTGATGCCGGATAGCGCATCTAAACCGGCAAGCCCTCCGGTCCTCTCTTCCTGTCTTCCTGAAGAGATCCAAGGATCTGCGAAGTCTCATCTGGACGGCCGCCGGGGAGCGCCGAGGAGTACCAGGGAAGCCGCTACAGGATCACCGGCGGCGACTCTAGGGAGGCAGGGTCCCTGGGTAAGGGCGCCACGCCCAGCCCCATCCAAGCGGCCGTGGCGCGGCTCTTTCCTATTGTTGTACCTTGATAAACCCCGTTCACTCCAGCCATCAGCACCCACAGCGATGATCCAGGTGGCGGGTCAGCCTCCTATTGCTCGTTCCACCTCCCTGTCTGGCCAGCTGGCAAATCTGCGGAGACGGCATGGAAGCCCCCGGGGCGCCTGGCATTCCGCCAACCCGGACCAGCAGGGACAAGGACATGGTGGGCACAGTTCTAGGCCCTGCGCGGCCGTGGTTCACGGTTGGGCACAGCATCCTCAACGAGGTGGCCTTGCCCGTTTTGCTCGCCGCGGCGCTCGCCGCGCGCGACGCCCTCGGCGGCATAGAGGCACGGGACACAGCACGCTGGGCGCTGGCTTACCTGGTAGCGGCACGGCCCCACGACGGAGCAGGACCGCCGGGAGGAGACCGCCGGGATCAACCCCTTCACGCTGGCCGTGGCGATCACGGCGCTCGTCGCGGGCGCCGCGTTTCTCGAAGAGGCCGAGAGGGGTGATGTCCTCCTCCTCGCCGACGACTGGAACGCCTGCATCGAGGATTGGTGCGTTGCCTCCGGCTCTGCCGTCGGCACTGCACACGCAGTGGGGTCACACTATGTGCGGGTAGCGCCCGCCCGCGTGGTTGCCGACCGGGCCGCACTTGGGGACATCGCACCTCTGAAGAACCGCGAATGCGATCCCGAGCTGGCAGCGGCCGAGCAGGTTTCGACCGACGTCCCGCAGCTGGTGCGCTTCGGGCTGCGGGATCCGCCTGATCCGGCGGTGCGCAGCACCATTGGCTGATGGACGCGCTGCTGCAGGCCGGGACGCCGAGCGGACCGGCCTGGCGCCGCTACCATGGCGATGGCTACGGGGAGCATCCAGGCGGGAGGCCGTACGACGGGACGGGCCAGGGTCGGCCCTGGCGCTGCTCGCCGGAGAGCGCGGCCACTACGCCCGGCTCGCGGGCGAAGGCGCCGAGCCCTATCTGCGCACCATGGCGGCCGCCGCCAATCGGCTGGGCCTGATTCGCGAGCAGGTGTGGGACGGCGATCCGCTGCCGAGGCGGGCCTCTACCCTGGTCGCCCCGCCGGTTCGGCGATGCTGAGTCTGGGCGAACGCTGAGTTCGCCAAACTCGCGGCGAGCATTCGCAAAGAGTTCCCGGTGGACCGGCTCCAGGCGGTTTGGCTGCGCTATGCGGGCCAAAAACCGCGGCCCCGGCACACGCACTGGGCGCCCTGGGCTCCAGTGGCAATCCTCCGAACGGGGCAGTCCCTGCGCGTTCTGCATGCTGCTCCCGCAGTGCTGCGATGGAGCGCCGACGGATGCTGGGAGGCGTCCACGGTGCCAACCAGGCCCAGCGCCCTCGGCCTCCATGCCGCCGACTTGGCAATCGGAAGCTTGCGGCCGGGCCAGACAGTCAAGTTCGCCTCCGACGGTTGGCAGGCCGAGTAGGGACCATCGTTGTCGCGGAGCCGGAGGAAGGCTGACGCAGGCAGCCCGTCGCACCGCGCGCTGCTCGCGCCAACGCGCCACGCCGTGCAGGCTGGCCATGGTCCACCGGTGCCAGAACGCTTCCATCGGCCTGCCGCCATGCCGCCCGGGAGGGGGGCGCCATGCCCTTGGCAGCGACCAGGTGCCGAAAGGCACCGGCGTGCACCAAGCGACCAGAGCCCCGCAGCGCTTGGTGGAACCGGAACAGGGACGCATTGGGTACTCATGCCTCTGGAGGAGACGGCCGCGCCGCGGGCAAATCTTACGTTTTATTACGAGGCACTGAGGATGATTGCTGGTGCCGCGGGCATGAGCGATACATGGCACAGCCCGGTCGCGTGCTGCGTCGCGTGCTGCTTCGTCAAATGTCCGGTCAATTTGGCAGGGAAGGTCGCATGCGGACAACCACGCTCGTCCCTGGCGTAAGGGCACCGCTTATCGGCCAGACACAATGCGATGGCCTATAGCTCCTGCGAGACCCTGTTAGGATGCTGCGGGCCACAAGGCGACCGGCATGCTGCGAGTGCGCTTGCGCGCTGCGGCAGCTACCCGGCCCGACGGCTCGCTGCAGGGGTCAGCGTGCCCGCACTTCCGCCTGTGGCCCGGGCGAGTTGCCTTCCGGTTCCCAGATCAGCGCCCATGGGACGAGCGCAGGTTAGCCATGCCGATGGAGCCTGAGCACGCAATGAAATCGCCATTTGCCACTCGGGTTCACCCCCCCATGGCGCCGCTTGGCCTACCGCAGCGTAACCTGCACGAGCAAGGCGTTGCGGTGGGCCGGATGCAAGGCGCCCGTTCGAATGTGCGGTGAGTGCTCGGCGGGCCAGAATACAGGAGAGATATATGAGTGAAGGTTGCTTGACGCGCCGTAGCGCACTCAGCGCTGGCATCGCCGCCATCGCCTTCTCGCAGGCGCCGGGCGCCCTCGCTCAGCCGCGCATCGGGCGCGCGCTGCCCCGCGAGTTCAACCTCGCGTTAGAGCACACCACATTCAATGTCACCGGGCGGACACGCCCGGCGATGTCGATCAACGGCCAGATCCCTGGTCCTGTCCTTCGCTTCCGAGAGGGCGAGGAGGTGATCATCAATGTCACGAACAAGCTGCGTGAGAGTGCGTCGATCCATTGGCACGGTCTCATTCTGCCCAGCAGCCAGGACGGCGTTCCCGGCATCAGCGATGGCTTCAATGGGATTGCGGCCGGGGCGACGCACCAATACCGATTCCCGCTGGTACAGTCTGGCACCTACTGGTACCACAGCCACTCTGGCGTCCAAGAACAGGCTGGCATCTACGCGCCTCTGATCATCGATCCACTGCGTCCCGACCCTTACGCCTACGGTCGCGACTACATCGTCCAGCTCTCCGACTGGACCGACGAGAACCCCGAACGCATCATCAGCAATCTCAAGCGGGACCCAGGCTACTACAACTACAACAAGCGGACACTCGCGAGCCTCGTCCAGGAATTGCGGGCGGCTCCTGACGGGGCGGCGCGGTCCGCGATCATCGCAGACCGAAAGATGTGGGGCGACATGCGTATGGACCCCACGGATATCGAGGACGTCAGCGGCTACACCTACTTGGTGAACGGACGCCCGCCCGAGCGTAATTTCACCGCCGTCTACCGGCCCGGGGAGACCGTGCGCCTACGCTTCATCAACAGCGGAGCCATGACCCATTTCGACGTCCGAATTCCGGGTGTCGAGATGACCGTCGTGCAGGCGCATGGGAACAACGTGCGGCCGGTGACCGTCGACGAATTCCGTATCGCTCCCTCCGAGACATACGACGTCCTCGTACGCCCGGCGGGTGGGAAGCAGTATCAGATCCTGGCGGAAACCATGGGGCGTCAAGGTTTCGCCAGCGCCAGCCTTGCCACGCAAGACGGGCTGCCAATGCTGCCGCTGCCACCGCATCGGCCGCGGCCCGTCCTGACCATGGCCGATATGGGTGGCCCCTACGGACCGACCGGTCTCGATCGCGGCACGCCGTTGCCTGAAGTGGACCGCCCCGGCCAAGTCGCCCCGCCGATGGACATGAGCGGCATGGATCACTCCAGCATGGCTGGGATGCCGCAGGGCGCGGCGACAGCCGGTACGGTGCAGGGACCGGCCGCCGCAGCAATGGACCACGCCAACATGCCGGGCATGGACCATTCCACCATGCCCGGAGCGCAGCCGCGGCAAAGTCGGTCCGGGCCAAGCCAGCAAGCACGCCACAACCAGCGTAATGCAGCCCCGGTGGGCATAGATCACGCCGCGATGGGGCACGGCGCGTCCGCTCCAGCGCAAGCGATGGATCACGCTGCGATGGGACACGGCGCGCCCGCTCGAGGGCAGGCGGCGGACCACTCCGCCATGGGGCACGGCAACATGGCCATGCCGGATCCCTTCACGAACGACGTGGGAGCTCCTCCTGGAGCACGCGTGCTCTCGTACCGGCAGCTGCGGGCTCTTTCTAATCCCTATCCCGTACGCGAACCGAGCCGCATCATCGAGGTTCGGCTGACCGGCAACATGGAACGCTATATCTGGTCCATCAATGGGAACCGCCTGAGCGAGGCCCAGCCCATTGTCCTCAACTTCGGTGAGCGGGTGCGGATGCGGTTCATCAATGAGACGATGATGAACCACCCCATGCACCTCCATGGAGTCTGGATGCAGCCGCAGGTCGGCAACGGGAATGAGAATCCGCTGCTGCACGTCGTGAATGTCAAGCCGGGCACGACGATGGATGTTGACGTGGAGGCGGATGCCGAGGGCGGATGGGGTTTCCACTGCCATCTGCTTTATCACATGGAGGCAGGTATGATGCGTAAGGTCGAGATCCGCCGACGCGCCCGGGTGGCGTCCGCGCCATGAAGACGCCTTGCAACAGAGGGACGCGCACGGGAGCAATCGCCGCGGGTGCGCTTACCCTGTGCCTGATGGCTGGCGAAGCGAGTGCGCAGCAGGCGGCCTCGCAACAGGCCGCGGCGGATCCGGGAGCGCACAGCCCGGGCGCGCACGAACTCTACTACGGCGCCGTGCTCGTCGACCAGCTGGAGTACCGCAATCACGGCCGCGGCCATGGCATCTACGCCTTCGAGGGGCTGGCATACTACGGTACTGATTACAACAAGATCCAACTGAATGGCCGCGCCGAGTCGAACCAGGCCGCGAAGGGGCTGGAGCGTGCTGAGTTGCAGCTGCTCTACTCGCGGCTCGTTGGATATTATTGGGATGTGCAGGTCGGCGTGCGTCACGACTTCCGCATCGATCCACGCACGGGTACGCCCGCCCGGACCTACGGCGTGGTTGGGCTCCAGGGCCTCGCGCCCGGGCTTTTCGAGGTGAACATCCAGGCCTTCTTGGGTGAGCGAGGCGTTCCTCTGCTTCGCACGGAAGTGGAGTATGACATCTACATCACCAACCGCCTCGTGCTGCAGCCGGAGATCGAGCTGAACTTCGCGGGCGGGCGGGACGAGGCCGCTGGAATCGCTCCGGGCCTTTACCGCATGGAGACCGGCCTGCGCCTCCGCTACGAATTCACCCGCGAGGTGGCGCCCTACATAGGCATTTCGTACGAGCGAACCGTTGGCGGCGCAGCTGGTCTCACGCGCCGCCTGGGCGAGAAGCCAGAGGCGACAACCGTTGTTGCGGGGCTGCGTCTGTTCTTCTGAGCCCGGCCAGGATTCTGTTAGGCAGCGCCCTGGCAGCTGCTCCGCTTCTAGTCCCAGCGGCACTGCCAGGACGACGCCGCAACGACCAAGGCGCGCTTTTGGAGTCGGGTATCACAGCGAGGAGAACGCAACAGGCATCGACACCGGATGGACATCGCCCAGCGGCAGCCGAGAGTTGTGGGACCGCCAATGCACTCTGCGCCGCCGGACCGGCCACGGGAACGGCGATGAAATTGTGGACTTTGCGAAGCGCTGCGCTTCGGACACGGTCGCGCGAATCAGGGGGCTTTGACGTGGATCAAGGTTCGCATTCGCCCGATGCGCAACGTTGGCCGTGACGGAAGCGGCGCCTTACTGCTCAACCATCGGCGTCGACGGTGCGGTGCCGGACGCCTCCACGAGGAAGAAGGACCACGACAATGTCGAAGCAGACCACGTTCCTTTCCGCGGCCACCTTTGCCGTGCTTGTCCCCCTTTCGTCCTTCGCGATGGCGGCGGAGCCTCCCGGGCGGCCCTCACAGCTCGCCATGATGGATATGATGCCGATGGGCAACGGTGGAGGAGCGCAGCAGGGTATGGGCGGCATGAGCATGGAGGGCGACATGCGTATGCAGGCGATGCAGGGCCAGCCAGCGCAGGGTGCCGCCGGAGCCGGTGCGATGCCCAGCATGGGCCAGCCCGGCCCCGCTCAGCAACCCGCCGCCAACCAGGCACCGCCGCAACCCGCTTCGTCAGCGGGCATGGGATCTGGCGGCATGATGGGCGACAACATGATGCGCATGGGTGGCGCGATGCCCGCCCAGGGGCAGGGCCAGATGCCGCAGCAGCCCATGGGTCAGGCGCCGATGGCTGGCTGCAGCATGATGCCGATGATGCAGAACATGATGCGCATGGGCTCGCCGCAGATGGGGATGGCGCCGATGCAGGGCGGCTCCATGCCGATGGGCAGCTCCGCTGCGCGGCTCGAGGGGCGGATCGCCTTCCTTCGCACGGAGTTGCGCATCACTGACGCCCAGGCTCCTGCGTGGGAGGCCTTCGCGAACACGCTGCGCGCGGGGCGCGAGCACCTCGACGCGGCGCGCACCGCGCTGCAGGACAGCACGGCAGCGACGGATCCGATGGCGCGGCTGGAGGCGTTCGAAAACCATCTGCGGCAGCGGACCGAGGCGATCCACACGACCCGGATGGCCTTCAACACGCTCTATGCTCAACTGGATGACACGCAGAAGCGTGTGGCGACGGCCACCATGCTGCCGTTCATCGGAACCTTTTGAGCGCGGGCGCGATGCCGCGGGCGAGATCCAGGCAGTGGCGGCTCGCCGCCGCGCTGCTCGGGATGTGGCTGAGCAACGCGGCGGTCGCTCAGGTCGACCCGGGTGATCACAGCGCTCATCATCCGGGAGGAGCAACCCCGGCTCCGGATGTGGCGGCGCCGGTCGGCCCGGGCACCGCCACTTCTCCGGCCGTGCCGCCTGCATCGGGGCCCGCCGCGCAGCCGGCCGGTGGTTGCGGCGGCATGATGGGGTGCATGGGGGGAGGGCCACGGCCGTTCTATGCGACGCTGCTCGATATGCCGACGCTCACTCCTGAGGCGCGCCGCACGATCGAGGCGGAGGGCCAGCGGCGCATCGGCTGGGGGGCCCAGGCAGTGGGGTTGGGCGCGTCAAGGGTGCAACAGGCGCTCGCCGCGAACGATGCTTCTGCATTCCAGCGCGGTGTCTCCAACCTGCGCGAGGGCGTGCAGATGCTGGAGAGCGGAACGGCGGCATTGAGGGCGGTCGAGGCAGGCACCTCGCCGCGGCAGATCGCCCTCACTTGGTTCCGGGACCAACTCTCCCTTCCGGATGCCGAGGCGGTGCCGATGCCGATGGCGACGGGCGGTCCCAGGGGGTTGTCCTGGTATCACCTGACGACGATGGCGTTCCTCGTCGCCTTCCTAATCGGAACCCTCACGCTCCAGTACGCCCGGATGCGGCGGATCGCCGCTTTGGCGCAACGCCTTGCGCCCGCCTCCCCTGACCCCACTGCCCGCCCCGGAGGGCCACCCAGTCCAGGGCCATCCGCACCGCCTTCCGGGGCGGCCGCCCCCCAATCTCTCGAACAGCCCGCCAGGGCCGCCATCGCTGCTGCCCCAACCGCCAGCCCTGCCCCCTCGCCCGCAGCGGCGACCGCAGCGGCCAAGCGGCCGTGGACTGGCATGCTGCGCACGGCGGCGATCTTCCCTGAAACTCCGGACGTCAAGACCTTCCGGCTCGTGAATGCAGACGGCGGTGACATCCCCTTCACTTTCATGCCGGGCCAGTTCCTGACCGTCTCGGCCGAGATCGACGGCACGACGGCCAAGCGCGCCTACACCATCGCCTCCTCGCCGACCCAATCCAGCTTCGTCGAGGTCACCGTCAAGCGGGAGAAGCAGGGGCTCATCTCACGATACCTGCACGATAAGGTAGCGGTCGGCAGCCTGCTCGAGGTATCCGCGCCCGCGGGCGTCTTCACCTTCACCGGCGCGGAGGCCGACAGCATCGTCCTGATTTCGGGGGGCGTCGGCATCACCCCCATGATGAGCATCACGCGCTACCTGACCGACCGCTCCTACCCCGGCGACATCTTCTTCCTCTACGGCGCGCGCGCGCCACTGGACTTCACCTTCCGCGAGGAGCTCGAGCACCTCCAGAAGCGGCATCCCAACCTGCACGTCGCGGCGACCATGGAGCGCGCGGAGGGGACCACCTGGATGGGGTCCCTGGGCTACGTCTCCAAGGAGTTCATCGCGCGCTCCGTCCCCGAGATCACCCGCCGTCGGGTCCATCTCTGCGGCCCGCCAGCGATGATGGAGGCGGTGAAGACGGCGCTGGCCGAACTCGGGGTGCCAAGAGAGCAGGTCAAGACGGAGGCGTTCGGCCCGGCCCGGGGGGTCGCGCCCGGAACCCCCGCCCCCTTGCCAGTGGCCACGCCTGCCCCGGCAGCCGCCACCGCCGCCGCAACCACAGCCAGTGCCGTTCCTCGGGTAGCCACAGCGGAGGTCGAGTTCACCAAGTCGGGCAAGACCGGGCCGCTGGCGCCGGACCAGAGCGTCCTGGAGGCGGCCGAGGCGATCGAGGTGGAGATCGATTACCTCTGCCGGGTCGGAATCTGCGGCGTCTGCAAGGTGCCGCTCCTGAAAGGTGAGGTGACGATGGAGGTCGAGGAGGGGCTCCCGCCCGAGGAGAAGGCGCGCGGCATCATCCTCGCCTGCCAGGCAAAGTCGGTCGGCAACCTCAAGGTGGATGCCTGAGGTGAGCGAGACGGAGAGATTGACGGTTGGCGCCCTCATCAGCGTCATGGCGCTCCTGATCCCCGGCTTCCTGCTGCACGAGGCACCGCGCTTCCCAGGAAGCCTGGCCGGGAGCTTGCTCGGCATCGCGGGCGCCACCTTGTTTGTGCTGCTGCTCATCTACTCTCTCGTCAAACGCAGCGCTTGGATCCGGGGACGCGTGACGAAGCACGCCTCGCTGCGTGTGATCCTCTCCTTCCACGTCTACACCGGCGTGGTCGGCGCGCTGCTCGGGATCCTGCACAGCGGCCACACGTTCCAGAGTCCCCTCGGAATCGGGCTGGTGTCGGCGATGTTGGCTGTCGTCCTGAGCGGCTTCGTCGGCCGCTACTACCTGGCGCAGATCGGGACCGACTTGCGCGAGCAGCAGACCAGGCTCGGGGCGCTCAGGACCCGCTACGACCTGCTCGCCGCGGAGGCCACCGGGGTCATTCCCCAGGGCGCTGCAGCCGTCGTCCTCCCGGGAACGGCGCCCGGGTCGTCAGTGCCCCGGGCATCCGGCGCGGGCGTCCCGGGGATTCCGCTCAAGCACCTGCTCGGCGCGATTGCTGATCTCGAACACGCCATTGGCCGACGTGAGGCGCTCAAACGGACCCTCTCCCGGTGGACGGTGCTCCACGTGGCCGCGGCCCTGGTGCTCTACCCGCTCCTGGCGCTGCATATCTGGAACGGAATCTACTTCGGCTTGCGGTGGCTCCCGTGAAGGTCACCACCGTCATCTACTTGGTGCTGGCGGTGCTCGGCGCGGCCGCCGCCGTGCTGCTGCCGCTGCAGATGTACCGCTCCGGATCAACGGCATTGCCGGGCTGGCGCGCCGCGGTGGTTCCGGGGCCGCTCTCTGCCGCGCACGCGTTCCTGGACGCGCAATGCGAGAGCTGCCACACGCCGGATCGAGGAGTCGAAGCGGCGTCCTGCGTCACCTGCCACGCGACCGCCGCGCCGGAGCTGCTGACAAAACCTTCCACCGCCTTCCACGCGAACATTGGCGAGTGCGCCGGTTGCCACGTGGAGCACCAAGGCCGAGACCGCCGCCCGATCAACATGGACCATTCGGTGCTGGCAACGGTGGGCCATGCCCGGGCTGCCGAGACTGAAGCACGCGCTTCGGCTTCGGGAGAGGCCAGCTTCCGCCACGCCGTGGCGAAGCTGCAGGCACTGCTATCCGGCAGCGGGGCGGATTTGGTTGGGGGGGCTCTGGACCGACGATCCCTTCCCAGCCGTACCGCGGCGACCCTCGACTGCGCGAGTTGCCACGCCAACCGCGATCCACATCGGTCGCTCTTCGGCCAAGACTGCCAGAGTTGTCACGACACAGCAGCCTGGTCGGTCACCGCCTTCCGGCACCCGTCGCCTCGCTCCCAGGATTGTGTGCAGTGCCACCAAGCCCCGCCCAGCCATTACATGATGCATTTCGAGATGATGGACCGGACCATCGCAAGGCAGGAGCACGCGCGCGTCGAGCAGTGCTTCCTGTGCCATCAGACAGACAGCTGGAACAACATCAGGGGCGCCGGGTGGTTCGACATGCATTGAGCCTGGTGCTCACCCGTCCACGGCCGTCCCGTTGGCAGCGGGTGGCGGAGACAGGCTGTGCGGGAGGGATATGGCAGGGGAGGAACTTGCGATGAACGGCTACGCCGGAGGACGGGACAGGGAGGAAGGCGCCCGAATTGGGGCACCCCGCAAACGGACTGGAGAGCGTGGTACCGCAATGGGGAAGCCAGCCGCGCCGGGGAAGGGCGGCGGCCGCCGCCAACTGCTCGCTGCGGTTCCTGCCCTCGTCTTCATGGCGGCTGTGGCCGCTCCGCGTCGAGCAGCGGCTGTCGATCCGGACGGCGCCGTCCGGCGCATCGGCGACCTCGTGGTTTACCTCGCCGTGATCCCGGCGGCGCTCGTCCGCGGCCACCCGCCGGAGCACACCGGCCGCGGGCTACACGGTGGGCCACCGGCGGGCCGCTACGTCCACCACCTGTTGGTCGCGCTGTTCGACGCAAGGACTGGAGCACGGGTCGTCAATGCCCAAGTGGCGGCGGTCGTGCATGGGCTGCGCCATACGCCGGAGGAAAGGATCGGATTAGAGCCGATGGCAGTTGGCGGAGCCGAGGCCTACGGCGGCTTCGCCACGCTACCGGCGCGCGACTACTACCGCATTGAGGTTGAGGTGCTCCGCCCGGGCGGCGGCCCGACCCTGCGGGCCGTCTTCCCACATCGGCACTTCCAGCCTTGAGCCAATCCAAGCTGGCCACCGGCGGAACCGCCGTCCGCCACGGATCACCGGAGTTCAAGCCCATGCGCATTCTTCGTGCTTACGCTCCCGCAGCGCTGCTGCTGGCCGCCGGGTGCGCTCGCGTGGAGCCCTACCATCCTCCGCCGCACACAGGGCACCCGCCCACGACGAGCCGCGGCGACGGCCACGGCTCGACCATGCCCTCCACCGAGCTGACCCGCGCGGGCGGCATGCAACACGGAGTGCTCGGAGGGAGTCAGGAGCACCAGCAGCACGGCCTCGACCCGGATGTGGGGCGCCAATACGGCGGTGCAGGCTACGGCACCGGCGCCTACGGCCCCCTCCGGTGACGGCTGGCGCCTGCCTCGTAGGAGGATGACGATGGATTCGACGCCACGGACGAGCGTACCGGCTGCATCGTGCTGCCGCCCCGAGGGCTGCGGGTGCGTCGCGCTGGTGCTGCAGGGGGGCGGCGCGCTCGGAGCCTACCAGGCGGGCGTCTACGATGCGATGGAAGAGGCGGGGCTGCACCCCGACTGGGTTGCCGGGGTCTCGATCGGCGCCATCAACACGGCCCTGATCGCGGGCAATCCGCCCGGTCGCCGGGTGGAGCGCCTGCGGGCTTTCTGGGAGCGCGTCACAGCCCGCGGCGTGTGGCCCGTGCCGACACCGGACGGTGACGACTGGCGCCGCGCGCGCAACCTCCAGAGCGCATTCTCAACCCTACTCCTCGGCCAACCTGGCTTCTTTCGCCCGAACCCAATGGTTCCCTGGCTTGTCCCACGGGGGGGACGCGGCGCCACCGCCTTCTATGACACGTCGCCGCTGCGCGAGACGCTGGAGGAATTGGTGGACTGGCGGCTTCTGAATGGCGGCCATCCGCGTGTTGCCTTCGGGGCGGTGAACGCGGAGACCGGCAATCTCTTCTGGTTTGATTGCGCGAAGATGGTGATCGGGCCGGAGCACGTGATGGCCTCGGGCGCGCTGCCACCGGGCTTCGCACCGGTGCGGGTCGGCACCGACTGGTTCTGGGACGGCGGCCTCGTCTCCAACACCCCGCTGCAGTACCTGCTGGAACAGGAGGAGCGCGATGGGCTGGTGGTGCAGGTGGACCTGTTCCCGGCCCGCGGCCCACTGCCACGCGACATGGAGGAGGTCCTGAGCCGGGAGAAGGACATTCGCTACTCATCACGCACCCGCCTGAACACTGACGCCTATACGCGGCTACGGCGATGGCAACTGCGTTTGAAACGCGCGCTCGCGAAGATGCCGGAGGAGCGCCTGGACGATGAGGAGCGGGCGCTGTGCCGACGCCTTCAGAGGCTGCCGCGCCTTCTCGTTCTGCAACTGATTTACGAGCGGAAGGCTTACGAGGGTCAGGCGCGGGACTACGAGTTCGGCCTGGAGACCATGCGCGAGCACTGGGACGGCGGGCTGGAGGACACGCGCGCCACGCTGCGCCGACGGGAGTGGCTGCGGATGCCGGAGGAGGATCCCGGTATCGTGGTGCACGACGTGCACCGCGAACCGGCTTGAGTTGCACCGTGCTCGACGAAGCAGCCCTCTGGATCGCGTCAGGCTTCGAGGCAGCGGGCGTGGCCGCCATCCTGCTCGTCTCCCTCGCCGCCACGGCCCGGTTTGCGCGACGGGTGAACGCGGGCTCCGACCGGTTCGCGGAATTACCCGTTTACCGGGCTGATCTGGGTCGCGGCGTCCTTCTCGGGCTGGAGTTGCTGGTCGCCGCGGACATCCTGGGGACGGTGGCCGTATCGCCCACCTTCGAGCACCTAGGCGTGCTGGGCTTGGTGGTGCTCATCCGAACCTTCCTTAGCGTTTCGCTAAGTGTCGAGGTTGAGGGCGCCTGGCCTTGGGGTCGCCGGACCCCGGAGCGCCTGCCGGACGAAGCGTGCAATCCTTCGCTTTCGCGTTACAGGGAGAGGATGCTCAGCTCGGCGGTGGAGGGGGCTTCCACACCTCCCGCGAGACCGACACGCCAGCTTGACGCAAGCTTTGCTCGACAAACAGTTCCTGCGCCGTGGAACAGTGCGTGCCGAGGGCGAATTATGTGGAGGAGACCCGAATTCAGAGGCGAGCCTCCTCCGTCTTAAAGGAAGCGCCCTTCGGAAGCGCTGCTCCTGGCTGGCACAATCAATGAACGTTGACCCGAACCGTGCTCCGGACCGGCAGAGTCTCGCCCGGCACGCGGGCCGAAAGGGTGGCGCTCCATTGGCCCGGCATGGGCAGTTGAGCATGCACGCGGTAGACGCCGTTACCCTCGTCTACCGCTATGACCGGAGGGGGGTTAGCACCCTCGGTCATCACCGAAGATGAAATCTTGTAGCCGGACATGAACATACTGAAGCGGTGCTCATAGACGGTGGCGCCGCTCACCGGCTGATTCTCCGGCAGCTTGACCAAGCGTACCCGGATCTCGGCGTCGGGGCTCCGGCGAACACTGGAGCTAAGGAGCTCAAAACGGTAATTGTCCGCGGCTTGATCGCCAGGCGATGCACAGCCCGCAACACCGATGGCAAGGACCACGGCAGCGGTGCGAAGCACGACATTTGGCATTGCTTACTCCAGACATGTTCAGTGCTGGACGCGATTGTGGGCATCCGGCGGCCAAAGGGCGTGTGACCGTGCGCTTCTTTATTCTTGCCAAGGAAGAACATTTTCCCTCACCCGCCGTCAAGCCTGCACTGAAAGTGAGGACACGAACCGCAGCTGTTCATAGCCGCTGACGGAGATCCGCCGAGGGCTCTGCGTCGCGGGAGGATAGGAAGGCTTGGTACGGATCAGCGGCAACTTCCCTACACGAGGAGCGCTGGTCCCGGACTCGAGCGAGCGTCACAGAATCAACGCTCCGGCGCGCCGCGGCCGAGGTGCGGTCCCGGCTCCGCTTCCGGTGACCCGCGCTCTCAGCGGCAGGTTCGCCTGCTTCAGGCTTTCCGGCTTCCGTGCGCTACGCCGCGGCATGACAGGACGGTTTCCTGTTGAGTCTTCGGCGGTTCAGCCGACGACGCGCGGGAGAGGAAAAACGCGGATCACGGCAGCGCAAAGAAGCAAAGGGAATTTGCAAATGTGTACTCCCATCGACTTTATTCGCCATTGGCGTGCACTGAACCACCCTCAGCACCTCGCGCGCTCTGCATGAAGCTAACTCACCATGCGGTTTCATGACGCAGGCGCCGCTGAAAATTCACTCCAATTTCGCAAATCCCCCGGTGCTACCCGCCATTCAAATCACCGAGTGGCATTTGACCACAAAAGTCCATTAAGGCTCCGCCTTCCGTGGAAACAATCAACGCGTGGCGATCTTAACATCGCTGGAAGGATGTCTCCGGCGCTGGCTTTGACATCGCTGGAAGGTTGTCGCCGACAGCGCCCTTGGCATCGCTGGAAGAGTGTCTCTGACAACGACTTAACATCGCTGGAAGGATGCCGCCGACAACGACTTTAACATCGCTGGAAGGATG
>NZ_FQZF01000056.1 GCF_900141905.1 Muricoccus roseus | reverse complement strand
GCCGAGCTGTCGCGCCGTGGCATCGCCCGCAACCAGATGTCGATCCAGGCCTTCGGCGAGAGCCGTCCGCTGGTCCCGACCGCCGATGGCGTGCGCGAGCCGCAGAACCGCCGCGTCGAGATCGTCCTGCGCTAATCCCGCAGGACCTCTCGCGAGGGATTGGGAGGGGCGGAGCCGCAGGGCTCCGCCCCTTCTTCATGTCAGGCCCGGCCAGCCCGCCATGTCGCTTCCGGGCAACGGCACCTCTCAACCGCCGATGCGCCTGGCGAAACCCAACCCAAGTGATTGTTGAGACCCTCCACATGGCCGCAGGAGGGGGGCTGCTCCCCGGAGCGCTCCCCATCCGAAGGACTCCCGCCCATGTCGTTCCGCAAGGCCCTGCTGGCCGCAACCATGCTGGCTCTTCCCCTCGCCGCCCAGGCTCAGCCCGTGAGCGGCCTGTACATTGCGGCCGGCGCCGGCGCGAACTGGCTCCAGGACGCCCGGCTCGGCGCCACGGGCCCCCTCGCCGAGGAGCTGCGTCTCCGGGGCGTCAACCCGGGAGGCAAGGTCTCCTTCGATGTGGGCTGGGCCGCCGTCGCCAGCCTCGGCTGGGGCTTCGGCAACGGGCTGCGGGCCGAGATCGAGGGCAACTACCGGGAGAACGAGGTCGACAAGATCCGTGGCTTCCAGGGGGTGACGACGACGCGCGTGGAGGGCACCTCGCGCAGCTATGGCGTGATGGGCAACGTCCTCTATGACCTCGACCTCTCCCGCTTCGGCATGCCCAGCTATGTGCAGCCCTATATCGGCGGTGGCATCGGCTATATCTGGCGCGAGTTCGACGATGTCCGCTTCGACGTCATCGGCGCCACCGTCCGCAGCAGCGGCACGGATGGCCGCTTCGCCTATCAGGGCATCGCGGGCGTCGGCGTGCCGCTCACGCGCCTCGGCGTCACCGGCCTGACGCTGACGGCCGAATACCGCTTCCTCGGCACGCTCGAGCATAGCATCGACACGACGAGCAGCGGCGGCGGCTTCTCCGTCGGCCGTGGCGGCACCCGCTCCGAGAACTACAACCACTCGGTCATGCTGGGCCTGCGCTACGCCTTCAACCAGCCGCGTCCTGCTCCGGTCGCGGCCATCGCGCCCGCCGCCCCGGCCGCGGCTCCGGCGCCGGCCCGCACCTACCTCGTCTTCTTCGACTTCGACCGCGCCGACCTGACGGACCGCGCCCGCCAGATCATCGCGGACGCCGCCCAGGCCGTGACCTCGACCGGCACGACCCGCATCGAGGTGGCCGGCCATGCCGACCGCTCGGGCACCCCGCAGTACAACCAGCGCCTCTCCATGCGCCGGGCCGAGGCGGTGGCCGCCGAGCTGTCACGCCGTGGCATCGCCCGCAACCAGATGTCGATCCAGGCCTTCGGCGAGAGCCGTCCGCTGGTCGCCACTGCCGATGGCGTGCGCGAGCCGCAGAACCGCCGCGTCGAGATCGTCCTGCGCTAATTCCGCGGGACCTCTCGCGAGGAACTTGAAGGGGCGGAGCCGCAGGGCTCCGCCCCTTCTTCATGCGGGAAGGCCTGGCAGCAGCTTCGTCACATCCGCACCCGAGCCGGTCTTCATCCTGCCTTCGATGCGTGCGCGCTCCAGATCGACCACCATGACCTCATCCGAGGAAAGCGAGACGAAAGCGACAGGGCGCGACGGATGCAGGGATGCGGCGGCCGGCTTGGCGCCCAGCGCCAGATGCCAGAGCTCGCTCATATCGGAGCGCAGCAGGGACAGGCTTCCCCTCGCCAGATCCGTGACCAGCAGCCGCGCGTCCGGCATGGCATAGACGCGCAGCGGATCGCCTCCGAGCTCGCGCCTGTCCCGCAGGCGCATCGTCTCCGCATCCAGCGCGCTCAGCGTCCCGCTGCGGCGGCTGGCGACATAGAGGGTGCGCTCATCCGGCGAGAGGCAGCACCCCTCCGGCATCCGGCCCGTGGTCACCATCACCGGCGGAATGGCGGCATCCCGCGGGCGAACGAAGCTGACCGTGTTCGAGAGCAGCCCGGTGACGTAGGCCCGCTCGCCGTCGCGGGTCAGCGAGAAGAGATGCGTCTTGATCCCGCCCGCCGGCACGGCAAAGCTGGCCGCGGATTCCTCCAGCGGCCGGTCGATGCTGAGCAGCACGCCCCTGTCCTCGCTCAGCACGGAAAGCCGGTCCTGCGCGTCCATCGCCATGCCGTGCAGGCGGTTGAAGGGCGAGAGGTGGATGCCACGCAGGATCCTGCGCTCCGCGAGATCCACCACGATGACGGAATGCCCGCCCTCTCCCGGGCTGGCCGAGGTCTCCACCCCGTAATGGCCGACGAAGGCATGCCGCCCGGCCGCATCCACCACGAATTCATGCGGGAAGTCGGGCAGGTCCACTTGCCCCAGCCGCCGCCCGTCCGCGGCGTCGAGGAAGGCGAGGCGGTGCGCCGCCTTCTCCATGACCAGCAGGGTTCCGGCGCCACCCTGCGCGGCGGCCGGCAGGGAAACGGCAAGGCTGGACAGAAGCAGGGTCCTCCGGTGCATGCGACATCCTTCCACGGGGCGGAGCGTCAGGCCCGGAGCGAATTCCGCTCCTTCAGCGCCGCGACCTCAGCCCTCAAGGCGGCGATCTGCTCCGCCACCGGGTCCAACGCGCCCGGGGGGATTCCGTAACCGGTCGTCTGTTCCGCGCAGGGCCGCCCGGGCGGCCGGGCGGGGATGCCGACCACCGTGACCCCGTCCGGCACCGGGTCCACGCAAACGGCATTGGCGCCGATCCGCGCATCCCGCCCGATGCGGATGGGGCCCAGCACCTGGGCGCCGGCGCCGATGATGACGCCATCCTCCAGCGTCGGGTGGCGCTTGCCGGGGTTGGTCGTCAGCCCGCCGAGCGTCACGCCGTGATAGATGAGCACGTCATCGCCGATCTCGGCGGTCTCCCCGATCACCACGCCCATGCCGTGGTCGATGAAGAGCCGCCGCCCGATCCGCGCCCCGGGGTGGATCTCGATCCCGGTCAGGAAGCGGGAGAGGTGGGAGACGCAGCGCGCGGGCGCACGGAACCCCGCGCGCCAGAGGCGATGCGCCAGCCGGTGCCAGACCACCGCGTGCAGCCCGGCATAGCAGAGGATGGATTCCGCGAAGGTCGGCCGCGCCGGATCGCGCGCCTGGATGCTGCGCGCGATTTCCAACGCCTCGCGGATCATGCCAGCCAGGAAGGCACGGGCAACCCGCGCTCGCGCAGCCAGGGCGGGTTGAACAGCTTGGACTGATACCGCGCCCCGCCATCGCAGAGCACGGTCACGACCGTGTGGCCGGGCCCCAGATCCTTCGCCACGCGAATGGCCGCTGCCACGTTCAGCCCGGCCGAGCCGCCCACGCTCAGCCCCTCCTCCTTCAGCAGGGAGAAGCACTGCTCCAGCGCCTCGGCGTCCGAGATGCGCACCGCGTCGTCGATCGGGGCGCCCTCCAGCACGGCCGGGACCTTGCTGGCCTGCCCGATGCCCTCGGTGATCGAGTTGCCCTCGGCGGAGACCGTGCCCGTCTTCACCCAGGAATAGAGGCCGGAGCCATGCGGGTCAGCCAGCACCACCTTCACGCCCGGCTTCTTCGCCTTCAGCGCCCGCGCGGTGCCGTGCAGCGTGCCGCCCGTGCCGCAGGAGCAGGTGAAGGCGTCGACCTTCCCGCCCGTCTGCTCCCAGATCTCGACGCCGGTCGTCGTCTCATGCGCCAGGGCGTTGGCGCTGTTGCCGAACTGGTTGGCCCAGACGGCACCCATCTCCTCCGCCAGGCGGCGGGAGAAGTTCACGTAATGGCCGGGATCGGCCAGCGGCTTGGGGTCCACCAGCCGCAGGTCGGCGCCGATCATCCGCAGGAAGTCCAGCTTCTCCTGGCTCTGCGTCCTCGGCACGACGATGACGGACTTCCAGCCGCGCGCATTGGCAGCGAGCGCCAGGCCGATGCCGGTATTGCCCGCGGTCCCCTCCACCACCGTGCCCGGCTGGAAGGGGGTGAGGAGGCCGCGCTTCACGGCCTCCCCGAGAATCCCGATGGCCGCGCGGTCCTTCACACTGCCACCGGGGTTCATGAACTCGGCCTTGCCGAGGATCTCGCAGCCCGTCTCCTCGGAGGCGCGGCGGAGACGGATGAGAGGCGTCTTGCCGACCGCGTCCCAGAAGTCCGTGGCAACGAAGGTCATGGAAGGATCAGGTCCACTCCAGCGTATCGACCCAGCGCAGATACGGCTTCTCCGCGGTGAAGCCCTGCGGGAACTGCTTCTTCGCCTCCTCGTCCGACATGCTGGCGAGGACGATGGTGCGGTCGCCCGGCTTCCAGTTCACCGGCGTCGCCACCTTGTGCTTGTCGGTCGTCTGCAGGCTGTCGATCACCCGCAGCACCTCGTCGAAGTTGCGGCCGGCACTCGGCGGATAGATGAGCATCAGCCGGATCTTCTTGTTCGGGTCGATCACGAAGACCGTGCGCACCGTCACGCTCGCATCCGCCTCGGGATGGATCATCCCGTAGAGATTCGCGACCGTCTTGTCCGGGTCCGAGATCATCGGGAAGTTGACGGCGGTGCCCTGCGTCTCCTCGATATCCGCGTTCCAGCCCTCATGCCGGTCCAGCGTATCGACGGAGAGGCCGATGACCTTCACGCCGCGGCGGTCGAATTCCGGCTTCAGCTTGGCCGTGTAGCCCAGCTCCGTCGTGCAGACGGGCGTGTAGTCCTTCGGATGGCTGAAGATCACGCCCCAGGAATCGCCAAGCCATTCGTGGAAGCGGATCCGGCCCTGGGTGGTGTCGGCCTCGAAATCGGGGGCGATCTGCCCGAGTTGAAGTGTCACGCGACTTTCCTCCGTGATTCAGGCGATTGCACGATGCTAGCACGGGGTTCCCGGGCTTTCCACCCGCCCCCGGCGGGCATGCCGTCCCGCTGGCCCATGGCCGCATGTCGGCAGCACGGGGGCCGCTGAAAAGGGGCGCCGGGCGTCCCGCTCGCGTCAGCCATACCGTGCCATTCCGAGGTCGGAGACGTCGATCTCCGGCTCCCGGCCGGACACGATGTCCGCCAGGACCCGGCCGGAGCCGCAGGCCATGGTCCAGCCCAGCGTGCCATGGCCGGTGTTGGTGAAGAGGTTCGCCAGGGTGGTCTTGCCGATGATGGGCGTGCCATCCGGCGTCATCGGCCGCAGCCCTGTCCAGAAGCGCGCGGCGGCGATGTCGCCGCCATCGGGGAAGAGGTCGCGCACCGAGTGCTCGAGCGTCTCCCGCCGGGGCGCGCGCAGGCTGGTGCTGAAGCCCGCGATCTCGGCGGTGCCGCCGACGCGGATCCGGTCCCCCAGGCGCGTGATGGCGATCTTGTAGGTCTCGTCCATGACGGTGGAGACGGGCGCGGCCGGCTCCTCCGTCACCGGCAGGGTCAGAGAATAGCCCTTGATGGGATAGACCGGCAGATGCAGGCCCAGCGGGCGCAGCATGGCCGGGGTGTGGCTGCCCAGCGCGGCGACATAGGCATCGGCCGTGAAGTCGCCGTGGTCGGTCTCCACCGCCACCACCCGCCCGCCCTCGGCGCGGATGCCGGCGATCGAGGCGCCGAGATGGAATTCCACCCCCTTGCCTCGGGCGAGCTCCGCCAGGCGCTGGGTGAAGAGGAAGGCGTCCCCCGTCTCGTCCTGTGGGAGGCGCAGGCCGCCGAGGAAGCGGTCCTTCACCCGCGCCAGCGCGGGCTCAGCGGCGATGCAGCCCGTCGGGTCCAGCAGCTCCCAGGGCACGCCGTACTCGTCCAGCACGGCGGTGTCGTCGCCCACATGGTCGAGCTGCTTCTGCGTGCGGAAGAGCTGGAGGGTGCCGCGTGCCCGGTGGTCGAACTCGATCCCTGTTTCCTCGCGCAGCGCCGCCAGGGCCACGCGGCTGTACTCGGCCACCCGCACCATCCGCCCCTTGTTGCGGCGATAGGCGCGCTCCGTGCAGTTCGCCGCCATGCGGCTGAGCCAGGAAAGCATCTCCCAGTCCGGCCGCGGCCAGAAGACGAAGGGGCGGTGGTGCATCAGCAGCCACTTCACCGCCTTCACCGGCACGCCCGGCCCCGCCCAGGGGGAGGAATAGCCGTAGGAGAGCTGCCCCGCATTGGCGAAGCTCGTTTCCTTCCCCGCGCCGTCCTGGCGGTCCACCACCACCACCTCATGCCCCGCGCGGGCGAGGTACCAGGCGGTCGTCACGCCGATCACCCCGCTGCCGAGGACCAGGACCTTCATGCGCGACTCCCGCCGACCGTTATCGTGGGCAGGTTGCGAGTTTCCCGCCGGAAGGCAACCGGCGGCCGCGCATCGGGATGAGGAAGGATGAAGACCGGCAGGTGGCTGTCGATTGGTAGCGGGAACCGGACTTGAACCGGTGACCCCGGCATTATGAGTGCCGTGCTCTAACCAGCTGAGCTACCCCGCCAGAACAAGCCACCTGCCGGGAGGCCGCGAATTAGGCCGCCGGCGCGGCGGCGTCAACCACTGCCGGGCGCGCCGCGCGGATGAAACCGCCGCCCAGCACCCGGTCCCCGCCATAGAGCACGCAGCCCTGGCCCGGGGCGGAGATCACAGGTGCATCGGGCCGGACGAGCAGCCGCGCGGAGGCCGCGTCCCATTCGGCGGTGACGGGCTGCGGTACCTCTCGCGCGCGGAACTTCGCCTCGGCGCGGAACGGGGCGGTGGGCGGATCGACGAGCCAGTTCACCTCGCCCACCGGCACCTCGGCCACGGGGATGGAGGCTGCCGGTGCGACGATGATCCGCCGCCGGCCCGAATCCAGCGCGGCCACGCGCAGCCCGCCCTCGGCTCCGCCCGGCAGGCCCAGCCCCCTCGCCTGCCCCACGGTGTAGCGGGCCATGCCCTGGTGGCGGCCCAGCACCCGGCCGTCGGTATCCACGATGTCGCCGGCCTCGGCCGCCTCCGGCCGCAGCTTCGCGACGAGGTCGTGGTAGCGGCCGGTGGGGACGAAGCAGATGTCCTGGCTGTCCGGCTTTTCGGCCACCGCCAGGCCGAGCCGCACGGCTTCGCGCCGCACCGCCGCCTTGTCCGGCATGTCGCCCAGGGGGAAGCGGGTGAAGGCGAGCTGCTCCCGCGTGGTGGCGAACAGGAAATAGGACTGGTCGCGGGCCGGATCGGCGGCGCGGCGCAGCTCGGGGCCGCCCGGCCCCTCCACCCGGCGGGCGTAATGGCCGGTCGCCAGCGCCTCGCAGCCCAGGTCGCGGGCGAGGGCGACAAGGTCCTGGAACTTCACGGTCTGGTTGCAGCGGACGCAAGGGATCGGCGTCTCGCCGCGCGCATAGCTGTCGGCGAAGTCGCCGATCACGGCGTCGCGGAAGCGGCTCTCGCGGTCCAGCACGTAATGGGGGATGCCCAGCCGGTCCGCCACGTCCCGCGCGTCATGGATGTCCTGGCCGGCGCAGCATGCGCCCTTCTTCTGCACGGCCGCGCCATGGTCATAGAGCTGGAGCGTGGCGCCAATGACGTCGTGCCCCGCCTCCGCGAGCAGCCCCGCGACAACGCTGCTGTCCACGCCGCCGGACATGGCGACCATGATCCTCATGGCTTCGCCATTCGGTGGGCGACCATGATTCTCACGACGCGTTCAGCCCCATCTGCCAGAAATCGGCCTCGAGGCGCGACGCCTCGGCGAAGACGCGCGTGAGGGAGGCGATGCGGGCCGCGCCGCCATGGCTCTCCCCCAGCCGGTCCAGCCGCTCCGCCGCGCCGCGCGCCACGGCCTGGTAGTCCGGGCTGGCATACTGGACGATCCAGTTCTCATACGGGTTGCCGTCGCGCAGCCGTCCCGGATGCGCCTCGATCCGCATGGCCACCTCGCCATAGCCGATCGTGCAGGGCGCCAGCGCCACCTCCAGGTCCAGGATGTCGCCGCGAAAGCCCTGGTCCATCACCCAGCGCGTGTAGCCCACGGTCTCCGGCGCCTCGGGCTCGGCCAGCACCGCGGCCTCGTCCAGCCCCCATTCGCGGCAATAGACGAGGTGTAGCTTCGTCTCGTCCAGGATGGCCTGCACCACCCTGCCCTTCTCGCGCATGGCCTCCAGGCTCTCGGCCTTCACCACCGCCAGGGCCTGGGCGCGCGCGAACTGAACGAGGAACAGGTAGTCCTGCACGAGGTAGCGGCGGAAGGCCGCCAGCGGCAGCGTGCCCTCGGCCAGGCCCTGCACGAAGGGATGCCAGCAATAGGCATCCCATTCCCGTGCCGCGCCGGCACGCAGGGCGCGGAACAGCCCGCCCTCACGGCCCAGGGGCACGGTCATCGGCATCAGCCGGCGTTGCGGCTGCCGGCGGGCAGCTTCACCACCAGCCCGTCCAGCTTGTCGGTCATGATGAGCTGGCAGCCCAGCCGGCTCGTCTCCTGCAGGTCGAAGGCGAGGTCGAGCATGTCCTCCTCATCCTCGGTCGGGCTCTCGAGCTTGCCGAACCAGGAGGGGTCCACGATCACATGGCAGGTGGAGCAGGCGAGGCTCCCCTCGCAGGCGCCCTCGATGTCCACGCCATGCTTATGCGCGATTTCCAGCACGGACAGGCCGAGCGGCGCCTCCACCTCGCGGTGCGTGCCATCCCGCTCGACGAAGGTCATCTTCGGCATCAATCTCTCCTACCCCGCGCGCCCATCCCGCGATGGGGGCGCCCCTGCTACTCCGCGGCCGCGCGGCGATGAACGGTATCCCAGGCGCGTGCCAGCTCCGCCGCCGCCCGGTCCACTTCGGCGGGCGAGGTAAAGCGACCGATCCCGATCCGCAAGGTCGCGCGCGCCTCCGCCTCGGGCAAGCCCAGCGCCCGCAGCACATAGGAGGGCTCGATGCTGGCCGAGGAGCAGGCGCTGCCCGTCGAGACGCAGACGCCGGGGGCGGCCGCCATCACAGCCTGGGCATCCACCCCGCCGGGCAGGGTGAGGTTGAGATTGCCGGCCACGCGCCGCTCCGGATGCCCGTTCACCCGCAGCCCCGGGATCGCGGCCCCCAGCGCCGAAAGGAAGCGCTCGCGCTGCCCGGCCACGCGCCCCTCGTCCAGCGCCATCTCCAGCCGGGCGATCCGCGCCGCCTCCCCGAAGCCGACGACCAGGGGCGTGGCCAGGGTGCCGGAGCGCAGCCCCCGCTCCTGCCCGCCGCCGGAAAGCAGCGGAGCGAGCCGCACGCGCGGGCGGCGGCGCACATAGAGGGCCCCGATCCCCTTGGGCCCGTAGAGCTTGTGGGCCGAGAGCGAGAGCAGATCGATGCCCATGGCCGCGACATCCAGCGGGATGCGGCCGGCGGCCTGGGCCGCATCGGTGTGGAACAGCGCGCCCGCCTCGTGGGCGATCGCCGCCAGGGCGGCGATGTCCTGCACCACGCCGATCTCGTTGTTCACCGCCATGACGCTGACCAGCAGCGTGGGAACCTCGAGCGCGGCGCGCAGTGCCTCGGGGTCCAGCAGCCCGTCCGGTCCCACCGGCAGCAGCACCGGCTCGAAGCCCTCGGCCGCGAGGTCCCGCACGCTTTCGAGCACGCATTTGTGCTCCGTCACGAGGGTGACGACCCGCTTCCGCTCGGTGCCCTGGGATGCCGCGAATCGCGCGGCCCCCTTGATCGCCAGGTTGTTCGATTCCGTCGCGCCGGAGGTGAGCACCACCTCCCTCGCCTCCGCCCCGATCAGCGCGGCGACGTGCCGGCGGGCCTCCTCCACCGCCTCCTCGGCCTCCCGGCCCATGGCGTGCTCGATGCTCGCGGGATTGGCGAAGTTCGCCTCCCACCACGGGCGCATGGCGGCGAGCACCCTCGGGTCCACGGGGGTGGTGGCGTGGTTGTCGAGATAGGCGGGGCGGTTGGCGGCATCCCTCATCCGGCCAAGATGGGGGATCGCCCCGGCCAGGACGAGCCCGGCCAACGCAGCCCCGGCCCGCGCCGGGATCAGCCCTGGCGCAGCAGCCGCGCCCGCATCGCGGCATGGGCGTCGAGGAAGCGCGCCGCCGTATCCGCCGCCGCATTCCAGGGCAGGGAGACGCGGATGGACGCCCCGGCCAGCTCGCCCAGCCCCATCGCCTCCAGCACCGGGCTGCGCGCCACCTTGCCCGAGGAACAGGCCGAGCCGGCGGAGACCTGCACGCCCGCGAGGTCCAGCGCGATCACCTGCGTCTCGGCACTCACCCCGGGCAGCGCGACGCAGCTCGTATTCGGCAGGCGCGGCGCCCCGGCGCCCGCGACCGGCAGGCCGAGCCCGGCCTCGATCGCGTCCCGCAGCGCCGCCAGGCGCGCGGCCGCCTCCGGCTCCGCCGCCTTGGCGGCCGCGCCCAGCCCGGCGATGGCGGGCAGGGCCTCCGTGCCGCCGCGCCGGCCGCGCTCCTGCCCTCCCCCCGCCACCAGCGGCGCCAGATCCAGCCCGGGGCGCAGGATCAGCGCCCCCGCCCCCTTGGGCCCGCCCAGCTTGTGGCCGGAGATCGCCAGCGTCTCCGCCCCCAGCGCCAGGGCATCCAGCGGCATGCGGCCGGCCGCCTGCACGGCATCCAGATGCAGGAGGGCGCCATGGCGGCGGCAGATCGCGGCCGCCTCGGCGACCGGATGGATCACCCCGGTCTCGTTGTTCGCCACCATCAGGCAGACCAGCGCGGGCTCTCCCGACGCGGCGCCCAAGGACAGGGACGAGTCGAGCGCTTCCAGATCCAGCCTGCCGTCGCGCAGCACGGGCAGAAGCTCCGCCCCCTCCCCGGCACGCATGACGGCCGGGTGCTCCGTTGCCCCGAGCAGCACCCGCCGCCCCTGGCGCAGGGCGGCAATGGCCATGGCATTCGCCTCCGTGCCGCCGGAGGTGAAGACGACATTCCGCGCCTCGGCGCCGAATCGCGCCGCGACCCGCGCCCGGGCCTCCTCCAGCACCCGCCGCGCGGCCCGCCCGGCCGCGTGGACCGAGGAGGGGTTCCCCGGCAGGTCCATGGCCGCGACCGCCGCGGCCCGCGCCTCGGGCCGCAGCGGCTCGGTCGCGTTGGCGTCGAGATACAGCGTCACCCTTCCGCCCCCTCGCCCGGATCCGGCCCGCCGGGCACCGGCACCGTGCGCCCCAGGGTCCGCCCCTCCGCCACGTCCTGCAGGCTGATGGCCGAGAGAAAGAGCCGGACCTGCTCTGCCAGCGCGTGCCAGAGGTCCCGCTGGTCCGGCGGCATGGCCGCCGAGTCCCCGCCCTCCGGTCCGCCGGCGATGGTGTCCTCCACCGCCTCCACGACCTCGGCCACCGTGATGGTCGCGGCCGGGCGGGCCAGCCGGTAGCCGCCGCCCGGACCGCGGGCGGAACGCACCAGCCCCGCCCGCCTCAGTCGGCCGAAGAGCTGCTCCAGATAGGCGGCGGAAAGCCCCTGGGCCCCCGCGATTTCCGCGAGGGACACGGGGGCACCACCACCCCAGGCGCTTCGCCGCGCCATTTCCGTCAATGCGGTCACGGCATAGCGGCCGCGGGTGGAGAGCCGCATGCTAGGGCCGCCGCTCCACCCCTTGAGGGGAGCCCGGACCGGTACGGGCCGCAGCCATGCGTGCCAAAAGGTGATGCCCTGCCATGATTTGGTTATGAATTCCGCCGAGCGCTGCCTATATTGCGCTTGCCCCACCGACCGTAAGGCTGCGCGGGGCACATGGCACCCCCGAAGCCCGGTTCGGAACCGTCATGGCCGCTGTGAGGGCTTACCTTACGCGGGACGGAATACGATATGCCGCGCTTCCTGGCCGGGCTTCTACCCGGCGGAACGGCCCCCGCCCGCATGCCCCTTCGGGGCGTGGGTGGAGCCCGCTCCGCCGCGGCATGGGGCCGGTCTGCTGAAGCCCGGTCGGCTGAGGCGGGGTGCCAGCGGTGATGAAACAGGTGGGGCGGCTCCCTTCCGGGATCCGGCCCGCCCCAGAAAAACGCCCCACGGGGCGGAAGGTGATGATGCCCGAGGTGATGTTTGCCGGCCCTGACGGCCGGCTCGAGGGTCGCTACCACCACGCCAAGCAGCCCAATGCTCCCACCGCCCTGATCCTGCACCCGCATCCGCTCCATGGCGGGACCATGAACAACCGGGTGGTGCATGCGCTTTATGAGCGCTTTCGCGGCATGGGCTTTTCCACGCTCCGCTTCAACTTCCGCGGCGTGGGCAAGAGCCAGGGCCGCTATGACGGCGGCATCGGCGAGATCTCCGACGCCACGGCGGCGCTCGACTTCCTCCAGGCGGTGAATCCGGCCGCCTCCATGCTCTGGGTGGCGGGTTATTCCTTCGGCGCCTATGTCGGCATGCAGGTGCTGATGCGCCGGCCGGAGATGGGCGGCTTCGTCTCCATCTCGGCCCCGGCCAGCCATTACGACTTCGGCTTCCTCGCCCCCTGCCCCTGCTCGGGCCTCATCCTTCACGGCGAGGCCGACGAGCTGGTGCCGGAGCCCTCCGTGCGGAAGCTGGTGGACAAGCTGAACACCCAAAAGGGCATCAAGATCGACTACCGGACCATGCCCGGCGCCGGGCATGTCTACACGCCGGAGCAGACGGAGAAGGTGGCCGAGGCCACCCAGGACCATGTGATGACGGTGCTGAACCGCGCCCGAATGTCCATGGCGGCCGACTGACGAAGAATCGGTCCGTCCGGAACGGATGAAGAGGGGGCGGCACCCGGGCACGGGCGCCGCCCCTTCCCTTTTCGTGGCCGCCCTCGCCTGAGGGTGGCCGATCCTCCGGCCCGGCCGGAGGCGAGAAGCCCGTCGCTGGCTCAAGCGCCGGCACCCCGTCAGGCGAAGGCCGGCACCCGCTGGCCGCCGGTCATCGGCCGGGGGGCACCGGTGGTGCCGGGGAAGGTCAGGGGCAGGCCGCGGGCCACGCGAGCCGCGAGGACGCCGAAGGCCTGGGCCTCCAGCGCGTCCCCGTCCCAGCCCGCCACCTCCACCGGGCGCACGGGGGCTTCCAGCATGCTGGAGAGCGCCTTCATCAGTGCCGGATTCCGCCGCCCGCCGCCGGCCACCAGCCATTGTATGGGCGGGTCGGGAAAGTGCCGGGCCGCCGCGCCGACGCAGACCGCGCAGAAGGCCGCCAGGGTCGCCGCCCCATCGGCGGGGGAAAGCGCCCCGGCGCCGGAGTCGCGCAGCGCCTGGTCGAAATCCAGCCGGTCGAGGGATTTGGGCGGCGGGGCATCGAGATAGGGATGCGCCATCAGCCGCCCGAGTACGGCGCCGTCCGCCTGTCCGGCCAGGGCGAGCCGGCCGTCCCGGTCGTAATCCTGGCCCAGGGACCGCCGCGCCCAATCGTCCAGCGGACCATTGGCCGGGCCGGTGTCGAAGGCCATCAGCTCCCCATCCGGCCCGATCCAGGTGACGTTGCCGACCCCGCCCAGGTTCAGGATGGCCACCGGCTTGGGCAGGGCTTCGGCCAGCACCCGGTGGAACACCGGCACCAGCGGCGCCCCCTGCCCGCCAGCCGCCACATCGGCCGAGCGGAAGTCATGCACCACCTCCACCCCCGTGCGCCGCGCCAGCAAGGTGGGCTCGCCGATCTGCCAGGTATGCCCGCGCTCCCCGGGGCGCGTCGCCGGGCGGTGCAGGATGGTCTGGCCGTGGAAGCCGATGAAGTCGGCCGGCAAGCCCAGCTTCTCCACGGCCTCGGCATGGTGCTCGGTCAGGCGGTGGGCGCAGTCCAGCATGCCAGGGTCCTCCGCCAGGCGGCCCTCGGCATGCAGGCCGGGTGCGGCATCCAGAAGGGCCCGCAGGTCCCGGCGCAGGGCAGGCGGATAGGGGATGGTCAGGGAGGGGCCGAATCGGCCCACCCTTTCACCATCCGTTTCGACATAAGCGGCATCCACCCCGTCCAGGGAGGTCCCGCTCATCAGCCCAATGGTTCGCAGCATGGCGGCACTTGTGCTAGGGCCGGCGCGCTTTGCAAGCCCGAGTGACACCGCGATGAACGACTTCCTGCACATTGCCCGCGAGCGCGGCTATATCCACCAGGTGACGGACGAGGCCGCCCTCTCCGCCCGCATGGCGCAGGGCGTCCTTCCGGCCTATTGCGGCTTCGACTGCACGGCGGACAGCCTGCATGTCGGCCATCTCCTGCCCATCATGCTGCTGCGGCTGCTGCAGAAATGCGGCCACAAGCCCGTGGCGCTGCTGGGCGGCGGCACGACGAAGATCGGCGACCCCTCCTTCCGCGACACCCAGCGCCCGCTGCTGGACGACGCGCAGATCGAGGTGAACAAAGCCGGCATCCGCCGCAGCTTCGCCCCCTTCCTCAACTTCGGGGACGGACCTTCGGACGCCATCATGCTGGACAACGCGGAATGGCTGGACGGGCTCGCCTACATCCCCTTCCTGCGCGAGGTCGGGCGCCATTTCAGCGTCAACCGCATGCTGACGCTGGACAGCGTGCGCACCCGGCTGGAGCGCGAGCAGGCCTTCTCCTTCCTCGAATTCAATTACATGCTGCTCCAGTCCTACGACTTCCTGGAGCTGCGGCGCCGCCACGGCGTGGCGCTGCAGCTCGGCGGCAGCGACCAGTGGGGCAACATCATCATGGGCGTGGAGCTGAACCGCCGCGCCGATGCGGCGGAGGTGTTCGGCGCCACCACCGTGCTGCTGACCACCGCCTCCGGCGCGAAGATGGGCAAGACCGCCTCCGGCGCCGTCTGGCTCAACCCCGACCGCCTGTCCCCCTATGACTACTGGCAGTTCTGGCGGAACACCGAGGACGCGGATGTCGGCCGCTTTCTCCGCCTCTTCACCGAAATGCCGGTCGCCGAATGCAACCGCCTCGCGGCCCTCCAGGGCGCCGAGGTGAACGAGGCGAAGAAGATCCTGGCCACCGAGGCCACCGCCCTCCTCCACGGGCGCGAGGCCGCCGAAGCCTCCGCCGCCACCGCCCGCGCCACCTTCGAGCAAGGCCAGGCGGCCGAAACCCTGCCCAGCATCACCGCCACCCTGCCCGCCAGCCTGCTCGACCTCGCGGTCGCGGCAGGCCTCGCCGCCAGCAAGGGCGAGGCCCGCCGCCTCGTCGGCCAGTCCGGCCTGCGCCTGAACGACGAAGCGGTGACGGACATCGCGCGCGAGGTCACGGCCGCCGACTTGCGGGACGGCGCGGCGAAGCTCTCCGCCGGGCGGAAGCGCCATGTGCTCGTGCGGGTGGGGTGATCCTGGGCTGGCGGCCTGTCCCGGGGAGAGGAAGAAGGAATTCTTCCTCTCCCCGGACCCGTCGAAGGCAGTGCCTTCGACCCATCATCTTTTTCTAGAAGTTTGGAATCACTCGGCTGCCGGTGCGCCTGAGGTCTAGGACCTCAGGCGACTGCAAAGGCAGAACAGGCGCGGAGCGACACGAGACCCACTGATCCGGGGTATCCACGGCAGTCAGACGGGGTTCCAAGGGCCTCAGGCCCTTGGCGGG
>NZ_FQZF01000058.1 GCF_900141905.1 Muricoccus roseus | reverse complement strand
GATCCGCCGAACGGTCCCCCGGCTCAGGCCCGCCGCGCGCCGAGCTGCACCACGGTCTTCGGCACGGGCGAACGGGAGGGCATCAGCACCAAGCCACCCGCCACCTGCTCCACACGGGCGTCCGGATAGACCGCCATCACGGCCCGCAGCGCCTTCGCCATCTCGCGCTTGAAGTCTTTGGGGTCCCGGTATTCCTGGCCGAACTGCGCGCGGAGGTTGGCCCACGACACCTTCGTGCCAGCGCGTCCGCGGATGCGGTGCAGTCGGTGGGCGAGCCACGAATACACGTCGAGCGCCAATGCGGAGTGCTTCAGCGCGCCGAGGGCGCGGGCGTCGAGCGGCACCGCACTCTCCGCGAGGGAAGCATAGAACTCCGGCGTCAGCTCGATCACGCCGGGCCGGAGCGCGCGCTGGTGCGGGCTGCCGTCCACCCATGCGGCGAAGCGCTTGATCGGCTTCGCCTCTAGTGTCTCCAAGCCGATGCCGAGGCTCATGCGGCACGCGGCGAGCGCGCGCATCTGCCGGCCGAAGTTAGCGTATTCCTCGCCGCCGGTGCTGATGCCGAGGCGCAGCAGGAACTCGCGGACGGAGTGCCCGACCTCGACCGTGGGCGACTTCGTGCGCACTGCCTCGCTGCTGAGGTGGACCAGGGCGAGGCGCGGGCGCGTGCCGTAGGGCAGGGGTTGCGGCACCCAGTCGCGGCCGTTCCACAGCTTGCCCGCTTCGATGAGGAGCGAGGCGTTGCCGTTGGTGCGCTCAAAGGTGGTGCCCTCCACCCGACGCCGCGGGAGGCCGACCTGGCAGAGGACGGAATGGAGGTAGTCGGGGCGTTCCGGGGGCGCGCCCGCGATCTCGCCGCCGAGCCGCACGATGCGCGCCGATGTGGGCGGCAGCGCCCCGGCGCCGAACAGGTCGCCTTGCGGCGTTGCGCCGTCCGGCCTGTTGCCCTCGTCGCTCAAACCCCGCCCTCCACCGTGCGGTAGATCGCGAGGTTGATGAGGGCGGCGCGGCTCTGCCCCATCCGCTCTGCCATCTCGTCCACCTTCGCCAGCAGCTCGGGCGCGATGGTCAGCGTGATCTGCTGCTTCGTGCCCCGCCTTACTCCCTTCACCTGGGCGGCGACGGAAGCGTCGGGAGCGCCGGAAATGAAGCTCTCCGCACTCTTCGGCCTCACCGGCTTCGTGATCGCCATTTCATATCACCTTGATTGTAATATAACTGCATCTTGCCCTTCGAATACCGTGCGGACCAGTGCAGCCAGCTCCTCGCACGCCTTCGCGTCACGCGGTGCCAGCTCATCCACCGAGAGGCCCTGGCCGACCGCGTTGGCGAACGCCTTGCGGCGCCGGACGGGGGCGTCAAGGTGGGCGAGCTGCGGGTGGTCGGCGAGGGCGGCGGCGGCGTCCGCGTTGTCGGTAGAGGCGCTGCCGGGGTCGGCGCAGTTGAGGACGGCATAGGCGCGCAGCCCGTCGCGCAGCGACCGGGCCTCCTCCACCAACGCCGAGATATCGCCCAGCGCCCACACGTCCACGGAGCGCGGCTGGAAGGGGACGAGGAGCACGTCGGACAGGACGAGGGCGGCGCGCAGCGCGGTGGAGTCCCGCCCGCCGGCGTCAATGATGATGTCATCGAACTTGCGGCCCTGCTGCTGCACCTGCGCGCGCAGCACGGGGCCGTCGGCGTACTGCGAGCACGCCACGCCGGGCTTGCGCCCGGCCTCGGCGCGGATGGCGACGGCAGTCTGCGCCGTGCCCTGCCGGTCGCCGTCGATCAGCCACACGTCGCGCCCGGCGAGGGCGCGGGTGAGGGCGACCTGGACGGCGAGGGTGGTCTTGCCGACACCGCCCTTGGTGTTGCCGATGGTGACGATCACCTTGCGATGACTTTCATATCAATCCGCCATCATATTCAATGCCATCGGCGATGGGGTCAATATGTTTCGGTCCAGGGCGTCAAGCCTGATCGGCTGCGGGGTTCTCGGACAACAAGGCTCTCACGCTGGCGGCGTGCCAGCGCCCGCCGCGCGCCGTGGGCACGCGGCGTTCCTCCAGCTCGCGGGCGACGGCGCGGAGGCTGAGGCCCTGCCCGGCCAGCCGCTCGGCGAGCGGGCGCACGGCCTCCGCCCGCCGCGCCGCCGCGGCCCGGTTTGCCGCCGCTGCCAGCGTCCGCGCGGGGCCGGCATCCGGATTGCCCAGCCTGGTCCCGCGCGCCTTCGCCACCGCCAGCGCCGCCTTCGTGCGCGCCGAGATCGCCTCGCGCTCGTGCTGCGCGACGGCGGCGAGGATGTGAATGGTGAGCGGCGTGGCGTGCGGGTTGTCGCAGGCCACGAACGGCGCCCCGCCCTCCATCAGCCCCGCGATGAAGGCCACCGACCGGGCGAGCCGGTCAAGCTTGGCGATCACCAGCGTCGCCTTCCGCCGCCGCGCCAGCGCCAGAGCGGCGGCGAGCTGCGGGCGGTCGGCGCGCCGGCCGCTCTCCACCTCCGTGAACTCGCCCAGCAGCGCCGCGCCAGGACGGGCGGCGAGGAAGCGCGCGACCGCTTCGCGCTGCGCGTCCAGCCCCAGCCCGCTCCGGCCCTGCCGGTCGGTGCTGACGCGATAGTAGGCGACGAAGGCGGGGGAGGGGGCGGCGGTCACGGGCGGGTCCGGGGCGGTGCTGTAGGGACTCTAAACGTGGGTTTAGAATTCATACAGCACTGACGGACAGCGCCATATCGCGGTTCACGCGCGAAAGCCGTACCCACAATCGCGGGTACGGCCATTCCTACCACTCATCAGCGGCGTACGTTGCCCTCGAAGCGGAACTCGGGCGAGGAGCGTAGCTGGTCGCGGGTGGCGTCCACCACCGCCCGCATCGAGCCGTCCGCCGCCCGGGTCAGCACGATGGCACTCGGCGGCAGCGCTGCGTAGCGCTCGCCGATGCCCAGGAAGCCGCCGACGCCCACGACCACCGCGGTGATCTCACGCCCGTTGCCGATCACCAAGTCCTCGATGCGGCCGATGCGCTCGTCCTGCAGGTTGCGCACCTCCGTCCGCATGAGGTTGCTGGCCGTCATGTCGGCCGGCTGCACCGCGTAGTAGGTGACCACCGCCGCCGGGGCCACCGTCACCAGTCCGCCCGGCGCCGGAGGCTGACCGGGCGTGCCGGGCTGGCCGGGCGGCTGTGTTGTCCCTGGGGCCTGTGCCTGGGGTGCCGGCGGCTGACCAGAAGCCTGTGGGCTGGGGGTGCCACCCCAGCCAGGCAGCGACTGGCCTGGGTTGGTAGGCGTCTGCGTCCCCTGTTGCGCCGCTGGTGCTGGCGTCGTCGGCGCGCCGGGCTGCGCGGTCTGCGCCAGGGCGGGACCCGCGAGGGCGGCCGCAGCGCAGGCGATCAAGACGAGGTGTTTCGACATTCCATGCTCCTTGTCGAGGTGGGTGATGTGCTCCGGGCAGGATCACTCATTCTGCCCCGGTCTCCGTGACGGGCCACCGGCGGGCCTTCAAGTGCCGCGCGGAGGCGGTTCCACGGGCGACGCCCGGTCGCGCTGCCGGCGCAGCCGGAACGCCAGGACGAGTAGCGCTGCGCCAAAGGCAACGGCGTAGGCGCCGAGCCACCAAGTGAGCACGACGGCGCCCGCGAGCGGCGTCATCACCAGGAGGATACCCCAGGCGAGGGACAGGATACCGCCCAGGGCAAGCCAGAGGCGTCCATGGCTTCGGTCCAGCCGGAAAGCCGCCGCCAGCATCAGGCCCCCGGTCAGCAGCGCCCAGGCGGCGGTCGCCAGCACGAAGCCAAGCACCGCGCCGGCCGGGAAGAACGCCGCGAGCAGGCCCATCAGCAGATTCAGCACGCCCTCGGCGAGCAGCAGCCCCCATCTCTCGTGCGTGCGCGCAGCGCGCACCGCGGAGACGATGCCGAAGATGCCATCCGCCAGCAGGTAGGCCGCGAAGATGAGGGCGAGCGACAGCATCGCCGCTCCTGGCACGAGCAGGGCGACTAGGCCGAACCCCAGCGCGGCGACGCCGCGCAGCGCGATAGCCCACCAATTCCGCGCAAGCAGGCCGCTCATCGCCTCAGCGGGCGAAGCGCCGTTCGAGGCGGTCCGGCTGGCGAGCGCGTCACCACTCGTAGCCGAACTCATGACTGCGCCTCAGCAGAGCCCGCCGTCGTGCCCGTCCAGGCCGGCGGGTCACTGGCTGGAAAGGAATCGCGACTGGCCGCCTCGACCGGGTCGGCGTCCTGCCCTGCCGGTTTTGAGGACTGCCGCGGCTCCAGCATCACCCGGCCGGCTTCCCAACGGGCCCGCACCGCGTCGCCTTCGGCGATCTCGCCGCCCAGCATAGCGCTCGCCAAGCGCGTTTCCAGCTCGGACCGTATCAGACGCCGCAGCTCACGGGCGCCGAACTCTGGTCGGAAGCCAGCGGCTGCGAGGTGATCCAGGAGGCTATCGTCCACTTCCAGCTCGATGCCCTGGCCCCGCGCCGTGCGTTTCACTCGCTCCAGCTGGAGCTCAACGATGCTCCTGATCTGCTCCTTGCCGAGCGAGTGGAAGACGATGATCTCGTCGAGGCGGTTGATGAACTCCGGCCGGAAGTGCCCGCGCAGCACCTCCATCACCTGGGCCTTCAACGCCGCCTGCGTCAGAGCGTCACCCGCGCCGCGCCGTTCACGCAGGTGGCGCTGGATCACGTCGGCGCCGAGGTTGGAGGTCGCGATGATCACCGTGTTGGTGAAGTCCACCACCCGGCCCTTGCCGTCGGTCAGCCGCCCGTCGTCGAACACCTGCAACAGGGAGTTGTAGACGTCCGGGTGGGCCTTCTCGATCTCGTCGAGCAGTAGCACCGCGTAGGGCCGGCGCCGCACCCGCTCGGTGAGCTGGCCACCCTCCTCGTAGCCCACGTAGCCCGGCGGCGCGCCGATCAGGCGGGACACCGCGTGGCGCTCCATGTACTCGCTCATATCGAGGCGGATGATCGCGTCCTCGTCGCCAAACACGACCTCGGCTAGCGCCTTCGCGAGTTCCGTCTTGCCTACCCCAGTCGGGCCGAGGAACAGGAAGGTCGCCACCGGCCGGCGCCCCTCGCGCAGCCCGGCGCGGGCCAGCCTCACGGCGTCGCTTACCGCCTTGACCGCTTCGTCCTGGCCGACGACGCGCTCGTGCAGGCGCTCCTCCATCCGCGTCAGGCGCTGCCGTTCCTCAGTGGTGAGTTCTGTGACTGGTATGCCGGTGAGCTTCGAAACCACCTGCGCCACATGCTCCGCGCGCACCTCGGCAGTGCCGGAGCCCCGCTCGCGCCGCCAAGCCTCCGTCGCGTCCTCTAGCTCCTGCGCCTTGCGGTCGTGCCGTCCCTGAAGGTCCTTCGCACGATCGAACTGCTTGCGGGAGCTGGCGTAGTCCCCCTCACGCTTGAGCTGCCGGACCTCGGCCTCTAGCTCCTGCACCTCTACGGGGCGCGCGGTGGTGCTGATCTTCACCCGCGCCGCGGCCTGGTCGATGAGGTCGATGGCCTTGTCCGGCAGGAAGCGGCCGGTGATGTAGCGGTCGGACAGCTCCGCCGCGGCCGCGATGGCCTCCTCGGTGATGGTGACCTTGTGGTGCGCCTCCAGCGTGTCGCGCAGCCCGTGCAGGATCATGACCGCCTGCTCGACCGTGGGCTCCGGCACCAGCACGGGCTGGAAGCGCCGTTCCAGCGCGGCGTCCTTCTCGATGTGTTTCTGGTACTCGTTGAGGGTGGTCGCGCCGATCAGGTTCAGCTCGCCACGCGCGAGCGCCGGCTTGAAGACGTTCGCGATATCGAGCCCGCCTTCGCCGCCGCCCTGCCCGGCGCCGACGATCGTGTGAATCTCGTCGATAAAGAGCACGAGGCTGTCCTGCTGACCTTGAACCTCCTTCAGGATCTGCTGCACCCGCTCCTCGAACTCGCCGCGATACTTGGCGCCCGCGACCATGGCATTGATCGAAAGTTCGACCAGGCGCTTGCCGCGCAGGGCCTCCGGAACCTCCCCGGCGACCATCCGTTGCGCCATGCCCTCGACGATGGCGGTCTTGCCGACGCCCGGCTCGCCGATCAGCACGGGGTTGTTCTTCTTGCGGCGGGCCAGCACCTCGATCGTCGTCTCGATCTCCCGCGCCCGGCCGATGACCGGATCGAGCTTGCCGTCGCGCGCGAGCTGGGTGAGGTCACGGGCGTACTTGTCGAGGTTCGGCGTGTTCGTCGGACGCTCGACACGGCCCTCCTCGGCGCCACGGCCCACCACCTTCACGATCTGCTGACGGAGCGTTTGCGGCGTGAGGCCAAGGCGGCGCAGGGTGGCGCCGGCGACCCCCTCATCCTCCTCCGCGAGGCCGATCAGCAGGTGCTCCGGGCCGACGTAGCTGTGGCCCATGTCCCGCGAGACGGCGAAGGCTCGGCTGAGCGCGTCCTTGACGCGCGGCGAGACGCCGATCTCGCCGCCCCCGGCCGTGTCCCGGCCCCCCTCGCCCCGCCGCGACGCGCCTTCGAGCTGGCTGCGCAGTTCGTCGGCCGAGAGCTTGAACTGCTCGAGCACGGTGCGGACCACGTCGCTGTCGGCCAATGCGTGCAGCAGGTGCTCGGTGTCCACCTCGCGCCGGCCCCACTCTCCCGCCGTGCGCGCGGCGTCTTGCAGCAGCTCCGTCGCGTGCTCGGAGAGGCGCTCGGCGATGCTGCCCGCGCCCCCGGCAGAACCACGCCGGCGTCCCTCGCCGCCGCGGATCGGGATCGCGGTGCCGCCCTCCCCGGCATCGTCGTTGCTGCGGCCACGGTCGCCGAAGAGGCCGCCTCCACCTGGGAAGTCGCGCCCGAAGAACTCGTCGAGGAGGCTGCCTCCGCCACCGAAGAGGGACTCCAGCGGCGAGCTCGCCCGCCGCTGCCGTGCCGCAAGGCGCCGGTAGTCCGGCTCGCACAGGTTCAGCGTCTCACGGCGGCCGTCGCTGACGACCTGCGCGCGGATCGTGGCGGGCCTGGTTTGGCAGATGTCGCAGAGCCGGTCGGACATGCAGTGACCTCAAGTTTCATGCGTCGGCGAAGCGCCGAGGGCACCGAGGCGGAAGCTTGGTGCGGCCGCCTCATGCCCCTAGCTTCGAGACCTTCAGGCGTCCTTGCCGGAGCCGCCCTGGTTCCGCGGATCGTTCGGGGCGACTGGAGCCTGCGGCTGCGCATCGCCTGCTTGACCTTCCGCCTTCCCGGATGCCGAGGTGCCTTCGGTGGGGCTGGAAGCCCCGCTGTCGGAGGCGGCCTGGATCTGAATCCGCCCGCCGCTCTGGACCTGCTGCGGCCGAGGCAGGGTGATGTGGAGGATGCCCTTGTCGAAGCGCGCCTGCACCTGGGCCGGATCGGGCCGGTAGGGCAGGCGGAAGGCGCGCTGGAAGCGTCCGAAGCTGCGCTCCGTCAGGTGCAGCCCGCCGCTCTCCTTCGTCTGCTCTTCCTTCTTCTCGCCGGCGAGCGTCAGCAGGTCGCCCTCAAGCCGGAGTTCGATGTCGCCCTCGGTCATGCCGGGCAGCTCGGCCGCGACCTCCAGGCCCCCCTCCGTTTCGCGCACGTCGAGGCTCGGGGCGAAGCCGCCCATCGCAGCCGCGCCGCGCGTGGCGGCGGGAAAGCCGCGGAATACTTCGTCGAAGGCGCGGTTCACCTCGCGCTGAAGCAGGCTGAACGGGTCGCTCCCGTGCGGAACGAGACCAGCGCCGAAGAAGCGGGGGGCCATATGCATTCCTCCTTCTCATTGGCCAAACTTGATTGGTGCGGCCAAACTTGATTGGTGCGAACGCAGCTTGGTCCGTGCTGTCTGTGCCCAGTAATGCAACTCCCACTGCACAAGTTTCTTTCGGGTTGAAGACATGCGTGTTTTCACTGGGGCGATGGGAAGGCAGGGCCATGCTGGACAGGACAGGGCAGGGCGACACGGCGCGGCGTGGCCTGACTGGTCGCATCCAGGACAGCATCGCGGAGACCCGTGCGGCTTGGCCTGGCCTCGGCCTCTACGAGCGCTTCGAGCAGGTCGTCTGCTTCGTCCTCACCCTCGTCATCGCCGGCGTCGTCTTGGCCGCCCTCGCGGTTTTGCTGATCCGGGTCGCCGCCCTGCTTCTGCTCGGCATCGTGGACCCGGCGGAACCCGCAGTGTTCCAGGCTATCTTCGGGATGATCCTGACCGTGCTGATCGCCCTGGAGTTCAACCATACCCTCCTCGGCGTGCTGGAGCGGCGCCACTCCATCGTGCAGGTACGCACCGTCGTGCTGATCGCGCTGCTCGCCATCGCGCGCAAATTCGTCATCCTCGACCTGGGCGAGACGGAAGCGGTGAAGCTGCTCGGTCTCGCGGCGGCCTCCCTCGCGCTCGGCAGCGTCTATTGGCTCGTGCGCGAGCAGGACCGACGTGACGAAGCCGCAGGCTCAGGCGGACCTGGGTAAAATTCTACATCTGCATCCCACGCCCTTGCCGCAGCCCCAGCCGCTCCTGCTGCGCCTCGCGCTGCCGCTCCGCCGCTCTCTCCCCCACCTCGTGGGCCAGCCGGCCCCGGCTCTCCGTTCCCACCACGCGGCTTAGGGTTTCCTCGCCCACGTGCAGCTCCCGCCCGCCGCGCCGCAGCCGCCGCACCTCGTCGTCCCCGAATCGCCGTTCCATGGCTGCCACCACCGCGGCGAGTTCCGCCGCGACCTCGGGTTTCCCCACCACCTCGCGCGCCCACGCGGCGCCAACGTCCGCGTTCACCCTCCCCTGCCACGCCCAGTAGTCCGCGCCGTGCATCGCGGCGGGCCGGTCCTTCGCGCCCTCTCGCTCCGCCGCTTCCAGCGCTCGCACCGCCGCCCACACCGCCGGCGACAGCCCGGGGATCTCCACCGCGTCGCGCCGCTTCTGCCATTCGACGGCCCGCACGTGCGCGGCGCCCGCCCGTTCCTCGCTCTCGCGCAGTCGCACTAGTCCGGCCCCGACCGACCCGGCGCAGCGGGTTGCCCTCTCACGTTCCATCTTCGCCGCGCCGGATGCGAACCACCCGGCCTTGCCCTGCAACTCGCCCAGCAGCTCCGGCCCGGCGCGGTCCAGCGCCCGCTCCGCCCCCTTCGGGCCTCCCTCGGCCGCCTCCAATGCATCGAGCCGACGCCGCGCCTCGGTCGGGTCGCGGTAGGCGTTCCCGATCCAGACCGCGAGGTTGTGCGCGTCGTGCTGGACGTTGCGGTCCGTGCGCACCGCCGCGGCGACCTCGCCCGGCGTCGTGCCCCGCCCCTGGCTGTCGCGGCCCCACGGGTCGCGGTGCGCCGGCAGCAGCGGCGCGGGCTTCTCCTCCAGCCGCGCCTCCCGCGCCGGCCCCGCCGCGGCGATCTCGCGCTTCTCCGCCCGCTGCCTCTCGTGCCAGTGCAGCGCGCGGTCCACCGCCGCCCGCGCCCGCTCCTGCGACGGCGTGCGCGGCCTCGGCGCCGCCTGCGCCCTCTCCGCCTCCGGCCGCCGCACGGCGATCTCGCTCGCGGGCGCCAGCGGGCCGAACCCGCGCCGCTTCGCGAAGCGCGCGGCCTCCCGCTCCTCCTTCGGCCCCGCGTAGTCCAGTGCCGTGTCCTTCGCCCGCTCCCGCGACAGGATGCGGGCAAGCCCCTCCCGGCTCGCAAACGCCTCCGTCGACCAATGGAACTGCACGCCCTCCCGATGCCGCGTCAGCGCGACGTAGGCCGCGTGCCGGTCCATCCCAGCGCCGGCCAGCACGTGCGCCCGGTCCACCGTCACCCCCTGCGCCTTGTGCACCGTCGCGGCATATCCGTGTTCGAGATGCCCGTAGTCGCGGAGGTAGAAGGTCACCGCCTCGCCCTTCCCCGCCTGCCCGCCGGCCCCGTCGAGCGCCACCGTCAGCCGCTCGCCCCCGGCCTCCACGGCGAGGACCGTGCCGAGCGTGCCGTTCTTCACCGCGGCGCCCCCGCGCCCGTCGGCCTGCGCGCCCAGCGCCCGCTCGTTGCGGAGGAACATCACGCGGTCGCCCGCCGCCATCGCGCGCGGCCCGTTCTCCGTCGCGACGGCCCTCTCCGGCCCAAGCTCCTCGGCCTCGCGTAGCCGCTCGCGGGCCAGCGCATTCAGCGCCGCCACGTCCGCCCGCGTGTGCGCCAGCATAATGCGGGACTGGTGTGGACTCTCCCGCCGCTCCGCCGCCCAGCCTGCCACCACCGCGGCCCTGGCCTCGTCCCCGGTAACGTGGCCCCGGACCATGCCCGCCACCTCGTAGCGGTCCAGCGCCGCCCCCGTGCGCCCCGTCGCCAGCTCGCGCGTGGCGTCGCGCTGCCACCCCTCCCGCTGCCGCCGCACCTCGGCGATCTCCGCCGCCCCGTGCCGCTCCGCCAGCGCGCGGAACGCCGCCCCGGCCTCGATGGCCTGGAGCTGCTCGGGATCGCCGACGAGCACCACCTTCGCCCCGGCCTCGCGGGCGTGGGTCAGCACCCGCTCCAGCTGCCGCGACCCGACCATCCCGGCCTCGTCCACCACCAGCACGTCGCGCGACGTGAGGCGGTCCGCCTCCCGCCCCTCCCGCCAGCCCCATTCGAGGCTCGCCAGCGTGCGGGACGGGATGCCGCTGCCTGCCTCCAATCCCTCGGCCGCGATGCCCGACAGGGCCGCGCCCCGCACGTTGTAGCCCGCTGCCCGCCACGCCTCGCGCGCCGCCCCCAGCATCGCGCTCTTGCCGGTGCCGGCGTAGCCGACGACGAGGGCTAGGTCGCCGCCGCCTTCCACCACATGCCGCACCGCCGCCTGCTGCTCGTCGCCGAGCACCTGGCCGGAGCGGGCCTCGGCCACGCTCAGCCCCAGCGCCGCCGCGTTCCGGCTCACCGCGTGCCCGCGCGAGCGCGCCAGCACCTCGGCCGCGTCCTCCATCCGCCGCTCGGCGGCCAGCATGTCGCGCGTCGTGAAGCGCTCCCGCCCGCGCCCGTCCTGGCCCAGCCGCACGGTGTCCGGCGCCGCCTCGACCACCGCCACCACCTGGCCGAACTGCTCCGCCCCGTCCGTGTGCCGCGACACGAACCGCGCGAGGTCCTGGCGCGTGAAGGTGCTCTGCTGCCGGGTCAGCGCGTCGAGCGCGAGCGCCGGGTCCGCGGCGATGCGCTCCCCGTTGCGCCGCGCGATGGCGTCGTGCTCCGCCCGCCGCTCGGCCTCCTCGCCCCGCTCCGCGCGCCTCTCGCCCGCCGGCCCCACCTTGCCCTGCGGCTCCAGTGCAATGCCCTGCGCGGCGAGGCTGCGGTGGTCGATCCGCGCCTCGTGCCCCAGCTCGTGCAGCCGCGCGTTCGCCAGCTCCGCCCATCGCTCGCGCCAGCCCACCAGTAGCTCTGTGCCGTTCCACTCCCGCGCTTTCGGGCCGAACCCCTCGCCCTCGACCCGGCGCATCGTCAGCATCACGTGCGCGTGCGGCTGCGCCTCGCCGTCCTTGCCGACCGCCCAATGCACGTTGAGGTCGGCCACCATGCCGCGCGCGACGAACTCCCGCTCGACGAAGTCCCGGGCGAGCGCCACGGCCTCCGCCTTCGACAGCTCGCGCGGCAGGGCGATCTCCACGTCGCGGGCGAGCTGCGCGTCCTTCCGCCGCTCGCCGGCCTCCACCTCGTTCCAGAGTGCGGCGCGGTCGCGCCACCGCTCCGGCGCGCCCTCGGGGGCGAGGATCTCCGAATGGACCACGCCGGCCTTGGCGGTGAAGTCGTGGTCGCGGCCGAGCCGCTCGTCGTGCAGCCGCTCCGCCGCGCGGTAGGCCGCCGCCGCGACGGCGCTGCGCCCCGCGCCGCGCGAGACCACCTTGGCCGAGAAGTGGTAGATCGCCACACGCCGACGCTGCGCTTCCCGATGCGTGGCAGCAAGCTCAATCAGGACCACGTTCCGCGCACGTCACAGGGTGACGTATAAGCGCGCACTCCTCTGAACCCCCTCCGCTGCGCTCCGGCGGTCCGTGACGGGTGGCACGAGCGCAGCTCGCTCTCGGTACTCCTGCGAAACTGCCACTTTGAGACGGTGACGTGCCTCCTCCACACTGCTACGGATCGCGCCTTCCAGTGAACAAGCGGGGAACAATCCCATGGCCCGCAAGCCGCGCGATTACGACACAGAACTCCAAGCCCTCATGGAGCGCGCGAAGAAGCTCAAGGGGCAGAAGACCACCCAGCTCGGCGAACTGGTCCAGGTCACCGGCGCCGACGCCCTGCCCGTCGAGGCCCTCGCCGGCGCACTCCTCGCCGCCGTCGAGCAATCGAGGAAGCAGCCCGACGCCGTGGCGAGGTGGACCGAACGCGGCGAGGCGTTCTTTCGCGACGGCGCCAAGCGGGGCGGTGCCAGGAAGAAGGGGGCCGGACCCGGCGACGCTGCGGGCGGAGCTGCACCGGCTAGGCCTCGTGCTCCGGCGGCTGGCGGTGGCGCGTAACAGGATCGAGGCCGCCCGCGCCCGCACCGACACCCGCGACTGGGCCGTCGCCCGCCGCGGGCGCACCCGCCACCTCATCGAGCTGGGTGGCCTCGTCGCCAAGGCCGGCCTCGTCGAGCTGACCGACGACGACCGCGCCACGATGCTCGGCGCCCTGATGGAGGTCGCCGGACGCCTGCGCGGCGGCGACGACGACGCGGATCCTGCGCATCTCCGCGCCCGCTGGCGCCGCGCCGGCCTGCGCGTCTTCGACGCCGACCGCGAGGCCGGCGTGGCGGGGCAGGAGGAACACGGGACGGTGCCGGGGGGACCGACCGCGTGAGGGCCGCGCTGCTGGCCGTGCTGGACGGCGTCGGCTTCACCTGGCGCCTCGGCACCGCGCTCGTGCGCGCGGCGATCGGCGGCGTGGTCGGCCTGCTCTCCGGCCTGGTCGTCTTCGCCCTCCTCGGCCTGCTCGTCCCCAAGGAATGGGGCGGCGTCGTCTGGAACGGCGGCGCCATGCTCACCGGCGCGCTCGCCGCCGTCTTCGCCTTCCTCGACAGCTTCCGCCGCCCCGCGCGCCCCGACGTCATGGGCTCCGCCGCCTGGGCCGACGCGCGCGGGGTGGCGGCGGAGCTGGCCGCGCCCGCCTTGGCCCGCGACCCCGCCGCCCTCCTCGTCGGCCGCGCCGCCGATCGCCGCGGCGAGCCGCTGCGCTACGCCGGCCCGGCGCATCTCCTCACCGTCGCCCCGACGCGCTCGGGGAAGGGCGTCGGCACCGTGCTGCCGAACCTCCTCGCGGCACCTCGCCCGGTCATCTGCGTGGACCCCAAGGGGGAGAACTCACGCATCGCTGCCAAGGCGCGGCGACGCTTCGGGCCGGTGTGGGTGCTCGACCCCTTCGGCGCGTCGGGCCAGCCCGCTGCCTGCTACGATCCGGCCGCCCTCTTCGACCCCCTCTCGCCCGACCTGGCAGACGATGCGACC
>NZ_FQZF01000059.1 GCF_900141905.1 Muricoccus roseus | reverse complement strand
GCACCGAGGCCGGGCACATCGCGTGGATCGGCTTCGAGCACTTCACCGCCCGCCCGACCGCGAGCGTGGTCGTCACCGACCAGAGGACGGGCGAGGACCGCACCGAGTTCTTCACCCTCCGCATGGAGCGCGATCCCTCGGGGGCAGGGGACCCCCAGCTCCACACCCATTGCGCGGTGCCCAACCTGGTCCTGACGGACGGCGGGCACCTCGGCGCCCTGGACCTCAACCCGACCCGGACGCGCATCCACGAGTTCGGCGCCTTCTACCAGGCGCAGGTCGCGGCGAACCTGCGCCGCGTCGGGGTGGAGGTAGAGTTGGAGGAGCGCACCGGCATGGCCCGCCTGTCGGCGATCCCGGAGGCGGTGTGCGAGGCGTTTAGCAAGCGCACCCGCGACGGCACCGAGGCGGCGCGGGCGGAGGCAGCCAAGCGCGGTCTCGATTGGGACGCCATGACGCCGGACATGCAGGTAGACTTCCTCAAGGGCGGCACGAAGGCGGCCCGCAAGAACAAGGAGGACGACCTCAGCGACTTCGCCGCTTGGCGCGGCCAAGCCGCGGCCATCGGCTGGGAGCACCGCGGCATCGTGGTGCCACGACGTCGAGACGCCGAGGCGCCACGGCAGCAGAGCCGGGCCGCCCGCCTGGAGGCCGCCTACAAAGCGGCGTTGCCCTTCCTCGAAGCCGAGTTCTCCCGCGCCTCGGTCCTCAACGGGGCAGACCTGCGCGCCGCGGCGGCCCGCGCCCTCATTACAGCCGGCATCACGCCGGGGGCGGAGGGCGGCCGGGCGGACGTGGACGCCCTGACGCGGGCCATGCGCGAGCGCGGGGTGCGCCAGGATGGCCAGCTCACGGGGCTGGTGTGGGGGAGGGAGGGCGAGCGCGACGAGGTGCGGGTGACGACGGCGCTGCACGTCGCCCAGGAAGGCGAGGCCGTGGCCCTGGCCAAGGCTGCCGCGGCGGATCGCGGCCGTGCCCTGTCCCCCGCTGCCCTGGCTGCCGCGGTGGAGCGCAGCGGCTTGGACTTTGGTGACGACCACGGGAAGGCGCAGCACGCGGCCATGCTGCGCCTCGGCACGGGCGGCGCCGTGGGCGTGGCGGTGGGTGTCGCAGGGTCGGGCAAGACCGCCCTGCTGCGCCCCCTGGTGGATGCCTGGAAGGCGCAGGGCGACAACGTGATGGGCGTGGCCATCGCCTGGCGCCAGGCCGAGCCGCTGAAGGAGGCCGGGGTAGGGGAGGTCGCTGCGCTGACGGGCTTCCTGCATGGGGTTCGTGCCGGTCGCCTCTCGGTCGGGCCGCGAACGGTGGTGGTGGTGGACGAGCTGGGGCAGGTGGGTGCCCGGCAGATGTTGGAGCTGTTGCGGCTGCGCGCGGAACACGGCTTCCGCATCGTCGCCGTGGGCGACGACAAGCAATGCCAGGGCATCGAGGCCGGGCCGGTAGTCAACCTCATGCGCCGGGCGCTGGGACCGGAGGCGGTGCCGGAGATCCTCACCACGCGCCGGCAGCGTACGGAGCGCGAGCGCGAGATCGCCGGGCTGTTCCGCGACGGCAAGGCGGCCGAGGCGCTGGCCATGAAGCGCGAGGACGGCACGGCCGAGGCGGTGCCGGGCGGCTACGACGACGCCGTGCGCCGGGTGGCCGAGCTATGGCGGCAGCGGCGCGAGGCGAACGCCGGCGATGCGGGATTCTCGATCAGCGTCACGGCGCCGACGAACGCCGACGCCCGCGCCGTGGCCTTGGCGCTGCGCGAGGAGCGCCGAGCGATGGGCGAGCTGGGGGCCGATCTGTTCAGCATCCGCGCGACCGACCAGGCCGGCGCCACATACAACCTGACCTTGGCGCCGGGCGACCGGGTGCGGCTGTTCGACCGGCTCAACGCCCGCTTCCTTGACGGCGGCCGGGGCAACATCGGCAACAACGGCAGCGTACTCGAAGTGCGCGAGGTGAACGCGGACGGGATCGTGCTGCGGACGGCCGGGGGCCGCGACGGGGCGGTGTCGTGGGACAGTCTGGCGGACAAGAAGAACGGCCGCACGCGGCTGGCGCCGGGCGACGTGCTGACCATCGACGCCGCCCAGGGCATCACCAGCCGCGAGCACATCAACGCCATGCCGGCGGGATCGGCGGGGGTGCAGGGCTTCAAGGGCTACACGGCCGAGAGCCGGCACAAGGATTCCGCCTGGCTCATCACCTCGGACGGGGCGGAGCGGCGCGAGGTGATGGCCCGACGCGCCCTGGGCGATGCTCGTCCGGTGGGTGCGGCCGATGTGTGGGAGAACGTGGCGCGGAATCTGGCACGGCAGCCGGCGAAGGCGTCAGCGCTCGACTTCATGGACCGCGCCCGCGACGTGGGCCGCACCGCGGCGCACGCCATGCAGTCCGGTTTCCGGCGAGCCGAGGCACGTGAGGTGGCGGGAGAGCCACGGACGACCCTGGGGGCACACCTCCGCGATCGTCGCGACGGCCGGGCGGTGGGGCAGGCGGTGGAACGGCTGCGGCAGGCGCTCGATGCCCGCTGGCAGGCGGTGCGCGAGCTGGCCGACCGGCTGCGGCGAGCCGGCGGAACCGTTCTGCAGGAGGGCGGAGGCGAGGAGCAGCGGCCGGCCGAGGGCGAGGCCAAGGCGGTGCGCGACCGGGCGCGGGACAACCAGGCCCGTAGCCGAGCGGCGGCCGAACGGCACCGGGCGCCGCGGCCGAAGCAGGCCAGCCCGGCACAGCCGGTGGACGCGGCGGCCTACTGGCGGCGCACGGCGGCCGGAGCGAAGGGAGCACCGCGGCCGAGCGTGCGGCGGGCGGCGCAGCGCAAGCGCGAGGAGGGCGCCGTGGCCGTAGTGGCGGACCGCTTGGCGCTGGCCCTGGGCGAGCGCGGGGCGGTGCTGGCGGGGATGGAGCAGGGCAGGGGCCAGAAGCCCGCCCAGGCGACCCAGCCGTGCCAGGACCGCGACGCGGCGCAGGCCTCCGCCAGACCCGCGGCGCCTTCCCAGGCCAACCCGGCGCCATCCCCGGTCATTCCCCGGGCCTCCCCGCGAGCTTCCGCAGCTTCGGGGCGGCGCGCGGCGCCGCGCTTCACCGAGGCCGACGCCGCGGTGGACTTCGCCGTGGCGCTGCATCAGGCGGGGTTGCGCGTGAGCGGGCCGGTGGAGATGGACGGGCGGATGCACCGGGTTGCCGTGGAGGGGGACCGGAAGGGGCAGAAGTCGGGAACCTACGTCGGGCATCTGGACGGCTGGCCGGCGGGCTACATCCGCAACCACAAGACCGGAACCGAGATCCGCTGGAAGGCCGAGCGGCCCGTGGTGCAGATGGCGCCGGCCGAGCGGGCGGCGTTCGCGGCCAAGGCGGCGGCAAAGTCCGCGGAGCGGGCGCGGGAGCGCCACGACACCCAGGAGCGGGCGGCCAGGATGGCGCACCGGCTATGGGCGGCGGCGGCGCCGGCGACCTCGCACCCCTACCTCGCGGCCAAGGGGGTGCGAGCGCACGGGCTACGGCAGGACCGGCGCGGCCGGCTGCTGGTGCCGGTGCAAGGACCGGACGGGCGGCTATGGGGCCTTCAGCGAGTGGATGTGAACGGGTCCAAGCTGTTCCTGAAAGGCGCCAGGACCGAGGGCGGGCACGCGCTGATCGGCGACCGGCCGAGGCCGGGGGCGCCGCTGCTGGTGGCCGAGGGCTACGCCACGGCGGCGACGCTGCACGAGGCGACCGGCCTGCCGGTGGCCGTGGCCTTCAACGCGGCAAACCTGGCGGCCGTGGCGAAGGCGTACCGGGCGGCCGACCCGTCGCGGCCCATCGTCATCGCGGGCGACAACGACCACCACCTGCCGAGGCGGGCGGTGCCGCTGCCGAACGTGGGGAAGGAGAAGGCGGAGGCCGCCGCGGCGGCCGTGGGGGGAGCTGCGGCGGTGCCGTCCTTTCCGGCCGGCGACCGCGGCAGCGATTGGAACGACTTGGCGCGACGCCAGGGACACCAGCCCATCGCCACGGCGGTACAAAACGTTTTGAGCCATTTACAAACAGCGCAGCTCAACAAAACCGCAATGGCTCAAAACGCTGCTACCGAGAAAACTACAAAGCAGGGGCGTGCTTCCGGTCCCAGAATGTAGGCAACGAATAATCCAAGGGGAGGTGCATTTGAGCTTGCCGCCGTGGGGTGCTGGTGATGAGGAATCTCTAATCGACAAAGTGACTAGGTTGCAAAACGGATTGGTCGCTAGAGCAACTGGAGGCAACTTTGACGATGACGAATATAAGCAGCTTCGGGACGAGCTGACCCGCAATCCAATGACGGCGGGAAAGCTGCCTGCCTTTGTTCGGCCCTGTCGGGATACAAGCCAATTCTGGCCTTACATTCAAATAGAGCACGCGCAGTATCAGGGAAGACGGGTCCACATTTGGGACGCTTTCCGGCCATTGCTGGACCAGCTCGAAGCCCAGGAAAATTCACCCGGCACAGAGCCCATAACAGAGGCGTTGGAAGTCCTCGATGCAGAGCACGTTGCTGTGGCCTGGACAAAGGCGCTTGAGCGCCGCACCGATGATCCAGATGGCGCAATTACAGCAGCGCGGACGATGCTTGAGACTGTTTGCAAGCACATCCTTGACGATGCTGAGAAGGCGTATCCTGATGACGTGGACTTGCCGCGGCTTTGGGGAATGACCGCAGAGCTGTTGAACCTGGCGCCGAACCAGCATCAAGAGCCGGTGTTCAAAGCCATACTTGGTAATGCTCAGGCTGTTGTGGGAAATCTTGCTGCCATCCGCAACAAGGCGGGTGACGCACATGGACAGGGCCGAACAGGTATTCGTGCTCAACCCCGTCACGCTGAATTAGCGGTCAACCTAGCCGGAACAATGGCCTCTTTCTTGGTTTCAACTTGGCAGCATCGTTCCAAGAAAAAGGCTGATTGGTTTAGTTGACGCGCTTGGCGCTGCTACCGTTGTGGAATGGGGTCGTCAAATCGGTGCAGGGAACGGGTCAATTTGTGCTTTGGAAGGGGGCTAAGTGATTGATGGCCTAGATTGGCTTAAACATGCTTTGCGGCCCATCCGAGTGCAGACGGCCATAGAACTCCATCGCATATCGATCGGTCATGCCAGCCACAAAGTCGCATATAAGTCTCATTTCCGTGTCCATGTCACCGCCGCACAGGTAGTACTGATCTCTAACATCATCAGGCATAAGTAGGTGTCCCTTGGGGCCGGCCAAGGCTTTGAATATGCCCATTACCACTTCGTATCCGCGGTATTCAGGGAGTTTGACCCTCGAAGAGAAAATGGTAGCTAAGTAAGTATACTGTTTCAGCACCTCCACTCTAAGTTTTGCCTCCGCCGACAGATGAACCTTAGACATTGCCGGACAGTCGGCATTGTACGTCAAAGTTACCGATCCGATGGCCTCTTTAACCAACTGAGACGACAGCTGTGTGCGAAAATAGCCAGACTTTGCCAGCTGATCATATGCGTTGTATTGATCAATAAACTTCTCTAAATCGCCCTTATCGCCTACTCTCTGGTTGGGATCAGTAAAAATCTCAACAAATACGGCCATTGCCTCAACCGCGGCAACATTCTTCTGAAGCTCGTCGCTAACCTTCTTCGCCACATCATTCATCAATCGCGGCGGAGAGGACAAAATTGCAGCGGGCGTTAAAAATCCTGCTTTAAGTGAATCCTCAAGATCGTACGTCGAATATGCAATATCGTCCGCTATATCCATAATCGCACACTCGACGGTCTTAAACTCACCGTCTGGGACCACGTACGAACCCAAGACATGCTTCTTTATCTCAGAAACAATCTCGCGCTCGCTCTGATAATACCCCTTTGAAAGTTTTGCGCCCTCGGGTCGCGCTCTGGGGATCAGCGAATCATACTTGAGGATTGATGCAAGGGTTCTATAGCAAAGATCAAGGCCATATGGGACATTATTGGCGTCCCTAGCTTTACGCTCAAGTTTAGTGACGATCCGAAGCGTCTGTGCATTGCCTTCAAATCCACCATGCGAGTGCATGGCGTGATCAAGGGCGCGCTCACCATTGTGTCCAAACGGAGGATGACCGAGATCGTGTATGAGGCTAGCTGCAGCGCAGAGGCGCGTATCGATGCGCTGCCTTGCATCCATCTTTTTCAATTCTGGATGCTCAGTATTCAGCCTATCGGCAATTCCTTCCGCAATCTGCGCTACTTCGAGCGAATGCGTTAGCCGATTACGGAAGAAGTCAGATTCATGCCCAGGGAAAACCTGCGTTTTACCTTGCAAACGCCTAAAGCTGGGTGAATGGATGATCCTGCCGTAATCGCGGAAGAACGATGGACGCCACTCCTCATCGTCCTTTTTGGACAAAGATCGCCTGAAATCATCCTTTTGGTAAAACAAGCCCCTATCGCTCAGAATTGGCTCCAGAAGCCTCGCCCTCTTTCTTCGCCTCCGCTGTTCCCTGAAGGCGAACCTTTTCAGCCTGCATCCGAATGACTTGCTTCAAGAGCGTGTCCTGCTTTTCCACAAAGCGGAAAGCGTCATTAACGGCTGCATAGCCTGACATAGAACGGCTCCCGTCTGGCGCGTACAATGAGCGCGCATCTAACTCGATTCGGCAACTCTCTGCGAGTCTGCCTTAACGAATGGCGTACTCCGCATCGCATAGCGCGCTTCGGTCAACGCGCCTAGTCGGGCTGGGTTAGAGCACTCGCCGCTCAACTTCTCGGGGAGCGCGCATCTAGCCGCGCTGCCAGTACCCAGCCCACACCCGAGACACCGGGTATCGTAGCGCTGCGCCGGTCGCGCGCTGGCGCAGCACCCCGTTCGGCTGACGGCGAGTGTCCTCGCGCCATGCAATCTCGCCCGCGTAGGCAGCGAGGTATCGTCCGCTGATGTGGTAATGCTGCCCCCACTCGGCGCGGCGCAAGCGGGCGAAGTAGCTGTCCGCCTGGTTGGTGCAGGCGGCGTTGAGGCTGAATGCGACGGAGTGGTTGATCCGACGCAGGTTGTAGAAGGCGTGCAGGACGTCCCAGCCGCCCGCCTCATCGGCATGAATCACGGAACCCGGCGCGATATGCTGGCGGGCAAGCGCCACACCGTCCGCCTCGCGCGCCACGACGAACGGCAGGGTACGCCCGTCGCGCTCACGAAGGACAACCCCGGAGTGACGACGTTGGACTGGTTCTCCGAAAGGCGCCGGTCCTTGCGATCCGCCTTCTTGTTCTCTCGGCGGGTGTGGCCGCCGACATAGGCGCCGTCGATCTCCACCACGCCGGAAAGTGTGGCATCGGACCGGTTCGAGGGAGAGAAGCGAACCCCAATGGCGGCTAACCTCCGCGTGCTGAGGCAGACGCTGGAAGCCGCCGGGGTGCGACCAGTGTTCTCGGGCGATATCCCAATCGGCATAGACGCCTCTCCAGAGACCTAGCCCGGAGGCGGGCGGGGTTCCCCGCCCGCCCACCTTACGACGATAATAGCGTGAGTGACGGACCAACCGGAGCCAAAGCCGCTGGCAGTTCGCCGCATAGCCTCTGCACCATCTCAAACGAAAAGCCGTTCTCAGATTCTAAGCCAGAGGGGGGCAGCGCCCCACGATCAACGAGCATCTTGATCGCCTTGAGCAGCATCTTTGGCTGTTCCATCGGGATTTCCCGATCCAGAGGCTCCTCTCTAAGCCATCGGTTCTTAGTGACGGTTTTCCGAAATAAGACGTACTGACTGTCGTCAATCGCGCCTAGCACCTTAGCGTAATGTGCAATCGCCTGCATCGACATGCCCCACCGGCGCTTAAGCCCCTGTAGGTGCGCTGCACGGGTCGAATAGAACTCAATCAGAAACATATTACGCGGAAACAGGAACTCGCTGGCGAACCGATGCGCCTCCTCCTCCAACCGGTCGCGGATGCGCTTGTCATTCAGATCCTCCTGCGCCGCGCCATGGTGGAGGATGATGTGTCCAACCTCATGGGCCGCATCGAATCTGGAACGACAAGCGGATTCCTTATCTGATCCGAGTAGAATCAGAGGTCGGCCGTCGACCCAGCATGAGAAGGCATCGATTTTATCCGACCCCATCTCATAGCGGCTAACGATGATGCCGTTCGTTTCCAGTAATGCTATGACATTGGCAATCGGGCCGTCACCCAGCCCCCAAAGGCGGCGGGTCGCGGTAGCAATTTGTGCGATTTCCTCGTCCGAGTAGGAAGTCGCGCCCGGCGAACGATCTACCGAAGGCAACTTCACTTCGGGCAAACGCACGAGCTTGCCAATGCGGTCTACCACCTCCCACAGCCACTTGGTCTTTACGTCCAACGACGCATTAAGCTTGTTGCTCTTGGGACCGATGCTGCGGAAGAACCGCGTGCCAGTGGTGGCTGGCATGGGCCGCCCCTCGCGCAGGAAGAACGTGACGGGCTGCCTAAGCGCGGCCGCGATCGAGAGCAGCTTTTCCATGTCGGGCCTACGCGCGCCCGTCTCGTAATAGCCAATTGCTTGGCCTGTCAGCCCAACAGCACGCCCCAGCTCGTCGCGCGACGCTTGGAGCGCAACCCGAGCCTCAATAAGCCGTGCGGGAGCAAAACCACGCACCCGATCCGGAAAGGAAACTACGTTCGTCATCGATCCAGCTTGTTATCACGTAAAAACTTCTCAAGGTCCTCAAGCGGCTCAAGATCAGGGGCCTCGGTGGGACCCTCGCGCTTGTCGTCGCGCTCGTCCGTGCCGCCGATCACCTGCGGCATATCGACAAAGTTCTCGGTTCGATACAGCAGTCGATCCTTAGTCGGATGTGGGAAGCCGATGTTGACAAAGTTGAGGTCCTGATACCCGTGCAGGATCAGCAGATGGCGAAGTCTGTCCGAACGCTCCGCCTCGTCATTCCATTCCGGCCACAGATACCGCGTATTGTTCAGGCCAAAGTTCTCACGAAACTTGGCGTGACGAGGCTTCGACGAAGGCTCCGAAACTTGGTTGACCGTGATACGTGACCGCGGGCTGTGCAGCACGAGATGCTTGCCGGTCGGAGACGCATATTCTTCCCACTTCGGCTCGAACGGCAAGCTGCCGCTCCGTGCTAACTTGAAGAGCTGTAGCTCGACAGCCTTCACGATGAGCTGGCCGCGCTGAAACAGGCCGCTCGGGGTCATCAGGAAATCCGCCTGCTCCATGAATGTGTCCACAGTTGCGTAGGCGAGACGCATGGCCGGCGGCAGGAAGGCACGGAATCGAACCGGAAACTCGCCATCCACGAACCGCTCAACCGGGTTGTCGGCCTCCGTCATGTCGGATCCTGTTGATTTTTGCGCTAATCAACAGAAGGCGACTTTTCGGGAAAAAAGTCAACAGCCCGTAGCGGCTCAACCCGCGCCTCGCTGACCCGTGAGGTCTCGTTGCTGCTTAATGCCGGCGCATCCCTGCACGCGCAGGGCATTGACCACCTGTTCAGCCTCCACGTTCCGACCGTCACGGCCGGTGACTACTGCCGTGCATTGGGGCACGGGTTGAGGCGCCCGCGCCGAGGCAGGCAGGATGCCGAAGCCATAGACAGCGGCCAGGCCGGATGCAGACAGAACGAGCTTCATAAGGTAATTTCCTTGTCTATCTTACGCACGCGCGCCGCGTTGACGGCCAGGCGTGGCGGCTTCAGTCGGCGCTGCGGCGGCCGGCTTCGCGGCCCGGCCGGCAGCGGCCACGCTCTGCCAGTATTGCGTCGCAGCCGAGGCTTGCCCCTGCCCCAGCTTTGACGATCTGGCGCCGGCTAAGGCCGACTCTTCCGCCCGGCGCGGCGCGGTGTCGTGGGATTGGTTGGAACCCTTGGTGTCGGACATACTGCCCTCCTACTCCGCCGCTTGTTTATGGAAGCGGCTGGCCTCGATCACCGCGCGCAGCTCGGCGCGGCGGAAGTAGATCGCGCGTCCGCAGCGCAGCGGCTTGGAGCCACGGGCGAACACGAACGCCTCATCGCCGCGCACGTCCTGCATCAGCTCATCCGGCCGGATCAGGGCGCGGGCCATCTCGTGCCGGTTCATGCTGGTGCCCTTGGAGCGTGAGCCGACTTCCAGGGCCTTGCCCTGACTGCCGGCGTTGCTGCCCTCGCTCTCGGCCAGGACCGAGTGCCCGCCGGCCGCGTCCGATACCGACTTCGCGGTGTCGGTGTTCTGGACGGCGGCATACATCCGCCAGCTCACGCTATCGAACCAGGCGTTGCGGCCCTGCCGGCCCCACTGTTCCACGAGCTGATCCTCGGCCTGGTAGAGCAGTTGCAAGGTAATCCCGTATTTCCGGCCGGCGTCGCGGGCGACCTCCAGGATCTTCATTGGCCCCAGGCGGCGGACCTCATCGAGCATGAACAGCACCCGGCCCTGCACGGCGCCGTCCGCCTCGTAGAGCGCGTTCAGCAACGCGCCGACGAGCACGCGCCCGACGGCGGGGGTGTCGCGCAGCACCTTGAGCGGGATTTGCAGGAACACCGTCAGCTTGCCCTCTGTCAGCTCGGCGGTGCCGCAGGAGGGTTCCGCGCCCTCGGTACCGCCCGACACCAGATCGGCGTAGGCGGCGACGGAGAGCCAGGCGGTGTCGCCGGTGGCATTGCCGTAGATGCCCGAGAAGGTCTCGGGGACGATCTTCTTGATAGTGCCGGCAATGTCGCGCGCCATGGGGCTGTTCGACCCGGCGTGGATGCCTTCCAGCACGTCGCGCATCTGGTCCTCGGGGGTGACGATGCCGGCGCGGAGCGTGCGGAGGGTCTTGGCCTCCGCGGGCATGGTGTCGTCCCACAGCATATGCGCCAGCAGGCAAGCGACGAGCTGCTTGCCCCAGTTGCGGAAGAACTTATCAGCGTCGGAGCTGCCGCCTTCCGCCTCTCCGAAGATCCAGCCCACGACGGCGTGGACGTTGGTTTCCGCGAGGGGGTGGGTCACGTCGATCCAGTCGAGGACGTTGATCCCGCCCGGCGTGCCGGGTTCCAGGGAGACGACCTTGTGCCCCATGGCGGCGCGGGCCGCGGACAGCATCGGCCCCAGCTCGCGCGAGGGATCGAGCACGACGGCGGCGCCGGTCCAGTGGACCAGGGTAGAGGCGGCCGAGACGGTCTTGAAGCCGCCGGAGCCGGCGAACACCAGGCTATGGGTCGGGCCGATCTTGCAGGGGTCCACCAGCAGCGCGGCCTTGCCGCCCTGGCCCCAGGTCTCCCGCCGCTCCGGGTCAAAGGCGAGCCTGGCCACCTTGTCCTGATCCACCCGGTAAGCCTCGCCCACGACCACGCCCCCGAAGTCGGGGTGCGGGCCAGGGAAGCGGTCACGGGCCTCCTTCATGCTCATCCACTCGGCGTGCCCGTGGTTGTCGGTGCTGCCGCGGACGACCTCGCCGGGGCGGGTGACGCGCCCGCCGCGAAGCTGCACCAGGCGGTAGATCACCAGGCCGAGGAACACGGTGGGCGCCCCGGCCCCGAACATCAGCCATCGGCCGACGATGGGGTGGGGCGACGCGAACAGGGCGTAGCTCCACCACTTGCCGATCCAGGCGGTCCCCTGGAACGGGAAGTAGCGGACCAGGCCGGTGCCCCACAGGAACACGGCCGAGGCCGCAGCGGTCCAGAGCAGGGCGAGGATGGCCAGCAGCAGGCCCCAGGCCACTAAGCGACCGGGGGAGGGGAGGCGGCGACGTTCGCTCATCGCCCCGGCCTCCGGCGACCTGATGCTGGACGGCTAGACGCAAGACGTACAGCGCCCATCGTATATCTCTCTTCCAGCCCTATGCAGGGCCCTCCCAAGACGGTCCAGCGTTAGGCGGCGCGGAGCAGATCGGCGGCGACCTCGCCGCGGCGGGCGGCGTCATCGGCGAACCAGACCTCGCGTATGGAGTAGGTGCCGGCGTCATTGTGCAGGGGCACGATGGCGTCCACGGCGCTGCCGATCATCGCGGCCAGGGTGTCGTCGCCGTAGGTGGCGCCCTGCGGGGTGCCCTTCACCAGGTTGAACAGCCGGCGCATGGCCTGCGGCGCGTCGGCGCCGTGAATCGTGGTGAGGCTACCGGGGTGCCCGGTCATCACCTCGTTCAGGTACACCCAGGCCGCGTCGTCGCGCAGTTCCTGCAGCAGCACGCGGTCGGGGCGCATCCGTAGGGTGGCTTGCAGCAGGGCGTCGGCGGTGACGCCGCCCATGGTCAGCCCACCCTTGGAGTAGAGCAGGCGGACAGAGTTGCCGTGTGGCACGACCAACTCAAGCGCGTCCTCAATTGTGAGGATGCGTTCGGTGCGCGGGATCTCGGAGGTGAGGGTCTTGCTCAGCGTCGTCTTGCCGCCGCCCGTGGCGCCGCAGAACAGGATGTTGCGGCGCGCCCGCACTAGGCCGCCGAAGAAGGCCACGGCGTCGCCCGCGTCGAACAGCTCCAGCAGCCCGGCGCTGTCCGCCTGGCGCTGTTCCCGGCGCTTGTCCCAGCGGTTCCAGCGGGAGGTGTCGTAGCGCCCGGCCAGGTCAGACAGGGCGGCCACGGAATCGCTCGGCCGGCGGAAGGTCAGCGAGACCGTGCCGGGCGGCACGGCGGGCGGCAGCACGACTTGCAGGCGGTGGCCGGTCGGCAGGTCGGTGGAGCACAGCGGGTGCTCGGCGCCGACGTTCTGGTTCCGCAGGGCGCCGGCCAGGATGGCGACGCCTTCCAGCATGTCGAAGTCCAGCTCGGGGGCGGCGTGCCGCTCGAAGCGCCCGCCCTGGCGTAGCCAGAACTCGCCGGGGTGGTTGATGCACAGCTCCTCGGTGCGCGGATCGGCCAGGGCGCCGGCCACGGGGGCGAGGGCGAAATCCAGTTGTGCCGCGGCGTGCATCATCGGCCTGCCTCCCGCGCGAAGGCGAACAGGAGCTGCGCCGGATCGTGGATGGTGGGCGCGTCCTCCGGGGAGGGACCGGGCAGGCGGCACGCCTGCCCTGCCGTTCCCCAACTCCCGGCCGGCGCCGCAGCGGCGAGGTGAAGGGCGAGCTGCACCGCCGCGCCCCTCACCGGCTCACCAACCGATATACGTCCGAGAAGTCCAGATTTCTCGCCACGAACACCGTCATGGGCTCCCCCTGGTTTCGGCGCAGGGTGGAGGGAATGTTGATGTCGGATTCCAGCGCTTGGCTGGTGGCGCGCTGCCCGCCCGACTGGAACTGGTTGAAGGTGACGCCCGTGCCGTTGTTCAGCGAGTTGCTGGCGACGGTGGCCGCG
>NZ_FQZF01000061.1 GCF_900141905.1 Muricoccus roseus | reverse complement strand
GACAGCTTGTCGGCGAACGGGTCCAGGCGGCTCGGGCGCTCGGGAACCTTGAACCGCACCTCCACGGCGTCCGCCCGCAGGTACTTGCGGATCGTGTTCCGCGACAGGCCCGTCCGTCGCTCGATCTCGCGGATCGGGATGCAATCCCGGTGATGCCACCGGCGGATCACGCTCAACAACTCCATGTCGATCACTCCGATAACCCCGACCATCCGGCCGGGGAGGTGAACAGACACGGGTCATTTCTCGGCGAAAACTTCGGCTCCTACAGGGTCAGCTCTCAGTGCAAATCAACAGCCTGCCCTCGCCCGTTCTCATGAGGTTGAGGTTTCCCATGGTGGGAAGGTCAAGGACGATCGGCGCCCACCCACCACGGGACGGCGCTTGACCTTCCCACCATGGGAGACACCACCTTGCAGGGCACCTGAGGAACGAGGCCTCGTCCGACGAGACCGAAATTGGGGTGGCAAGCATGAGCGGTCAGCATAACACCGGCGGACATTCGCATCAGCACGGGCCTGGCTGTGCCCACGGCCATCACCACCACGCTCACGGTGCGGCAGCCGATGCCGGCCTCGTCACCGACCCCGTCTGCGGGATGAAAGTGGATCCGACCACCTCGAAGCACCGGCTGGAACATGCCGGGACGACCTTCCACTTCTGCTCGGCCGGATGCCGGACGAAGTTCGAGGCCGATCCCGGAAGGTACCTGGAGCCGAAGAAAGCCGCCCCCGCACCGGTCCCGCGAAAGGGCGCCATCTACACCTGCCCGATGCACCCGGAGATCCGGCAGGAGGGGCCAGGAAGCTGCCCGATCTGCGGCATGGCCCTTGAGCCTCTCGAGATCACGGCGGAGGCCGAACCGAGCCACGAACTGACCGACATGACGCGTCGGTTCTGGATCGGGCTGGCCCTTACCCTCCCCGTGGTGATCCTGGAGATGGGGGGCCACATCCCCGGGCTCGGCCTGCACCACCTGGTGCCGCCCAGGACATCCGTCTGGATCCAGTTTCTGCTGGCCACACCGGTCGTCCTCTGGGCCGGCTGGCCCTTCTTCGTCCGTGGCTGGCAGTCGGTGGTGAACCGTAGCCTGAACATGTTCAGCCTGATCGCGCTCGGGACCGGCGCCGCCTACCTCTATAGCCTGGTCGCGACCTTCGCGCCCGGGGCCTTCCCCGAGGGCTTCCGGGGGATGGACGGTACCGTCGCGGTCTACTTCGAGGCAGCCGCCGTCATCACCGTCCTCGTCCTTCTCAGCCAGGTGCTGGAGCTCCGTGCCCGCGAGCAAACCGGCGGTGCCATCCGGGCCCTACTCAACATGGCCCCCAAGACCGCCCGACGGCTCAGGGAGGACGGCGAGGACGAGGAGATCCCGCTGGCCGAGGTTCAGGCCGGCGACCGGCTGCGTGTGCGGCCGGGCGAGAGTGTCCCGGTGGATGGCGAGGTACTGGAAGGGAGCGGGGCCGTGGACGAGTCCATGGTCACGGGTGAGTCCCTGCCCGTCGAGAAGCAGCCCGGGGCCAAGGTCATCGGCGGCACGGTGAACGGCACCGGCGCCCTCGTCATGCGGGCGGACAAGGTCGGCTCCGACACCATGCTCTCGCGCATCGTGGCCATGGTCGCCGAGGCGCAACGCAGCCGGGCGCCCATCCAGAGGATGGCCGACACCGTATCGGGCTACTTCGTCCCGGGGGTCATCATCATCGCGGTACTGGCCTTCGTCGCATGGGCCATCTGGGGTCCTTCCCCAGCCCTCTCCCACGGCCTGATTGCCGCCGTCTCGGTGCTCATCATCGCCTGCCCCTGCGCTCTCGGACTGGCCACGCCCATGAGCATCATGGTCGGCGTCGGGAAGGGTGCGGGGGCCGGTGTGCTCATCAAGTCGGCCGAGGCGCTCGAGCGCATGGAGAAGGTCGATACGCTGGTCGTGGACAAGACGGGCACTCTGACCGAGGGCAAGCCCAAGGTGGTGGCCGTGGTTCCGGCGCCGGGACTGGCCGAGACCGAGGTTCTTCCCCTCGCAGCCAGCCTTGAGCGGTCGAGCGAGCACCCCCTGGCCGCCGCCGTCGTGGCGGCCGCCAGGGAGCGCGGCATGACCTTCGCGGAGCCGGCAGACTTCGCCTCAATCACTGGCAAGGGCGTGACCGGCTCCGTGAACGGGCGCCAGGTCGCGCTCGGGAACGCGCGGCTGATGCAGGATCTCGGGGTGGATCTGGGCGACCTCACTGCCCGTGCGGACGAGCTGCGCCGGGAGGGCGGCACCGCACTCTTCCTGGCCCTCGACGGAAAGCCGGGCGGCGTCATCGCCGTGGCCGATCCGGTCAAGCAGACCACCCCGGCTGCCCTGCAGAGCCTACGGGAGAGCGGCATCCATATCGTCATGCTGACGGGCGACAACCAGACAACGGCCGGAGCCGTGGCTCGAAGGCTCGGCATCGACGAGTTCCAGGGTGACGTCCTTCCCGAGGATAAGCACCGCATCGTCCGCGAGCTACGGGCGCAAGGGAAGGTTGTCGCCATGGCGGGCGATGGGGTGAACGATGCCCCCGCACTGGCCGAGGCAGATGTCGGCATCGCCATGGGCACCGGCACGGATGTGGCGATGCAGAGTGCCGGCGTGACACTGGTGAAGGGCGACCTCGCCGGGATTGCGCGCGCCAGGACCTTGAGCCGGGCCGCGATGCGCAACATCCGGCAGAACCTGTTCCTCGCCTTCGTCTACAACGCGCTCGGCGTCCCTGTCGCCGCGGGCGTCCTCTACCCCGTCCTCGGGATCCTTCTGAGCCCGATCGTGGCCGCCCTGGCCATGGCGCTGAGCTCGGTCTCGGTGATCGGCAACGCCCTACGGCTGCGTACGGTGCGGCTGTAGGCCGTCGAAGGGCGTGGCGGCGCCTCGAAGCGCCGCCACGCTGTCACTCAGCGGGAGCGGGACTGTCCCCGGGACGAGCCGCCCATCATGTTGCAGTGCTCCATCATGGCCTGCATGTCCGGCGAGAGCTGACGCCCGGCACGGGTGTCTGCCTGCATCTGACGACAGTGCGCCATCATGTCCTGCATGCTCATGCCCGACATGTTGTGACCCTGCATGCCTTGCATGTTCCCATGGTTCATCCCGGGCATGTTGGCGTGGTTCATGCCCTGCATGCTCGTGCCGGCATCGTCAAGTTGAGCGAGCTTGGCGGGCTGACCGCGGGCAGGTAGGCAGCCGGAATGAGCTCGCCAGCCGCCAAGCCCCTCTATGCCGGCCATCGCTTCCCGGCCGAGGTGATCAGCCAGGCAGTGTGGCTGTACTGTAAGCGAGGTCTACGGACCCTTGCGGCCTTTGCTTGATCGTCAGCTGTTTTCGTCGGCCGCGCAGTGCCATGGCATGAGCTCGTCGATGCGGCTGTTGGGCCAGCCGTTGACCAGGCGCGTCAGCACTGTGGTGAGGTAGCGCTGCGGGTCGACGCTGTTGAGCTTGCAGGTCTCCACCAACGAGGCCACGGCCGCCCATCTGGCCCCGCCATCGTCGCCGGAGGCAAAGAGCGCATTCTTGCGGCTGAGGCAGATCGGTCGGATGGCGCGCTCCACCGTGTTCGTGTCCAGCTCGATCCGACCGTCCTTGAGGACCCGCATCAGGCCGTCGCGATGGTTCAGCGCGTAGCGGATGGCCTCTGCCGTCGGACTGCTGCCCGGCAGCCGCGCGAGGTGCGCCGAGAACCAGGCGAACAGGTCCTCGACAAGGGGGCGGCTTCGTTCCTGGCGGACGGCGCGGCGGATGTCGGGCGGCTTGCCGCGCAGTTCCGCCTCGACCGCGTAGAGGGCGGCAATCCTCTGCAGCGTCTCGGTGGCGATCGGCGCGGTCTTGCCCTTGGCTAGCTCGATGAACTGCCGGCGCAGGTGCGACCAGCAGAATGCCAGCGTGATGCCCTCGCTCGCCGCGGCGAGCGTCTTGTAAGCGCCGTAGCCGTCGCACTGGAGGATGCCGCGATAGCCGCCCAGCAGTGCCTTCGCGTGCTCGGCGCCGCGGCCCGGCGCGTAGTGGAACACCACCGCCGGCGGGTCCGTCCCGCCCCAGGGCCGGTCGTCGCGCGCGATCGCCCAGGCATAGCCCTTCTTGGTCTTGCCACGTCCAGGGTCGAGGACCGGCATCGTGGTCTCGTCGGCGAACAGCCGCGAGGAGGCCAGCAGGATCTCCCGCATGCGCCGGACCACCGGGATGATCTCCAGCGCCCCCGTGCCGGTCCAGTCGGCCAGCACCTCGCGGCCGATCTCGATCCCCTGCCGCGCCAGGATCTGCGCCTGGCGGTAAAGGGGCAGATGGTCGGCGTAGCGAGAGACCAGCACGTGGGCGACCGTTGCCTCGGTCGGCACCCCGCCCTCGATCAGGCGGGCCGGCGCGGGCGCCTGCAGCACCACGCCGGCGCAGGCCCGGCAGGCCAGCTTCGGCCGCTTCGTGACGAGGACGCGGAACCGCGCCGGGATCACGTCGAGCCGCTCGGCGGCATCGGTGCCGATCTCGACCAGCGGGCCCTGGCAGCAGGGGCACACCGTCGCCTCGGGCGCCAGCACCTGCTCGATGCGCGGCAGGTGCGCCGGCAGTCGGCCCCGGCCTGCCCGGCGGCGCTTCTTGTGCTGGTCGCGCAGCGCCGGAGAGGCCTTGCCGGCCTCGGCCGCGTTCCCGGCCAGCGTCGCCTCGATCTCCTCGAAGGCGAACAGCAGTTGCTCCTCGGGGAGCCTCTCGGATTTCTGCCCGAACTGCCGGCGCTTCAGCTTCAGCAGCAGGTGCTGGAGGCGCTCGTTCTGCGCCGTCAGCGCATCACGCTCGGCGACCAGCGTGTCGACCTCGACCAGCGTCTCGAGCAGAAGCGCGCGCAGGGCTGCGGGGTCCTCCGGCAGTGTCGGCCTGTCGTCTCCCGCGGCGCGCATCGTGCCGCGGATTCTATGCCGGCGCGCTCGGCGTGGGAATCTCCCGCAGCGTTTGCACGCGCCGCCAATCGATCCCGTCGAACAGCGCGGCGAACTCCACCGGCGTCAGACGCAGCACGCCGTCCACCACCGGCGGCCAGCGGAACGCGCCTCCCTCCAATTGCTTCCAGACCAGGACCAGGCCGCCGCCGTCCCAGAGGAGGATCTTGATCCGGTCGGCACGGCGCGAACGGAACACCAGCACCGCCCCGGAGAACGGATCTGCGCCCAGCACCTCGGCGGCCAGCGCCGCCAGGCTGTGCGCGCCCTTGCGGAAGTCGACCGGCTTCGTCGCCAGCAGGATCCGCGCGCCAGCCGGGGGCGCGATCATGCCGCCGATGTCCGGATCGCCCGCAGCACCATCGTCAGCAGGTCCACATCTGTGCCAGGCACCACGTGCAGCACCGCTCCCGCCAGTTCCACCTCGATCGGTGGCGAGGAACCTGCCGACGAGACTGTTGTCGGCTCGGGCACAGGCATCGACGGCGCCGGCACGATCGGCACAAAGCTCAGCGGCGCCACCGCAGCACGCCGCATCTCCCGCCGCCACGTGAACACCTGCTGCGAACTGACCTGCCAGCGTCGTGCCACCTCGGCCACCACCGTGCCGGGCCGCAGCGTCTCCGCTACGATCCGTGCCTTGTCGTCGTCCGACCACTTCCGCCGACGGCCAGGTCCGGTCAGAACCTCGACACGCCGATATCCGCCGTCCTTCGCGTCACCACTAATGTCGACCATAATGTCGGCCCGAAGCTCCCTGCTCCAAGCCGACCCAGCACATCCACCAACCGCGCCGGAAGACGGGCCTCGTGGCCACGCTTACGCTGTACTTTCGCTTTCCGCTCAGCCTTCGCATGGCCGAGGAAATGCTGGCGGCACGTGGCATCGTGGTCAGCCACGAGGCCATCCGGCAGTGGGCCCTCAAGTTTGGTCAGGAGTTTGCCAACCAGATCCGGCGGCGGCTGCCGCGAACGGGTGACAAGTGGCACCTCGATGAGGTCGTCATCAAGATTGCCGGGGTGAAACACTGGCTCTGGCGTGCCGTGGATCAGACCGGGATGGTGCTCGACGTGTTGGTGCAGAGCCGACGCGACAAGCGGGCCGCCAAACGCCTGCTGCACAAGCTGCTGAAGCGGCAGTGCCGGGCGCCACGCGTCATGGTCACCGACAAACTCCCGAGCTACGGGGCGGCCAAGCGGGAGGTGATGCCCGGTGTCGAGCACCGCCAGCACAAGGGCCTGAACAACCGGGCGGAGAACTCGCACCAGCCGACGCGACGACGAGAGCGGCAGATGAAGCGCTTCAAGTCAGCGCGGCAGGCACAGCGCTTCCTCTCTGCCCACGACCAAATCGCCAACCTTTTCCATCTCCGCCGCGACCACGTCACCGCCACTGAACATCGAGCCGCAAGGGCGCGTGCGTTCGAGATGTGGGCCGATATCAGCGGGGTTGCTACAGCGGCTTGATTGTCGCTCGGCCACTGCCGCGATCCGCCAACTTGCTTGCCCCAAGCTCAGCAACTTGACGATGCCCCCGGCACCACCAGCGCCTTCGCCGAGCGGGTCGAGGGCGGCTACTACCTGGAGATCGAGCCGGACCGGGCGGCCCTGGCCCGCTACGGCCTGACCGTCGGCGACCTCCAAGAGACCATCGCCACGGCGCTCGGGGGCGAGCCGGTCACGACCACCGTCGAGGGCCGCGCGCGCTACACGGTCAACGTCCGGTACCCGCGCGGCCTGCGCAGCGACCCGCAAGGAATCGCGGCGCAGGTCCTCGTGCAGAGCATGCAGGGGGCCGCCATCCCGCTGGGGCAGCTGGCGGCCGTCCAGCTGCGCCGCGGCCCGCCGACCATCCGGACCGAGAACGCGCAATTGGTGAACTACGTCTATGTTGACATGCACGGGCGTGACATCGGCGGCTACGTGGCCGACGCGCAGCGGGCCGTCGCCGGGCAGGTGCGGATGCCGCCCGGATACCATGTCGAGTGGAGCGGCCAGTTCGAGTACATGCAACGCGCCAAGGCAAAGTTGGCCATCGTCGTGCCGGTGACCCTGCTCATCATCTTTGTGCTGCTCTACCTGAACTTTGGGCGGCTGACCGAGACGATCATCGTCATGCTCTCGGTCCCCTTCGCGCTCGTCGGAGGCGTCTGGCTCATGTTCATGATGCAGTTCAACATGAGCGTGGCCGTCGCCGTCGGGTTCATCGCGCTCGCCGGGGTGGCGGCGGAGACCGGCGTCATCATGCTGATCTACCTTGACCACGCACTCGCGGAGGTTCGGGAGCGGTGCCGGGCCGAGGGGCGGCGCCTGACGCAGGAGGATCTGCGCCACGCCATCATGGAGGGCGCGGTTGAGCGGGTGCGGCCCAAGATGATGACGGTGACCGCCATCATGGCGGGCCTGCTGCCGATCCTCTGGAGCACCGGCACCGGCTCGGAGCTCATGCAGCGCATCGCGGTTCCGATGGTCGGCGGCATGGTGTCCTCGACGGTGCTGACCCTTTTGGTGATCCCGGCGATCTACGGACTGGTCAAAGGATGGCGCCTGCCACGGACGGAGGCGGCTCAGGAGCCGGAGTCATTCGCGATGGCGGAGTGACGGTTGGCGATGAGCCAAGGAAGCCTGCCGCAGCCAGCCTCCAGGGAGTGCCGCCGCCGCCGAGGCGGGGCCGGACGGCGGCCCTTGACCTTCCCAGTGTGGGAAGCCCCATGTGGCCCGGCAGTCGGGATTATCAGGAGACGGGCGCAATGGACGCTCTGACTGCGGAAGCCGGGACCGCCGCGATGGCCGGGGGCGGTGCCGAGGTGGACATCGGCATCGAGGGCATGACCTGCGCCTCCTGCGTCGGCCGGGTCGAGCGGGTCCTGAAGCAGGTACCCGGCGTCTCCGGCGTCTCCGTCAACCTCGCCACGGAGCGGGCGCGCGTCGCCTTCGCCGGGCCGCCGGACACCGCGGCGGTGGCCAGGGCCGTGGAGGAGGCGGGGTACGATGTCCCCGTGTCCGAGTTCGACCTGAACGTCCAGGGCATGACCTGCGCCTCCTGCGTCGGCCGGGTCGAGCGGG
>NZ_FQZF01000070.1 GCF_900141905.1 Muricoccus roseus | reverse complement strand
TTCCATTCCCGCGCGCCAGGTGACGTGCCAGCTGCGGGGGCGGCCGGCGCGGCAGCGCAGCAGGTCCAGCGTCCATTGCGGGTCGCCCAGGTCATGCATCGAGCCGCCGGCGCGCCCGGTCACGCGCCAGCGCGTGGTGGCCAGGGACGGGCCCTCATCTTCCTCGGAATCCCGCAGCAGCAGCCCGATCCCGCCGCCGGTTTCCGCCGCCAGCTGCAGGCGGCGCATGGCGGTGCCATCGGGCTTTTCCCCCACCAGCAGCACGGCCGAGATGGCGGAGCAGCGCAGCGCTTCCTCGGTGGCCCAGAGCGCGTCCTGGTGGTTGGCGGGTTGGGCGACGATGAGGCGGGAGGGAGGGAGGCCGAAGCCCATCAGCCCTGGGGGCCAGGGATCGGGCTCGCGCGCGATCCAGAACACCGTGCCGCCGGAGCGCGCCATCAGCAGGGCCGCGAAGCCCGCCGCCGCCCCTGCGCCATCGGAGAGGATTTCATGCAATGCGGCGCGGGGCAGCCCGCCGCCGGGCAGGTGGCGGTCCATCTCGGGGCAGAGGGGGATGGCGGGGGGCTCCTCCCGCTCCTCCAGCCCGGCCCTCTCAATTCGGGCGACTCGGGCCCGCAAGGCGGCCATGACGGCATGCCGGTCCATCCCGTCCGAGCTCATTTGCATCGACTCGCCGATTTTTCCGGTGGCGTGACAATCCTCTTCCGGGGCCTTCGGAAACGGGCCAGGAGCGGCACCGGCGCGGGGTCGGAAAGGCGAATCAGGGGGCATGCTTGTTCATACTATGTTCTGGATTGGGCCGCACTCTCCAAGACCATGTGGTCCCGTAAGTGCCGAATGCATGCAGGCGCAGCCTCGGGCCGCAGGATGTGAAGCCGGCAAGGAGAGGTGCCCCCGATGATCCCCCGTCGTGGCCTACTGGCCCTTCTGCCGATGTCCGCCCTTTCCGCCTGCTCCGGGCTTCCGGCCCCGGAAGCCGCGGGCACGCCCATCGGCACGCTGGTCTGCTCCGGCTTCGCGGCGCTGCATGCGGATGGGCCGGGCGTGCCGGGGCCGCTGCTCGGCTCGGCGGTGGCCGTGGCGCCGGGGCGGGTGGCTTGCACCACCCATGCCCTGCCGCGCGGGGCTCAGGCGGTCTGGCTGCGGCGGGGCGATGGCGCGCCCGCCCGGCGCGTTCGGGTGCTGGCGAGCAGCCCGCGCATGGACCTATCGATCCTGGGCGACGAGGAGGGGCTTCTCGCCCCCGCCAAGCCCTGTGGGCGTGCGGTGATGGCGGGCGACCCGGTCTGGGCGGCCGGGATGCCGGGGGTCGGTCCCGGTGTTGCGGCCGGGGCGGTGGAAATTCCCGATGCCATCCTGCCGCGCTTCGGCCGCGGCTTCACGGCCCGCCTGCCGGCGCTGATGGGCTATTCGGGCGGGCCCGTGGTGGGGGCGGATGGTCATCTGCGCGGGCTAGTGGCGGCGCTGCCCGATGGCGGGGGAGCGAATGCCCTGGCCCTGCTCGCCGGTATGGACCTCGACGGCCTCGCCGGAGGGCGAAACCGCCGGGTCTTCATCCTCTCCATCCATGAGGTGATGGAGGAGGCCTCACGGCTCGGCCGCACGGCTTAGCGGTGCCGTCGGACCTGCGGCCGAGCGAGGTTCAGCCACGCCGCTCGAGGTCCCAGGGAACCCGCGCGGTCTCGCGTTCCGCCTCCAGCCGGTTGATGCCGATATCGGCCAGCATCCGGTCATCGAGCGTGGCCAGGATACGGCGTTCCTCGATCGCGCGGGCCATGCGAGCGACCATCGCCAGCCAGCCCTGGGCCGGGACGCGACGGGTGACAAAGGTGGCCCCCCGGGCGAGGGCGCTGCTGGAAACGACGTGACCGGACATGGATGCGATCCTCTTCTGCTGGATGTCGCAAGGAGAGGATCGGCCCGGCATCGTCATAAGGGAAACGAGTTGTTTTGAATTTCGGCATCAGCGATGCTGATGTCGTCATGATCAGCATCCCTGCCGGCCTCGATCCCGACCTGCTGCGCTCCTTCGTGCTGGTGGCCGAAGGCGGCAGCGTGACCCGCGCGGCGGCGCGTGTGGGGCGCACGCAATCCGCGGTTTCCATGCAGATGCGGCGGCTGGAGGAGGCGCTGGGCCAGCCCCTCCTGCTCCGCGGCCCCAAGGGCCTGTCACCTACCCCCCACGGGGTCTGGCTGCTCGACCGGGCGCGGCGCCTGCTCGCCATGCATGACGAGATCGTGACCAACTTCCGCTCCCCCGAGATCTCGGGCCATGTGCGGCTGGGCTGCCCGGATGATTACGCCCTGCTCTGGCTGCCGCCGATCCTGGCCCGCTTCGCCGAGGCGCATCCCGCCGCCGAGGTGGAGGTGGTCTGCCTTCCCTCCACCGCGCTGCTGCATTGCTTCGACAAGGGCGAGCTCGACCTCACCCTGTTCTCCGCGGGCAACGAGGCGCCGGGCGTGCAGGCGGAGACGCTCTGGCGCGGTCCGCTGCGCTGGGTGGGGCCGGCCGCGCGGCCGATGCATCTGGTGCGGCCGCTGCCCCTGGTGCTCTGCCATACCGGCTGCACCTGGCGGGTGGCAGCGACGAATGCGTTGGGAAAGGCGGGGATGCCGTGGCGCATGGCCTATTCCTCCGCATCCCAGACCGGCACCCATGCGGTCGTGCTGGCCGGGCTGGGGGTGACGGTAGGCCTCTCCGTGGCCCTGCCGGCCGGGCTGCGCCTGCTCAGCCCGGAGGATGGAATGCCGGATCTGCCGGAGCTGGAGATCGCGCTGCTGCAGCATCCCGGTGCCGCGGCGGCGGCGCTGGCGGACCATATCCGCGCCGGCTTCGGCGAGCAGTCCGGCTTCAGCGCGCGCGCCGCGTGAGGGGAGGGGGCGCATGGGGCGCAACCGGAATGGGTTGCGCCCCATGCGCCCAGAGTCGAAGCTGCGCCCGGACGCCCGGGAACAGGGCGGAGAGACGTTCAAGGAGCACAGCATGATCCGAAGCCCGAACATGGGCCGGCGTGGGCTGATCGTGGCAACCGCTGCTGGCCTTGCCATGCCCTCGGTCCTGCGGGCGCAAGGCGCCTGGCCGGAGCGGCCCATCCGCCTCATCGTTCCCTGGCCGCCAGGCGGCTCCACCGATGCGGTGGCGCGGATCTTCCAGCCCCGGCTCGCCGAGATACTGGGCCGCCCCGTGGTGATCGATAACCGTGGCGGCGCCTCAGGTTCGATCGGCGCGGGGGAGGCCGCGCGCGCGGCGCCCGACGGATATACCTGGCTTCTGGCCTATGACACCGAGGCGACGAACCAGACGGTGATGCGCCTGCCCTACAAGGCGTTGGAAGCCTTCACGCCCACCTGCCTCGTCGCGACAGGCCCGTTGGCGCTGGTCGCGCACCAGTCCACCCCCTATCGCACCTACCAGGACGTCGTGGACGCCGCGAAGAAGGCGCCGGACACGATCAACTACGCCACCTCCGGCGTCGGCGGGCTGGCGCATGTGAGCACCACGCTACTGCAGCAGAAGGGTGACTTCCGCATCACCCATGTGCCCTATCGCGGCGGCGGGCCGGCCGTGTCGGACGCGGTGGCGGGGCATGTGCCTCTGTTCATGTCGAACGTCGTCATCATCAGCCAGCACATCAAGAACGGCATCCTGAGGCCGCTGGGTGTGACCACCCGGACGGCCTCGCGCCACGTGCCGGGGACGAAGTCCTTCGCCGAGCAGGGGGTGGGCGACTTCGAGGCCCCGACCTGGTGGATGCTGATGGGGCGGGCTGGGACGCCCGAGCCGATCCTGGCCCGCATGAGCGCAGCCATCCGGCAGGCCGTGCAGGACCCGGAAGTGCGCCAGAAGATCGAGGAGCAGGGGGCGGATGTGGTCGCCTCCACCCCCGAGGAGGCGCGGCGGTTCCTGGCGACGGAGATCGACAAATGGGGCGGCGTGATCCGGAGCGCCGACATCCGGGCCGACGGCTGAAGAAGGGAAGGGCGCCGGCAGGCGCCCTTTCCGCTGCCTCCGGGGCAGAGGCTTCGTGATGCCTGCGGAAAGTCATGAAACCGACCGAAAAGGGGTTTGACGGCCCGCCGGAGCGCCCATATAAGCCGCCCACGCCGACGGACGAAGCGCCTGAAACGCTCCGCCCCACCGGCTCCTCCCTCGGATGCAGGGTCGGTCATCAGGTGGCTCAGAAGAGCTGCCCGGTGACGCTTCTCGCCTCCAAGGGTTCGTTCCTTGAAAATCATATCTGATTTCCTGAAGACGAGAAGAGATTTGTGGCTCTTGCCTTGGTCTTGGGTGGTTTGGTCTGTGATGGGCTGGACGGCTTAGGGCTGGACGTTGATGGGGGAGGGATGCGTGGCCAGTGCTGCGTGTTCTGATCTGATTGCGTGGGCGTGGGTTACGGGTAGTAGAAGTGAGCGAGTGGAGTTTTGGTTAGGGTCCCTCGGAAGTGTGGAAGTCCTTTGGGGCTGAAGCATGGATGAACTTGAGAGTTTGATCCTGGCTCAGAGCGAACGCTGGCGGCATGCTTAACACATGCAAGTCGCACGGGCAGCAATGTCAGTGGCGGACGGGTGAGTAACGCGTAGGAACATGTCCATGAGGTGGGGGACAACCCTGGGAAACTGGGGCTAATACCGCATATCGGCTGAGGCCGAAAGCCTTCGGGCGCCTTTGGAGTGGCCTGCGTTCGATTAGCTTGTTGGTGGGGTAATGGCCTACCAAGGCTACGATCGATAGCTGGTCTGAGAGGACGACCAGCCACACTGGGACTGAGACACGGCCCAGACTCCTACGGGAGGCAGCAGTGGGGAATATTG
>NZ_FQZF01000060.1 GCF_900141905.1 Muricoccus roseus | reverse complement strand
CCCCGACCATCCGGCCGGGGAGGTGAACAGACACGGGTCATTTCTCGGCGAAAACTTCGGCTCCTACAGGGTCAGCTCTCAGTGCAAATCAACACATTCGAATCCGAATGCTCAGATCATGCTCTAGCATCCAGTCCACGAGCGCGGTGATCTCGCCGGTGGCGATGAGCACCCACATCAGCAGGCCGGAGGCGAACTGCGCGACCCTGACGGTGCCGCAGGAGCTCATCTGGTCAAGGTTGCTGTGGCGTCCATCCAGGCTTTCAGGCCGACCTTGAAAGCGTCCCGGCCCTTGTCCGTCAGGGTGTAGACCTTTCGCTTGCGGCCGGAGACGACCTCGGCTTCGGGGGGGCACGCGGCCGTTGGCTACCAGTTGAAACCTGTGTCGGCCCCGGAGTGCAGTGGAACATGGCGGAAGCGGACCACCTGGGCTTCGTGGTTCGCCCGACACTGCGCGAAGATGCCTGAACAGCCGCGGGCACGGGCCAAGAGGCTGACGTTGATATCCGCGACAGCTATCCGGGCTCCGGGCTTGAACCGGGAGGTCTCTGCGAGAAGGACCCCGTTCTCATAGATCGAGGTCTGACCATCCCACGCGAGGTCGGTCGTCGATTCACCCTCGCCAGACGCCGTGTACAGATAGGCCGCCGTGCATCGCGCCGACTGAGCTTGGCACAGCATTCGCCGGGTGTCGGCTTTCCCGACTGTGATGTTGCTGGCCGACAGGTTCACCAGAACAGTCGCACCAGCCAGCGCCGCGATGGCGCTCGGCTGTATCGGCACCCACATATCCTCGCAAATCTCAGCGTGGAACACGAGCCCTGGGCGGTCCTCGGCCACGAAGATGAGGTCGGGGCCGAATGGCACGTGCTGCTCACCCAGGCGGATCATGCTGCCTTCCGTCCCTTGCCCGGACGCGAAGTAACGGCGCTCGTAGAACTCGCGGTAGTTTGGCAGGTGAACCTTCGGGACCACCCCGGCCACCCGCCCGCCATGGACCACCACTGCTGTGTTGTAGACGCGCCCCGCGTGGCGCAGTGGTGCTCCCACCACCATGACGGGCTGGATATGGACGGAAGCCTCCACAATACGCCTCAGGGCGGCCTCCGCAGCGTCCAGCACAACGTCCTGAAGGAAGAGGTCGTCAATGGAGTAACCGGTCAACGCCAGCTCCGGGAAGGCGACCAGGGACACCAATCGTGCGTCGCAGGCACGCGCGGTCGTCAGCAGGGTGTCCGCATTCACCTCCGGGTCGGCAATGCGAACAGGAGTCGTGCAGGCGGCGACCCTTACCTGGGCGTCCGGTCCGGATGGCCCGGTGCTCTGCCCCGGAGGCAGCTCTGGCTGAACGTTCTCAGTCATTGGTTGCCTCACGCAGATCCGTCCTGGCATCGCGGACGATCGACCATGCCGATTGCAGGAAAAGCCCGGCGATGACGACGGCCACGGCGAGATCCGGCCATGCAGTTCCGGTCCACCAGACGAGACCCGCCGCGACCACCACGGCGAGGTTGCCGATGGCGTCATTGCGGCTGAATAGCCAGACAGCCCGGACATTGGCGTCACCCTCCCGGTGCGGGATGAGCACCGCCGCGGAGGCGACGTTGACCACCAGTGCGACGGCGCCGAAGAGGCCCATCAGTTCGGCCTCGGGCTGGTTCAGCACCAGCACCCGGTAGCCAGTGGTGGCGAGCACGCCCAAGCCGAGCGCTGCGAGGAACAGTCCCTGGATGAGGGCGGACCGGGCGCGCCAAGCGAGGCTCCAGCCGATGGCCAGCAGGCCGAGGAAGCTGATCAGGCCGTCGCCAAGGAAGTCGAGAGCGTCCGCCTTCAACGCCTGGCTGCCGGAGACGAAGCCGCCGACCATCTCCACGAGGCCGTAGCCGACGTTGAGTCCCACGACGATCCAGAGCGCCCGGCGGTAGGCGGGCGTGATGTGGCCAAGGTCCCGGGGCAGATCGTCGTCGTCGCTCATCCTATGCGTCCGAGCCCCGGGAAGAGCTCGAGCATCAGGATGGCGAAGTCGGTCAGGTGGCCCGTGATCATGGCCGCCCCCATCACCACCATGACGCCACCCGCCACGATCTGAAGAACACGGCCGAGGCGCCGTAGGCTGCGGAACGGGCCGCGCAGGAAGGCGTCGGCGAAGGCGGCCACCAGCAGGAAAGGCACGCCCAGCCCGGCCGCGTAGGTGGCCAGGAGCACGATGCCGAGGTGGCTGATCTCGCTGGTGGCGGTCAGCGCCAGGATGGCGCCGAGCACCGGCCCGATGCAGGGCGTCCAGCCAAAGGCGAAAGCCAGCCCGAGCACATAGGCGGAGAGCGGCGTGCCGCCGCTGAGGGTCGGCATGAAGCGGAGGTCGCGTTGCAGCGGCATCAGCCGCAGGACGCCCGCGGTCATGAGGCCGAACAGGATGACCACCACGCCGCCCACGATCCCGGCCTCGTAGCGGTAGCGCAGCAGGGCTTGGCTCAGCGCCGAGGCGCCCGCGCCCATCGCCACGAAGACGGTCGCGAAGCCCAGAACGAAGCAGAGGCCGAGGCCGACCGTGGCGAGGCGACCGGGCGCCGCGCGTTCGGCGGCGACCGAGCGACCGGCGACGTAGGAGACGTAGCCGGGCACCAGCGGCAGCACGCAGGGCGAGAGGAACGAGACCATCCCGGCCAGGAAGGCTGTCAGGAGGCCGGACATCTGGAGGAGCGGGTTCACGGCGGTCCCGCCCTCAGGGTCGCGCCGCGGAGGTCGGCGCGCCCGCCGGGTCGCGCCTCCCGCCGACGAGGAGCAGGAGCGCGACGCCGACGAAGATCGCGGTGTCGGCGAGGTTGAAGGCGGGCCAGTGGTAGCCAGCCACGTGGAAGTCCAGGAAGTCCGTCACGGCACCGTGCCGCAGCCGGTCGACGACGTTGCCCAGGGCGCCTCCGACGATGAACCCGACCGAGGCCGCCATCCCCGGCCGCCGGTCGCGCGTCGTCCAGACGACGAGGCCCACGACGACGGCGAGCGCGAGGGAGGACAGGAGCCAGGGCGTCGCGGGGTGGTCCGCCGACAGCAGACCGAAGCTGACGCCCCGGTTCCATCCCAGCACCAGGTTGAAGAACGGGGTGATGGGGATGACGCGGGGCGGATCCATGAGATGGGCCAGCACCCACCACTTCGTCGCTTGGTCCAGCGCGAAGGCCAGCGCGGCCGCCGCCGCGCCCCAGGTCCAGGCGAGGCGCGCGCTAGGCAGGACCTCAGCCATGCGCCACGCTCTTGAAGCGGTATCCGAGCAGGCGCAGGGCGTTGAGGGTTACCAGCACCGTCGCGCCGGTGTCGGCCAGCACGGCGGGCCAGAGGCCGGTGATGCCGACCACCGTCGTCACCAGGAAGACCGCCTTCAGGCCGAGGGCGATGGCCACGTTCTGGTGGATATTGGAGAGCGTCGCGCGCGACAGCCCGACCAGGGCGGCCACATCCACGACGCGGCTGTTCAGCAGCGCCGCGTCGGCCGTCTCCAGGGCCACGTCGGTCCCGCCGCCCATGGCAATGCCGACTGAGGCGGCTGCGAGCGCGGGTGCGTCGTTGATGCCGTCACCGACCATGGCCACGGGCGCCTTTTCCTTGAGGGCGCCGATCTCCCGCAGCTTGTCCTCCGGCAGCAGCCCCGCTTTCACCTTGAGGCCGAGCGCCCCGGCGATGGCCTGACCCGTGCGGATGTTGTCGCCGGTCAGCATGACGGCCTCGACGCCGAGGGCGCCGAGCGCCCGGATGCCTGCGGCCGCGTCCGGCCGGGGCTCGTCGCGCACCGCGATCAGGCCGGTATGGGTGCCGTCCACGGAGACGACGACTACCGTCTTTCCTTGGTTCTCCCACTCGGCGACCGTCCGCGCCGCGTCGGCCGGGAGCGGCGCCTGCCCGGCGGCATGAGAGGGCGAGCCGACGGCCACGCGCTTGCCGGTCACGACCGCCTCAACGGCCTTGCCCGGGATGGCCCGCGAATCCTTGGCGGGGCGCAGTGGGATGCCATCGGCGTCCGCCCGCTCCAGGATGGCGCGGCCGAGCGGGTGGCTGGAGCCGTTCTCCACCGCGGCGGCGAGGCCGAGCATGGTACGCTCCGGGCCGGAGAGGGCGAGGAGGTCGGTCACGCGCGGGCGCCCTTCGGTCAGGGTGCCGGTCTTGTCGAAGGCGACGGCGCGGATCCGGCCGATGGTCTCCAGGGCGCCGCCGCCCTTCACCAGCAGACCCCGCCGGGTGCCGACGGCGAGGCCGGAGGCGATGGCCGCGGGCGTCGAGAGGACGAGGGCGCAGGGGCAGGCGACCAGCAGCAGTGCCAGGCCCCGGTAAATCCAGGTGTCCCAGTCTGCGCCGACGACAAGCGGCGGCGCGACGGCGACCAAGGCCGCTACGGCAACCGCGATCGGCGTGTAGACAGCCGAGAACCGCTCGATGAAGCGGGCGGTGGGCGCCTTGGCGTCCTGCGCCTCCTCCACCAAGCGGATGATGCGGGCGATGGTGTTGTCCGAGGCAGGCCGGGTCACGCGGACCTGCAGCGCGCTGGAGGCGTTAATGCTGCCCGCGAAGACGGAGGCGCCCTCGGCCTTAGGGACAGGGACGGACTCGCCGGTCACCGGGCTCTCGTCCACCTCGGACTCACCCTCGGCTACCTCGCCGTCGGCCGAGACGCGGTCTCCCGGGCGGATCAGGACGAGGTCACCGACCTTGAGGCTGGCGGCGGGCACCTCCCGTGCCGTGCCATCCTCGATGCGCAGCGCGGTCCTCGGCACCAGGGCGCCGAGCGCCTCGATGCCCGCGCGAGCACGCCCGGCCGCGACGTTCTCGAGCAGCTCGCCAATGGTGAAAAGGAACACCACCACGGCCGCCTCAGAGGTCGCGCCGATGGCGATGGCGCCGACGGTCGCGATCGACATCAGCATCTCGATGCTGAAGGGCGACCCGGCGCGTGCCGCGGCGATTGCCTTGCGGCCGAAGTAGACAAGGCCGAGCAGGGCGGCGGGCAGGTAGACCCAGTGGTCCAGGGCCGGGACAGCGAGCGAGACGGCAAACCCGGCCACCATAAGGGCGCCGATTGCCGCGGCGAGCCGCGCCTTTTTCCCCTTCCACCATGGCTGGCGTGGGCGAACGAGCGCCAGGTCGGCGGCGGCGCCAGGCTCGCCCGCGACCACCCGCGGCGCCTCGACGGGGGCGACGCCGTAGCCAAGCTTGCGGATCTGCTCCTCGACGGCCGAGCGCGGCGTGGCCGCCTCGTCCAGCCGGAAGGCCAGAACCTGGCTGTGGTAGTTGACCCGGATGTCTTCGGCCCCGCCGAAGCGGCCAACCGCCGTTTCGATTTTCGAGGCGCAGGACGGGCAGTCCATGCCCTCCACGTGGTATCGCAGGGCCGACCTGGACCCAGGGGCCAGTTGAGCCGTTCCGCCGTCAGCCATCGCCGCCACCCAGTCCTTGCCAGTCACGCCAGAGGCGCGACGCCGTAGCCGAGCTTGCGGATCATATCCTCGACGGCCGAGCGCGGCGTGGTCGCCTCATCCAGCCGAAACTCCAGGGTTTCGGTCTTGTAGTTGACCTGGATGTCCTCGGTGCCGCCAAGGTGCTCCACCGCGTCCTCGATCTTCAAAGCGCAGCTGGAGCAATCCATGCCGTCGACCCGGTAGCGCAGGTCCACCCGCGTCCCGGGCGCCGTGGTTTCGCTGTTGGCCATCGTTTGCCTTCCCTTCCAGGAATGTGCCCGCCGGTTGGCGCGCGGACAGAAGGCTCCCTACATGGACCCTGTAGCCACTACAGGGTCAAGGGAATGGTTGTGGAAAAGCCCCTGAACATCGGCGCCCTTGCTAGGGTGACCGGAACGAAGGTGGAGACCATTCGCTGGTACGAGCGGGTCGGCCTGCTCCCGGTGCCCGCCCGCAGCGCGGGGAACTATCGAACCTACGGCGAGCCGCACCTCGGCCGCCTGAGCTTCATTCGGCGCGCCCGGGACCTTGGCTTCTCGCTGGAACAGATCCGCGCCCTGCTTGACTTGGCCGAGGACCGCGAGCGCTCCTGCGACGCGGTGGACGTCATCGCCCGCGAGCACCTGGACGAGGTGGACCGGAAGATCGCCGACCTGCAGGCGCTGCAGCGGGAACTGGCCTCCCTCATCGGGCAGTGCCGTCACGGCAACGTGGCGGAGTGCCGCATCATCGAGGCGCTTGCCCCGCCGAAGTAGACGTGTTGGATGCGCGTTGTTCTCGATGAATGATCAGGCGGGCCAACAGATCGCTCCGGGCAGGCTGAAGGCCAGCAGCGTCGAGGCATCCCTTCCCGGCGCAGACATGCTGACGTCCCTCATGCCGAGGGCTTCCAGGCGAGGAGGCGCAGGGCATTCAGCGTCACCAGCACCGTGGCGCCGGTGTCCGCGATGATGGCGGGCCACAGCCCGGTCACGCCCATCAGAGTCGTCACGAGGAAGACCGCCTTGAGCCCGACGGCGATGGCGACGTTCGCTTTCACGTTGGCCATGGTGGACCGCGACAGGCTGACGAGTTCGGAGACGCCGGTCACGCGATCCTTCAGGACCGCTGCATCCGCTGTTTCCAGGGCCACGTCAGTGCCGCCGCCCATGGCGACGCCCACCGAGGCTGCCGCCAGCGCCGGGGCGTCGTTGATGCCGTCACCCACCATGGCCACGGAGCCGGACGACCGGAGGGCTCCAATCTCGCGGAGCTTGTCGTCCGGCAGCAGCTCGGCCTTCACGTCCAGGCCCAGCCCCTTGGCGATGGCCGCCCCGGTCCGGGCGTTGTCGCCCGTCAGCATCACGGAGCGGATGCCGATCCGCGAAAGGGCGGCGATGCCCTCGGCCGCGTCGCCCCGAGGCTCGTCACGGAGCGCCAGGACGCCCGCGACGGTGCCGTCCGCCAGGATCACGACGGCCGTCTTGCCCTCGTTCTCCAAGCGGGTGACCGCCTCGGCCAGTCCGCCGAGTTGGGCGCCCGCCTCCGCGGCGTGGCGCGGGCTGCCGACGCTGACCTTGCGGCCGTCGACCGTGGCGGTGACCCCCTTCCCGGGCACAGCAGCCTGGTCGGAAACGGGCGGCGTCGCGACGCCCCGCGCTTCCGCCGCGGCCACGACGGCCTTGGCCAGGGGGTGCGAGGACCCCTGCTCGACCCCGGCCGCCAAGGTCAGCAGGTCGGACTCGGAGGTTCCCTGCGCGGGCAGGATGTCCGTCACCTTGGGATGACCCTCGGTCAGCGTGCCGGTCTTGTCGAAGGCCACGGTCTTCGCCGCGCCGATCTCCTCCAGGGCGGCACCTCCCTTGATAAGCAGGCCGCGCCGGGCACCGGCGGACAGGCCGGAGGCCATGGCGGCTGGCACCGAGATGACCAGGGCGCAGGGGCAGGCGATCAGGAGGACGGCCAGCCCGCGGTAGACGCTGGTCCACCAGTCCCAGCCCAGCAGGAAGGGCGGGACGAGGATGACCAATGCTGAGACGAGCATCGCGCCCGGCGTCCACCAGGTGGAGAAGCGCTCGATGAAGCGCTGCGTCGGTGCACGGGAGGCGGTGGCCTCCTCCACCATGCGGATGATGCGGGCGATGGTGTTGTCGGTAGCGGCTCGGGTCACGCGCACCCGCAGGGCGCCGTCGGCGTTGATGGAGCCCGCCACGACCGCCTCGCCGGGGCCGCGGGACACGGGGATGCTCTCCCCGGTGACGGGGCTCTCGTCGAGCGCGGACCGGCCTTCCTCAATGGTGCCATCGCAGGGCACGCGGTCGCCGGGGCGGACCAGGACGAGGTCGCCGACGGAGAGCTGGTCGGAAGGCACCTCCTCGGTGGAGCCGTCCGCCCGCAGGCGCCGCGCCGTCCGAGGCATGAGGTTGGCCAGGGCCTTGATGCCCGCCCGCGCCCGCCCGGCCGCCACATTCTCCAGCAGCTCACCCAGAGCGAACAGCAGGACGACCACGGCAGCCTCCTCGGCTGCCCCAATGACGGCGGCGCCCGCCGCAGCGGTCACCATCAGGGTCTCGATGGAGAAGGGTGTCCCGGCCCGGGCCAGGGCGAAGGCGCGGCGGCCGAACGGAACCAGGGCCACGAGGGTCGCGGCCAGGAAGAGCGGGTAAGTCAGCCGGGCGGGAAGAACCAGCGACAGGGCATAGGCGCCGAGGACCAAGGCGCCGAGCAGCCAGACCAGGCGTGCCTTGCCCGTGGCGTACCAGGGCTTCGTGGCATCGGCCGGATTCTCGTGGTCGGCATGTGAATGGCCGAAGGTATCGCCGTGGCCATGTTCGCCGTGATCGTGGTCCGCTTGGTCATGCCCGGCATGGTCACGCTCCTCCGCGGCATGGGCGTGACCGTCAGCAGGAGCCACGACATCGTTCGCCGGGAGCGACCGAGCCGTGTAGCCGAGACCTGCCAGCGACTGCTCGATGGTGGTGGCGTCGGACGCGCCTGGCTCCAGCCGGACCGTCAGACGCTCCGCGATGAGGTTCACCGAGACGTCCTTGACTGTTGAGTTTCGCTGAGAACTGACCCGGGGTTTTCATCGAGAACTGACCCGTGCGGGGATATGTCCCGCGGGCTGTGGCCGCGGGTCAAGC
>NZ_FQZF01000066.1 GCF_900141905.1 Muricoccus roseus | reverse complement strand
CCAAGGGCCTGAGGCCCTTGGAACCCCGTCTGACTGCCGTGGATACCCTGATCGAAGGGGTCCCTGGTTGCAGGGTGCTGATCCTGCCTTTGCAGTCGCCTCGGGTCTATGACCCGAGGCGCACCGTCAGCCCCGTGCTTCCAAACTGATAGAAAAAGATGATGGTGAGGGGTCCGGGGAGAGGAAGAATTCCTTCTTCCTCTCCCCGGGACAGACCGTCAGCCCCGAACGCCGCCCCCACTTCCCCCCGCCCCCGATCCGCCCCAAAACGGGCCTGACCGCAGGCGGGAAACCCAGCGCATGACGAAGATCGGCATCCTCGGCATCTCCGGCCGCATGGGCCACCTCCTGGCGGAGGAGGTCGCCACCGCCGGCGCCAGCCTCGCCGGCGGCACCGCCCGCCGCGGGGAGCAATGGCCCACCGACCCCACCGCCCTGGCCCGCGTCGCCGATGTGCTGATCGACTTCACCAGCGCCGAGGCCGCGCCCACGCATCTCCAGGCCGCCCTCCAGGCCCGCAAGCCCCTCATCCTCGGCACCTCGGGCCTGAACGCGAAGCAGGAGGCCATGGTGGCCGAGGCCGCGCGCGACATCCCCATCGTCCACGCCGCCAACTTCGCCCCGGGCGTGAACCTCGTCCTCGCCCTCGCCGAACGCCTCGCCGCCGCCCTCCCGCCCGAGGCCTATGACGCCGAAATCGTCGAAACCCACCACCGTCAGAAGATCGACGCCCCCTCCGGCACCGCCATCGCCCTCGGCCGCGCCGTCGCCGCCGGCCGCGGCACCACGCTGGAGGCCGCCGGAATCGAATCCGGCCGCGACGGCCATACCGGCCCCCGCAAGACCGGCGCCATCGGCTTCGCCGCCCTCCGCGCCGGCCAGGTCGTCGGCGACCACACCCTCCTCTTCGCCTCCGGCGCCGAACACATCGCCCTCACCCACCGCTCCTTCGACCGCCGCGTCTACGCCACCGGCGCCGTCCGCGCGGCCCTCTGGTCCGTGAAGCAGCCCCCGGGCCTCTACGGCATGAAGCACGTCCTCGGCATGGGCTGAGACAAGCCCGGAACCAACCGGTACGCCGCGCGGAACGCGGAGCGCCGCAACCCGGCAGCCCAGCCCACCCCTCCCGCGTTCCCGCCGCAAACACCCTCACACAAAGGGCCGGAACCCATGACCCAGCACACCCGCCGCCACCTCGCCACCCGCCTCCTCCCCGCGGCCGCCACCCTCCTCGCCGCCCCGGCACTCCTCCGCCCGCGAACCGCCCAGGCCGCCACCGCCGCCGAAATCAACGCCGACGTCGCCGCCGCCCTCACCCGCCTGCGCAACACCCCCAACACCCGCCCCCTCTTCACCGCCGCCCGCGCCACCCTCGTCTTCCCCCGCATCATCCAGGGCGGCTTCATCGTCGGCGGCCAGTACGGGGAAGGCGCCCTCATCCGCGGCGGCAACACCGTCGGCTACTTCAACATCGCCGGCCTCTCCCTCGGCCTCCTCGCCGGCGCCCAGGCCGCCGGCCTCGCCATGTTCTTCATGACCGACGAAGCCCTCTCCGCCCTCATGCGCGCCGACGGATGGGAAATCGGCACCGGCCCCAGCGTCGTCGTGCTGGACCGCGGGCTCCAGGCCAACATCACCGCCACAACCCTGCGCGAACCCGTCTACGCCATCACCTTCAACCAGGAAGGCCTCATGGCCGCCCTCGCCCTCAACGGCACCAAGATCACCCGCATCAACCCATCCTGAACGGCGGAAAATCCGGCGCCGGGGGGGATGGACGACCCCCCGCCACCGGCCCTCCAATGCACCCCATGGAAACCGTCCCCACCATCCCGGCCGAACGCCTCCACCGCCAGCTCACCACCGTCTTCACCACCTGGGGCATGCGCGCGGACCACGCGGAAACCGCCGCCACCATCATGGTGGACACCGACCTGACTGGAATAGATTCCCACGGCGTCGGCATGCTCCCCCACTACCAGCGCCTCCTCCGCGAAGGCCGGCTGGACCCCCGCGCCACCCCCGCCATCATCCGCGACAACGGCCCCGCCGTGCTGATCGACGGCAACAAGGCCATCGGCCACGTCCCCGCCCACCTCGCCACCACCACCGCCATCGAAAAAGCCCGCCAGCACGGCATCGGAATCGCCGCCGTCACCAACTCCAACCACTACGGCGCCGCCGGCTGGTACGCCCGCATGGCAGCGGAACAGGGGATGATCGCCATCTCCCTCACCAACGCCTCCCACCTCCTCGTCCCCGTCCACGGCACCCAACCCGCCCTCGGCACCAACCCCATCGCCTTCTCCGCCCCCACCCGGGACACCACCCGCCCCGTCCTGCTGGACATGGCCACCACGACAGTCGCCTACGGCAAGGTCTCCATCGCCCGCCGCGCCGGCAAACCCCTCCCCCCCGGCTGGGCCCTCAACGCCGAAGGCGGCCCCGAAACCAACTCCGCCATCGCGGCCGAGGAACGCCGCCTCGCCCCCCTCGGCGGCACCCGTGAACAAGGCGCCCACAAGGGCTACGGCCTCGCCCTCATGGTCGAAATCCTCTGCGCCACCCTCACCGGCGCCGGCTCCGCCCAACTCCGCACCGGCCACTTCTTCCTCGTCCTCAACCCCACCGCCTTCCGGGACAGGCAGGACTTCCAGGCGGACCTGGACGACCTCATCGCCCGCCTCCGCGCCAACCCCCCGGCCGACCCCACCACCCCCGTCATCATCCCCGGGGACCCCGAGCACGACACCACCATCGAACGCCGCCAGCACGGCATCCCCATCCTCCCCGCCCTGGTCGAGGAGGTGCGCGCCGTCTGCACCGAATGCGGCGCCCCCTTCCTGCTGGGCTGACCGCCACCCCGCCTCAAGCCGGCCACGCAACCCTACTCTTCGTTGCACCGTTTCAAGGCGACGGCGGACCGACCGTTCGTTTCAGGTGATCCAGTGCCTCCAGACGCCGCCGTTGCCTCACCGCCCGCTGGCACGGGTCTGACGCGGGATCCCACCGGGCCAACAAGCCCCGGCGCGCTCCGGCCCATCCTCGTCACCCTCGCACTCTACGCGGCCCTCACCCTGGCCCTGCTCCCCATCGCCGCCACCAGGGGGCCCGAAATCCCCGCCATCACCCCCGTCTTCGCGGCCGTCGTCCTCGTCACCGAACTGGCAACCAGCTTCCTCCTCTTCGTCCAGTTCCGCGAAGCCCGGAGCTGGTCCCTCCTCCTCCTCGCCTGCGCCTATCTCTACGCCTCCCTCATGGCCGGCCTCCACCTGCTCACCTTCCCAGGCGCCATCCTCCCCGGCCAGCCGGTGATCGGCACCCCCGCCTCCACGGCCTGGGCCTTCCTCCTCTGGCTCGTCGGCTATGGCGCCCTCACCCTGGCCGCCATCATCACCGAACACCTCGCCCCCGGCCGCGGCGCCACCCCGGCCACCACCGCCCGCGCCGCCACCACCGCCGCCCTCGCGGTCCTCGCCTTCGTCCTCGCCGCCACCGCCACCATCACGGGCGGCATCACCCACATGCCCGCCCTCATGGACGGCCCGGCCTGGACCCCCCTGAACGCCACCATCAACTACGCCTCCCTGGCCATGATCACGGCCGGCCTCGCCCTCATCCTCGCCTCGGTCGGAAAGCGGAACGCCCTCTTCCGCTGGCTCGGCCTCGCCCTGGCCGCCATGCTCGCCGCCAACCTCCTCTCCCTCGCCGGCGGCGCCCGCTACACCCTCGGCTGGTCCCTCGGCCGCCTGAGCTGGCTCATCGCGGCCGGCATCCTCTTCCTCTTCTTCATGCGCCAGTTCGCCCGCCATCAACGCGCCCTCGCCCGGGCCCGCCAGACCCTCGAGCAACGCGTCGCCGACCGCACCGCCGAACTCACCCAAACCCTCCGCCAGCGCGACCTCCTGCTCCGGGAAGTCCACCACCGCGTGAAGAACAACCTCCAGGTGGTCGACTCCCTCATGGACATGGAAGCCCGCCGCATCGCCGACCCCGAGGCGCGGGAAGCCTTCGCCCGCCTCCGCCACCGCGTCCTCACCCTCGGCCTCGTCCACCAGCAACTCGTCCGCGCCGAAGACCTCGAAACCTTCAGCATCGCCCCCTTCCTGAACGACCTCCTGGCGAACCTCGCCACCTCCCTCGCCGCCGCCGAACGCGGCATCGCCATCACCACCACCGCCGAACCCATCCCGGTCACGCTCGACCTCGCCATCCCCATCGGCCTGATCGTCAACGAACTCGTCTCGAACGTCTTCAAGCACAGCGGCGCCCGCAACCTGGCCGTGGACGTCCGCCGCACCGGCCCCGCCACCATCCGTCTCACCGTCGCCGATGACGGCGCCAGCCCCGCCCCCATCCCCACCCTCGCGGCCGACCGCCGCCGCGCCGGCGCGGGCAGCCGCATCATCGCCGGCCTCACCAGGCAGCTCGGTGGCCAGATCGAAACCACGCATGAGCAGGGCACGCGCGTGCGGATCACCATGCCCCTGCCGGAACCGACATGACCCACAACGACTGCGTCCTCATCGTCGAAGACGAATTCCTCATCGCCGAACTGCTCACCGATATGGTCGAGGATATGGGCCTCACCGTCTGCGCCTGCGCCGCCACGGCGGAGGACGCCACCGCACTGGCCGGCCAGCACCGCCCCCGCATCGTCCTCATGGATGTCCGCCTCAGCGGCGAGAAGGACGGCATCGACGCCGCCCTGGCCATCCACCACCAGGTCGGGTCCAAGGTCGTCTTCATCACCGGCTCGCAGGAAGCCGAGACGGTGGCCCGCATCCACCAGGACCACCCGGCCGCCATCCTCTTCAAGCCCATCACCTTCGGCCAGCTCCGCCAGACCATCGAGACGATCAGCGCCTGACCCCCGGCGCACCGCCCACCCGCCGCGCCCCGCCCACCGCCTTCCGGGAAAGGGAAGACCCCCAGGCGGACCCGGACGACCTCATCGCCCGCCTCCGCGCCAACCCCCCGGCCGACCCCACCACCCCCGTCATCATCCCCGGGGGACCCCGAGCACGACACCACCATCGAACGCCGCCAGCACGGCATCCCCATCCTCCCCGCCCTGGTCGAGGAGGTGCGCGCCGTCTGCACCGA
>NZ_FQZF01000062.1 GCF_900141905.1 Muricoccus roseus | reverse complement strand
GGCCGGCAACGGCCAGGACAGCCCAGCCGCCCGGGCACGATAGACATAGGCAGCCACCGCTCCCTTGCTGATGCCAACCGCGGCCGCAAGGGTCCGGTCGCTCAGTCCAGCCTCGAACTTCAGACGCAGTACGTCGCGGATCCGTCGCATCGACAATCTCTCAGTAGGCATCAGGCAGACCCCGTTCAGAACGAGGTCCCTTAGCCGGCTCAGACTGTCGGCAATCCACCCCAGGCAACCCTCAACAGGGTGCCCACGATCCCGTGGAATCCGTGCCCACCATCCCGTGGAACCGCTGCCCACGATGCCGTGGAATCACTGCCCACCATCCCGTGGAATTCGCAGCCACCTCGCCCAGCACCTGGACGTCGCCGCCCGCCAGCGGTCCACCGTGCTGGCGTGGCTGCCGGAGATGAGCCAGGCGGCGGTGTTCATGCTGACGCGCTCGGCACACCTCGCCCTGCTCGACGGCGATGCCGACCCCACGCTGGAGGTGCCCCCCGCCAGGGCCACCGACGCCGCGGTGGCCGCGTGGCGGGCCCTTTCGGCCCTGCTCGGCCGGGAGGAACAGGCCCGGGCAAGACTGGAGACGTCCGATCCCGGCGTGCTGGGTGCGGCGCTGCTGGCGCTCACGCCCGGCGCCTACCGCGGCCGTGCGAACCTGCTGGGGGGCATCCGGCTAGTGCCCACGGGCCGGATGATGGTGGGCGGGCGGGACGTCTATCCCGGGCTCCTCCGCGCCTGGGCCGGCCGTCCCGAACCGAGGCCTGCGGTCCCGGTGTCCTCCGCCCCCCTCCCCGCTCTACACCCCGCAGCTCCAAGGAGGGCCGCATGATCGGCGCTATCTCCCGCCTCCTGGCGGGCCTGTCCCTCACCCTGAAGCAGCCGATCGGCACGTTCTGCGACGTCGAGACCACGCATGGCGACGCCCTCGTGACCAAGCATTCCGACTACCTCAGCGTGATCCGCATCGAGGGCATGCGGAGGATGGCCACCCGCGCCGACGTCGAGCGTATCGCGCTCGCCCAACGGATGGACCTGTCGGGCGCCCTGGAGGATCCGGGCCACGCCATCATGGGCTGGTTCATCTCCGACCCCGACCAGTCGGCCGTCGAGATCGACCGTCTCAACCTCCATTCCTGTCGAACCATCGCGCGCGAACTGGGGCTGGACGTCAGCGACGTGCTCAATGAGCGCGCGGCGCTCTGGCCCAAGGTCATGCGGTGGGAGGCGGCCTACTACGTGCTGTGGACCCGTCGCTCCGTCCTGACCAAGGAGGAGCGCAAGCAGATGGGGGAGGAGCAGTCCGCCCTGGCTAAGGCGGGGCCCCGTGCGGGTGACAGCCAACGCTACTATCTGCGGTCCGAGGTCATGGCGGCGCGCCACGACGCCTTCGTGCTGCGCGTCGAGGCCGCCCTGAAGGCCAACGACATCGCCACCCGCGGGCTGGGCGCGCACGAGGCCCTGAAGCTGGTGCGAGAGGCGGTGTACCGCGAGACCTCCGGGTCGGACTGGAAGGCCACCCTCATGGGTGACCGGGTGATGCCGAGGGCCACCGAGGACGAGGCCCGAAAGGTGGATGCCGCGCCCGGCATGCTGTGGCCCGCCATCCGCGAGCAGATCTTCCACGCCGACGCCGAGACCCAGGGCGGCCAGCGGGTCCGGATCGGCGACAACGACTACGCTCCCGTGGATATGGCGGTCGGACCGGAAGACCCCCGGCCCTTTGTCGAGTTGTCGGCTCGGCTAGGGCAGGACCGTATCCCCTGGCGCGGCTCGATCCTGATCGAGGGTGGCGGGCGCTCGGCGATGCTGCTGAAGTCGATCGGCGCCACGGCGTTCTCGATGTTCCCCGGTAACGCCGACGTCCGCCGCGCCTTCGAGGCGTTGAAGCAGGAGCGTGACGACAACGGCCATGTCGGGGTCAAGCTGAGGGCCTCCTTCGCCACCTGGGCACCGACCGGCGACACCCAGAAACTCCGCCGTCGCGCCTCCACCCTGACGCAGCGGCTGGAGGGCTGGGGCAACTGCAAGGCCACCAGCATCTCGGGCGACCCCCTGGAAGGGGCATTGAGCAGCGTTCCGGCCCTGGCACTCGCCTCGACCGGCACGCCGGGCATCGCGCTGCTGGGCGACGCCTTCGCCATGCTGCCCTGGAACCGCTGCGCCTCGCCCTGGGAGCAGGGATCGGTCCTGTTCACCCGGCCCGACGGTGCGATCTGGCCCTACGAGCCCGCCGGCAGCTCCAAGCGCCCGCTCGTGTGCGACATCTTCGTGGCCCCGCCGGGCTCCGGGAAGTCGGTGCTCGCCAACACGATCAACCTCGGCCTGTGCCTCAGCACCGCCGTTCTGGGCTCGCGCGGGGCGAAGCTGCCGCTGATCGGCAAGGCCGATATCGGACCCTCCGCCCAGGGGTTCGTGCGGTTGGTGCGCGAGGCGCTGGGACCGGAGCGCGAGCACGAGGCCATCTTCGTGACCATGCAGTTCCGGGCGGGCTACGAGTTCAACATCTTCGACCTGCAGGTGGGCTGCACCTATCCGCTGCCCATGGAGAAGGCGTTCCTGCAGAACTTTCTGTCCCTTGCCACCATGCCGCCGGGTCAGAACACGCCCTTCGAGGGCCTGAGCCAGCTGATCGGCTACGTCATCGACGAGGCCTACCGCCTCTGTACCGACGTCCCCGGCGGCTCCCCGAAGCCTTACCGGGCCGGTGTCGAGCCGGCCGTCGATGCCGCGCTGTCGAGGCACGGCATTGTGCTGGAGCACGCCGAGCCCTGGTGGCGGGACGTGGTGGACGCCCTGATCGACCGGCAGGAATGGCGGCTCGCCGAGGTGGCGCAACGCCATGCGGTTCCGACCCTTGAAGATCTGGTGGTCGCGGCCAGAGGCGATCAGGTGCGCGACATCTTCGACGGACTGAAGATCTCCACCACGAGCGAGGACGCGATCGGGCTCTTCGAGCGATACATCTACGACGTCATCAAGAAGTTCCCGACGCTGAACGCACCGACCAGGCTGGACTTCGGGCCGGCTCGGATCATCGTGCTCGACCTCGCTGCCGTGGCGCCAACCGGCTCGGCGGTGAACGACCGGCAGACGGAGATGATGTACCTGCTGGCGCGCCACATCCTGGCGCGCAACTTCACCCTGCACCCGGACTACGCCGAATACGTTCCGGAGAAGGTGCGCGATTACCAGCGCAGCCGGTTCCAGGAGATCATGGAGTCGGTGAAGCGGCTCGACTACGACGAGTGGCACCGCACCAAGGGAAGTCCGCAGGTTCGCGATCAGGCTGCACTGGACGTGCGCGAAGGGCGCAAGCACAACCTGCAGCTGGGCTTCGCGTCGCAACGGCTGAGCGACATGGGCGAGGAGCTTGTCGGCCAGTCCACGGGACGGTTCATCCTCAAGACCGGCGACGAGAAGGAGTGCAACGAGGTCATCGAGCGCTTCGGGCTGAGCAAGGCCAGCGCCGACGTCGTGCGCTTCGCCCTGCAGGGGCCGGGCCCGAAGGGGGCGCCGTTCCTGGCAGTGCTGCTGGCCGGGGGCGCGAAGTACGAGCAGATGCTGGTGAACTTCCTGGGGCCAGTGGAGCTGTGGGCGTTGAGCACGACGCCCGGTGACACGGCCCTTCGCAACCGGCTGTACGCGGCGCTGGGGTTCAAGGAGGCGCTACGGCGGCTGTCTCGGGTGTTCCCGCGCGGTTCCGCCGTGGACGAGATCGACCGGCGGAAGAACGAGCGCCTGAAACGCGGCGAGTTGGACGCCCGGGCGGAGGCCGGTGTGGTGGACGAACTCGCCGCCGAGCTCACCGACGGCCGCGGCTTGGGCATCGTGCTGCGCGATGTGGCGCAGGACAACGAACTGTCGCGGCGGATGATGGCCGCCGAGTAAGTCCGCCAAGGAGAAGACCAGGTGTGTTCGCTCTGAACACACCAGAGTGGTCAGCCCGGTATCAGCCAGTTTTCCACCCGCAGGCCGCGGATGCGTCGGAACTCTCCAACATTCGCTGTCACGAGAGTGGCTTCCAGGGCGTAAGCATGCGCGGCGATCAGCAGGTCATTTCCGCCAATCGGCTGACCCGCCGCCTCCAACTCGGCTCGTAACCCGCCGTACTCGGCATCGGCTGGAACCTCGAGCGCCATCACTGGCACCGCACCAAGGAAGGCCTCTACCCGCTCGAGGAGCCGGGATGATCCCTTCTTGGCGCAGCCATAGCGCAGCTCTGCTGCCACGATGATACTGACGCAGACAGCGGCCCCCGCCCCCCTCGCCTTGCGCGCTGCTGTTCCGGTAGGATTGCGGATCAAGTCGCTGACGATGTTGGTGTCCAACATGTACAGCACGATCAGAAGATATCCCGAGCGACCGGTAGCGGATCCTCAATGTCCGGAAGGGTCTCCTCCATAGGCTCCCAGCTGTCGAGCAACGCTGAAAGGTTCTTGGATCGGACAGGTTCAAGGATGAGTCGATCACCGTCGCGGCTGATGATGGCCTCATTGCCGGGGAGTTCGAACTCCACCGGTATCCGGACAGCCTGATTCCGGTTGTTACGAAACAAGCGGACTTGCCGGGGTGCGGGGTGGGACTGCGGCATATCAGAACCCTCCAAGTTGGGGTATGCCAGACATATGCCGACTGACCAGCACTGAAGCAAGGGTGTTCTGCTTCTGGTGTCATCCACCTCAACGACGCCACGCGCCGTTCGCTGTCACGAAAGCGGCCGTGCCGGTTCTTGCTGAGGGTCGAGTGGTCCGGCACCGGCTCGGTAACCCGAGACGGCAAAACCAGCAGTAGGCGAGGTACGCTGTCGGCGGCCATGACCAAGCCGTCATTGATTTTCACGGAGACGATGATCGTCGCGGGCGGGCTCCTCCTAGAGCAGGCCAGGCACCCAGCCCGTAGCGCTGAACGCCTCCCAGGCGAGGATGGCTGCGCCGGCCACGACAATCGCCGCCGTGAGCAGCCCGACAAGGAGCAGCAAGCCATCCTGCTCGACATAGGCGAAGGCGATCAGGGCGACGACCAGGGCCGGCGGGATGTTGCTCAGCGGCAGCGGGACGAAGAAGCCGACGCTGACCGGCAGGACGGCCGCGCCGACAGCGCGCTTGGTGGTCTCGAAGGGCGTGGTCCAGCGGGGATGGACGACCTTCTCCAGCAGGCGGAGGACCGGGACGACGCCGCGGACGAGGCGGGCGAGCGGCCGGGCCGCGATCGGCCGCGCCGCCACCGCGCGGGGAAAGACCGGGCCGGGGTGGGCGCGCAACATCTGGTAGGCCGGGATGGGCAGGAGGAGGCCGACCGCGACCGACACCCCGGGCAGGGCACCGAGGAGCGCCAGGAGGAGGAGAAGCACGCCGAAGGACCGGTCGCCCAAGCCCCGCAGGAGCCAGTCGAGTGTGACGTGCTCGGCGGGCACTCGCAGGAACAGGTCCCCCAGGACGACGGAGGTTGGCTGGCGCTCTGGTGGACTGTTCTGCACTGATGGACATCCCCTGGCGATTCCGCGTCAATGGGCTGAACGGTTCACCAACGCCTGGACGGGACCACCGTCTCCGTCGCCACCGGTACAGATCCGAGACGACGGTTTCGTCGCCTCATGCCCTTCCGCGGGGTGGCGACCATCCTACGACCGCCCTCGCCGCTCCAGGTCTTCGATCTTATCCGATCCATCCGGCTCAGCCATTGGGCGAGGGACGCGGATGGTCGAGGAAGAACCGGAGCATCTCACGGGATGCGTCAGGTCCCTTCGGGTCGGTATAGGACCCTGCAGGGCTCCCGCCGGCCCACGCATGGCCGCCGCCGTGAACGACCCACTGTTCCAGCACCGTCTCGCCATCCGAGCCACTGTAGAGGGTGCGGCTGTACGCGTGCCCGCCCGAAACCTGACCCTGCTCGACCGTCGTGCGGAGGCGTCCCGCACCGGCCTGGGCCATTACCCGGTCACCGTTGACCGGGTTCACCGTCGTATCGCGATCCGCGTGGAACACGATGGTCGGGACGACCCGACCGCCATGGGAACCCGCCGCCGCGCCGGCGTTCCGCCCCGTAGACCTTGCGCCACCTCCACGCATGGCGGCGAAGGCCGAGGGGATGTCGCGTGCTGCCCCGCATGCGAGGCCGGAGTGGACGCCCACCGCAGCGTAGAGGTCGGGGTACGCCTCCCCCATAATGGCGGCCGCGGCACCGCCGGCCGAGAGTCCGGCGACGTAGACACGAGCCGGATCCACCACCCAATCGGCCATGACCTGGCCGGTGATGCCGGCGATGAGCGCCGGCTCCCCGCGGCCACGCTCCTGATCACCGGGGCTGAACCAGTTCCAGCACTTCTGCGCGTTCGCCGAGGCTGGCTGCGCGGGGTAGGCCACGAGAAAGGCGTGTTCCTCGGCCAGGGCATTCATCCCGGTACCCGCGGCGAAGTCATCCGGCGACTGGGTGCAGCCATGGAGCATGACGACCAGCGGCACCGGCTCGCCCCGATAGGAACTCGGGACGTAGAGTGTTGATTTGCACTGAGAGCTGACCCTGTAGGAGCCGAAGTTTTCGCTGAGAAATGACCCGTGTCTGTTCACCTCCCCGGCCGGATGGCCGGGGTTATCGGAGTGATCGACATGGAGTTGTTGAGCGTGATCCGCCGGTGGCACCACCGGGACCGCATCCCGATCCGCGAGATCGAGCGGCGGACGGGCCTGTCGCGGAACACGATCCGCAAGTACCTGCGGTCGGATGCCGTGGAGGTGCGGTTCAAGGTCCCCCAGCGCCCGAGCCGCCTGGACCCGTTCGCCGACAAGCTGTCGGAGTGGCTGAGGGTGGAGGCGGGCAAGGGCCGCAAGGGGAGGCGGACGGTGCGGCGGATCCACG
>NZ_FQZF01000063.1 GCF_900141905.1 Muricoccus roseus | reverse complement strand
GTGCCCACGATCCCGTGGAATCCGTGCCCACCATCCCGTGGAACCGCTGCCCACGATGCCGTGGAATCACTGCCCACCATCCCGTGGAATTCGCAACCAGGCCCAGCAGAAGGGCTCGACCTCCATGCCCTTCATGGCCGAGTTCCCCTCGCCGAACCCGGGAGCCTCCTCCACCTGCGACGGCCTTTCCATCCGCGGCGACTACAAGGACCTGAACGGGGCTACCTGGGCGGGGATCCGCCGCTGCATCGTCAAGGACGTGGTCTTCGATGCCGGGGCGCACTGGCAGACGGCCGGGGGCGATGGCGGGCTGTTCATCGGCGGGGTCCGCAAGGCCCGGGTGGAGGGCAACACCTTCAAGGGCAGCCGTGATGTCGGCTTCTACGCCTCCGCCTCGGATGACGGCGTGGTCGGCGGCAACTACGTGGTCCGCAACAACGACTTCCTGAACTGCTTCCATGGCGTGGCGATGAAGCGCGGCGTCCTGGGCTTCAACATCTCGGACAACTACGGCGAGGGCTGCGTCCGGATGGTCACGATCGACTACATCGTGGCCTCCGCCTATGGCGGCTCGGTGCGGAACAACACGGGCAAGAAGTGCCACGTCCTGGCGCGCGTGGACCAGGGCCGCAACATCACCGTCCAGGACAACCTCTCGATCGAGGCCGGCGCCTTCCTGGCGGACGGGGTCACGCCGGTCGCGGTGATGTCGCCCTATATCGTGGTGCTCCAGGGCGCGCAGGACTGCATCGTCGTCCACAACAACAGCACGGGCATCCACCCCACCGTCGCCGCCAACTACCCCTCCTCGGGCTATGCCTATGCCGTCTCCAACGCCCAGGACGATGCGACGATCAAGTCCCAGAACAACCGCCTCATCAACAACCGGGCGACCGGCTGGCGCGGCCTGGGCGTGGATCAGGGCGTCAACACCACCATGGTGGACAATGAGCTGATCGGCGGCACGGTGCCGCAGTTCCTGCTCGGCGGCACGGGCGCCTACGAGGTGCGCGTCAGCCAGGCCACCCGGCGCCGCGACTTCTCCCACGGCATCAACCTGGCCGATGGCTCGGCCGCGCTGGTGGCGGTCGGGCGCCGCGGCAACGACAACCACGGCATGTACTTCGGCACGAACCTGATCGGCTTCGCCATTGCGGGCGTCGGGCAGTTCATCGTGGACAACCGGGGCGTGCGGCTCCCGACCATCCCGACCTATCCCGATGACGACGCCGCCAAGGCCGCCGGCATGGTGCCCGGCAACCTCTACAAGGCCGGCGACGGCACGCTGCGCGTCGTGGGCTGACCTCGGCCGGCCCAGCCCCTTCACCACCACCCACATCGCAGGAGCATGGCATGGCCATCCCGGAGGGCAGCCTGACGGCTGCCAGCCCCACCTCTGACTGGTTCGCGCCGACCGGCCCCTTCCGCATCTGGCGCGATGGCGGCACCGGTACCCTGGCGCTCCACGAGCGGGCCGCCGGCGACACCGGCAACGGCGTGGACACGGGCGCGACCCTGACCGCCGCCGGATCCATGCAAGGCGAGGCGGGATACCGCGGCAAGAGCGAGTTCCGCCTGGTGCTGACCGGCTCCGGTCCGGTCGCCTTCAAGGTCTTCGGCTCGTGACGCTGCGGCCGGTGCTGCGCCCGGTCCTGCGGCCGCTGCTGCGCGGCATGTTCGACGCGGGCGATGTGACACGCATCCTCGGGCCCAGCAGCTTCACCGGCCAGCTCTCTCGGGCCTCCGCGGCGAATGCCCGTCCGGTCGGCGGGGCTGGCTGGGAGAGCTGTGGCATCAACGCCCTGCGCCGCACCGGGCCTGCGCGCCGTGCGCTGACCGAGGGCCTCCAGCGGACCAACCTGCTGCTGAACTCGGCCGCGCTCGCGACGCAGTCCGTCGCTGTGACGGCGCAGGCCTATGTCCTGGCCTTCGAGGGCAGCGGGACCGTGACCCTGTCCGGGTCCGCCACCGGCTCCCTGGCCGGCACCGGGGCGAATGACCGCGTCTCCCTCGCCTTCACGCCCACCGCCGGCTCGCTGACCCTCACCGTCGCCGGCGACGTGCGCTTCGCGCAGCTGGAGGCGGGAACCTTCCCCTCCTCCTGGATCACCACGGCGGGCGCGGCCGCCACCCGCGCGGCCGACTTCGCCTCCTTCGCGGTCCCGGCCGCCCAGGGCACGCTCTATGGTACCTTCCTGCTGCCAGTGCTGGCCGCAGCCTATCAGGCCGTCGTCAGCATCACGGACGGCACCACCGCCAACGGGATCTGGTTCCGGGTGGCCAGCGGCGGCGCGATCGTGGCGCAGGGCCAGCGCGCCGGGGCCAACCTGCAGGACGCCGCAAGCGGCTGGGTGCAGCCGAACACGCTCCACCGCTTTGCCATGAGTTGGGGACCGGCAGGGTGCTTCGTCACGATCGACGCCCGCGCGCCACTCTCCTTCGCCAACCTGCAGCTGCCGATCGGGATGAACCGGGGCTGGATGGCTTCCCGCAACGGGGACGCGGTTTTTCCCGCCATCGTGGAATTCGACAGCCTGGACCTGCTGGCGGTGCAGCGCATCGGCGCGCCGCTCCAGGCCCTGGCCGCCTAAAGGAGCACCCATGAGCGAGACCTTCATCGATCACGCCTGGTACGGCGCGCCCGCCGCCATGGCTGCCGCCCTGGCCGGCCAGGCGAATGTCATCGGCCCGCTCGTGCTGGATGGCGTCGCCTACGCCACCGTGCGCGCGCCGGAGCCGCTCCCCCAGCCGCCCGGCGTGCTCACCATGGGCCCGCAGCTGTCCCGGGTGCTGCACGGCTCCTGGATGGGGGATGCCGCGCCGGTCCCGGCCGAGGTGACGAACTTCCAGGCTCGGACGGCTCTCCGTCATGCCGGGCTCTTCGAGGATGCCGAGACCATCGTGGAGACCAAGGCCAACATGCTGGCCCTGGCCGGTGACGAACTCGGCGCCGAGACCCTGCGTGAAGCCTGGGTGAAGGCCAGCTTCGTTCGCACCAGCCCTCTCATCGCTGAACTCGCCACCGTCCTGCAGCTCACTCCGGAGCAGCTAGACGACCTGTTCCGGGCCGCCGCCGCGGTCAGCGTCTAGGGGCGCCGCAGATGCCCAGCAGCCCCAACCTCCGCCCCTTGGGCAACACGGGCGCCAGCGATGGCGCTATTGAGGCCGCGGCCAGGGCCGCGGACCGGTCCCGGGCGCTCGGCTGGTTCCGTGACCCCTTCCGCTACCCTCAGTGGCTGGAGGCCACCTTCGCCATCACCTGGCTGAGCTGGTCGGTGGCGAACCTGCTCTCGCCCGACGCGCTGACCGAGAGGCCGGCGCTGGCCATCCTCAACGTGCTGGGCGGCTGGCTCTGGCCCTGGGTCGGATTTGTCCTCTTCCCCTGGCAGATCGCCGCGCTCCGGATGGGCAGCCTGCGCCAGCGCGCCATGGTGCAGACGATGGGCTACGGCATCCTGCTGCATGTCACGGTTTGCGTGGGCGCGATGAGCCTGGACCCGTTCTCGCCCATGATCACCCTCTTCCTCGCCCTCACGACGATCGCCGGCATCCTCTCCTGGAGGCTCTGGCGCCGGTATGCCTAATCTGACGGCGGAGCAGATCGTCGCCATCGGCTCCATGACCTTCGCCGGCCTCGCTGGGCTGCTCACCGCCTATGGGGCCATCCGGTCGCGCCGCGACACCATCAACCGCGAGGATGAGGAGGAGATGGAGGCCGAGATCCGGACCCTCCGCCGCCGCCTCGCTCATGCCCACAGCTTCATCAGCACCTTGACCCTGGCGGCCGTGAAGATCCGGCATGTGGCGGCCCAGCGCCTGATCCTCGCCGGCGATGACTCTCCCCTTCCCGAGGTGCCGGTCTTCAGTGATGTGGAGTGACGCAGCGCTCAGCCGGCCATCCAGCTGCCTGAGAGCTCACCTTAATCAGCTTCGTCCTCTGCGCCCCGCAGCGCTTGCAGATCATGAGACGGTACCGCGTGCCAGTGTGATAGGGCAGCGGGTGCCAACCGGCGCTCTGCCAGCGATGCCCGACGACCCGGCAGAGGACTGGTCTCAGCAGGCCGGAAGCCACTCGCGCCAGCCCTGTGACGAACCTCATCTGCAGCCTGACGGCTCCGCAATGTTGCGGGGCGTAGTTTAGCACCGGCCGGTCAGCCGGGCACCCCTGACCATCTGGAGATGACGATGAGCGACAGCCCCGAGCTGCCGCCCGCGGAGCCGCACGCGCCCGCGGGACGGATGAACCCTGCCCAGCTGCTGGTCGGCCTCGTAGCCCTGACGCTCGCCGCCTGCGGGGTTGCCCTGATCGTGCTGGTGGACATGCCCACCGAGAAGGCCGTCATGGTGGCCGGCTTCGTCGGCGCCGCGGTGGGCTGGGCCGGCAATGTGGTGGCCTACTACTTCGGCTCCAGCGCCGGCAGCGCGGCGAAGGACGCGCAGCTGAGCCAGACCGTGCGGGGGATGTTCCGGTGAGCGCCTCCCGCTTCGCCACGCTGATCGACGGCGTGATCGGCCGCGAGGGCGGCTACTCCAACCACCCCTCCGACAAGGGCGGGGAGACCATGTGGGGCATCACCATCGCCCGGGCCCGGGCGGCCGGCTACAGCGGCCCCATGCGCGCCATGCCGCGCGACACGGCGGTGGAGATCTATCGCCTGTTCTACTGGACCCAGCCGGGCTTCGACCGTATCGATGAGGTCGCGCCGGAGCTGGCCGAAAAGCTGCTCGACATCGGTGTGAACATGGGGACCGCCGTAGCGGGGCGCTTCCTGCAGCGCGCCCTGAACCACCTCAACGGCCGGGGCAGCCTCTATGGCGACCTGGTGGTGGACGGAATCTTTGGGGCGATGACGCGGGCCGCTCTGAACTCGCTGATCCAGCGGCGCGGGAAGGAGCTGGCGGTCCGTGTGCTACTGGCCGTGGCCACGGCGCAGCAGTCAGTCCGCTACGTCGAGATCACCGAGACCAACCCTGCCCAGGAGGACTTCGCCTGGGGATGGCAGGTGAACCGGGTGGTTGGGGATTGATGAAGAGAACGCCCGGCCGGAGACGCAGTTCTACCGCGCTAGAGGCTGAAGATGGAAGTCACCAGCATCTGGGCGCGGAGCCGATAGCCCTGTGAGACCAACAGGTTGAACACATCATTGCCTTTGGGGTTGTGAAGGTCGAATGCGTGCGTCTCAACGGCGATGACCTTCGGTCGATACTGCTTCCAGTCGTTTGCATTAAGGGCAGCGAAGTCCACACCTTCGACATCAAGGTTCAGGAATCCGATTTCTTGGCCGGCGGGAAGATATTCATCCAGCAGGGAGGGAATGGTGCGAACCGGCACTATACGCCGCTCGCCTGACGACTTCGTGGCGGTAAACCGTGCTTGCCGGTCTGCATCGATCGTGTTGAACGCCCCCTCCTCGAAGATGACCGCCTCGATCTCGCCGTCTGCTGCTCCGATCGCGCAGCAAACACTGATGTCATCCGGGCGCGCTTCCCTCAAACGGTCCACATAGCGGCTATCCAGGTCGACGTTTATGCCGCGCCATCCGCTCTCGATGTTGAGCAATGCTGTGTTGGAGAGCACGAACGGATCGTGTGCTCCGATATCAAGATAGAAGCCGTTCCTAATCCCCCTAACAGGTCGCTGAATTACTCGGCGTTCTGGAGCGTTTTCCCGTCGGAGGGACCAGCGGCTTTGCGCGTCCGGCCCGTTCCTACGAGCGGCATGGACGCCGGATGCCGGTTTTCGGCTTCATGCTGCCAGCAGCCGGGGCAGTCGGGCCAGGTTGTTGGCGACCATCGTCAGGATGAAGCGGGATCGCACGCGTTCGATGCGACGATAGACGGTCTGGGCCATGCCGCCGACGGTCTTGGCCCAGCCGAAAGCCTCCTCGATGCGCTTGCGGTGTTTCTGGGACAGGGCATGGCTCTCGTGCCGGGTGGTGCGGCCGTCGATCGCTGAATG
>NZ_FQZF01000064.1 GCF_900141905.1 Muricoccus roseus | reverse complement strand
ACCGCCGCGCCCCTCACCGGCTCACCAGCCGGTAAACGTCAGAGAAATCCAGGTTCCGCGCCACGAACACGGTCAAGGGCTCTCCCTGGTTCCGGCGCAGGGTGGAGGGGATGTTGATGTCGGATTCCAGCGCCTGGCTGGTGGCGCGCTGCCCGCCCGACTGGAACTGGTTGAAGGTGACGCCCGTGCCATTGTTCAGCGAGTTGCTGGCAACGGTGGCCGCGGCCTGTAGGCCGGTGTCGAGGAAGGCGAGCAGCATGGCGCCGCGGAACCGCTCGAAGAAGTGGCTATCGACCTCGCCATCCAGCCCGGCCTGACCCATCACGTCGGCGCCGGGGCTGTTCAACTCCATCTGCACGCCGCCCGGCGTCAGGGCCTGCGTCATCACCACGAACAGCCGGCGCGAGCCGCGGGCCAGGCCGGAACGGACCTCGCCCACGATGCGCGTCCCGCGCTCCATCAGCACGACCGTCCCCGTGGATCCCCGCACGTCCACGGGGGTGATGCAGGAGAAGAAGCCGGCGACCGTGGAATCAATCGGCATTTCCGGGATGCAGGCGATCCGCGTGCCCATTGGCACCGTCAGCTCGGGGTTCCGCAGCACGGTCGCCCGCGCCGCTGCCATCCGCGACGGCCGAAGGCGCGACGAGAGCGCGTCGGGCTCGTTGGCACTGCCAGCCAGGCCGTCGCCGGGGACTGTGGCAGGCGCCCCGGGCCGGGCGGCACGGAGACCGGCCGGTCCGTCCGCCACGGGCTGCGTGGCCTGCGGTACGGTGCGGTCCTCGTAGCTCATGATCGGGGTGGGGTTGGGGGCCTGGCGCCCGCCGCCGAAGGCCACGGCGCTGTGCGCGCCGGGCATCGGCATCCCTAGGGCGGCCGGGGTGGCTGGGATCGGCATGGCCGCGACCGCCGCGGCCGGGGTCGGTGCCGGCGGGGCGGCCGGCTCGGGCATTGGCCGGTAGGGCAGGGAGCGCCCGGCCTCCGCGACCGGCTGCTCGCGCTCGCGCTCCGGGGCCGGGCGCGAGGCGGGCCACATTGCGACCAGGCCGCAGGCGGCGAAGATGCCCACCCCGATCATCACCTTTTCCCGGCCCGTCAGCAGGCGCCGGCCGCCGGCGACGGGCGAGACAGGATTGTTGGAGGCGACGGCGCCCCCTTCCACGGCGCCGCTCACCGCCTGATCTCCCGCACCACGTCGGGGCTGGTGGTGCCGGTGCCGGGATTGCGACCGGTGGGGTCAACCGCCCGGTTGAAGATGCAAAGCACCAAGCCGCCGTCCCGCAGCCGCAGGGCCGGGCCGGTCTGGTGGATGGTGATGAGGCCCGCGGTGTTGGCGGAGTAGTTCACCGCCGCCTCGCGCCCGTCCGCGAGGACGGAGAAGATCGCGGGCACGCGGCGATTGCCTGGGAAGCGCAGAAAGGTGGATTGCCCGTCGTCCCAAACCTCGGCTGGCGCCAGCTCGCGGTCGCCCTGGCCGTCATAGTTCCAGTTCATCACCCCCGGCGTGGCGGCGTTGGTGCTGGCCAGCACCAGGCGCTCGCGTGCCCGGCGCTCGGTTATCTCACGGCGGCGCGTCTCGGCCGCGGCGTTGGCCGCCTGCCGGCGAGCCGCGGCAGCCGCCGCTGCAGCAGCGCGCTCCTCGGCCGGGTAGGTGAAGCGCACGAGGTAGTAGGTGTTCGGGGCTTCCGCGGTCAGCGGCCCCTCGCGGGTGGACAGCTCGAAGGTGTAGGCGCGCATCACCTCCCGCCCGGTGGTGGGGTCGGTGCTGCGGCCGATGATGAACAGCGGCTGCGGGTCCAGATCCCGCAGAGGCTTGAGCATGACGAAGTTGCCGCGGACGGCGGTGAACAGGTTCCGGTCGGTGGACGCCCCGCGGCCGGCGCCGGCCCGCTCGGAGGGAGCGGGGCCGCCGGCCATGGCCAGCGGGCCGGTGCCGAGGCTGGCGGGCTCGGGCGGGTCCAGGAGGGTCTGATCCGACACCGGCAGGCCAGCCACCGTCTCGCCGGGGGCGAGCTGGATGGTCAGGGTGGCACCGGGCACGGCGTAGAGCTTGACCACCTGATGCGGGTCGTAGGCGATCACCCGCACCCGCGGGTCGCGCCCGGCCGGGGCCGGGGTCTCGCCCGCGGCGGCCGGGGCGCCCCAGGCCAGCGGCAGGGCGATGGAGACGGCCAGCAGCAGCCGCAGGGCGGAATGGGGGCGGATCATCGGGCCTCTCCCAGGGTCGGCACGCCCTCGCGCTCGGGCGGGCGGTATTCGGTCACGAGCACGCCCAGCGGGTTGATCGTCGTGCCGTCGGTGAAGGCGATGTTCTGGCCGGCACGGTAGCGCAGCGTCGTGACCCAGGTGGACACGACCGGCGGGCGGCCGTGGGCGCGCTCGGTGCGGCGGAAGCGGAGCTGGTAGATCTCGTCGGCCTGCGCCGTGTCGTTCGGCAGCAGGGCACCGCTGATCTGCTCCACGGTGACAGTCGCACGCGTGCCCCACACGGCTTGCGGACCAGGGGGAACCGTGAGGTTGAACCACTCCTGAAAGGCGCTCCGCACCTGCGGCGCCGACATGCGGCTCACCACGTCGTAGGCGTATTGCGCCTCGCCCGAGGACCAGCCTTCGCGCAGGCGGACATACTGGAACAGGGTGGCGCGCACGGCGCGCTCCTGCACCGCGGCCGGCAGCGCGTCGCCGTGGACCACGGTGGCCATGCTGCCGTCCGGCTGCGGCACGGCCACGACCGGCACCACGCGGACGAGGGGAAAGAGCTGGAGGGCGGCCAGGGCCTGCATCCCGACCACCCCCAGCAGGCCGACGATGGCCCAGGTCTTTCCCGTGCTGATGCGCTTGGCGCGGCGGGCGTCGCGGAGCTGGCGGGCCTGCGTCTCGGCGTAGAGGCGGTTCAGCTCGCCCCGCGGGATCACCACGGCGGCGGCCATCTCAGCGTCGGAGGGGCCGCCCGCGGGTGAGGCGGACGGCGGCACCGGCTGGCCGGGCGGGGAGATGGCGTTCAACGCACGACACTCCCGGCCGGGGCACCCACGGCGGCCGCGGCGGCGAAGTTGGCCGGCGGCAGCATCCGGGTCGGGTTGAGCTGGAACACCTCGCCCTTGCAGGCCGGCGGTTCGGAGGCGCCGGCACAGGCGGCCAGGGCCAGCAGGGAGAGCAGCAGCGCGGGCTTCATCGGGGCTCTACGGTGATGGAGGAGGGGGGAGGGGGCGCGCACGGGATCAGCCCTTCGGTGCGGTGTTGGCGGCCGTCGCTTCCACGGCGGTGGCCATGCGGCTCTGATAGGCTTCCTGCCGGCCTTGGGAGGCGGCGGCGGCCTTCTTGTCGGAGCGGCGCTGCATCGACGCCATGCCGCGGTCGATGGCTTCGCCCAGAGCTTGCGTGTGCGGGGCGAAGGAGCCGGCCAGGCCGCCGCCGATGGAGTAGGCCACGCCGGTCAGCGCGCCGATCAGCAGCAGGCCGCACCAATACCAGGCACCGACTTGCAGCAGCGCGCCGATTTTCTCGTCTATGCTGCCGCCGGGGTTGGCCTGTGCCTGGCGGACGTAGCCGTTAAAACCCGTCATCAGCAGTTGGAGCATGACACCGATGCTCAACTGCACGAGCGTCAGCGAGACGAGCTTGCCCACCCAGCGGTCCACGAAGGGGCGCGTGGCGTCAAACAGGTAGAGGCCGATCAGGAAGGGGCCGAGGGCGATCACCATGCCCATGACCACGCGGGCGATCACCCACATGAGGAAGATGACAACGAGGGCGACGAAGGAGATGGCCATGAGGGCGCGAATGGCGAGGCGTTCACCGAGTTGAGTGTAGCCATTGGCCTCCGCGAGCACGGTGGCCGCCATGCGCTGCGTCGCGTTCCACAGTGCGTCGAACTGCGCGGCCGGCGCGTAGGTGGTGCCGCCCGTGAGCGCGGCGCCGACCGTGCTGGGAATGTCCTGCAAGAACAGGTCACGGACGTAGGTGTTGAAGGTGCCGGCCGAGGTTAGGAGTGCTGCGACGGCCATGATCCGCAGCACGCGCCCGGCTAGCACGTTCTTGTCCATGCGCCCGGTCAGAACGAGCCAGCCGGAAATCAAGATGAACAGCGTGGCCGCCGCCCGCACCTGCGGACGCGCGAAAGTAAGTCCGCTGTTGATGACCGTATCAATGCCGGTCATCAGGTTGGTGTCGAACGTCATCGACACCTTGTGGAAGAAGTCAGCGGCCACCGGAGGCTCCGTCCCGGTAGCGGTCGAGCTGGTAGCAATAGGGTGTCAGAACATCGCTGCCAGGACCGCGGGTCGCGCAGGCGTTCCGCAAATTGGAGTAGCCCAGCGGGTTCGTGCGCGGGTTGAAGCCCGGTTCCGGGAGGCCGCTGCTGTCAACGGGCGGCGCCTGGCGGTCCTGGCCAGCGCGCGGCAGGGTGTTGGGCAACGGCCGGCCCATGCGCGAAGCCCCCGCAGCTTCGGCGTTCTGGCAATCCCAGGTCGCAGCCAAGCGGGCGTCGCGGTGGCACCAGCGCAAGGTTTCTTCGAGGACTTGCGGCCGGGCCTGGTACCAGGGCACGTCGCGGACCTCGCGCGACCGCTGCGCGAGGACGGGCGCGGCGCCCGCGGCCACCAAGGCGAGCGCAAGCACCGCGCCGCGCATCACTCGTCCCCCAAGGGCTGCAGGCTGTCCCGGTATTGCTCTGCGCTCTGCCGGGCCGCCTCCTCCGAGCGCAGCATGTCGCCCTGCTGCTGAACGGCGGCCATCATCTGCAACTGCGCGAGCTGCTGTTGCTGCGCCGAGAGCAAGGCGTGCTCGGCCTGGATGCGGTTGTTCAGCGCCGCCGACGCCTGCACGTCGGGCTGGCCGTCCACTTCGGCCATCAGCTCGCGCAGCCCGGCGATGCGCTGTTCCGACTGCCGCATCCCCTGCATCGCCGCGGCCTGGATGCCGCCCAGGCGCTGCGCCCGGCGCGTCAGCTCGGTCGCAGAGAAGTCCGTGCCCTGCGACTGATAGAAGCGGAGACCGGCCACCTGCTCGGCGGTGCCAGCCATGCTGCCGGCACCGCTCATCATGCCGCCGATCTCGGTCGCCCCGAAGCCGTTGGCCACGCCGCCCAGGCGGCTCGCATAGGTGGAGACGTTGGTGGTGTGGGCGAGCACGTTATAGGTCGCTTGGAGCTGCTGATACTGCTGCTCAAGCTGGCGCACGGTGGCCACGGCCTGCGCGACCTGCTGCACGAGTTGGGAGTTGGTAATCTGCGCCTGCGCGTTCGCGAGGGCGTCCGTGACCGGGATTTGTGCCCGCGCAGCGCCAGGCGCCGCCACGGCCAGGGCGAGGGCCGCGGCCCCCGCCAAAAGCGTCCGCTTCATGCTCCATGTCCTCATCAGGTTGCCGCTTCCGGCAGGCGGCGGTGGAACTCGGGCAGGAGCGCCGACGGCTCATCGGTCCCCAGCTCGCGCCGGATCTTCCGCAGCAGGCGGACGGTGCCGACCTTGCCGCTCAACACCGCTAGGTGCGGCGCCATGGCCGGAGGCAGCTCCACCCGGCAGA
>NZ_FQZF01000065.1 GCF_900141905.1 Muricoccus roseus | reverse complement strand
CCTCGGGCGGCGCCTTGCTGTTCCACCTGCTCAGCAAGCTCTACGAGCGCACCAGCGTGGTCATCACCACCAATCTGAGTTTCAGCGAGTGGGGCGGCGTGTTCGGCGACGCCAAGATGACCACGGCCCTGCTCGACCGGCTCACGCACCACTGCCACATCCTGGAGACCGGCAACGACAGTTTCCGGTTCAGGAGCAGCTCGGCCGAACCCAGGAACAGGAGGGCCAAAGCACCTGCTTGACCCGCGGCCACAGCCCGCGGGACATATCCCCGCACGGGTCAGTTCTCGATGAAAACCCCGGGTCAGTTCTCAGCGAAACTCAACAACCCGGTGCTCCCTCCTCGCCCCTTGAAGGGGCGAAATGGAGTCGGACACCCGGCCGAGCACCATGAGAACTGCTGCGGCAGCTGTGTGGTAGAGGGGCTGCCCGCATCCTAACGGAGTACTGCCCGCAGCAGCAGCAGCAGCAGCAGCAGCAGCAGCATGAGGGATGCCAACGAGATGGCGATAGCAATGCCTGCGTAGATCAATGTCCTCATCAGCTCTGGCCTCCGGACATCTACTTACCATGCCGCGCCCGGCCGGTCAGCCATCCTCTAGGAAATGCATCGGCACAACGGCCTACTTCGGGGAGCCGGCCTTCCGGCGGCGGCTGGCCGCTGTTCCCTGCTTGCTACATGGCTACAAGCGCGAACAGCATCACCAAGATACCTGCCACGGCCAGTGCACAGGCCACCACCAAGTCTACGCCATTGTTCAAGGGTTCCTCCCGGCGTTCTGCGGCAAGAAACCCTAGCAGGCCTTAATCGGCAGCCCAGCCAAGCACCTCTAACATTCTGGGGAGCCAATGAGCAACGGCCCTGAGCTGCCGTCCATGCATCCAGGGCACGATTGGAATGATCCTCAGCGCCTTGGCGATCTATCGGCGTCCGAGGTTCCGCTGCGCCGCACCCAGTACCTCCTCAAGAGCGGCGAAATGCTGCTCTGCCCTCTCCAGGTTCCAGTTCCTGAAGCTACAACGCGATACCCGGTAAAAGTGACCCGGCAGTAACTTGGTCGCGATAATCCGAAGCGGTTCCACCAGCGGCCGAAGCCCGCGCGTGCGTGGCGGCAAGCGCAGAGGATTCATCGAAGGGCCCGCGATGCCTGGGGGCTCGGCTCCGGCGATTGAGATTGGGCACCTGGAAGGTCTGGCCGTCCAAGCTACCTACGGCAAACTGGCCAGCCTAGCTCGCGGGCCTGTCGGGTCGCTTCCTGATCGCCGGGGCGGTAATCGCCACAAAGTGGAGAGTGAACAGCGTCAGGCCCGTGTCGTCGGTGACCTCGAGGCTCCATTCGCCCTCCTTCCAGAACGTCTCGGCGTGCCATTTCAGAAGCTCGCCCGACATACGCACTGCCTCAACTCTCGCGGCCTCCAGGCTGGGCAGCTCGCTCCCTTCCGCGTCGGGAGGAGTTCTGCCGTCGCGCGTGTGGAAGAAGTATCGGGCCAAGGCATGTCTCACTTCTCGTTGGCAGCGGCTGGACAGCCCTGACTTCTGCCAGCAGCGCTGGCGACCGCGCTACTCTAGGCACAACTCGTGCCGTCGCACTGATCCAGGTTGGCTATCCGAAGAAGTTGCCGGGATGTGAAGCCTCCTTGGCGCTTCCCGTTTTGCGACCCGCGCCCGGCCGGTCAGCCGGGCACCCCTGAACATCGGAGCATTCCCATGATCGACTGGACCGCCATCCTGGCGGCCCTGGGCCTTTCCGCGCCCGTGGCCACCGTCCTCGGCATCGGCCTGCGCGCCGCGCTGCCCTCGCTGATCCACATCACCCGTGTCTGGATGGTGGACTTGGCCCTGCGCCGCGCGGCCGGGCTGATGTTCAGCATCGTCCAGACCGAGGGCTGGGCCGGTGGCCCGCTCGACCCCGTGCGGCTGGACAAGCTCATCACCACCGGCGTGCGCTACATGCAGGCGCGCCTGGGCGAGACCCTGGCGAAGATCGGCGTCTCGGCCGATGACCTCCGCAGCATGGTCCAGGGCGCCTTCGGCGAGCTGCTGGGCAAGCAGGCCGCCACCGCAGCGCCGGGGCCGGTCTGATGCCCTGGATCTGGAACGCGGCGGGCACCTCCGCGCGCTGGGAGGATGACCCGCCCCCGAAGCCCGCGCCCGCCAAGACGCCCGTGCCGGCCGGCCGGAAGGGCACGCTGGTGGCGCTGGTCGGCGTAGGCGCCGCAGCGATCCTGACCGCCATCGTCCCGCAGTTCGAGGGCACGCGCCTGGTCGGCTATCTCGACCCGGTCGGCATCCCGACGAAGTGCATGGGCGACACCCGGAACGTGGTGGTGGGGCGGCGCTACACGACCGAGGAGTGCCGCATCAGCCTGGAGGAGCAGCTGGTGGCGCATGCGGGCCCGGTGATCGCCTGCGTCCCCGCGCTGGCGGGCCGGACCTATCAGGCCGCCGCCGCGGTCTCCTTCGCCTACAACATCGGCACCGGCGCCTTCTGCCGCTCCACCGCCGCCCGGCGCTTCAACGCGGGAGACTGGAGGGGCGGGTGCCGGGCCTTCAACGAGGACGACGCGGGCCGGCCGCAATGGGTGACGGCGGCCGGCATCCGGCTGCCCGGGCTGGTGAAGCGTCGGGCAGCGGAGCGGGAGCTGTGTGAGACGGGGCTATGACTGTGGCTCGGGCGGCGTGGGTCCGGGCTCTTTCGGCCGAGGCGCGAAGGATCGCAGCTTGCCTAGAGTGGGGAAGGAGAAGAGGCCCGCAGCCTAGTCTAGAGTTAGTTTGTCGCTTCGCCCGGCAACGGCCCGCGCTGAAATTCTCCGATCGCGAAGACGATTTCCGTCCAGGCAGCGACCCCGGCCTCGTCGCCTTCGTCCAGCAGCCACTGCAAGCGCCGGCCTGCCTCGGCTGCTGCATCAGCCCCGTGCTTGTCGATCAGGATCATGGCGGCTCGGTAGCTGTCGATCCCGACTTCGTAGCGAGCAAGGCGCAATGAGGCGGATCCTTTGTGCGGCATGATCACGTCCAGCTTACGGTTCAGGGGTCCGCGACGACAATTCGATCCGAAGGACCAGAAGCCTGGCCTGCAGTGAGGCAATCTGGCTTCGAAGCTCGGCGTCAGTGAGGCCTGCCAGTCCAAGCCACTGCATGGGACGTAACCGCTGCGAAGCACTCACCGAAGCAGCTGACCCGCGTGCAGTCTGAGCCGGTTCTGGAGTGGCTCGAAGCGGCTCTAATGCGACCGAGTACGATGACGGCTCTTCGGCCGTGGCTGATGAACAGGCCGAGCCGCTCGAGGGGGCTGAATGTGCGACAGGCTTCTTTCTCATAATAGTAACGTAATAACAAAACCGTGATCGTCGTGCAAGGTGGTCGTTCCATAATGGGACGTTGTCCGGCTACACCGGTCCAAGCGCGCGTGTCAGGGTGGCCTGATGCCTCGGACAATCTCTCGCCTGATCGTACTGGCCAGCTTCCTTCTGCTTTCGCCTGCTGTGGCAGCTGAGTTGCTCGGGCGGGTGGTTGGGCTCTCCGATGGAGACACGATGACAGTCCTCACCGCAGAGCGCCGCCAGGTGCGGGTTCGTCTCGGTGAGATCGACGCGCCCGAGAGCCGGCAGCCTTATGGGACCAGGGCGCAGCAGGTCCTCTCGGGGATGGTCTTCGGCAAGGACGTGCGGGTCGTGGTGCAGGACACCGACCGTTACGGCCGGACCGTCGGGTGGGTGTACCAGGGCCTTCTGGACGTCAATGCAGAGATGGTGCGGCAAGGAGCAGCCTGGGTGTATCGCCAGTACAGCCGAGATGCCTCGTTGCTCCAGCTTGAGGCTGAGGCCAGGGCCACTCGCCGTGGGCTCTGGGCACTACCTGAGGTCGAAAGGACGCCTCCCTGGGAGTGGCGGGCTGGTCAGCGTGGAGGATCCACAGGGCGGGCTTCAGTGCCTGCTCCCGCCTCTCCGCAACGGTCCTCGCCTGCCACGCCCAGCGGCTTTATTTGCGGGGCCAAGCGCTACTGCCGCGAGATGACGAGTTGTGCCGAGGCTCGGTTCTACCTCTCCCATTGTGGGCTCTCGAGGCTGGACGGAGACCGGGACGGGGTTCCCTGTGAGAGCCTTTGTCGGTGATCATTACTCTGCGCTCCCCGCGGCCGGCATCCAGCTGCCCGGACTGGTGAAGCGCCGGGCAGCGGAGCGGGAGCTGTGTGAGACGGGGCTGTAGCCCTGCGCCCGTCTATTACGAGCTGCTCTCGACCAGCCCGGCCAGGCGCCGAGCTGTGTCGAGGGCCTCGCTCCGGTGGTCCACCATCGCGACCGATTCGCGCAGCGCTCCGTCCTTCCCTGTGACAGGGAAAACCGCCCAGCCCATGCCTTCACGGAACCGCATGATCTCGTAGCTACCCTTGGGGCCGTGGATGCCAATGACGCTGGGCAGCAGGTGCTGGCGGACGGCCTCGGCGATGTAGCCGGAGCGAGTATCCCCATGCTCTGCGACTGCCGCATCCACACGCTGCAATAGGCCTTCATCCATCGTGATGTTCACGCGGACGCCCTTGCTCGGCAGAACCACCGGAACCAGCACGCGAGCCACTTCATCTGATCCAGCTTCCGCGAGCCAGTCCGGGAGGGGAGCATCCGGAGCAGACGGCTCTGGCAGGGCCTCGCTATCCTCCAGCATGCCCTCAACATGGAGAGCCAGGGCTTCTGCCGCCTGTTCGGCGGCATGCTGGACGGATGTGCCAGCAGAGGTGCAGCCCGGAAGATCCGGGAACACCACTCCGAACGCGCCATCGGCGCCGCGCTCGATGATGGCGGGATAGAAGCGGTAGGCCATTCTCATTTCCCTTTCAGGTTGACGCCGCTCTGGTGAGCGATGGAGGCGAGAGTCTTGGGGTGGACCTCTTCGGCGCCCCCGTGGAAGGCCACCGTGACGCGGCCGGGCTTGGTCGGGTGTCGATATTGGCGATGGGAGCCGGTGGACTTGAACCAGACCTGCGAATTCCACGGGATGGTGGGCAGTGATTCCACGGCATCGTGGGCAGCGGTTCCACGGGATGGTGGGCACGGATTCCACGGGATCGTGGGCACCCTGTTGAGGGTTGCCTGGGGTGGATTGCCGACAGTCTGAGCCGGCTAAGGGACCTCGTTCTGAACGGGGTCTGCCTGATGCCTACTGAGAGATTGTCGATGCGACGGATCCGCGACGTACTGCGTCTGAAGTTCGAGGCTGGACTGAGCGACCGGACCCTTGCGGCCGCGGTTGGCATCAGCAAGGGAGCGGTGGCTGCCTATGTCTATCGTGCCCGGGCGGCTGGGCTGTCCTG
>NZ_FQZF01000069.1 GCF_900141905.1 Muricoccus roseus | reverse complement strand
CCTGCTTGACCCGCGGCCACAGCCCGCGGGACATATCCCCGCACGGGTCAGTTCTCGATGAAAACCCCGGGTCAGTTCTCAGCGAAACTCAACAAGTGTTCGTGGAGGCTGTGCGCCATCAGTCGTGAACCGGAGGCAGCGTTCCGGCCTTGGCTGAGCCGTCATTCTGGCCCTCCAGGCTGTTGCAAGAGCGTCGCGATGCCACGGGACAACGCGTCACGGGGCAGCCACGAGGGGTTCCTCAGCCGAGTGGGGACATGACCTAGCGCGTGCACGTCAACGACATCGTCGCGTAATGTATCTTATGTAAAATAGACGTCCTACTTGCCTGTTTTTCGGCTACTTTTCCTGCACTGACGCCAGCCAGTCCTCACAGCGTAGTCCCTCCACGCGGCGGAACTCGCTGAGGTTGCCTGTGACCACGACCAGCCCGCGGCTACGCGCGTGTCCCGCGATCATCAGATCGTAGGCACCAATAACCTGCCCGGCGCGCTCCAGCGCTGTGCGAATCTCTCCCGCATGCGCTGCTGCGTCCGCGTCGAAGGCCAGCACATCCAGCCGCGCCGTGAAGCGCTCCACCTCCCGCCGGTTCTCGATCGGGCGGGCCGACTTGCCCGCACCGTGCAGTAACTCCATCAGAACCACGGTCGAGATGCAGAGTGAGCCGGCCTCGGCGTTGAAGCGTGTTCGTAGGCCTTGCGGTCGATCTCGCAGAACACGGATGCAGAGATTCGTGTCCAGCAGATAGCGCAGCATCAGAAGCGCTCGCGTTCCTCGGCACGAGGCTGGTTGCGGTCCGGCAGGTCAATCCCGGGTGCACCGAAGAAGTCGTCCCAACTAGCATCCGCCGGCACGATGACCCGGCGGGTGCCGTCCCGGAGGATCGAGACTTCCCTAACACTTTCTGGAAAGGCCACGCCCTTCGGCAGACGTACGGCCTGCGTCCGGTTGCTCTGAAAGAGAGTGGTCCGGGTCATGTGAACCTCTTGGGATATACAATCCATATATCCCCGCCTTGCCAAGGCGCAAGGTTTATAAGCCCTAGACACAGGAATCACGCTGAATCAGTGTCTTGGGGTGCTCTGTTTTGATCTTCCCCCACTGTGACCCGCCGGCTCCGCTCCCACCAGCAACGCCTCGCCGGGGTGGTGGAGGCAATCGCCAACGGCGAGACGGAGGCACGCGACATCCTGGCCGCCGTAACGCCCGGCGGGGGTAAGTCGCTCCTGCCGGTCATTGCCGCCAGCTGCCTCGTCGCAGCCGGGATCGTGGAGCGGGTCTGCTGGGTGGTGCCGCGCGACAGCTTGCGCCTGCAGGCCGAGGAGGCCTTCGCCGATCCCCTCTGGCGGCGGGCGCTGGGCCACTCCCTTTCCGTACGCGCGGCCGACAACACGCCGGACCCGAGCCGTGGCCTGGCCGGCTACATCACGACCTATCAGGGCATCGCGGCCGCCCCGGACCTGCACCTGGCGGAGTTCCGACGCCGCCGCACGCTGCTGGTGGTGGACGAGGTGCACCACCTGCCGGCGCTGGCCGACATCGATCTTGTGGCCGCGGCGCAGGAGACAGAGGAGGACCAGGCGAGCGCCTGGTCCCGCGCCATCCTGCCCCTGCTGGAATGCGCCCGCGTCCGCCTGCTGCTCTCCGGCACGCTGGAGCGGGCGGACGGCAGGGGCATCCTCTGGCTGCCCTACCGCCGCGGCCCGAAGGCGCGCACGCGCGAGGTGGAGCTGGACGCCGAAGGGTGGGCGGTGGTCGGCTACTCCCGTGCCCAGGCGCTGGCCGAGCGCGCCGTGCTGCCCGTGACCTTCGGCGCGCTGGATGGCGAGGCCAGCTGGCGCGACGAGGACGGCAACGAGCTGGGCCCGCACCGCATCTCCGGCCTCTACCCCGACGAGACGACGCGCCCTGCCCTCTTCACCGCGCTGCGCACCGGCTTCGCGGAGGCGCTGCTGCGCGAAGCCTTCCTCGCGATCCGCGACCTGCGCGCGCGGCGCCGGCGGGAGCGCGGCCTGGTGCCGGGCGAGGCGGCGCGCGGCCTGGGCAAGTTGCTGGTGGTGGCGCCCGATCAGACGACGGCGCGCCACTACCTGGAGGTGGTGCGGAAGTGGGTCCCGACGGCTCAGGCCGCGGTTGTAGCGGGGCTCGCGACCTCGGACACGCCGCGCGCCCACGAGCTGCTCGCCGCCTTCCGGCTGATGCCGGAACCCTCGATCCTCGTGACAGTGGCCATGGCCTATGAGGGGCTGGACGCGCCCGAGGTGGCCGTGGTGGCGGCGCTGACCCACATCCGGTCGCGGCCCTGGCTCGAACAGATGGTGGCCCGCGCAACGCGAGTGGACCCGAATGCCGGGGGCTACGAGGCGCAGCAGGCGCTCGTCTTCCATCCCGACGACCCGCTGTTTGGCCTGTTCCGCCGCAGGATGGAGACGGAGCAGGGCACGATGGCGCGCCGGCCGAAGCCCCGCCGCGGGCAGATGGCGCTGCCGGACTGGCTGCTGGACAAGCTGCCGCCGGCGGAGAAGGAAGGCATCGTCCCGCTCTCCTCCAACGCGTTGGCGCTGCGCTACGACCGGCTGGCGCCCGGGCCAGAGCTGGCGATGCACCGGCCCGAGAACGAGGAAGCGCAGGGCGAGCTGCTGGAGGTGCCCTCAGTCGTCGAGCGGAGGCTGAGGGCACGGCTGGGGGAGATGGTGGCCGCCCAGGCGGTCGAGGACGAGGCGGGGGCGAGCGGATTGCGGGGTGGCCTGGCCGGGCCCGGCCTCTACCATCGCTACAACGCGGTCCTGAAGCGTGTGACGGGCGACAAGGCGCGGGCGCGCATGACGCTGGAGGAGCTGGAGGCCGCGATCGGCTGGATGGAGCGCAACCGGCTGGGCGACCACCTGCACCTTCTGGAGGGCGACCCGCGCTACGCCTGGTCCGCCCGAAAGCGGGGTGAGTGGAAGCCGCCCGTCGGCCGCCCCATGCGGCTGAGGCCTGAAGCACGGGCCTCCAGGAGGTAGGAGGCGCGTCTAGCCATCCTGTCCAGTGAGCCCCTGCTCCTCTGCCCAGCTGGAGAGCGGAATCACCATGCCCGCCACGAGCGGATCAGGGTGCCGCTTCATGTCCCGCACGAAGGGCGCGTCCGACACCACGACGCCCCGGGCTCCCATGGCGATGGCGAAAGCCAGGTAGAGCGTATCATAGGTCGAATGATTGGTAGCCAGGCCGATGTCGAGCGCGACGGAGTGGAGGTCCAGCCCCGTCGTCGAGGTTGGCTCCACCTGCGCCTGCAGGAGTGCCAGCCCTTCCCGTGCCTCCTCAGCTGTGAGGGCGCGCCTGCGTACCTGCAGCCAGAGGACATTTGTGGCCTCCCCCAGCCAGAAGTCAGGAAGGAGGAGCTCTTCACCTCCTGTCGCGAGCGCCTGAGCCAAGTGGCTGTCGGGCTCCTCGAGGACCCACTTCAGCCCCACGGATGCGTCCACAACCAGCGCCAAGCTCAGTCGCCCTTCGGCCTGTGGGCCAGTTGCTCGGTGCGACCTGCCCGCGACTGCTCCAAGAGCTCACTAGTCCCCGCTGAACCGCGCCCCGCCGTTCTGCGCCGGAACTCAGCCAGCCGCTCGGCCGCTTGTTCTCGGGCCGATGCAGGCCCTGGTCCCGTCAGCACGGCGCGCAGGATCTCCCGGTGTTCGGCTTCGGCAGAGCGGCCATGCTCCGCTGCACGGACCCGCAAGCGGCGGACGATCTCCTCGTCCAAGTTCCTCACTGTGAGGGCGGGCATACCTACCTTCCTTCGCCTCCAGCTTAGCTGATAGCAAAATGCCAGCAATGCAAGCAAGCCAGACCCGGTCCTGTTCGGGATGGGGCTACTGTGAGAGGGACCGGTACCTGATCGAGTCCGGGCACCCTCTTCCCCTTTCGAGGCTAGATGGCAGCGCCGATTCGCGGATCAGGGCAGCAGCCCGGGCGATTGGCAGTTCCGGAGCATGCCGGTCTCCGAGTTGTGACTTGCAGCTGAACATGTTCGAGACCGGCACCTCCGTGCGCACCTACGGATCCGCAAAGTTAGAAGTTCGGTTTTGTTCCCAACGCGGATAGGTCATGTAAGAAGGCGTTTTGCTCCTCCTTCTGCGTTGCAATTGCTGCGCTATGCTCGCTAGGGTTGCGGCACAACAGACCCAACTGCAGAAGCGAAATAGCAATTTTGGTTCTCCGCACCACCATCTCCAAGGGGCTGCAGGCCGGACCCTCGTGCGAGGTTCGGCAGCTACCACTCGGCAGGATGGCGGGTTCCCAGCTAAGTTCCCCCTCCGTCAGGGGAACGGATACTTGCGAGGGCTTCTGCAAGAGGCAGAGATCCGCGCCGGCCTGGAGGCTGGGGGGCGGATCGAGAACGTGGTCATCGTCGCGCGTCGCAGCGAGGCGGATGGGGTGGAGCACGTCCCCTACCTGCTTCCGAGCTGGCGGCGAGGCTACGTCGCTATCGGCCTCTTCCGAGGTGCCGGCGTGCGCGCCTATCGCGACCTCAACCGGCTGGTCCGCTTCATGCGCGACGAACTCGGCTTCCACGGCCCTATCTCCCTGCACGAGCCGGACTGCACGAAGCTCGCGAAGCTCCGCTCCTTCCTCGACGGCGCCGTGCCGGGCGGGCCGGTCCAGCCCAACAAGTCCCTGCCAGCCGGCGACGGGGTGGCGACGCCGGACACGCTCGACACCTAGCGAGGCGGCCCGCGGCCCGGTGGTGGCCGCGTGATCCTGGAACTGGCCGTCGTCGCGCAGCTCGCCGCCCGCTGCGCCCCCTCTGTCGCTATTGAGACGCTGGCCGCCGTCATGCGGACGGAAAGCGGCTTCAAGCCCTTCGCCCTGGGCGTGAACGGGCCGGGCGGCGGCGCGATCTTCCCCGAGACGCGCGAGGCCGCCGTGGCGCTCG
>NZ_FQZF01000073.1 GCF_900141905.1 Muricoccus roseus | reverse complement strand
CCTGGCTTGGGTGGTTTCTCGTGTTCTTTGACAAGTGAAGATGGAATGGTGTGTTGAGTAGCCCTTGTGCTGCTGACGCGCGCTGGCTTTTGGGCTGGCGTTGATGTTGGTGGTGCTGGGTTTTTGAGAGGAATGCGTACTCGGTGTCTGCTGTCCGATTGGACATGCGGGCTTGATGCGAGGGGGGCTTTGGCTCTTTGCGTATTGGTCCTGCGTGCGGGCGGTGGAGAGAGATGAGTGAAAGAAGGGCGTTCGGTGGATGCCTTGGCGCCAAGAGGCGATGAAGGACGTGGCACGCTGCGAAAAGCCGCGGGGAGATGCGAGCGATCGTTGATCCGCGGATGTCCGAATGGGGAAACCCCTCCTTTATGGAGATCCTCAGCTGAATTCATAGGCTGTGGAGGCGAACCCGGGGAACTGAAACATCTCAGTACCTGGAGGAAAAGACATCAACAGAGATTCCGCGAGTAGTGGCGAGCGAAAGCGGAGTAGGCCAGTGGCCATCATGTGTTAAGCCGAAGGATCTGGAAAGGTCCGCCGCAGCGGGTGATAGCCCCGTAGGCGTATGGCGCGTGATGGTCCTTGAGTAAGGCGGGGCACGTGAAACCCTGTCTGAACATGGGGGGACCACCCTCCAAGCCTAAATACTCCTTGGCGACCGATAGTGCACAAGTACCGTGAGGGAAAGGTGAAAAGCACCCCGACAAGGGGAGTGAAAGAGACCTGAAACCGAACGCTTACAAGCAGTCGGAGCCCGCAAGGGTGACGGCGTACCTTTTGTATAATGGGTCCGCGAGTTCGTGTTGGCAGCAAGCTTAAGCCGTGAGGTGTAGGCGCAGCGAAAGCGAGTCTGACAAGGGCGCTTGAGTTGCCGGCATGAGACCCGAAACCGAGTGATCTAGCCATGGCCAGGCTGAAGGTGGGGTAACACCCACTGGAGGGCCGAACCCACGCCTGTTGAAAAAGTCGGGGATGAGCTGTGGCTAGGGGTGAAAGGCCAATCAAACTCGGAAATAGCTGGTTCTCCGCGAAATCTATTGAGGTAGATCGTCAGGTGGTCACCGCCGGAGGTAGAGCACCGGAAGGGCTAGGGGGGCCCAAAGCCCTACCAAACCCTACCGAACTCCGAATGCCGGTGAGTGTAGCCTGGCAGACAGACAGTGGGTGCTAAGGTCCATTGTCGAGAGGGAAACAGCCCAGACCACCAGCTAAGGCCCCTAATTCGTGGCTAAGTGGGAAAGCATGTGGGACGGCCAAAACAACCAGGAGGTTGGCTTAGAAGCAGCCATCCTTTAAAGAAAGCGTAATAGCTCACTGGTCTAATAGCTGTTCTGCGGCGAAAATGTAACGGGGCTCAAGCCACGAGCCGAAGCTGTGGGTGTGCAGCAATGCACGCGGTAGCGGAGCGTTCCCTAGGCCTGTGAAGGGAGACCCGTGAGGGCTCCTGGAGGTATGGGAAGTGCGAATGCGGACATGAGTAGCGACAAAGAGGGTGAGAACCCCTCTCGCCGAAAGTCCAAGGGTTCCTGCGCAAGGCCAATCCGCGCAGGGTGAGCCGGCCCCTAAGGCGAGGGCGACAGCCGTAGCCGATGGAAACAGGGTGAATATTCCCTGGCCCCCCAGATGTGACGACCATGAAGCGCGGTTCCCTCTTATCGGATTGAGGGGGCAGGTGGATTGGTCCGGGAAATAGCACTGGGATTATGGACCGTACCCGAAACCGACACAGGTGGACTGGTTGAGTATACCGAGGCGCTTGAGAGAACCATGCTGAAGGAACTAGGCAAATTGCTCGCGTAACTTCGGGATAAGCGAGACCCCATGGCGCGCAAGCGTTGTGGGGTGGCACAGACCAGGGGGTGGCGACTGTTTAGTAAAAACACAGGGCTCTGCGAAATCGAGAGATGACGTATAGGGTCTGACGCCTGCCCGGTGCCGGAAGGTTAAAAGGAGAGGTGCAAGCCTTGAATTGAAGCCCCGGTAAACGGCGGCCGTAACTATAACGGTCCTAAGGTAGCGAAATTCCTTGTCGGGTAAGTTCCGACCTGCACGAATGGCGTAACGACCTCCCCACTGTCTCCAGCATGGGCTCAGCGAAATTGAATTCCCCGTGAAGATGCGGGGTACCCGTGGTCAGACGGAAAGACCCTATGAACCTTTACTGCAGCTTGGCAGTGGCGCCAGGAAGGGACTGTGTAGGATAGGTGGGAGCCAATGAAGCAGGGGCGCTAGCCTCTGTGGAGGCAACCTTGAAATACCACCCTGTGCCTTTCTGGCGTCTAACCGAACCCCGTTAGCCGGGGTCGGGACCCTGCCTGGTGGGCAGTTTGACTGGGGCGGTCGCCTCCCAAAGTGTAACGGAGGCGCGCGATGGTGGGCTCAAGCCGGTCGGACATCGGCTGTTGAGTGCAAAGGCACAAGCCCGCCTGACTGCGAGCGCGACAGCGCGAGCAGAGACGAAAGTCGGCCTTAGTGATCCGGTGGTCCCGCGTGGAAGGGCCATCGCTCAACGGATAAAAGGTACTCTAGGGATAACAGGCTGATCTCCCCCAAGAGTCCACATCGACGGGGAGGTTTGGCACCTCGATGTCGGCTCATCGCATCCCGGGGCTGGAGCAGGTCCCAAGGGTTCGGCTGTTCGCCGATTAAAGCGGTACGTGAGCTGGGTTTAGAACGTCGTGAGACAGTTCGGTCCCTATCTGCCATGGGTGTTGGAGACTTGAGAGGATCTGTCCCTAGTACGAGAGGACCGGGATGGACGCACCTCTGGTGCACCGGTTGTCACGCCAGTGGCATCGCCGGGTAGCCAAGTGCGGAACGGATAACCGCTGAAGGCATCTAAGCGGGAAACCAGCCTCAAGACGAGGTCTCCCCAAGGGCCGTGATAGACCATCACGTTGATAGGCCGCAGGTGGAAGTCGGGTAACCGACGCAGCCGAGCGGTCCTAATCGCCCGATCGAACTCATCCCCCCCACCGCTGAGGCCTAAAAACCCTCGCCGTGCGCAGCACCAATACGCAAACCCCTCCCACACAACACACCAACCCATCCATCACACCATCCGTCCCCAAACCAAGATCTGGCCCGGTGGCCTGGTGCCTATAGCGAGGTTGCCACACCCGATCCCATCCCGAACTCGGCCGTGAAACACCTCCGCGCCTATGGTACTGCGTCTTAAGACGCGGGAGAGTCGGTCGGCGCCAGGCCACCAGACCAGATCTTGATCAAGGAC
>NZ_FQZF01000075.1 GCF_900141905.1 Muricoccus roseus | reverse complement strand
AGTGATCGTGGGCAGCAGTTCCAGGCGATCGTGGGCACGAATTCCACGGCATCGTGGGCAGGCTTCATGCCGATTGGCTAATCGTTCAGGAAGGCTCTCTGGCGTCAAGCGTTTCGGTGGTCGTGGCGCGTCTGGCGGTGATGCGTCGCATGCTTTCGCCGCTGAGTTCGATGCGGTGGGCGTTGTGGACGAGGCGGTCCAGGATGGCGTCGGCCAGGGTTGGGCTGCCGATCACTGCGTGCCACTCCTCGACCGGCACCTGACTGGTGACGATGGTGGAGCTGCGCCCGTGGCGGTCTTCCAGGATCTCCAGCAGGGTTTCGCGTTCGGGTTGGGTCAGAACGGACAGGCCCCAATCGTCGAGCACCAGCAGTTCGACCCGGGCCAGAGCCTTGAGGGCCCGGCTGTGGCGGCCATCGCCACGGGCGATGGCCAGCGCCTCGAACAGCCTGGGCACGCGCTGGTAGAGCACGCGGCGGCCGTCGCGGCAGGCCTTGTGGGCGAGGGCGCAGGCCAGCCAGGATTTGCCGACGCCGGTCGGGCCGGTGACCAGCAGCCCCTCATGGCGGTCGATCCAGTCGCCGGCGACCAGCTTCTGGAACAGCGCCCGGTCGAGGCCGCGCGGGGTGCGCAGGTCGACGTCCTCGATGCTGGCATTGTGGCGGAGTGCCGCGTGTTTCAGGCGGGTTGTCAGGCGCCGGGTTTCCCGCTCGGCCGCCTCGCGGTCGACCAGCAGGCCAAGGCGCTCCTCGAAGGTCAGGGCGGCGATGTCGGGGGATCGTCGCTGGTCCTCAAAGCCCCTGGCCATGCCGGCCAGGCCGAGCGTGATCAGCCGCTCATGGGTGGGATGGACGAGCATGGGCTCTCCTCTGGGGGTCAGTGGAAGTAGCCGCCGCCACGGATGTTGCCGTGCAACGGGGGCGGCAGGCGGTCCGGCTCCTCTCCCAGGCAGGCCCGGTCGAGGCCGGTCTGGAGGATGGAGCGGATGGAGGTGACGGTGCGGGCGCGGATGCCGACGCCGCGGCCACAGGCCGCCTCGAGCCGCACGGCGCCATAGATCCGGGCCAGGCCGAGGATGCCGAGGCAGGTGCGGAAACCCTGCTCGGGGTGTGGCCGCGCCGCCATCACCGCCTCGCACAGCGCCGTGGTCGAAGGCCCGACCTTGCCGGCCTCCTCCAGCAGCCGCGCCGGCGTCCACTGGGCGTGGCGACGATGCGCGTTCGGCATGTGCTCGGGGATGGTGGTGTGGCCGCGCCGGTGCGGCACCCGGACATGGCTGGCCACGCGCTCGCCCTTGTGGAACACCTCAAGGGTCGCCTCACCGATGCGGAGGTCGACCAGCTGGCGGATCAGGCGGAACGGCACCGAGTACCAATGGCCGTCGGCCTCGACATGATAGTCCAGCCCGACCCGACAGCGTTTCCAACGAGCAAAGGCATAGGGCGGGGTCCGCAGGCCGCGGAGTGCCGGCGCATCCAGGCTGGCGAAAAGCTCTGCCCGGCTGGCGCCAAAGCCCCGCATGATCCGGGCATTCAGCTCCGCGGTCAGGATGGTGATGGCGGCATTGAGCTCCACCAGTGAGAGGAACCGCGCATGGCGCAGCCGCGCCATGATCCAGCGTTCCGCCAGCAGCACCGACTGCTCGACCTTGGCTTTGTCGCGCGGCTTGCCCGGACGGGCCGGCAGGATGGTGGTGCCGTAGTACTCCGCCATCTCCAGGTAGGAGCGGTTCAGTCCCGGCTCATACCGGTCGGGATTGGTGACGGCGGCCTTGAGATTGTCGCAGACGACGAACTTCGGCACGCCGCCCAGGGCGGCGAACAGGTTCCCATGCGCCCCCAGCCAGTCCGCCAGGGTCTCGCTGGCCCGGGCCTCGGCATAGACCAGGTTGGATGCGCCCATGCAGGCGACGAACAGCTTGGCCTGCCAGACCTCGCCGCTACCCGGGTCGACCACGCCCATGGTATCGCCGGCGAAGTCGACGAAGACCTTCTCGCCGCCAACATGGCTCTGCCGCATGGTCGGCGAGACCTGACCTTTCCAGGCGTCATAGGCCTCGCAGAACCAGGAATAGCCGAAGCCGTCGGGATGTTGGGCCCGGTACTCCTGCCACAGCAGCGCCCGCGTC
>NZ_FQZF01000076.1 GCF_900141905.1 Muricoccus roseus | reverse complement strand
CATGCCGCTCGTAGGAACGGGCCGGACGCGCAAAGCCGCTGGTCCCTCCGACGGGAAAACGCTCCAGAACGCCGAGTAATTCAGCGACCTGTTAGTAGTGCGTCAAAGATTTGGAGCAACTGCACACTTACGGTGCCGGGACTGTTAGAGTGGTGCCGTAGCCTGTCGGAGAAGATAAACGGAACCGCCCCTGCGGTAACGGGCAGCAAACTTGACCTGCTCTCCATGGGCGAACCCACGATTGAAATACCCACAAAAGTACTTTTCGCCCAATGGGACAAGGACGTCTACTCCTTACCTCCTATGGCTCACTATTCTTTCGGCGGTGGAGAGCGATCCACGTCTTTGACCGAGTTTGACCTGACTGTTGAGGCGTCAGATACAAATTCGGTCTTCTTACTTTTGACTGGCCACGGGCTAGAAACTAAACTGTTCTACAATCTTAGTGGATCGGCATTGTTCTCCTATTTGGACGAAGAACAGACGCGAGTTAATCTCGTCTGGGGCCGCAGTGCGGTGGACCTAGTAGACTATTTGAACGACAACCCTCTTCATTTCATTCTTGACGACTGGTCAAGGCTTCACGGCGAAGAATTGTACACGTCAACTAACAATGGCTTCGACCCATATAACGGTCGACTGATAAAGCATGTTGATTGGAAAGCGGAAAATATCCGAGTTGGAACGGAATTTGAAGAAGGACCTGACCAGCACACTACTGTTCAAGGCTTTTTGGTGCGCGCACTCGACGTCCAGGAGAATGATCTAGTTTACTGGGATCATGGCAGCGGCGAAACTGCTGATTTTGTAACCATGTCTCGCAGCGGCGACGGCGGCGTAAATGTAACCTTTTATCACTGCAAGGGATCGTCCGGCCCAAGTGCCGGAAACAGAGTAGGAGATGTATACGAAGTATGTGGGCAGGCAGTAAAGGGACTAGTGTGGTGTGATATAGATAGGCTGGTTAACCGCCTCGAAGAAAGGAAACAACGTAGCAGGGGACAAGCCCAGTTCATACGCGGCGATTTGAATTTACTTCGTGCTATGCGTGCGCGCAGGCCAGTGAGATTCTCGATGGTAGTTGTTCAGCCTGGCATAACTGGCGGGGGGCTGGAGCAGAAAATCGCGGAGGTGCTCGCTGCTGCGAGCGGCCACCTTGTGCGCGCGGGACACAACGAACTGGTGGTCTGGGGAAGTAGCTAAGCACCGCACACTGCACGACTACTTTCCGCGATACGAAGGCAAGGAGGCAGAAAGATGCGGGGTCACTCTCCCTATGTGCCTTCGCACCTCATCCACCAGCGTTTCTGCCATCGTCCCTGGAAGCCAGCTCGTCGCGGGGTCCGGGGGGTGCGTTCACCCCCCGGTGGGGGTCTGGGGGCAAAGCCCCCGGGGCCGCCCGCGCAGCCCCTACCCCCTGCCCCATCCGCCGCCGGGTTCGGGCTGATCCAGGCGCTGCCTTCCAGGGGCGCGGCGGGGTGGCCGCGCCCCTTTGCGTTTCAGGCGAGGAGGAAGGGGGCACCGCTTTCGGTGCAGACGGCGCGCACCTCCTCGACCAGGGCGGGGAGGATGGGGATGCCGTGCTGGCGGCGTTCGATGGTGGTGTCGTGCTCGGGGTCCC
>NZ_FQZF01000077.1 GCF_900141905.1 Muricoccus roseus | reverse complement strand
AGATGCCGTAATGGGCCGGCCGCCTGGGCTTGGGCGGTAGGGCGGCTGTCCCTCAGAGTGATGGTGTGTGGAACGGGGTCCGAACGGGTCGGCCCCAGGCATCATCGAGGGACAGCCATGGAGTACTATGCCGGGATCGACGTATCGCTGAAAGACAGCAGCGTGTGCGTGGTGGATGGCGGCGGCAAGATCGTGCGCGAGGCCAAGGTTGCGAGCGAGCCGGAGGCGCTGATCGCCTGGTTTGGCGGCCTCGGCCTGGAGGTGGCGCGGATCGGGCTGGAGGCCGGTCCCTTGTCGCAATGGCTCCATGCCGGGCTGAGCGAGGCGGGGTTTGAGGCGGTGCTGCTCGAAACCCGCCACGTGAAGGCGGCGCTTTCGGCCATGACGGTGAAGACCGATCGGAAGGATGCACGCGGCATCGCCCAGCTGCTTCGGATGGGCTGGTACCGCCCGGTGCATCGGAAGTCGCCCGGGGCCCAGGAGGTGCGCGCGCTGCTGGTCGGACGCAAGCTGCTGCAGAGCAAGCTGCGGGATGTTGAGCTCAGCATCCGCGGCATTCTGCGGGGCTTCGGCTTCAAGGTAGGCGAGGTCAGCAAGGCAAAGTTCGCAGCCCGGATCCGGGAGCTCGCAGCCGGCCATGAGATGCTGGAGACGGTCACCGGCGCGATGCTGACGGCGCGAGAGGGTCTGCTGGCGGAGTTCATGCGGCTGCACCGGCGCATGCTGGCGATCGTGCGCGCTGATGAGGTCTGTCGGCGGCTGATGACGGTGCCAGGCGTGGGGGCGCTGGTGTCGATCACCTTCAGGACGGCGGTGGACGATCCGCGCCGGTTCAGTTCATCCAAGGCGGTAGGCGCGCATTTCGGGCTCACGCCGAAGCGCTACCAGTCGGGCGAGACGGACGTGACCGGTGGGATCAGCAAGGTGGGCGACGCCATGGTGCGCACCGCACTCTATGAGGCCGCCAATGCGGTGCTGAGCCGCCCGACGCGCTTCTCCGCGCTCAAGCGCTGGGCGATGGAGGTTGCCAGGCGCCGGGGCCTGAAGCGGGCCAAGGTGGCGCTGGCCCGTAAGCTCGGGAGCGTCCTCCATCGCATGTGGGCCGATGGCACGGAGTTCCGCTGGGGCAAGGAGGCGCAGGCAGCCTGATACAGCGCGGAGAGGATGGAGCTTCGGGCAGGACGGGTCAGTCCGATCCTGCTCGTCTGAGGTCCCGTCGCCGGGACGCGGGAGGCAGTGAGGCCGGGAGTAGTGCTGTGGAAACCCCCTGGGGCGAACCACGCGTCTTAGATTGGCCCGCTGGCTCCTTTCTGACCGCATGATGTGGCGGCCTCGTGCCGACCACGGACGGAAGCATGACACCGGCGACGTGGTACTCACTCGAGGGGCTTGACGCCCGAAGGCCCATTACGGAAG
>NZ_FQZF01000078.1 GCF_900141905.1 Muricoccus roseus | reverse complement strand
GCCTTCGGCGAGAGCCGTCCGCTGGTCCCGACCGCCGATGGCGTGCGTGAGCCGCAGAACCGCCGCGTCGAGATCGTCCTGCGCTAATCCCGCGGGACCTTCGACTTCAGCATCGGAGGGGCGGAGCCGGAAGGCTCCGCCCCTTCTTTGCAACCTGAACGGAATGATTCTGTGGCTTCCCGGTCACAGTATGCCTCCTGCGAGCCTGGTGGATGTTGGGGCCGTAAACCCGCGAACGCATTTGGACTTTCGGTTGTGCCGCGACTGATGGCGGCCCGCCCCCCAACGAAGGATCTGTCACTAATGTCGTTCCGTAAGGCCCTCCTGGCGGCCACCGTCGTCGCGGTGCCCGCCTCCGCCATGGCTCAGCAGACCCCCGTGCAGCCGGTGACTGGCCTCTACATTGCCGGCGGCGCAGGCGTGAACTGGCTGATGGACCGTGACCTCGACGCGCGTGGCGGGAACCGCACTTACTTCACCGACCGCAACACCACCGCCTATGGCGAGACCCGCCAGAACACCGGCTGGGTCGGCGCTGCCGCGCTCGGCTGGGGCTTCGGCAACGGCTTCCGCGCCGAGATCGAGGGCAACTACCGCCAGAATGAGGTGGACAAGATGGGCGGCTTTGGCGGCCCGGGTACCACCAGCGCCTTCCGGAACGGCGGCGGCGACATCCGCCAGTATGGCGTGATGGCCAATGCCTACTACGACTTCGTCATCCCCCGCTTCCCGGTGGTCCCCTATATCGGTGCCGGCGCCGGTTACGTGTGGACGGAATATGACGGCGTGCGCGGCACCCGCAATGTTCCCGGCGGCAACTCGGTGGTGATCGACGACACGGACGGCCGCTTCGCCTGGCAGGGCATCGCGGGCGCCGCCTACCCGATCTCCTCAGTTCCCGGCCTCGCCCTGACCCTCGAGTACCGGTACATGGGCACGCTTGAGCCGCGCCTGAACGGCCGCGTGGTGACGCCGGGCGGGCAGACCGTCTCGACCGGTCGCTTCGAGGCCGACAGCGCTGAGAACCACTCGGTGATGCTGGGCGTTCGCTACGCCTTCAACCAGCCGCGCCCGGCGCCCGTCGCCGTCGCTGCCCCGGCTCCCGCCGCGGCCCCGGCTCCGGCCCGCACCTACCTCGTCTTCTTCGACTTCGACCGCGCCGACCTGACGGACCGCGCCCGCCAGATCATCGCGGACGCCGCCCAGGCCGTGAC
>NZ_FQZF01000081.1 GCF_900141905.1 Muricoccus roseus | reverse complement strand
CCTCGCCTGCCGCGCCCCGGATGGGCGCCGTGGCCTGCCGGAGCTGCGCCGCCTCCTCACCCTGCCGCCCCGCGAGTGGGAGGCCCTGCTGCGCGCCATGATGGCCGACGCGGACGCCGCCGGTGGCCTGGTGTCGCGCGCCGCCGCCCGCCAGCTCGGCAAGGCTGACCGCGAGGCCGCCGGCGTGCTCTCCTCGGCCCAGCGCCACACCCACTTCCTCGACAGCCCACGCATGGCCGCCTCCATGGCCCGCTCCGACTTCCGCTGGCGCGACCTCCGCGACGGCGCGGCCACCGTGTTCCTCGTGCTGCCGCCCGATCGCATGGCCGCCTACGCCCGATGGCTCCGGCTGTTGGTGGCGCAGTCCGTCGCGGAGCTGGCCCGCGCCCCGCAGCGGCCGGGCACGCCGCCCGTGCTCCTGCTGCTGGACGAGTTCGCCGCCCTCGGCCGGCTGGAACCGGTGCTGTCCGCCGCCGGGCTGATGGCGGGCCTCGGACTCCAGCTCTGGCTCATCCTGCAGGACCTCGCCCAGCTCCGCGCCGCCTACGGCGATTCGGCGGCGACCTTCCTCGCCAACTCGGGCCTCGTGCAGGTCTCGGCCCCCGCCGACCTCGACACCGCCAACTGGCTGTCGCGCGTCCTCGGCAACAGCACCGTCGAGTACGTCACCAGCTCCTCCGGTTCCTCCCGCCCGGCCGGCTGGCTGCCAGTCGGCGGCGGGCAGGCCAGCGTCAGCGAAGGCACGTCCACGCACCTCGCCGGCCGGCCGCTGCTGACGCCCGACGAGGCCATGCGCCTCTCCCCGGACCTCCAGGTCCTTCTCCGCCCGGGCAAGGCCCCCGCCCTCGCCCGCAAGCTCCGCCACTACGAAGACCCGGAGTTCGCCGGGCTGGCGGACGAGTGACCCGCGGCGGCACGGAAGGCGGCAAGCACCCGCCGCCGAATGCGGTCCAGCTCGGCGGCGACGCTGGGCCGGACCATGAACACGGGGCAGCTCGCCTGCCCGCAGCCACACGGCCTCACGCCGCCGTCGCGCAGTCGGGCCACGAAAGCCCGGCGCAGCCCGTCCACGTGCCGCACGACCTCCGCGACGCGGGCGCGCGCCCGCGGATCGCGGAGG